>NZ_BCTZ01000007.1 GCF_001591025.1 Sphingomonas soli NBRC 100801
GGGGGGGGGGGGGGGCCGTTAAATCGGGAGCCCCCTCTCCCCGACCCTCTCCCGGCAAGCGGGGAGAGGGAGCAGAAGAGAGAAGCGCCCGCGCCGCCTCGTTCGTGTCCCATGCGACGACGCTGGCTCCGCCCGCCAGCAGCGCGCGCACCGTCGCCAGCCCCGAGCGCGCAAGCCCAAGCACCGCATAGCGTTTCCCGCTCCAGGACCGGGAGACGATCACCGCAGCTTCAGCGTCGCGAGCCCCGCCAGCGCCAGCACGAACGCGATGATCCAGAAGCGGATCACGACGGTGGGCTCGGACCAGCCGAGCTGCTCGAAATGATGGTGGATGGGGGCCATCTTGAAGACGCGCTTGCCGGTGCGCTTGAAGAAGAAGACCTGGATAATGACGCTCAGCGCCTCCATCACGAACAGGCCGCCGACAATGCCGAGCACCAGCTCATGGTGCGCGGTGACGGCGATCGCGCCGAGCGCGCCGCCAAGCGCGAGGCTGCCGGTATCGCCCATGAACACCGCAGCGGGCGGCGCATTGAACCACAGGAACGCCAGCCCCCCGCCGATCATCGCGCCGCAGAAGATGGCGAGATCGCCCGCGCCGGGAATGTGCGGAATGCCCAGATAGGTAGCGTAGATCTTGTTGCCGGCCAGATAGACGATCAGCATGAACGCCATGCTGGCGATCACCACCGGCATCGTCGCCAGACCGTCGAGCCCGTCGGTCAGGTTCACGGCATTGCCGAACGCAACGATCGTGAAGGCGGCGAAGGGGATGTAGAGATAGCCGAGATCCGGGTGGATCCAGCTGAAGAAGGGCACGTAGAGCGTCGTGTCCCCCGTCTGCATGATGATGATCCAGCTCGCGATGCCCGCGATGATGAATTCACCCAGCAGGCGCACCTTGCCCGATACGCCCGCAGTGCTGGCCTTTCGCACCTTGTCGTAATCGTCGAGGAATCCGATCATGCCGAACCCGAAGGTCACGAACATGCAGGCCCAGACATAGGGGTTGCGCAGATCCATCCATAGCAACACCGACAGCATCAGGCTGGTGAGGATCATCAGCCCGCCCATCGTGGGCGTGCCGCGCTTGGCGAGGTGGCTTTGCGGGCCGTCGTCGCGGATCGGCTGCCCCTTGCCCTGACGGACGCGCAGCCAGCCGATAAAGCGCGGCCCGATGATCAGCCCGATCAGCAAAGCCGTGGCCACCGCGCCGCCGGAGCGGAAGGAGAGATAACGGAAGAGATTGAAAATGCCCGGAAAACCCAGCCATTCTGCAATAAGATACAGCATCAGGCAGGAGCCCTTTCCGTGAGCGCCGCAACGACTGCCGAGAGCCGCACGCCATTCGAACCTTTGACAAGAACCGCGTCGCCAGGAGCGAGCACTGCTTCCAGTCGCTCGCGGGCGGTCGCCGCGTCGGGCACATGGACGAAATCCACGCGCCCCTCAAGCGCTTGTGCGAGGGGAGCCATCGCCTCGCCGACAAGGATTGCATAATCGACCGCAGCCGCTTCGACCGGCCCGGAAAGCTCCGCGTGAAATGCGTCCGAATGTTCGCCCAGCTCGCGCATTTCGCCCAGCACCGCGATCTTGCGGCCGGGCTCGCGCGCCAGCACCTGGAGCGTGGCGCGCATCGAAGCCGGATTGGCGTTGTAGCTCTCGTCGATCACCAGCGCGTCGCCGCCACCCGCAGGCACATTGATCCGCGCGCCACGCCCGGTGAGACCGCCCAGCTCGGCCAGCGCAAGGCCGGCGAGTTCAAGATCGCCGCCCACCGCCTGGACCGCCGCGAGGATAGCCATCGCGTTCGAGACCCAATGATCCCCCGGCTGCGACAAAGTGAAGCTGAGTTCGCGATCGCGCACCCGGGCGGTGATGAAGGTGCCCCCGCCCCGCGCACGCATCGATTCCAGCACATGCACATCGGCGCCCTTGCCGATCCCGAAGGTCACGATCGTGGCGGCATGAGGCTTTGCCGCAGCGACCAGCCGGTCGCGGTGCGGACTGTCATAGGGAATGATCGCCGTACCGCCCGGCTCCAGCCCCCGGAAAATCTCGCCCTTGGCGTCGGCAATCGCCTCCTCGCCGGAAAAGAAGCCCATATGGGCCGGCGCGATCGTGGTGACGATCGCGACATGAGGGCGCACCAGCCGGGTCAGCGCAGCCAATTCGCCGGCATGGTTCATCCCCATCTCGAACACGCCGAAGCGCGCCGTGGCGGGCATGCGCGATAGGCTCAGCGGCACGCCGACATGGTTGTTGTACGATTTCACCGAACGATGTGCATAGCCGGGCTCGATCCGGTCCAGCGCAGCGAACAGAGCTTCCTTGGTTCCGGTCTTGCCCGCAGAGCCGGTGACGCCGATCACCTTGCCGGACATCCGGGCGCGCGCGGCCCTGCCCAGGGCGTCGAGGGCGGCGGTGGTGTCCGCCACCAGGATATGCGGATGCGGCGCCGGCGCGTGAACGACGGCACCCGCCGCCCCCTGGCCGAATGCCTGGTCCAGGAAGCGATGACCGTCGCTGGTCTCTCCCTTGAGCGCCAGGAACAGATCGCCGGGGCCAACCTCGCGAGAATCGAACGTGACTCCCGAAACCTGGAAGTCTTCGCTCGCCGTGCCGCCGGTGGCGGTGGCGATCTCGGCGGAGGTCCATAGCCTCATGCCGCGCACTCCCGCGCCACGCCGACATCGTCGAACGGCAATATGCGGTCGCCGACGATCTGGCCCTGTTCGTGGCCCTTGCCGGCGAGCAGCACGATATCGCCCGCTTCCGCCATCGCGATGGCCGCAGCAATCGCCTCGCGGCGCCCGCCGATCTCGATCGCATCCGGCGCGCCCTTCAGAACTTCGGCGCGGATCGCGGCAGGATCTTCCGAGCGGGGATTGTCGTCGCTGACGATCACGACGTCCGCACCGGCCGCAGCAGCCCGCCCCATCGGCTCGCGCTTGCCGGTGTCTCGATCGCCGCCCGCGCCGAACATCAGGATCAGCCGCCCCTGGGTATGCGGCTTGAGCGCGGCGATCGCCGCCTCAAGCGCATCGGGGGTATGGGCGTAATCGACATAGACCGGCGCGCCGCTCTTTGTGATTACCGCGCGCTCCAGGCGCCCGCGCACCGGCTGGAGCCGGGCAAGATTGGCGATGGTCGCAGCGACGTCGCCGCCGGTGGCGATGACCAGGCCGGCAGCGGTGAGCGCGTTGGCGGCCTGATAGGCGCCGATCAGCGGCAGCATAACCTGATAGGTCGAGCCGCCCGCTTCGATCGTGAGCTTCTGCCCCAACAGGCTGGGATCGCGGCCTACCAGCCGGAGCGTTTCGCCATGCTCGCCCACGGTGATCAACCTGTTGCCGCGCGCGCGCGCCAGTTCCTCGACACGGGGGGAATTGGGATCGTCGGCCCAGACCACCGCCGTGCCATCCGCTGCCAGCACATCGGCGAAGAGCCGCAGCTTGGCGTGGAAATAGGCGGCCATGTCGCCGTGATAATCGAGATGATCGCGGCTGAGATTGGTGAAGGCCGCCGCCCTGACCGGCAGCCCTTCGGTACGGTATTGCGACAGCCCGTGCGACGATGCTTCGAACGCGACATGCGTCACGCCCTCCCGCGCTAGGCCCGCCACATTCGACAGGAAGGTCACGACATCCGGCGTGGTCAGGCCGGTCGAGACGCTTTCGTCGGACGTGGTGACGCCCAGCGTTCCGATCGATGCGGCGTGATACCCGGCCATGCGCCACAATTGGCGCGTCATCTCCACGGTCGAGGTCTTGCCGTTGGTTCCGGTCACCGCGACGGCGGTTCCGGGGAAAGGCGCGAAGAATTTGGCGGCCAGCGCGGCGAAGGCCTCGCGAGGATTGTCGTCGGCGATGTGCAGCGCACCCTCGACCACGACCTCGGGCCGGGCGACGATCGCCACCGCGCCTGCCTTTACCGCCGCGGGAATAAAGTCCTCGCCATTCACCCGCGCACCCTGGAATGCGCCGAAGATCGTGCCTGGCGCGACCTTGCGGTGATCGATCGCGAACCCCGTTACAACTGCGCTCTCCCCGCCCCCGGTCAGCGCCCCCAGTCTCATTCGGCGGCCTTCTTCGCTTCGGGCTTCGTGCCCTTGGGCCCGGTCCAGATCAGCGGAATCAGTTCGCTCACGTCGATGTCGCGCGTTTCGTCGGGCGTCACGCCCAGGATGGTGCCCGTGCGGGCGATAACGCGCGCGACGACGGGCGCGGCGGTCCATGCCGCAGTCGTGCGGCGAACCTGGGCAGTGGGCTTCGGAGAATCGAGCATCGCCAACATCACATAGCGCGGTGCATCGATGGGGAAAGCCACCGCGAAGGTCGAAACGTTCCTGCTCTTGTCGTAACCACCGCCCGCAGCCGCTTCCGCAGTACCGGTCTTGCCACCCAGGCGATAGCCCTTCGCCTCGCCATTGCGCCCGGTGCCCCGCAGCACGATCAGGCGCAGAAGCTGGCGCATCCGGTAGCTGGTCTCTTCGCTCAGCACGCGCTTGCCCGGGACAGCCTTGCCCGGCTCAACCTTGAACAGGGTCGCCGGGCGGGCAATGCCGCCATTCACCATCGTCGCATAGGCGCTTGCGAGGTGCAGCGGGGTCACTGCGATGCCGTGTCCATAGGCCGTGGTCATCACCGTGGTCCGCGCCCAGAAGCTCGGCCAAAGCGGCCGCGCATTATCCATCAGCTCGATCGCCGGACGCTCGCCAAAGCCCAGTTGCTTGAAGATATCCTGCAGCCGCGCAGCGCCGATCTCGTCGGCGATGCGCGCGGTGGCGATGTTCGACGAATAGATCAGCGTTTCCGGGATGTTGAGCCAGCGAAACTGCTCATCGCCGGGATCGTCGCGAATCTTGAAGCGGCCCACCTGGATCGGCTGCGTCGCATCGAACCGGCGCGACATCGAGGTTATCACCCCGCTCTCGATCGCCGCGGCTACCGCGATCGGCTTAAAGGTGGAGCCAAGCTCATAGACGCTCTGCGTCACGTTGTTGCGCGGCGGGATCGCGCCCAGCTTGTTGGGATTGAAGCTTGGCAGCGAGACCATCGCCATCACTTCGCCCGTGGAAACGTCAAGGATCACCCCCGCCGCGCCGCGCGCTTGAAACACGGTCATGGCATTGCCCAACTCGTTTTCGAGCGCAGCCTGCACGCGGGAATCGATCGAAAGCACGGCAGGCTTGCCGCGTTGCTCCGGATCCATCAACTGCGCGTCGAGCACCTTCTCCATGCCCGAGACGCCGCGTCCCTTGTCGTTCAAATAGCCCAGGATGTGCGCGGCCATATCCGATTGCGGGTAAAGCCGCTCGGGTTCGCGCTGGAATTCGATCGCCGGCTCACCCAGCGCATTGACCGCATTCACTTCCTCGGGAAGCGCGCGGCGCTTGATCCATGCGAAGTTACTGCCCGAGTTGAGCAGCGCATAATAGGAGCCGGCAGTCTTTTCGGGGAACATCTCGGCCAGCTTCTGCGCCAGCGCGCCCCTGTCCCCGATCACCTGATTGGGATGCACCGCGATCGCCCAGGCATCGATCGAACGCGCCAGCGGCGAGCCGTTGCGATCCACAATGTCGCCACGCGGGGGAACGAGCGTGGCGGCAAAGTCGCGCGCCCGCGCAGGTTCCGCCCACAATGCTAGCAATGCCAGCTTGCCGATCACCACCAGCGATCCAAAACCGAACAAAAGCGACAGGATCATCAGCCGCACCTGCGCGGTGGCGACGAGCGCCTGCCGGGCACCGCCCGAGCCGCGCGCACGCGCGGGCGGGGCGACGACGACGATCAACGCAGAGACTTCTTCTCGCGCGCCGCCAACTGCTGAAGATCGCTCATCGTCGACGCGCTCAGAATGTTCTTGTCAGCCATCGCCACGACAGTCTTGTCGGCCTTCTTCATCAGGTTGCGCAGTTCCTTGTCCTGCTGCGCGGCGCTCTTTTCCTTGCCGGGGCTACGCACGGGCTCGACAGCGGCAGTGTGCACCACCGCAGGCGCCGGCTCCACGCGCGCACCCGCCGGAACCACCAGCGACGCCATCTGTACTTCGGCCGGACGATCGAGATCCGCAAGCGCTTCCTCGCCCGCCAGATATTGCTGCGGCGCAGGGGCGGCCATCGCAAGCACATCGCCATTCCAGCGCTGGAGCTGGGCGAGATTGGCGCGCGTATCAAATTCGGTCTCCAGCCCGCGAATATCCTTCTGCGCCTGTACGATCGCGGCCTTCACCGCTTGAAGCTTCGAGCGCTCAGCCGCGCCGTGCGAGTTCACCATGTAGCAGGTCGGCGCCACGACGACGCCGAGCAGGAACCAGCCTAGCCCCTTGAACCCCTGGCCAACCATCAGCTTACTCCTTCACTCGCCCACGCCGCAGCCGAGGTCCGCCGCGCGACGCGGAGGGTGGCCGAACGTGCGCGGGGGTTACGCGCTACTTCCTCGTCGCTGGGGCGGATCGCCTTCGCGGGAGCTTCAAAACTGGGCTCGGCCTTGGCGGCCTTTGCCGGAAGATGGCGCGAACCGGCCGGCTCGCCGCCGCTGCGCTCCCGGAGGAAGCGCTTGACCAACCGGTCCTCAAGGCTGTGGAACGTCACCACCGCGAGGCGCCCGCCTGGCCTCAACACGCGCTCTGCCGCCGCCAGCCCTTCGGCCAGCTCGTCCAGCTCACGGTTGATAAAAATACGCACAGCCTGGAAGGTCCTGGTCGCCGGGTCCTTCTTGTCGTGCGCCTTATGTCCTAACGCTTTCCTAACCACGTTTGCGAGTTCGGAAGTGCGCGTAAGGGGTCTTGCGGAGACGATCGCACGGGCCACCCTGCGCGAACGCGGCTCGTCGCCGTAATTATAGAGGACGTCTGCAATTTCGCCTTCGTCGGCCTCGTTCAACCACTCGGCCGCGCTAACGCCCTCGCCCGACATACGCATGTCGAGCGGGCCATCCTGCTGGAAGGAGAAGCCACGCTCCGCCTGATCGAGCTGCATCGACGAGACACCGATATCCATTGTGACGCCGTCCACGGGAACGAGATCGCGCGCAGCGAGCTCGCTCTCCATCTGGCTGAACGGCGCCTCGATCAGGATAAGACGCCCGTCCGCAGCGGACACGAGGGTTTGGCCGCTCCCGATCGCATGGGGGTCGCGATCGAAAGCGGCCACCTCGGCACCCCGCTCGAGGATGGCGTTGGCGTAGCCGCCCGCGCCGAAAGTGGCGTCGACATGACGCTCGCCGGGCACAATGGCGAGCGCGTCGATCACTTCCGCGAGCAGTACGGGGACATGTGGTTCGGAAGGCGAGCTCACAGCTTCACCCCCTTGGTTTCGCAAAGATATTCGCAGACTTCGCGCAGCTCGGGATCGATATCCGGCGTCGACATCAGCCGCTCCGGCGACCAGATTTCGAAGCTCTCGCCCGATCCGTAGAAGAGCGCCCATTTGTCGATACCCGCCTTCTTCTTGAAGAAAGGCGGGATCACGAAGCGGCCGCTATCATCGAACGGCGCCTTTTCAACCAGACCGAATGCGCGGCGCTTGGCCTGGGCGTTAGCCTTCTGACCCTCGTCGCCGGGGGTGAGATCGGGATTGTCGATGCGCTGATACTTCTCGCGCGACCAGCCCAGATCATGGGCGGAAAGGCAAGGATCGAACGGGTGGGCGCTGATAACGATCTGGCGAATGTCGGAATTGCGTTCGGCGGCGGCGCGCAGGTCTGCGGGAATAGCGACGCGACCTTTCTGGTCGACCGCCTGAAGCGCAAATCCTTCGAAGAGCTCCCTTGTCGCCACCACACCACCCCAGTGCGGGCACAACTCCTCCGTCTCCGGAATCAGCCCTTTAGGCCGCCTCCAGGTGCATTCCCTGACGGTGAAAGGGTGTGCCCCCTCTTAAGCCTCTTGTTTAACACAAGCGCTCGGGGACACAACGGGTGAAACGGGGATTTGGTGGGAAATCACCCCACTTTTTACATGATCTGAAGGATGTTCTCAATAACCTCTTCGTATGTTCATGACACGTTCCAATCGCTCCAAACGACATTGTAGGTAAATCGGCAGGTTTGCTCGCGGTGGGGCAAAATCCCGGACCTGCCCGCAAATATCGCGCAAGTGGCGCTGAATCCCCGATTTCTCCGCGCCGAACCTAGCATGCCGCAGATTCGAGCGCACCCTCACCAAACTTCAAAGAATCGCAGAAATGCAGCGAGTCGGCGCGACAGGCCGTTCGAGCCAGCCGCGGACCGCTCGGCGCGCGCTTCGATATCAGAAGGCAGTCAGGGTTGCTGGCGTCGCGCCTGCTCGCGGAGCTTGGCCGCGGCAGCCGCTTCGGTCGAGGTCGTGCTTGGCGTCACGCCCATTTCGGCGAGCGGCTCGTCCTTACCCTTTTCGACGATCGTGTTGGCTCCGGTTCCATCGCTGATATTGGCGACAACCGATGCGTTGGGCGCGCCGATGGCGGCCACCGGCACGTCCCGGTTTGCCGAAGAGAAGATCGCGCTCGCAAGCCCGATCAGCACCAATACGATGAGCAAGCCGGTCATGCCGACACGGACCCGCTGCATCGCCTGGGCAGATTCCTGATGAGATCCCGGCTTCATAACTGTGGCATAAAAGTAACGTGTTAACGGTAGCTTGTCGAGGCTCAGCCTCGGTTCGCCGCGAGCCATGATGGCACAGGCAGTCCCTTCGCCTCCAGCCACTCGCCATTATACAACGTTGAAAGATAACGAAATCCCGTGTCGCAAAGGATCGTCGCGATGCGCTTGCCCGGCCCCAGTTGCCGCGCAAGGCGGACTGCGCCGGCCACGTTGATCCCGGAAGACAGGCCCAGGCATAGCCCCTCCTCGCTCAACAGGCGGGCGACCCATTCCATCCCCTCGGCATCCGAGACGCGGAATTGCGTATCGATCGGCGCGCCTTCCAGATTGGCGGTGATCCGCCCCTGCCCGATCCCTTCGGCCACCGAACTTCCTTCGGCGCGAAGCTCGCCGCACGCATAATATTCGTAGAGCGCCGCGCCATGCGGGTCCGTCAGCGCGATGCAGATATTCTCGTCCCGGGCCTTGAGCCCCAGCCCCACGCCAGCGATCGTGCCCCCTGTGCCAGCCGAGCAGGTGAAGCCATGGATTCGGCCCTCCATCTGCTCCCATATCTCTTCCGCCGTGCCCAGGATATGCGCGCGGCGATTGGCGATATTGTCGAACTGGTTGGCCCAAACGGCATTGGGCGTCTCCTCGGCGATGCGGCGCGAGGTGTGAACGAAATGGCCGGGGTTCGAATAAGGCGCGGCCGGCACCAGCACGAGTTCGGCGCCCAGCGCGCGCAGCGTATCCATCTTCTCGCGCGATTGCGTTTCGGGCATCACGATGATGGTCTTGTAGCCCTTGGCGTTCGCAACCAGTGCCAGCCCGATGCCGGTATTGCCCGCGGTTCCTTCGACGATCGTCCCACCCGGTTCGATCTGCCCTCGCGCCTCCGCATCCTCGACGATCGAGAGCGCCGCGCGATCCTTTACCGAAGCGCCCGGGTTCGCGAACTCGCATTTGCCGTAAATGTCGCAGCCTGTGGCTTCGCTCGGGCCCTTCAGGCGCACCAGCGGAGTGTTGCCGATCAGTGCGAGCGTGTCGGATGTCGTGTGCATGCCGCCTAGATGGAGCGCATCGCCCCCGGGAGCAAGCAAGCGATGCTTATCGCAAGCCAATCGGATTTCTGTGCGATCCGGGCGACCAGGCAAGCGCTCAAAAGGTTCGGAAGCAGTTGGCCGACTAGCGCGTGACGCCCGCCGCCTTCAGGTGCTTGTCGAGCCCGCCGAACAGCCACAGGAAGAACATCCGGTAATCGCTGAACAGTGACCAGAGCGGATAGGTGAATGTCGCCGGGCGGTTTTTCTCCACACCGAAATGCGCCGCCCAGGCGAATCCGTATCCCGAAAGCGGGACCAGCGCCCACCACCATCCGCCCGCTCCCAGCGCGATGAACAGGAACCACAGGCTGAGCACGGTGCCCACATAGTGAATCGCCCGTGTCTGCGGCTTGGCATGCTCGCGCAGATAAAAGGGCCAGAATTCGCGATAGGTGGTGATGGTGCGGGCCATGTGCGCACGCTATCTCAGCCCTATGGAGCCGCGCAAGCACAGCTTTCCGCCCGTCGTCGATCCCGCCGTCCGCCTGCTCGTGCTCGGCTCGCTTCCCGGCGAGCGCTCGCTGGCCGAGCAGCGCTATTACGCGCATCCGCAAAACCAGTTCTGGCGGCTCATCTCGCACGCCGCGGGCCGCGATCTCGCTCCCATTCCCTATGATGCGCGCCTGGACGCATTGCTGGCGGCGCGCATTGGGCTATGGGACGCGGTCGCCAGCGCCACCCGTCCGGGCAGCACCGATGCCGCGCTCCGCGATATCGAGGGTCATGATATTGCCGCGCTCGCCGTGTCCCTGCCCGATCTGCGCGCCATCGCGTTCAACGGCGGAACGGCGCTCCGCCACGGCCTGAAGCAGTTGGGTGAAACCGCCGCGCGCTACGAAATTGTGGCGCTTCCTTCCAGCAGCCCGCTTCACACGATCGGCCTTGCCGCCAAGCTCCCCGCCTGGGAGGGGCTTCGCCGATTCCTGTAAATTGGGGCGCGCGGATCGCGCCGCGATGCAGCGGATTGGCGATCGCCGGATTAGCCGGCCGCGCGCGTCCGTCCGGCCAAATCACCGCCGGGCCAGCCTCAGGGAATGTCCGGACTCCGCCGATTCATCTTCGCGCAACAAAAGCTAAGCTATAACGCACCGCACAAAATAATGTGACTTTATATCACGAATCGCTTGACGATACTTGCCCTGTCGGAGAAACCGGTCCCGCTATGAACAAACTGCCTCTTATCGCCGCCGCCGCTGCGCTTCTGTCGCTTGCGGCTTGTGAAAACAAACCCGAAGAAGTCAGCAGCATCTCGCCGGATCCGATGAAGACGGAACTCGCCAACCGCGCGCCGGTCGTGCTTCCGCCGTCGATCAGCGCGAGCAAGCAGATGCGCTGCGGCGACAACAGCCTTGTGTTCGTCGATTTCTTCCAGGGCGACACTCAGGTTCAGGTCCGCACCGCCAAGGACGGCGCAGGCACGATCCTGAAGGCCCCCGCGGCTGGCGAACCCTATGTGGCGGAGGGCGGCTACAAGCTGACCGGTACGCCCAAGAGCGCCACGGTAGTCACGCCGAACGAAGGCACGCGCACCTGCAAGGCGTAAGCTCTTCGCTTTCTCACCAATTTCAGGGCCGGCGGAGATTTCCGCCGGCCCTTTTTCATGCCAGCTTGGCTGTTGATGCAGATCCGGGCATGAAGCGATGAGCCGTCCCCTCCCCCCCAAATTCGAGCTCGATCCCGATCTCGTGCTGCGCGCCTATGCGATGGGCGTGTTCCCGATGGCGGATCACCGGCAGGCCCCCAATGTCTATTGGGTCGAGCCCAAACTGCGCGGCATCCTTCCGCTCGATCGCTTCCGTCTTTCGCGCTCGCTCAGGAAGACGATCCTCGCCGACCGCTTTCGCGTCACGGTCGATCAGGCGTTCCAGCAGATCATGCAACTCTGCGCCGAATCCACCAGCGATCGCCCGGATACCTGGATCAACGGGCCGATCGAGCGGGCATTTGTCGAGCTGCACCGCCGCGGCTTCGCACATTCGATCGAATGCTGGGACGGAGATCGCCTGGCCGGCGGGCTATACGGACTGGCGCTCGGCCGCGCATTCTTCGGCGAATCGATGGTGACGCGCGTCCGCGACGCATCGAAGGTCGCGTTCGCCCACCTGGTCGCGCGGCTGAAGGCGGGCGGCTTCACCTTGCTCGATTGCCAGTTCCAGACCGATCATCTCGCCACGCTGGGCGCGATCGAAGTGCCGCGCGACGATTATGTCGCGTTGCTGGTGTCCGCCTTGGGCGAAGATTCGGCGGGGCTCGCAGCGGGCTCGCCATCCGTCTCCGGCGACTTTTTCTCGCTCGACCGCGCGCCCGATCCGGCAGAAGGCGCCGAAACCGTATCCGGCCCGCTATCCTTGAAAGTCATCGCGCAGCTCTTGGGCCACACATCGTAGATTCCGTGCTGGACCACGTTGAGCGCCGGACGCTCCTTGAACAGCCAGCCCGAAAAGACACGGATCCATTTCTTGTCGAGCTGCTCGACATCGACCTGGACGAACGCGCCGGTCAGCTGGTCTTGCTCCCAGGGCGCGGTCTTGTCGCATGCGCGCAGGCGCACGATCACATTGTCGATCCGCACTGCCTGGCCCGGCTTGAGCTTGAACTCGCGGGTTACCCCGTTGCGCTTGTTGAGGATGCCGAGCACGGCCTCACGCTCCGCCATCGGAGTCGCGGCTGCATCTTCCACGCTGCCATCGGCGCGTACGCTGATGACCTCCGCATCGTCGGTGCGGCCGGCACCGGTGGTGACCACCTCATCGGTCGCCGCATTGTTTCCCGCGCCGCCGCCGGTGCACGCAGCCGTTGCAAGCGCCAGCAACGCGGCTGCATGCGGGCCGCGAAAATTCATGCGCCGGGGGTCCAGGCCTCGTAATCGCCGGTGGCCGCGGCGCGGCGTGCGCCCTTTTCCAGCGCGCCGGGCGGGCGATAGGCCAGCTCAGTGCCGGTGAGGTTGGCTTCGGCCTGCTTCTCCCACGCGCGCGGTGCGGGAAGCGCCGCGTCGGGCGCTTCATCGATCTGGTGATGGAGCCAGCTGAACCATTCGGGCGGGACACGGCTGGCGTCGTTCGCGCCGCTATAGATCACCCAGCGGCGAGGCAGACCGTTCGCATCGCTTCCGCCCTGCCAATAGACGTTGCCGAGCGCGTCTTCGCCAATCCTGTCCTTGCCGCGCAGGCCCATCCAGGTGCCGAAGGTGGCGCCTTCCCACCAAGTGAACGCGTTCTTGAAGATACCCATGCCTGCGCGATTAGCGGCGCGCGCAACGTGAGGCAATGCAGAAGCGCGCGCGTGCCAAATCCCTATCCAGTCACCGGCCCTACCAGGTCACCTTGTCGCCGGGCGCGATGCCAAGCTCAGCCGCCTTGCCGCCATTGATCTCGAGCACAGCGCTCACTGGCTCGCCCGATTTCACCGGCTCTTCCGAATAGGGGACGGTATTATCCGCGATCGAGGCGATCGTGCCGTCGGGGCGGATAAAGATGATGTCGAGCGGGCTCGGCGTGTTCTTCATCCAGAAGCTCGCCTCGCGCGGGCCGCCGCCTTCCGCGGGATAAGGGGTGAAGATCATGCCGCCATCGGCCGGGATGCCGGTGCGGAACATCAGCCCGCGCTCCTGCTCGGCAGCAGTGCGCGCGACATCGACGTTGAAGACCCGGTCACCGCTTTTGGTTTGCACCGTCACGGTCAGCCGGGCCGCATTGGCCTCAACACCGGCACTGGCCCCCGCATCGCTCTTACATGCCGCGTTGCCGAGCAAAGCCAATGCGGCAAGCGCCGCTGCAATCCCACGCTTCGGAATCATGATACTCTAACCGGTCCTTTCGACCGCCACAGCGAGCGGCCCCTTATCGCCATCGACGATACGTGCCCGAAGGGGCTGACCGGCCTCGATCTCATCGATTCCGGCGCGGCGCAGCGTCTCCATATGGACAAATATATCCGCCGAGTCGCTTCCACGCACCAGAAATCCGTAACCTTTCAGCCGATTGAACCATTTTACCGTGACCGGCTCGAATTCTCCGGCGGAGGCAATCATCTCGAGCCGGTCCGATCGTTCCGGCGCGCGCTTCGGCACCTCTACGGCTTCGCTCAGGTCGATCGACCGAATCTCGCGCGCCTGCAGACCGCGATTGCGCTGCACTGCGGTGCATTGCACCCGCGCCCCTTCGGGCAGGCTGCGGCGGCCATGCTCCTGCAGCACGGTGAAATGAATCAGGATGTCGCCGACGCCCTCGTCGTCAGCAACAAGAAAACCAAATCCCCTCGTGACATCGAACCATTTGACTACGCCAGAGTAAACCTGCCCCCCGGATGCCGCATCGGCATCGAACGCATTATTTACCGGCGACTCAACGGCGAAGTCTCTCGACGCAAGCTGCGGGTCAGCACGCATTATCATTGTCCCCCAGCGGAGAACTTTAACACAAGATTTTCCATAAATGGAATTGCTTTGTATCAATCGGGCCTAACCGGCCTCCAGCAAAGCTTCCGGATCGTCTCCCGGCATCATTTTTACAATTTTCCAGACCAGCGCGGGCGCGTGCCCCGCCCGCATCATCGCAGCGACCTGCTTTTCCTGTTGCGGGCGGTCCGCAACCTCGCGGGCATAGGGTCCGATCCGCTTTCGCCGGGCAAAGGCGATGGCGCTGGCAGCCGTGTTTTCCTCGATGATCGGCGCGACCGCCTCGGCATCCTCGGCCTCTATCCCGTCGAAATGCAGCGCCTGGATCACGCGGCGCGCGCCCAGCCCGCGCCGCCCCATCGCCCCGGCCCTGGATTCGGCAAAGGCGCGATCGTCGACATAGCCGAGATCGGCCATGCGCTGGGCGAGCGCGACCACATCCGGAGGCGTCTCCCCACCCCACCCCCGCTCGCGGATCTTTCGGCGCAGATAATCGCTCAGCTTGCCGCGCGTGGTGGCGTAGCGCTCGACATAGCGGAGCGCGAACCACTCCAGATCAGAGGGGCTTAAAGGGGCAAGAGGGCGTCTGCTCCGTTGCATGCGCCATGATTGTGCCACAGTGGCAACGGATTTTGAACGCCAGTGCATTGCAGAGGCTATTGTAATTTTTTACGTCGTGGGGGCACGGCGAGCCTTCAGACAGGGCCACGGACAAAAGCATGAATTTGGAAGTTTCGGGATCGCACGAGACCAGCGCGGACCAGGCAAAGCCGGTACCGACCCCTACGGATGACACTCTGCCGCGCCGTCTGGCCGACTTCCCCACGCTGGGCGAAGCGCTGGATTATGCCGCGCAAGGCGTTCGCGGACTCAATTTTCACGACGCACGCGGTACGCTCGTGCGCCCCTATCCCTATTCGGAGCTGCGCGCCGATGCGCTGGATCAGGCGCGCCGCCTGATCGCTGCCGGTGTAAAGCCGCAGGACCGTATCGCGCTGATCGCCGAGACGGGTCCCGAATTCGCCTCGCTGTTCTTCGGCGCGGTATATGCGGGCGCATGGCCGGTGCCGCTGCCTTTGCCCACCAGTTTCGGCGGCGCGCAAAGCTATATCGATCAGCTCTCGGTCCAGTTGCAGAGCAGCGATCCGCGCATGCTCATCTATCCGCCCGAAATCGGCGCTATGTGTGCTGAGGCCGCTCGCCAGTGCAATGTCGAGGGCATCGCATGGGACGAATTTGCGACTCGCGAAGCACCGGGGGTCGAACTGCCCAAGGCGGAGCCGTCGGACATCGCCTATCTGCAATATTCGAGCGGCTCGACCCGTTTTCCGCATGGCGTGGCGATCACGCACAAGGCGCTGCTCCACAATCTCTCCGCGCATTCGCACGGCATGCATCTGGGCGAAGGCGACCGCGTCGTATCGTGGCTGCCCTGGTATCACGACATGGGGCTGGTGGGCTGCCTGCTCGGCCTCATCGCCAATCAGGTATCGTGCGACTATCTGAAGACAGAGGATTTCGCCCGCCGTCCGCTGGCCTGGCTCGATCTGATCAGCCGCAATCCCGGCACTTCGATGAGCTATTCGCCCACATTCGGCTACGATATCTGCGCGCGCCGCATGTCGAGCCAGACCAAGGCGAGCGACCGCTTCGATCTCAGTCGCTGGCGCGTCGCAGGCAACGGTGCCGACATGATCCGTCCGGATGTGATGCAGGCGTTCGTCGATGCCTTCGCCGATGCCGGGTTCAAGGCCAGCGCCTTCGTTCCCAGCTACGGCCTCGCCGAAGCGACGCTCGCCGTCTCGATCATGCCTCCGGGAGAGGGCATCCAGGTCGAGCTGGTCGAGGAAACCCAGCTTTCGGGCGGCGTCTCGCGAGAGGATCGCCCACAGCGCTACCGCGCCATCGTCAATTGCGGCAAGGCCGCGCGCGACATGGAAATCCAGGTGCGCGAGGAAGACGGCACGCCGCTGCCCGACAAGGCGATCGGCAAGGTCTGGTGCCGTGGCCCCAGCGTTATGGTCGGCTATTTCCGCGATCAGGAAGCGACCGATGCCTGCCTGGTTGATGGCTGGCTCGATACCGGCGACATGGGCTATCTCTCTGACGGCTATATCTACATCGTCGGCCGGGCGAAGGACATGATCATCATCAACGGCAAGAACCACTGGCCCCAGGATATCGAATGGGCCGTGGAGCAGTTGCCGGCGTTCAAGCAGGGCGATGTCGCCGCCTTCGCGATCACCACGCCGGGCGGCGAGGAAACCCCCGCCGTGCTCGTCCAGTGTCGCACCTCGGACGAGAAGGAGCGCGTTCGCCTGCGCGACGAGATCCGCGAGCGCGTCCGCACCGTCACCGGCATGAATTGCGTAATCGAACTGGTGCCTCCGCGCACCCTGCCGCGCACCAGCTCGGGCAAGCTTTCGCGGGCAAAGGCGCGCAACCTCTACCTCAACGGCGAGATTAAGCCCTACGATTTGGCGGCGTAGGAACCGCAGCGCTCTCCCCACAAAGCGCGCACTCAAAAATATCCTTCCCCGCACCCGAACCTAACCTCTCGCTAACCTCCCCTCCGGTACATTCCGGAGTGTGACACGCCAGACGACCTCACAATTCGCCAGGCCGCGCATCGACGCGCGCGCATTGCTGGGCCTGTACGATCCGGCCGACACCACCGATTGGGGGCCGATTCGCGCCGCGCAGATGCACGCCGGCAGCCAGCTTGCCTTGTTCATGCTCGCGGCCAATCTGATCGGCGCTGCGCTGGTTACCGTGATACTCGCGCCGCTAGTGCCCGAATGGCAGCTCGCAAGCTGGGGGGCGCTGGTCGCCGCCGTCGGCGTCGCCGTGGCGTTTCGCCGCCTTGCCTCGCGTCACCGTTCAGCTGTCACCGCAACCCTGCGCGACGTGCGCGACACTGTGCTGGACGGGATCGCGCTGGGCGCCGTCTGGTCGATCCCCCCCCTCGCCTTCGGCCACTCGGTCGATGCCGGTACGGCGCTGGGCCTTTGGATCATCCTATCGCTGCTGATGTCCGCATCGGCAGTCGCAATGGCGGCGCTGCCACTGGCGACGATCGCGTTCGTTTCGATCGTCGGCGCCTCGATCGTTGCCACGCTCGCCATCATCGCCACACCCATGCTGGCGGCGGCGGCGGCGCTGTTCACCGTGCTGCTCATCATGGCAACGTTCAGCCGGGGCATGTCGCTAGTGGTGATCCGGGCGGGTGAGATCGCCATTTCGGAGCGCGACGAGACGCTCAGCTTGCTTTTGCGTGAGACCGAAACCGAAGAAGTCGGCGCAGGTGCCGACTGGCTCTGGGAGATCGACGCGCAACGCCGCGTCGTCCGCGCCAATCCGCGCTTCTCCGTATCGCTGGGTGCCGATCCCAAGACGATCAACGGCACGCCGTTTCTCCAATTGCTTGCCGGATCGACATGGGAAGCGGGGAATTTCGCCGCGGGCCTGCGCGAACTGGCGGAGAAGCTGAAGGCGCGCGAGGCCTTTCACGACATCTTGCTCCCCGTCGAGGTGCATGGCGAAGAGCGCTGGTGGGAGATATCGGCATCGCCCCGCTTCGATGATGGCGGCAGCTTCTGCGGGTTCCGCGGCGTCGGCTCGGACGTGACGGAGCGGCGCAAGTCTGCCGACAAGATAAACCGCATGGCGCGCTTCGACACGTTGACCGGTCTGCCCAACCGTCTGCTGATCAACGAGACTCTGGCACACGCGATGAGCGAGGCGGAAAAATGGGGTTCGCGCTGCGCTTTCATGATGATCGACCTTGATCGCTTCAAGGCGGTCAACGACACGCTGGGCCATCCGATGGGCGACAGGCTGCTCGGCCGGGTGTCCGAGCGGCTGAAGCAGCTTATGACCCAGAACGAGATGATTGGCCGTCTGGGCGGCGACGAATTCGCCGTAGTCGTCCGCGACGCCAACGACACGGCGCGCGTGGAGCGGCTGGCCCAGGCAATCGTCGATGCGCTTTCGCATCCCTATGAGGTCGATGCCCATACGCTCTATATCGGCTGCTCGATCGGCCTGGCCACCGGCCCGCGCGACGGGCGCACCGCCGAGATGCTGATCCGCTCGGCCGATCTCGCCCTTTATCGATCGAAGGACGCCGGCGGCGGCGTCTTCCATGCCTATGAGCCCCAGCTTCACATGGCGGCCGAGGAACGCCGCGTGCTCGAGATCGCGCTGCGCAACGCCGTCGACAATGGCGAGATGCACCTCAATTACCAGCCGGTCGTCAGCGCCGAAACCGGCCAGCTGACCGGCTTTGAAGCGCTTCTCCGCTGGGTCCACCCCGAATTTGGCAACATTTCCCCCGCCAAGTTCGTGCCCCTCGCCGAGGAAGCCCGACTGATCGCGCCGATCGGCGAATGGGTTTTGCGCACCGCGTGCGACGAGGCCGCGCGATGGGACCTCCCCGTACGCGTTGCGGTCAATGTCAGCCCCGAGCAGCTCCACAACCCGGCCTTTGTAGGCATCGTCACGCAAGCGCTGGCGCAATCGGGCCTGCCGCCCGAACGGCTCGAACTGGAAGTGACCGAAGGCGTGTTCATGCGCGAGGGCACCATGGCGATCCAAGTGCTGGAAAAAATCCTCGATCTCGGCATTCGCCTGAGCCTCGACGATTTCGGCACGGGCTTTTCCTCGCTCGGCTATCTCGCACGCACCCGGTTCAGCTCGATCAAGATCGACCGCAGCTTCGTCCAGGGCGCATCTCAGGGCACTAAGGAAGCGATCGCGATCATCCGCGCAGTGGTGGCGCTTGCAGACAGCCTGGGCATGGCGACCACGGCGGAGGGCGTCGAGACGGAGGAGGAGCACCACATGGTTCAGGCGCTCGGCTGCACCAAGGTTCAGGGCTATTATTTCGGGCGCCCCCTCCCCACCCATGAGGCGCGCGCACTCGCAATGCGGCCAACCGGTGGCAGCGTTGCTGCGTGAGGCCTTGCGGGTGCCGCGCCACCCCGCTAAAGGCCCTCACCGCACAGGGGCGTAGCTCAGCTGGTTAGAGCGTCGGTCTCCAAAACCGAAGGCCCTCGGTTCGAATCCGAGCGCCCCTGCCACGATCGTCCGATGATCCCGACCAACCCCCAGCGGGATTTATGCCGGAGTATAAAGGACTTATGGGTACGCTGTCTTAAGCCCCCGTCCCGAATCAATCTAACAGCCGGCCATGCTGCCCCCGTCAGCAAGTTAAGGTTGTCAATCGGCTCATTGTAAGCCTGGCTTCATCCATGCATCCCGAACCCGGCATTGGTGAGGGGATAGGAATGGCTTGGTCGATACGCATCGCTGCGCTCATCTCGATATTTGTCGCAGGCACGGCTTCCGCGCAAACAGCGCCCATTACGGCATGGGATCTTTTCCGATCGCAGCATCCGGTCCTGACGCCCTCGCAGGACCGCGATATCGATGATCCGATTCTGCGGGGCGCGATTGATCTCCACGCCCATTTCGGGCCCGATGCCTACCCGCGCCAATGGGACGCATTCGAAATCGCGCGCCGGATGGCGGCGCGCGGGATGCGCGGGGTGGTGCTCAAGAACCATTTCACCGAGTCCGCGGGCACGGCTTACCTGGTGCGCAAGCACGCTGGTGTGCCCGGCCTGGAAGTATTTGGCGGACTCTCGCTCAACTCCGAAGTGGGCGGGATCAATCCCGAGGCGGTACGCTATTTCGCGGCGGTGACGGGCGGCTATGCCAGGGTTGTCTGGTTGCCGACCCACGAATCCGAGCACGAGGTCAATCATGAGAAAGCGAGCTACCCTTCGGTCAGCGTCTCCAAGAACGGCGTCCTCCTGCCCGAGGTGCTCGAGGTGCTCGACGTCATCAAGGAAAAGCGCCTAACGCTGGCGACCGGACACGTCACGCCCGCTGAGATGCTGGCCATCATGACCGAGGCGAAGAAGCGCGACTTGGGTCCGGTCATCATCACCCATCCGAATATGGGTCCGAAATTCACCAACCCGACGATGGGGGAGTTGCAGGAAGCGGTGGCGCTGGGTGGCTATGTCGAGTTCGTCGCCAGCGAGCTGCTCGGCAAGCGAAGCGACGAGTTCATCGCGATGATCCGGACCATCGGTCCGGCTCGTTCCTTCGTCGCGTCGGACAGCGGGCTGGTCGGTCTGCCCAACCATACGGACGCGCTCGGACTCACGATAAGGGTGCTGCGCACGGCAGGGTTCACCGAGGATGAACTCGATCTGATGTTCCGCAAGAATCCGGCGATCCTGCTTCGCCTGAATTCATGATCTCGCGAAAGGAACCGTGATGAGTGACCTGCGCCCAGACCCCAGCACCTTCCGGACCCGCCTGTTGGCACGTGAACCGATGATCGGGACGTTCATGAAAGTCCCGGCGTCGCAGAATACGGAAATCCTCGGCCTCGAGGGTTTCGACTTCGTGGTCCTCGACGAGGAGCACGCGCCTTGGACACGCGGCACGCTCGACGCGGCGCTGCTGGCGGCACGCGCTTATGGCACAGCGGGAATCGTCCGCATCGCCCGGCCCGATGCAAACAGCATCCTGTCCGTGCTCGATGACGGCGCGATCGGGATCATGGTGCCGCATGTCGATACCGCGCAAAAGGTCCGCGATGTCGTGTCCTGGGCGCGCTATCTGGGTGGCACGCGGGGCTCGGGCGCCAGCCGGGGCGGTGAATATGGCAAGCGCGGCGGAGACAATTATCGCATCTCCGATGCCATCACGACGGTTATCTGCATGATCGAGGACAGGCACGCGCTCGACGAGATCGATGAGATCGCGGCGGTAGAGGGCGTGGACGCATTGTTCCTCGGGCGCGCCGATCTCGCCCTGTCACTGCGCAACGCCGAAGGTTCGGCACCCGGCATCCAGGAGGCGGTCGAGCGGATCGTGGAGGCGGCGAACCGCGCCGGAAAGCCCGTCGCCGCGGTCGTGCAGTCCATGCAGAGCGACGAGACCACATGGCTTCGCGGCCTCGGCATCACCGCGCTCATGGTTGCGTCCGACATCGGCTTGCTGCGCCAGGCCGCCAGCAGCGCCCTGCGCGAGTTCAATGCATTGATGAGGCCCGGCGAATGAGCAACGGCTTGCGCCGCGAAGCGTGCCTGATCGATGGGGCATGGATCGCAGGCGATCGCTGGATCGAGGTAGACAATCCCGCCACCTGCGACACGATCGGTCGCGTCCCGTCGCTGGGCGCCAGCGAGACCGAGCATGCCATCGCCGCGGCGGCCCGCGCGATGCCGGCATGGGCCGCCCGCCCCGCGCGCGAGCGCGCGGCGATGCTCCGCCGCATCGCCGATCTCATGGCGGAGCATGCGGAACCGCTCGCACGCCTGCTCACCGAGGAACAGGGCAAACCGCTGGCCGAGGCACGCGGTGAAATCGCGTATGCCGCCTCCTTCTTTGAATGGTTCGGTGAGGAAGCGAAGCGCGCGTACGGCGACGTTATCCCCGGCCACATGGAGGACAAGCGTCTGCTCGTGCTCAAGCAGCCGGTAGGTGTGGTTGCCGCGATCACGCCCTGGAACTTCCCCAGCGCGATGATCGCTCGAAAGGTAGCGCCAGCCCTTGCCGCCGGCTGCGGCGTGGTGGTCAAGCCATCCGAACTGACGCCGTTCAGCGCGCTTGCGATCGGCGTCCTGGCCGAGGCGGCGGGTCTGCCGGCAGGCCTGCTCAATATCGTCACGGGCAACGCGCAGGAAATCGGCGCGGTGCTGCTGGCCAGCCCGGTCGTGCGCAAGATCAGCTTCACCGGATCGACGGCTGTCGGCATCAAGCTGATGGAAGGCGCCGCGCCCACGGTGAAGAAGATGAGCCTAGAGCTTGGCGGCAACGCGCCGTTCATCGTGTTCGGCGACGCCGATGTCGATGCGGCGGTGGATGGGGCGATCCTCTCGAAGTTCCGTAACGCGGGGCAAACCTGCGTGTGTGCGAACCGGATCTATGTTCAGTCGGGAGTATATGATCACTTCGTCGACAAGCTTGCCGCCAAAGTGTCGAGGCTGGAGGTCGGAGCGGGTGACGAGGACGGCGCATCTATCGGCCCGCTGATCAACGCTGCGGCCGTCGAGAAGGTCGAACGTCACGTCGCCGATGCGGTGTCGCTCGGCGCGAGCATTGTCACCGGAGGAGCCCGGCATGGCAGAGGCCCGCGATTCTTTACCCCCACCGTGTTGCGTGATGTCACGGCTGCGATGCTCGTCCAGCGCGAAGAGACCTTCGGCCCGCTCGCGCCCGTCATCCGCTTCGAGCGCGACGAGGAGGCGATCGAACTCGCCAACGCCAGCGAATTCGGCCTCGCCGCCTATTTCTACGCGCGCGATCTGAGCCGCGTCTGGCGCATAGCCGAAGCGATCGAGGCCGGCATCGTCGGGGTCAACACCGGTCTCATTTCTACCGAGGTGGCGCCGTTCGGCGGCGTAAAGTCATCGGGCCTTGGGCGCGAAGGCTCGCGCTATGGGCTCGAGGACTATCAGGAGCTGAAATATGTCTGCCTGTCTATCTGACCGGCGCGAGCGTCAGCCCGCGAGATAGCCACCATCCACCGGGATGATCGCGCCGGTGACGAAACGTGCCGCGTCCGATGCGAGATAGACTGCAAGTCCGCTGATCTCTTCGGGCCGTCCCTGCCTGCGCATCGGCGTTCGCGCCACGATCACAGCTTCGCGCTCGGGGGTCTTCTCTTCCGCCGCGAGCAGCGTCGTCTCGACAAACCCCGGTGCGATGGCATTTACCCGGATGCCCTCTGCGGCCCATTCCACCGCCAGCGCCTTGGTCAATTGCATCACCGCGCCCTTCGATGTGGCATAAGCGGCAGCGTTGGCCGGCGCGACGAAGGACCGGATCGAAGCGAGGTTAATCACCGTGCCCTGCGTCTCGCTAAGTTGCGCATGGAAAGCGTGACAAAGGTTGAACGGTCCATCCACGTTGGTAGAAATCGTGCGTCGCCATCGCGTCAGTGCGCCTTCCGTATCGATCCTGCCCTGAAGCAGGATGCCTGCGCTGTTGACCAGGATCGATACCGCGCCGAACTCGGCCCGCACTCTCTCGGCCAGCGCCTCGCAGGCGTCGTGATCCGAAACATCGAGCGCGAATGCGTGCGCGAATCGTCCACCGCGCGTAATGCTGGCGGCGGCATCATCGACCTCGTCGGCCTGGATGTCGGTGAGCACCACCACTGCACCGGCCTCTGCCAGCCCTTCGGCGATCGCCCGTCCGATCCCACGCGCCGCGCCGGTGACCAGGGCCACCCGCCCTTCCAAAAGGCTCATATGCTTGCATCCCTCATAAGCGGTTCGGCATCCAGCCGGACGATCCCATCCAGTCCCGGTTGCGACGCCGGATAACGGCGCAGGACCAGCGGATCGTGGCCGGGGATGATATGCGCCGGAGAACTCGCGAGTGCGCGCATCCGGTCATATCCTTCGAGCATCTCGACCACGTTCTGAACAATCGGAAACGGCCGGGCCTGCTCGAAATTGGCGTAGAAATGCGCGGCGTCCGAGCCGAGAACCACCCAGCCCCGCCGCGTCTTCACGCGCGTCACCTGCAAACCGCCGGTATGCCCGCCCACCCGGTGAACCGAGAGGCCGGGCGCGATCTCGCTATCGCCATCATGGAAGTTCACCCGCCCATCGAACACGCGCCGGACCAGGGCCGTCACATCCTCCACGTCGAAGGCATGTCGCAGGAAGGGATGGCACATGCACCGTCCGGTACAGAACGCCATCTCGCTATCCTGCACATGGTATCGGGCATGGCCGAACATGTCGGAATTGCCAGCATGATCGAAATGCATGTGTGAGATGATGACGTCGGTGATCGATTGTGGATCGATGCCGATCGCCTGCAGTCCCTGGTCCACGGGGCGTAGCAATGCGCGATTGCGCTTTCGTCCGGTGGCCGCGTCGAACCCGGTGTCGAGCAGAAAGGTCCGCTCCGCGCCCACGATCGCCCAGACGAAATAGTCGAGCGGCATCGGCCCGTCATGCTCGTCCCCGCCGATGAAGTTCGCGGCGGCGTTGCGGTCGAAATGGCCATAGCGGATCGCGTGGATCTCATATTCGTCGCTCATGCGGATACTCCGGGCATGCAGCCTCAGGCGATTTCCACGCCCGCCCATTGTTCGACGATCTGGGAGAGGTGCGTGAAATCCGATTGCGGGCCATGCCGCGCCTGCGTGATCGTCAGCATGTCGCGCACCACGCTGCCGATCAGCATCGGCACGTCATTGGCCTGCGCTTCATTCAGGCACATGCGCACATCCTTGAGCGCCAGACCCGTCGCGAAGCCAAAATCGAACGTTCGCGGCAGCACCGCTCGGGGGAATTTGTCCGCAGTCGCGCTGTTCGCCCCGCTCGATGCGTTGAGGACATCGATCATCGTCTTCGGATTGAGCCCGGCCTTGACGCCAAGGGCCACGCCTTCCGAGGTCACGACCAGGGCGGCGGCGGACAGCATGTTGTTGACGAGCTTCATCATCTGACCCTGCCCGGCAGCGTCGCCGACACGGAACACCCTGCCAAACGTCAGCAACAGGGGCTCGATCTCACCCCAATATTCAGCCTTGCACGCCGCCATAAGCGAGAGACGCCCCGCAAGTGCCCCCGCCCGTCCGCCGCTGACCGGCGCGTCGACAAACGCGATTCCGGCCTCCTCCAGCCTTGTGGCGACATCGGCGGAGGCCTGAGGTCCCGATGTTGACAGATCGACGATCATCCGTGGCCTGCCATGGACCAGCCCTTCAGCGCCCAGCGCCACTTCGCGCATAACCTCCGGCATGGGCAGGCTGAGAAACACGACGTCGCAGCTTTCGCCGACTTCCCTGACAGACTGCGCCATCCGGCCGCCGGCTTCGATCAGCGAGGCTCCGGCCCCCTGAGCCCGATCGAATCCCATCACCGCATTGCCAGCGGCAGCCAGCCGGGGAGCCATCGCGCTTCCCATGCTACCGAGTCCGACAAAGCCGATCATTTCGCGTCGCGCCATTTCCGATTCACTTTCTTGCTCGAACCCCGCGACACCCGCGCTGGCGCTCGTTGTTTTCCGTTCTGCTCCCGCTCAGTCCTGCGCTGGAGGCATGGGATATTCGTCAGCGTTGAGCACCCAGCCGGGCTTGCTCGAGAAATCCAGGCGCGGGGGCGAGAAGATATCCACCAGCTGACTTTCACCCTCGCCATATGCCGATGTGTGCAGCACCGGCGGGGGGATCACGGTGATCGATGGAGAGCCGACCACCGCGTGCTCATCCTCGCGCCAATCGTGATAATTAATCGTCCACGGCCAACGCATATGGTGAGTCCAGGTCCCGGACAGCGCCAAGGAGCATTGCTCGAAATCGTCGTGCGAATGTGGCGAAAGCTTGGTCAGGTCCCGCGCCGCGAACCGCGCGCCGGGCATGTTCACCATCATCGTCGTGCAACGCCAGATTTTGCCGGCACGTCCCTCCTGCTTGGGCACGTCGAGCGAATAGACGCGGATCCTGAAGCCATCGACCGGATCCGGCCAAGGCTCGAACGGGGGAATGTTCGGGTGCGGCTCTGCATAAGACCCGGCGTTCGCGCACTTCGCGGCCAGATCCTCCGAACGTGCGGAGAACAGGCGTACGACCCGCCCGCCCTTCGGAAAGACCAGCCGGCTCGATCCGGGCGGCACGATGAACAAGGCATAGCCGTCGCTGCATTCTTCCTGCGCACCCGCCGTCGCGATGACCGGCGTGTCAGGATAGGGCAACAGGAGCATGAACTCGTCGATCTGACCGACACGGTCGAACACCGCCCCCGGCTCGAGTTCGCTATAAGCGACGATGAAGTTCTGCCCGCGCGCAAACCAGGTCTTGCCGTTCGCATCATCCTCGGTCGGTGGATCGCGATAGAAAAGGCCATATTCCGCCGCCGCGGCAGGAAGCGCTGGCGGCGCTGCGCGCTTGGGCGCCGACATAAGCGCCGAACGGGGATCACTCGGATCGTACATGGGACTCCTCGATTTTGGCGTCAGGCGGCGATGCCGGGGCCTGGGTTGCATCGCTGCCCGCAAGCGAACCGGCCGCCCAGGCGCCGGCCTCGCGCACAACCTGCTCCGCCTGCGCGATCATCCCGATCATCGAGGCGAAGCCGTGACTCATGGAATCGTACCGACGCAGCTCGACGGGTACTCCCGCCCCCTCCAGGCGCTCCGCGTAGGCAAGACCTTCGTCATGCAGCGGATCATGTCCGGCGATGACAATGAAGGTCGGGGGCATTCCTGTGAGATGCTTCGCACGCAGCGGCGATGCATGTGGATGCGCGCGCTGTTCCTGCGTGGCGTAATGGTCCCAGAACCAGCGCATGTCCCGGGTCGTCAGCGAATATCCGTGCGCCTCGCTGCGCCGATAGGAAGCCGTCTCGAAATCGTGATCGGTCACCGGATAGAAAAGGATCTGCCCGCGAAGTTCGGGCCCTCCGACCTCGCCGGCGCGCAGCGCGCACGCCGTGGCTAGGTTCGCCCCGGCACTGTCGCCGGCGACCATGACCGGCAGCGCGAATGTGCCCGCAGCCCATGCCACCGCAGCCCAGGCATCATCGAGCGGCGCTGGAAACGGATGCTCGGGCGCGAGCCGATAATCGACGTTGAGCACCGCGCAGCCCGATGCATCGACCAGGACCTGGGAGACAGCATCAGCGCTCTCGAGATCGCCAAGCACCCAGCCGCCGCCATGAAGATAGACAATAACGCCCATTGGCCGGCAGCGCGGGACATACAGGCGCGCCATGATGGCGCCGCGCGGACCTGCAAACGACACGTCATCGACCCGCCCATTCTTCGGGCCGCTCGCCAATGCGCCAGCCGCGCGACGGGCGGCCGCGAGCTCACGCGCCACGGCGGGAGTGCAATCGGCGATCGCCGGCAACCCGGCCTTCGCAACCTGCGCGAGCAACTTCCTTAGAACAGGATCAAGCGGCTCCACCACTAGCCTCCCCACGGCGCGAGCCGGATATGGCTTCCGAAATGCGCCGTGAGGATGCGGCGTTCCATACATTTCATCGAGTTGCCGCCTCCTTCCGACGCGTTCTTTCGCGGTCGCTCCGCGTTGGCATCGGGGGCTGCGGGACTCCGAAATGCTATGGCATCCCCGGACCCCCAGCCCCCGACGATCGAGACGGCCTAGAACTTCGCGCGGACGCCAAGGCGATAGGCGCGCCCGACCACATCGTAGTGGAGCGGGTTGCCGAAGAGGCGGAGCTGGCCGGGGGGATATTTATCGAAGACGTTGCTTACGCTGCCATAGACCTCAACGCCCTCGATTCCGGGGCGAATTGTCGCCGAGAGATTGAGGTAGAAGCGCGAATCGACCGTGTTGATGTTCACGCTGTTCGCCGCGTTCACATTATATCCGGCCTGCTCCGGCCCGACCTTGGTCGGATCGAGGATCGCCTCCGGAATATAGCGCGCATGCGCGGTGAGCGACCAGCTCGGCCGCGAATAGGTGATCACCCCATCCAGCTTGTACCGCGGCACACCCAGCACGTTGCCGAGCGCCCCGGAATTGCCCGTGACGCCATCAAACTTGGTCTCCACGCCCGTGGCGCTGATCGAGACCAGGCGGAAGACGTAATTGGCGTTCAACTGGAAATCCAGATTGCCACCCAGCACGTCCGGCACGCGATAGTCGCTGACAATTTCCAGACCCCGCGCCTCAAGCTTGCTCAGGTTTTGGAAGTTGGTGAGCACCGTCGTCACGGCGCTGGCCTTGTGCGCGCCGCTGAAGGTGATCAGGTTGCACGCCAGGTTCTGCGAGAAGCAGGCCGTGAGGATGTTGGGTGCGGTCAGCGCATCGATCGCCCCGTCCACGTCGATCTTGTAATAATCGACCGCAACGCGCAGCCGCGGGATGAAGCCGGGACGCAGCACGACGCCCGCCGTCATGGTCTCAGCCGTTTCGAGGCCCAGATTCGGGTTGCCGCCCGACACGATATTGACCGGATGCGATCCCCCGCCGAACGGATCGGCAAGCGGCGACAGCAGCGTGATCGTGTTGGGGTTCGATTCCGCGGCGGTTGGCGCGCGAATATCATGCGAGCGCGTCACGCGGAACATGATCGCATCGCTGGGCTCATAGACGCCGCCCAGCTTCCAGGTGGTAGCGTTGCCCGCCGTGTTATAATGGGTGCGGCGCACCGAACCGTCGATCGTGAGCGACTTCGCCAGCGGCTTGTCTGCCAGAAGCGGCAGGCTTGCCTCGACATATCCTTCGATCACCTTGCGATCGACCATAGGCAGCGCATTGACCTGTGGCGTCACAAAGGCGTTGGCGGCGGTCAGCGCATCGGTGGTGCCCACCGCAGTATCGCGCCGCCACTCAAAGCCCAGCGCGACCTGCGCCGGACCCGCGCCCAGATCGAACAGCGAGCCGCGAACGTTCGCCGCGATCGAATCCTGCTTGATCGTGCGCGTCTGGAATTCGGTGAGGAAGTATTTCGACAGCACTTCCGGGGTCATGCTGTTCGTGCCCAGGAAGTTGATCGGGATGCAGCCATCGGCGGGGTTCGCCACCGAGGAGGAGCAGATCACCGGAGCGCCCGAAGGCGTGCGGTAGATCGTGCCGGTATATCCCGCCGGCGGCGTGATCGCGGCAGCCGCCTGCCCGTCCACCGCCTTCAGGCGCACATTGCTCACATCGACCCGGCTATGGGTTTCGCCATGGATGTAGGATGCATCCCAGTCCCAATCGCCGAACAGGCCGCCCTTGAGCGCCAGCACCGCGCGGAAGACATCGTTGCTGCTAACTGCCTTGAGCTGCTTGCCGGCCTCTTCCTTCGCCGCGAACACGTTGATCGCCGTGATGTTCGGATTGGCTGCCAGGAGCTGCGCACGGACGGCAGGCGTGATGAACGGGTTGTCGATCGAAATGCCGACCGATCCGCCCACCGGCGTCTGGACCAGACCCGAAGCCTGGACCGGGCCGCCATGGACGCGGCTGAACATGACCTCGGCCGATACCTTCAGATCATCGGTGAGTTCATAATCGACATGCGCGAGACCCGATGCGTGCCAGGTGGGTGCCCGCAGCGGCGCGCCGTTGAAGCCGTAATTCGGGCGAACGCTGGGATCACCGCCCTGCATGAACGTGCCGCTGAGCAGATTGCCGAACTGGAACGGCACAAGCGCGGTACCCGCTTCATTGAACTGCAGATTGCGGAGCGCAGTCGGCAGCGAATTGGCGCCGGTATTGTTGACCTGCTGACCCAGCGTCGTGCGCACGCCGCCCACGGTCTGCACCACGCTGGCGAGAACACCGCTGGGGTTCATGACGAAATAGACGTCCGGAAGCACCAGCGTCGCCGGCAGGCCGTTCGTGCTGACGCCGCCGATATAGCCCGGGTTCGGAATGTAATTGACTGCACGACGGCAGAATTCGCGCGCAAGACAGCCGCCGATGCCGTAATTCTTCTGGAATTCACCGCCCACGATGAAGTGGCCGCGATCGTTCGCGAAGGACGAGCCGTAAGCGAGCGAAGCCGACACGCTCTTATTATCGCCCTGCTCGCTGATTCCGGCGCTGAAATTTGCCTTGAGCCCGGTCATCTTGACGTCGAGGATCAGGTTGACGACGCCCGCCACCGCGTCCGCGCCATAGGCGGCAGAGGCACCGCCGGTGACGACTTCGGTCCGCTGGATCAGCGCCGAGGGGATGCCGTTCAGATCGACCGCGCCGTTATCGGTGCTTGGCACGAAGCGGCGGCCGTCGAGCAGCGTCAGCGTGCGGGTGCCGCCAAGGCCGCGAAGATCGACCGAGTTCGCGCCGATCGCGCCGCTCACGCGGAAAAGATTGGATGTCGGCGTGGTCGATGCGCGGAACGACGGGATCTGGTTGAGCGCTTCCGAAACGGAGGGCAGCGCAAGATTCTCCATGCGCTCGCTGCTGATCTGGTTGACCGGGGTGGGCGAATCGAAGCTGTTGCGCCCGATGCGCGACCCGGTGACGATGATCTCGCCTCCGCTACCCGCTTCCGGATCCTGCGCGCTGCTGGCTTCTACCGGCTCTGCGGGCGCCGTCTGCGCGATAGCCGGACTTGCGAACGCCGCGATCGCGAACGCGATGGTCGAGCCACCCCGCGCCAGATACTGGTTGAACTTCTTCATCGCTCCCCTCCCCTTTAGGATGCAGACCTCCATCATTTGGATTGGTCCTAATTGGCCCGATCTAGGTACCAGCCCGGGCAGGCGTGACGTAGCCGGGTTTTTGCGAATTCGTTGTTGCCGTTACGCGAAGGTTGATCGGCGACGCCCCGCGATCGGTGGCCGGGCAGGCACTTGCCGTGCCCGGCCCCGTGCTCAGCCCGTGTACAGAGGCCGGCCCGCAGTTTCCTCGGTTCGCATTCTCCACACGAGCATTGCCCCGAGCGCGCTGAAGCCGAACACCGCCAGCACAATCCCGATCGACGCGCCTTCATTCAGGATGAAGCCCACGAACAGCGGCATCAGCATGGAGGCCGCGCGACCGACCGAACTTCCATAGCCCAGCGCGAGCGCACGGACGTTGGTGGGGTAGCTCTCTGCGGTGTAGGGCCAGAGGGCAAAGGTGCCGTAGAACATCGTGACCTGCGCGACGAAGAACAGCGCGAAGATGTGATACGGCTGTGTCGGGGCGAACGTCGCCATGATCAGCAGAGGCGTTGCAGCGCAGATCAGGCCACCCATTGCCATCGGGCGACGCCCGAACCGATCGATCAACACGCCGCCGAGCACCAGCGCGATCCAGTGGAACACGCTCGTCGTGGCCGTGAAGGTGAGCGCCTGCGCGACCGGAATATGGAATACCTTCACATAGATGGACGGCACCCAGGTCGTCATCCCGAAGCTCGTCGCCATGGTCATGAACCACAGCAAGGTGATCGTGAGCGTCTTGCGCCGGTACGGCGCGGAGAAGAGCGTGAACAGATTTGCGCTGCGGGGCCTGCGTGCCGCCTCACGGGGAGTCTCCTCGACGAAATCGACCGGCTCCGCGCCCAGCTTGCGCAGCGCGTTGTTCGCCGCATCGAGCTTCCCGCGGCGCATGAGCCAGCGGGGCGATTCCGGAAGGGTCAGCCAGACCAGCGGGATCAGGATCAGCGGCAACGCGCCCAGCCCGAGCATCCAGCGCCACCCCAGATAGCCGATGACGAAGGGGCTGGAGATCGAGGCGACGCCATAGCCCGAAAGCGCGAGCGTCTGGAAAATGCCGAAATAGCGGCCACGCGTCCTGGTTGGTGCGATTTCGTTGATGTAGCTCACGGCAACGGGCAACGCGCCACCGATCATGATCCCCTGGATCAGGCGGAAGATGAGCAAAGTCACATAATCCTGCGCGAAGGCGCATGCGACCGCCAAGAAGGTCATCCCCACCGCGGCGCAGGTATAGACGGGCAAGCGGCCCAGCCTTTCCGCGATACCGCCCAGCGTGACGGCCCCAAGGAATTGCCCGGCGTAACAGGCCGAGATCAAAATACCCATGACAAGCGGATTGAGCTGCCACTCGATGGAGAGCGTGGGCATCACATACGCCATCGCGATGCTGTCCCACGAATTGAACAGCGTGATGACGCCCAGCAAGATCGGTGCCCACCAATTGTGGCGGAAGGTCTTCAGATTATCCAGGGTCGCGGTGATCACCGCTTCATTGGCGGAATCGCTGCTGGCCGCTTCAACAGGCGTCCCATGATGCGCGCCTGCGCTGCCGGACGGACCCGGTGCATCGCCGCTCGAACTCATTCTCCCCTCCACCTCAGCTTTTCCAGCCCGTCTAATCACGCGGGGATGGCAAACGAAAATGGGCGGACGGGAGCGGATATGGCCGCTGCGATGCGCCGATCGCGGCGGGCCTGGCACCGGGCCAACTAGTCCCTGACCGGCGGACGCGTCCGATCGAATGATTCAAGCGGGATGGGCGCAGCAATTATTGGACAAATTCGATAATTCAGGGAAATTCCCAGAATAAGCCAGAACATCTCTGCGCGTGATTTTACATGTATTGAGTGCGTCACTGAATTTTGACTTGACACATATTTATGTCTCCGGAAGACAATGCAGCGCATTTTTCAAATTATTCCGCAAATAACGATCGCATGCGATATTTACTTAGATTTGCGACGCCATATTCGTGCGCGCCGCAAATTCTATGCTTCGCAATTTAGCAACGTGAAAAGGGTCAGACGGGACATTGCCCCGCCTGACCCTCCCCCCCGCCTCCCTAGCGGAGGCATCGGCGCAGCGCTTCAGCCCGCCGTATCGAGTTGATCCAGGCTGCGGCGCGCCATTTCCCGGCTGGTGAACACCCAGAGCAGCAGCACGATGAGCGTCGACACCGCGAGCGCCAGGAATACGCCGCTGACCGATCCGGTGAACGAGAGCACGCCCGCCACCATCAGCGGCGTGAGCGACGAAGCCGCGCGCGCCACGGCACTCGCCAGCCCCAGCGCCGTCGAGCGGACATGGGTCGGGAACACCTCCGCAGTGTAGGGCCAGAGCAAGGTGAAGCTCGATCCCGACGTGACCCAGCCCAGGCCGATCAGGAAGATCGACAGCATCGCCCCGTGATTGCCCAGGAACGAAAGCGCGAGCGTGGTGATGAGCGTGGCCGACGCGATCGCGACCCCGGTCGGACGGCGGCCGACGCGATCGAGGATGAAGGCGAACACGATCGGCGTGCAGCCATAAGCGACTCCGATCCAGGCCGCGATGTTCAGCGACTGGGGCACGGTGAGGCCGAACACGTCCACATAGAGCGTGGGCGTCCAGGTCGCGAAGGACTTCGACACCAGCGCCGTGCAGAACCACATCAGGCAGGTGAACAAGGTGAGCATCCGGATGCCCGGAGCGAACAGCGCCGCGAGCGGCGCGCGCGGCGGCTGCGCGGTGGGGCGCAGATCGACGTTTGCGCCGTGGATCGGCCGCGCGCCGAGCTTGACGAGCGCCCGGTTGGTTTCCTCCAATCGGCCCATGCGCGCCAGCCAGCGCGGCGATTCCGGCAGGGTCAGCAGCACGAACGGCGTCAACAGCGCCGGGAACGCGCCGATGAAGAACATCATGCGCCAGCCCAGGGTGGGGATGATGAAGGCGCTGGCGATCGCGCAGAGCGAGAAGCCCGAGATCATCAGGAACTGGAAGGTCGAGAAATAGCGTCCGCGCGACGCGGTGGGCGCCATCTCGTTGATATAGGAAGCGACGACCGGCGTAGCGCCGCCAAAGCCCACCCCCTGCATGAAGCGCAGCGCCGCAAACCACATCGGATCATTGACCAGCCCGCAGGCGACCGAAAGCACGCTCATCAGCACGACCGCGATGTTGAACACCGGCATGCGGCCAAAGCGCTCGGCCAGCGGCCCGAACAGGAGCGCGCCGAGCATCTGGCCCGCAAAGCCGGCCGAGAAGATCAGCCCGATCTGCCCCGCCGACAGGCCCCATTCCTCGCGCAGCGAAGGCATGACGAAGCCGGCGACCGTCAGATCCCAGCTATCGCCCATCATCATCAGGCCGAGCGCGATCGGCGTCCAGTAGCGGACCTTCCAGCTCTTCGCCTCATCGAGCCGTTCGGTGACGGCTTCGGGCAGGCTCTGCTGCTCGCTGGTGGAACCTTCGCTCATCCTGTCCTCCCCGGCCCGCGGCCGTTATGTTTATCGTGCCGGCATCGCCTATCGCCCGGTGCGGGCGTAAAGGCGATGCGCGGTGCCGTGTAGAAACTGCCGCCGCTCAGCGGGAGACAGCAATGCAGCCGATTCGCGCGCGGCCTGTGTCATCTCGGCATAGGTCTGCAACGTGTTGCCGAAATCGGACCCCCACATCATGCGCTCCGCACCCACCAGATCGGCAAATCGCCGGACGAAGCGGGCCGCGTCCACCCCCTGCTGCCCGAACAGGCGGTAGTTGATCGACGTCGCCTTGAAGAACACGTTGGGGATGTCGAACAGCGGTCGCAGCGCCGGGGACGGGCCCTCGCCCGCTTCGTCCATGCCCGGCCAGCCGAGATGATCGAGCCCGAGGATGACATCGGGGAAGCGGCGGGCGAGCGCGGCGATGCGATCGATCGCCGCGAGCGCGGGGCCCTGGGGCGTGTACATCAGCGCGACCGGCAGCCATTGCTCCGATGCAACCTCCCAGGTGCGGATCGCGGCGTCGGAACAGAGCCAGGGATAATCCCCCTCCGGCCCCGCGCCGCCGGTCAGCCGCAAGCCGACGATGTTGCGCTCCAGGATGAACTGGCGGAGCTTGCCCGGGGTCGCCGGATCGGCCGCGTCGAGGATGACGACGGCCGACAGCCGGTCCGGAAAGCGATCCGACGAATCGAGCAGGAAGCTGTTATCGGTCTTGTAGATGCTGCTGTACTGGACGCCTGCGCCCGCCTCGACGCCCTGCGCGTCCCACTCCGCGAGCAGGCGCTCGGGCGTGATCGGGTTGGTCGCGATGCGGCGGTGCAGCTCCTCCTCAGAGTGGAAGGAATTGCGCGTGTTCACCGGATACCGCGCGACATCGCCAGTATAGACATGGGCGTGCGCGTCAAAGAGCATGTCGTCCGCGAAGGGCGAAGCCGGCTGGGATGCGATGGACCGCATCGCGCTCAGCGGATCAGCGCCGCGGCGGGCGCGGGCTCGGAATCGGGTTCTGCCCCGCACACGACAAAGCCGCGATAGCCATCCCGCGTCACATCGTCGCAGATCTCCCTGTAGCGATTGAACCCGCCGACATAGGGCATGAACACCCGCGCCTTTCCGGGCACGTTCGAGCCGGTGTACCAGGACTCGGCCAAGGGATAGAGCGTCGCGTCGGCGGTTTCGTTGACATGCTCGACCCAATCGTCCTCCGCCCCCGGCTCGGGCTCGATCAGGCCCAGCCTCTCGCCGGCCAGCATGCCGATACAGCCCGTGATCCAGTTCACATGCTGCTCGATCGCGCAGACCATGTTCGCCTTCACCGAAGGGCTGCCGGGCCCGGTGACGATGAAGAAATTGGGAAAGCCGGTGGTCATCAGCCCCAGATAGGTGCGCGGCCCGTTCGCCCATTTCTCCCTGAGCGGCATCGCCTCGCGCCCGCGAATGTCGATGTCCATGAGCGCCCCGGTGATCGCATCGAAGCCGGTGGCGAAGACGATCGCGTCGAGCGGATATTCCGCACCCTCGGTCCGCAGCCCCGTTGGGGTCAGCGTCTCGATGGGATCGGACTTCACGTCGACGAGCGTCACGTTCGGCCGGTTATAGGTCTCGTAATAGCCGGTATCGAGGCACAGGCGGCGTGCGCCGATCGGATAGTCGCGCGGCGTCAGCAGCTCGGCGGTGGCCGGGTCCTTCACCGTCTCGCGAATCTTCCTGCGGACGAAATCGGCGGCGGTATCGTTGGCCGCCTTGTCGGTCAGCAAATCCTTGTACGAATAGAGGAAGCTGACGCTGCCGCCCTTGCGCCACTTCGCCTCATAGACCGCGTTCCGCACCTCCTCGCTATCGTCGAGGGCGTTCTTCGTGGGAGCTGCGTGGCCCGCAATGCCGAATGGCGTATCCTGCGCCTGCTCGCGCCAATAGCCGTAGCGGCTTTTGTGCGCCTGCAGATCCTCCGCCGCGAGCGGATGATTGCGCGCCGGCACCGAGAAATTCGGAGTCCGCTGGAATACGAAAAGCTCGCGCGCCTCCTGGGCGATCAGCGGAATGATCTGGATCCCCGATGATCCCGTGCCGATCACACCGACGCGAAGGCCGGTGAAATCCACCGGCTCTTCGGGCCACAGCCCGGTATGATACCATTTGCCTTCGAAGTCCTTCAGCCCGGCGAAATCGGGCAGACGGGGCAGTGACAGGTTTCCCGTCGCCATGATGCAGAAGCGCGCGGTGCAGGAATTGCCATCGCTCGTCTCGACGGCCCAAAGCCCGGCTTCTTCATCCAGGATCGCGGACAGCACCCGCGTGTTCGTCTGGATATCGCGGCGCAGATCGAAGCGATCGGCGACATGTTGGATATAGCGCAGGATATCGCCCTGCGCCGAATAGCGCTCGGGCCAGTTCCACTCCTGTTGAAGCTCGTCCGAGAAGGAGAAGGAATATTCGACGCTGTCGACATCGCAGCGCGCGCCGGGATAGCGATTCCAGAACCAGGTTCCCCCGACATCGCTGCCCGCTTCGAACACGCGCACCCGCAATCCCAGCGCCCGCAACCGGTGCAACGCGTAAACCCCAGCGAAACCGGCCCCAACGATGACGACATCATAATCGGATGCGGCATGCTCTTGCCCGCCATCGACCTCGCTATCCGTCACTTGCTCTCTCTCCATCATGATTGGCACCCCGCCGCCCTGCTGCGGCGGTAGAGAAATCCGAATGCCGCCTTGCGAGACCGGCGCACACATGAGCGCCCCGGCGCGGGCAGCGCCCCGCCCCCGGGCGATGCGAACGGGCACCCCGTATCCGGACCGGGCAAGCCCGCCATGAAATGCGCCGCCCGTCCATGCACCCTGGCGTCCCGAGGCTCAGAAACGATCATGCGCGCCTGCCAACGCAAAAAACGAATTCGGTTATCGAAATCGGCGGTAATATGGATTCGACATATCGTAAATATAGATCGATCGTACCAAGCAATGCTGAGCACATCTCAATCGAGTTGGCGGGAAACCTTCCAAAAGCATCTTTGAAAGTATAGTGGCAAATGCACAGCTTATTTTCACAGCACACTTATTGTATTTGCAATATGCCCGAACAATATAGTATAGATGTGTAAATTGCTCCCTGCGCAAGCAGCTATTCGTGATTTAGCAACATCGCGCTGACGCCCTTGTGCTATCAGGCTGCCACGCGGCCGTGATGGCCCCGCGCAGGCCGGACAACCGGCCTCGCTTCGATAAGGCTTGGTGGAGTGCGCATGTCCCAAAACGATGTCGTTCTGGTGATCGGCGGTGCGAACGGCATCGGCGCAGCCTGCTGCGAAGTGATGCATGCGCATGGCTGGTCGATTCTCGTCGCGGACAAGGACGAGGCAGGAGCCGAGGCCACCGCAGCCAGGCTGGATGGACGATCATTCGCGCTCGACGTGACCGATATCGCCGCGATCGAGAGCCTGGCGGATCGGATCGATCGCGACATAGGCCGTCTCGCGGCGCTGGTCGTGTCGTCGGGCATCTTCCAGCCCAATGTTCCGGTGGAACAGGCTCCGGCGGACCTGTTCGACACCATCACCGCCGTGAACCTGCGCGGCACCTATCATGCCAACCGCATATTCGGGGCGCGGATGGCGGCGCAGGGAGGGGGCGCCATCGTCAACATGGCCTCGGCAACGGCGCACGCCTCGAGTCCGAACAACATCTACGGGCCGGGCAAGGCCGCGATCATCAACATGACCAAATGCTTCGCCGGAGAATGGGGCGGCCGCGGAGTGCGCGTGAACAGCGTTTCGCCCGGCATCGTGCTGGTTCCGCGCATCCGCGGACTGAAGGCAAAGGGCGACCGCTATCCCCCGGACCTGGACGAGCAGATGGCGCTGCGCCGCTGCGTGGAGCCGCGCGAAGTCGCCGAGACTGTCGAGTTCCTCGCATCGTCCCGCGCTTCCGGCATCACCGGCACCGACATCGTCGTCGATTGCGGCTGGGCGACCGGCGCACTGTGGAACGCATATCTTGGCGGGCTTCGCTGACCGGGCAGTTCGCCCGAACGAGATTTCAAACAGGGAACCGAACACTATGGACCGGACGGCGCAACTTCTCGCCATTATGGAATTGCAGCGCGGAATCGCCGATTTCTGGCATGACGTGGACACCGAATGGGGCCGGAAGGCCGCACAATTCTACGCCGAGGACGCCGTCTATGAAGCCGAGCCGCTGAAGCTGGTGGGACGCGAGGCGATCCAGCGCTTCTATAGCTGGCGCGAAGATCGGGGAGACCGGACGGCCGTGCACGGCGTGCTGAACTTCCGCGCCGATTTCGAGGACGAGCACCATGCCGTCGCGACCTGGTACATGTTGCTATATGCCTGTGACGGCACACCGCCCCACCCCGCCGAACCCCCGACGCGGATCAGCCGCGTGACCGAGAATTACCGCTGGGACGCAGGCGAAGACCGCTGGCTGTGCACACGCCGCTATGTCGAGAATCTGTTCCGGGGAGGCTCGCAGCTCAACGCGCCCGCAGCGTTGAACAAGGGAGCCGTCCTGCCCTGACCCGAAGAGCCGGGAGCGGCGCTTCAGCCGCCGCTCACGGCGTCCAACTGCTGCGTGAGCTGGAGCAGCTTGCGCGCGGCGATCCCCGCATTGGGCCAGGACGTATAGAAAGCGAGATGGGTGATCATTTCGCCCAGCTCCTCACGCGTGATGCCGTTTTCAAGCCCGGTCTGCATATGGCCGATCATCTGATCGGGGCGGTGCATCGCGATCAGCGCCGCGATCGTGATCATCGACCGGTCGCGCTGCGAAAGCCCGCCGCGCTCCCAAAGATCGTCGTAGAGCACCGACTGGGTATATTGGTTGAAGTCCGGAGCTACCTTGGCGAGCTCCGCGCCCTTCCCGCCATAAGGCCGCATCATGCCGGCTGCTCCGCCGCGCGATCGCGCGCTTCGAGCACTTCCATCAGCTTCGCGACCGCAGAATTGGCGGAGGGCCAGGCGGCGTAGAAAGCGAGATGCGTCATCGCCTCCGCGATTTCCTCCCGGCTCAGCCCGTTATCCAAGCCGTGGTTGAGCTGGGCGGCGAGTTCGTCCGGCCGATACATGGCGAGCAGCGCTGCGATGGTAATCAGGCTGCGATCCCGCTTGGAAAGCCCCGGACGTTCCCAGATCTCGTCGATCAGCAAATGCTGGGTATAATCGCAAAATGCCGGGATCACCGCGCGCAGCGCTTCGTCGTCCGCATCAAGCTGTTTCTGCAATTCCCGCTCCTTCGTTCGGCTCGACCGGCGGCGCATCCTTGATGAGCTCGCGCAGCATTTTCTCCACCACATCAGCAACCAGATCGACGGCGCGGCGGCGGTTGCTGCCGATGCTCACCACCAGCTTGATCGGAATTGCGGGATCGACGATCCGCGAGGCGCGCAGGCGCTCGGCATGCACGTCGCCGGCGATCCAGCCGAGCCGGGCGGCGGCGCTTCCCGCCAGCATCGGCAGGATCAGATAACCCACCCCGTCCTGCACCATCGCGGCGCGGCTGCCAGGCGTGTTCGCCTCTGCCACCACCGTCAGGCTCACGCGCTTGCGCGCTGCGGTGGCGTCCAGCGAACGCCGCCATTCGGTGTGCTGAGACGGCAGCAGCAACGGAAGGCCCGCCAGGCTGGAAAAGGATATCGTCTTGCGCGCGGTCGCTTCGCTTGTCGGCAGACCGACAAGGTAGGTGTCTCCCGACCCGATCTCGCGATCGTCATGGCCGAGCGCCCGCCCGCTGCGCATGAAGATGGCGAGATCCGTGCGCCCTTCCTTCAGATCGGTGCGGATATTGTCGCTGACCGCGTCGCCGATGGTGAGGCGGATATTGGGGTGTATCCGCCTGATTTCATTCACCAGCGGCCCCGACAGATAGCTTGCGATCTGCGGGCCGACGGCGATCTTGACCTCTTCGTCGGCCTCGATGACCTGCCGCTTTCCGCTCCCGATCATTTCCTGTGCGGCCGCGATGATCGTCTCGACATGCGGCATCAGCTGCTCGCCAAGTTCGGTAAGCCGAACCCCGCGCGCATTGCGATGAAACAGGCGTCCGCCACATTCATATTCCAGCGCGGCGAGCTGGCGGCTGACCACCGATTGCGCACAATTGAGGCGCAGCGCAGTCTGATAAAGACTGCCGGTTTCGAGAATGAGCTTCACCATACGAAGTTGGACAAGTTCCACGCTACGACATCCAGATCGTTGTTAATTTCCCGCGGGGAACATCGCACATCGGCAGCCAGCGTCCTACCCCGGCTCCTCGCCGGGCGGCGCAAGAGCGCGCCGCGCCGGCAAAGGCGCCGAACGGGAAGCTAGCCCTTGGCGGCATCCAGCTCGGCAAAAGTCTCCCGGGCGATGCGCGTGGAATCGATGCCTGCGGGCACGCCGCAATAGACCGCCACCTGCAGCAACGCCTCGCGAATTTGCTCGCGCGTCAGCCCGTTGTTGAGTGCCGCCTTGACGTGGAGCTTGAGCTCGTGCGGCCGATTCAGCGCGCTGATCATCCCGAGATTCAGGATGCTGCGTTCCTGGAGCGTCAGCCCTTCCCGGGACCAGACATGCCCCCAGCAATATTCGGTCGACAGCTCCTGCATCGGCATCGAGAAATCGTCTGCGCCCGCCATGGACTTCTCGACGAAATCCGCGCCGAGCACCTGCTTGCGCAGGGCCAGGCCGCGATCGAACTTTTCACTCTTCATGGTCTTCTTCCTCCATTCAATCGTTAGACACGCCGCCAGTCGAGCCAGCGAGAGAGCGTGACGCCGCGTTCCTCGACGGGCGGCACATGCAGCCTGAGCAGATCGCCATGGCATTCGATGCCACGCATCAGATCGGTGCCCACGTGGTTCTGATGGGTCGAAACCTCCACATGGTGGACGATGCGATCCGGGCCGGTCAGCGTGAAGCGGCCGGCATAGGCATCGAAGGTGCGCGCGGATTCCGCGAGCTCCTCAAGCGTCGCGCCACGGCGATCCTCGCTGATCGTGCGGCGGCGTTCGCCGAGCGGGATGGCCACCGCCATGCGGCCGCCGGCCAGATAATGCAGAAAGCCGTTGGGGCTCGTGCCATATAGCGGATTGGGACGAACGACTCCGCCGCGGTCTTCGAACGCCCGGGTAAGCTGCCAGCAGCCAAGGATATCGGCCATGCGCACGGCGCGGTCGCCCGCCGCACTCATCGCGCGGCCATCCGGGTTTCGCGTATCACCGCGTCATCCAAACACATAATCGGCGGGACTGAACGAGCCGACATGCCGGTAATATCGCTCTGCCCGCCACGGCATGTTGACGCTCGTCCGACCGAACCGGTTCACATAATAGGAGCTCTTGCCGGCGCTGGCCCAGATCAAGGCATCGGCGGCCGCATCGATATCCCGGTTATAGGCGTCGAACTTGTCCTGCTGCACCTCGACACTTCGGGCACCGCGTTCCAGCATGGTGGCGATACCCTGGGCGGCGTACCGGCCCCAGATCTCAAGCCATTTGGGCATGGATCCGGAGCGCGGCTGGCTGTTGGGGCCGTACAGCATGAACAGGTTGGGAAAACCGGGCATGGCGAGCCCGAGATAGGCCCGGGCACCGTCATGCTGCCATGCCGCGGAGATCGCCGTGCCCCCCCGCCCGACATAGTCGACCGGCCAGAGATAGTCCTCGGTAACGAACCCGGTGGAGAGGACCACGATATCCACCGGATGCCGCGTGCCGTCATCCGCGATCACCGCATCCGCCTCGACCCGCGCGACCCGCGACGCCACCAGCTCGACATTGGGCCGCAGCAACGCCTCGTACCAGCCATTGTCCTTGACCATCCGGCGGGTCCAGGGCGCGTGATCGGGAATACACTTGGCGAGCAGTTCCTCATTGCCGCCCAGCCGATCGCGGATGGTGCCCACCAGATATTCGCGGAGCCGGGCGTTGCGTTCGTTCACGCCTCCCCGCGCGGTCCATTCGGGATCGAGCTCCTGCAATCCCGGCAGATCCTGGGTCGAATGCCAGTGGAAGCCGAAGCACGCCCAATTCGCGTAATAGGGGACGGTCTCGAGCAGCCATTGCTCGCCGTCTGGCACCCTGTCGTGATAGCCCACCGCCGGCTGGACCCAGTTCGGCGAGCGCTGGAACACCACCACCTGCCCCGCGGTTTCCGCGATCCGGGGCACGAGCTGGCAGCCCGTGGAGCCGGTGCCTATCACGGCGATGCGCTTGTCCGCGAGATCCAGGCGGGCCGGCCAGGCGGTCGTGTGGAATTTCGGACCCTTGAAATCGTCCAGACCCGGAATGTCGGGGATGAGCGGCTTGTTGAACAGGCCCGCCGCGCTGATGATGGCGCTCGCCCGCATCGTCCGCGGCATGCCCTTCTCACGATATTCGACGTCCCAGCATTTGCCCTGCTCGTCCCATACGGCGCGGCGGACCTCGACACCCATGCGGAGGCGATCGGCAACGCCGAACTTTCTCGCGACATGCTCGATATAGTCGCGCACTTCCGCCCCCGGCGCGAAGAGATGCTTCCAGGGATAGGTCTGCTCGAAGGTATATTGGTAGAAGCGGTTGGGGATATCGACGCGGACATCGGGATATTGGTTGGCCTCCCAGGTCCCCCCGGCCCGCTGCTGACGATCGAAAATCGTGAACGGAATGCCGAGCTGCTTCAGATATATCGCGCTGGCGATCCCCCCGAAGCCTGCGCCGATGACCAGGACGTGGAAGCCTTCGGGAAGCGCCGCCCGGATCGACGCAGCGCGCCCCGCGAACGCATCGATCGCGCTGGAGAAAGCGAGCTGCTCCGAGCTGAGGGCGAATTCATCGTCATTTACCTGCCTTCCGGCAAACATCTCGACGAGCTGCCGGACCTCATCGGGTTGGGGTGCCGCAGGCTGGGCAAGCCGCTTGCCCAGATGCTCGACCGCAAGCTCGACCAGCGCCGCGCGGTCGCTGGCGCGAACCATGGTCGCGGAAGAGGCCCCGCCGTTCATCGGCACCTGCTCGACGCCGATTGCCGCAAAGGCCGGGTCGCCCGTCGCCTGAAACAGCGCAAGCCGCAGTGCATTCAGATTGCACGCCTCGACTGCCTGCCGGACGAACTCCGCAGACGTGCCGACAATCGCAGTCTCGGAAAGGCGCGTGACCATTCAGGCCGAGCCCAGGCGCTTGGCGATTTCTTCGGACGATGCATGCGTGCCCTTCACCCCGCCCCGGAACAGCGGGTTCCACGTCCGGCGTTTGATCAGCCAATCGCCATCCTGAAGTACATAGACGTCCTCCAGCCTCGATATCGCGATCGGCGGCGCGCTGACCTGAGGCGGCTCGCCGTCATGGGCATAGATCATGCAAATCCAGGACGACTGCACGCACGTGTCGCTTTCGAAGGTGCACATGAAATTGCTGATCGCGTGGACCACGACGCGCGGCCCGCGGTCATGGCGAAAGGCGTAGAAGGCCGCGATCTCGGCTCGACCGTTATAGGGGGTGCTGCCGTTCCGGATCTCGAAAACCGCGTCTTCGGTATAATATTCCGCAGCATTGCGGCCCCAGTTGAAATCCACGTCATGCCAATATGCCACGAGCTTGTGGTGCAGATCGGCGATCACGTCGCGCTTCTCGGCGGGGGTCACGCGGGCTCCTCTCTTCATTCCGCTCACTACGGATCCAAGGATAATTAGAAACCAGCGCACAGAATTGTCAATTCGCGTATCGGCAACTTATAATTTGCGCAGAACAACATACCAATTTACTTAAAGCATCTGTACCACTCTCGAGGCTCGCACGAAAACATCTCTTTGATTACTTATTTAAGTATTTCGCGCAACATCGAAGATATCAACTTCAATCAGATCACATAATACAATAGAGTACTTTATTTATTCATATGCAGGAGGGGCATGATGGCAGGCTCGAAAAACACTCGATCCCCGGTAAGCCGCTTTTCGCCGGCCGCGCTACTGGCGCTGATTGCATCAGCCTTCCCTGCCGCAGGCGCCTTCGCTCAGGACAAGCATGCCCCCGCCCCGCTATCGATCGCCCGGCAGGGCGCGTTCGAGGCCGGCGGGAGCGAGCTGGGAGAGGGCGCGAACTCCACGTCTTGCGATCACGGCCATGTCGAATATCAGATTCCCGTCCGCCCGCGCGCGACGGCATTGTTCCTATGGCACAGCTCCACCGCAGCGATGTGGCAACGCCGCTGGGATGGTGGCGAAGGCTATCAAAGCATCTTCCTGCGCCGCGGCTTCCCGACCTATATCTGGGATGGGCCTCGCGTCGGGCGCGCGAATTATGGCTGCGAGGCCTACGCGTACACGCCCCTGCCCGGTCGTGATGCGGAGAGCTTTGTCGGCTGGCGCCTCGGCCCGACCTTCGGGAAATGGTTCCCGGGCGTGCAGTTCCCGACCGGCGACACCGATGCGTGGAACCAGGCGGCGCGCGCTCGATACGCCGAGTTCGACACCGTCGCCAACGCTCAGCTTGAGGCGGCGGCAGCCGCAAACGCGCTGGAGCGGATCGGCAAGGCGGTGCTCGTCACCAATTCGGCAGGCGGACTACGCGCGATGCTAACGGCTTTGCGGAGCGACAATGTTGCGGCGATCGTCGCGTACGAGACGCCCGGCTTCGTCTTCCCCGAAGGCGAAGGGCCGCAGCTCGCGCCCGGAAAATTCGGACCCGTCTATGTCTCCGCAGGAGAGTTTCGCAAGCTGACGCGGTTCCCGATCCAGCTCGTCTGGGGCGACAATCTGGATCGATCGCCGCTCTGGAAGAATAACTTCGAGATAGCCCGTTCATGGGTGGAGATCGTCAACAGGCATGGCGGCAAGGCCGAGATTCTGCATCTCCCGGACCGAGGCCTGAAGGGGAACACCCACATTCCCTTTGCCGACATGAACAATGTCGCGGTTGCCGATCTGCTCAGCGAATTCCTGCGCAGGCATCGCCTTGATGGGCGTGTACACGCACCGCACCGGCGTTGACGGTCGCAGTCGGGGCGGACTCCAAGCCGAAGCGTGCTTCGAGCAAGTAGTACGATTTCCTGCCCCAGCACCTCGGACCACCCGAGTGCCGGTTGCGGATGATTTCAACGCCCTGCCCCGCAAAACCGACTGGGCGCGGGGCGATGCGCCGCTTCTCTGTTTCCTGATTTCGCGATCCCGCCGCGCTTTTTCGCGCTGGCGGAGCTGTTCGAAAAATTTTCCGACCAAATTAATGACTTCTGACAATCTTCGGAAAGACCATCTCAAGTTGCTGGTGCAAGCTTGTGCGCTGCTGGCTACAGGGTCTTTCCGCAAGCAAAAGGAGCCGGATCGGCGTCACGACGCCTCTCCAGCTCCTTTCTGTCTTCTGCTCCCGATCGCGGGACGGACTCGCCTCGTCAGCCAGCCTTAGCGCAGCTTGTGGATCTCATCGTCATTGCCGGTCATTTCCCAGCGGATCAGCGAGATCGGGATCGAGCCAGCCGCCCGGAAACGATCGTGGAACGACTTGATGTCGAACTTGTCGCCTTCCTGCATCGCGACATCGGCCATCAGCTTCTCGAGCTCGACCTTGCCCATATAATAGCCGATGCCATAGCCCGGCTGGCGCAGATACAGCTCGATATCGAACTGCGCGACCGCGTCGCCCGGCTTCATCCATTTGGGCGTGCGCTCGATCAGCGATGCATTGGCCTGCGCCCAGGTCCACTCGTTCGCCTGCATCTTGATCTCGGGGATCACCCGCGCCGCACGCTTGGCGCCCAGGATATAGTCCATCTCGCGCGTCTTGGGTCGGTCATCCAGCAGCCCCGCCTGCAGGATGAATTCCTCCAGATAAAAGGCCCAGCCTTCGTTGCGCAGGCCGTTGACGAAGAACAATCGCTGGCCGCCTCGAATCGGGCGCGTGTCGCGCGCCGCCTGCAGCCCGTCAAAGGCGTGCCCCGGCAGGTTATGCGCGCGCAGCGGCAGACCGTCGCGGAATTCGGACTGGAAGAAGAAGTGCAGGTTCAGCGGCTTATCGAACAGCCCCGGCTTGGACGGGTCCTTCTCGAACGGGAACTGATACGGCCCCTCTTCCGGATTATGCTTCACATAATCGGGGATCGTCACCCAATCGCCGTCGCGCAGGAAGCGCAGCAGCTCGCCATCCTCCGCCATGCGCTTGGCATCGAATTCCTCGCGCGTCTGCACCGGCTCGGGCATGGGGATATCGCGGTTGCGATGCTCCTCGATCTTCAGGAACGCGACCTGACGCTGATATTCGCGCTCGCCGATCACGGCGACCTCTTCAGGCGTGTAAGGCAGCAGCAGCACGTTCTTGAGGTACCAGGCGTAGTTGTCACGGCCTACGCCGCCATGCGCGGGCAACCCGGCCTCGATGCTCTCCAGCCACTTCTTGAATTCGGCAGCGGCTGCCTGCGCAAGCTTGGCAGGAGCCACAAGCGAGGGTTGCAGCTTCGCCGCTTTCTCCGCCAGCTCGCCATAGACGTTCACTTCCACCTGCTTTTGCAGGATGCCAAGGCGGGCGAGATCGCCGCGCGGCGCGGTCAGGTTCACGCGCGCCTGACGCAGCGCTTCCGGTACCGCGTTCAGCTGTGCGGCCAGCGTCTTCGCTTTGTCAGCCGCAATCGGCAGCTTGGGGATGCCGATCGCGCCGTGCATCTTCGGGCCAAAGCCGAGATTGGTGGTCGAGTAAAAGGCCGGGTCGCGCTTCCAAGGTTCGACGACGCGGAACTGGAACTCCATGCCGTTCATCTCGGCGCGCAGCACCATATAATCGACGCGCTGTGCGACCGGCCAGGCGCTGTCATCGATCGCAGCAAGCCGCGATTGGTACTGGCGCAGCTCTGCAAACTGCTTTGCAACCGCTGCCGGCGAATAGTCCGGCACGCCCTTCACCATCGCTGGCGGCACGAAAGCGCGGAATTCCTTCGCCAGCGCGACCAGCGCTTCATAGCCCTGTGCGGGTGCCTCGGCCTGCGCCATGGCCGGTGCCACGAACGACACCGGCGCAATCGGCAGAGCCATCAGAACGGCAGCAAGACCCAGTTTCTTCTTCATTACGCGAACTCCCCGAATTTACTGCCGTTTCGCTCGATCAGAGCTTGTTGAAAAAGCGCGAGAGCCGATCCATCGCCTCGCGCACGCGCTCTTCGGATTCCGATCCGAAGCACACCCGCAGATGCCCTTCCCCGCCCGGGCCATAGAAGCTGCCCGATTCCACCACGACATGTGCTTCGTGGAGGATCGCGCTGGCGAGTTCCTGTGAGGAACGGCCGGTGCCGCTGATATCGGGGAAGGCGTAGATTGTCGCTTCAGGCTCGGCGCAGGTCACGCCGGGCATCTGGTTCAGCGCCTGCACGACGATATCGCGCTTGCGGCGATCCGCCTCGACCAGCGCGTGCATCGCATCCTGCGGCCCCTCAACTGCCGCGCGCGCACCTTCCTGGATGAAGACGTTGACGTGTGTCACGTCGGTCATGGTGATGCGCAGGATCGCGGGCATCAGCTTCGCATCGGCGGTCAGATAGCCGATCCGCCAGCCGTCCATCGAATAGGCCTTGGTGAAGGCGAAGCAGGTGATCGTCCGCTCGCGCATCCCCGGCAGGCTGGCGATGCTGACATGCTTCGCCTGACCATAAGTGATGTACTCATACACCTCGTCCGACAGAACCAGCAGGTCATGTTCGATCGCCAGATCGGCGACGTGCTGCAACTCCTCGCGCGTGTAGACGCGGCCAGTCGGGTTCGCCGGATTGACCAGCACGATCATCCGGGTGCGATCGGTGATCTTCGCGGCGATCTTCTCTTTCGAGATGGCGTAGCCATTGGCCTTGTCCAGATCGGCGAACACCACCTTGCCGCCAGCTAGCTCGGTCTTGCCGACATGCTGCGGGTAATAGGGATCGAGCAGGATCACTTCGTCGCCCGGATCGATCGCGGCCATGAATGCGGCGAAGGATGCGTGCGTCAGCCCGTTGCAGACGAGCACTTCGTCCACCCCGTAATCCAGCCCGTTAAACTCGGTGAGCTTCTTGACCAGCGCCTGACGGAAGGAGAGCGTGCCGCGGAAATCGCCATAATGGACGATGCCCGCGTCCAGCGCGGCCTTGGTCGCTTCCTTGATATGTTCGGGCGTATCCGAATGCGGTCGACCAAACTCCAGGTGGATGAGGTCTACCCCCGACGCCTCGAGCTTCGAGGCCTCCTCGTACATCCCGAAACTCTTCTTCGAACCGCCCGTAAGGCGCTGCGCCGGCCACTTCATTTCAAGACCCTTTCACGACTCTCATACACGTGATTAATTATGTGATATAGGATATTTCAAGCTTGAAATTTTAGACTTGAAATAATTATGTTCCGGGCGTTAGGTGAGACAGAGGGAGTCGCCGCGGTGGAGTTTGGTAAGTGAAAATCGCATGCGTTGGCGGCGGTCCAGCAGGCCTCTATTTCGCAATCTCGATGAAGGTTCGCGACAGCGGCCACGAAGTGCACGTGTTCGAACGCAACCGCGCGGACGACACATTTGGCTGGGGCGTGGTTTTTTCGGACCAGACGGTCGAAAACCTCATGGCCAACGATCCGGTCAGCGGCGAGACGATCCGCAACGAATTCGCCCATTGGGACGACATCGCCGTCCATATCCACGGTGAGACCATCCGATCCTCCGGGCACGGGTTTATCGGCATCGGCCGCAAGCGGATGCTCGCGATCCTTCAGGAGCGCGCGCGTGATCTGGGCGTGCAGCTACATTTCGAGCACGAAGCGAGCAGCGATCTTGCCGACTGGGCGGACTATGACCTGGTCATCGTTGCCGATGGTGCGAACAGCCGCCTTCGCGATCGCTACGCCGAGCATTTCGACATCGATATCCAGCCGCGCCGCAACAAATATATCTGGCTCGGCACGCACAAGGTGTTCGACGCCTTCACCTTCGCCTTTGAACAACTGCCCGAGGGCTGGGTCTGGGCGCACGCCTATCGTTTCGATGACAACCTCTCGACCTTCATCGTCGAGATGGCACCCGAAACCTGGGAAGCGCTGGGCCTCGACAAGGCGGGACAGGACGAAGCGATTGCGTTCAGCGAGCGCGTCTTCGGGAAGCATCTCGACGGCAACAAGCTGATGTCCAATGCCAGCCATCTGCGCGGATCGGCGGCATGGCTCAACTTCCGCCGGATCGTCACCGGCCAATGGTCGTACGACAAACTCATCCTGCTCGGCGACGCGGCGCACACTGCGCATTTCTCGATCGGATCGGGCACCAAGCTCGCGCTCGAAGACGCGATCAAGCTCGCCGAAGTGCTCAACCGCCCCGGCCTGGGCCGCGAACAGGCGCTGGCTGAATATCAGGCGGAGCGCAGCGTCGAAGTGCTCAAGCTCCAGAACAGCGCGCGCAACTCCACCGAATGGTTCGAGACGCTCGACCGCTATCTCCCGTTCGAGCCGATGCAGTTCGCCTATTCGCTGCTCACCCGCTCGCAGCGCGTGAGCCATGAGAATCTGCGCCTGCGCGACCGTGCATGGCTGGAAAGTGTGGAGCGCTGGTTCCAGGCCCAGGCCCCCGGCGGCAAAGGCGAAAAGGCGGTGCCGCCCATGTTCGCGCCTTACAAGCTGCGCGAAATGTCGCTCCAGAACCGCGTCGTCGTATCGCCCATGGCGACCTATTCGGCGAAGAACGGCATGCCGAACGACTTCCACCTCGTCCATTACGGCGCGCGCGCTCAGGGCGGCGCGGGACTCGTCTATACCGAGATGACCTGCGTCTCCCCCGACGCGCGGATCACGCCCGGATGCCCCGGAATGTACGCGCCCGAGCATGTCGCGGCATGGCGGCGGATCACCGATTTCGCCCATACGAACAGCGGCGCGAAACTCTGCCTCCAGCTCGGCCATGCCGGTTCCAAGGGTTCGACCAATATCGGCTGGCAGGGCATGGATCAGCCGCTTGCCGAGGGGAACTGGCCACTGATCGCCGCGTCGGACGTGCCGTGGAGCCCGACCAACGCCGCGCCCCGCCCGATGACGCGCGCCGACATGGACGAAGTCCGCGATCAATTCGTCGCCTCGGCACGCATGGCGATCGACGCCGGCTTCGACATGATCGAGCTGCACGCAGCCCACGGCTATCTACTCTCCAGCTTCATCACACCGCTGCAGAACAAGCGGACCGACGAATATGGCGGCGGCCTGGAGAACCGCCTGCGCTATCCGCTCGAGGTATTCGAAGCGATGCGCGCCGTCTGGCCGGCCGAACGGCCGATGTCGGTCCGTATCTCGGCAAACGACTGGATGGGCGATCTGGGCGTTACCCCTGACGAGGCAGTGGAAATCGCCCGTGCCTTCGCGGCAGCAGGCGCCGACCTGATCGACGTCTCCGCAGGCCAGACCTGGGCCGAGTGCAAGCCCGTCTACGGCCGCATGTTTCAGACGCCCTTCGCCGATCAGATCCGCAACGAGGCAAAGGTTTCGACCATGGCGGTGGGCAACATCTTCGAGACCGACCATGCCAATTCGATCCTCGCCGCTGGCCGCGCGGATCTGGTCGCGATCGGTCGCCCGCACATGATCGATCCGATGTGGACGCTGCGCGCCGCCGCCCAGCACGGCTATCGCGGCGCGCCTGTGCCGCCTCCGTATCTGAGCGGCATGAGCCAGCTTGCCCGCAATCTGGAGCGCGCCGCCGAGACCGGCGCGGCATTACGGAGCTGAGCCATGCGGCTGTCTAACGTCCATGCGATCGTCACCGGCGGTGGGTCTGGCATCGGCACAGCCATCGCCCGCGCGCTGGCCGCGGAGGGGGCGTGGCTCACGCTGATCGGGCGCCGGCAGGAAGCGCTCGATGCAGTCGCCGCGACGATCCCCGGCGCGATCGGCGTGACTGCGGACGTGACCGACCGCGCCTCGATCGACACCGCCTTTGCAGCCGCCCGCGCGGCGCACGGCCCGATCGGCATCCTCGTCAACAACGCCGGCATCGCACCCACCGCCCCCTTCGCCAAGGTGACCGCCGAAAGCTGGCGCGCTACGATGGCGACCAACCTGGATGCGTTGTTCCATTGCTGTCAGGCCGCGCTTCCCGATCTGCTCGCCGCCCCGGCGGGACGCATCGTCACCGTGGCGTCGACCGCCGGGCTCAAGGGTTACGGCTATACCGCCCCTTACGTGGCATCGAAGCATGGCGCGATCGGGCTGATGCGTGCGCTCGCCACCGAATTCGCCGCCACCCCGCTCACCGCCAACGCGCTCTGCCCCGGCTTCACCGATACCGATATCGTCGCTACGGCGATCCAGACGATCACCAGCCGAACCGGTCGCACCGAGGCTGAGGCACTGGCCGAACTGACGCGCCACAACCCCCAGAAGCGGCTAATCACTCCGGACGAAGTCGCCGAAGCAGCGCTCTGGCTCTGCCTGCCGGGCAGCGGATCGGTGACCGGTCAGGCGATCCCGATCGCAGGTGGAGAAGTGATGTGACAGCACCCCAGGTAAACGCGCACGAAGGATTGCCCGATGATCGCGACAATGTGCGCCTCTGGCTGCGCCTGCTCACCTGCACCCGGATCATCGAAAAGAGCGTGAAGCGCGGCTTCGCGGACGAATATAACAGCACCCTCCCCCGCTTCGACGTGATGGCCGCGCTGGAGCGCCGACCCGAGGGGATGACTATGGGCCAGCTGTCCAAGGCGCTGCTCGTTTCCAACGGGAATGTCACCGGCGTCGTCCAGGTGCTTGTGCGCGATCGCTATGTCAGCCTCACGCCCTCGCCCACCGATGGCCGCTCGTCGGTTGCGCGGCTCACCCGATTGGGCCGCGATCATTTCGCGGTGCTCGCAGAGGCGCATCGCAACTGGGTTGAAACGATGCTCGCCGGGCTGGGCCGCGAAGACCGCAGCCAACTCTATCAAAGCCTGGGCGTGCTCAAGGACCTGCTCGCCGACAACGGGGAAACAGAATGACCTTTGATCCAACCAGCTTCGCGCCCGAACATTTCGGCTGGGCCTTTGCCAACGGCGTCGCAACCGTCACGCTCAACCGGCCCGAGCGCAAGAACCCGCTCACCTTCGATAGCTATGCCGAGCTCCGCGATACCTTCCGCGCGCTCGTCTATGTGCCGGAGGTTAAGGCCGTGGTCGTCACCGGCGCGGGCGGCAATTTCTCCTCGGGCGGCGACGTGCATGAGATCATCGGCCCGCTCACCGAAATGGCGATGCCCGAACTGCTCGCCTTCACCCGCATGACCGGCGATCTGGTAAAGGCGATGCGCGCCTGCCCGCAGCCGATCATCGCCGCGATCGACGGCATCTGCGTGGGCGCGGGCGCGATCATGGCGATGGCATCCGATATGCGCCTCGCCACCCCGGCGACCAAGACCGCATTCCTGTTCACGCGCGTCGGCCTGGCGGGTTGCGATATGGGCGCGTGCGCGATCCTGCCCCGCATCATCGGTCAGGGCCGCGCGTCGGACCTGCTCTACACCGGCCGGGTCATGACCGCTGAGGAGGGCGAGCGCTGGGGCTTCCACAACCGCCTCGTATCGGCGGATGCGCTGCTCGACGAAGCGCTGGCGCTGGCGCAGAGCCTCGCTACCGGCCCCACCTTCGCGCATGGCATCACCAAGACCCAGCTCAACGTCGAATGGGCCGTCAGCGTCGAAACGGCGATCGAGATGGAAGCGCAGGCTCAGGCAATCTGCATGGCGACCAAGGACTTCCGCCGCGCCTTTGAAGCCTTTGCTGAAAAGCGCTCTCCGGTGTTCGAGGGCAACTGATGGCAGACCGCAGCTTCCTCGACTGGCCCTTCCTCGACGATGGCCACCGCGCGCTGGCCGCCGATCTGGAGGCGTGGTGCGTTGCCAGTCTCTCCGCGCATCACGGTGCGGACGTGGATGCCGAATGCCGCCGGCTGGTTCGCGCACTCGGGGATGGAGGTTGGCTGCGTTACTGCGTTCCGGCAGCCTGGGGCGGCATCCGTGAGACGCTCGATATCCGCTCGCTCGCGCTGATCCGCGAAACGCTCGCGCGCCATTCCGGCCTCGCCGATTTCGCCTTCGCGATGCAGGGCCTCGGCTCGGGCACGATCTCGCTATTCGGCACCGAAGCGCAGAAGCAGGCCTATCTCCCCGCGGTCGCGCGCGGCGAAAAGATCGCCGCCTTCGCGCTTACCGAGCCGGGCTCGGGCTCCGACGTTGCCTCCATGTCGACCTCCGCCGATCGCACCGCGGATGGCTGGCGGGTCAATGGCGCAAAGACCTATATCTCGAACGGCGGCATCGCTGATTATTACGTGCTGTTCGCCCGCACCGGCGAAGCGCCGGGTGCCAAGGGCGTCTCCGCATTCCTCGTCGACGCGGATACACCCGGCCTCAACGTCACCGAGCGGATCGACGTGATCGCCCCCCACCCTCTCGCCACCCTCGAATTCACCGATATGGCGCTGCCCGCAGACGCGCTCCTCGGAGAGGCCGGGCGCGGCTTTGCCGAAGCGATGGCGACGCTCGATATCTTCCGCACCACGGTGGGTGCCGCCGCGCTGGGCTTTGCTCGCCGCGCGCTCGACGAAGCCACCGCCCGCGCCCGCGTGCGCAAGCTTGGCGAGGGCACGCTAGCCGACAACCCGGTCACCCAGTCCAAGCTCGCCGAGATGGTGCTCGATATCGATACCTCCGCGCTGCTCATCTACCGCGCGGGCTGGCTCCGCGACGTGCAGGGTCAGCGCAACACGCGCGAAGCCGCGCTCGCCAAGCTGCACGCGACTGACAGCGCGCAGCAGGTGATCGACAAGGCAGTCCAGATCTTCGGTGGCCTAGGCGTCACCGTCGGTGCACCGGTCGAGGCGCTTTACCGCGAGGTCCGCGCGCTCCGCATCTATGAGGGTGCGTCGGAGGTGCAGAAGATCGTCATTGCCCGCCAGCATCTGGCGCAGAGCGCCGACTGATGTTCCGCGTGACCTTTCCGCTGCGCTTCGCACACTGCGATCCGGCGGGCATCGCTTATTATCCGCGCTGCCTGGAGCTGTGCGACGCCGCGATCGAGGATTGGACGCCCGCGATCCTCGGCGACGATCGGCGCAGGATGCACATGGAACGCGGGCTTGGCCTCCCCACCGTCAGCCTCACCTCAACCTTCATCGCGCCCAGCATATTGGGCGATCTGCTCGAATTCGCCGTCCGCCTCGTCCGGGTCGGGCGGAGCTCGATCGAGCTTGAAGTAGAGGTCACGTGCGGCGGTGCGCCGCGCTTCAATGTCCGGCTCACCCAGGTCCTGATCGAGCTTGCCGGGGGCACATCGCAGCCCTGGCCATCCGAATATCGCCAACGCCTTGAAATGGAATGCCAATGACCGTCCACCAGACCCTCCTCCCCCCCGGCTGGAAGCGCCCGCGCGGCTATGCCAACGGCATCTCCGCCAGCGGCCGCACGATATACACCGCCGGCGTGGTCGGCTGGGATGCGGAGGAGCGCTTTGTCGCATCCAGCCTTTCCGGCCAGTTTCGCCAGGTGCTGATCAACACGCTGGCGATCCTCGCCGAAGCGGGTGCCGGGCCCGAGCATATCGTGCGGATGACCTGGTACATCACGAGCCGCGATGAGTATCTGGACGAGATCGCCGAGATCGGTGCCGCATGGCGCGAACTGATCGGCCGCAACTATCCGGCGATGGCCGTGGTTGAGGTTGCGGCTCTGGTCGAGATCGAAGCAAAGCTAGAGATCGAAACAATTGCGGTCGTCCCCACCGCAGCCTGAGGAATGGAAATGCAGAAATTTGACTGGGCCGATCCCCTCCTGCTCGATGCGCAGCTGGAGGATGAGGAGCGGATGATCCGCGACACCGCACGCGACTATGCGCAGGCGCAGCTCGCGCCGCGCGTGATCGAAGCGTTCGACAAGGAAATCACCGATCGCGAGATATTCCGCGAGATGGGAGAGCTGGGGCTTCTCGGCCCGACGGTTTCCGAAAAATATGGCGGCGTCGGCGCTTCCTATGTCGCTTATGGCCTCGTGGCGCGCGAGGTTGAGCGCGTCGATTCCGGCTATCGCTCGATGATGAGCGTGCAGTCGAGCCTCGTCATGTACCCGATCTACGCCTTCGGCTCGGAAGAGCAGAAGCTCAAGTACCTGCCGAAGCTCGCCAGCGGCGAATGGGTCGGCTGTTTCGGCCTTACCGAGCCGGATGCGGGCTCCGATCCGGGCGGGATGCGCACCCGCGCCACAAAGATTGACGGCGGCTATCGTCTCAACGGGGCAAAGACCTGGATCTCCAACGCCCCGATCGCCGACGTCTTCGTGGTCTGGGCCAAGTCGGATGCACATGGCGGCGCGATCCGCGGCTTCGTGCTGGAAAAGGGCATGAAGGGCCTTTCCGCGCCGAAGATCGAAGGCAAATTGAGCCTGCGTGCCTCGATCACCGGCATGATCAATCTCGACGAAGTCGAAGTCGGCGAAGATGCGCTGCTTCCCGAAGTAGAAGGCCTCAAAGGCCCCTTCTCGTGCTTGAACCGCGCGCGCTACGGGATCAGCTGGGGCGCACTCGGTGCTGCCGAATTCTGTTTCCACGCCGCCCGCCAATATGGCCTCGATCGTCACCAGTTCGGTCGCCCTCTCGCCGCTACCCAGCTCTTCCAGAAGAAGCTGGCGGATATGGAAACCGAGATCACTCTCGGCCTCCAGGCGTCGCTCCGTGTCGGCCGCCTGATCGACAGCGGCAATTTCGCGCCCGAGATGATCTCGATCGTCAAGCGCAACAATGTCGGCAAGGCGCTCGATATCGCGCGGGCCGCGCGCGACATGCATGGCGGCAACGGCATCTCGGGCGAGTTCCAGGTGATGCGTCACCTGATGAACCTCGAAACCGTGAACACTTATGAGGGCACGCACGACGTCCATGCCCTGATCCTTGGCCGCGCGATCACCGGGATCGCCGCCTTCTAGGAATGATGGGCGGCCGGATCATCCGGCCGCCCGCTTTCTCACTTCACCAGCAGGATCCGGTTGCCCGGCGGATAGGCCCATTCGAAGCCGCGCTCGGTGACCACGCCATTATCCTCCAGCGGAATCTTGATCTTGCGCCCGCCCCATTCCGGCACCGGAGTGTAGAGGAACGATTCGATCGACAGGAAATTGCCGGCACGCAGCGTGTAGGTCATGCGTAGCGGGTTGAAATCGGCCATGGACGGGCCCGAACCATGGCCCAGATCGCCCACCGAATGGCTGCCGATCACCACATCCGAAACCTTGAGATCCTTGCTCGGATCGTCGTAGCGGCCCAGCACGAAGCCCGGCGTTTCCGCCACACGCTTGTTCACCGCAGCCAGTGCTTCTCCGGCGGTAATGCCCGGACGGATTACGTCCAGGATCATCTGGCGTATCTCGCGCGCTTTGTCATAGGCACGCTGCAGCCCCAGCGGCGGAGCATTCTCGCCCGGCTTCAGCACATAGCTCATGCGCTTCATATCGGTGTAATAGAACAGATAATTGGCGCCCCAATCGACCGTGATCAGGTCGCCGGGCTTGATCACATGATCGCCCGAAGTCGGGCCACGCTCACCCGGCCCAAGGATATAGACGCTCGGCAGCCCGAAGCTGCTTCCCAGCCCTTCCTTGTGAAGCTGTTCCATCATCCACCATGCGACATCGCCGGTGGTGGTGTGCCCCGGCACGATCACTTCGTTTGAAAGCGCACGCTCCAGGATCGTCCGCGAATACTCGCCCGCCTTGGCGAAGGCCGCGATCTCGTTGACCGAATGCCGGGCGCGGAAATCCGAGACCAGTTTTTCGGCTGAAACCAGCCGCTCCGCCAGGGTTGGCCCCAAAGTCTGGGCCAGCCTGGTCCGAAGCGAATGGCTCAGCCCATCCGCAGCACCGATCTCGGTCGCGACATTGATCCCGATCCGCTTCGGATTGCGCGCCTCGACGAACTTCCTCAGCTCCGCCGGCGAGAGCTTGAGATCATAAAGCGGGCATTGGTCGAACGCCGCCCCGCCAATGCCCATCGCCGCGCGCTCGATCCGCCCGCTGCCGCTACGATCGGTGAACACATAATAGCCGACATCGCCGATATAGCCGCCGCCGAGCAGCGCGGCGTTGGGATCGTCATGCCCCTCGCGCCCCGCAACGATCCACATGTCCACGCCGTTTTCGCGCATCACCTCAGGGAGGATCAGGTCGAGCTTGTCCTTGCGGATCTGGCACATCTGGTCCCAGCGCCGCTTCGCCTCCTGGCCCTGGGCCGGCGTCGCCGCGAGCAGGGGCAAGATGGCGAGCGGGAGGGCAAGCCGGCTCAAACGCTTCGACGACACGCTGTTTCTCCCATGGTGTTTCTCAGCGGCGAAGCTGACAGAAGCGCCGCCCCAATGAAACAATAATCACGCGATTTTCGTTGATATATGCCCGCTCGCCCGGCAATGGGCATCGGCATCGAGACGCTCGGATGCGAAGTCAGCGTGCCGGAACAAGATGGGGGAAGCCGAAGTCGAGCATCGGGCGCGACGGCGGACCGATAGGTGTGAATGCACATGCTATCGGCCAAATCGCGTCCCCCGATCTGTCTGATCCGGCGCAATGTCTTGATCCTGGCGAATGATTGGGTGAAATATGGCTATTAGCGCAACGAAGAACGCGGCAGGAACGGCAGAGGAACTGATGGACAATCGCACTGTCTATGACCCCAGCAGCGCGAATTTCCGCCTGGAAAACTCGCCATTCTATCTAATGGCGCACGCCGATTTCAAATATCACGAGGATATGGATGTCGTGCTGCACAAGCATGGCGTGTCCAAGCCGATCTACCGTGTCATGACGGTGTTGCGCGAGCGCCAGCCCGCCAGCATCGGCGCGATCGCAGAGGCGGCGCTGACCAAGCGCTCGACGATCAGCCGGATCATCGATCGGATGGTCGAACAGGGCCTCGTCACCACCGAACCCAATCCGGAAGACCACCGCATCACCGAGGTAACGCTGACCCCCGCCGGCCAGCAGACCCTGCGCAAGCTGACCCCGATCGTCGGCCGCCAGTTCAGCCGGGCGATGAACGGCGTGAGCGACCGTGACATCGCGCATCTGCTGCGCACGCTGCAAAAGATCAGCGGGAATCTGAGCAAGCTCCCCATCGAATAAAAAAGCCCGGCTCGATCGCTCGAGCCGGGCTTTTCCTACACGTCGCCACCCACGAGGGAGGGATAGGAGGGTGGCGCGTGCTTATCGGGACTTGCCGTCCACAACCACTTTGCCGTCGGCGATCACATAGCGAACGTCGCGGAGATTCTTCAGCGAATCGAGCGGGTTGCCGCCGATGATCAGGATATCGGCGATCTTGCCCGCCTCGATCGTGCCCAGCTTGTCGCCGATCCGCATGATCTTCGCGCCAACGCTGGTCGCAGAGGCGAGGATATCGGCGTTGCTCATGCCCGCCTCGCGCAGATACTCCAGCTCGCGGAAATAGGCGTCGGGATAGCGCCATTCATTCTCGAACGGGATATCGGTGCCCACGCCGATCGGCACGCCGGCGCGATATGCCTCGTTCACGCGCTTCAGGTGATGCTTCTGGTCCATCACGAAGCGGCGCGAATGGGTATGGTAGAAATTGCCGGACGGGATACCCGCGGTCGGATAGCCGCCCTGCAGCAGATTATCGAAGGCGATGATCGTCGGCACGAATGCAGTGCCATGCTTCTTCATCAGTGGCACCGCCTTGTCGCTGATCAACAGCGGATGCTCGAGCGTATCCACGCCCGCCTCGATCGCCCAATCGGTATAGACGCCATAGCTGTCGATCGCGACCGGCACGCCGGCCTCGTGCGCCTCGTCGATCGCCGCTGCGATCTCTTCCTTGGTGCCCGGCGCGCCAAGCTTGATCCAGTCTGCCAGCATGCGGATCTGCTCGCGCACGGCCTTGCGCCATTCCCACGGGCCGTTGGCACCCTTGGATTCGCCGCCCAGATTCGGCTTCTGGCGGCCGGTCGCGGTGGAGGTAACCTCATCGCCATGGCCGCTGGTGCTGGAAATGATCCGGCCGCTCCAGAAAACCCGCGGGCCGCGAATGATCCCGCGGTCCACACCTTCCTTGATGCGCAATGCAACGTCGCCCATCGTGCCAACGTCGCGCGCGGCCGTGATGCCGGCGGTGATCAATTGCTCCGCCAGCGCCGTGCCGCGGATCGCCGCTGCCGCCGGGCTGTCCGAATATTGCCCCATGTCGGGGCCGCGCTGCTGGGTGAAATGGATGTGCAGGTCGATCAGACCGGGCATGATGTACATGCCGCTCGCGTCGATCGTGCGTGAGACATTCGCCGGGATCCGCGTTCCCGCCGGACCCGCCGATACGATGCGATCGCCCTGGAGCACGACCACCGCATTCGGGATCGCGCCGCCCCAGCGGCCGTCGAGCAGCGTGCCGCCGGTCACCACGATGATCGGCTCCTTGCTGCGATCCACCGGAGGGATCGGCACGCGCCGCATATCGTCGCTGGTGTCCGGGATCGCCCTGCGCTGCTCCTCCGTCACGGCGCGCTGGGCATGTGCGAGATGCGGCGTCACCGCGCCCAGCATGAACGCCGCCGAGATCGCCACACCTTGTAACAGCCGGGTCCGCAAACCGGATTTTGCCACCGAATCAGCCACGCCGCGCTCCCCAATTATTCCCATTTACATATGATTTAAAGCGTGATTCTCTTGACGAAACAAGAGGCATTTGCAACCTTTCGGTTTCGGCGCCCCTCCTGAAACGGGTCGTCAGGGGAATGTGCTCGATGAGGCAGATACGGCTAGATCAAGGCCCGCCATCGCGCCCGTCGGGGCAGCCGCGCATCAGTGCGGTCGAGCTTGGCGACGCGCTTCAGCACGCAATGGCGCTCGCCCGCGAAGGCCGCACCGGCCCCGCCGAGACGATCTTGCAGCGCCTGCTCGAAATCTCCCCGGAAAACCCCGATGCGCTTCAATTGCTGGGGATGATCGCGCGCAAGACGGGGAGAAACGTCGATGCCGCTTCCCTCTTCCGGCGATCCCTCGCAGCGTTCCCCGCGCAACCGCATGTGCACAACAATCTCGGTAACGCGCTTGTCGATCTGGGCGAGCCGGGCGACGCGGTACACGCCTATCGTCAGGCGCTGCGCCTTGCTCCCCAATATGATGAAGCACGAGTCAATCTCGCGATCGCATTGCTTGCGGCCGCAGACGCTGCCGCCGCTTGCGCCGCGCTGATCCCTCTCGTTGCACGCGATCCACGCAATGCCCGCGCCTGGGCGACTTTGGGCCAGGCGCGGCGTGAGAATGGGCAGTTGCCGGAAGCGATCCTCGCGCTGCGCACCGCGCTTTCGCTCCGCCCCGATCATGTGCCGACAATGCACAATCTCGGCGTCGCACTTCGTATGGCCGGTCAGCCGGAAGAAGCCCTCCCCCTCCTGAACCGCGCGTGCCAGGGCGATCCTTCAAGCGCTGAGATCGCGTACAATCTCGGCCACTGCCTTCAGGATCTGGAGCAGGTCGATTCGGCGATCCGCGCGTATGAGCGGGCGATCGTGCTTCGCCCCACCGATCGTGCGGCCCATCAGTCGCTGAACGGCCTTTTATGGCGACAGGGCCGCACCGATCACTGGCTGGCCAGCTACCGCACCGCCCTCGCGCAACATCCCGGCGATCACGGGCTTCTGTACGATCTCGCCGACCAGCTTCTTCTCGCTGGAGACGCCAAATCGGCGGCCGCCCTCCTCGCGCCCCACAGCACGTCCGCCAGCCCTTCGCTGCACTACCAATACGGTCGCGCGCTCTGGTCCTCGGGCGCGCCCGATGCCGCGCTCGCCCAGTTCGACGCTGCCGGGGATTTCGTCCCCGCACTTCGTGAAGGCGCCCGCTCCCGCATCATCCTCGATCGCCCCGAAGAATCGCTTCCCCGCATCGAGGCGGTTCTCGCCGCCGATCGCTACGATCAGCAGGCGCTCGCGCTTCAGGGCATTGCATGGCGCTTCACCGCAGATCCGCGCGAGACGTGGCTCAATGATGTCGAGCAGTTCGTCTCCGCTGATCTGCTGACGCCCACGGACGGCGATGTCTCCTCCTTCAACGCCCGGCTCGACGCCGCGCTGACCGCGCATCACCGCGATCATCAGCACCCGCTCGATCAGACGCTGCGCGGCGGCACCCAGACCAGCGACGATCTGTTCGCCCGTCCCGATCCGCTGATCGCCGAGGTGCGCGCGATGATCGAGGCGCGCATCCGCGCATGGCTCGCCGCCCTTCCCCGCGATGCCAACCATCCCTTCCTGTCCCGCAACACCGGCCGCTTTGCTTTCTCCGGTTCATGGTCGGTCCGGCTGCGCAGCACCGGTTTCCACGAGAACCACATCCATCCCGAGGGCTGGATCAGCGCCTGCTATTATGTCGCTTTGCCCGAAGCCGTGACGCGCGATCAGCAGGGCTGGCTCAAGTTCGGCGAGTCCGGCCTGCGCCTTGGCCAGCGCGAGCGCATCGCCCGGATGATCCGCCCGGAACCCGGCCTGCTCGTGCTGTTCCCCTCCTATTTTTACCACGGAACGGTGCCGTTCGAAGACGCCGGCCACCGAACCACAATCGCTTTCGACATCGTGCCCGCATGACCGCGCACACCCATCCACAGGGAGAGAAATGATGACCAGTCAAACGCTTGCCAATTTCGCGGCAGACATCGCATCCGGCGCTATCCGCACAATCGATCTCACCCAGACGCTTTCGCCGGAAACCCCCACGCTGGTGCTCCCGCCCGAATTCGGCCAGTGCGCCGGTTTCAGCCAGGAGGAAATCTCGCGCTATGACGAGCGCGGCGTCGCCTGGTATTGGAACAACTTCACCGTCAGCGAGCATACCGGCACCCATTTCGACGCGCCGATCCACTGGATCACCGGCAAGGATCTGGCGAACAACGCTGTCGATACCGTCCCGCCTGCCGACTTCATCGCACCCGCCGTGGTGATCGATATCTCGGCAAAGTCGGCGGAAGACCCCGATTACCTCCTCACCGTCGCCGATATCGAGGCCTTTGAGGCCGAACATGGCCGCATCCCGCCGCGTAGCTGGATCATGCTGCGCACCGATTGGTCGAAGCGCGACGTGGATGCCTATACCAATCGTCGCGAGGACGGCGCGCACACCCCCGGACCGTCGGCCGAGGCGGTCAAGTTCCTGATCGACGAGCGCGACGCCCACGGCCTCGGCGTCGAGACGATCGGCACCGATGCGGGCCAGGCCCATCTGCTCGATCCCGCCTATCCGGCGCACACCCTGTTCCACGCGGCGGGACGCTACGGGCTCCAGTGCCTCGAAAATCTGGATCTGCTTCCGCCGGCGGGTGCGGTGGTCATTGCCACCCCGCTCAAGATCAAGGGCGGCTCGGGCAGTCCGCTCCGTGTCCTCGCGCTGGTGGCTGGCTGAACACATGGCTGAGCGCTCGTTTAAAGCAGAAGTCGAACAGCTCCGGCTGGGAGAAGGCCAAGTCTTCCACGGTGAGGGCATCCTTGCCGTCACCAAGGCCTTGCTCCAGGCCGGCGTGGCCTATGTCGGCGGCTATCAGGGTTCGCCGATCAGCCATTTGATGGACGTGTTCGCCGATGCGAACGAACTGATGGGCGAATTGGGCGTCCATTTCGAGAGCTCAGCCAGCGAAGCGACCGCCGCCGCAATGCTCGCGGCGTCGGTCAATTATCCCCTGCGCGGCGCCGTCGCTTGGAAATCGGTGGTCGGCACCAACGTGGCGTCCGATGCACTCTCCAACGTCGCATCGGGCGGCGTGACCGGCGGCGCGCTCGTCATCCTTGGTGAGGATTATGGCGAGGGCTCCTCGATCATGCAGGAGCGCACGCATGCCTTTGCGATGAAGTCGCAGATGTGGCTGCTCGATCCGCGCCCCAGCCTGCCGCTGATCGTCGATATGGTCGAAAAGGGGTTCGAGCTTTCCGAAGCGTCGAACACCCCCGTCATGCTCGAACTGCGCATCCGCGCCTGCCACGTCACGGGCAGCTTCGTGGCCAAGGACAACCAGCGCCCGAAGCTCACCGTCGGCGAAGCGGCGGAATCCCCGGTGCGCGATACCGATCGCATCGTGCTCCCGCCCGCCAACTTCCTCCACGAAGTCGAGAAGATCGAACAGCGCTGGCCCGCAGCGATTCGGTTCATTCAGGAGCATCAGCTCAACGAGCATTTCGGCACCGATCAGGACGAGATCGGCATCATCGTCCAGGGCGGCCTGTTCAACTCGGCGAACCGCGCGCTCGAACTGCTCGGCCTGTCAGACGCCTATGGGAACGCCGCGCTCCCCATCTACGTCCTCAACGTCGCCTACCCGCTGATCCCTGATGAGGTCGTGGAGTTCTGCGCGGGCAAGAAGGCAGTGCTCATTGTCGAGGAGGGCCAGCCCGAATTCGTCGAGCACGAACTCAACACGCTCATCCGCCGGGCCGATCTGCAAACACGCATCGTCGGCAAGGACGTGCTGCCGCGCGCGGGCGAATATAGCGGCGCCGTGATCCGGGACGGCATCGCCAAGTTCCTCCGCGCTTATGCGCCGGATCGTGCACCCGCTGAAGAACCCGCGCCGCCCCCCGCTCTCCCGCCCAGCGCGATCCCGCAGCGTCCCGCCGGATTCTGCACCGGCTGTCCGGAGCGTCCGATCTTCTCGGCGATGAAGCTGGTGCAGAAGGAACTCGGCGACTTCCACGTCTCCGCCGATATCGGCTGCCACCTCTTCTCGATCCTGCCGCCCTTCCATATCGGCAACACGACGATGGGCTATGGCCTGGGTACCGCGGGCGCTTCCGCGTTCAAGACGCGGGAGAAGCGTACGGTCGCGATCATGGGCGATGGCGGTTTCTGGCATAACGGCCTTACATCGGGCATCGGCAACGCCGTCTTCAACCAGGACGATAACCTCACGATCATCGTCGATAACGGCTATTCGGCCGCGACGGGTGGGCAGGACATCCTCTCCTCCCGCGCCAAGCCGCCGGGGCGCAAGACCAACAACCCGATCGAAAAGGCCGTGCGCGGCATCGGCATCGGCTGGGCGCGGACCATGACACGCACCTATGACGTTGCCGCTATGCGCGACGCAATCCGCGAAGCGCTCACGAGCAAACAAAAAGGTCCGAAAGTTCTCGTTGCCCAGTCCGAATGTCAGCTCAACCGCCAGCGCCGCATAAAGCCCCTGATGGCAGAGGCCATCAAATCCGGCCAGCGCGTGGTGCGGGAACGCTTCGGCGTCGATCCCGACACCTGCACCGGCGATCATAGCTGCATCCGGCTTTCCGGCTGCCCCTCGCTCACGATCAAGCCCAATCCCGATCCGCTGCGGCAGGATCCGATCGCCCATGTCGAAAACAGCTGTGTCGGCTGCGGCGTGTGCGGCGAGGTCAGCCATGCCGCCGTCCTCTGCCCCTCTTTCTACAAGGCCCAGATCATTACCAATCCCGATCGACGCGATCGCTTCCGTCAACGCGTGCGTAGCTGGGTGATCGGCGCGCTTCAGCGCCGCTCGGCGCGCGCCATCGCCGCGAGGGCCTTCTGATGGCCCAGCGCAATCGCTTCACCATCGCCGTGCTCGGCTTGGGCGGTCAAGGCGGCGGGGTGCTTGCCGACTGGATCGTCCAGCTTGGCGAAAAGAACGGCTATATCGCACAGGGCACCTCGGTGCCCGGCGTCGCCCAGCGCACCGGCGCGACGACCTATTATATCGAAATGATCCCAGCGGGCGGCCCGGCCCAGCCTGTGCTGGCGCTCACGCCCGTCCCCGGCGACGTCGATGTCGTCATCGCCTCCGAACTGATGGAAACCGGGCGCGCGATCCTGCGCGGCTTCGTGTCGAAGGATACGACGCTGATTGGCTCCACCCACCGCGTCTACGCCATCTCGGAAAAGTCGGCGATGGGCGATGGCCGCGCCAGCAACGATCGCATCCTTGCCGCCGCAGCCGAGCGCTCGAAACGATTCGTCGGCTTCGACATGGAAGCTGCGTCCGAACGCGTAGGCACCGTGATCAGCTCGGTGCTGTTCGGCGCGCTCGCGGGCAGCGGCGCCCTCCCCTTCGCGCGCGAAGCCTATGAGGCTGCGATCCGCGCGGGTGGCAAGGGCGTCGACGCCAGCCTGAAGGGATTCGCCGCCGGGTACGACGCCGCACAGGGCAAGCTTGTCGAAGCCGTCGATGCGCCTACCGCGCCCGAGCCGACGACCGAAGCGGGCCGCACCCTCGCCGCCCGCGTGCGTGCGAGGCTCCCCACCGCTGCGCACGGCTTCGCGATCGAAGGCGTCCGCCGCCTGATGGACTATCAGGACGCGGCCTATGCCAGCCTCTACCTTGATCGGCTGGAGCACTTGGGCAGCGACCCGGTTCTGCTGACCGAGGCTGCTCGCCACCTCGCTTTGTGGATGTCCTATGAGGATACGATCCGCGTCGCCGATCTGAAGGTGCGCGCCAGCCGTTTTGCCCGCGTCCGTGGTGAGGTGAAGGCAAAGGACGATCAGATCGTCCAGCTCACCGAATATATGCACCCGCGCCTCGAAGAGATTTGCGAGACGCTGCCCGCTGGCATCGGTCGCCGCATCCTCGCCAGCCAGAGCTGGTCGCACCGCCTCGAGCGCTTCTTCACCAAGGGACGGCATGTCGAAACTACCAGCCTGCGCTGGTTCATGATGCTCTCGATCCTCGCCGGATGGCGGCGTTTCCGTCGTGGCACTTTGCGCTACGAACTTGAACAGGCGCGCATCGAGGATTGGCTCACGCTCGTCCGCGCGGCAGAGCCTGCAACCGCGCTCGAGCTCGTAAAGTGCCAGCGCCTGATCAAAGGCTATGGGGACACGTTCGCACGTGGCCTCGCCAATTATGGCCGCATCACCGATCGCTATCGCACCGCATCGCTCAGCGCAGCGCAGCTCCGCGCCCTTCGCGAAGCGGCGCTTGCCGATGAAGAGGGCGTAGCGCTCGAACAGGCGCTCGCCTCCTGATCAAAAAAAGGCCCCATCACTCCGGCCTATGGCGCGGGGTGATGGGGCGGATCAGCAAGCGGCGATGCCGGCGGGCGTTAGCGCCGCGCTTCGATCCAATTGTTCACCGTCACATCCAGCAGCGTCATCGGCAGCTGGCCCTGCGCCAGGATCAGGTCGTGAAAGGCACGGATGTCGAACTTGTCGCCCAGCGCCTTTTCGGCCCGCGCGCGCAACTCGACGATCTTCAACTCGCCGACCTTATAGGCCACCGCCCCTGCCGGAGCGCCGATATAGCGGTCCAGCTCGGTATCGATGTTGATGTCGGCCAGCGCGGTGTTCTCTGTGAAGCAGGCACGCGCCTTTTCGTAGCTCCAGCCCATCACATGGATGCCGGTGTCGACCACCATGCGGCACGCACGCCACATCTCGGTCGATAGGCTTCCGAACTTCTCATAGGCATCGCGGTACACGCCCATCTCATGCCCCAGCCGCTCGGCATAAAGCGCCCAGCCCTCGCGGAAGGCGAGCAGATCGCGCGCGCGGCGGAACGAAGGCAGCGATAGGTTCTCGTTGTTCAGCGCTCCATGCGTGTGATGGCCAGGCGCAGACTCATGCAGGCTGAGCGCAGACACCTCATACAGCGGGCGTTGATCGAGATGCGAGGTGTTCACCACAAAATGCCCGGGAAATCCCTTTGAAAAGTCGCCCCCGCCCCCGCCGCGTGCGGTTGTGTAGCCCTCTTCCAGCTCGCGCGGCACCGGCACGATCGTGAAGGGCTGGCGCGGCAATACGGAGAAATAGCGCGGCAGCACGCCATCGATCCGCTTGGTCGCCGCCGCATATTTCTCGATCAGCCCCTCGCGGGTCGTCGCATAGAATTGCGGATCCGTGCGCAGGAACTTGAGCCAGTCGGCAAAGCTGCCTTTGAAGCCAGTGGACGCGATCACCTTGTCCATCTCGGCGCGAATGCGCTTCACTTCGGACAGGCCCGTCTCGTGGATCTGCTCGGCGGTCAGGTCGGTAGTGGTGTAATAGCGGACGAGGAAGTCGTAATATGCGCGCCCGCCCGGCAGCGATCCGATGCCCAGCCCCGGCCGGGCCTTGGCCCGATAGGGACCGTCGATGAAGCCCATCACCGCGCGTTGCGCGGGGCGGATCTCGCGCTCGACCACCGTCTTCGCCTCGGCGAACAACACCGGATAGTTCCGCAGCGGCGCGACGAGCGGATCGTCCGCCACGGGCGTAGCGATCTGCTTGCGTAGCACGGCCACGGCCACGTCGATCACGCGGCCTGGGTTGGTCCATCCCGTCTTCATGCCGCGTTCCAGATTGGTCCGCTGCTCGGCAAAATAGCCGGGGATCCCGCGCATCCGCGCAATCCACGCCCGCCCTTCGGCTTCGTTCTTCACCACCGTCGCCCGCGCGACCGAATAGGGCGTGTTGTAAAAGCCCTCATGCGCCACAAACGCGAAGCGGCGTTCGTCGAAATCGATGCCCTCGATCCGCCACGCGATCAGCTGGCGAAGATAGTCGCGGTTCATCCGGTCGTCGCCAGCCAGCTGTCCCTCGGGCAGCCCCGCCAGCGCATGATCGATGCGCACCAGCTCCGCGCGACGCGTCGCCATCGCCCGTGGCGTCTCGACGGGCCAGCTATCGCGCGCGAAGGCGGGATCGGAACGCCCCGCTTCCATCGGAAAGTCCCTGGAGAAGCGCTCGTAGCGCGTGACCAGCTCGCTGAAATCCGGTGCAGGTGCGCCGGGATCGGGCAAGGCCGCCCCGGCCAGGAGAGTGGCCCCGAGGGGCAGCAACAGCATACACAGGACGCGCTTCATCGAACAAACTCCGAAATCACGCAGGCACGCGGCGCCTGCTCAGTTGGAAAGCCGGGCGATCGACATCAGAAGCTTGGGCAGCATCGCCGCGCCGGCGTGAAGCCGGATTGGCTGCGGCACGCGCGGCGTGACCGAAAGCGCCTCGCGGCTGTTCGTCGCGATCGCGGCGGCCATTTCGATGCCGAGTTGCGTGTTGATGCCGATCCCGCGGCCATTGTCTGCCTGGATCGCGAGCGCGCCATCGCCAAGATCGTATAATTCGGGCAGGAACGACGGGTTGACCTGCGCCACGCCTTCCCAGATATAATCGATCCTTGGCTCCGCGATCGCGGCGAAATGCTGCTTCAGCCTGCGCGCGGCTTCACGCAAATGCGCTTTTTCGCCCCTGACCAGGAACGAATTCGGAAATGCCGAGATCAGGTGCCCCTGCGCATCCAGCCGCGCCGTGAACAGATAGGGCACCTTGTCGGTAAACGCCCCGCCATTGGGCAGGATCGCCTCGCGCTGCCGCGTGTCGAGCGGCGCGGTGGCGAACTGGACGACGTGCAGCGGCAGCACGGTCCGCTCGAGCGCCGGGTGCAGGCGCGCATTGCCACCATTGGCGGCCAGCACCACGCGCCGCGCCGAGACCGCACCGGAAGGTGTGCGAGCGACCCAGCGGCCGCCCTCGCGTGCAAGCGTCTGGACCGGACTTTCGGCGAACAGCCATGCCCCTTGCCCCTGCGCCGCACGGGCGATGCCACGAACATAGCCCAGCGGATTGATACTCCCGCCGTCGCCAAAGCGCAGCGCGCCGCAATAGCGATCCACGCCGAACTGCTCCCGGGCCTCGCGCGCTTCTACGAAGCGCACGTCATAGCCGCGTACCTGCCATTGATTGGCATAGGCGCGCTGGCTGTGCGCCAGCTGCTCTGTGTGCGCGGGCGTGAAAAATCCCTCTGGCCGGGCATCACAATCCAGGCCGTGGCGCTCGATCAGATCGAACACCGCACGGGCGGAGCCGCCGATCATCCGGGTCAGCCGCTCGCCCTGCTGGCGGCCAATCACCGCGCCGATCGTTTCCGGCGTGTGGCGGATATAGTCGGGGGCAACGAGCCCGCCGCTCCATCCAGTCGCCTGGCTGCCCGGCTGCCCCCCCTCAAGCAACACCGTATCGATACCGGCCTCCGCCAGGTGCAGCGCCGTGGTCATCCCGGCGATGCCGCCCCCAATGACCAGCACGTCCGCCTCGACCTCCGCCGTCAGCGGCGCGAGTTCGGGGCCGGGAGCCGCGGTTGCGGCCCAGACCGGCATGGTGGAAGCGCCCTCGCCATGGCGGCGGGCAATCGTCTGATGTTGCATCACCGCGCCTCCCCCATAGTGACGTTGAGAGCCGGCGCGTAGGGCACGAATGCCCCGGCGACGCCCGCTATACGGAACGTTTGCATGTACTTCTGAACTCTCTGTACGCCCGGCTAGGAGCGGTGTCTGTACGCCCCGGAGGGGTGGTATTCGTAAGCGATCAAGCGGCGGACACGGAACTCCCGCCGCGCTGGAAGCGGCGCGCGAGAGCGACGAACGCCAGCACGAAGCAAAGCGCGACCGGCGTGTTCATGATCATCGGAAGCGACATCTCGTTGCTGCCTACGATCGTCACCGCGATGAAGATCGCCGTGCCTTCCTGCCGCATCAGATGCTCGATCCCGATTGCGACATTCTCGCGCCGGGTGAAGCCGGCGAAGCGCACGATCGTCATCACCACGCACACCATGATCAGGTTGAGCGCCACCGTGATCCAGAACAGCGCGCCCAGATTCTCGCGCAGCACCGGCACCTGGTCGAACAGGATCACGCCAAAGGCAGAGAACAGGACGACCATCGCGATGTTCTTGAGATACTTCTTGAACGCCAGCGCGAATTCGGGGCGAAGCGCCCGGATCGCGAAGCCGACTGCTGCGGGCAACACCGTGATCGAGAAGATATCCCAGAAGAAGGACGCCAATGGCACCTTCACCTCGGCTTCGAGGCCCATGAAATAAGAGAGCGCGAAATGCGCGTAGAACGGCACGACCAGAATGTAGATCATGCTGAGCAGCAGGGTCATCGACATCGACAGCGCCAGATCGCCGTCTGCCATGTCGGTGAACAGGTTCGAGAGCATGCCGCCGGGCGTCGTCGCGAGCAGGACGAAGCCAACCGCCAGCGCCGGCGTAGGCGCAACGGTGAGCGCCAGCGTCAGCCCGATAAGCGGCGGGATAATCAGCATCGAGCAGACGCCAAAGATCAGCGCGCGCTTGTTACGGAATACCTCGCGGAAGTCATGGGCGGTCAGCGAAAGGCCCATCGAAGCCATGATCGCGACGAGCGAGCCCGGCAGAACCCAGTTGCCCAGGAAGGACATCAGATCGGCATAGGTCATTTCCGGTTACCTCAGGCAGGCTCTACAGTGATGGTGCAGGCACCGTTCCGGCGGATCGTGCGGCAATCGGCGACTGCCTTGGCCAGATCCTCATCGATGATGCGCGCGCAGACATTCGCCTGGATCCAGCCGAACGGCATGAGCAGCCGCCCGCCAGCGCCATAGAAAATGCCGATGTCGTAAAAGGGTCCGGGCGGCAGGCCCAGCGTGCTGCCCGCGGCGAGATAAGCGAGCACGATATCCCCCGCTGCCGGGTAGGAAGTCGCGCTTTCCGCCGGGATCGCCGGCTGCGCCATGCCTTCCGGCAAGGCTGCCGAAGGCATCGGCACCGAGATTTCGGGTCCCGTCCAGATCGCGTGCATCGCCTCGAACGACGCGCGTCGCGTGGCAAGATCGCGCAGGAATTCGCACGATTGCGGGGCTGCCTCAGGCAGCAGGCGGCAGCGTGCCGAAAGTCCCGACACCGGCTCTGTGAAACGCACCAGATCCATCGAAAGCATGCCCCTTATTTGCCCGTCACCATCGACAGATACTCTTCCTTCTGCAGCGCGATCGGCACATTGCCATTGGCCCAGAGATAATCGTGGAAGCGCTTGAGATCGAAAGACTTGCCTTCTCTCGCGCGCGCCTCCGCCAGGAACTCGGTCGTCTGCATCTTGCCGATCTGGTAGCTGATCGCCTGTCCGGGCGCGGCGGCGAAGAAGGTTGCTTCCTCATGCGCCGTGGTCCGGTCCATCGGCACCATCGTCTCCAGATAGTCGGCGGCCTGTTCGATGCTGAACTCACCCAGCGCCAGCTTCACGTCCACTTCGACGCGAAGCGCGCGCAGTCTCGCGAAATTATAGATGATCTCGCGCGTCTTCGGTGCATCCGCCCACAGGCCAGCCTGGAGCATCATCTCCTCGGCGTAGAAGCCGGTCCCCTCGTTCGCGCCACTGTCGTAATAGCGGCGGCGAAGCGGGTTGGGATGTCGCCAGCCCAGTGTGAGCTGGAAGAAGTGCCCGGGCACCCCTTCATGCACGATGATCGGCCGCGGATCGCGGGTGATCGAAAGATTGAAATAACCGAGCTTGGGCGACGGTTCGGGCAGATAGACGGTCGCGTTCTGGCCCACCCGATCGATGTCGGTCAGATCGAAGGTCCGCCCCAGCCAGCCGATCGGCGCCAGATAAGCCGGGAATGGCTGCGCCTTGTAATGCCCGGCCCAGTCCGGAAGGGTCAGCAGATTCTTTTCGGTGAGGAATGTACGAACCTTGAGTTCGTCGGCATCCAGTTTCGCCGTCACGGCCTCGATCGAGGATCCGATGGGGAGTTCGGGCACGTCGGCATTACGATTGCGCTCCAGTTCCTCGAACAGCACCGATCGCGCCCATTCCTGACTCCCCATGATCAGCAGATCTGTCGGCGAATAGGGATAGAGGGCCACATTGCTCAGGAAGTAGCGATAGCTGGCGTCACCCACCGCGGTCTGTTCGGACAGGCCCGCGCGCTTGGATTTCAGGAAGTTGGTATAGGCAGAAAACGCGGCGATCGCCTTGTTGACCGCCGCATCGAGCCGCTTGCGCTGTCCGGCATTGGCGTAGGGCGCGAGCCCCGCCGCCATACCGCGCAGGCTATCGGGCACGTCGGCGATCTGGCTCAATGCCACGTCGACGAACGGCCCGCGCATGTCGTTCAGGTTGACCTGCCCCGCCAGCAACACTGCAGGCGCGGTGCCGAGCAGGCGGATCACGTCTTCCACGCGGCGCGTGGAAACGGGCGGCGGTGGCAGCAGCACCTCGAAGATCGGATTGAGCGCCTGCGCCGTGTAGAAATGCGGCTGGCGGCGCCAGCCCGCGACATGGTCCATTTCCCAATGGACCCGCGCCAGCGCCGACCCGATCAGGCGGTAGTCCACCTTTTCGCTCACCGTCTCGGGAGCGCCTTCCAGCGCCTTCCAGCGCGCATCGAACTCGGCAAGCTTGGAACGCTGCGTCGCGACAGCGGCGGCCGACCAATCGGGCACCCATCCGGCCGGGCGGACGATGCGCGGGATGTCGTCGCTGCTCGCCGGCTGCGTTGCGCTGCGCCACGCCCAGAAATCGGCACCCAATTGCTGGACGGCGGGCTGCGCCGACGCAACCTGCGCCACCATCAACGTGGCGCCGCCCAGCCAGGCCGCGATGCCTCGGGCCAGCATCTTACTTCCGGTTCTTCACATTGCGATCGAAGAAATCGACCATCTTCTTGAACGCAAACCGGGCCTGCGGGAGATTATCGCTCGCCCAGGCATGGTTTCCGCCCGGGATGGTGACCAGCTCGAACATCTGCTCCCGCTGGATCATCTTCTCCGCCAGCGCAATCGTGTCCGAATAGAGCACCACCGGGTCGCGCGTGCCGTGGATAATCATCAGAGGATCTTTGATCCCGTGGCTCTGATACAGCGCCGACTGTGCTTCATAGCGCGCAGGCATATCCGGGCCCTCAGGACGCCCCATGATCCACATCTGCCCCGGATAGGCGTGCCAAACGTTCGTCGCGGGCGCACCCGCAATGCCCGCAGCGTAGACGCCCGGCTTCTTCGACAGCGACATGATCGTCATCAGGCCACCATAGCTCGATCCCCAGATGCCTACGCGCTTGGGATCGACATAACCCTTCGCGACGAGATGGCGAACGCCGCTCTCCAGATCGTTGATGTCGGTCTCGCCATAAGAATAATGCTGGCTCTGATTGTGCTCGCGCCCCTGCCCCCATGATCCGCGGATGTTGACGTTGAGAACGATATAGCCCTGCGAGACGAAATACTGGTCGATACCCCAGGTCGGATGCGCGCGTCGGCCGCCCCACTGGTTGTGCACCGAGTCCGAATAGACCGAGCCGACGATCAGCGGATAGCGCTTCGAAGGATCGTAATTGGCCGGCAGGCTCACGCGAGCGAGCAGATTGGTCCCGTCCACATGGCTCGGGAATTCCATATAGGTGATGTTGGCCCAGGTCTGGGTGTAGAAGTCAGGCTGGGGTGACTTGGTGACCTGGGTCGCCTTGCCCGGCTTCGTCGTGTCGACGACGAACAGCTCGGGCGGCGTCGTATCGTTCGAGAACCAGTCCGCGACGTAGCGGAAGTTCGGCGAATAAACTGCGTCGTGGGTGCCCGCGGTCGGCGCGCTCACCCGCTCGATCTTCCCGCCCGCCAGCGGCACGCGATAGATCTGGCGCTCGGCCAGATGCGCTTCGTTGGCTAGGAAATAGAGCTGCTTCTTCGCGGCATCGACCGAGAAGGAAGCGATTTCCCAATTGCCCTTGGTGATCTGGCGCGGAGCCTCTCCCGCCTTGCGCTGGTGATAGAGGTGCAGCCAGCCATCGCGATCGGTCAGGATGACAAGGCCGTCATCGCCCGGCGCCCAGGCGACCTTCCAGTCGGGGCGCAGATGCTTGGGCTCGCGAAGCTGGTAGAAGGTCTCGCGCTGGCCGCTCGCCACGTCGAACACATAGATCGTGTGCTCCTTGGCTTCCATGTCGGAGCCGCTGACGAACAGGCGCTTGCGATCGCGCGACACGCCAAAGTCCCAGATGTGGTGCTTGGCGTCCGGCCGCTCGAAGAAACGGGCCTCGCCGCCAGCAGCACTGACGATGCCGATCCGCGCCTTGGTCGTCTCGTCGCCCGGGAAAGCGCGAACCACTCGGTTATTCTGCAGCTCACCACCTTTGGCGTAATAATAAATATCCCGCTCGGGCATCGCGCGATCGTCATTCTCCTCGAATGCGATCGAGCGGCTATCAGCCGACCACTGATAGTCGGCGACATAGACCTTGGCATCGTCCGATCCGACCACGCGGCGCGCGGCGACATCGCCCGTCGCGGCCAGATCGCGGACCCACAACACCCCGCCCGGCGTGACGCGATTGCGCGGATCGACCGGGTTGCCGGATACGAAAGCGAGTTGGCGCCCGTCAGGCGACAGGACAAGCTTGCGGATCGCCTCCTTGTCGGTCTCGACCTGCACAATCCTGCCGTCAGCCTCACGAATGGAGAGTTTGCCGCCGATGGTGAACGCAACGCGCCCCTTGTCCAGGAACACCGCCTGCGCGATGCCCTTCTCTTCGGCTTCGGGCTTAGAATTCTTGCCCAGGAAAGTGAGCCGGGTCTTCTTCCCCGTCTTGGGCGAGTAGGACCAGATATCGCGGAAACTATACCCTTCCTCGTTCCACAGGAAGAGAACGCTGCTCTCGTCGCGCGACCAGCTATATCCGATCGGCTCGTTCCCCACGAGGCTCTTGTAGCGATAGAGTTCATCGAGCGAGAAGCTGGTGCCGGGCACCTGGACCACCCCCGCTGCGGGACTCTGGGCATATGTCGGGGAAGCCACGCTCAGCGATGCGACCAAGAGGACCGCAGACATTGCGCGAACAGAAACGCTGAACTTCATCATCTTCCCCAACACCTTAATCCATATTCGACGTCACCGGCCAAAAGGGCCGGCTGCCGGCGGCGACGGCAAGCGCCGCCGCCGGACTTAGGGCATCAGAACTGCTTACGGAAACCGATGGTGAACCGGCGACCGATCGCGTCAAAGGTATCCCGCTCATAGAGCTGGAACGGCGGGTTGTGATCGCCGAGATTGTCGATCGTGCCGTAGATGCTCAGCGTCTTGTCGATGGCGTACGACGCGCTCAGATCGAAATAGCTGATCTGACCGGTCGACGGCACCGCGAGCAGCGGCGTTGCCGCGCCCGAAGCCTTGGCGGCCGCAATACGCCCATCCTTGGTCGAACCGATGAAGCGATGACGGAGCGAGAGCTGGAGCGCGTCGTTCACGTCCCAGGTCAGACGCTGCGTGAAGCGCCAGACCGGGTTTGCATTACCGCAGCTGCCGCCACCGATATAGCCCGCGCAGTCCACCGCCGCGACGATCGGGCTGCTCTGCACCACGCTCTTGATGAGGTAGCTGCCAGCCAGATAGTAGCTGAAAGAGCCGAACGTGTTGGTCTGGTAGCGATAGTCGAGGCGGAAATCGACGCCCGACGTCTCCATCGACGCGATGTTCGCGTTGAGCAGCGGCACGTCATACAACTGACCGTCCGACGAGCGCTTGGTGAGCGGCTGACAGAAGATGTTGCTCATCGAGAGGTTGGCGCGGCAGGCGGTGATCACCGACTGGAGGCCACCACCGAATGCTGCAATCGCGCCATCGATCTTGATGTTGTAATAATCGATGGTGAACTGCAGGTTCGGCACCGCAGCGGGACGGAACACCGCACCAATCGACCAGGTGTCGGAGGTTTCTTCCTGAAGGGCCGGGTTGCCGCCGGTGATCGCGCGGATCTGCACGTTCTCCTGCTGGAAGACGTCGATCACGCTGGAGGGCACGCCCAGCGAGGTCATGCAGAACGTGCGCTCGGCAGCGGTGCGGTTAGCACCAGATGCGTTACAGAAGTCGGTCGCCTGCGGTGCAGTGTTGGTCGCACCGGAGAAGAGCTCGACCACGTTCGGTGCACGCACCGCACGCTGGTAAAGGCCGCGGAACTTGACGCCCTTGACCGGCGAATATTCGCCGCCAGCCTTCCAAGAGGTCACGCCGCCTGCGGTCGAATAGTCCGAATAGCGGATGCCGCCTTCGAACGTGAGGAGCTGGGCGAACGGCATGTCGGCCAGGATCGGCACGACGAGCTCGCCGTACAGCTCCTTGACGTCGAAGCTGCCGCCGGTCCGCTGGATGCCAGCCGAACGCGAGAGCGCCTTGCCCTGGATGTAGAGCTGATCCGGCGTGAAGGTCGAGCTTTCCTTGCGGTATTCCGCACCCACCGAGATGCCCACATTGCCCGCCGGCAGCGAGAAGAGCGTGCCGGTGATGCTGGCGCCTGCCTGCTTCTGATCAAGGACGGTGATGTTGGTCAGGTCGGTATAGATATAGTCCCGCATCTCCTTCGTCATCGACATGAAGCCAAAGGGATTGATCGTGACGCACCGGACATCGGTGGTCAGGCAGTCATACGGGTTGTTGGGGTTGGTCAGGAACGCGTTGGCGAAGTTGTCGATCAGCACGCCGCCGCCCTGGACATCGGTGATCCGCACGTGGCCCTGGTTGTAGAAGACTTCCCAGTTCAGCTTGTCGGTCAGTCCGCCCTTCAAGCCCGCCACGAAGCGGCCGAATTCACGGGTCTGGTCGTCCGTGCGCGAGCCGAAGTCGAGCAGGCGACGATTGATGTTGATCGAGATCAGGTTGTCGCCATCACCGTCGAGATGGGTGCTCAGGAAGGTGCGCAGCGACGGCGCCAGATAGGGATTGCGCAGATCGAACTGGAAGTTGGGCAGGAAGCCCGAGCTGCTCATCGGCACTGCGCCCAGCGTCGAGTTGAGCTCGCTGCGAACGTAATTGCCTTCGAAGAACGCGGTGATGTTGTCGGTCACATCATAGTGACTCGTCAGCGCCGCCGACCAGCGCTTCAGCGGCATCTGCAGGTTGGTGTACGGACGGTCGTTGAAGCCGTCGCTCGTCTTATACGCGCGCCATCCTTCCTGCGCGAAGAAGATGCCGGCGGTGCCGATGGTGTTGCCGAACTGATCAACCTTGCCGACCAGCGCAGGCGAGAAGATCGTGCCCTGCGGGGTAACGCCGTTGCCACCCGGCACCAGCACACCCTTGCCGTTCTGCACGGCGTCTACCAGGAAGAGCGACGCATGGTCGCGCGCGGCGCCCTTGACCATCTCACGGTCATAATAGTTGCCGTTGAACACGATGTTGCCGCGGCCGTCGGCGAAATTGCCGCCAACGGTGAAGTCGATGTTGTAGCGGTTGGCGTCGCCTTCATCGCTGATGCCGTACTGCGCGCCAATTTCCATGCCCTGGAAGTTTGTCTTGGTGACGAAGTTCACCACGCCGGCCATCGCGTCCGAACCATACACCGCCGAAGCGCCGCCGGTGACGACTTCGATGCGCTCGATCATCGCAGTCGGGATCATGTTGATGTCGACAACGCCGTCCTGGCTGGCGCCGACGATGCGGCGGCCATTCTGCAGCACCAGGGTACGAGCCGCACCCAGGTTGCGCAGGTTGACCGTGGCGGAGCCGTTGCCGCTGTTCGATTGGGCGCCAGCGCCAGCAACCGCCTGCGGGAGCGAGTTGAGCAGCTGCTCGGTCTCGACGGTGCCGGTCTGCTTGATTTCGTCGACGCCGATCACATTGACCGGGCTGTTCGAATCAACGTCCGGGCGCGGAATGCGCGATCCCGTAACGACGATCCCTTCGCCGCCATCGATGGCTTCCGGTTCGTCGGTCTGCGCCATGGCGGTGCCCATCACCATCATCATGGCAGCGAGTGCGGAACCGCCCCGCAGCCCCGCCCGCATCACTGAAACTCGCTTACTCAACATCTTCGTGTCTCCCCGAATGGATACGCCCGCCTGCCTTGCCCCGCCACGACGTCTATCGATCGTGATATTTCGGTGAACAAGTGCGTGATTTTGAGCATAACCTAACCGGACGGTCAATTCGGACGAACAAAAAAATGTGAAAAGTGTCGCTTCTCGGTAACAAAAATGCCCGAGAAGCGGCGATCCGGCGCAGCATCCGGTCGCGATCGCGCGGTTGCGGCGGGCACGGAAAGAGCCTGCAAGGCCCCCGGAAATTTCCGGAAATTCGTCTACTAATCCGCAGATTTCCTTCGATTCGCGCCATTTTGGACGGACCCAGAGGCTCTCACCAGCTCCTAGCTTGGGGCGCTCACAGCGCCACTTGACCAGCGCTCGATCTGCAATCATCGTATTACAAATCACATGTTTTTTGTTTTATTTGTGCCTTGAATCGCGGTTCAGCGCCGCGTGACCGGGAATGGCAAGGGAGATCGATATGCGCGCAAAGGGACTGATGATCGCACTGCTTCTGGCTGGAGCGGCCGCCCCGGGAGTGCTCGGGATCGCGCCGGCCAATGCGCAAAGTGTAGCCGCGCAACCAGACGGCCCTCCCCAGGGCAGCCAGAGCTATGCTGAGTTCGTCAGTCTGTTCACCGCATTCGATGGCTGGCGCACGCCTGTGGCTGTCAACGGAGTCGTCGATTTCAGCTCCGCCGCAGTCGAAAAGCGCCGCGCAGAGCTGCGTGATTTCCAGGCGAAGCTCCCCGATTTCGCGGTTGCAAGCTGGGATCAGCACCAGCAGGTCGATTATCTCGCGGTCCGCGCGCAGATGGATCTGGAGGATTTCAACCTCAACATTCTGAAGCCCTGGGCTCGCGATCCCGGGATGTATGTCGATGAGCTGCAGCGCCTCACCTATGCCGATCTGCCACTGAAGGGCGCGGCGCTGGCCACGCTCCGGGCTCGGTTGAAGACTATCCCCGCCTATCTCGCCCAGGCCCGCGTCAATCTCGATTCGGTCGCCGCCGATTATGCCGATCTTGCGCTGCACAGCATTTCGCACGGGGACGGCGTCGGCCATGGCATGCCGTATCGCGCGGTGGAGCCCGAGGGCCTGCTCGGCTGGTTCGCCGATCTGCGCGGACGCGCGGAAAAGCAGCAACCCGCAATCGTCGCCGATATCAAGGCGGCAGAGGCTGCCATCCGGAGCTTCCGTGACTGGCTGACCGCCGCACGCCCAACGATGACGGCGCGCGCCGGCGTGGGCAAGCCTGCCTATGACTGGTTCCTCACCAATGTCCGCTTGATGCCCTATGATTCTGATCAGATCGTGTCGCTGGCCGATCGCGAGCTCACCCGCTTCTGGGCCAATTACACCACCGAACGGCACCGCAACCGCAACCTGCCCGAGCTGGAACTGCCCAAGTCGGGCGAAGAATATGAAGCGCAACTCGCAGGCACCGACGCCAAGATCCGCAAATGGCTGACGGACGAAGAAATCATCACGATCCCGGACTATATTCCGGGCAGCTACAAGGAAGTAGGCTATAACGCCCCGTGGATCGTCCGCCCGACGGGGCCGATGTTCTGGGAGCAGGTGCAGTTCCGCGACGCCTCGCCCGATCACCTCCACGCAACCTTCCCCGGCCACAAGTTTGACGGGCTCACCGGCAAGCGCGTGACGCACCCGATCCGCAGCCGTGTGCGTGACAGCGGCCGCACCGAAGGCTGGGGCTTCTATCTGGAAGAAGCAGCGCTCCAGCTCGGCCTGTTCGACGATCGCCCGCGCACGCGCGAGTTGATCTATATCTTCGGCCTGTTCCGCGCCGCCCGCACGATCGGTGACGTGAAGATGCAGCGCAACGAGATGAATGTCGGCGAGACCATGAAGTTCTGGAAGGAATGGACACCCTATCTCGACGACAATGTCGCTCGCGTCGACGCCGGCATCTATATCCGCCGCCCGCCAGGCTACGGCATGACCTACACGATCGGCGCTATGCAGCTTCAGAAGTTGCTGGTCGACCGCAAGCGCCAGCTCGGCGAGAAATTCTCGCTGCGGGATTATCACGATTATCTGATGAACACCGGCCGCCTGCCCGTGTCTTTGCTGCGCTACGACCTCACCGGCTATGACGATGAGATTAAAAACTTCTGGCACCACGTCCCGCTGTCAGAAGTTGCGCGCTGAATAGGATCCGCGCCAATCCGATTATGGCCCTGTCTTAGAGACCCTCGCTGGGCCTCTGAGACACGTCGTGGTGCAAAATTCGCGACTAGAATCTTCTCCAGGAGAATTGAGTCGTCATCCCCGCGCGAGCGGGGGTGACGCCCTCTCAATGATACGCAAATCCTCTATTTGCGGCATCATGATATTGCTCGTCCGCTTCGTAATCAAAGTCCGCATATGTGAACCGTGCGCGCCGTTCGGTGCGCCATTTGCGGTTTCGGTATCAATATACGAGAATTTCGCATCATAATCTTGCGACACCGATTCGACATTGATCGAAAAGTTCACTTAAGAAATCGGCCACCCCAAACTGGAATATTGCTACGTGTCCTCCGACGAAAGCAATTCATGCCATCGCAGCAGCATCACGTTGGACGCCTGACTTTAAGCATCGACACCCCGGGTCTCGATCTGGCGATACGGCTGCGTGGCCGCGCGGAGGATATAGCGCGCGATCTATTGCCAGGCGTGATCGAGCGGACGTTCGAGGCGCTGGCGCCCGAGGGGCGGCGCGTCGAACTCAGCCGGCTCGAACTCGATTTGGGCACGATCGCTGCCGAGCGGCTGGAGGAGGAACTACCCCTCGCGCTCGAACGCACACTGGCCGGGGCGCTGACCCAAGCACTCGCCGCGGCGCGCAACGCCCCCACCCGCGACGCGCGGGAGCTACCGCATCAGGCAGCGGCGCTCGAAGATTTCGAGGTGTATCTGACGCATGGCGCACCGCGCCATCATGCACCGCAGGGCTATCGTCCCGCCGAGAGCTTCACGCAACTGCTCCGAAACCAGCCGGACGCGCTGGTGGCGATGCTTCGCCGGAGGGCGCGGGACCGGCACGCGCTCGACCGGCTTGTGCTCCAGCTCGATGAAGCTGCCCTGCGCGCGTTGCTGAACGTCCTGGCACCCGCGGATGCCGCGCTTATCCTTGCCTATCACGCAGACCTGTTGCGGGTGAGGCTCGACCCGCCCTTGCCGGCGGCCGCACCGCTTCGTCACGCCATCTGGGTGCTGACGCTTGAGTTCATCCTTCGAGAAGCCGGGACCCAGTTCAACCGCCGCAGCTTCGTCGCGCATCTGCTGCACGGCATCGCCGCGGCCCAGGGGATCGCTTACTCGCTGCTGCTGGCGCAGGTTCGCGATGCGCTGGCGCTGACCCGGCAACGCCGGCCCGCGACGGCATCGCTGCCGGGCGTGCTCGACGCGCTGGCGGCAGATGAGAAGGCCGGAGACCGCGGCACCATCACGGCGGATGAACCCGACGCACCGCCCGAACGCACTGCCGAGGCGCTGCTACAGCAATTCCGCGACGCCGCCGAGGATCCAGCCACGCTGGAATCGCTGGTGCGGCAACTCAGCGCCGCACAATTTGCATGGCTGATCGCGCGACTGGAGCCGGCGCAGGCGGCGCAGATCCTCGCTTATGTCGCCGGGCTGAGCGCCTTGCACCGCGAGAGCACACTGCTCGCACTCTCGCTTGCCGGGTTCGAAAACCAGCTGCGGCTGACCGTGCTGCGCTTTCTGCTGCGCGACGCAGGATCGCAATTCAACCGGCGTAGCTGGCTGCGTCGCCTGCTGAACCGCCTGGCCGCAATCGGCGGGGTTTCCCAGCAGTTCCTTCTGGAATCGCTCATGACCGCGCTGGCGGCCGTTCGCCGCCGGTTGCCCGCGGGAAGCTCGCTGCCCGCTGCGGTTTCGGCGCTGGCGGCAGACCTGCCTGCACCCGACAGCGTGCCGCCGGAGGATGCCGATCCGATCGACGCCTGGATAGTAAGGCTGCGCCAGTACCAGGACGACGAAGCCGCGCTGGCTACGCTGGCGCTGGGCATGTCTGCGGACCTGTTCGCAGCTGTGGCGGCTCGCCTCCGCCCACGCCCGGCAGCACAGTTGCTGGGAAGCATTGCTGAACTGACCGCGCTGCAGCAGCGGCACGGCCTGATCGCCTTGTCCGAGCGGGCCTTTGCCGCAAAGATGCGTACGCTCGCGCTCCGCTGGCTGATGCGCGCGCCGAGATCCCCGTTCCGGGAAAAGAGCTGGCTGGCTTTTGCCGCAAATGGGCTGGCGGCTGCGGCAAGGCTGGACCCGGCATGGCTCGCCGCGCGCCTCGCGGAAATCCGGGACGCTGCCCCGCCCCCTGACCTTCCGCGCGATGCCGCGATGCTCGCCCGAGAGATCGAGCGGACAGATGGTGGTGCAAAAGCCGAACTGATCCGGAGCCTGACGTCCGATCCCGCGCGGCTTCAACGCGTGATCGCGGCATTGGACGAGGGCGGGGTCCTTGCCATCTTGGCGCAATTCGGCGCGGTGGGAGATGCCGCCGCGGCGGACCTTGCAATGCTGGAGCGCCGCCACGCGGAACGCGCATTGGCCGCGCTCGACGCCACCGGGTTCCGCAACCTGATCACCGCCCTCGCTATCGGCGCGCTCGCCAGGGGTGGAGCGTTTCGCCGCGCCGAACTGCGCCGCCATCTGCTCGATGGAATTGCGGGCCATCAGGGCCTTTCGCCGCGCGAGACCGGCAATTGGCGGTGGCTCGAGCGCGCCACGAAGCCCGCGCCGCAAGCAAGCGGGCCAGATCTGGATCCGCTGTGCCACGCCGAACGTTTTCTGCGCAGCGGCGGTCCGCCAGCCTCCGCCGCATATCTGACGCGCGCCGCAACGAGGAACCCGGCCGCCTTCGCTGCCCTGCTTCGCAAGTTGCTGGCTGGAGCGTCGGGCGAGAGCGGACTGCTCATCGAACGGCTGCTCGCCTGGATGCTGCCCGAGGAAATCCTGGTCGCGCTGCAGCCCGATGGCGTGGACCGCGCGGCCGCCTGGGCGGCACATCTGGCCGATCTGCCCGGCGGGAGCATGACTGCGGCGTGGACGCGCATCCTCGACGCAGCCCTGCGCGGCGAGATCCTCGACATGGCCGATCCGCCGCCGCCGGGCGAGCGCCAGGATCGGTTGGCGCTGCTTCGCCACTGGCTCGAACATGGCACGCTGGCGTGGTGGGCGCCGCCCGGCGCGCGGATCGAGTCGCTGCTCGCGGAGTTCGCCGGGCTGCAGATGCCCGAAATGCATCGGCTCTTTGGCGATGCCGATCCCGAAACGGTCGCGATCCGCCTGCACCGCGCCGTCGGTTTTATGAAGGCCGAAGATGCGGCCGCCCTGATCGAGCGGCTAGCGCCATGGATGCCGAATGTCATGAAGCCCCTCGCGGCGCTTTCCGGCGACACAGCCCCGGACCTGCTTGCCAGCGCCCAGCTTCGCGCCGCCGCCGCAGCGATCACGGGCGCGCCGGTCGATCTGCACAGGCTGGGCTCTCCGATCCCGCCGCCGCCCATCGGTGCCGCGCAGCCGCCGCCCTCCGCCACCGCGGACAGAACCGCGCTGTTCGCCTGGCTATCGGGCGACGCGCCGGCAAGTGCCGCGCAAGACGCACTCCCGATGCGCCTGCTAGCGGATCTAGCCGATCGCGGCGATCCCGATCTCGACAGCGCATTGCGCGCGGGGCTGGCAAGCCCCGGCGCCAGGGCGCGCTGGGCGGCGGAAATGCCGGAAGAGCTGTTCTCCCGCACCATTTCCCGCCTCGCTCCGGCGCAGGCGCGGTTCCTGCTCGACACCACCACGATCCTGGCTGCCGCTTGGCGACAGGTCGCTCCCGAAGCGCTGCGGGCAGGTATCGGCGAAACGCTACGGGCCCGCTTGCTGGCGATGCTGGCCGAAGCCCCTCTGCCCGCGCGCCGCGCCGCGCTTGGGCGCCTGATCGCCGGGCTGCCCGAGGCCTCTCCCGAAATCCTGGAGCGTGCGCGCGCGCGCGCGATTGAACTTGCGCAGCGCGGCGGGCACGCGAATATACTCGCCGCAATGAGCCAGTCGCCTGCTGCGACCCCGCCTTCTCCAATGCGCGCATCCGAGCCCGTCCGCCCGCCCGAACCAGAGAATGGCGACCGGATCTATATCGCGAACGCCGGGCTGGTATTGTTCAATCCGTTCCTGCCCCGCTTCTTCGAGCGCATCGGCGTGCTGACCCCTGACGCAGAGGGAGTCCCGCGCATCGCCGGTATCGAAGCTGCGTCACGCGCGGTGCACCTGCTGCAATATCTGATCGACGAACGCTGCGACGCGCCAGAGACTGCGCTGGCGCTTAACAAGCTGCTCGCCGGGGTTTCCGTCACCGCGCCCGTCGCGCGCGAGATCGAGCCGGGCGCAGCGGATCGGGCGATTTGCGCCGAGCTGATTGATGCGGTGATCGCCAACTGGGCGATCATCCAAAACACATCCCCTGCCGGACTGCGCGAAACCTTCCTGCAACGCGAGGGCAGGCTCCGCCGCGAGGCTGACCGCTGGACGCTCGATGTAGAGCGCAAGACGCTCGACATATTGGTCGATCAAATTCCCTGGAACAGGGCGGTGCTCTATCACCGCTGGATGGCGGAGCCAGTTCATGTCAATTGGTGAACCGAAATCCCAACACTCCGCGATCAATCGCGAACTCGCCTGGCTGCGGGCGGCGCTGCAACATCGCTTTGCCGTGTATCTGGAGCAAGGGGGAGGCACGCAGGATCCGCTTCCCGCTCCGCCCGATCTGACACCCGGTCCCCACGGCGAGCGCGACCCCTTCGCGGATGCGCTGCGCAAGCTGGCGCTGGACCCGAGAGAGCGTCTTGTACTGGCGCTCGCGCTCGCCCCGCATGTTTCGCCGGAATTGCTCGATCCGTTCCTGCTCCAGAACCAGGCTACGGGACGCCGGTTCACCGAGTTTGGCGGCGCCCCCGGCCAATCGCATGCCGGCTTCCTGCCCAGCGTGGAAACCGCGCTCTTCCTGCTCGCAGGGGGCGAAATCGAGGCACGCATTCGTGCCCGTGCGCTGTTCGCCCCCCAGCACCGGCTCATTGCTTCCGGCATGCTGTCGCTCGACCATCTGCATCGCGAGGAACCCGCTACATCCGCGCTGCTTCGGCTTTCGCGCGAATATCTCGAGCTGCTGCTGACCGGGGAGGAATATGCGTTCTCGACCGGCGAGCATTTTCCCGCAGAGTTGATCACGACGCCGCTCGATTGGGGCGATCTGGTGATCGACACCATAACGCGGGCGCAGATCGACATGATCAGCGCATGGATCCACCATGCGAACACCCTGTTGCACGATTGGGGCCTCGCCCATCGGCTGAAGCCCGGATATCGCTGCCTGTTCTATGGTGGCCCGGGCACCGGCAAGACGCTTACCGCGTCGTTGCTCGGCAAGCATCACGGCCTTCCGGTCTATCGCGTCGATCTCTCCCGCATCGTCTCCAAATGGATCGGGGAGACCGAGAAGAACCTCGCCGGCCTGTTCGATCTCGCCCAGAACCGCAATTGGATCCTCTTCTTCGACGAAGCGGAAGCATTGTTCGGCAAGCGCACCGAAGCGAGCAGCGCGAATGACCGGGCAGCGAACCAGCAGATCGCCTATCTGCTCCAGCGGCTGGAGGATTTTCCCGGCCTGGTCATCCTTTCCACCAATGTCCGCAGCCATATGGACGAAGCGTTCGCGCGCCGTTTCCAATCCGCGATCCTCTTCCCCATGCCCGACGCCGCTTCCCGGCTCCGGCTCTGGCGAGACATGTTCGAGACCGGGCGGTTCCCGCTGGCCGACGACGTGGACTTCCAGAAGCTCGCCGTCGAGCATGAGCTGGCGGGCGGTGCGATCGTCAATGTGCTGCGCCATGCCTGCCTGCTGGCCGTCACGCGCACGCCCGCCCGCGTCGAGCTGGCGGACATCATGAGCGGGATCCGCGAGGAATTGCGCAAGGAGGGGCATTATCTTGCCCGCTGACCCGTCAAGGATCCTGTAAATAACGGAATCGGACGATTCTTACATTGATTCGGACAATTGCCACCGATTCGGTTAGTTCTTGAAAATCCCTATGCATTTATCTTGCACGGCATTATCGACCGTGTAAGAAATGTCGACATGTCTAGCATACGTCGAGTCTTAGAGACGATTCGTAAGCTAGCCAACGAATATATGCAGAACCTTGATCGTAGGAATGACGATTGGGTTGCGCTAACTAGTTCGATTTATCACGACGGAACCGTAAACGAATCTATCAGAGATAGAGTCGTGATGACGCTTTATAATATAACGCGTGAGAATATTATTAGTTCATATTCACCAGCAAAAGGTGGAGGGGATAGTTTTGCTATTGTCAGTCCGCCAATCTACATCGATCTGCATCTGATGTTCATGGCGAACTTCTCGTCGAACAATTACGCGGATGGCCTGTCCGCGATTTCGAACATAATCTCGTATTTTCAACAAAATCCCTGGTTCAATCAATCGAACGCGCCCGATCTCGGTCCGCAGATCGACAAGATAACCTTGGAGATGTCCAGTCTGGACCCGGTTGAAGTAAATTATGTGATGGGAATGCTCGGGACGAAATATTTCCCGTGCGTCTTCTACAAGCTGCGGATGCTGCCTTTCGGATCGACGGCCATGCAGGCGCGGGCCTATCCGGTCAGCGGCGGCGGCATTTCCGAAGCATCAGGATCGGGAGCGCCACAATGAGCGGCGCGGGCATCGGTCACGCGTCGCGTTCCTTCACCTACGCCCCGCCGCACCGCGCCAACCTGTACAAGCGGCTGCTCACCGTCACCTTCACCCATACCTATTATACGCAGGATCGCGGCCTTTGCGGCGATTTCCGGGCCACGCCTAGCGATGCGACATCGCAGTTGATGGCGTCGCTAGGCCTTGCCTTCAAAAACGAAGGCACGGGCTTTGCGGTCTTCTACCAGCCCGACAAGCTCAGCAATCTGATCGAATATCTGCGGCGCGAGGCGCGCCAACCAGGGGCGTCCGGCTTCTGGACACGGATGACGTTCCTGCTGGAGCTTACCAATCCCGAGTTCGTCGGGATCACGTCGCTCCCGATCCAGACCAAGCTGTCTCGGGTCAATCTCTTCGGCTGCAATCTCGATGCGCACCCGCGCGAGGCCAGGGCAAGGGACACCGGGCCCGGCGTGGCGTTGCTGGCGCCCGGCAACTATATGGGCGGCGAAGCGCTGCACGAGATTGTTGGCGCCTCCGTGGCCCTGACCGTCCCGCCGGAGACGCGGCGCGTGGTGGTCACCGATCTTTCGGGCGCGGTCGTCCTGCCGGCGCCCGGCACCAAGGACGTCGCGATCTTCGACGGCAGCACGCCGGACGATCCGAAGCATGCGTCGCTCGACTTCTCCTCGCTCCCGCACGACTTCTACACGATCTCGCTGCAGGGCGCGAACCGCGAGCCGATCGACGCGCCCGGTTATCCGCGCGAAGTGCTCTATGTTCCCCCGGATGGGGGGAACATGGTGCTTCTCGACCTGCTCTTCACCCAGCCCGAGCCGGAAAGCGGCGGCATCTATCCGCTCCCTTCCCTCTTCGGCGCGGTTCCGCGGCCTGCAGATTGCGGCGGCATTGCCTATGAACTCGCGTTCGAGGCGCGCCGCACCTATTGGCAATATTATGTCGTGTCCCAGATCCCCGGCTCACAGCTGCAGGATGTGGAGATTGCCGGGCCGGGCGCCGAATTCGAAGCGGATGCGCAGCCGGTGCGACTGCCCGATGGCTCGCTCGCGACCTTGTTCAACGCCGATACGCCGCTCCCGCTTCGCCAGAAATCGGGCCAGCACTTCCATCTGAAGGGCACCCGGCGCGACGCCAGCGGACACAAGAACCGGATCGCCCTCTCCCGCCTGCCCGTCGCGCCCGCAGCGCCGGTCTGGCCCGGACCCGCCGATGAGAGCGCGACCGGCACCTCGGAAATCTTCGTTTATGTCTGAACTGGTGGCCCACGCCGCCTAACCGCGAAGGAAGCAGATAATGGCAACCGCGTTGACCAAAGACCGCAAGACACCCGGTGTTTATGTCACCGAATTCTCGGCTTTCCCGCCCTCCGTCGTGGGCGTGGCCACTGCGGTGCCGATCTTCATCGGCTATACCGAAACCGCAAAGGATCCGTCGAACAATAAGCAGATGTACCTGCAGGCGGTGCCGGTCAGCTCGATGGCCGATTATTACAGCTATTTCGGCTATGGCTACACTGCGAACGGCATAGTCGAACCGCAGCCGACCGCGCCCGCGCCTACTCCCTCGCCGACCCCTTCTCCCACCCCCTCGCCGACTCCCTCTCCCACGCCCTCGCCTACCCCCACTCCCACGCCAGTCCCGACGATGGCCTATGATTTCCAGGCCCCGTCGAACAGCGGCACGGCCACGTCGATCGGTTCCTATGTCGTGGGCACTTCTGAATCCATTTCGGGCTCGGTGACGTTCGTCTCGCAGTTCAACCTGTTTCAGGCGCTGCAGCTGTTCTACGCAAATGGCGGCGGCGATTGCTTCGTGATCTCGGTCGCCAATTACTGGGGCAAGCAGGACGTCGCCCCGCCGACCACCCCCACCCAGCCGACATCCGTGTCAAAGGACGATCTGCTGGCCGGGCTTTCGGTGGCGCACGATACGCGCGGCGGCACGATGCTGGTGATCCCCGATGCGTGCATGCTGTTCAACAGCACGACCACCAACGGCGTCACGACCTATACCTATGACGATTATGCCACCGTTGCCGTCGAGATGATCAACCAGGCGGGAGCGCTGCAGGATCGCGTGGCGATCCTGGACATGCCGGGTGCACTGATCCCCACCAACTGGAACTATAAGGGGATGCAGGAAACGGCGAACGCATTCTACACCGCGATTGCGCCCGCTGCGGCCAATTTCAGCTACGGCGTCTGCTATGGCCCGGCGATCGAATCTTCGCTGCTCGGCAAGGCCGATGTGACCTACGCGAATCTGAACGGTGCCACGGCAAGCACCACGCTGATGAACAACCTGCTGACGACGCAGGCGCTGAGCCTCTATCCGTCCAGCACGGACGGCACAACGACCACCTACAGCGACACCTTCGTCGCCGTGGCCGCGCATATCGCCGCAGCCTTCCCCATCGCCGCTGCGGACGTCACCGCCACCGCCAACACTTCACCGGCGGCCACCACGGGCACGACTACTGCTGCGCCGACACTGCTGGTCTCGATGACGCCCACGACCACGCCGCCCGCGATCGCGGTTCCGACCACCGACGCGGACATCAAATCGCTCGACCAGTATCTGCTCAACGCGGTCCCGCTGCTCGGCAACATCCAGCAGATCCTTGCCGACAAGCTCAGCGTTGCGCCGCCCAGCGGAGCCATGGCGGGGATCTGGTCGCTCAACGACGCGCAGCGCGGCGTCTGGAATGCACCGGCCAACTTCTCGATCAACGAAGCCATCGCGCCGATGGTACCGCTGACCGACACGCAGCAGGGCAATTTCAACATGCCGCTCAACGGCAATGCGATCGATATCCTGCGGGCGATGGTCAATCGCGGAACGGTTGTGTGGGGGGCGCGGACGCTCGATGGCAACAGCCTCGATTATCGCTACATCCAGGTCCGCCGCACGCTCATCTATATCGAGCAGTCGATCAAGAACGCGCTCGAGCAGTTCGTGTTCGCGGCCAACGATGGCGGCACCTGGGCCACCGTCGTCGCGACGATCTCGAACTTCCTCACCCAATTGTGGCAGGCCGGCGGGCTCATGGGTGACAAGGCCAGCGACGCCTTCACCGTCAAGTGCGGCGTGCCGACCACGATGAGCGGGCTCGACGTGCTCAACGGCTATATGATCGTCAACGTCACCGTCCAGATGATCCATCCGGCCGAATTCATCGAGCTGACCTTCACCCAGACGATGCAGGGCGCCTGATCGCGGCGCCCGGCGCACGCTCAGGCGGATTTTTCGAAACTCTCAAACCATAGGAGCGCAAGATGGCAGGCGAAACAGAAGACGCTGTATGGCCGCTTCCCAAATTCTATTTCACGGTCGCCGGCTTCCCCAGCGGCACCGTGAGCTTCCAGGAAGTGACCGGTCTCAGCACCGAAACCACCCCAATTGAATATCGCCACGGCGACAGCCCCAGCTTCTATCCGATCAAGATGCCCGGGCTCGGCAAGGTCGGCAACGTGACGCTGCGCAAGGGCATTTTCGTAAACGATACAACGCTGTGGGACTGGTTCAACCAGATCAAGATGAACACGATCGCGCGACAGACCGTGGTCGTCAGCCTGCTGGATGAGACGGCTGCACCCAAGATGGTGTGGACGCTGAACAATGCCTTCCCGATCAAGGTCACCGGCACGGACCTCAAGTCCGAAGGCAATGAAGTCGCCGTCGAAAGCCTCGATATCGCGTTCGAGACGATGGTCATCTCGGCGCCCTAGTGAGTGCGAACGGCTACACTCCACCCCCGGCATTCTCGTTCACGGTGGCGGTGGCGGGAAGCGGCACAGCGCTGCAACTGCTGAGCGGCACCGATGCGAGCTTCCAGGAAGTTTCGGGGGTGGAGGCGCAGATCGAGATCGAGACGGTGAAGGAAGGCGGCGAAAACCGTTACGACCATCACCTTCCCGGTGCGACCAAATCGCCCAACCTCGTGCTCAAGCGCGGATATGTCACGGCGCCGTCGTTCCTTTCGGAATGGGCGGCGCAAACCGTGGGGTCGACGCTCAACGAGCCGATCCTGACACAAACCATCGTGGTCATGCTGATCGGGGCGAACCGCATCCCGCTGGTGGCATGGAGCTTCGACCGGGCATGGCCGGTGCGCTGGGTTACCGGACCGTTCGATTCGCTCAAGAACCAATATCTGACCGAGGTGCTCGAATTCTCATATGCTACGGTCACGCGCATGCCGATGAACGAAGCCGTGTCCATGGTGCCGGCCGTGTCGATGCTGATCGGCAGTTAGGGGGAGGGACGCACCATGACGCTGCACATCAGCGAGATCGGCGTTCGAATGGCCATCAGCGAAGGCTCCGGGCCGGGGGCAGGCGGCGAAGGTGGCCCCGCCGCATCGCCCGGGCAGCCCGCGATAACCGCCGCGCAACGCGAGGCGCTGGTGGAAGAATGCGTGCGCAACGTGCTGGCGACTCTGCGGCTGGCCGAAAGGCGCTGAGATGACGTCGGGAAGCCTGGAGCGGCTGGTAATCACCGCATTTTCGGATCCGCAATATAACAGCCAGACGGGCGATCCCTTCACGGTGTGGATCAATCCCGCGAGCTACACGCACGATTACACCATCACCTATGCCGATCGTCAGGCCCCCGGGAGCCCGGGCGCCTCGCCCGAATATGATCGCGTCGGGCAAGAAGTCATCGCATTCGATCTGGTATTCGACGCGACCGGCGTGATCCCCCCGCCCATCCCCGGCATGCCGCTGCCCAGCGACGGCGTGGCCGGACTGATCGATACGTTCGTGAAGCTGGTGGCCACGGTGAACGGCGTCATCCACCGGCCCAATTATCTCAAGCTCTCCTGGGCGCAGCTTCAATTCCAGTGCGTGCTGAGCAAGCTCAAGATCACCTACACTTTGTTCAAGCCCAACGGCACGCCGATCCGCGCCAAGGTCGCCGCGACTTTCCTGTCCTATGCGAGCGAAAAGCAATTGGCGGCGGAAGCCAATATGACCTCGCCCGATCTGAGCCATCTGGTTACGGTGATGGCGGGCGATACGCTTCCCGATCTGTGCCATCGCATCTATGGCAGCAGCACCTATTATCTGCGCGTCGCCGCGTTCAACGGTCTGCCGGGCTTCCGCGATCTGGCCCCCGGCACGCAGCTGGTATTCCCGCCGATGACGCGAACGGAGGCAGCGGCATGACCGCGCCCTCTCCCAACCAGACAGCCGGCGCGCTGGTCGCGATCAAGATCACCGCGAACGGCAGCGAACTCGATCACGCCTATCAGGTCATTTCGATCGACATCTGGACGGGGGTCAACAAGCTTCCCCAGGCGCGGATCGTGATCTCCGACGGAAGCCCTTCCGACGCGACCTTCCCGATCAGCGAGACCGAGCAACTGATCCCGGGCAAGCTGGTGAAGATCGCGCTCGGCTACGATAATCAGGACGTGGAGGTCTTCTCCGGCGTTATCTACCGCCAGGGCCTCCAGGTCACCCAGGACGGGCCGTCCCGCCTCGTCGTCGAAGCCACGGACAAGGCGATGGCGATGACGCTCGCGCGCAAGAACGCGATCTTCGAGAAGATGACGGACAGCGACGTCATCAAGAAGCTGATCAGCGAGGCGAACCTGACCGCCGACGTGACCGCCACGTCTCCCGCCCAGCCTTCGATCGTCCAATATTATGCCAGCGACTGGGATCTGATGCTGATCCGCGCGCAGCTCAATGGCCTGGTGGTGATAGTCAGCGATGGAAAGGTGACGGTCGCGCCGCCTGACCCGAGCAAGGCGCCGGTGCTGACGCTTGCTTATGGCGATTCGATCCTCGACTTCCGCGCGGCGATAGATGCCTCGACGCAGTACACGGCGGGCGCGATCCAGAGCTATGCGTGGGACCCGGCCACCCAGAAGCTCGCAGTTTCCGGCCAGGCCAGCGCCAGCGAGAACGATCTCGGCAACATGACCTCCGACGAGCTCGCGAAGGTGTTCGGCATCGCGCAATATCCCCAGCAGACAGCGGGAACGCTGCAAGAAGCCGATCTTACCGACTGGTCTTCCGCCGAGCTACTCAAGGCCCGCCTTGCCAAGATACGCGGCGAAATCCGCTTTCAGGGAAGCGCGCTCGCCACGCCGGGCTGCACGGTCGAGCTGGAAGGGCTCGGCGATCGCTTCAACGGCACCGCCTATATCTCTGCCGTGCATCAACAGGTCACGAACGGCACCTGGATGACGCACGCCGAGATCGGGCTTTCGCCGCAATGGTTCGCGGCGGTAGCGCCGGAAATCGCAGCGCCGGGCGCGGGCGGACTTCTGCCCCCGGTCGCCAATCTGCAGACCGGGATCGTGCTCAAGACCGACGGTGATCCCGATGGCGAGTTCCGCGTCCAGATCCAGTTGCCGTTGCTTCAGGCCGGCACGCTCGGCGTGTGGGCGCGGCTTGGCAGCTTCTATGCCTCGAACAAGGTCGGCGCCGAATTCTATCCCGAGATCAACGATGAGGTGGTGGTCGCCTTCATGAACGGCGATCCGCGCTTTCCGGTGATCGTCGGCAGCCTCTTCAGCAAGAAGAACCCGCCGCCCGTGACTCCCGACGCGAAGAACGACCAGAAGGCGATCGTCACCAAATCCGGGCTGCGCATCGATTTCTTCGAGACCGACAAGATCGTCGAAATCTCCACCCCGGCCAAGCAAAGCGTTCGGCTGGACGACAAGGCTGGCGAGATTATCATCACAGACAAGGCGGGCAGCAAGATCACGATGGCAAGCAGCGGCGTCACCGTGGACAGCGCCGCGAAGATCACGCTGAACGCGAAGACCGACATCGCCCTCACCGCCCAGGGCAAGGTCGCGATCAAGGGCACAGCCGGCGTGGACATCAGCGGCCTCACGATCAAGGCCAACGCCGATACCAGCTTCGCGGCGCAGGGGTCTGCCGAGGCCAAGCTGACCTCCAGCGGCATGGTCACCGTCCAGGGCAGCCTGGTGAAGATCAATTGACCCCCGCGCAGGAGCCCTTCTGATGCCCCCCGCCGCCCGCGTAACCGATTTCCATGCCTGTCCGATGGTCACGCCGGGCGTGCCGCCCGTGCCGCATGTCGGCGGCCCGATCACCGGGCCCGGCATGCCGAATGTGCTGATCGGCGGCATGCCCGCCGCCTGCCTGGGCGACATCTGCGTATGCGTCGGTCCGCCCGATTCGATCGTCAAGGGATCGGCGACCGTACAGATCGGCGGGC
>NZ_BCTZ01000008.1 GCF_001591025.1 Sphingomonas soli NBRC 100801
GGCGGGCGGCCCGCCGCGCGGATGGGCGACAGCACCGCGCATGGCGGCTCGATCGTGCTCGGCATGCCCACCGTGATGATCGGCGGCTAGGCGATGGGCCGGGAGATCACCACGGCAAGCGCCTTTCTGGGCACCGGCTGGAGCTTCCCGCCGGTCTTCGACCCGACGCTGATCCAGCCGACGGTGGTGATGTCGAGCGGGGACGAGAACATCCGGGAATGCCTGTGGGTGCTGTTCTCGACGAGCCTGGGCGAGCGGATCATGGCCGCCACCTATGGGAGCGGGCTGCGCGCAAAGGTGTTCGACGCGCTGACCGAAACGCTGATCAACGACATTCGCTCGCTGATCCTCAAGGCCATCCTCGATTGGGAGCCGCGGATCGACGTCACCCGCGTCGAAGTTGCGCCGGTGGACCCGGCAGCGGGTCTGGTCGCGATCTCGGTCGATTACATCGTCCGCCAGACGAATGCGCGGAGCAACCTCGTCTATCCCTTCTACCTGAACGAGGCGACGCTCGCCCCGCCCGAAATGTGATGTCCGGGTAATGGCGGCACCCGACGATCTCGCGCTCAATCGAGCCCCCAGCCAGGCAGATCGCGTGCGCGCTGCCCCTTCGCCACAGGGGGTCGCGGTCGATGGGCGTGATCTGCCCACCCTGCTCGCCTTCGCCGGTCATTACGGCAAGCTGATCACCTTCTACGATCTCAACGACCAACCGCATGGCGACTGGTCATCCTTCTTCCGCAACGATCGCAGCATCGCGCTGGCGATCCGCGCCGGCCTCGATCTCGCGAGCATCCGCGCCGATTTCGATCGCCTGCTCGCAGATCTGACCGAAGCCGAGATCGCCGAAGCGCGGATCGCGCATGGCACCCGCGCCGCAGCCGCGATCCAGCAGCTGGCGCGCATCCAGACGTTGGGGCAGATCGACGGCGATACGCTCGGTCACGCCCTGACCGGCCTCAGCACCTCTGACCGGCGCGATTTTCTTGCCGAACCTGCGCGGCGGCTCCAGGCAATGCTCGGCAAGAACGCCATCGAGCAGGCCTTGGATCACCACCATGGCGGCTGGGTAGAGCAATTCGCCGAGCAGCTCGATGCGGTCGCAAGCGCCTTGCTGACCGTGCTCGATCAGGATCGCGCCGCGACGCTCGCCGCTCTGGACGCATCCTTCGACGACAAGCGCCATGCCCCGCAATCGGGACTGTACGATGCTTTCGCGGTCCTGTTCGGCCACGCCCAGGCCTCGATCAATCGCTTTCCCGAGCGGCTGATCCAGTTCTACCAGCGCGAGGTTCTGCACCAGACCAGCCGCAGCGGCACGCCCGACACGGTCCCGCTTGCCTTCACCCCCGCCAAGGGACTGAGCCATGCCGAGCTGCCGCGCGGCACGCGCTTCCTCGCCGGCACGGACGGCAACGGGGAGAGCATCGGCTATGCGCTCGATTCCGCAGTCTCGGTCGATATCGCCTCGGTCGCATCGCTGCGCACGCTGACCGTCACGAGCCAGACGCTCGACGGCGGCACGCCAATCCTGGCGCAGGCGCTGAGCGGAGAGGTCGCGCTGTCGGAAAAGGCCCCGGCGATCGCCGCCCCCTTCCCGATCTTCGGCGCGAGCACCACAGGCGTCAGCGGCGTGCTGACCACGGTCGCCGCATCGCTGGGCTTCGCGGTCGCCAGCCCCACGCTTCTGCTCGCCGGGGGCACGCGCTCGGTCACGATCGGCTTCTCGCTCACCGGCAAGAGCCTTGCCGAGGCCTGGAACGTCTGTGAGCGGATCGGCGTGGCGGCGGGCGGGGTCGCCCCCGGCGACGTCTTCACCCAGTTGATCGAGGCCGCGTTCGCGCTGCGTTATTCCACGGCGGGCGGCTGGGTCGCGATCGAGGGCGGATACCAGGCGACCGAGATCGGCCCGGATAGCGGCCTCTTCGTCCTGTCCTTCGTGCTCGATAGCGATGCCGATCCGTTCGTCGCGCTGTCCGCCACGCCCCCGGCTGCAGACGCGACACCGCCCGACGGTGCGGTCCCCGATCATGACGTCCCCGTACTGCTCGGCACGCTGCGGCAGGATGCGGTGCGGGTGAGCGCCACCCCCGAGGACCCGCTCTCCGGCGTCAATGTCTATCCCTATGCCCTGCTGGCCGGCATGATGATGTCGGAGCTGTCGATCCATGTCGAAGTGGTCGGCTTGACGCAGTTCGATACGGCCACGCCGAACGGGCCAACCGACACCAGCCAGGCCTTCCAGATCTTCGGCTCGCCCCCGGTGCAGGGCGCGACGCTGGATATCTCCGCGCCAGAGCTATTCGCCAAGCGCATGACGAGCTTTGAGCTGACGATCGACTGGTTCGGCCTTCCCGTCACCACCACGGGGTTCAAGGGCTATTACAAGGCCTATGTCGTCGATGCGGACGGGCGTACCGTGCCCTCGGGTAGCCAATATGACAATCAGAGCTTCCTCGCCGGGCTCCAGGTCTGCAATCCCGGCTGGTGGGGCATCGCGAGCGACGGCCCGCCTTATTATCTGTTCCGCACCGCCGAGCGCGATCCCGTCCCCCGGCCTGACGGACAGCTTCTGCCGCAGACCCAGCTTATCGCGTCGGTCGATCCCGAAACGCCGGAGGACTATTATGATCCGGCGCTGAGCCTGGTGCGGCTCACGCTCACCGAGCCCGACACGGCCTTCGGCAACATACTCTACGCCCCCAATGTGATGGCGGCATCGGTGCAGCTTACCGCCGCTGCATCGGCCTGCGCGCAGCAATGCGGGCAAGGCGATTCCACGGCACCACAGGACAAGCATCTCGCGCCGATCCTTGCCGCCAGTGCCCAGGCCGCCGATGGCAGCCTCGAACAGTCGCTCAAGGCTGCGGCGCAGCGGACGCTCGCCAATCTCGACGGTGCGGCGATACAGGCAATCGAACAGGCGATCGCGGCAGCCGGACTCACACCCCCGGACAAGGAAGCGCTGCAAGAAAGCCTTGCCGCCGCGCTTGGAGATCGCCCCGCCACATTGCTCCAGCGGTTGCGCTCGTTTTGGGATTCCGCACCGGACCCCGCCACGATGCACGCCAATCTTGCCGCGTGGCTCGCCGCCAACAGCGCAGCGTTTCCGGCTTCCGCATCCACCGCGCTCGCCCAGGCGCAGGCGCTGATCGACGCGGGCTCGGGCATTTCGGCGGTCCAGGCCCGGGCGGCCGGGCGCCCTGCCCCGGTCGCCCGGCCGATGGTTTCGGCAGGCGTACAAGACGTCCGGGCAAAGCTCGCCACCGCTCTGGGTTCGGATACCGCCGACTGCATCCAGAAATGCATGGCGGGCGCCAATCCGCTGGGCTTTCCGAACCAGCCCTGGCTACCCACCGCCAGCAGCATCTCGGTCAACTATGGCGCGGAGACGAAGCTGTGCACCCTGGCGTCCGGGGATGCCGGAGCGCAGCCGCCCATGACCTACTTCCAATTGCTCCCCTTCGGCGCGATCACGCCCATCTGCTGGGGCGCGGATCCTGTCCCGCTGCTCGCGCCGATCGGACAGGCCGGCGCGCTGTTCATCGGTCTGTCCGATCCCGTCGAGCAGGCGGCCATGCTGGTCCAGCTCGCACCTCCCGCTAGCGGCTGGCCCACGCTCACGCCCCCCGTCAGCTGGGCGCAGGCCGGCGGACCGGATGGGTGGACCGGTCTGACCCCGCTGCGCGACACCACCAACGAACTGCACAATTCGGGTATCGTCAGCCTCAGCCTTGGCGCGACGGCGGACGGATCGCCCCCGCTGTTGCGCATCGCTACTTCCGGGGATTCGGCGGCCTTCCCCAACCTTGCGGGAATAGCGACAAACGCCGCCTCGGCGAGCTGGGTAGGCCCCGGAGGGGGCGCAGCCCTCGGCACGCCGCTCCGCGCGGGCACGATCACCAAGCCTGAATCCAAGCTGCCGGATATCGGTTCGATCGAGCAGCCGCTGCCGTCATCGGGCGGCACCCCGGCGGCAACCGGGCCAGCATTCGAGATGTGGCTGGCCGAGCGGCTGCACCACAAGGATCGCGGCATCCAGAGTTGGGACTATTCGATGCTCGCGCTCGCCAACTTCCCGTCGCTTTGGCAGGTGGCGGTCGTATCGGCGAGCAATGGCAGTGTCGCGAGGACGCCAGGGAGCGTGCTGGTCGTCCCCATTCCCGGCCCCGAATCCCCCGCAATCTCCGATCCCACGATCCCGTCGAGCGATTCGACCATGCTCGACGATATTCACGCCTTCCTGAGCTCGCGCATCAGCCCATTCATCGATCTGACGGTGGCCAATCCGGTCTATCGCCGCATCAGGGTGATCGCGGATCTCGTCTTCACCAGCGAGGATACGGTCACCGCGAACGAGGAACGGTTGAACGGCGAGCTCATCCAGTATCTCTCCCCCTGGCCTTCCGCGATCGGCCCGCGCCCTGACGATTACTACACGCGGGACGAGGTCGCGCATTTCATCCGCAACCGCCCCTATGTCCGCGCCATCCTCTCGCTCCAGCTCGTCCCCGAGCATTTGGGCGAACCGGACGGCTGGCATTATCTGACATCCGCTACGTCCCATGTGCTGAAGGGCAAGACCCAGTCCGCCAATGAACCGCTGCTGCCCCGGGCCATTTCCAGGGCGGCACGCGCATGACCGCGCGCGCCGGAAAGTCGCTGCCGCTTCCTGCCGCCGGCACCGATCCGGGGCTGGATTATGCGGGGCTGCTCGATCAGGGGACCGGGCTGGTCCAGCGCTTGTCGGGGGATATCTGGACCAACTTCAACTGGTCCGATCCCGGCGTCACGATCCTGCAGCAACTCTGCTACGCGCTGACCGAGCTGTCTTACCGTTCCGATTTCCCGATCGAGGATCTGCTCGGCGCGCCGGGCACGGGTCAGGTGGCGCTGCGGCGTCAGGCGCTATACCCGGCGCGCGCGATCATGCCCGTAAACCCGGTCACGATCGATGATCTTCGGCGGCTGATCATCGATCGGGTGCCGTCCGTGGGCAATGCGTGGTTCGATAAGGTGCCGGTGAGCGGGCCTTCCGATGTTTCGGGGCTTTACCGCATCACGGTGCTGGTCCCCGCGTTCGATCCGGGCTGTGAGGATCATGGCCCGCATCCGGAGACGGTGCGGCGCGCGGTGCTCGATTGCTACACGGCGCACCGCGCCTTGTGCGAGGATCTGGAGGATGTCGTCGTGCTGCGCCCGCTGCGCACGCGGGTCCGCGCCGAGGTGCAGCTCGACGATCATGTCGATCCGGACACCGTCCTCGCGGAAATCCTGTTCCGGCTCGGCCTCGCGCTGGCCCCGGAGCCGAAGCGCGTCTCGCTCGAACAGCAGCGCGCCGCCGGGCTTACGACTACGGAGATATTCAAAGGGCCGCTGATGCTGCGCGGCTTTATCGATGACGATCAATTGACGGCGATGCCGTCGCAGGTTGCGGTGGAATATCTGCAGGAAATCATCGCCGAAGTGACCGGCGTGCTCTCGGTCGATCGGCTCTCGGTCCATGTGCTCGACCAGACCTACCGGCCAGGCGAGACGATCCACGTCCCCGCCGGCCATATCCTCTGGCTGGAGACCGAGCCGGGCGTGGAAGGCCATGCGATGCGCCTGAAGCACGGCTCAAGCATCTGCCGGACCAATCCGGTCAAGGTGCGGCGCAATCTCGCGCGCGATTGGGCGAACCAGCGCCGGACCTATGATCTCTGGTCGCAATATGCCCACACCTATCGGCCGCCCTGCGGCACGGGAGCCGATCTCGCGGCCTACAGCTCGGTCCAGAACCAGTTCCCCGAGGTCTATGGGATCGGCGCTTATGGCTTGCCCCCCGGCGCGACGGTGGCGCGAAAGGGGCAGGCGAAACAGCTCAAGGGCTATCTGATGGCGTTCGATCAGCTGATGGCTGATTTCTTCGCCCAGCTTGCCTTCGTGCGCGATCTGTTTTCGCTGACGGCAGGAGGCGACAAGACCTATGTCGGCCAATCACTGGCGGGGATCGTGCCCGATGCGAAGCCGCTGCTCGAACCGGGCTATGCAATGGGGCTTCAGGCGCTGATCGCCGCCGCCGATCCGGTCCTTGCGCGCCAGAACAGCATTCTGGACTTCCTGTTGTCGCTCTACGCCGAAACGCTCGCGCCGCCGCCTGACGCGGCGTGCGGCGCGGTGGAGACAACGCCCGGCACGGCGTTGGTGGAGGCAAAGAAGGCGCTGCTTGCCAAGCTGGTGCCCGCCACGCGCGATCGTGGCCGCGGCTTCGATTATCTCCGCGCGCATGATCACGGCATCGGCGGCGGGCTCGAGGTGCGCTGCCGGATCGAACTGGCGCTGCTCGACGCGACCAGCCGCCGCGACGGCGCGACAATCGTCACCGATCCTGCGGCGACCTTCGGCTGGCGGCTACCCCCCGAGCTGAGCGCGATCGTTGCCCAGACTTTCCTGCCTGTCGAGGTATCGCCGCGCGGCCGCGAAGGGGAAGCGGAAGGCGAAGCATCCCCCCTAGCCGGCCAGACCGTGGCCGCCGCGCTGATGCCCGCGCTGGCCGATCCCGCACGCTATTCGGTCGGTGCGCTGCCCGGGAGCGGCCCGGTGTTCCTGGTATGCCGCGACATCGAAGACGCGTGCTGGGTACTGGGCGAATTTCCCGACGTGGCCGCCGCCGTCGCGATGACGGATCGGCTGGTCCATGCAGCCGCCGGTGCAGAGCGGCGGCTGTACATCGTCGAATGGACCCTGCTCCGCTTCGCCCGCGAGCACCATCGCCATCACCACCACCACCACCATCACCACCATCACCATCACCATCACCACCACCACCACCACGATCATCACCATCATCATCACGTCGACCCGGACGAGACCTCCGAAGACTATAGCTTCCGCATCAGCGCGGTGATGCCTGCCGGAGACGGCGAGGCGGATAATGGCTGGCGGCATCAGGCCCGCCAGATCGTCCGCAGCAACATGCCCGCGCACATCCTGGTGAACGATCTGTTCCTCCGCCCCCGGCGCATGCGCCACTTCCGCCACCTTTATCACGCGTGGGTAAGCGCGCTGCGCGATGGATCGCCGGAACGGCGAGCCAAGACCAGCTGGCATCTCGAACGCTTCCTCCAGCGCGCCGCGCCTCCCCCGCCGCCCCCCCCACCGCCG
>NZ_BCTZ01000009.1 GCF_001591025.1 Sphingomonas soli NBRC 100801
TTCGGGGAGGAATGAGGGTGCGGTCTGGACGTGCTGGCGGCGCGCAAGGGAGAAGCGGGACCCCGGGGTGACGAAAGAGGGGGGCGGCCTCGGCGTTGGCTCTACAGCCTGACCGAAAACGGCTTCATCGATCGTTGCGGCCGATGATCTGTGCGGTGCCGTCGGGGGCGATCGAGATGATATAGGCGGCCTTCGCGGCTTCGATCTTGCCGCCGCAATTGGCGCGCCACACGGGCTTGCCGTCCTGATCGGGCAGGCGATCGGAGGACGTAACCCTTTGGCAGGTCAGATTGGCATCCTCGATCGCGCGATAGAAGACGCCGTTGCGCTGGGCATCGTTGAGCGCGAGCACCTTGGCCGTGGCGTTGTCCGCCTCGGCGACATTGCCCGCGACATTTGCTTCGGCGTTTGCCGCCTCGTCACTGTTGACGTTGGTGACGTTGCGCTCGGCTTCCGGCGCAATGCCGCCGCATCCGGCGAGCGCGACGGCAGCCAGAGCGGGCAGGATCATCGTGCGCATATTCACTCCTCTACTTGCCGGTTCCCGGTTCAATGCCGGGCCGTAACCAAGGTTCCTCAACGTTCATAAGCCTTGGGCAGCGCACCCTCGCCGGGCTTCCAATAGCGATCGCGCAGGCGCGACTGGCGGCTGGAGAGCGGCTGTTCGACGCCGTCGATGATGACGCTGACGGCATTGGTGCCGATTTCGAGCGGATCGCCATCCCAGATCACGACATCGCCCCGGCGGCCCACGCGGAGCGAGCCATAATCCGCACCCATCCCCATGACCTCGGCAGGCCTGGAGCTGATCGCCGCGAATGCCGCGCCCCAATCCAGCCCCGAAGCACCGGGGATGCGGCCAAGCGCGACGAGATTGCCGGCATATTGCTTCACCCAGCGCGCCTGGCGGGCTTCGTCCTGCCCCAGCGTGCCGATCCCGACGAGCACGCCCGCCGCCTGCATCCGGCCGATATTGGACTGGGTGGCGGCAAGCTTTTCGAACGAGGAAGGCAGATCGCTGAGCGCATTGGCCATCACCGGCACGCCTGCCGCCGCGATCTCCCGCGCGACCATCCACCCTTCCGCCGCGCCGACCAGCACGAGCTTGAGCGCGGGGAATTCGCGCTTGAGGCCAAGGACGACAAGGATATCCGACGCGCGCTCGACATGGACGAGCAACGGCATGGTGCCGCGAAGCACCGGGACCAGCGCCTCCGCATCGGCGCGGGTGAGCAGCGAATCCTTTCCGCGATCAAGGAAGCTTGCCGGTGCGCGCTGATATGCCGCGACTTCGAACAGGGCGTTTCGGAACATGGCGATCGCCGCAGGGCGGCTGCCGCCCGCAGCGCGGCCACCGTCTTCGCCATATTCCATAAACTGGAAGGCGCGCGGACGCGACACGGCATTGGCATCGCTGGCGAGATCGATCACCGCGCCCTGCCCCGCAAAGATCGAGCCGCTGCTGTTTTCCGGCGCGACGACGGCGCGGGTAACGCCCTCTGCCCGGTTGATCGCGATCGGCGTGCTGCGCGGATTGACCGCGGGCGCCACATCGAGCGCGGCGTGGAAGGGCGAGCTGCCCGCCGACGCATCGTTGGTGGTGCTGACCGCATCGACTTCGACAATGCCCATGCGGGTGAAGCCGGCGAAGATGCCGGGCGAGACCCATTTGCCGCCCGCATCGATCACGGGAATGCCCGCCGGCACCGCCACCCCTGCCCCGGCAGCGACGACGCGGCCGTCGCGGATGACGACGGTGCCGCCGTCGAGCGGCTGGCCGCCATCGCCGATGACAAGCTTTGCGTTGGTGATCGCCACGTTCTGGGCAGCGGCGGGCGCGGCAAGGCCGAGCGTGGTGGCGGCGGCGAGAAGGAGTGCGCGCTTCATCACTTCACATCCCCTTCGCCCGGCTGGCCAAGCTCGAAATCGGATACCGGCCGCTTTCGCGGATCATTGGCATCATAGAGCAAGGCGCCATCGACCCAGACCATCTGCGGGCGGGTGTACACACTGTAGGGATTGCCGTTCCACAGCACGACATCGGCCATCTTGCCGGGCTTCAGGCTGCCGGTGCGATCGTCGATGCCGAGCGCCTTTGCAGGATTGATCGCGAGCCATTTCCACGCGGCTTCCTCGCTGATCGCGAAACCGCCCTTCAAGCCGGCGGCGCGCGCCTTGGCTACTTCCTGATTGAGCCGCTGGATGCCGTTTTCGTCATCCGAATGGATCATCGCGCAGGCGCCTTCCTTATCCAGGATGGCGAGGTTTTCGCTGACCGCGTCATAGGCTTCCATCTTGAAGCCGTACCAATCGGCCCAGACCGCTGCGCAGGCACCGTTCGCCTTGAGCAGATCGGCGATCTTGTACGCTTCGATCGCGTGGTGGAACGCCGTGACCTTGTAGCCAAACTCCTTGGCCATATCCATGACGATGGCCATCTCGTCGGCGCGGTAGCAATGGTTGTGGACGAGGATCTCGCCGTCGAGCACGCCGCGCAGCGTATCCATCGCCATGTCGCGCGAGGGGGGCTCGCCGCCCTTTTCCTCATATTTGTCCCAGCGGCGCTTATATTCCTGCGCGCGCGCCCAGGTCTGGCGATCGACCGCGATATTGCCCATGCGGGTGGAGGGCGCGCGGCCCTTTCCGCCATAGACGCGCTTGGGGTTCTCACCGCACGCCATCTTCAGACCGTAAGGCGCCTGGGGGAACTTCATCGCCTGCATCGTGCGGGCGTAGACGTTCTTGAGTGTGACCGAGCGGCCGCCGAACAGGTTCGCCGAGCCGGGCAGGACCTGGAGCGTGGTGACGCCGCCATTGGCAAGCGCGCGGCCAAAGCCGGGATCCTGCGGCCAGACGCTATGTTCTGCCCAAACTTCCGACGTGACGGGCGAGGTCGCTTCGTTGCCGTCCGAATGCGCCTGGACGCCGGGCGAAGGATAATCGCCGAGATGGCTGTGCACGTCGATCACGCCGGGGGTGAGATACTTGCCGGTGCCGTCGATCACCGTGACGCCCGGCTCCGCGGCCAGATCCTTGCCCAATGCGACGATCTTGCCGTCACGGAACAGGACCGAGCCGTTATCGATCCGTCCCCCTTCGCCATCGAAGATCGTCACATGCGTGACGAGCGTCGGCGCGCCGGGATAGGCGCGATAGGTGGAGGGATAGGGATCGTGATCATAGCCCTTCCCCTTGCCGGGGCCCGAGGGGGCGGGATCCGAAGCGGCCGTCTGCGCCTTGCCGCCATTCGCGGCGCACGCCGAAAGCGCAACCGCGGCGCCCAGGAGGAGGGTCGTTCGTATCAAGCTGGATTCCCTTCACAAACGCTTGCGCTCGTTACGGCGCTGTAGCGGATTGATCGCGCCGCCGGAACGCTTTGGCAAGATGCAGCCATATTGGCGAGGTTTCCGGCATAAAGGCATTAGACTTTGCCATTCTGGGTACTTAGCGTGGCTCTCCGAGAGAGGGCGGTGCATTGACGGTGGCTGCGGGGAATTGGCCGGTTGGCAGGAAGGCTGCGGCGGGCTTTGCCGCCCTGGCCAGCCTTGGCAGCATCCTCGCTTTCTCGGGCTGGGTTCTCGACGCCCCGCTGCTGCGATCGTTCGGCCTCGTCCATATGCCGGCGTTTCCGCTGACCGCGATCGGCTTTCTCTTCCTGTCGCTCGGCTTCGTCGCGGTGATAGGCGGCGAGACCAAGGCCGCCCGCCTGCTGTGGGTGGGGCCGATTGCGATCGGCTGCACCGCGCTCGTGCAGAACCTGACCGGCACCGATCTGGGCGTGGATCTGCTGCTCTTCGGCGATTCGGTTCGCGATTATGCACATCTGCATCCCGGGCGGCCGGGCGCGACGCCGACGACGATCTTCCTGCTGCTGGGTGCCGCGGCATGGGTTTCGAGCACCAGGCGCTGGCAGCGCGACGAAATCGCCAGCGCGATGGCGAGCGCCGTGCTGGCGATAGGCTCCGCCACGGCGGTGGTGATCCTGTTCACCACACCGGAAGAGCCGCACTCCCAGCTATACCGGATTTCCGCGCCGACCGCGTTGATCTCGCTGTGCCTGATCGTCGCATATGTGCTGTGGCAGCGCGGCTTTGGCTGGCCGAAGCTGATCGGATCCAACCGCGCCGAATCGCGATTGCTGCGGGTGATGCTGCCTGCAGCGTTGCTGATCCCGCTGATCCCGGCGCTGCTGGGCGCCACGCTGGAGATGATGGACCTGTCGTCGCGGCTGTCGACCAGGCTCATCGTGATGCTGTCGAACATCGCGCTGGTGGGGCTGATCGCCTATTGGGCGGTGCGGCGCGTCGCGCGCGACCAGCAGGCGCTGATCGAAACGGTGGAGGCGCTGCGTGCCAGCGAGACCCGGCTGGCCACCGCCACTTCCGCCGCCGAACTGGGCGTGTTCGAATGGAATGCGGCGAGCGGCCGCATCAGCTGGTCGCCCGGCACCGAAGAGCGCCTGGGGCTGGCGCCCGGCTCCATGCCGGACTTCGACAGCTGGGCGGGGCTGATCGAGCCCGAGGATTTCGAGGCTGCGGCGGCGGCGCTGGCGGAAGCCGCGGCCCAGCACAGCGACCGCTTCGCCTATCGCTACCGGTTTCGCACGAAGAATGGCGATGTGCGGGTCGTGCAGGGAGCGTCGCACATCTTCTACAACGATGCGGGCGAGCTGACGCGCACCGTGGGCGTGCTGGTCAACGTGACCGAACAGGAGGAACGCGAAGCCGCGCTGCGCGGTCGCGAGGCGCAGCTGCGCTCGATCCTGGACACGGTGCCCGACGCCATGGTCGTGGTCGATGAGGATGGGCTGATCCGCCAGTTCAGCGCGACGGCCGAGGCGCTGTGGGGCTATCGCGCCGAAGAGGTGATCGGCCAGCACAACAGCGTCCTCGCGCCCAAGGACCAGATCACCCAAACCAGCGCGAAGCTGGCCGAATTGATCAACAATCAGCAAAGCGGCGCGACGATCCCCGCCGAGGGCGAGGCGGCCGATGGCAGGCGCTTCCCGCTGGAGCTGCGCGCGGGGCTGGCGCGCGTCGAGGGAAAGCTGCTGCTGACGATATTCGCGCGCGACCTGAGCGAGCAGGTCGCTACCGAGGAGCGGCTGAGCCACCTGAATGCCGAGCTGGCGCATGTCGCGCGCCTGAGCGCGATGAGCGAGCTGGCAGCCGATCTGGCGCACGAGCTAAACCAGCCGCTGAGCGCCGCGACCAATTTCCTGGCCGCGGCGCAGGTGCTTACCGACCGCGGCGCGGATATCGAGCGGATCGGCGAACTGCTGGGCATGGCGAACACCCAGACGCTGCGCGCGGGCGAGATAATCCGGCGGCTGCGCGCGTTCATGGCGCGCGGCGAAGTCGAAAGCCGACCGGAATCGGTGCCGCAGACGCTGCGCGAGGCAGTGGAACTGATTCTGGTCGGCACCGGCCGGCTCCACATCCAGGTGATATATGATCTCGATCCGGAGGCGGAATGGATGCTGGCGGACCGCGTCCAAGTCCAGCAGGTCTTAGTCAATTTATTGCGCAACTCTGTTTATGTTCTGCGTAACGTGGAGACGAGCGCGCGCCAGATCACATTGCGATCGCGCAAGGTGGCGGGCAATATGGTAGAAATCGAGATCGCCGATACCGGACCGGGGATTCCGGAATCACTTGTCAATCAACTATTCTCGAGATTTACCACAACGAAGAGCGAAAGGGGCGGAATGGGCATTGGTCTTTCGATCAGTAAGCGTATCATCGAAGCACATGGCGGCGAGCTGAAAGCAGATAATCGGCCGGAAGGGGGGGCATCCTTCCGTTTCACTGTACCTGCGTTCGAGGAGGTGGAAGCATGACCAAGACCATCTACATCGTTGACGACGACGACGCGGTCCGCGCCTCGCTCCACACCCTGCTGTCAGTGCAATCCGACATGATCATACGCGGCTTCCGATCGGGCGACGCATTTCTGGCGGAGATGCCCGATCTCGACCCCGGCGTGCTGCTGCTCGACTTCCATATGCCGGGTTCAACCGGCCTGGACGTGCTCACCCGGCTGAATCGCGACGTGAAGTTCGTGCCCATCATCCTGACCGGCCAGGGCAATGTCAGCCTGGCGGTGCAGGCGATGAAGGCCGGCGCGCTCGACTTCGTCGAGAAGCCCTATGACGCACGCACGCTGATGGACGTCATCGACCATGCCTTTGCCCAATTGGAGCAAGGCGGCGAGGCGGAAGCGCGCGCGCAGGCGGCGCGCGCGAAGATCGCCACGCTTTCCCCGCGCGAAGCCGATACGCTGAGGGGCCTGATCGAAGGGCGATCGAACAAGGTGATCGCCTATGAACTCGATATCAGCCCGCGCACCGTGGAGATCTACCGCGCCAATCTGATGGAGAAGTTGCAGGTCCGCAGCCTTTCGGAAGCGCTTCGCATCGCTTTCGCTGCGGGGATGCTGCCGAACCTTTAGCCCCTTCCATCGTGCAAGGGGGGGAAGCCGGTTTGCCGCAGTCTGGAGTCGTTTTGCCGTGAGGGTGCAGGCCGAACGACTCTAGCCCGGCAGCGCCGGATCGTTCAGCGGGCGGCATCCAGGGTCTGCCATTCGGGGAGCAGCGCTTCCAGCGCCGCCGCCCCTGCGCGCTCGATATGAACGAGATGAGGGTATTTGCCCGCGGGCGGAGCTTCAGGCGAGATAAGCACCAGCCGGGCCCAGCGCGGATCGGCGGCAAGCGCCGCGACGCCGCCTTCATGGCTGCTCACCGCAGCTTCGTCCGCGATCAGAACCATCGGCCGGCTGCCGTAGCGGGCAAGCCGGGGATCGCTGAGATTATCGGCGGTCAGCATGTCCGCCCCCGCCATTGAGAGGCGGGCGACAAGCGTAGTGCGGAGTCCGGTTTCGCTGACAATGACAACGAGGAGAAAGGGTGCCGAGGCCACGAAGCATCCGGTGTTTAGGGAGCTCGAACAATAGGAGCGAGCCGACCGCCGCACGCCTACGGAATTCTCCGGAAGCTCCGTCTCTATGAGGGACTCCCGTGACTTGTCACGCGGGCCTGCTAAAGGGGTGCATGGGCATCATCGTCGCGATCGAAGGGGCCGACGGGGTCGGCAAGAACACCACGTCCAACGGGCTGTGCGCCGCGCTCAACGCCGCGGGCCGCAAGGCGGAGGTGATCGGCTTCCCCCGCTATGGCGAGACCGTCGCGGGCGTGACGATCGGGCGCTATCTGGCCGGGGACATGCCGGTGAAGGTGACGCCGCACGCCGCCGCCACCCTCTATGCGCTGGACCGGTTCGAATGGCGCGAGGCCATCCTGGCGGCGGCGGCGGCCAATGACGTGCTGATCTTCGATCGCTATGTCGCGTCGAACATGGCCTATCAGGGCGCGCGCGTGCCCGCCGAGGAAAGCCGCGCGCTGATGGAATGGATCCTGGCGCTGGAGACCGGGCAGTTCGCCCTGCCCGCCCCTACCCTCTCACTCTATCTCGATACGCCGTGGGAACTCGCCAAGGCGATGATCCTGCAAAAGGCCGAACGCAGCTATACCGCCAAAAGCTATGACGAATATGAAGCGGATGTCGCGCTCCAGCAGCGCGTGCGCGCCAATTATGAAGCGATCGTCGAGGTGGGTCTGCTCGGCCCGTGGCGAATTGTGCGCGCGAGCGAAGGCGGCGCGATGCGCCCGCCCCAGGCAATTGTCGCCGAAATAATCGACCACCTCGCCACCCTGGGCTGATTAGCGCTAACATCCGCACAGACGCTTGACACCGCCCTCCTGCGCAAGCACATGGTAGCGCTATCAAAAGGCGATTGGGGCAGAGGAACTTGAAGGCGTCTCCGGCGGACATACTGCCTGCGGATCATGCGCAGGCGATTCTGGTGGGCCGTATCCAGACGGATGCCGGCCCCAGCCCCGTCGTGCTGCGCGGCGGACAGCTATTCGACGTCTCACGGAGCGCCCCGACCGTGGCCGATCTGCTCGAACGCGGCGATGCCGCGACGGTCCCCGGCGAAATGGTATGCGCCGCCGACGCGATCGGCAGCGAGAACGGACCGCAACTGCTCGCACCGATCGACCTGCAGTGCATCAAGGCGTGCGGCGTGACTTTCGCGCTCTCGGCGATCGAGCGGGTGATCGAGGAACGCGCGCGCGGCGATTCCGCCCGCGCCAACGCGATTCGCGGCGAGCTGGAGGCCAAGGTCGGCTCGATCCGCTCGGTCGTGCCCGGCAGCGAGGAAGCCGCGAAGCTCAAGGCCGCGCTGATCGAAGCCGGGATGTGGTCGCAATATCTGGAAGTCGCGATCGGCCCGGATGCCGAAGTGTTCACCAAGGCGCCGGTCCTTTCGGCCATGGGCTGGGGCGCCGATATCGGCGTGCGTTCGGACAGCGACTGGAACAATCCCGAGCCCGAGGTCGTGCTCGTCGTCGATCGCCACGGAAACCCTCGCGGCGCGATGCTGGGCAATGACGTGAACCTGCGCGATTTCGAGGGGCGCAGCGCGCTGCTGCTCGGCAAGGCCAAGGACAATAACGCCTCGACCTCGCTGGGGCCGTTCATCCGCCTGTTCGACGATCATTTCACGATGGACGATGTGCGATCCGCCGAGATCGACCTGACCATCGACGGGCCCGAGGGCTACCGGCTCGAGGGCACGAACAAGATGAGCCAGATCAGCCGCGATCCGACCGATCTGGTGCGGCAGACGCTGAGCGAGCATCAGTATCCGGACGGCTTTGCACTGTTCCTCGGCACGCTGTTCGCCCCGATCCAGGACCGCGACCATCCGGGCCGCGGCTTCACGCACAAGGACGGCGACGTCGTCCGCATTTCCACGCCGAAGCTCGGCAGCCTGACCAACCGCGTGACCACGTCCAAGGCCGCTCCTCCATGGGAGTTCGGCATCCGTGACCTGATGCGCAACCTCGCCGGCCGCGGCCTCCTTTGACCGCCCGCGCCCTCCCTTTCTCCAAGGTATATTCGTTCCATGTCTGAAGCCGATCCTACCCAGACCACCCTCACGCGCGACCAGCGCGCGGTCTATCCCAGCCTGAAGGGCAAGCGCGTGCTGATCACCGGCGGGGGATCTGGCATTGGCGCGGGCTTGGTCGAGGGGTTTGTCCGCCAGGGTGCCGACGTGACCTTTTTCGACATCGCCAAGGAAGATTCTCAGGCGCTGGTGACAAGGCTGTCTGGGGCGCACCAGCCGAAGTTCGAGCATTGCGACCTGACCGATATCAAGACCGTGCAGGCAGTGATCGCGCGGCTGATCGAGGCGAATGGCGCGTTCGATGTGCTGATCAACAACGCCGCCAATGACGACCGGCACACGATCGAGGAAGTGACCGAGGAATATTGGGACAACCGCCTCAACACCAATTTGAAGCATCTGTTCTTCTGCGCCCAGGCGGTGATCCCGGGGATGAAGGCCAAGGGCGGCGGCGTGATCGTCAATCTGGGTTCGATTTCCTGGCATTTGGCGCTGAGCGAACTGACGCTCTACCAGACCGCCAAGGCCGCGATCGAGGGCCTGACCCGCAGCTTCGCGCGCGAATTGGGACCGGACAATATCCGTTCGGTGTGCATCGTGCCGGGCAATGTGAAAACGCCTCGCCAGATGATGTGGTACACCCCCGAAGGCGAGGCGGAAATCGTGGCTGCGCAGTGCATGAAGGGCCGTTTGGTGCCCGACGATATCGCCGCGATGGCGCTGTTCCTGGCTTCCGACGATGCGCGACTGGTGACCGGTCATGAGTTCTTCGTGGACGCGGGCTGGCGCTGAGGATGGGCGTGGTGCGTTCCGAGCCGGTCAGCGTCTGGCAGCTCGGCGCGCCGCTGCTCGAAGGGCCGGTCTGGGTGGAGCGCGACCAGGCGCTGTGGTTCGTCGATATCAAGGGACGCAAGGTCCATCGCTACGACCCCGCCAATGGCGATCGGCGTAGCTGGGACGCGCCCGATCAGGTGGGTTTCGTCGCGCCGATCGAGGGCGGCGGCTTTGTCGCGGGCCTGAAGACGGGGCTGGCGCGGTTCGATCCGGCGGATGGAAGCTTTACGCATCTGGTGGACCCCGAGCCGCACCTGCCCGGCAACCGGCTGAACGACGCCACGGTGGATCCGGAAGGCCGGCTTTGGTTCGGAACGATGGACGATGCCGAGGCGGCGGACAGCGGCACGATCTACCAGCTGGCGGGAGATGGGAGCTGCGTCGCATCGAGCCCGCTGGTCTCGATCACCAACGGCCCGGCGGTGAGCCCGGACGGGCGGACGCTCTATCATATCGATACGCTGGGCGGCGTGGTCTTCGCATGCGACCTGGACGCGGACGGCGCGCTGACCGGCCGGCGCGAATTTGCGCGTATCCCCAATGCGGAAGGCTATCCGGACGGGCCGACAGTGGACAGCGAAGGCTGTGTCTGGGTGGGGCTGTACAAGGGTTCGGTGGTGCGGCGCTATTCGCCTTCGGGGGAATTGCTGGAAGTGGTGCGCTTTCCGGTGGACGCGATCACCAAGATCGCCTTTGGCGGGCCGGAGCTGAAGACCGTGTACGCGACCACCGCCGCCAAGCATCTCTCGGCGGAGGAAAAGGCGGCGATGCCGGGCGCGGGGGACTTGTTTGCGTTCGAGGTGAGCGTGCCCGGCCTGCCGGGGCATCTGGTGCGCGCGGGGGTTTAGGGGCGTTCCCTCCTGTCACCCGGGCGGAGCCGGAGTGACGGAGTTCATGCGCATCACCCCCAGGCGGGACAAGACGGTTCAGCCGTAAATGCCACTGGCGAGCGACCGCACCGCCGCGCATATCCGCTCCCATCCGGCATCGTCCAGCGCGACGCCCATGAACGCGCCGCTCGCCGCCCCGGCCAGCACAAGATTCTGGACGCCTGCGATCAGCACCGCATTGGCGGCGGGCGCATCCACGCCAGGAGGCGGCACGAGATCGCCGCGCTCTCGGGCGATCCACGCCATCATCGCCCTGCCCCGCGCCGCCGCGAACCGCTTTACCAGCAGCGATTCCTCGGCGACTTCCCAGGCGAGAATACGCTGCGCGAGGCGATTGGCGCGCAGCGCGCCGAGATAAGCGAGCGCGAGGCGGGTCATCAGTTCGGCATAGCTTGTGGCGGGCGTACCTTCGGGCGCGGCCAACGCCTCCTCAAGCCAGGCGGCCATTTCCGCGCCGATCGCTTCGGCCAGGCCGTCCAGCCCCTCATGATAGCGATAGATGAGCTGCTTGTCGCAGCCCGCGGCGCGGGCGATCGCGTTGACGCCCCATCCCGCGAATCCCTGTTCGGCCAGCACCGTCTTTGCGGCTTCGAGGATCGTATCGGCGGTGCGGCTACGGTCCCGCTGCTTTTCTCGCTTGTCCATTACCCCCTGTAACTCACTGATTCCCGGACTTCCAGTAATTTTATCACTGCGCGGTGACTTTTTTGCTTGCGCAAGTCACCGGTCAGGGATATTTGCGTTGTCACCATATAGGGACAAAGGGAAATTCATCATGCGCTCGACCAAGCTTCTCGGCGGTGCCGCGATCCTGCTCGCCATTGCGTTCAACGTGCCGTTCTCGATCCTCGCATCGATCTACGACTATCCGGACATTCTGCGCCGCTCGGCAGGCGAAGCGCTCGACAAGTTCGCCGCTGGCGGGCCTGCATTGATCCTGACCTGGTATGGCTTCGCGCTGGCGGCCATGGCGCTGGTGCCGACGACCATCGCGCTTTCGGTGACGCGCGAGCGGATCGCCAGCCGCCCTGCCCTCGCCATCGGCGCTGCAGTCGCCGGAGCGCTGGCGGGCCTGACCCAGGCGATCGGCCTGTTGCGCTGGGTGTTCGTGATCCCCGGCCTGGCGCGCGCCCATGCCAGCGGTGCGCCGGAAGCGCAGGCGGCGGCGGAGCGGGCCTTCGAGCTGCTCAACGCCTATGGCGGTGTCGCCATGGGCGAACATCTAGGCCAGTTGCTGACCGCATTGTTCGTAGGCCAGCTCGCCGCGCTGCAATTTGGCGAACGCGCCCGGATCACCGCCGGCATCGGCTTCGCAACCGCGCTCACCCTGGTCGCCGGTACCGGCGAAGGCCTGGCGCTGTCGCTCGGCGCAGATGGCAGCGGCTTCGCCATGGCGACGATCGCCGGGTTCATGGGGCTGACGCTGTGGCTGATCGCGACGGGGATCGCGCTGATCCGCCAGCGCTGACCAAGCGGGGTTTCAAGCGGTCTCCGGCTGCAGATCCGGGCCGAGGCGGAGAGGCGTGCCGGGGCGAAGCTTGCATGTCACCAGCTTGCCCCCATAGGCAAATGTGCGCTCGACGGGATGGCTGGCGGTGAGCGTCAGGCCGGCCAGCCCCTTATCGCGCCACACAAGATCGGCGGTGATGCCGCCGCGCAGGCGCAGGCCGGTCACCGATCCGCTCGGCCAGGCGTCCGGCAGCGCCGGGAGCCATTCGGTGCGCTGCGGCTGATCGTGGACCAGCATTTCGATCACGCCAGCCGCGCCGCCGAAATTGCCATCGATCTGGAAGGGCGGATGGGCGTCGAACAGATTAGGGTAGGTGCGATCGGGGCCAAGCAGCTTGCGCAGCACGAGATGCGCGCGCGCCCCATTGCCCAGCCGCGCCCAGAGGTTGATCCGCCAGCCAAGGCCCCAGCCGGTCGCGTCGTCGCCGCGAATCTCCAGCGACCGCGCCGCTGCGCGCAGCAATTCGGGGGTATCGCGGTGGATCGCGTGCCCCGGATGCACGGCGTAGAGATGCGAAACATGGCGGTGCTGGATCTCGGGGACGTCCATGTCCCAATCCTCCAGCCATTCCTGCAACTGCCCCGCTTTGCCGATGCGATCGGCGGGAAGGCTCGCAGCGGCGGCGCGCATCTGCGCCTGAAGCGTGGGATCACGCTTCAGGAGCGCGGCGCATTCGGCGGTGTTCGCGAACAGTTCGCGCAGGATCTGGCGGTCCATGGCCGGCCCCGCGCAGATGCTCACCCCGGGATGATGCGCGTTTTCCGGCGAGATCGAAGGGCTGGTGACGAGGCCCGATCCATCAGGATGCTCGACCAGCGTATCCAGAAAGAACAACGCCGCCCCGCGCATCAGCGGATAGATGCGCTCCAGCAGCGCGGGATCGCGCGAATAATCCCAGCGGTCCCACAGATGCTTGCACAGCCACGCGCCGCCCGTGGGCCATAGCCCCCAAAACGCCCCGTCGATCGGGGCGGAGGCGCGCCACAGATCGGTGTTGTGATGCGCCACCCAGCCGCGCGCGCCGTACATGGTCGTCGCCGTGCGCGCGCCGCTTTCCGCCAGATCCTCGATCATCGCGATCAGCGGCTCGACGCATTCGCCCAGCCCCATCGGCTCGGCGGGCCAATAGTTCATCTGGGTGTTGATGTTGATCGTGTATTTGGAGTCCCAGGGCGGCGTATCGCTGTCATTCCACAGCCCCTGGAGGTTCGCGGGTTGCGAACCCGGCCGCGAGCAGGAAATCAGCAGGTAGCGGGAATATTGGACATAGAGCGCCGCGAGATGCGGATCGCCGCGCCCGTCATGACTGTAGCGGACGCGCTCGTCGGTGGGCGTGCCCGGTGCCGGATCGGCTCCAAGATCGAGATCGAAACCACGAAACAGCCGGCGATGCCCGGCGAGATGCCGGCTACGCAGCGCCGCGAGCCCCCGTGCCGCGGCACCATCCAGATCGCGCCGCGCCGCGCCCAGCGCATCGCCATCGGTATGCCGCCAGTCGCGATAACTGGTCCGCGCCGCGATCAGCAGCGTGATCCGCGACGCGCCGGTCACCCGGACCGCTTCGCCTTCCACCTCGATCCGCCCGCCCTCGGCGATCACCCGGACGCCCAGCGCAAAGCGGAGCGCCCCCGCTACGCCGCGCGCCTCGCGATTATTGCCCTCGGCCCAGAGCGTATCGCCCTCCACCCGCGCCGCGCGTGACAAAGCGATCCGCGCCGACAGCGGCACTCCGCCCTCGCTGACGATGCTGTGGACCAGCACCTGATCGGCGGCGGAGGCGTAGCTTTCGCGGGTGTAGCGCGCCCCGCCCGCCTGCCAGCGGCTGGTGACGGTCGCGGCGTCGAGGTCGAGCCAGCGGCGATAGTCGTCCGGCCGTGCCTGCCCGTCCAGCGCGATGCGCAGCTCGCCCAAAGTCTGATAGGGCATCTGCTGCAGCGGCCGCGCCATCAGGTCGCGATCGGCCAGCGCCTGCGCTTCGGCATGGCGACCCTGCCAGATCAGCGCGCGGACCTGCTCCAGCGCCGCCTTCGCTTCGGGCCGCGCGGGGTCATAGGGGCCGCCCGCCCAGAAGCTGCCTTCGTTGAGCTGGATCCGCTCCTCGCCAATGCCGCCATAGAGCATCGCGCCCAGCCGCCCGGTGCCGATCGGGAGCGCCTCGACCCAGCGGGTGGCGGGCTGGCGATACCAGAGCGACCAAAGCGGAAAAACCTCCGGCGCAGCATCGGTGGCATGGGCAAGCGGCCCGGCCAGCAGCCCGGCCGATAGCCCCGCGCCCAGCGCGCCCCGTCGCGTCAGCCGCATCTTGCCCCCTTAGTGGTTGTGGCGCGGCACCTTCTCGCTGGTCTTGCGATATTTGAGCGCGAATTCGAGCACGCCGCCCTCGCCCAGCTGGTTGGTCTTTTCGCGGTACAGCTCTTCCCAGGGCGTCTGGCTCTCCGGGATCGGCGGCGCGGGCTCGCCCTTGCGGCGCTGGATCTCGTCCGCGTCGACCAACGCGTTGCAGGTGCCGGCGTTCAGATCGATGCGGATCACGTCGCCGGTGTGCAGCCATGCCAGTCCGCCGCCCGCCGCGCTTTCGGGCGATGCGTTGAGGATCGAGGGGCTGTCCGACGTGCCCGATTGGCGGCCATCGCCGAGCGTCGGCAGGCTCATGATGCCGGCCTGGATCAGATGATCGGGCGGCTGCATGTTGACGACTTCCGCCGATCCCGGCCAGCCGAGCGGGCCGGAGCCGCGGATCACCAGGATGCAATTCTCGTCGATGCCCAATGCGGGATCGTTGATCCGGTGATGGTAATCGTCCGATCCGTCGAACACGATCGCGCGCCCTTCGAACACGCCCTCATCCCCCGGCCGCGCGAGATAGCGGGCGCGGAAATCCTCCGAGATCACACTGGTCTTCATGATCGCCTGATCGAACAGATTGCCCGAGAGGACGAGGAAACCGGCTTTCTCCATCAGCGGCGCGTGCCACGGGTAGATCACCTCGCGGTCGGTGGCCGTGCGGCCCGCGACATTCTCGGCCAGCGAATTGCCGGTCACGGTCATCACGCTGCCGTCGATATGTCCGCCCTCGATCATCTCGCTGATCACGGCGGGGATGCCGCCCGCGCGGTGGAAGCGCTCGGACAGGAATTTGCCCGCGGGCTGCATGTTGACCAGCAGCGGCAGATCATAGCCCTGCATCCAGTCCGCCGGAGTGATCTCGATGCCGGCATGTGCGGCCATCGCGATCAGATGCGGCTGGGCGTTGGTCGATCCCCCGATCGCGGTGAGCAGGTTGATCGCGTTGAGGAAATTCTGGCGGGTGACGATCCTGGACGGGCGCAGATCCTCATAGGCCATGTCGACGATGCGGCGGCCGGTCTCATAGGCCATCTGCCCGCGCTCGCGGTACGGCGCCGGGATCATCGCGCAGCCGGGCAGCGACATGCCCAGCCCTTCGGCGATGCTGTTCATCGTCGATGCGGTGCCCATCGTGTTGCAATGGCCGGCGGAAGGCGCGCTGTCCGTGGCGCGGCGCAGGAACTCGGCCTCGTCGATCTCGCCCGCCGCCATCTTGCGGCGGCTGCGCCAGATCACCGTGCCCGATCCAACCAGTTCGCCCTCATGCCAGCCGTCAAGCATCGGCCCGCCCGACAGGACGATCGCAGGGATGTCCACGGTGAACGCCGCCATCAGCGAGCTTGGCGTGGTCTTGTCGCAGCCCGTGGTCAGCACCACCGCGTCGATCGGATAGCCGTTGAGGATCTCGACCAGCCCCAGATAGGCAAGGTTGCGGTCCAGCGCGGCGGTCGGCCGGCGGCAATTCTCGAAGATCGGATGGAGCGGGAATTCCATCGGCACGCCGCCCGCCGCGATGATGCCTTCGCGGGCGCGCTTCACCGTCTCGAGATGGATGCGGTTGCACGGCGCGATATCGCTGCCCGATTGGGCGATGCCGATGATCGGCTTGCCCGATTGCAGCTCGGCCGGCGTGATCCCGTAATTCATGAAGCGCTCGAGATAGAGCGCTGCCATATCGCTGCGACCGGGAGCGGCGAACCATTCGCGCGAGCGGAATGGGCGGACGGGCGTACGGCTGGTCATGGCATTCTCTCAATTCCTCCCCCGGAGGGGGAGGGGGACCGCGCTCAAAGAGCGGGGTGGAGGGGTAGTCTCCACAAGATAGATGGTTCGTTTGTGGAGACTACCCCTCCACCCGGTTCCCTGGTCCCCCTCCCCCTCTCAGGGGAGGAAGTCGGGACATTATCCCTGCATTTCTTCCAGTTCCTTGCCCTTGGTCTCGTTGATGAACGAGCGGACGAGGAAGATGCTGATCACCGCCGAGACGGTGTAGAGCGCATAGGTGCCGGTGAGCCCCAGCGCATCGGGATCGGACATTGCGGGGAAGCTTTGCACCACCGCATAGTTCGCGCCCCACTGCGCCAAGCCCGCAACCGCCAACGCCGAGCCGCGCATCTGGTTCGGGAACATCTCGCCCAGCATCACCCACATCACCGGGCCCCAGCTGAAGTTGAAGAAGATGACGTAGAGGTTTGCGGCGACCAGCGCGGTGTAGCCAGCGGTCTCGTTCAGAAGCAGGTTGCCGGCAGAATCGGTGCCCGCGCCGCTGAACGCCCAGGTCATCGCGCCGAGCGTCGCGGCCATGCCGACCGAGCCGATGATCAGCAGCGGCTTGCGGCCGATCTTGTCGATCACCAGCAGCGCAGCGAACACCGCGGCGATCGAAACCGCGCCCGAGATGATGTTGCGCTCCAGCGCCACTTCTTCGGAAACGCCCGCCAGCTTCCACAGTGTTTCGCCATAATAGAAGATGATGTTGATGCCGACGAACTGCTGGAAGGTCGCCAGCATGATGCCGGCCCAGACGATCGGGCGGAAGATCGTGCCCTTTGCCGCCACGTCGCGGAAGCTGGGGCGATGGTCCTGCGAGAAGCTGGCGCGGATGTCGCCGATCTTGCGCTCCGCCTCGCTCGCGCCGAACAGGTTGGTCAGCACCCGGCGCGCTTCATCTTCGCGGCCCTTGCTCACCAGATAGCGCGGGCTTTCCGGGATGAAGAACAAGGCGACGAGGAAGACGATCGCAGGCACCGCCTGCGCCAGATACATCCAGCGCCAGGCGTGGATACCGCCCAACTCGCCGAGCGAACCGCCCGCATTCTTCGCCACGAAATAATTGACGACGAACGCGGCGGTGAGCCCGGTGATGATCATCACCTGCTGCACCGTGGTAAGCCGCCCGCGGATCTTCGCCGGCGCGACTTCGGAGATGTAGAGCGGCGAGAGCACGCTTGCCGCGCCCACCGCCATGCCGCCCGCAAAGCGCGCCGCGACAAAAAACTCGTGCACGCCGGTGATGCCCTGGATGAGCGCACCCGCGACGAACAGGATCGCAGCGACGATCATCACGGTGCGGCGGCCGACGACATCGGCAAGACGCCCGGCGAAGAAAGCGCCGACCGCGCACCCGATCAGCAGCGAGCCGACCGTGAAGCCGAGCCCGTTGGCCGTCAGCTTGAATTCCTCGGTAAGCCCCGTCTGGGTGCCGTTCACCGCGCCACTGTCATAGCCGAACAGCAAGCCGCCGATCGTCGCCACCGCGACGATGGCCATGACGAGGGCCATATTGGTCCTCTCCGCCGTCTGATTCATGGAACTTCCCCTCCTTGCCGCCACGATTCCCGTGGTGTGTTAGCGGTAACGGTGGCCCGGACGCGGAGGAAAAGCAAGCGTTGTCAGCGTCGTTTTGCGGCCTTTGCAGCGGTCTTGCCGGGAGCGGGTGCGGCGCCGGGCGGCGGGCCGGAGGATTCGCGCAGGATCATCTCATGATCGAGCACCTGCTCCTCGAGCTTGCCGCCGCCGGCCCCGCGCCGCTCACGCAGGCGGGCCAGCAGCAGATTGAGCGCCGATTCGGCCATCGCGGCGATCGGCTGGCGCACGGTGGTGAGTTCGGGCCAGATCGTGGTAGCGAGCGAGGTATCGTCGAAGCCGACGATGCTGAGATCCTGCGGCACATGCAGGCCACGGCGATGCGCGACGCCGACAGCGGCGGCGGCCATATCGTCATTCGACGCGAAGATCGCGGTGGGCGGATCGTCACGATCGAGCAGACGCTCGGTGGCGACGATGCCCGAGCGGAAGGTGAAATAGCCCTGCTCCACCGCCATCGACTTAATATCGAGTCCCGCATTCTCGCACGCCGCGACGAAGCCGCGATAGCGCTCGGCCGAAGACGTCTGGTTGGGATTGCCGCGGATGAAGCCGATCTTGCGGTGGCCAAGGTCGAGCAGATGCTGCGTCATCGCCGATGCGGCGGCGAAATCATCGATGCGGACATTGAGGCTGCGCGCGGGCGGCAGGCCCATCGCGACCGATACCCAGGGGATGCCGGCGGCTTCGAGTTCCGCGCGAACCGGCGCGGCCTCCGAAAGCGGCGGCGGGAGGATCACGCCCTCCACCGACGTCGACACGAACTGGCGGGTCGCCTCGGCCTGCTCGTCGGCGCGCTCGCCCTCGCAGGATTCGAGCACCAGATGGCAGCCCGCCTTGCGCGCGGCGGCGAGCGCACCGATCAGGAATTGCGAGAGATACGCCGCGGACGGGTTCGAATAGAGCAAGCCGATCTGCGTCGCCTCGCCCGCGGCCAGGCTGCGCGCCGCGCTGTTGGGCGAATAATTGAGCTTCTCGATCGCCGCGAGCACCGCGACGCGCGTGGTCTCACGCACATTGGCGCCGCCATTGACCACGCGGGAAACCGTCATGGCCGACACTCCCGCTGCGCGGGCGACATCCTGCACGGTGACCGTGCCTCTACTTCTACGGCTGGGTCTGCTCATAGATCGCGGGATAGGCGCGCGATGTTACGTATGCAATCCCGTAACAATCCCGGTTCACGGTTGACCGTTCCGAGTCCGCATCTATAGTTGATAGCGCTACCACGAACCGCGAGACAGCGCCGCAGCGCTGCGCATCAGGAGAGACAAATGCGCCTTTTCAACCGCTTGCCTATGGCCGCCCTCGCGGCGCTGAGCGCCACCGCGCTGACGCCGTTCGTCGCGACCCCCGCTTTCGCGCAAAGCAAGGCGGACAAGCCGGTGTACAAGGATGCGTCCCAGCCCGTTGAAGCGCGCGTCGAGGATCTGCTCAAGCGCATGACGCTGGAAGAAAAGGTCCAGCAGATGGTCGCGATCTGGCTGGCCAAGGACAAGATCCAGACGGCCGATGGCGAATTCGATCCGGTGAAGGCGAGCCAGAACTTCCCGCACGGGCTGGGCCAGATATCGCGCCCCTATGACCGTCGCGCGATCACGCAGGGGCCGGCGGCGGGCGCCGCGCCGGGCACAATCAATCGCGGGCCGGAAGATACCGCGCGCTACATCAACGCCGCGCAGAAATGGGCGGTCGAACAGACGCGGCTGGGCATTCCGCTGATCATGCATGAGGAAGCGCTGCACGGCTATGTCGCGCCCGGCGCGACCAGCTTCCCCCAGGCGATCGCCCTCGCCTCCACCTGGAACCCCAAGCTTCAGGAAAAGATCTTCTCCGTGGCCGCGCGCGAGATGCGTGCGCGCGGCGCCAATCTGGCGCTGGCCCCCGTGGTCGACGTCGCGCGCGATCCGCGCTGGGGCCGGATCGAGGAGACGTACGGCGAGGATCCGTATCTGGTCGGCGAGATGGGGCTGGCGGCGATTCGCGGCTTTCAGGGCACCACCCTGCCGCTCGCCAAGGACAAGGTCTATGTGACGCTCAAGCACATGACCGGGCACGGTCAGCCGGAAAGCGGCACCAATATCGGCCCGGCGACGGTTTCGGAGCGGACGCTGCGCGAAGTCTTCTTCCCGCCCTTCGAGCGCGCGGTGACCGAGCTGCCGGTGATGTCGGTGATGCCTTCCTACAACGAGATTGACGGCATCCCCAGCCACGCCAATCGCTGGCTGCTGCACGATGTGCTGCGCAAGGAATGGGGCTTCACCGGCGTGGTGCTGAGCGACTATTTCGCGATCCGCGAGCTCAACACGCGGCACCATCTGTTCGACAATCTGGGCGACGCCGCAGTGCGCGCGCTCGACGCGACGGTGGATTTCGAGACGCCCGACGGCGAAGCCTATGCGCTGCTGCCGCAACTGGTGCGTGAAGGGCGGGTGGACATCGCCCAGATCGATGAATCGGTGCGCCGCATCCTGCGCCTGAAGTTCAACGCCGGCTTGTTCGAAAACCCCTATGTCGATGCCAAGGCAGCGGCGAAGAAGACCGAGACGCCCGATGCGATCGCGCTGGCCCGCGAGGCGGCGCGCGAGGCGATCGTGCTCCTCAAGAACAGCAACAACCTGCTCCCGCTCGACGCCAGCAAGATCAAGCGGATGGCCGTAATCGGCACGCATGCGAACGATACGCCGATCGGCGGCTATTCGGACATCCCGCGCCACGTGGTGAGCGTGCTCGAAGGCATGAAGGCCGAGGGCAAGGGCAAGTTCGAGGTCGATTTCGCCGAGGGCGTGAGGCTGACCACGCACCGCATCTGGGCGCAGGACGACGTTACTTTGGTGGATGACGTCACCAACGACAAGTTGCGCGCGGAAGCGCTGGAAGTGGCGAAGAATGCCGATGTGATCTTCCTGGTGCTGGGCGACAATGAAGCGCTCAGCCGCGAGGCGTGGGCCGACAACCATCTCGGCGACCGCAACTCGCTGGAGCTGATCGGTCCGCAGAACCAGCTTGCCAAGGAATTGCTCGCGCTCGGCAAGCCGGTCGTCGTGCTCCTGCTCAACGGACGGCCGCTGGCGGTGAAGTATCTGGCCGAGAATGCACCTGCGCTGATCGAAGGCTGGTATTTGGGCCAGGAGACCGGCAACGCGGTGGCCGATGTGGTGTTTGGCCGCGCCAATCCGGGCGGCAAGCTGCCGGTGACGATCGCCCGCGACGTGGGCCAGGTTCCGATCTTCTACAACCACAAGCCGAGCGCACGCCGCGGCTATTTGTTTGCCGAGACCAGCCCGCTCTTCCCGTTCGGCTATGGCCTGTCCTACACGACGTTCGACATTGCAGCGCCGGTGCTCGCGACGCCGACGATCGGGCGGTACAACAATGTGAAGGTCAGCGTGGACGTGACCAACACGGGCACCCGCGCGGGCGACGAAGTGGTGCAGCTTTACGTGCGCGACGACCTGGCGAGCGTCACCCGGCCGGTGAAGGAGCTAAAGCGCTTCGAGCGCGTGACGCTCCAGCCCGGCGAGAAGAAGACCGTCCAGTTCGAGCTCACCCCGCGCGACCTTTCGCTGTGGAATGTCGACATGAAGCGCGTGGTGGAGCCGGGCACGTTCACGATTTCGTCAGGCCCGGACTCGGTCAAGCTGAAGAGCACGACGCTGACGGTGAAATAGCAGTCGTCACCCCGGCGAAAGCCGGGGTCTCCTGCGACTACGGATGCCCTTCTTGGCCTGAGGTCCGGCCTTTCGCCGGGACGACGGCTATGGCTTTTCGCTGTCCGCCCAGGCGGCGACCCAGAAGAGCGGGGCGTTCCAGTTTATCGCGACTTCGTTGAGCGCATAAGCGTGGATGTTATCGGCCCAGCAGGTCTGGGGCGCACATTGCCCCTTCATCTTTGCGGCGATCGCATCGGACATGTTTGTCGAGTTGGGTCCGCCCGAGAGCGCGCCCGGCGGCGGGCCGGGGAGCTTGGGGTCGAGCGATGGCGCCCAGAAGCGGTGATGCGGATGCTGCATCGATAGCGCGCCATAGCCGCTGACATAGGACACGTTCATCGGATTGCGGCCGAGCACGTAATCCAGCGCGGCGATCACGCCGGCGCGGTACTTGGCATTGCCCGTCAGATCGTGCGCGGTGGCGAGGATCATCGCGCGGTTCAGCACGCTGGAGTTCGAGCCCCAGGGATAGTCCTTCGCGATATAGGGCACCGCATAGCCGTTGCCCTGTGCGTCCGTGAGGAACCGATCGGCGGCGGCGATCACCGATGCCTGCAGACGCTTCACCTCCGCAGCGGGAAGCAAGGCAGGCCGCGTGGCGAGGAGCAAGGTGCCCAGACTCGCCGTGCTGGGCCATGCCGGCTCGCGGACATCGTCGCGAAAATGGCGTGAGCGCTGGACCGCCTGCGCATATTGGTCTTCGCCGGTGGTCACGAGCAATTCGGCGGCGGCCCAATAGAATTCGTCCGACACGTCCCGGTCGCCATAGCCGCCGCTGCCGGTGAAGCTGTTCGTCGCCAGCACTTCCGGGTTGCGCAGCGCGGCGGCCCAGGCGCGCTGCGCCGCGCTCAGGCAACGGGCGGCGAAGGCATCGTCGATGCCCTTCCACAGCCGCGCGCATTGCGCCGCGACGGCGGCCAGATTGAGCGTGGCGGCAGTGGTGGGTGGATAAAGCAGGCGCTCTTCCGGATCGTCCTGCGGAGGCATCGGAAGCTTGGTCCAGTTGCGATCGGCGACCTTCTGGAGCGCCATGCCGCCCGCGTTGATCTCCGCGAAATCAGCGGGCGTCGCGGTCCAGGGATTCTGCCCGGGCGCCAGCGGCTTGAACGGGCCGACGGGAACGCGGACCTTCTGCCCATCGGGCAACTGCATCCGCAGCATCCATTCCATCTCGTAGCGCGCCTCATCGAGCAGATCGCTTGCGCCATTGCCCGCCTCGGGGATCTTCAGCGACTTGTCCGGAAAGGCGTCCGGCCGCCGCTCATAGGCGTTGAGCAGGGTCCACAGCGTGATGCCGCCATTGACGACATATTTGCCGTGATCGCCCGCGTCGTACCACCCGCCGCGCACGTTGATCCCATAACCGCATGCGGGCCATTCGATGCCGCGATCATCCTTGCCGGTGAAGCACTTCGCCAATTCCGTGGCGTGGCCCGCGGGGCGTGCCCATTTCTCTCCCACGAAGCGCGCCTCGATCGGAACGCCCGCACGCTGATGGTAGAAGAAGGCGAGCGCATCCGTTGCCAACGGCTTGTAGATGCCCGGGCGAATATCGAACCGCTCGCTCTCAGACCCGGCGACGATCAGGCGATAGCCCTTGCCCGTGCCCCGGTACGCACTGAAATCGACGCGCTGGATGTATTTGCCGCCGGATGCGGGATCGTCGCCATAGAGCGTCGCCCTGCCCTCCAGCACCGTTTTCCCGCTCGCATCCACGAGCTTCCAGGCCAGCGGAACATCGCTGCCATGAACGATCGCGACCTTGGCATCACCGGGTTCGAAGCCAAGCTGATTCAGGTGCACCGGCAGCGGCGGCGGAATGACAGCGCTGACAAGCAAGGGGGCGGCGAAGAGGAGTAGGCGCATGACTATTCTCCCGTGGCGGCAAATGGCCCGAACACCGATCCGACAAAGCCGCCGGCCGTTCTGGTGGTGAGCCCATCGGTGCGGAGCATCGTGAGCGGGGTCCAGGCGACCAGATCCTGATTGTCGCCAAGCGGCACGCCGACATCGAAGCGATAGAGATCGCCGCGCACCGAAATGCGCAGCGCGACCGCCGTGCCGGGCACGGGCGCGTACCCCAATGCTTCGGCGGTCGCGATGGGAACCCCGGCGGCGGGATCCTTTGGTCCATTGCGCCGCTCGATCACCAGTTGCCGCTTTCCGGCGACCTGTTTGATACCGAAGAAGAACCAGTAATCGTCATTCTGAAGCACGACGAGCCCGGCCCGGTCACCGTCTTTCTCGGGGGTGAAGCGCACCGAGGTGGTCGCGCTGGCGTTCATATGCTGCTGGCGGCGGGCGAGGAACGACGGGTTGGCATTGTCGCCAAGACCCTGCTTGCGGGCGGTCAGCTCAAGCGCGCTGTCCTTCAGCGCGAACCATTGCTCGCGCGGGTTTCGCATCATCATCCAATAAGGCGGCAGCTTCGCCCCATCGAACTCGTCGCGCACGGCGAACGCGCCGCTGGTCGGGACCGCAGGCCTGGCGGTACGCGGCAATTTCGGACGCGGGAGCGCTACGGGGATCGGCTCGCGCGTGATGAACGGCCAGCCATTGACCCACTCGACGGGCATCAGGAAAGTCTCGCGCCCGGTGGAGTAGAAATCCTCCGCATAGGGCCTGACCGCGAGGAAGGTGGCCCACCATTTGCCGTCCGGCGTGGTGACGAGTTGGGCATGGCCGGCGGAGGTGATCCGATTGGCCCGGTCCCCCGGCAAATCGCGCTGGGTGAGCACGGGATTGTTCGGATTGGGAAGGAACGGGCCGGTGACACTGCGTGAGCGGAGGATGACCTGGCTATGCCCCTCGGCGGTGCCGCCCTCGGCGCAGCTCAGATAGTACCAACCATCCTTCTGGAAGATGTGCGGCCCTTCGATCCAGATCGGCTTTTTCGAGAAATCGACGCCGCCATTGACCAGCACGGTGCGCGGGCCGAACGATTTCAGCGTCTTGAGATCGAATTCCTGGATCCAGATCGCGCGGTGCCCGTCATATTCGGGCTTTCCCTCCGGCGCGCCATTATTGAGGATCCAGGTGCGGCCATTCTTGTCGAAGAAAAGCGAAGGATCGATGCCGCCCTCCAGCGCCGGCAGCCAGACCGGATCGGACCAAGGCCCGGCAGGGTTCTTCGCGGTGATGACGAAATTGCCGCCGCAATCGACGCAGGTGTTGAGGATGTAGAAGATGCCATCCTTGGCCTGGATCGTGGGCGCGAAGACCCCGCGCGAGAGGCCGAGCTGCTTGAAATCGAGCTGTTCCGGACGATCGATCGCGTTGCCGATCTGCGTCCAGTTGACCAGATCGCGGCTGTGGAAGACCGGCATGCCGGGGAAAAAGCTGAAGGTCGAGGTGACGAGGTAGAAATCATTGCCGACGCGGGTGACGCTGGGATCGGGATAGAAGCCGCGCAGGATCGGGTTGCGGAACTCGCCGGGATAAAGCCGGACGTCGTCGATGGCGTCAGCGCCCTGATAATCGAACCAATCGAAACGGGCGACGGGCTGGGCAATGGCGGGAACTGCCAGAAGCAGCGCGAACAGGGCCAGAAGCTTTTTCATGCCGCACAATGCTCCCGGATAAAGTCCCTTTGCTTCGGCATGTAATCCGCCGAATTGACGATCGCTTCCTTGATATGCGCCAGTCGCGCACGGGTTTCCTCAAGGCTCATGACGTCCGCCACCGGATCATAGGATTTCGGCTTCATCAGCTGACCGTGCATCACCGCGAACCAGCTCGTATCGTTGAAAAGCTCTTCATTCTCGCGGAAGCAGCGGCCGTGCGAGCGGAACACGCGCATCTTTTCCGCTAACCGTTCCGGGATATCCATCGTCCGGCAATAGTTCCAGAACGGTGAATCATCGCGTTCCGTGGCGTGGTAGTGCAGGACGATGAAGTCGCGAATTTCCTCATAATCCGTCGTCATGATCCGATTGTAGCGATCGATATCGGCCTGGTTGAAATCGCGATCGGGGAACATGGTGAGGAAGCGCGACAGGCCCGACTGGATCAGCCAGATCGCGGTGGATTCCAGCGGCTCGATAAAGCCGCCGGCAAGGCCCATCGCCACGCAATTCTTGATCCACAGCTTGTTGCGATGCCCGGTGGTGAAGCGGACGACGCGGGGATCGGCAAGCGGCTTTCCATCGAGATTGTTCAACAGGATCTGGGTCGCCTCGTCCTCGCTCATATGATCGACCGAGAAGACATGGCCGTTGCCGGTGCGGTGCTGGAGCGGGATGCGCCATTGCCAGCCGGCGGTGTGCGCCGTGGACCGGGTGTAGGGCGTCCATTCGTCCACACTCTCGCACGGGACCGCCACGGCGCGGTTGCAGGGCAGATAATGCGACCAATCGGTGAAGCCCGCCTTCAGCGCCTGCTCGATGATCAGGCCGCGGAAGCCCGAGCAATCGATGAACAGATCGCCCTCGACCTCGTCGCCATTTTCCATGACAACGGACTGCACGAAGCCGTCCTCGCCGCGCAGCTTCACATCGACGATCTTGCCCTCGCGCCGCACCACGCCCAGGCCCTCGGCATAGCTGCGCAGGAATTTGGCATAGAGCCCCGCATCGAAATGAAAGGCGTAGGGGATTTCGCTGAGCGGCGAATTGCCCGCGTCGATCGGGCGCATGAACTTGTTGTTCCTGCTCGCGGTGGCCTGGAGGGACCAATCATCGATATTGGGCGCTTCTCCCATCTGGTGAAGACGCAGGAAGTATGCATGGAAGGAGACACCCTGCATATCCAAGCCATATTTACCAAATGGGTGATAATAGACATGCCCCTGGCGCGCCCAGTTGACGAACTGAATACCCAGTTTGAAGCTGCCCTTCGTCTCGCGCATGAACTGGTCCTCATCGAGGCCAAGCATGCGATTGAAGGTCGCCATTTGGGGGATCGTCGCCTCCCCCACCCCGATGATGCCGATCTCGTCGGATTCGATCAGCGTGATGCTGGCATATTGGGTGGAGAGGATGCGGGCGAGCGTCGCGGCGCTCATCCAGCCTGCGGTGCCCCCGCCCACGATGACGATGCTGCGGATCTTCCTGTCGGTCATGCGAATCTCCCGGCGGGTGCGTGGCGCGCTAGCCAGTCTTCGTGGCGCGGCATGGTCGAGGCGGTTTGCGCGAAGATCGTCCTGATGCGATCGAGCGTCTTCTGTATCTGCGCGGTGTCGATCGCGTCCGCCAGCGGATCCCAGCCGGCCGGATAGACCCCCTGCCCCAGCATCACCGCGATCCACGAGGATTCCGCGAATAGCTCATCCTCGTAGCGGAAGAAGCGGCCGCGATTGCGGAACAGATCGAGCTTGCGGCGCAACGTTTCCGGGATTTCCATCTCGCGCACGCGGCGCCACAGATCTCCATCCGTCCGGCGATTGGCATGGTAATGCAGGATGATGAAGTCGCGGACCTGCTCCATCTGCGTATCCGTCAGCCGGTTATATTCGTCGCGCTCGACGGGCGAGAAGCCGGTATCGGGCAAGAGCGCCATCAGCTTGGATACGCCCGTCTGGATCAGGTGAATGCTGGTCGACTCCAGCGGCTCGAGAAAGCCCGAGGACAGCCCGAGAGCGACGCAGTTCCGGTGCCAGGCCAGCTTGCGACGGCCCGCCTCGAACTTGAGCATGAAGGGATCGCGCAGCGGCTTTCCGTCGAGATTGGCGAGCAACATCTCCCGCGCGGCGTCGTCAGAGATATCGCCGCTGCAATAGACATAGCCGTTGCCGATCCGGTGCTGGAGCGGAATGCGCCATTGCCACCCCGCGGTGCGCGCGGTGCAGCGGGTATAAGGTGTGATCGTCTCGTCCGGCGCGGCGCAGGGAACGGCCACCGCGCGATCGCATTGCAGCCAGTGCGCCCAGCTTTCCCAGCCCGCACCCAGCGTCTGGTCGATCAGCAGCGCGCGAAAGCCCGTGCAATCGATGAAAAGCTCGCCTTCGATCCGGCGATCGCCCTCAAGCACGACGGCCTCGATATGCCCGTCCTCCCCGCGAACGGGCACGTGCACCACCTTGCCTTCCTGCCGCACCACGCCGCGCGCCTCGGCAAATTCGCGCAGGAACGCCGCATAGAGCGAGGCATCGAACTGATAGGCATAGGCCATCCGCGACGAGACGGAGCCGGGATCGGTCGATGGCGGCTGATAGCGGCCCAGCTTCATCGCCATGGCGCACAGATTATAGTCCCCGATGCCCGATGCGGCGCCGGTTTCGTGGAGCTTGCGCCAGAACTGGTGGAACTTCACGCCCTCGATATCGAAGCCGAACTCGCCAAAGGGGTGGAAATAGCGATCCCCCTCATGGTCCCAGCCCTGGAAATCGATGCCGAGCTTGATCGTCCCCTGGGTGCGGCGCAGGAATTCGTTCTCGTCGATGCCCAGCAGGCCGTTGAAGCTGCGGATCGGGGGAATGGTCGCCTCGCCCACGCCGACGGTGGCGATGGCATCCGACTCCACCAGCGTCACCCGGACCCCGGTGCGGGTCAGGCGGGAAAGCGCAGCGGCGGCCATCCAGCCCGCCGTGCCCCCGCCGACGATGACGATGCTGCGAATGGGCTGCGGCGCGGTCATGCCCCCGCGCCGATCTGCGCGAGCGTCGCGCCATGGTTCGGCATGGCCTTGGCCGCGTCGACGATCATCTCGCGCAGGCGCGTGACATGCTGGATGATCGCGGGCTCCGGGATCGTATCCGCCAGCGCGTCGTACCGACGGGGGTGCAGCCCCTGCCCGTCGAGCATGGCGATCCATTCGGCGCGGTCGAAAAGCTCCTCGTCATACATCGGCATCCGGCCCCGGCTCGCATAGAGATCGAGCTTGTATTGCAGCGTATCGGGCACAGACATCGCGCGGGCGGCATCCCAGAACGGCTCGCCGGTGCGCGCATTGGTCTTGTAATGCGCGATGACGAAATCGCGGACGCGGTCAGCCTCTTCGGCGGTGATGCGGTTATATTCCGCCGCCTCCGGCCCATCGGCGCGCGTGGGGAACAGCGTGACCAGCCGCTGGATGGCGGAGTGCACCAGGTGCAGGTTGTGGCCGTATAGCGGCTCGACCAGCGCCGCGGCCGCACCGATCGCAATGACGTTGCCGTGCCAGGCGCGCGTGCGGCGGCCCTGATGGATTTCGATCGCCGCAGTATCGCTGTGGTGCGCCGACGCGAAGACCATGGCTTCGCTGGGCCCGCCGGCAAGCGGCACGCTGCGGAGCCAGCCGGCGGGGTGCGCGGCGGCGTGGGTGTAAGGCGGAGGGATACCCTCCTGCTGCGTAGCGCGCTCGACGACGCGGTCACAGGCCAGCCAGGCGGACCAGCTTTCGAAGCCGTGCGCTTCGCACAGTAAAGCGGCTGGGCCTGAGCAATCGAGGAAGAGATCGCCGGGCACCTGCTCGCCGCCCACCAGTTCGAGCGCGGAGACATGGCCATTCGCGACCCGGATCGCGCGGGCGAAGGGCGCGGCGTGATGGGTGACGCCGCTCGCCTGGGTGCGGCACATGCCGGCGAACCCGGCCTTGTCGAGATGCAGGCCGTAGCCATAGCTCGACAGCACCGATCGCCGATCGAGGCTGGGCCGGGCGAAGCGGCCCGCCGCAGCGGCGACGGCGGCGAGCGAGAAATCGGTGGGGCGCACCGGGTGCCCCGCCGCGCGCAGGCGGGCGACCAGCGGCGAGAACGCGACCGTCCCCATCCCCACGCCGATATCGCCAAATGGCAGGAACCAAGCGGATTGCCTGTCCGCCCAACCCGAAAATGCTGCTCCCAGCGCAAAGGTGCCGCGCGAGGCGCGCAGCAGCGCGTCCTCGTCCACGCCCTCGTCCCCAAGGAACTTGTGAAAGGCGGGAAGCGTGGATTCTCCGGGGCCGAACGGGCCAATGCTGTGATCCGGCCCCTCCGTTTCGACCAGATCGATCGCGATCGCGCACCCGGCAAGCGCCCTGCCCAGCGCGAGCGCGCTCATCCAGCCGGCCACGCCACCGCCCAGGATTACGATGCGCCGAATCGCCATGATCAGGCGGCCGCCGCAAGTGCATCGAGATGCGCCGGCATCGCTTCCGCCGCCGCCGCATAGCGCGCGCGGAGATCGGCCATTGCCGCCATCAGATCATCGTCGGACAGGCGCTCGGAAAGCGGATCATGCGCGTTCGGCAGCACATTCTGGCCGAGATAGACCGCGAGCCAGCTCGGTTCGAGGAACATGCCGTCGCGATAGTTCACCACCACGCCGCGTTCGCGGAACAGCTCCATCTTGTACCGCAGCGAATCGGGCAGATCCATCGTACGGCAGTAATTCCAGAACTCGGAATCATCGCGCTCGGTGGCGTTGTAGTGGAGGATCAGGAAATCGCGGACGCGCTCATATTCGAGCACCATCACCCGATTGAACTCCTCGGCATCGAGCGGATCCCATTCGCCCGTCGGGAAGAAATCGAGCAGCCGCCCGATTGCGAGCTGGATCAGGTGGATGCTGGTCGATTCGAGCGGCTCCAGAAACCCCGAGGACAGGCCGATCGCGACCACATTCCCCACCCACTGCCTCTTTCGCTTGCCGGTTACGAAACGAAGCTTGTTGGGATCGGCCAAGGGCGGCGCGGCGATGGCGCCGAGCAGCGTTTCCAGCGCGCCGTCATCCGAGATGAAGTTGCTCGAATAGACATGGCCGTTGCCGCAGCGATGCTGGAGCGGGATCTTCCATACCCAGCCCGATTTCTGCGCCGTCGATCGGGTCAGCGGCGGCGGCGGGCCATCATTCGGACAGGGCAAGGCGATGGCGCGGTCGCACGGCAGCCAATGCGTCCATTCCTCATAGCCCGCGCCCAGCGTCTGCTCGATCAGCAACCCGCGAAAGCCCGAGCAATCGACGAACAGATCGGCTTCGATCCGCTCGCCGCTGTCCAGCGTCACCGCCTCGACAAAGCCCGTCTCGCCATGCTGGGAGACATGGACGACCTTGCCCTCCTGCCGCACCACGCCGCGCGCTTCCGCATATGCGCGAAGGAACTTGGCGTAGAGCCCCGCATCGAACTGATAGGCGTAGTTGAACGTATTGAGCAGTGAGGCGGGATCGGCGCTGGGATGATGGAAGCGCCCGCGCCGCGCCGCCTGCACCGGCAATGAGAAATCCTCGAACGCCGCCACACCCGGCTTGCCACGCATCCGCAACCAATGCTGGTGAAACGGCACACCCGCGAAATCCTGGCCAAACGCGCCGAAGGGATGGATGTACGAATCGCCGAGTCGCCCCCAGTTGCGAAACTCGATGCCGAGCTTGAACGTGCCCTTGGTCGCGGCCAGGAACTCGGCTTCATCGAAACCGAGCGTGGCATTGTAGTGCCGGATGTGCGGCACGGTGGCCTCACCCACCCCAACCGTCCCGATTTCGGCCGATTCGATCAGACGAATCTCCAGCGGCGAGCCGCGGAATTTGTTCGACAGCGCAGCCGCCGTCATCCAGCCGGCGGTACCCCCTCCGACCACCAGAACCCGCTTCACCAACATAGGGTCATGCCCCTCTCCCAAGCGCAAATGTTAGCGCTCCCGAAGCGCGGCGGTCAATCGCGCCGGAAGGGTGATTCTCGGCGAAAACCGGCAAATATGGCACTCCCCGGAGGGCGCAAACACGCCGTAACCGTTGCATTTCCGCCACAAATCGGGGCGGTTGCAGAATTGTTTCAATGACCGCTTGATCTTTTGCGCGAACCTAAATTAAGTTCATGATCGATAAAACAGCGCTGCGCACTGATAGCGCTAACATTTTAAAAGGGGAGGACAGCTTGATGCGCAAGCTCACTATACATGCGAATCCTGACAACGCTGGCAGAATGCGCGCCAGCATGCTGAGGGCTGGCGTTTCCGCAGCGGCCGTGGCGTGCTTTGCCGTAGCGGCGCCTGCGTTCGCGCAGGATGCGCCCGCGTCGCAGGACACCGCGGCGCAGGATGACGGCGAGATCGTCGTTCAGGGCTATCGCGCATCGCTCCAAAGCGCCCAGGCGCTGAAGAAAAACTCCGACGTGATCGTCGACTCGGTTACCGCCGAGGACATCAGCGCCCTTCCCGACCGTTCGGTGACCGAAGCGCTGCAGCGCATCCCCGGCGTCTCGATCAACCGCTTCGCAGCGGGCGTCGATCCCGATCACTTCAGCGTGGAAGGATCGGGCGTCACCGTTCGCGGCCTCACCTATATCCGCTCGGAATTTAACGGCCGCGAGGCCTTCACCGCCAATAACGGTCGTTCGCTGAGCTTCTCCGACGTGCCTTCCGAAATGCTTGGCGGCGTCGACGTCTTCAAGTCGCCTTCGGCAGACCGCATCGAAGGCGGCATCGCGGGCGTGGTCAATCTGCGCACCCGCAAGCCTTTCGACGCGAAGGGCCTGGTCGTCGCCGGATCGTTCGAGGCGAACTATGGCGACTTCGTCAAGAAGTGGGCGCCCACCGCCTCCTTCCTGGTGAGTAATCGCTGGGAGACGGGCATCGGCGAGATCGGCCTGCTGGCCAACGTTTCCTATTCGCAGCTCAAGACCCGCGCAGACCGCTTCCAGCTTTCGAGCTTCCGCATTCGCACGCTCTATTCGGACGGCGATGTGATCGACAATGGCGGCACCACGGCGAGAGGCCAGGTCTATTTCCCCCGCGGCGCCGTGATCGGCACCCAGGAATTCGACCGCAAGCGTTACGGCTATGCAGCTGCCGCGCAGTGGCGCAGCACCGACGGCTCGATGGAAGCCGTGTTCCAGTTCCTGCGCTCCGACGCGCGCCAGGCCTGGACCGAGCACACCGTCGAAATCGCAACCGACAACGTTTCGTCGAACGGCGACTCGCGCCGCGTTCCCGGCACGACTCTGGAATTCGGCGGCGACGGCATGTTCACCAGCGGCACGATCACCGGCCCGACCGGCTGGCGCGCCGACCAGAACAGCGGCGCCGGCCGGGTGCCGATGCTCGGTCTGCAGTCGAACAATATCCGCCGCGACCAGGAGCAGAAGCTCGTCACCGACGATTACGGCTTCAACTTCAAATGGGATGTGAACGACCGTCTCGGCCTGGTGTTCGACTACCAGCATGTCAGCTCGTCGACCGATCTGCTCGACAATACGGTCTGGGGCTCGACTTATCAGAACGCGAAGCTCGGGCTGAACGGCGACAAGTTCCCGACCGTGGAGTTCCTGCCGCCGCAGGTCTGTAGCGGTCCGGCCGCTAACTCGCAGAATCCTCCCGGCACCGACAATGATTGCGACACCAGCCAGCCTGTCGGCGGTGCGCAGAATCCGGGCTATTTCGGCGCGGGCCACGACAACTTCCTTGATCCGTACAACAGCTTCTATCGCGCCGCGATGGACCATATCGAGCGCAGCGACGGCAATTCCGACGCTTTCCGCCTCGATCTGGAATACGCCTTCCCGGACTCGAACTTCCTGAAGTCGATCCGTGTCGGCGGACGCTATGCCGATCGCGACCAGACTTCGCGCTTCTCGCGCTATAACTGGGGCGTGCTCTCGGAACAGTGGGGCAATGACGGCCCGATCTGGTTCAATACGCCGGTGGATGGCAACAACGCCAATGGCCACACCCAGGGCACCGCGCCCAACGGCTATGAGGTCTTTGCGTTCAACAACTTCTTCCGCAACTCGGTCTCCAATCCGATCGGTGTGGGTCGCCTCTTCTATTCGGGCAACACCGTCGCGAATTACGACCAGATGATCCAATATGCCGGCGCGATCGCACGGGAATGGCAGGGCACCACGACCTGCGGAACCCGCACGATCAACACCGGATGGAATGCACTTGCGGATCGCTGCGGCGTAGTGGCGGGTACGCCGTTCCTTCCGGATGAAGTCAACCCGATCCGGGAAAAGAACTATGCCGCTTACGCAATGGCGCGGTTCGACACCCAATTGGGCGACAGCGTCCGGCTGAGCGGCAATATCGGCCTGCGCTTCAGCCGCACCGATCGTACATCGAGCGGCTTCCAGTCGTTCGTCAACACGACGCCCTTCCCCACCGAAGCCGATTGCGCGGTGCCGGTTGTACCGCCAGCCACCGTGCAGCCGTTCTGCGCCTTCGACCTCGCGACCCGCAACTCGGCGCGTGCCTTCATCAACGGCGCTACGGTCGCATCGACCGCGAAGCTCCGTTATGATTACTGGCTGCCGAGCTTCAACGCGAAGCTCGAGGTGGGCGGCGGGCTGCAGTTCCGCGCCGCTTATTTCAAGGGCGTGGCTCCGCCGCAGACCGGCTTCATCCGCAACTTCTTCCCGGTGAACCTGGGGACGGTGCAGAATGCGGATGCCAACGGAAACCTGATCCCGAACAGCTTCCGCCTGCAGGGATCGCTCACCGCCGGCAATCCGTACCTGAAGCCCACCGAGGCCGATAACTTCGACCTCACGGCGGAATGGTACTTCTCGAGCGTCGGCCAGCTCACCATTTCGGGCTTCTACAAGACACTGCACGGAGTGCTGACCAACGATACGGTCCGCAGCACCTTCACCAACAACGGCGCCACTTTCGACGCGCTTGTGACGACCCCGGTCAACGCGACCAAGGTCGGCAAGATCAAGGGCTTCGAAATCGGCTACCAGCAGACGTTCGACTTCCTGCCGGGCGCGCTCAAGGGGCTCGGTCTCCAGGCGAACTACACCTATGTAGACTCGTCGGGCGTGCCGCAGTCGACGCTGTCGGCAACCGATCCGGACGTGGCCGCGGGCCGCGTGACCACGGTGGATACGGCGCTGCTGCCGCTCCAGGGCCTGTCGAAGCACCAGGTGAACATCACCCCGTTCTTCGATTGGGGACCGATCTCGGCGCGTCTCACCTACTCGTGGCGCTCGGACTTCGTGCTCACCGTCCGCGACGTGATCACGCCGTTCGATCCGATCATCAACAAGGCCACCGGCCAGTTGGATGCTTCGCTGTTCTTTGCGATCACCCCGAACATCAAGCTTGGTGTCCAGGGCTCCAACCTGACCAACGAGGTCACCCGCACCAACGCGGTGATCACGGCGATCGGTGGTGGGATCAAGGAAGTGCCGCGCGGCTGGTACATGAACGATCGCCGCCTGTCCGCAATCGCTCGTTTCAACTTCTAGTTCGACTTTCACCCTGCACTGGCGCCGTCGGTCAAAAGACCGGCGGCGCCTTTTTTGCCGGTTCGCGGCGGGACCGCGGGTGCACGGACAATGCTCCCGCGCTGACAAAAAAGTTCCGGAAAAGAAGAAGCCTGCAAAGTTACCGCAATGACTGCTTGATATTGGGCTTAAATGTATTCGCGTCACATAATTGCGTACTCGGCGGACACAGTCACCGCCGCACGGTTTTTAAACGAAATCGTCGCAGATTATTCGCCGGTCGTGCTGCGCGGCGTGGCGCGGGACTGGCCGCTTGTGCAGGCGGCAGCACGATCGGATCAGTCCGTTCTGGAATATCTGCTGAGCTTCGACCGGGGCGCGGCGGTGGAGGCATTCGTGGGCCCGCCCGCGATCAAGGGACGCTTTTTCTACGCGCCCGATATGCGCGGCTTCAATTTCGAACGGCGCAAAGGGCCTCTGGCGGACCTGCTTCGCTACGTGCTGGCGCTCGCCGGGCGTGAGGATGCGCCATCGGTATATGCCGGCGCGCTGGAGACGCCCGCCGCCCTGCCCGGCCTGGCCGAAGCCAATCCGATGCCGCTGGTGGAGGGGCTGGGTGCCGATCCGCGCATCTGGGTGGGCAACGCATCCACCGTGAGCACCCATTTCGATGCATCGGACAATATCGCAGTCGTTGCTGCGGGGCGGCGACGCTTCACGCTGTTTCCCCCCAATCAGATCCACAACCTCTATGTCGGCCCGCTCGACTATAACATGGCCGGGCAACCCGCGAGCATGGTGGAGCTCAACAACCCGGATTTCGACCGCTACCCGCGCTTCCGCGAGGCGCTGGATCACGCGCTGATCGTTGAACTGGAGCCGGGAGACGCGATCTACATCCCGGCGCTCTGGTGGCACCAGGTGGATGCGCTTTCGCCGTTCAACGTGCTGATGAATTACTGGTGGGCGGACTCTCCCGACATGGCGGCGCGCTTCGATGCGATGGTGCATGCCGTGCTGACGGTGAGCCACTTGCCCGAGAACCGCCGCGACGCCTGGCGGGCAATGTTCGACACCTTTGTGTTCAAGCGGCACGGCGAGCCCGCAGAACATCTCGCGCCCGAGCACCGCAGCGTATTGGGCGCCCCCTCGCCGCGGCTGCGCGACTATATCCGGGCCTATCTGATGCGGGGACTTGGGCGACCTTGAGCCAGAACTCCACTTAGCTTCCTTCCTGCGGATCTGAAACTCTGTTGCCCAGTGGCGCAACATGGCTGCGCATGAGATGGGGGGCAGCATGGCAACTTCACCGCATTCAGGACAGCAGGTCGGAGCGATGCGTCGCTAGCCGTTCCCCGGCGCATAGCGATTGTTGATCGCCTTGTAATGTTCGAGGTCGTGTGGCGGCGCGGCGTGGCCGACGGGTAGCGGGCGCTTGGAGATCGACTGGAAATAGGCGATCGAAGCGTCGCGCCACCATTTGGCTTCCTCATGCTGGATCGCGAGGAAATCGCGCACCTCGGACCAGCGGCGGGCATCGACCTTGTCCTTCAGCCCATCCCACCGCGCCTGCATCGCGGCGACGGCCTCAACGCCGGCATCGTAGCGGACGACCAGCTCGTCCCACAGCGTGCGGCCGGACTGCATCTTGCGATCCCAGGGCACGTGGTGGAACCAGAGCAGCAGGTTTTCGGGCACCTTCTTCGGATCGCCCCAGAGTCTGGCGACTTCCGGCGCATATTGGCTGAGCGCGTCGCTGCCGGTCTTGGTCCGGTCGAAGCCGATGCCGTTCGCATCGGCCTTGTGATAATAGACCGGGTTCCATTCGGGCCGCGCCAGATCCGCGACCCAGGGGCCGGGACCATAATGGTGGCCGGTCGCCATCAGATGGGTGAGCCCGAGCGGGGTCATGTAATCGACCACCGCCTCGCGCGAACCCATCATCATCGCGACGATCGGATCGACGAGCGCGGGATCATTGCCCCAGGTCAGCCCCGCCCAGTCGCGCGCGATCGCATGTGCCGAGGCATCGGGATCCCAGGCGAAGCGGCCGAACGCGTACCAGTTCGCCTGATCGAATTGCGAACCCGACCAGTTCAGGTCGTTGCCCACATTGGCGACCCCCGCCATGCCGGTGACCGCGCCGGGCGCGACCGGGGTTTCGATCACTTTCGCGACCGTGCTGCCCTTTGCGGGGCGGAAGGTGTCGGCCTCCAGCACCTCCTCCCACATCGGCCCGAGATAGGCCAAGTGCGTGGCGAAGCCGAGATATTCCTTGGTGATCTGGAATTCCATCATCAGCGGCGTCCGGGGCATCGCGCCGAACAGCGGATGGAAGGGCTCGCGCGGCTGGAAGTCGATCGCGCCGTTCTTGACCTGCACGAGCACATTGTCGCGAAACTTGCCGTCGAGGGGCTTGAAGTCGGTATAGGCCTGTTTGTGGCGGTCTTCGGGGTTTTCCGCAGCATAGACAAAGGCGCGCCACATCACCACGCCGCCATGGGCTTTAAGCGCATCCGCGAACATGTTGGCGCCGTCGGCATGGCTGCGGTGATAGTCGTTGGGCCCGGGCTGGCCTTCGGAGTTCGCCTTGACCAGGAAGCCGCCGAAATCGGGGATGACGCCATAGATCTCGTCGATCTTGGCCTTCCACCACGCGGCGACGCCGGGATCGAGCGGATCGGCGGTCTTCATCCCGCCAATCTCGATCGGCGCGGAGAAGCGCGCTGTGAGATAGACTTTGATCCCATAAGGCCGAAAGACCTCGGCGAGCGCCTTCACCTTCTGCAGCCATTCGGGCTTGAGCACTTCGGCATTGGCGTTGACGTTGGTCAGCACCACGCCGTTGATTCCGATCGATGCATTGGCGCGGGCATAATCGGTGTAGCGCGGATCCTTGTATCCCGGCAGCTTTTGCCAGTCCCAGATCGACCAGCCCGAATAGCCGCGCTCGACATGGCGATCGAGATTGTCCCAGTGATTGAGGACGCGAAGCTGGAGCTTGGGTTTGTCGATAATGTCTAGCTTGTCGATCGGCTGGCCGAGCTGGATGCGCTTCAGGAACGCGAACACGCCGTAAAGGACGCCCACATCGGTGTTTCCGGCAATGATCGTGACCTGCTTGCCCTCGATCACGACGCTGCGGAGCAGATAGCCTTCCCGGCCCAGGCTCGCGAGCGGCAGGCCGAGCGGCGCGATATGCGGGGATTCACCGGTACCCAGGACGATCCCGCCATCGGCCTGCACGGTGTGGCGCTGGACGATCTGATAGCCGAGCATCGCGCTCAATCCGGTGCGCAACTCGCGAGCCGCGGCTTCCATTGTGGGGCGGTGCGTCTGGGCGGTGAAATAGCCGCCCACGACCTGCCCGACACGCTCTTTCGCGCCGGAGTCGAGCGGCTGATAGCGCAGCCAAAGGTCGTATCCGGTCTCCGCACATGCCTGATTCGGCACGGCAAAAATCCAAAACACAGACAAAATTGCCAGCAATATCCGACGCATCGTCATCCTCTCGCCCGTGCGGTCATGTGCCGCCGTTGACAAGCCGATAGCAGCTTGCTTTTGGTAGCGCTACCAGACAAGCGGCGCGCCACATGGCACCGCAAATTGAGGGAGGGGGCAATCGCACGCATGGCTGAAATAATATCGGCGCGCGTGATCGTCACCTGCCCCGGCCGCAATTTCGTGACGCTGCGCATCGAAACGCGCGCCGGCGTCTATGGACTGGGCGACGCGACGCTCAACGGCCGCGAGCTGGCGGTGGCGAGCTACCTGAACGACCATGTCATCCCCTGTCTGATCGGGCGCGATGCGCATCGGATCGAGGATATCTGGCAGTATCTGTACAAGGGCGCGTACTGGCGGCGCGGGCCCGTGACGATGAGCGCGATCGGCGCGGTCGACATGGCGCTGTGGGACATCAAGGGAAAGATGGCGGGGCTGCCGGTCTATCAGCTTCTGGGCGGCGCCAGCCGCGAAGGATGCATGGTCTATGGCCATGCCAATGGCGCGGACATCGAGGAGACGATCGAGGCTGCGATCGCCCATGTCGAGCAGGGGTACAAGGCAGTCCGTCTGCAATCGGGCGTGCCGGGGCTGGCCGCAACCTATGGCGTGGCGAAGGCTGGCGAGCGCTACGAGCCGGCCGATGGCGCGCTGCCGACCGAGAGCCTGTGGTCCACCGAGAAATATATGCGCTCGGTCGCGCCGCTGTTTGAAAAGGCGCGCGAAGCGCTGGGGTGGGACGTGCACCTCCTCCACGACGTCCACCATCGGCTGACGCCGATCGAGGCCGGGAGGCTGGGCCGCGAACTGGAGCCTTACCGTCCCTTCTGGGTAGAGGATCCGACCCCGGCGGAGAACCAGGCGGCCTTCCGCCTGATCCGCCAGCACACCAATGTTCCGCTTGCGGTGGGCGAGGTGTTCAATTCGATCTGGGACGCCAAGCAGCTGATCGAAGAGCAGTTGATCGATTATGTCCGCACGACGATCGTGCATGCAGGCGGTATCACCCATATCCGCCGCATCGCCGCGCTGGCCGATCTCTATCAGGTCCGCACCGGCTGCCATGGCGCGACCGATCTGTCGCCCGTCACCATGGCGGCTGCGCTGCATTTCGGGCTGTCGGTGCCCAATTTCGGCATCCAGGAGCTCATGCCGCACACCGAATTGACCAACACGGTCTTTCCCCATGCCTATTCGTACAGGCATGGCATGATGCATCCGGGCGACGCGCCGGGGCTTGGCATCGAGATCGACGAGGAACTGGCGGCCAAATACGAATATACGCGGGCGTTTCTTCCCGTGGCCCGTCTCGAAGACGGCACGATGTTCAACTGGTGAGCGGGGCAACGCGATGATGAAGCGACGCGAGATTCTGGCCGGAGCCGCCGCGCTGGGCGGAGCGGCGCTTGCCTCTCCTGCGCTGGCGATGCAGGCCGCGGCGGGGCTCAACGACGCCGCAAAGGCCAAGGGCATGCGGTTTGGCGCCTGCACAGCCTGGAGCGCGGCCGGCGCAGACAGCGGCTCCTTCGCCAACCCCGCCTATGCCGCGCTGCTGGAGCGCGATTGCGGCATATTGGTCGCGGAAAACGAGATGAAGTGGCAGGCGCTGCGGCCCGACGCGAAAACCTTCACCGTCGAGCGCTTTGCCGACATGCTCGACTTTGCCGAGGCTCGGGGCATGGCGATGCGCGGCCACACTCTGCTGTGGCACAAGACGCAATACTTCCCGAAATGGCTGAACGAATATGACTTCGGCCCGACTCCCGCCAGGGAAGCGGAGCGGATTCTGACCCAGCATGTGAAGACCGTCTGCAAGCTCTATGGCGAACGGGTGATGAGCTTTGACGCGGTCAATGAGACCGTGGACGAGAAGACCGGAGCGCAGCGCCAATCCTCGCTCTCCAAAGCCTATGGCAGCGCCGATGCGATGGTCGACCACGCCTTTCACGTCGCGCGGCAATACGCGCCCAAGGCCGAGCTGGTGTACAATGATTATATGAGCTGGGAGTCGGGCAACGAGGCCCACCGCGCGGGCGTTCTCAAGCTGCTCGAGGGCTTCCGCACGCGCGGGGTGCCTTGCGACGCGCTAGGCGTGCAATCGCATATCGGGCTGAGCCCCGGAGGCACCGTCGGCGCGCTGGTCAGCAAGCAGGAGAAACCCTGGCGCGAATTCCTCGATGCCGTAGTCGCGATGGGCTATAAGCTGGTGGTCACCGAATTCGACGTGAACGACAGGGCGCTGCCGACCGACCCCGATATCCGCGACGGGATCATCGCGAATTACGCGGGTGCCTATCTGGAAATCATGTTCAGCTATCCGCAGCTCAAGGACGTGCTCGCCTGGGGCATGTGCGACAAATATGGCTGGCTGAACGGCTTCCGGCCGCGTGCCGACAAGACCCATCAGCGCGCCACGCCCTATGGCGCGGATTTCAAGCCCAAGGCGCTGTACCGCGCAATCCGGGACGCGTTCGACGCCGCACCCGTGCGCAGTTGAAAAAAGCGTCGTCGTGCGTTCATCTTCCGCCTGCTAGGGAGGCCGGGAATCGGCGGAGGGCGGGAGGATGACGGCGCAAGCCGGGCAGCGCGAGGCTTTGACCCATGCCCTGCTGGGTGAGGGCGGGCTGGACGCGCCTGCGATCCAGTCGCTCGCCGACGCGATCGGCCGGGAGCATGCCGCCGCGCACCCCGCGAGCCCGGAAGCCTTTCGCGCGCTGCTCGACAGAAAGGCACGCACGCCTGCCCAGCGCGCGGAGCTTGGCCGGCACGCGCCGCAGATCGACCGCCGCGTAGCCGCAAAGCGCATTCGCGCGCTTGGTGAGGGCGATGCGGACATATTGTTCGACCTGGCCCGGCCACTCGCGGCGCTGGCCAGCCTCGGCCGCACGGACGACGCCAATCTGTTGGCAAACCGCTATCTCGATGTGACGCCGCAGGGCGCGTCCGGCTGGGCGCTGCTGCCGCTCTATATGTCGCTGCATGTGGAGGATGATGCGCTGGCGGATGCGATCCTTGCCCCTGCCCCGCCCCGCCTGGTGGCGATCGGCGGGCTTTCGGGGACCGGCAAATCAACGCTTGCCCGGCTGGTTGGTCACCGGATCGGACGCCCGCCCGGCGCCCGCGTGTTGCGATCCGACGTCTTCCGCAAGCGCCTTGCGGGCGTGCCGCCGGAAACACGCCTGCCCTCCGCGCATTATACGAGGCTGAATGACCAGCACACCTATCAGGCGCTGTACGAATCGGCGGACGACCACCTGGCCTGTGGCAACAGCGTGATCCTCGACGCCGTCTTCATGAACCGCAGCGAGCGCGACGTGGCGGCTGCCCTCGCCCATCGCCACCGCGTGCCCTTTACCGGCATCTGGCTGGAAGCCCCGGAGAGGGACCGGCTCGCCCGCGTGGCCGCGCGCAGCGGAGACGCTTCGGACGCAGGCGTGGAGGTGGCGCGCGAGCAATCGCGGCGGCCGGTGGGCGTATTGGCCGAATGGCACCGCATCCGCGTCAATCGCCCGATCGAACTGATCGTCTCAGCGACGCGCGCGGCGCTCGACAGGACTCGCCGATGATCGTCACGCTCACGCTCAACCCGGCCCTCGACGTCACGACCTGCACCCCAAAGGTGCAGCATACCCACAAATTGCGCTGCACCGCGCCGCGCTTCGATCCGGGCGGCGGCGGGGTCAATGTCGCGCGGGTGATCCATGGGCTGGGCGGCGAAGTCACCGCAGCGTTCCCGCAGGGCGGCGGCGCGGGCGACACCTTTGTGCAGTTGCTCCGCGCGGCGGGCGTGACGATCGCGCCTGTGCCGATCGAGGGCACGACGCGCGAAAGCATCACGGTCGATGAAGGCGATACGGGGCTGCAATATCGCTTCGTATTGCCCGGGCCGTCGCTCAGCGATGCAGAGATCGAAGCGCTGCTGCGCGCCACCGCCATTCCCGGCGTGACGCATCTGGTGGTCAGCGGGAGCCTGCCGCCCGGATGCGATCCCAACATTATCAAGCGACTGGCGAAGGCTGCCCAAAGCCAGAATGCGAAGCTGGTGGTGGATACTTCGGGCGCTGCGCTGGCAGCCTGCGAAGATGCTGGCGTCTATCTGCTCAAGCCAAGCCTTCGGGAGGTCGAGGATCTGACCGGCACGCAGATCCGAAGCGAGCATGACGAGCTGGACGCCGCGCGATCGCTGCGCACGCGGGGATTCGCCGAGGTAATCATCCTATCGCTCGCCGAGCGCGGCGCACTACTGGTCGCCGGTGGCGTCGAGCGCAGGCTGCCGGCGATCCGGGTGGAAACGCAGAGCGCGGTCGGCGCGGGCGATTCGATGGTCGGCGCAGTCACGCTCGCGCTGGCGAAGGGCAGTCCGCTGGAGGACGCGCTTCGCTATGGCATCGCCGCAGGTGCCGCCACGCTGATGACCCCCGCGACCGAACTGGCTCGCCGCGACGACGTCGAACGGCTTTATGCGGCGATCTCGTCCTGAGACGCCGAGCAGAACAGCCCGTGCAGCGCCTCGAGCATCTTCTCCGCATCCTTGCTGGCGAGCGAATAGAAGATCATCTGGCCGGAACGGCGCGCGGCGACCATCCCCTCGCGGCGAAGAAGCGCCAATTGCTGCGACACCGCAGTGTCGCGCGAGCCCGTCAGGCGAGCGAGTTCCCCGACGGATTTTTCGCCATCGAGAAGGTGACACAACAGGAGCAGTCGGCTGCGCCCGGACAGGGCCTTAAGGAACAGCGACGCTCGGTCGACTACGGCAATCATATCGTCTTTCACGGGGCGACAGCTAGGAAGGAACGGACCGGAAGGCAACTGCTATCTCACGGAAAGCCAAGGTGGTTTGGGCAAAAAATACCCATAATGGGTATTCAGAAACCGCATGGCTTTCCCCATGCTTCCGGTCCATTTCCAGTATGTTTCATGAAGGCAATGTTGCCCGATCTGTTTGACTTCGCAGCCCTTCCCGCGCTCGCTTACCGGGACAACGGCGTCTCCGCCGATCAAGAGTCCCGGTTTATCTCCGCGATCGATTCGGCGGGTAAGACGCCCCTCAAAATTCCAGGGCTGGACGGGCAAGCGGCTGACCGTCAGCTTCGGCGGGCGCTTACGATCGCTACGAAGCGAGCGTCCGCCAGACCGATCCGCTTCCCGATAAGCTGCCGTCCCTCCGGCACTAGCCGCGCCGATCGATCAACTCGATAGCGGAGCGGGGGCAGCTAGATACGGTTGGCGCGCGCGATCGCGCCGAGATGCACGGCGCTCGGCTTCAGCGTGCGTTTGAAGGTCTGGAGATCGACCGCGACCAGACCGAAATGCACACCATAACCGGAGGTCCACTCGAAATTGTCGAGCAGGGACCAATAGAGATAGGAATGCACGGGGATGCCTTCGTCTAGGCAGGCGCGCACGCCATCAAGCGCCTGATCGATAAAAGCGATGCGACGCGCATCGTCATCGGTCGCGATGCCGCTTTCGGTAACGTAGATCGGCTTGCCAACGGCCTTGTGCGCCCAGCGGATCGTGTTCGCCAGCGCCTGGGGATAGAATTCATAGCCCGCGGCCGTCATCTCCGCACCCGCTGGCGGCGCCACCAGGCCGTTCTGATCGAATATGAACCGCGTATAGGTCTGGACGCCGAAGAAGTCGGCATGGCTGCGGGCCACATCGACCCAGCCGCCATAGAGCCGCTCACGATAATGCTCGACGAGCTTGGGATCGTCGGACTGGATATCCTGCGTGGTGAGCGTGATACCGACCGGCAAGGACGGTCGCACCGCCTTGATCGCTTCATAGGCCAGCCGGTGCGCTTCCTGCATCAGCGGCCCGGCCACTGCCGGATCGGCATAAGCGAGGCGCGAGAATTTGGGGCTGTTGGTGCGGCGTCCCGCTTCCGCCACCGCAGCCTTCACCTTCGGCAGCGCCTCCGCGAACCCAGGCATCAGATCGACGAGCAAGCGTATATTGGCTTCGTTGAACGTCGTGACCATGTGCATCAGCCCGCCCAGCCGCTCCACGACCTTGCGGCAGTAACGGGCGAAAAGCTGCGGCGAATCCGCCACCTCGAAACCGCCCCGCTGCGCGAACCAGAGCGGCGTGGTGAAATGGTTGAGCGTCACGATCGGGCGGAGGCCGTGCGCGCGGCAACGCTCCAGCATCCGCGCGTAATGATCGAGCTCGGCGTTCGAGAAATGGCCCTCGCTCGGCTCGATCCGCGCCCATTCCACGCCGAGCCGGTAGCTGTTCAGCCCCAGCTTCGCGGCGATCGCGAAATCTTCCTCATAGCGATGATAGCTGTCGGTCGCGTCACCCGAGCGATCCTTGAACATGCTCGGCTGGATATTCTCCATCAGCCAGGCGTCGCTGTTGGTGTTGTTGCCTTCGCTTTGATGCGCGGAGATCGCCGTGCCCCACAGGAAGCCGGGAGGCACGGCGCGCTTGCGACCGGAAGCCTGCGCCGCGGCAGGCGCGGCAATGCCCAGTGCGGCGGCGGTCGCGATCAGCTCGCGCCGCCCCAGCCTGGCAGCGTCTTTCACCGGGCGACCGCCGCAACCGGCGCGGTCATACCCGCCTTGGCCAGTTCGCGCTCGGCCTGGGTAAAGCCGTAAGCCGGCACGATCTCTCCCTCGCGATCGGAGACGATGCTCCAGTTTGCGACGACCTGTTCGCCGGCATCCTCCGCACCGCCGGCAAAATAGCCGTCGGTAAGCGTGATGCTGGCGGTCGCGAAATTGCCGGCCCCGGCGCACATGATCGCACGCGACGGCGCATCCTCACCCACCAGCGCGAGCAGGCCCGGGCTGACCAGCGAAGGATCGAGCGCACGCAGGCTCTCGTCCGCCAGCACGCCGTGCGTCATCTGGGTCGCCGCAGTGGGCGCGAGGCAGTTGACGCGGATATTATATTTCTCTCCTTCGATCGCGAGCGTCTGCATCAGGCCAACCAGTGCCATCTTCGCCGCGCCATAATTGGCCTGCCCGAAATTGCCGTACAGTCCGGAGGACGAGGTTGTCATCACGATGCGGCCATAACCCTGAGCGCGCATCACCTCCCACCCGGCCTTGCTGCAAATCGCCGCACCCATCAGGTGAACATCCACGACGAGGCGGAAATCGTCCATAGTCATCTTGGCGAACGATTTGTCGCGCAGGATGCCGGCATTGTTCACGAGAATGTCGATCCGGCCCCAGGCCGAGAGCGTCTGCTCGACCATCGCGGCCACACCGGCCTCGTCGGTCACCGACGCGGCGATCGCCAGCGCTTCACCGCCTGCGGCCACGATTTCCGCAGCAACGGCATTGGCATTATCCTGCGACAGATCGTTGACGACGACCTTGGCACCCTTGCGCGCAAGGTACAGCGCATGGGCCCTGCCCAAGCCCCCACCCGAACCCGTCACGATCGCTACGCGGCCAGACAAGGACATCACATTCTCCCAAGATTAACGAGCGGACGGGTTAGCGCCGCTTTCGTTCACTATCAAGATAGCGAGTGTCTTGGTGCGGGACGGTGACGGTGAGAGTGTGGGTTCGCTATTCCCGCTCTGATTGAGGCTTGCAGATTTCGCGGAAGCCCGCCGCCATGAACCGGGCCATATGCTCCTTCACCGCAGCGAAATCGTCCGAATGGCACAGGCCGCCCGAAAGCTTGTCGATGCGGCCGGTGCGGGCAAGCGTCAGCACGAGCGCCCCGGTGGTGAAGTGATAGCCCCAGAAAATATCCTGTTCCGAGCAATCGGGCAGAGCAGCCTTGAGCAGGCCGATCAGGCGCAGCACGACGGGATCGAAATGCTCGTCCATCAGCTCCGCACCCCATTCGGGCGTGTTGGCGACCTGCGCGCTCAGCCGCGCATAATTCTTCCAGCCCTCGCCACCCTCGATATAGGTATCGAGATCGGTGTCGAGAAAGGCGTGCAGCGCCCCTTCGACCGTCACCTTGCCGCCAACCGAGGCTTCATATGCGTCGAGCGCCTGCATTCGCCGCCCGCTGGTCACTTCGGCCCGCCGCGCGAACACCGCGTCGAACAGCGCCTTCTTGTCGGTGAAATAGTAATTGAGCAAAGTGTGATGGACGCCCACCTGCTTGGCGACGTCCTTCAACGTCACGCCATACAGCCCGTGCTGCGAGAACAGTTCCTCCGCAGCATCGAGGATAAGCTCCATCGTCTCGGCGCGTCGCTCGGCTTTCCGGCGGACAGGTTTGGGTTTCGTTGTCACACTGCGTCCTTCCTCCGTGTGACAGCCCAACGTCAAGCCCGATACGATATTCACACACGTGATAGTGATATTGACAGCCCCGCCGGCTAGCCCGCATTATGCTGGCGAGGCGGAAAACCCGCCATAGGGAGAGATGCGTGGATCGTCAGGAAACCGGCAGCAATCGCTGGGTAGTGCTCGTCACGCTCACCATCGTCTACGTCATCAATTTCCTCGATCGCCAATTGCTGGGCTTCCTGGCCAAGCCGATCAAGGATTCGCTGCAGATCAGCGACGGGCAGCTCGGGCTGATCGGTGGCTTCTATTTCGCCTGCTTCTATTGCTTCATCGCGATCCCGATCGGCTGGCTGGCCGACCGTACGAACCGCGTGACCATCCTGTCCCTCGCCTGCGCGATCTGGAGCGGCGCGACGGCAGCGTGCGGCATGGCGACCACCTATCCCCAGCTTGTCGCGGCGCGCATGGTGGTGGGCTTCGGCGAAGCGGGCGGCGTGCCGCCTTCCTACGCGATCATCACCGACACCTTCCCGCCGGGTAAGCGCGGCCTGGCGTTCGGCATCTACAATTTCGGTCCCCCTGCCGGCGCGGCGCTGGGCATCGCGTTCGGCGGCTGGATCGCCATCGCCTATGGCTGGCGCGAGGCATTCATCACCATCGGGGTGATCGGCCTGGTGGCCGCAGTGCTGGTGCGCATCATCCTTCGCGATCCGCCGCGCGGCGGGCTCGACGCCAAGCCTGCCAATGCGCCTGCCAATGAAAAGGCACCGTTCTGGGCGACGACCAAGATGTTCTTCACCAATCCCGTGCTGCTCCTCGCGGCGCTGGGCAGCGGCGCGACTCAGTTCGTTACCTACGGGCTGGGCAATTTCACCGTGCTGTTCCTGATGGAAAGCAAGGGCATGCAGCTCAGCGACGTCGCCGTCTGGTACGCGCTGACCGTGCTGGCCGGCATGGGCGGCAGCATGATCGTGTCAGGCTGGGTACTCGACAAGCTCACCCGGCGGTCGCGGACGGGCTATGCAACGGCGCCGGCGCTCTCGCTTGCCGTCGCCCTGCCCTTCTATATCGCCTTTGTCTGGGCACCGGGCTGGCCGCTGGCGCTGGCGCTGCTGACCATCGTGATGTTGTTCAACTATGTCTATCTCTCGGCATCGGTGGCGCTGGTGCAGGATGAGGTCGCACCGAACCAGCGTGTGCTTTCGGGCGCGCTGCTGCTGCTGGTAATGAACTTTATCGGCCTCGGCCTGGGCCCGACCTATGTGGGCGCGGCGAGCGACTGGCTGAAGGCGCATGATTATCAGAACACGCTCCAGCTCGCGCTCTATTCTATCGCGCCCTTCTACCTTATCGCCATCCTCCTCTTCCTCTCACTCTCCCGCGTCCTGCGCCGCGAGACCCGTCCCGTAACCGAGGCTATCGCATGATTTCGTTTCGTCGCCTTACGCTTGCCGCCAGCCTGCTCGCGGCAGCTCCCGCTTTCGCCCAGGCGCCGACGGTAGATGCGCCGGCGGGAAAGGTGAGCGGTCGGCAGGAAGGCGATGTCCGCGTGTTCCAGGGCATTCCCTACGCGCTGCCCCCCGTCGAGAGCCGTCGCTGGCAGCCGCCGCAGCCCATGCCGAAATGGGAGGGCACCCGTACCGCGACCGAGTTCGGCCCCGCCTGCGTCCAGCCCGAAAGCAAGACGCCGAACATCTATTCGCCAACCAACCCGCTGCCGCAGAGCGAAGACTGCCTGACGCTCAATATCTGGACGCCCAAGAACCCCAAGGGTGCGCCGGTATTCTTCTGGATCCATGGCGGCGCGCTGGTATCGGGATCGAGCCGCGAGGCGATGTATGACGGCCGCAAGCTCGCCGAGCGCGGCGCGATCGTCGTGTCGATCAATTACCGGCTCGGCGTGCTCGGCTGGCTGGCCCATCCGCAGCTCAGCAAGGAAACCGCGCAGAAGGTATCGGGCAATTACGGCCTGCTCGATCAGATCATGGCGCTCTATTGGGTGCACAATAATATCGCGGCGTTCGGTGGCGATCCGAAGAATGTGACGATCGCGGGCGAGTCTGCGGGCGCGCTCAGCGTGATGTATCTGCTGACCTCGCCCATCGCGAAGGGCCTGTTCCACAAGGCGATCGCGCAAAGCGCCTATATGCTGCCGATGCCCGACCAGAAGAAGCAGGTCTATGGCCTGCCGGGCGGAGAGACCGTCGGCCAGATGCTCCAGGCGGGCCTGCAGATGCCGGATATCGGGGCGATGCGCGGCATGAACGCCACGGAACTGACCAACAAGGCGGCGGCGCTGGGCTTCGGCCCATGGGGCGTGGTCGATGGCTTTGCCTTGCCCGAACAGATGGTATCGGCTTTCGACGGCGGACGTCAGGCCAAGGTGCCGATTCTCACCGGCTTCAATCAGGGCGAGATCCGCTCGTTGCTGATGCTCGCGGCCAAGGCACCGGGCGACGCGGCGGCATATGAGAAGGAAGTGCGCGAACGCTATGGCGAGCTCGCGGACGCCTATCTCAAGCTCTATCCGGCCAGCGATTACAAGGAAGCCATCCTCGCGAATACGCGCGATGCGCTCTACGGCTGGACCACGGAGCGGATGGCGCGCCGGCAGACGGCGGCGGGCCAGAAGGCCTATGTCTATCTGTTCGATCACGGCTATCCCGCGATGGACGAGAAGAACCTTCACGCCTTCCACGCGAGCGAGCTTCCCTATGTCTTCGGCACGTTCGACCGCGTCGGGCCGCTCTGGCCGAAAATCCCGGAAACGCCCGCAGAGCATGCGCTTTCCGATGCGATGATCGGCTATTGGACGAGCTTCGCCGCCACGGGCGCGCCCAAGGCCGAAGGCGCTCCCGATTGGCCCGCATTCGGCACGTCACGCGCGTATATCCGCTTCGCCGGCACGCCCCGCCCGGAGAGCGGGCTGCTGCCGGGCATGTTCGAGCTGCACGAAAGCGTGATGTGCCGCCGCAAGGCGACGGGCACGATCCCGTGGATGTGGAATTCGAGCGTCGCTTCGCCGAAATTGCCCGCCAAGGCCGCGGGCTGCGACTGACATGACTTATCCTCCCTCGCCGCGCGAGGGAGGAAGTTAGGCCGCTGCGGTCTCGCCGCTCAGCCGGCCCGCCGCATAGTCCGCGCGCAGCCGCATCTTGTCGATCTTGCCCGACGCCGCCAGCGGCATTGCGGGAATCTCGATCACCTGGCTGGGGATCCACCAATCGGCGATCTTGCCGCGCAGCATCGCGAGCAAAGCCTGCGGATTCTGCTCACCCTCGGTCTCCACGATAAGCACGGGACGTTCGCCCCATTTCTCGTCGTGGCGACCGATCACCGCAACGTGGCGCACCGCCGGATGGGTACCGATCACCGCTTCGATCTCGGTCGGGTTGATCCATTCGCCGCCCGATTTGATCAGGTCCTTCGAACGGCCGCAGATCGTGAGATTTCCGGCGTGGTCGATCATCGCAAGATCGCCCGTGTCAAAATAGCCCTCGGCGTCGAGCGCGCTTGTCTCGGCCCGGTAATAGCGCTCGATCACGCTATGCCCCTTGACCTTCAGATGGCCGAGGATGCCGCGCTGGGGCGTCAGCGTATTGCCCTCCGCATCGGTCAGCTTTAGGTCCAGACCCATCGGCGGGCGCCCCGAAGCGCGCGCGGCATCGCTGCCGCTGCCCGCCGGGGCGATCGTTCCCACCGGCGACAATTCGGTCATGCCCCAGCTCGTCTGCACCTCTGCACCAAGCCGGTCTTCAAGGCGGCGCAGCAGAGCATCAGGGCAGCTCGAACCGCCGATCAGCACGCGCGCCAGTGCGGGAAGATCGCCGCCTTCATTGTCGAGATGGTCGACCAGCCCAAGCCAGACAGTCTGCACGCCCACTGCAATGGTCACGCCCTCGTCACGCATGATGCGCGCCAGGCTGGCGCCGTCCAGGAAGCGCCCCGGCAGCACGAGCCTCGCCCCCGCGGCCGGCGCGGCAAAGGGCAGGCCCCAGCCATTGGCGTGGAACATCGGCACGGCGAGCATCAGCACGTCGCGGCAGGTGAGCCCCGTCGCATCGGCCTGAAGCGCGCGCACCGTGTGGAGATAATTAGAGCGGTGGGTATAGACCACGCCCTTGGGAGCGCCGGTCGTGCCCGAAGTGTAGCAAAGCCCTGCGGGCAAATTCTCGTCAAAGCTGCCCCAGGCAGCCGGAGCGCCATGCGCTTCCAGCAGCGCCTCGTATCCGGTGACCGGCACCGCGCCCGCGGGCTTCAGGTCCGCATCCCCCACGGCATCCATCACGATGATATGCTCGATCGCCGGGCAGAGCGGCGCGACTTCGCGGGCGAGCGGCATCAGGTCTGCGGCAACCGCCAGCACCCGGTTTCCTGCTTCATTGACCATCGCCGCGAGATGGGCTGCGGTCAGGCGCGGATTGAGCGTGTGGCAGACCAGCCCCATGCCCATCGACGCATAATAGATTTCAAGATGATGGCGCGTGTTCCACGCCAGCGTACCGACGCGATCGCCGGTTTCCAGCCCCAGAGCGGCCAGCGCGCCGGACATCAGGTTGGCGCGATCGCGAAGCTGCGAATAGGTAAACCGCGCGCGCACGCTACCGGCATCCGCCTCGACGATCTCACGGTCTCCAAACCACTTCGCGGCGTGATCGAGAAACTTGTCTATGGTCAGGCCGTATGGCTGCATGGGACCTTCAAGCTGCACGGAAAGCGGAAAAAAGGACGGCCGCCGCCCAGAGAGTTGGACGACGGCCGTTCATAGGGTGGGTCAGAACGTCTTGAGCAGCTTCACCCCGTACTGGCGCGGTGTGCCGGCGAAGTAGAGGCCGGAGTTGAGCGCTGCAGGGTAATGCTGGTTGGTCAGGTTGGTGCCATAGGCCGTGAGCGTCCACGTGCCATGATTATAGGCGATCTGCGCGTTGAGAATGTTGCGCTCGACGATGCTGTCGCCGCGCGAGACATTCTCGAACAGGGTTGCCCATTGCTGCCCGATATGGCCGAAATTGGCGCGCGGGGTCAGCTTGTCACCATTGCCCAGCTCCAGCGTATATTCCGCGCTGAAGTTGAAGGTCAGGTCCGGCGCATAGGTCTGGCGGCGGCCCTTCAGGTTGATGCAGTTGGTCGCGAGCGCCGAACCGCCGGTAAGCGGATCGCAGGCGCCGGTCGCGGCAATGCGCGGGTCGCTGGCATAGAACTGGCCCAGTTCGCTGCGCAGCACGTTCACACCGGCACCCAGCTTCAGATTGCCGAGATGCAGGTCCGCCTGTGCCTCGAAGCCATAAATCTTCGTGCTGTTCGGCACGTTGAGCTCGATCCCGAAGGTCGGGAACGTCGGATAGCCGATGATGACCTGGAAGTTCTTATAGTCGTTATAGAAGGCGCTGACCGTGGTGCGGACCTTGCCGCCAGCGAAATTGCCCTTCCAGCCGCCTTCGTACGAGGTGATTTCCTCGGGCTTGAACGGCGCAGGATTGCCCAGGCCCACCGGCAGGTTGAGGCCGCCCGGACGGAAGCCGGTGGCGACGAAGCCGTAGAAATAATGATCCTGGCTCGCCTTCCAGCCCAGCGACACCTTGTACGATACGTTGTCCGACTTGACCGACTGATAGGCCGCGATCGGCGTGCCATACTGGATCACGTCGACTTCGTTGGTCGACTTGCTCTCGGTGTAGCGCGCACCGGCTTCGATCTTGAGGTTCGGCGTGATGTTGAACCCGATCTGACCGAACGCGGCATAGCTGTACGTCAGGTTGTTGCCCTGCAGCTTGTACTGCGCCGCCGGCAGGTTGAACGGATAGGCCAAGTCGATGACGAAGTCATAGGGCCGGCGGAAGTGATAGTCGTTCCACACGCCGAACGCGCCGAGCAGCCAGGTGAAGCGCTGGTTGTCGGGCGAAATGATATTGAACTCGGTCGTGATCTGCTGCTCATCGACGCTGTCGTAGAAGTACGAAGTGCCGGTCGATGTGCCGTCCAGATCGGCCTGGTACATCGTGTTGCCCCACTGGTAGCTCGATACCGAGCGCAGCTTCACGCCGCCTGCAGTCTCCAGCTCAGCCTTCAGCACCTGACGGATCATGTGGTCGCGCGCGGCCTGAGGCGCGTTGAACGACACGTCATACAGATCGCGATAGTTGGGGTTCGGCGTGTTCGTGCCCGGCAGAGTCTTGTAATAATTGGCGAACGGGCTGGCCGGATAGGCACCCATGTCGATCCACGAATAGTCGGTCTTCGACGAGATCGTCAGGTTGTCGCTCGGCTTCCACAACAGGCTGAGACGTGCCGACAGGATGCCGACATCGCCCTTGTCATAGGCGTAAGGCGCGCCGCCCGGGCCCTTGACGTTGAAGAAGCTGTCGCGGCGCGACGTATAGACGGCTGCACGAGCGGCGAAGGTGCTGCTGATCGGGAGGTTCACCGCGCCCTGGAATCCGGCTTCGTTGTAGTTGCCGTAATTGACGTTGAAATAGCCGTGATTGCCGCCATCGATCATCGGATCGTTGGTGTTGACGAACACCGCGCCGCCGGTCGCGTTCTGGCCGACGATCGTGCCCTGCGGGCCGCGCAGGACCTGGATGTTCGCCACGTCGTAATAGGGCTCGCCCTGGAAATAGCCCGGGAAGCTCGGCACGCCGTCGCGATAGGTGATCACACCGGTCGTGGTCTGCGTGTTGTGCTCGGCCTTGCCGATGCCGCGAACGTTGAAATCATTGCCCTGGCCGAAATTGTTGACGACGATCGAGGGCATCGCGAACTGAAGCGCGTCGACATTGACGACGCCCTTATTCTCCAGATCGGTGCCCGACAGGACGGTGGCGGAGATCGCCGAGGTCATCAGGTTTTCGCTGCGGCGGGTCGCGGTGACGACGATCTCGTCTTCGCCCCCCTGCTCGGCGGCTTCGCTAGGGGCGCTCTGCGGCGCGGTCTGGGCCGCGGCCGAACCGCTCCAGACGACTGCCAATGCGGACGCACCCAGCAATATGGCACGGTTAATCATACTTCCCTCCCAAAACATGGCCGGCACGCTCTGCGGCGCGGTTGGGCGGAATTGCCTCAAAGTCCGGCAGCTTGCAATACTAATTCTCTCCCGAGTGAATGATATTGACACAGCGCGGCAGGCAGCATCACGGGGCACTTCCTTGCGCACTGCCCCCCCCTGGCGCCGAAGGCGCGCGGCTTGAGCGCGGCACGGAAAGGCTGCAAGGGAGGCAGGATGCGTACCACTTCCGACATGGCCAGCGTCCGGCTCTATCACCTGAGTGAAAATGATGCGGCGGCCGAGACCCTGTTCTACGGCCCGCTCGCCGAGGCGCTGATGATAGCGCGGCAGCAAACGGAGGAGGTGCAGGCCGGCCTGTGGATCGCGACCGAGAATGATGTGGTCGCCTATCTCGACATCGATCCCGACTGACTGCCGGGCGAAGGCCGGCCGGCCGCTCCGGTCACGCGCAGCGGCCGGGATAGCGAGGATTGGCTGGGGCGCCAGGATTCGAACCTGGGAATGGCGGCACCAAAAGCCGCTGCCTTACCACTTGGCGACGCCCCAACGGGAAGCGGGCTTATACGGGCTTAGAAGAGCCTTTCAACCCAGCCGTGCGGATCCGGTGCGGTTCCGCGCTGTATTGCAGTCAATTGCTCGCGAAGCCGCTCGGTCAGCATCCCGGGGCCGCCATTGCCGATCTGGAACTCGAAGCCGCGCCCGCGCACCCGGCCGATCGGCGTGACCACTGCTGCCGTGCCGCATGCAAACGCTTCGCGCAGCTTCCCGCTCTCGGCATCGGCGCGCCATTGCTCGAGCGAATATTGCTCCTCGCGCACATCAATGCCCACGTCCTTCGCCAGCGTGAGCAGCGAATCGCGGGTAATGCCGGGCAGGATCGTGCCCCCCAGCGGTGGCGTGATCAGCGATCCATCCTCGAACGCGAAGAACACGTTCATGCCGCCCAGTTCCTCCACGTTGCGGTTCTCCACCGCGTCGAGGAACACGACCTGATCGCAGCCTTCGCGGATCGCTTCGGCCTGCGCGACAAGGCTCGCGGCATAGTTGCCGCCGCACTTTGCCGCGCCCGTACCGCCCGGTGCGGCGCGGGTGTAATGCTCGCTCACCCACAAGGTGACCGAGGGAGCCCCACCCTTGAAATAGGCGCCTGCGGGCGATGCGAGCACGATATAGGTGTATTCGCTCGCCGGCTTCACGCCGAGGAAGACTTCGCTCGCGAACATGAAGGGCCGCAGATAGAGCGATCCGCCCTCGCCTTCCGGAATCCAGTCGCGATCGACTTCGACGAGTTTGCGGATCGAGGACAGGAACGCCTCTTCCGGCAAGGGCGCCATCGCCAGGCGTTCGGCGGATTCGCGGAACCGCGCGGCATTGGCTTCCGGGCGGAACAGGGCCGCGCCGCCGTCCGGCAAGCGATAGGCTTTCAGCCCTTCGAAAATTTCCTGCGCATAATGCAGCACGGCGCAGGCCGGATCGATCGACAGCGGCCCGCGCGGCATCACCCGGGCATCGTGCCAGCCGCGATCGACGTGATATTTGATCATAACCATATGATCGGTGAAACGCTTGCCGAAGCCGGGATTGGCGAGGATCTCGGCGCGATCGGCTGCGGATACGGGATTGGCGTGTGCCTCAAACTCGTAATCCAGGATCGTCGCGTCTGCCATTTCCGTCATCCGTTACTTGGGTGCCCTTTGGGTTGCGCAGGGTTAGGCGCGGTGGCAAAGATGGTCAACATGGCTGTCCCAATTCCTCCATCGCCGAACGCCGCCTCGCCGCTGTTCCTGCGCGAGCCGGAGATCCGGCGCGGCGTGGAGCTGCTATATTTCGGCTATGCCCATCTCACCCGCTCGATCGACGCGGGGCTGGCGGCGCAGGGGCTGGGACGCGCGCATCATCGCGCGCTCTATTTCATCGCACGCAAACCGGGGCTTACGGTGAGCGAGTTGCTCGCCCTGCTGGCGATCACCAAGCAATCGCTGGGCCGCGTGCTCGGCGAACTGGGCGAGCGCGGGCTGGTCGAGACGCGCGCGGGCGATCGCGACCGGCGGCAGCGCCTGCTGCGGCTGACCCCTGACGGCACGGCGCTGGAGGCGGAGTTGTTCGAAGCGCTGCGCGAGAAGATGTCCGGCGCCTATTCCAGCGCGGGCCAGGGTGCCGTGGGCGGCTTCTGGGCGGTGCTGGAAGGTCTGGTGCCCGAAGACGAACGCGGACGGATCTTCGATCTGCGCAAATAGCCTTAGGGGCTGTCGGGCTCGTCCACCGCGATGAAGATGCCGCCGCCAACGATGGCCAGCAGCCCGATGACGGCGATCAACGGCGGCGGGGTGATCGAGGAGGCCTTCTTGGCGGACGTCGAGGCGCGCGGAGAAAGCGCGGACGCCGATCCCTGCGCCAGCGCCGGGCCGGCCGCAAGCGACATTGCGGCGATGCCGATGGCGGTTTTGCTGAACAGTCTTTTCATGAGCGAACCTCCTGCACGGGACCGGGGCTCAATCCCTGGGTGGCGCGATGGTTTCGCGCATCCATGTTGCAATGCGGCAGGTCGAAAGCGCGATGCGTCGGGCCGGGGGTTGGCAGCGCCGCCGCCCGGACATACACCCCGGTCGTGCGTGTCGCCGGAGCCATGAACCGCCTGCTGCCCCTCTTCGCCCTCGCGCTCGCCGCTTGCGGCAGTAGCGGGCAACGCAAGGATGACGCCCCCGTAGCGGTCAGCGCGATCGGCGGCGCTTTGGAGACCGGCGACCCGAACCGCGGCACGCTGACGAATCCGGACCGCGTGCTGCTCGGTGCCACCGCCCAGGGGCTGGTGCGCTTCGACGCTGCCGGCCAGATCGAGCCGGGCCTGGCCGAGCGCTGGATCGTCATCGACGATGGGCGCAGCTTCATCTTCCGGCTGAGCGAAGCGCAATGGAGCGACGGCGAGCCGGTGACCGCCACCCAGGTGGTGCGGGCGTTGCGCCGCGCCATCGCTGCGGACAGCCGCAACGCTTTGTCCCCGTTCATCGCGGTCATCGACGAGATCGTCGAGATGACGCCCCAGGTGATCGAGGTCAGGCTCAAGCGCCCCCGGCCCGATCTGCTCCAGCTTTTCGCCCAGCCCGAGCTTGCGGTGACGCGCGATGGCAAGGGCAGCGGACCTTTCCGCATCGCGCGGACGAATGCGCGCGGGATGCTGCTGCGACCGGTTCCCGGCCCCGAGGCAGCGGACGATGAGGGCCCAGCGCCGGAGGAGACCATCCTGCTGCGCGGCGAGCGCGCAGCCGCCGCGCTTTCGCGGTTCAAGGATGGCCAGTCGGACCTGATCCTGGGTGGCACTTTTGCCGATTGGCCCATCGTGGGGGCAGCGGGGATCGCCCCCGCCAATATCCGGATGGATAGCGCGCTGGGCCTGTTCGGCCTGGCGGTGAGCCGTCGCGAGGGCTTTCTTGCCGAACCAGCGGGCCGCGCCGCAGTAGCGATGGCGATCGACCGCAAGGGGCTAACTGCGGCGCTCAACCCCGATTGGGCGCCGGTTGAAACGCTGCTGCCCGCCCAGATCGATTCCGCCGTCCCGCCCGCCCAGCCTGCCTGGGCCCCGCTCACGCTTGAGGCGCGGCGCAGCAGCGCGCGGGCCAGCGTTGCGGCGTGGCGGCGCGAGCATGGCGCGGCGCCCGTGCTGCGCCTCGCGCTGCCCGCCGGGCCGGGCTCCACGATCGTCTGGGCCTATGTCGCAGAGGCGATCCGCGCGATCGGCGCGGACGCGGTTCGCGTGGCGGCGGGTGACGACGCCGATTTGCGGCTGATCGATGCTGTCGCGCCGTATGACAGCGGGCGATGGTTCGTGGCAAACGCCTGCGCGCCATGCAGCGACGCCGCCAGGGTCCTGGTCGAGGCGGGCCGCGATGCTCCCGACCTGCCGGCCCGCGCCCGGCGCATCGCCGAAGCGGACGCCGCGCTCACTGCCGACGCCGCATTTATTCCCATTGCCCAGCCGCTCCGCTGGTCTATCGTCGCCCTGCGGCTGCGTGCGTGGCAGGGGAACAGCCGCGCGTGGCACCCGTTGAACCACCTGCGAAACGATACGAGGTGAGCGAAGTGGCAAAGCCGACGCGAATGGCTTCCGGACTCGGACCGGATTTGCCGCTGGGCAGGGACGCAGCAGCCGTCCGTCGGCGGATCGAAGCGATGGAAAAATTGCTCGAACGCGGCTTCACGATCCCGGGCACGAACCAGAAGTTCGGCCTGGATTTCATCCTTGGCCTGATCCCCGTCGGCGGTGACGTGCTGACGGCGGCCATGGGGCTCTACATGGTTTGGGAAGCGCGCAACCTGGGCATGTCGAAGACCGCGATGGTCCGGATGCTGGGCAATGTCGGCTTCGATACCGCATTGGGCGCGGTTCCGCTCCTGGGCGATGCGGCCGATTTCTTCTTCCGCTCCAATTCGCGCAACCTGCGGATCATCCGCAAGCATCTCGACAAGCACCACCCATCGACCGCGACGATCAATCAGCGCTGAACGGCCTCAGCGCCGCGCGCCGCCGCGCCAGATCTTGACCAGCGCCGCATCGGGTGCCCCCGCCCCCGGCTTGCAGCGCGCGTAGCGCAGCCTGGTATCGAGGCAGAACCATAGCTCATCGAGCCAGTTCTGGCGCGTCAGCGTCACGCGCATCGCGGATGCGGGGATGCCGGGATTGGCCGCTGCCATCTGTACCTTGAACTGGCCGACCGTGAGTGTACGCCGCGACAATGCGTCCATATCGGGATAGCGCAAAGGATCGTACAGCCGCCGCGCCTTGGCGAAATAATCCTCGGCATTGCCCGGCATGCAGGTGCCGTGCTTCGCCCATTCGTGCTGGATCAATTGCGCGGACGGCGTCGCGCACAGGTTCGCGCGGATCACGGCGTCGGGTAGGATCGTGGTGCGGGTGCAATATTGCGGCCAGCTTTTCCCCACGCCATCGGGCCACAGGCCATGCAGCGTGAAGCCGAAGCGATTGGGGCCGCCGCACTGGAACTTGTTGTCCCCCTTGCCGCCATTGGCGCGGCAATATCCCGGGCTCCATGTCAGCGCGAGCGTGTAGCCGCCGATCGGCAGCACGCGTGTGGGTTCGGCGGTGGTCGGCAGATCGGGCCGGGGCCGCTGGATCTTGGCCGGCACGGCGCAGGACTGCGCCTGGGCGAAGGCGGGACCGGCCAGCAGCATCGCAGCGGTCGCAACAGCGCTCGAGATTGTTCGCATCGCCATCCCTCAGGCCGCCGTGAAATCCAGGCCGATATCAGCCGCCGGAGCCGACTGGGTCAGCCGGCCCACGCTGACATAGGTGACCCCGCTCTGGGCAATCGCGCGGATCGTATCGAGCCGGACGCCCCCCGATGCCTCTGTCGGCACGCGCCCGTCGACCAGCTTGACCGCCTCGCGCAGCGTGTCCGGTCCCATATTGTCGAGCAGGAGGTGCGTGGCACCCGCGTCGAGCGCAGGGGCGATCTGATCGATCCGGTCGACCTCGACGATGATGTTGGCGATGCCGGCATCCACCGCGCGGCGCACCGCCTCGCCCACCGATCCCGCAACCGCGACATGATTGTCCTTGATCATCGCCGCGTCCCACAGGCCCATGCGATGATTGGTCGCTCCGCCCATCCGGGTCGCATATTTCTCCAGCACGCGCAGGCCGGGGATCGTCTTGCGCGTATCGAGCAGGATCGTGCCGGTCCCCGCAATCGCATCGACATAGCTGCGCGTCATCGTTGCGATGCCCGAAAGGTGCTGGACGGTATTGAGCGCGGACCGCTCGGCCGTGAGCAATGCCCGCGCTTTGCCCCGCAGCCGCAACAGATCGGTGCCGCCCGGCACGAATGCCCCGTCCTCGACCAGCCGTTCGATCGCCACGTCGGGATCGAGCGCACGGAAGAACGCCTCGGCGATCCCCAGCCCCGCCACCACGATGGCCTCGCGGCTGTCCATCACCCCATCGAACACCGCATCCGCCGGTATCACCGCAGCGGACGTAATGTCTCCGCCATCGCCCAGATCCTCGGCAAGCGTGGAACGGACAAAGGCATCAAGATCGAAGCGGTCGAGCGTGAAGGTCATGATCCGCGTCTAGCCGCCCGCGCGCGCCAAAGGAACCGTTGCCGCGCGGCTTTCGCTGCGGCACGCTGCATCGGTGGCGGATCAGGAAGCTCCCATCCGGATGACCGGACTGCGCGCCTATTGGGAGACGCGGTCGCACCGCGTGCCATTCGCGCCCTGTCTTGATCGTAGCGAACGGCTGTTGCTCGATACGCTCGGCCTCGGGCTCGAACAGACATTGGCCTATCTCGGCGGCCAGCCGGACTATGAGACGTTCCTCAACTGGATCGTCGAGACGGCGGGCATTCCCGATCCGCCGGTGCTGGCGCGCTATGAGGCGACGCTCGCGGGCGCGCCGCTTCCCGGGGCCGTGCAGGATCAAATCGCCGCGATCGATGCGATGCCTCCGGTGCTCGACACTGCGGATATCGCGCAATGGGAGCGCGACGGCTTCGTCATTCTCCGCAACGCGATCACACCCGGCGAAGTCGCGGCGGCGGCGGCTCTGATCTGGGAAGCAAATGGCGCACTGCCCGACGCACCCGAAAGCTGGTATGGCGCGGCGCGCAACCAGGGCATGATGGTGCAGCTTTTCCAGCACCCCGCGCTGGAACCCGCCCGCCGGTCCGCTCGCATCCACAAGGCCTATGCCCAGCTCTGGGGCAGCAGCGACCTGTGGATGATCATCGACCGGGTGAGCTTCAATCCGCCCGAGCGGCCCTCGCATCCGTTTCGCGCCCCGCGCCTCCATTGGGACGTCAGCCTCGTCCGCCCGATACCCTTCGCCGCGCTGGGCGTGCTCTATCTCAGCGATACCGCGGAGGATCAGGGGGCGTTCGAGCTTGTGCCGGGCTTCCATCACCGGCTCGATGCCTGGCTGGACGGTCTCGCGGGTGCGGATCCGCGCGCCGTGGATCTAAGCGCCGAGGCGGTCCGCGTCCCCGCAAATGCCGGAGACCTGATCATCTGGCGGCACGATCTACCGCACGGTGCCAGCCCAAACCGCGCCGCCGCGCCGCGCCTCGCGCAATATGTGACGATGTATGCACCCGGCCTGACGCATCAGGCGGAGTGGCTTTAGTCGCCCTTGGTCGGCGGGCCACCCACTGCCGGAACCGGCCCGAGATCGCCCTTCCCCACCGTCGCGCTGGCCATTTCCAGCATCCGGTCGAGTGACTTCTTCGCCTTCAGCCGCAGCTCTTCCTCGATCTCGATGCGCGGCGTCAGGTCGCGCAGCGCGAGGTACAGCTTCTCCATGTTGTTGAGCGCCATGTACGGGCAGATATTGCAGTTGCAGTTGCCGTCCGCGCCGGGCGCGCCGATGAAGTTCTTCTCGGGCAGCGCCTTTTCCATCTGGTGGATGATGTGCGGCTCGGTCGCGACGATCAGCGTCTGGCCGGGGAAGGTCTTGGCGAAATCCAGGATGCCGCGCGTCGACCCGACATAATCGGCATGATCGAGGATATGCGGCGGGCATTCCGGATGCGCGGCAATCGGCGCGCCGGGATGCTGCGCCTTGAGTTTCAGGAGTTCGGTCTCCGAAAAGGCTTCGTGCACGATGCACACGCCCGGCCACAGCAGCATCTCGCGGCCCAGCGTGCGCGTCAGATAGCCGCCCAGATTGCGATCCGGTCCGAAGATGATCTTCTGCTCGGGCTGAATCTGCGAAAGGATCTTCTCGGCGCTGGAGCTGGTGACGATGATGTCGCTCAGCGCTTTCACCTCGACCGAGCAGTTGATGTAGGTCAGCGCAATGTGATCGGGATGCTGCGCGCGGAATGCCGCGAACTGTTCGGGCGGGCAGCTATCCTCCAGGCTGCACCCGGCATTCATATCCGGCAGCACGACGGTCTTTTCGGGGCTGAGCACCTTCGCGGTCTCCGCCATGAAGCGCACGCCGCAAAAGGCGATGACGTCCGCGTCGGTCTCCGCTGCCTTGCGGCTGAGGTCCAGGCTGTCGCCCACGAAATCGGCGAGGTCCTGAAGCTCGGGCTTCTGGTAATAATGCGCGAGGATGACGGCGTTGCGCTCCTTGCGCAGCCGATCGATCTCGGCGCGAAGATCCAGCCCTTTCAGGCTATCGATGCCATTTGGTGCGTTCATCCGCTGCACATGGCCCGCGCGGGGGCTGCGATCAAGGCATGGATGCGGGGACGCGCCACCCGCCCTTGGGATCAGTGCCGGTTCGCCAGCACGTCGCTCACGCTGCGCGACACATCCCATCGCTCGTCCGGCCCCTTGGTCTCGTCGGGGAACAGCACTTCGACCTGTGCGTCCACTCCCACGGCCTTGAGCGGCATCGCGAAGCTGCGCTCGACTGCGCGGCGGGTGGCGTCGCGCGCCAGCCGCATCGGCGTCTCCTCGCGCGCCTGCCGCACCAGTTCGACCTGGCCCGCCTTGCGATTGGCCTCGTCGAGCTGCTCCTCCACATTGGTGAGCGACATCAGGATGCCGCCTTCGCCATATTCGCGGATATTGTTGATATCCACCTCGGGCCCGATCACTTCGATCGGCGGCAAGGTAACCGTCAATTTGTTGCCATTCCAGCTAAGGTTGCGCTGTTGCAGCTTGGAAAGATCGACTTCGTAACGCACCGTGCCCGGCATGATCAGCGTCTTCTTCGCCTGCAGCCCCAGGCGGCTCTGCGTCGACGTCACCACGGCGACATAGCGTGCGGCGAAGGTAGAAAGCCGGCTCTGCTCGCGCAGCCCCTCCAGGCTCGCCTGCGCGACCGTCACGGGGCTCGGCGCCGTGAACTGGCGCTTGAGCTGATCGCCCAGGAACCAGAAACCGCCACCCACGACGAGGATCAGCGCGATCAGCGCGCCGATCAGACCCACGCATCCGTTCTTCAAGCCGCCACCCTCCATGCGTCGCCATCCTCGGCGACCACCCCGCGCGCGCGCAATTCGATCAGATGCGCGAGCACCGAGCGGCCCGCCGCCCCCATCAGCCGCGGATCGAGGCCAACATACATGCGCTCGACCAGATCGGGAACCGCGCGCGGTTCGGCCTTGAGCAGGCGCAGGATCTGCCCTTCGCGCTGCTTGCGATGGCCGATCAGCCCGCGAACGAAGCGGCGCGGCTTCTCCACCGGCTCGCCATGCGCCGGGAAATAGATGCGATCGTCGCGCTGCATCAGCTTGTCGAGGCTCGCCATGAAATCCGCCATGTCGCCATCGGGGGGCGAGACCACGGTCGTCGACCAGCCCATCACATGATCGCCGGTGAACAGCGCCCCGCTCTCGGGCAGCGCGAAGCACAGATGGTTGGACGTATGCCCCGGCGTCGCCACCGCCGTCAGCGTCCAGCCCGGCCCGGCGAGGCTCTCGCCGTCCGTCAGCACGCGATCGGGCGAATAGCTGGTGTCGAACGCCGCATCGGCACGCGGGCCATCGTCGCGCAGGGTGAGCGGCGCGCATCCGATGATCGGTGCGCCGGTCAGCGCCTTGAGCGGCGCGGCAGCCGGGCTGTGGTCTCGGTGCGTGTGGGTGCAGAGGATCGCGATCACCTTGCGCCCGGCGATCGCCGCGATCAGCGCGTCCAGATGCTCGGGCTCGTCCGGCCCCGGATCGATCACCGCCAGCTCGGTCGTGCCGACCAGATAGGTCTGGGTGCCGGTATAGCTGAACGGCGACGGATTCGGCGCCAATACCCGGGTGACCAGCGGGTCGATCGCCATTGCAACGCCGGTGGGAAAGTCGTTCATCACCCTGCCAGATGGCGGCTGGCTGCGGCCCGCGCAAGTCGCGTCACGCTTTTGGAATTACGGCGGATGTCCGGCCACCGTCCCGCTCCAAGGAAAAGGGGCCGGCCGCGAAGGAGGTCAGCCGGCCCCTTCCTGAAGGGCATCTACGAAAGGGGTACTAAAGCAGACGCCCTCCCCCAGAGGATCAGTTCTTTTCCTTTTCGATCTCGCGGATCGCGTCTTCGATGCCCTTCAGCGCCTTCGCACGCTCTTCGGGGCTGATCGAGGTTTCCGCCTCGATCGAGCGCCGGGCCTGGCGCAGCCCCATCAGCGCGCTTTCCAGGCCAAACCGCTTGCTGCGCTCCGCCATGCGGGCCGCATCAATGGTGATCTTCTCGATCCGGTCGGTGCAGATGATCATCACCTTCTTGCCGCCCTCGGCGCGATGCTCGACGGTCGCGTCGCCGCCACCATTGCCGCATTTGCCGTCGCGGACCTGCGGCATATCGGCCATGATCTTGTCGATATCGGGCATGTCGGTCTCGGTCTTGCTGCCATCGGCATGGACCATCACGATCTTGCGGACCTGCTTGCCGTCCTTCCCGTCGAACCGATAGACGCGCTTCTCCACATGTTGGCCGAGCTCGGGCGCTTCGGGAGCGGCGGGAGCGCGCGGTGCGGCGCTGGCGGCGGGCGCGGCCGGCGGCGCCGGCGGCGCGGGGACATCCTGGCCGAGCGAGACGCCGGTAACGGCCTCTACCTTGTTCTTGATCGTCTCCGCGGCCTGGGTTCCCGAGGCGGTGAGGCCGAGCGCGGCCAGGCTGAGGGCGCTCACGCCCACCAATCCGGTCACAAGGCGCGTGGGGGAAAGATTTCCGGTCTTCGAAAGCATGCGTAACCTCCCTTTGACTTCGTTGATTGTGTGTAAGTGACATGCCGCCGAGACCGCGCCCCCATGCGCGGACTTGACGATTGCGCGACCATAAGCATGGCGCAGCGCCTGGGCGCGGCCGGCGAGCACAAGCGCGTCGCAGGCCATTTCCTGATCGGCACGGAAAGCGCGAAAGGCTTTCCAGGCGACCGGGTTGAACCAGTGGATGGCAAGGACGATCAGCGCGACCCAGTTCGCGATCAGATCCCCGCGAACATGGTGGCCCAGCTCATGGGCCAGCGCGAGATCGCGCTCCTGCTCGTCATATCGCTCCGCGAAATCGCGCGGAAAGGCGACATATTTGCGGAACACTCCAAATGCTAGCGGGCCATGCGCCGCGTCGGTCTCGATCACGCGCACCCGCCCTTCGGCGACGGTCCGGTCCACCTGGGCCGCGCGCAGCAGATTCTGGCAATAGCGAGTGTGCGAGATCAGATGATAGGCCAGGAACAGCAGCGCCCCGCCCGCCCAGGCCAGCCCGGCGAGCATCAGCCAGTCGATCGAACCGGACGTAACCGCAGCCGGCGCGTCAGAGGTACCGGCGATGGGCTCGATCACATAATAAGCGATGACGTCGCTGGCCGCCGCGACAGGTGCTGCGGCCTTTTCGGTCCAGCTCGCCGGCAATGGCGGCAGCAGCATCCTCAGCACCGGCAGCAGCCACAGCGCATAGGCCATGGTCGGTCCGAACGCCTTGCGGACCGGCGCGCGGACGGCAAGCACCAGAAGCATCAGCAGCGTGGTGGCGATGATGGTCTCGATCATCCAGCCGGTCATGACTTGAGATCCTTCAGCAGCGCCTCGATTTCGGCGATGTCCTGATCGGTGATCGCATCGCGCTCGGCGAGGTGCGCCACCAGCGGCGTCAGCTTGCCGCCAAACAGACGGTCCATCAGCTTGCGCGATTCCTTGGCCACATAATCATCGCGTGCCACGAGCGGCCGGTAGTGATAGCGGCGGCCCACCTCTTCATGCGCGATGATCGATTTGGCGAGCAGGCGGCCCAGCAATGTCTTGACGGTGTTGGCGCTCCAGCCGCGTTCGGCGGGAACCCGCTCGACGACTTCCTGAGCGGTGAGCGGACTTTCGTCCCACAGCACCTCCATCACGGCATGCTCGGCGTCGCTGATGCGTTCGGTCATCGGTCCCTCTTATCGACTACGTGTGTAATCCTCGCGATTACGTCTGTAGTCAAGTGGGTGAACGCTGGCTGAACAGGATATCGCGTTCCGCGCCCAGGTGCGGGCTGGAAACGGGATCGAAACTGTCGAAACGGCTTACACATGGGGATAAGCACGGATCGCCGTTAACCATCCAAGCCGTTGAAAACCAACGTCTCACGCAATTTTGGCACGGCGGCTGCAAGATATCAGGCATCCCGAGCGCTTGACGCTTCATTCCGGGGTGGGTCGACCAGCTTTTACCGGTCTCGCGTCGGCCCACCCCACCCCGGGCTTCCCAAAAATCCGCAGTGCGACTCGGCAGCGATTGCGTTCGTTCTCGCGCGCGTGAATAACCGGCGCGATCTGCTGCCGGAGAACGCTTATGCCGCTTATGCCCCTCCCCGACCTCCGCCTCGACGGCAAACGAGCTTTGATCACTGGCGGCAGCCGCGGCATCGGCGCGGCTGCGGCCGACGTTTATGCGCAAGCGGGCGCCGAGGTGCTTCTGTGCGCACGAAACGGCGCCGAAGCGGAGGCCAAGGCAGCGGAAATCCGCGCGGCAGGCTTCCTGGCCCAGGGCTTCGCCCTCGACGTGACCGATCTCACCGCCGTCCGCCGCGAAGTCGCCGCGCGCGGCCCGTTCGATATCCTCCTCAACAATGCCGGCACCAATCGCATCCTGCCGATCCAGGATATCGAGGAAAAGGATTATGATGCGGTGCTCGGGCTGAACCTGAAGGCTGCGCTGTTCGTCGCGCAGGCCGTCGCACGCGGGCTGCTGGCGGCGGGCAAGCCGGGATCGATCATCAACGTCTCGTCGCAACAGGGCCATACCGGCGGCCCCGGGCGCTCGCTCTACAGCGGCTCGAAATTCGCGCTGGAGGGGCTGACCAAATGCATGGCGATCGATCTGGCCCCGCATAATATCCGGGTGAACACGCTCTGCCCGACCTTCATCGATACCGAGCTCACTCGTCCGGTCCTGGCGGTGCCCGGCGCGCGCGAGCGCGTGCTCGGCAAGATCAAGTTCGGGCGCCTTGGCCAGATGGAGGAACTCACCGGCCCGCTGCTGCTGCTCGCATCGGACGCGTCGAGCCTGATGACCGGCAGCGCCTTGCTGGTCGATGGAGGCTGGACGGCCGGGTAACGCCCTCACGGCATCGTCATCCCCGCGAAAGCGGGGATCCAGAGCCAAACAGCGCATCGCCCGCCAACCCTGGGTCCCCGCTTTCGCGGGGATGACGTCTATTCAACCCGATCGGATCAAACGCCAATTACCCAGCCTTGGCACCGACCGCGCCAAGCACTTAGGCAAGTTCTCGACACCCAGAACGTCATCCCCGCGAAAGCGGGGACCCAGAGCCAAGCAGACTATCGCCCGCCAAACCTCGCCTGCCCGCGCGGGAGGTGACGCTTGTTCAGCCTAGTCGGATCGAACGCTAATTACGCCGCCTTGGCGCCCAGCAGTGCCGCCAGCTCGCCGCTCTCGTACATCTCCATCATGATGTCCGATCCGCCGATGAACTCGCCCTTCACATAGAGCTGGGGGATGGTCGGCCAGTCCGAGAATTCCTTGATGCCCTGGCGAACGGCCTGATCCTGCAGCACGTCGACGCTCTCGAACTCGGTGTTCAGGTGGTTGAGGATAGACACTGCGCGGCTGGAGAAGCCGCATTGCGGGAATAACGGGCTGCCCTTCATGAACAGCACGACATCATTATTCTCGACCAGCGCCTTCAGGCGGTCCTGCACGTCGTCGCTCACGCTATTCACTCCTCGACTGGCGCTGCGGTGGTGAGCTGGAGCGCGTGGAGCACGCCGCCCATCCGGTCACCCAGCGCCGCATATACTGCCTGGTGCTGCCGCACGCGCGGCATCCCCCGGAACATCGGCGCGATTACCCGTGCCGCATAATGATCGCCGTCGCCGGCAAGGTCGGTGATTTCCACGCTGGCATCGGGGATGCCTGCGCGGATCAGTTCCTCGATCTCGGCGGCGGCCATCGGCATCTTACTTTGCTTCCATCAGCTGGCGGCGCGCCTCGACGGTCTGGTCGGAGAGCGCCTTGCGCACCTCTGCGTCGTCGGTCTCCACGCCCGCCGCGAGCAGGTCGCCCAGCACCTTGCGTATCACGTCCTCATCGCCGGCTTCCTCGAAGTCGGCCTGGACGACTGCCTTGGCATAGGCATCGGTCTCTTCCGGGGTAAGGCCCAGCTTGGCTGCGGCCCACTGCCCGACCAGCTTGTTGCGGCGCGCGGTGACGCGGAAAGCCATGTCCTCATCGCGAGCATATTTCGCCTCAAATGCCTTCTCGCGATCGTCGAAACTGGTCATGATTGCTCCCTTGGATGCTGTTTGTGCCGAGATAGGAGGGGCAACCGGCTGTGGCAACCGGTCAGAGCGCCTTCGCCTCTGTCAGCGAGGTGCCGCCGAGCATTTGGATCCCATCCGGATCGAAAAGCCGTCATCCCCGCGAAAGCGGGGTTCCAGAGCCGAACAGGGTATCGCCGAACCGCCCCGGGTAGCGTCCGCGAGCCGCTATCAGCTTGGTACGGCGGTCAGCTAACGCGCACCACGACCTTTCCGATCACCTCGCGCGCGCCCAGCTTCGCGATCGCCTTGCCACCATCGGCGAAGGCGAAGGTCTCGGTCACCTTCGGCGCGATCTTGCCTTCGCTCCACAGGCGGAAGAGGCGATCGACATGGGCCTGGTTGGCCTGCGGGTCGCGCGCAGCGAAAGCGCCCCAGAAGACACCGCAGACGTCGCAGCTTTTGAGCAGCGTAAGGTTGAGCGGGAGCTTGGGGATGCCCGCGGGGAAGCCGACGACCAGGTAGCGCCCTTCCCAGGCGATCGAGCGGAGCGCGGGCTCAGCATAATCGCCGCCCACCGGATCGTAGATCACGTCGGCGCCCTTGGGGCCGACCGCGGCCTTGAACTGTTCGGCCAGCGCCTTGCTGGCGTCCTTGTCGAACGGAGCGCGGCCATAGACCAGGGTTTCGTCCGCGCCGGCTGCTTTGGCGGCGGCCGCCTTTTCCTCGGACGATACCGCCGCGACCACGCGCGCGCCGAACGCCTTGCCCAGCTCAATGGCGGCAAGGCCCACGCCACCGGCAGCGCCCAGCACAAGCAGGGTCTGCCCCTCCTTCAACCTGCCGCGATCCAGCAACGCATGGATCGTCGTGGCATAGGTGAGCAGAAGGGCCGCGCCGTCCTCGAAGCTGCGGCCTTCGGGCAGGCGGAACAATTGGCCTGCGCCCAGCGCCATCTTCTCGGCGAGTCCGCCATGGCCCGGCACGGCGATGACACGGTCTCCGACCGTCCAGCCGGAGACACCTTCGCCGATGCTCTCGATCACGCCAGCGATTTCGCCGCCGGGGGCGAAGGGGCGCGCAGGCTTGAACTGATATTTGTCCTCGATAATCAGCACGTCGGGAAAGTTGATCGCGCAGGCTTTTACCGCGACCACCACCTGCCCCTTGCCCGCCACCGGATCGGGCAGGTCGTCCAGGCTTAGAGTTTCAGGTCCGCCGATCGCCTTCGATAGCAACGCCTTCATTTCCCGCTCCTACGCTGATCCAGGGGCGCGCTTCGGCGGCACCGGATTCGAATTTCGAAATCGCGGTATCTCTTGCCAGCGTCAGTCCGATCTCGTCCAGCCCTTCGAGCAGGCATTGGCGGCGGAAGGCGTCGAGCTCGAAGGTGAAGCGGTCCTGGAACGGCGTGGTGACGGTCATCGTCTCCAGGTCGATGGTGATCTCTTCGGTCTTCGCCACTTCGATCAGCCGGTCCACCGCCTCTTGCGGGAGAACGACGGGGACGATGCCGTTCTTGAAGGCGTTGCCCGAGAAGATGTCGGAGAAGCTCGGCGCGATCACCGCCTTGATGCCCAGGTCGGCCAGTGCCCATGCGGCGTGCTCGCGGCTGGATCCGCATCCGAAATTGTCGCCCGCGATCAATATGGGGCTGCCGGCGTAGCGCGGATCGTCGAAGATATTGCCTTCCTGCGCGCGGATCGTCTCGAATGCACCCCTTCCAAGTCCCTCTCGCGTAGTTGTCTTCAACCAATGCGCAGGGATAATGATATCCGTATCAATGTTCTTGGCCCCCCAGGGATAAGCGCACCCCTCCACCTGCCTCACCGGATCCACGCCGCAAAGCTCCCTTCCAGGCCGAAACCCGGCGCTGTATCTGCAATAATGGCCCGCGGGTTCGCGGTCAGCGGACCGCTGCGGTCCTTTGCGACGGCAATGTGCCCGCATAGGCTGCGGCCAGTCCGCTGAGCACCGTTCCGGCGATAAGCACGATCAACGCACGCTTCATTTGGCACCCCCTCACGCATCCGCCGACATCAGCTCCCTGACATCGGTGAGGCGCCCCGTGACCGCCGCGGCCGCCGCCATTGCGGGGGATAGCAGGTGGGTCCGTGCGCCCGGACCCTGCCGTCCTACGAAATTTCGATTCGAGGTGGAAGCGCAACGTTCGCCGCTGGGCACTTTATCCGGGTTCATTGCGAGACACATAGAGCAACCAGGCTCACGCCACTGGAATCCGGCCGAAATGAAGATCTGATCCAGACCCTCCGCCTCCGCTTGCCGCTTGACCAGGCCCGAACCCGGAACGATCAGCGCCTGGCGCACGCGGTCCGCGACACGGCGGCCCTTCACCACTGCCGCCGCCGCACGTAGATCCTCGATGCGGCTGTTGGTGCAGCTCCCGATAAAGACGTGCTCGACGCCGATATCCTGCATCGCGGTTCCGGCCGTCAGCCCCATATAATCGAGCGACTTCTGCGCCGCGACGCGCTTGGATGGATCGGCAAAGCTTTCCGGATCGGGGATATGGCCGGTGATCGGCACCACATCCTCAGGGCTGGTTCCCCAGGTAAGCGAAGGCGCGATATCGGTGGCGTGGAGCTGCACGCTCCGGTCATATTGCGCAGCCGCGTCGCTGGGCAGCGTGCGCCAATAAGCGACCGCCTTGTCCCAGTCCGCGCCCTTCGGCGCCATCGGACGGCCCTTGAGGTAGGCAAAGGTAGTCTCGTCGGGCGCGATCAGACCCGAGCGCGCACCCCCTTCGATCGACATGTTGGAAACGGTCAGCCGCCCCTCGATCGACATGGCCCGTATCACTTCGCCCGTGAACTCGATGACATAGCCCGTGCCGCCCGCCGCGCCGATCTTGCCGATGATGGCAAGGACGACATCCTTGGGGCTGACCCCGAAGCCCAGCGTCCCATCGACGCGGACTTCCATCGTCTTCATCTGTTGGAGCAGCAGCGTCTGGGTGGCGAGCACATGCTCAACCTCACTCGTCCCGATCCCGAACGCCAACGCCCCCAGCGCGCCGTGCGCCGAAGTGTGGCTGTCGCCGCACACCAGGGTAGTGCCGGGCAGCGTAAAGCCCTGTTCCGGCCCGATGACGTGGACGATCCCCTGCCGGGCATCGAGCGCGTCGATATAAGGCACGCCGAACTCCGCGACATTGGCGCGCAGTGTCGAGAGCTGGTTGGCGCTTTCCGGATCGGCGATCGGCAGCATGTTGCCCGCCGCATCGACGCGCGCCGTGGTCGGCAAATTATGATCGGGCACCGCCAGCGTAAGATCAGGACGCCGCACCTTGCGCCCCTGCGCGCGCAGCCCCGCAAAGGCTTGCGGACTCGTCACTTCGTGAACGAGGTGGCGATCGATATAGATGAGGCATGTGCCGTCATCGCGCCGTTCGACGACGTGATCGGCCCAGATTTTCTCATACAGTGTGAGCGGACGGCTAGCCATGATCCGTCCGGCTCTACTCAAATCGATCGCGCCCGCAACCCGTCGCGCAATTTTGTGGCGTGAAGCAGAGCTATTGCAGCGGCTTTTCGGCCTCCAGCTTCAGATAGGCGTGGATCTGCTCGATCTCCGCATCAGTCAGCACATGCAGGCCGCCAAGTGCGGCCGCCTTCATCATGCCGAGGTCGCGGCCCGAAGGTGGCAGGCCGGTGCGCATCAGCTTCTTGAACGCGGGGAGATCATAGGCCGCCGAAACCATAGCCAGAGGCGGCACAATCTGCTTGCCGTCGTCGGACGGACGCGACGAGTGCAGTTCGTGGCACCCTTTGCATGAGAAATCGACGATATAGCGGCCCGTGTCCGCCGGACGCGTGGGCGAAGACACCTTCTCCGGACGCACGCTCGGCTGGATCACGCCGACGAGGAGCAAGGCGCGCCCTAGCGGGCCGAAGCTGGTGATGGCGCGGGAATCGCTCGGTTGGGCGCGCAGGCTGCGGATCCAGGCAATGATGCGCGCAGTATCGTCATCAGCGAGGAAGCGATGCGCGGCGGTCGGCATGACGAACAGTGCGCTGCCGTCGTGCCGAACGCCGTGGCGGATGGCACGTTCAAGCTGGGGATCGGTATAGTGCGCCGCAGCAGCCGCCAGCGCGGGTGGCGCGATGCGGCCGAGCATGGGATCTTCAGCGAGCAATCCGCCTTCGCCGCTCTGGCCGTGGCAGTCACGGCAGCCGGCGATCTTAGCCAGCCGGGCGCCTTCCGCGATCGACGCCGCGTCCTTGGGAATGACAAGTTCAGATGCCGCGATGTCGTGGCCCTGGCGCAGCTTCCACTGCGAACCAGCATAGATCACCACCAGCGCCAACACGATTACGGCGGCGACCCCGATCAATCCACGAACGATCCAAATCCGCATGCTCCGCCCTCCCTTTGGCGAAGCCTGCACATATTGGAATGAAAATGACAGTCCCCCTCCCCGCGACGAGGATGCGACGGAGGATCAGGCCACCGGCGGCAGGGGATCGTGCGCGTCCTGCCATTCCGTCCGCCGCTTCAGCCACGGATTTACGAACAGGGCCGGCAATTTGAGGAATAGCAGTTCGGAGTGGATGAAAGTGTCGATTCCCCGCTCCCACCATTTGGGATCACGCTTGCCGTTTGCCCTGAGCCAGCCGTCATAGGGTGCCCAGTGGCTCGGCTCGTCCTTCTCGATGATCTGGAATATCCTGATGAGCGTCTTGTCCGGCCTTACCAACGGATGCCTGAGCAAGATCTCGACCTGTTTGTAACCGCGCTGCTCGGTGAGCGATATGACGCGGCAGAGCTTCTCGAACTGCGCGTCTTCGGCGATGATGCGATTGGTATCGAGTTCGTCGATCGAGCGGCGGAACATAATCTCGACAAAGCGGTCGATATGCCCGCAGGTACGGTCGACGCTGAGCGGCATCTTGCCCTGAAGCTCGAACCACCGCTTGAACATCACATAATGTTTGCGCTCGTCGGCGCGGTGCTTCTCGATAGCGACGATCAGATGCGTATTGTCCGGCTCGCGCGCTTTCACGGCCTCCAGAACGCGATCGATGCTCGTATAGCCACGATGCTCGTTATAGATGTAGATCGAGCCCAGAAGATCGAGATACCGGCGACGAAAGGCGGCTAGCATGGCGGGAGGCTGCGCCTTTGCCCCCATATAGTCAATTGAGGTGGCGTTTCAGGAACTTCGTGCTGTCGGCCAGCACCGGCCCCTTGCGGCGAAACGGCACGGACAGCGCCATCACTACCTGCTCATGGGTTAGGCCCGAATAGTTTTTCAGGTCGGATGGTGCACCCAGCGCGCGAAGCCGCGCGTCGAGGTTGATCGCGTTTTTTGGCCGAACGGTGTCGTCGGCGGTGGAAGTAACCAACAGCAGTGGCGGTGCGTCCCTGCGCGCGAAGTGCAGCGGCTGGGTCATCTGCGGATCCGCCGCGCCCCGCATCGCGTCGATCGCCCGCCTGGAGGTAAAGGGGAAGAAATCATAGGGGCCGGAAAGCCCCACGCCCGCCTTGATGATCGCGGGGTCCACCCCCTCGGCTGCCAGCCAACGCGTATCGAGCGCCAGCATCGCGACCGTGTACGCACCCGCCGAATGCCCCATCAGGGCGATCTTCGCGGGGTCGCCGCCAAACTCGGCGGCATGGTCGCGCGTCCATTTGACCGCCTCGGCACCGTCCTGGAGGAATGCGGGGAAGCGCACCGCCGGCACCTTGCGATAATCCGGCACCACGACGACGAAGCCCTCGCGCGCCAATGCACGCGCGGCGAAGCTATATGCCCGCCGGTCGCCCTTCACCCAGCCGCCGCCGTAAAAGAAGATGGCCACCGGCCGCCCGGATGCGGCAGCACCTGCCGGACGCCACACGTCCAGCCTCTGCCCTTGCGTGCCGAACGGGATCGAGCTTCCGGTGCGAAGCGCACCCGAACCGCCGCCCATCACACCATCCAGGAACGACAGCAAAGCGGGCGCAGAGGTGAAAGCGATCATGATGCCGAGCCCCAGGACGATCGCCAGCGCGAGGAGCCCGGCCTTGCGCCACATCAGACTGTATAGTTCGCCGTCGTCTTGCTCGCCAGTTCCTCATGGGTGACGCCGGGTGCCAGCTCGATCAGCTTGAAGGGGCTGTCGTGATCGGGACGCTGGAACACGGCCAGATCGGTGATGATCATGTCCACGACATTCTTGCCGGTCAGCGGCAGGCTGCATGCTGGCACGAACTTCGGATCACCGTTCTTCGAGTTATGCTCCATCACCACGATGATCTTCTTCACGCCCGCGACGAGATCCATCGCGCCGCCCATGCCCTTGATCATCTTGCCCGGGATCATCCAGTTGGCGATGTCGCCGGTCTCACTCACCTCCATCGCGCCGAGCACGGTCAGGTCGATATGCCCGCCGCGGATCATCGCAAAGCTCTGCTCTGAGCCGAAATAGACCGATTGCGGCAACTCGCTGATCGTCTGCTTGCCCGCGTTGATCAGATCGGGATCGACTTCGTCGTCATAGGGGAAGGGCCCAATGCCGAGCATCCCGTTCTCCGACTGGAGAGTTACCTCCACGCCTTCGGGGATATGGTTCGCCACCAGCGTGGGGATGCCGATGCCAAGGTTGACGTAGAAGCCGTCCTGCAGCTCGCGTGCGGCGCGCGCCGCCATTTCGTCGCGGGTCCAGGCCATTTACTTCTTCTCCTCGGCCGGATCGGCCCATTGCTTGTCCTTGGGAAACACATCGTCGAGTCCGCCGTGCAGCGCGGATCCGTAAACCGGGTTCGGCAGCAGGAACCAGCCAGCGCCCCAGAGCGTGGCGAGCAGGCTCTCGCTCGTCATGTTGCGCCGCATGCTGACGCTATATTCGCCGGTGTTGAACAGGTCGCTGAAATCGCCGAGCTGGTCGCCCACCATCGCGACGACGCAATAGGTCTCCGATATCTTCCAGCGCCGTTCGTCCTTGCCGCTGGGCGCGCCTTCGTCGCGCAGCCAGAGCGTGTCGCCCAGCACCGCTGACCCCAGCCCCGCGCCTTCGATAGCGGCCGCAGTCTGCGCCGCGCTTGAGGTCGCGCGGTTCGAATTGAAGATCACCGTGATCCCCTCGCCGCGTATCGCCGCCAGCGTTTCCGCCGCCCCGGGGACCGCCACCACCTTGTCTGCGCCCGTCTGTTCCCAGCGCGACCATTTGGCCGGATCATAGGCGCTCGGCCGCGCCGCGGCGTCGGCTTCGAACCCCAGGTTGAGCAAGGCGGTTTCATCGACGTCGAGCACGACCGCCAGCTTGCGCTTGCCGCACGGATCGAATTTGGGCGAGGTCAGGGTCGCATCGCGCGACAGCACCACCGAGTTGATCTGGCTCTTGTCGCGCCGATAGCCGATCTCGAGCTTCACGAAATTCCACAGCGCGCGATAGGCCTGGATACTGATCGCCGCAGCCTCGCCAGAGCCATAGAGATACTGCATCTCGGGCGGCACGACGACGGGCTTGGGCGCGGTCTGCGCGGGGCCGTTCGGCGCAGGCAGCGCCTTGAGATCGGTGACGACGGCGGTGCCGTTACCCGTATCGATGACTTGGCCTGGCTTGGATGACTTTTGCGTGTTGCGGGACTTGCGCTTCTTGCTGTCCTGGCCGCCGATTGCCGTCTTGCCGATCCCCGCTGCGGCGACGACCGGGATCGCAGCGACAACGCAGCCGGACAGAAGCACCGACCCGGCCATGAGCGCAGCAATGGCGGGACGCATGCTCACGCCGGCGCCCGCTCGCGCACCGTGCGGAACTCGATCTTCTTGTCATACGGCGCGCCGATAATCATCCGCTTCACATAGATGCCGGGCAGATGGATGCTATCGGAATCCAGGCTGCCCACCGGCACGATTTCCTCGACTTCGGCAACGCAGATCCGCCCCGCAGTCGCCATCGGCTGGTTGAAGTTGCGCGCGGTCTTGCGGAAGATGAGGTTGCCCGCCTCGTCCGCCTTCCAGCCCTTGATGATCGATAGATCGCTGCGGATGCCGCGTTCGAGGATGTAATCCTGCCCGTCGAAATTCTTGACCTCCTTGCCCTCGGCCACCTGCGTGCCGACGCCGGTCTTGGTATAGAAGCCGGGGATCCCCGCGCCGCCCGCGCGGCACCGCTCGGCGAGCGTTCCCTGCGGGCAGAACTCGACCTCAAGCTCGCCTGCCAGATACTGCCGCTCAAACTCCTTGTTCTCGCCGACATAGGAGGAGATCATCTTCTTGACCTGGCGCGAACGCAGCAGCTTGCCCAGCCCTTCGCCGTCGATGCCGGCATTGTTCGACGCGATGGTCAGGTCCTTCACGCCGGATGCCTGGATCGCGTCGATCAGCCGCTCGGGAATGCCGCACAGGCCAAAGCCGCCCGCGCAGATGGTCATGCCGTCGAACAGCAGCCCTTCCAGCGCTGCTTCTGCGTTGGGGTAGAGCTTTTTCATGGGCGCGATTCTCTCCGTGGCTTGGCCGCGCGATAGTCCCGCAGCTGCGCCACGGTCAACCTGAACCAGTTTTCAACTTGTGGAGGCCATTCCGCGTAGATTGACGACTCCGCGTGGCATATCCACAGTCCGCACTATGATCCGTATCGCTCTTTTCGTGCTGGCACTGGCCGGTGCTTCGCCCGCTGCGGGGCAGTCCATCGTATGGCCGCGCGACCCCGGGTCGGGCCAGCCCGCCATGGTGCAGCCGGTGCCCCGCCAGCCGCTGACTGCACTCATCACGCCCGACGATTACCCCGACGCTGCATTCCGGGCGAACGAAGAGGGCGACGTAGGTATCCGACTGCTCGTTTCCGCCAAGGGCAAGGCAAGCGACTGCACCGTCCTGCGATCGAGCGGTTCGCGGATACTGGACGCTTGGACTTGTGGCCTGCTGACGCGCCGCACAAGGTTCACGCCGGCTCTCGATGCCGAGGGGAAACCGACCCACGCCGTGTTCGATTACATCGTCGCCTGGAAAATCACCGACGAGGTTCGCCGCGCTAGGCAATAGCCGGACTTGGAGCGAAGCCGCTACCGGGCTAGGACGACGGCCATGACCGCTACACGCACCGGGGGCAGGATCCTCGTCGACAATCTGGTCGCACAGGGCTGCGACCGCATCTTTCACGTGCCGGGCGAGAGCTTCCTCGCCGTGCTCGACGCATTGCATGATGTGCCGCAGATCGACGTGGTGACCTGCCGGCAGGAAGGCGGGGTCGGCTTCATGGCCTGCGCGGACGGGGCGATGACAGGGCGGCCGGGTGTGGCCTTTGTCACGCGCGGGCCAGGCGCGACCAATGCCAGCATCGGCGTGCACGTCGCGATGCAGGACAGTCAGCCGATGATCCTGTTCATCGGCGATGTCGATCGCGGGATGCGGGATCGCGAAGGCTTCCAGGAAGTCGATTTCCCGGCGTTTTTCGGACCGATCTGCAAATGGGCGACGCGGATCGAGGATGCGCGGCGGATTCCCGAATATGTGGCGCGGGCCTACGCGACTGCGATGAACGGGCGGCCGGGTCCAGTGGTGATCGCCCTTCCCGAGGATATGCTGTGCGATGTGGTCGAGGCGCTGGACCGGCCACGCATCGATCGCATTCTTCAGGATAGTGACATCGTCAAGGACCTCGAAGCCCGCGACCTGTTGGAGAATGCTTCCGCCCCCATTGCAATCATCGGCGGGGCATATTGGGACGACGCAGCGCTTGCGGACGTCGGCGCCTTCGCCACCGAGTTCGGATTACCGCTGGCAGCCGCTTTCAGGCGGCAGGACGCCGTGCCGAATGACTGTCCGGTCTACGCGGGCAATCTCGGCTATGGTCCCAATCCGAAGCTGGTGGCCCGCGTCAAGGCAGCCGATGTGGTACTGGTGCTCGGTGCCCGGCTCGGCGAGGCGACGACGGACGGCTATACGCTGATCACGCCCGACCACCCCGGCCAAACACTGATCCACGTCCATCCCGATCCCAACGAGCTCAACCGCGTCTATCGAACGGACGTGGCGATCTGCGCCGATCCCGGCCAGTTCGCAAAGATGATGACGGTGCCGACCAGCGATGTCGAACAGCGCCCGGACGGTGCCGAAGCCCATGCCGAATGGCTCGAATGGTCGACACCGAAGCCTCGCGAAGGCGTCGCGCTCGATCTCGGCCAGTGCGTGGCGGCGATGCGCGATCGGATGCCCGACGCGATCATCTGCAACGGCGCAGGCAACTTCTCCTCCTGGTGGCACCGCTACTGGCATTATGCCGCCCAGCCCTCGCAACTCGCGCCCACGGCCGGAGCGATGGGCTATGGCGTGCCCGCCGCAGTGGCCGCCAAGCTGCGCGCGCCGGACCGCCCGGTCGTGGCGCTGGCGGGCGATGGCGACTTCATGATGAACGGCCAGGAACTCGCCACCGCGATCCAGCACCAAGCCGACATCCTCGTGCTCGTCATCGACAATGGCGCCTATGGCACGATCCGGATGCACCAGGAGCGCGAATATCCGCGCCGCCTGTCAGGCACGACGCTGCACAATCCGGACTTCGCGGCGCTGGCGCGGGCCTATGGCTGCTGGGCGGAGACGGTGGAGACAACCGATGGCTTCGCACCCGCGCTCGACCGCGCGCTGGCAGCGCCGGGCGTTCGGCTGCTGCACCTCAAGACCGATGTGGAGTTCCTGACGCCGGGGCTGACGATCACCAGCGTTCGGGGCGGCTGAGCGGCTAGCGCCAGCCCGCTTCGGCGCGGAGCGTGTCGGCGGCCCATTTCTCCGACATGCCGACCATCCGGGCATAGGCCCGGACGAAGCCGATCGCATAGACCGCGCCGACGAACGTATCGAAGCGCGAATTCTCGATCGCGGTTAGGTAGCGCAGGCTGATCCGGGTCGTTGCTGCGACATCCTCGAGCGTCAGCCGCTTGGCCTCGCGCGCGCGCTTCAGCGTGGGGCCGAGCCTGCTGAGATCGACCTGCGCGATTTCATCCTGCCCGAACGGCAGCACGGCATCTTCGGAATAAGCAAGCTGGGCGTGGTACATACGTCCCCCCGGACTGAGTCGGCGTGTCAGCGGTGTCCGAGGCTTCCGCCCCTTGAGTCAAACCCGCTGCGGCGTCGCGGTGGAGTCGTGCGGCCAGTGGAAGAAAAAGCCGCTTCGCCAAAGCGAAACGGCCCTTTCCTGCCTATCCGGCGCAAGCTTTCATTAGCTATACCGGGGTCAGATATCGTCGCCCAGCGCCCCCTTCACCTTGCCCATAAATTGCTCGCCCTTGCCCTTCAATTCCTGGGCCTTGCCCTCGGCGGCGAGCCGGTCGTCGGCCCGGGTGCGCTGCGGATCGTCCGCGTCGCCCGCCATCGCCTGCTTGGCCTTGCCGACCATCTCGTTGATGTTGCCCTTGATCTTGTCGGTCAGTTCACCCATGATTTCAGCCTCCTGGCACGGTACCGGCGCAGGGGCGCGCCGGCTCATTTCCACCGTGGTCCAACGGTTCTGACGCAGTGGGGGTTCCCGATGCTGCCCGACCGGATTGCCGAGCATTATGAACGCCATGCGCATGCGTTCGATGCGGCGCGCCGCCGCAACTTTGTCGAGCGCGACTGGCTGAACCGCTTCCTGCTCGCGGTGCGCAAGGACGGGCACATCCTCGATCTGGGCTGCGGCGCGGGCGAGCCGGTGGGTCGCTACATGATCGACAAGGGCTATCACCTGACCGGCGTGGACGTGTCCGCCAAGATGATCGCCCTTTCGCGCACGCGCTTTCCACGCCAGATCTGGCTGCACACCGATATGCGCAGGGCCGTGATGAGCCGCAATTTCGACGGCATCTTGGCGTGGGACAGCCTGTTCCACTTCGACCATGACGATCAGGCCGCGATGCTCACCCGGATGGCGGGCTGGCTGGAGCCGGGCGGCGCGATACTGTTCAACACCGGACCCGCACGCGGCGAGGCGATCGGCCACCAATTCGGCGAAGACATCTATCACGCCAGCCTGGCGCCGTTCGAATATCGCGCGCTGTTCGACGAACTGGGGCTGATGGAAATCGACTTCGTGCCCGACGACCCGCATGTCGGCGGGCGCAGCGTATGGTTCGTGCGCAAGGGGCACTGAACGCGCGGAAGGTTACACAAAAGTGACACCAAGAACGCGGTTTTGCGGACACGGATGCAACCGGGGGCACGCGCTGGAGGTGCGCCGGCTTCGCGCGTAGAATCGCGCGCGAACATGGCTTCGCGCGCGGCATAGACAAGGTCCGGACAGGTCAAAGAGCGGCGATGCCGAGGCACTCGCGAAGGGCGAGCCAAGCAGGCGAAATCCTACATTGCAAGGGGGAAGAGGGCTGGGCGGGGTCTATGGGACAGCCGCTACGCGATAGCTGCGGTCGTCGCGCCCCGCGACAAAGCCGACTATGGGTGGGAGGCCGACATTCCCCATGTTCACACCCGCCATCCCGGACTTGTTCCGGGATCCACCTGGCGGCAGGCGATGGACAAGAGGCTCCAGCCTAAACAACCATTTCTCCGTGGACCCCGGAACAAGTCCGGGGTGACGAAGATTCAAGATCCGCGACTGTGTCGAGCAGAGAGCCAGCCTTCTCCCCCGTAACCCCGGGCTTGCCCCGGGGTCCCGCTATCTCTGACGCGTATGGCTTGCGCATGATGCACGAGCCGAGTCAGCCGCACCGCGCAGTGCTGACGATATTCGAGGAAGAAGCGGGACCCCGGGTCGAGCTCGGGGTGACGGGACTTGCTCCGGGATCCACCTGGCGGCACGCGATGGACACGAGGCTCCTGAGTGCGCACCCATGGCTTGGTGGACCCCGGAACAAGTTCGGGGTGACGAAGATTTCGCATCGCGGGGCGATTGGCCTAGAGGCGCGGGATGATTGTTCGGAATGAGGCGGTGGCGCCGGAGGTGCCAAAGGCGGCGCGGGGGAAGCTGCGGCGGTGGTGGGATATGTGGGTGGTCGGCGGCGTCGATCATGATGATGTGCTACGCCAGATCGCGGAGGATTCGGGATGGTCGGGCCGCTACGCGTTCCTGATCGTCGTCTCGGTCGCGATCTCGCTTCTGGGGCTATTGATGCCTTCGGTAGCGGTACTGATCGGGGCGATGCTGCTGTCGCCGCTGATGATGCCGATCATCGGGCTGGGCTTTGGCATTGCGACGCTCGACACGCGCGAGATGCGGCGATCGGCGACGGCGCTGATCGCGGGCTCGCTGATCGCCATCCTGCTGTCGGTCGTGTTCGTATGGCTGTCCCCCATCCAGACGATCACGAGCGAGATCGCCGGCCGGACGCGCCCGACGCTGTTCGATCTGCTGGTGGCGCTGCTCTCCGCCGTTGCGGGCGCCTATGCGCTGATCCGGGGGCGTGGCGGCACGGTGGTGGGCGTGGCGATCGCAATCGCATTGATGCCGCCGCTCGCCGTTGTCGGCTTCGGGATCGCGACGTGGAACTGGGCGGTGTTTTCGGGATCGCTGCTGCTGTTCCTGACCAACGCGATCACGATCACGCTGACCGCCGCGCTCGTCGCGCGGGTCTATGGCTTTGGCAGCCATCTTTCGTCCCAGCATACGAGGTGGCAGCTTGCGCTGTTCGTGGCGGCGCTCGGCCTGCTCTCGATCCCGCTGGGCGCGGGGCTTCGGCAGATCGCGTTCGAGGCGGTCGCGCAGCGCCAGATCGGCGAGGTCATTCGCGCGGGTTTTCCCGAAGGATCGCGGCTTGGCGCGCTGGACGTGGATTACGATGCCGATCCGATCACCATCCGGGCGGCGGTGCTGACGCCCCGGATCGAACCCGGCGCGGATGCCAGGCTTTCCGCCGCGCTTCGCCAGCGGCTGGGCAGCCCGGTGGACCTGCATGTCGATCAACTGCGGACGTCGCAGGACCCGGGCACCGAAGCCACCCAGATTTCGCGGGCGATCACGGTCAAGAGCGCGACGGCGGGCCAAAGCCGCGAACGCGCCACCGCCGATCTGGCGCTGATCGCCGGGGTCAAGCCGGCGGAGGTGCATGCCGGCGATGACGGGCACTCGCTTGCCGCCACCGCCGCGCCGCTCGCGGAGCTGGGGCTGGACGGCTATCGCGAGCTTGAGGCGAGAGCCGTGCGCGCGCTTCCCGAATGGCGCGTCACGCTGACGCCGCCGGACGCAGTTGCGCCGCCGGGGATCGCGATCAGCGAGGGCGTGGTGGATGGCAGGGCGCTCGATGCAGCCGCCTGGGGTTCGGCGCGGCTGAACCGGGGGCTGAGGGTGGACGGCGGCACGCGCGCCCAGCGCGAGGCGATTGCCCAGGGCATCGTCAGCCGCGGCGGCACCGCCGAGCCGGGAGCCCCGGGCGGGGCCGCTCGGCTGGAATGGCAGGCCGAAGCCGCCCCACGCGCGCCCGAATGATCGCCCCTACCCCGCCGCGACGGCGCGTTTGCAGAGGGTGACGACGGCGATGTAGCGCCCAATCTTTTCCTGGCCCCAGACGAAGGGGTTGGGCGAGCCGGGCTGCACCTGCGCGGCCTTTGCGCTGAAATCGGGGCCGTTATGGCTGGACCACAGGATCGATGGGCGGGAGGCTTTTGCGGCTGCGAAGAAGGTTTCGACGGTGGCGAGGCTGTAGTCGGCGTTTTGGGGCTGGCCGCCGCCCCATTGCATCACGGTCTCCTGCCGGCCGTTCACGGTGACATTGTAGAGCAGGCCGGAGGTTCCGGGGGTGTGGCCGGGCGTCTTGACGAGGTGGATCGTGGTGCCGCCGAGCTTCAGGCGGAGCGTGTCTGCATAGCTGATATCGCCCTTTTGCCAGACGGGCTTGGGGGCGGGATCGAGGCTTCCATCGGGCATGTAGAAGGGCGCGCGCGAATAGGCCCAGTCATCGGCGGACATGGCCGCGCGGATGGCGGGATTGAGCGAGCGGAGATAGGTCAGGCCGCCGTGATGATCGCCATGCGCGTGGGTGAGGACGACATATTTGATGTCGCGCACGTGCAGCCCCTCACGCGCCATTCCGGCGACGAGCAGATGCTCGGCATTGGCCGCGGTCATCAGCGTGTCGATCAGGATCAGCCCGGCGGAGGTGCGAATGACCGTCGCGCCGACCTGGCTCGTGCCGAAATGATAGACATTGTCGAAGACGCGATTGGGCGCGTGGAGAAGCGGCTGCGGGCGAGGCGGCCGGGGCGCGGGGGCGGCGGCACCTTCGGCTGCGGGGCGGTTCGGCACGCGCGGCGGGGGCTGCTTGCGGCACATCAAAGCCAGCTCGGCGGTCAGATCCTGTCCCGCGGCGATGGCGGCTTCCGCGACCAGGCGCTTTGCGGCATCGGAGTACAGGCCGTCGCCAACGGCGGGCGCGGGCGGTTCGGCCGGAGACTGGGGCGGAGCCTGCTGTGCGAGAAGCGGCTGCAACGCCAGTGGAAATGCCAGAATTGCCGCGACACCGGCCGACCAGGAATTCACGCGCCCCTCCCCCTATGAGCTTTCCGATTTTGTTCACCGCACCCCTAGGAAGCCGCCCCTTTTCGTCAAGCTCGCAGGCAGCCGGAGGGCATGTTTCCGAGGGTGTCGAGAACGCGGGAAGGTCAGTCGAAGGCTGGCCCAGTATTGCCTGCCAATGGCGAAAACTCTCTTGCGCCCGCTCCGGACTCCTGATGAACTGGGCGTACCAAGAGCGAATGGCGGATATTGCGCAAAACGGTCCGCGCACTAATCATTCAGTTCGCTGTGTATCGAGCGTTTGAAAGGCCAGACCATAATCAGGAGTCGCCGGGTGAATAGTCGGTTACCGGGAAACTCTGCGTCGCAGCCTTTCGGAGTATCTTCCCCGATCCGTCCGGAGCGCAATGCCCTAGAATATTCAGGTATTCTGGCCAGCATCCACGGAAACTAGTTCAATCTTCTCAACATGGTGCCGCAGATCAGCACAGATCGCGCATGGCGCATAAGGAACGTCTCGATGCGAAGCCTGTTATTGTCGATCGCCCTGCTGATCATGCCAGGCATGGCTTCGGCGCAATCGCACTTCACCCGTATCAATCCGCCAGGGCCGCATGCGGTGGGGCTGCGCGTTGTCGAGCAATATGACAAGAGCCGCGGCTATCGTGGCGCCACCGATCCCTTCACGGGCAAGCCGACCGAGGGGGAGCGGGCGCGACCGGTGCAGACGCTGATCTGGTACCCCGCCGACAAGGCAACGGGCCGGGCGACCAGCGCCGGCGACTATATGCGCCTGGGCGGGACATCGGACAGCTTTCCGGCCCAAGCCGCAGAGCGGGCGCGGCTGGAGGCCCGCTATGTCCAGAGCCGGACGGGCACCCTGCCCCCGGACCGGGCCAAGGCCGAGCTATCGGCGCCGATGCTGGCCAAGCGCGATGCGACGGCAAGCTCCGGCAAGTTCCCGGTCATCATCTACGCGCCGAGCTATCGAGCCCCAGCGTTCGAAAACGCCGATCTCGCCGAGTTTCTGGCAAGCCAGGGCTATATCGTCATTGCAAGCCCCAGCACCGGCCAATCCATGGAGGGCATGAACGACGACCTGGAAGGCGTCCAAACCCAGATGGGCGATATCCAGTTTCTGATCGGCTTCGCGCACCTTCTGCCGAATGCCGACACGGAGCGCCTTGCGGTGATCGGCTATAGCTGGGGAGGCCTGGCGAACGTCATGGCGGCGGCGAAGGACTCGCGGATTGATGCGCTGGTTTCGCTCGACGGCTCGGTGCGAAGCTATCCCGACGTTATCGAGCAATCCCGCTTCCTGACGCCCGATCGGATCACCGTTCCGATGCTCTATGTCGCGGCGACCCCGAGGCATCTGGAAGACCTTCCCTCGGATATGAATGCGGAGCGCAGCTTCCTCAACAAGATGAAATATGCCGATCTCTACCGGGTGACGCTCGCCCCCTATGTCCATTCCAACTTCTCGGTCATGGGCCAGCGCTTTCTGCCCGATGGTGCTTATGGCGACTATGACAAGGATGAGCTTTCCGTCGCCAATGCCTGGCTCGAAACCTATGTCCGGCGCTTTCTGGACGGCTATCTGAAGGATGACGCGGCGGCCCGGGCGTTTCTTGAGCTGCCCGCCTCCCAGACCGAGGCGCCCGCGCATCTGTTCACCCTCTATCGGACCAAAGCGCAGGGCGCCCCGCCCTCCCGCGCCGCCTTCGCAGCCGAACTGGCGCGGCGCGGCTTTCAACAAGCGTCCGCGATCTATGGAGCCTGGCGCAAGCGCGATCCCGGCTTCGCGCTATCGGAGCGCGACCTGAATAGCTGGGGCTATGCATTGCTGGGAGACGGCGAAGTCGAAGGCGCGGTCGCGATCCTTCGCCTTGCCGCAGAACTCCACCCAGATAGCTGGAACGCGTTCGATAGCCTGGGGGAAGCCTATGCGAGGGCGGGGATGAAAGCCCCGGCGATCGAAGCCTATCGAAAGTCGCTTTCGCTGAACCCCGCCAATCGCGGCGCGATCGATCAGCTCGCGCGGCTCGGCGTCAAGCCCTAGCTTCATCGCGCCGCAAATCCCCGGGGGCGGATGCGCCCCCCTTAGATCAACCCCGCCAGTGGGCTGCTGGGATCGGCGTACATGCGCTTGCCCATGCGGCCGGCGAGATAGCCCATGCGGCCTGCTTCGACGGCGGACTTCATCGCGGCGGCCATGAGGATGGGGTCCTTCGCCTCGGCGATGGCGGTGTTCATCAGCACGCCGTCACAGCCAAGCTCCATCGCCACGGCGGCGTCGCTGGCCGAGCCGACGCCGGCATCGACGAGCACGGGGACCTTGGCGCCTTCGACGATCAGGCGGATGGTGACGCGATTCTGGATGCCTAGGCCCGAACCGATCGGCGCGCCGAGCGGCATGATCGCGACGGCGCCGGCATCTTCCAGCCGCTTGGCCGCGATCGGATCATCGACGCAATAGACCATCGGCTTGAAGCCTTCGTTGGCGAGAATCTCGGTCGCGCGGAGCGTCTCGACCATGTCGGGATACAGGGTGCGCGCCTCGCCCAGCACTTCGAGCTTCACCAGATCCCAGCCGCCCGCCTCGCGCGCCAGGCGCAGCGTGCGGATCGCCGACTCGGCATCGAAGCAGCCGGCGGTGTTGGGCAGATAGGTGATCTTCTTGGGATCGATATAATCGGTGAGCATCGGCGCGTTGGGATCGCTGACATTCACGCGGCGCACCGCGACGGTGACGATCTCGGCGCCGCTGGCCGCGACGGCGGCGGCGTTCTGCTCGAAATCCTTATATTTGCCGGTGCCGACGATCAGGCGCGAGCGGAAGGTCTTGCCCGCCACCGTCCAGCTATCGTCCGCCCGCGGCCCGGAATGATCGCCGCCGCCGACGAAATGGACGATCTCCAGCTCGTCGCCATCCTCTACCAGCACGGAATCGAGCGTGGAGCGCGGGACCACTTCGAGGTTGCGCTCCACCGCCAGCTTGGCTGGCACCAGCCCCAGTTCCTCGGCGAGCCCGGCGATGGTCAGCCCGGCGCGGACGCGCTTATGCTGGCCATTGACGGTGATCGAGACGGTGCCGTCGGTGTGCATATCGTTCCTTAAGCGATTTGATCGGGGGACGCGGCTCATATAGGGAGGGCCCCGCACGGCCCGCAACCGTAAGTCTGGGCCGCAACCGAAAGGCTTGGCGTTGGCCGATACGATTTTCGTCCTGAACGGCCCCAACCTCAATCTGCTGGGAACGCGCGAGCCCGAAATCTATGGCTCGGACACGCTGGACGATATCGCCGGCCAGCTTGAGGATCGCGGGCGCGAACTGGGGCTGACGATCGACATGCGCCAGTCAAACCATGAAGGGCATCTGGTGGACTGGCTGCAGGAGGCGCAGGCGCGCGGGGCGAAGGCCGTGCTGCTCAATGCCGGGGCGTTCACGCATACCAGCCTTGCCGTGTACGATGCGATCAAATCGATCAAAACGCCCGTGATCGAAGTGCATCTTTCCAATCCGCTCACGCGTGAGGAATTCCGCCACGAAAGCTATGTGGGCCGCGCCGCGCGCGGAACCATCGCGGGCTTCGGGGCGCTTTCCTACATGCTTGCGCTTGAAGCCGCCGCGCGCATCTGACAGAGCGCGCGCTTTCATTCGGAAGAAGAGTCAAATGGCCGACAAGAACGACAAGCCGGGGGCGATGCACGTCGATATCGACCTTGTGCGCCAGCTCGCCGCTGTGCTGGACGATACCAACCTGACCGAAATCGAAGTCGAGGACGGTGACCGCAAGGTGCGCGTCGCACGCACCGTGCACGCAGCCCCGCAGGTGATGCAGGCGCCGGCCTATGCCGCTGCCCCCGCCCCTGCCGCCGCAGCACCTGCCGCCGCCGCGCCCGCAGCCGAGGCTGCGCCTGCCGCTGCCCTCAATGCGGTCAAGTCGCCGATGGTCGGCACCGCCTATCTCGCCGCGAACCCCGAGGCGAAAAACTTCGTGAGCGTGGGCGACAAGGTCTCCGCCGGCGATACGCTGCTGATCATCGAGGCGATGAAGGTGATGAACCCGATCCACGCACCCGCCGCCGGCACGGTGAAGGCCGTGCTCGTCGAGAACGGCCAGCCGGTCGAGTTCGACCAGCCGCTCGTGGTCGTCGAGTAACGATGCCCGAGATCAAGAAGCTCCTGATCGCCAATCGCGGCGAGATCGCGCTGCGCATCCACCGCGCCTGCCACGAAATGGGCATCAAGACGGTGGCTGTGCACTCCACCGCCGATAGCGACGCGATGCATGTGCGGCTGGCCGACGAGGCGATCTGCATCGGGCCGCCCAGCGCCGCCGAAAGCTATCTCAACGTGCCCCGGATCATCGCCGCCGCCGAAATCTCCGGCGCGGACGCGATCCATCCGGGCTATGGCTTCCTTTCGGAGAATGCCCAGTTCGCCGAGATCGTCGAGGCGCACGGGATCATCTTTGTCGGGCCCAAGCCCGAGCATATCCGCACCATGGGCGACAAGATCGAGGCGAAGCGCACCGCGCGCGCGCTGGGCCTGCCGCTCGTCCCCGGTTCGGACGGCGCGATCAGCGACGTGGCCGAGGCGAAGGCGATCGCCGCCAAGGCCGGCTATCCGGTGATCATCAAGGCAGCGTCCGGCGGCGGCGGCCGCGGCATGAAGGTCTGCAACTCGGAAGACGAGCTGGAGACGCTGATGCAGCAGGCCGGCAGCGAGGCGAAGGCCGCGTTCGGCGACGCCACCGTCTATCTCGAAAAATATCTCGGCAATCCGCGCCACATCGAAATCCAGGTGTTCGGCGATGGCGAGGGCAATGCCATCCATCTGGGCGAGCGCGACTGCTCGCTCCAGCGCCGCCACCAGAAGGTGCTGGAAGAGGCCCCCTCCCCCGTGCTGGGTGCGGAAGATCGCGCGCGGATCGGCGGCATCTGTGCCAAGGCGATGGCCGATATGGGCTATCGCGGCGCGGGAACGATCGAATTCCTGTGGGAAGATGGCGAGTTCTACTTCATCGAGATGAACACCCGCCTGCAGGTGGAGCATCCGGTGACCGAGGCGATCACCGGGCTCGACCTGGTTCGCGAGCAGATCCGCGTGGCCGAGGGCCATGGCCTGACGCTGCGGCAGGAGGACGTGCAGTTCCGCGGGCACGCCATCGAATGCCGCATCAACGCGGAAGATCCGCGCACCTTCGCCCCCTCACCGGGTCTGGTGAAGGGCTATCACGCGCCGGGCGGCATGAACGTGCGCGTCGATAGCGGGCTCTACACCGGCTATAAGGTGCCTCCCTATTACGACAGCATGATCGCCAAGCTGATCGTCTATGGCACCAGCCGCCAGGGCGCGATCCGGCGTCTCCGCCGTGCGCTGGAAGAATTCGTGATCGACGGGATGAAGACCACGATCCCGCTGCATCAGGCGCTGATCGAGAACCCGGACTTCCAGAACGGCGACTATACGATCAAGTGGCTGGAGGAATGGCTGGCGCAGCAGGACGATTCGGCGAACTAGCCGTCACCCCGGCGCGAGCCGGGGCCTCCCGCCCGCTTACAACCCCGGCCATTCGGGGTGACGAGGATGCGAATGAAAGCGACGATCTGGCATAATCCGCGCTGCTCCAAGAGCCGCGAGACGCTGGCGATCCTGCAGGATGCGGGGGCCGAAATTGCAGTGGTCGAGTATCTCAAGACGCCGCCCAGCGCAGCGGAACTGGCGCGGCTGTTCGATCGCGCCGGGCTGACGGCGGCGCAGGTGCTGCGCAAGGCCGAACCGGGCGCGAAGCCGCTGGCGGATGCCGATGATGCGACGATCCTGGCGGCGATGGCCGCCGACCCGATCCTGATCGAGCGGCCCTTGGTCGAGACCGAAAAGGGCGTGCGGCTGGGGCGGCCGCCGGAAGCGGTGCGCGAGATCCTCTAGGCGGCGTCGGCTTCCTCGCGCCCTCTCACGCGCTTCACCACATCTACGACCGCGAAGAAGACCAGCACGCCGATCGAGAGCATACGCTCCCACCAGTCGGCGTTCGGCGAGAACCATAGGCAGACGGCCAGGACCGCAAGCGCGAAATAGATGCCGTTTCCGCGAAGCTCCTCCGCCTTTTCCCGAGAAAATGGCTTGTGTGAAAAGCCGCTCGCGCGCCACCACAGCACCAGCTGGACGAATGCAAACCACAGGAAGATCAACGCCCAGAGCAGCACGGGAATTTCAAACCCGCTGAGCCATGGCTCCCCCGGCTCGTGCATATACCAGACATAACAACCATAGGCGGCTGCGGCGCCAAATCCGCCTATCACCCCCAGCCCCGTCGGTGGCCGCCACACCGGTGCTTCCGGCAGCGGCGCGCGACCGGCGGCCACGTCATAGGGCTGGCGGAGCGGAAAGGTGAGATTGACGACCATCGCAATGCCGGCGATGACGCCGATCACAAAGGCTGCGCCCCAATAGTCCTGCGAATAGAACCAGACCGGAACCGCGATTCCGATCAGAAAATAGCCAATCCAGACCCATGGATTGGCCCAGTGCCTGCGCCATTCCTCGATGAACTGCTCCACCTCATCGGCGTCGAACGAGTAGAGATGATCGCTTTGCAGCAAATAGCCGCCTTCGTGCGGCGTGAATTGCCTGCGAAACTGCCGTTCCAGGAAACCGGGTTTTGCCACAAGGCGACCCTATCAGACACCTAACCTGGGTAAAGCCCCTGCCGCGACCAGCTTTTTCTACGCCGTCATCTCCAGCGTGATATCCTGCTTCACGCCGTAAAGCTGGGTCGGGCGGCCATTATGGCATGCCACATCGGCGGTGAGCAGCATCCAGCGCACCGCGCCATCGGCGCCGCGAATCCTGGCCTCCATGGTGAAGCTGCCGCGCTCCTCGATGGCGCGGGCGCGCAATTGCTCCATCAGCATGCGCGAGTCGGGCTCGTACATCTCCACGATCGTGTCGCGATCGAGCGGGCTGGCCGGATCGAGCCCGAACAGCGCGAAGATCGGAGGCGACCAGGAGAGGCTGTCATCGGCGAGATCGCAGTGCCAGCGCCCGGCGCAGGCCGCCGGACGCATCGGCTCCGCAGACCGTGTAGCATGCCGCCATGTGCGGCTACCGAGTTCGACCTGGGGGATGATTGCGTGCATGGCCACACGCTTAGTCGAGCGGGGCTTACCCAATGATTACGCGCGGCAGCACAGCGGAGGGTGACGGCGCGCAATGCCATCGCTATGGGCTGCGCTCATGAGCGGAATCACCCCAGAGATCGTCGCCGAGCACGGCTTGTCCCCTGAGGAATATGAGCGCGTTTTGCACGCGATGGGGCGTGAGCCGAACCTGACCGAACTCGGCATCTTCTCGGTCATGTGGTCCGAGCATTGCAGCTACAAGAGCTCGCGAATCCATCTGAAGAAGCTGCCGACCGAAGGCCCGCAGGTGATTTGCGGCCCCGGCGAGAATGCCGGCGTGATCGATATCGGCGATGGCCAGGCGGCGATCTTCAAGATGGAGAGCCATAACCACCCGAGCTATATCGAGCCTTATCAGGGCGCGGCGACGGGCGTGGGCGGCATCCTGCGCGACGTGTTCACCATGGGCGCGCGTCCGGTCGCGAACCTGAACGCGCTGCGCTTTGGCCGTCCCGATCATCCCAAGATGCGCCATCTGATCGCGGGCGTGGTCCACGGCATTGGCGGCTATGGCAATTGCGTGGGCGTGCCGACCGTGGGCGGCGAAGTGAACTTCCACCCGGCCTATGACGGCAACATCCTGGTCAATGCGATGACCGTGGGCGTCGCCGATCAGGACAAGATCTTCTATTCCGCCGCTTCCGGCATCGGCAATCCGATCGTCTATGTCGGCTCCAAGACCGGCCGCGACGGTATTCACGGCGCGACGATGGCATCGGCCGACTTCGGCGAGGATTCGGAAGAGAAGCGCCCGACCGTGCAGGTGGGCGATCCGTTCACCGAGAAGCTGTTGATCGAGGCATGCCTGGAGCTCATGGCATCCGACGCGATCGTCGCGATTCAGGACATGGGCGCCGCGGGCCTCACCTCCTCCTCGGTCGAGATGGCCAGCAAGGGCGGCGTCGGCATCGAGCTGATCATGGACGATGTGCCGCAGCGCGAGACCGGCATGACGCCGTATGAGATGATGCTGTCGGAGAGCCAGGAGCGCATGCTCATAGTGCTCAAGCCCGGCCGCGAGGCATTTGCCGAGGCGATCTTCCGCAAGTGGGAGCTCGATTTCGCGGTGATCGGGCACGTTACCGACACCGGCCGCATGGTGCTGAAGTGGAAGGGCGACGTGGTTGCCGACATTCCGCTCGCGCCGCTGGCCGACGAAGCGCCGCTCTATGACCGGCCGCATGTCCCGACGCCGAAGCCCGCGCCGCTGACCAACGTGCCCGAAAGCACCGATATCGCGGCCGATCTGCTCAAGCTGATGGGTTCGCCCGACATCGCCAGCCGCCGCTGGATCTGGGAGCAATATGACCACATGGTGGGCGGTGACACCGTCCAGCGCCCGGGCGGCGACGCCGCGGTGGTCCGCGTCCACGGCACCGACAAAGGTCTGGCGATCACCACCGATTGCACCCCGCGTTACTGCTTCGCGGACCCGGTCGAGGGCGGCAAGCAGGCGATTGCCGAAGCCTGGCGCAATCTGAGCGCGGTCGGCGCGACGCCGCTGGCCGTGACCAACTGCCTCAACTTCGCCAATCCGCAGCGCCCCGAGATCATGGGCCAGATCGTCGGCTGCCTGGAAGGCATGTCGGAAGCGTGCCGCGCGCTCGACTTCCCGATCGTCTCGGGCAACGTCTCGCTCTATAACGAGAGCAAGGCGACCGGCGGCGGATCGGCGATCCTGCCCACCCCCGCGATCGGCGGCGTCGGGCTGCTCAAGGATTGGTCGAAGAGCTGCACCATCGCCTTCAAGGGCACCGGCGACATCATCATCGCGCTGGGCGAACGATCAGGCCATCTGGGCCAGTCGATCTGGCTGCGCGAAATCCACGGGCGCGAGGAAGGCCCTCCCCCGCCCGTCGACCTGATGGCGGAGCGGCGCGCGGGCGCGTTCGTGCGTTCGGCGATCCATAGCGGCTGCATCACCGCATGCCATGACGTCTCCGATGGCGGCCTCGCGGTGGCGCTGGCGGAAATGGCGCTGGCGTCGAACATTGGCGCGATCATCGATCAGCCCCAGCCCTTTGGCGTGGCGGGCAGCTTCTTTGGCGAGGATCAGGGCCTGTACGTGGTCACCGTGCGCGACGAATCGCTCGCCGATTTCCTCGTCGCGGCGGACAAGGCCGGGCTGGTCGCCGATCCGATCGGGCGCACGATCGCAAACCGGCTGATCTTCGAACTGGAAGAGGGCGATTATTGCGTCAGCATCGACGATCTGCGCACCGCGCATGAAGGCTTCTTCCCCGCGCTGATGGGCGAGGACGGCGCGCTCGCGTAATCCCGCTCAGGCGTGAAGCATCACGCAATTCCGGCCTGCATGCTTGGCGCGGTACAGCGCGGCGTCCGCTGCCGCAGTAAGGGCGGCGGTGTCCGCGTCGTGCGGCCCGAATATGTGCGCCACACCGATGCTCACGGTTATCCTGCCCAGCGGCGCGGGGGATTGCAGCGCCATCTCCTCGACCGCCAGCCGCGTTTCTTCGGCCTGGGCGAGCGCGCGTTCGGGATCCACGCCCGGCAGGATGACGGCGAACTCCTCTCCCCCATAGCGCGCGGCCACCTCCGCCGCGCGACGTGCACGCCCGCGTATTGCCTGGGCGACGTCGCGGAGCCGGGCGTCGCCCGCGGGGTGGCCCATCACATCGTTGAGCGTCTTGAAGTGATCGATATCGATCATCATCAGCGCCAGCCCATCGCCCGAACGCCGGGCGCGATCCCATTCGCGGCGCAGCGCCTCATCGAACATGCGGCGATTTCCCAGCCCGGTGAGCGCATCGGTGGAAGACAGGCCCTGCAACCGCTCCTGTTCCTCGACGTTCCGCACCTGAACAAGAATGTTCCGGACACCGTACAGGACCAGCGCGGCGACCAGCCCGGCAATTCCGGCCACCAGGTGCCTGGGCACCAGCGCGATAGAAAGCGTGATCTGGGTTAGCGGCAGCATCAAGGGGCTGCCGGCCCGCACGATCCTGGCAAAACCGGATGGCCTGGCCGCGGCACGGGCGGGCAAATGGACGATCCCGGTCAATACTATCAGCAACAGGAAGCAAATCGTGACGAGCAATTCCTGCATCGAGGCGAATGGCGTCATCAGCAAGAAGTGGTTCCAGATCCCCGCGCATATCCCGTAGCCGACGCCGAAAACCGCCAGCACGGAAAAGAAGCTCCGGTCCCGGGCGCTGTAGCTAGAGAAATAACGAATCGCAGCGAAGACCGCGATATAGGCATTCTGCACATCGAACATCGTCGCCAAGGTGAGATGTCCTTCGGCCCCCGGGGTAATCGGCCTGGTCAACGGCGCGACGATGGTTGACAGAAAAATGTAGAAAGTAACGCCAAGCGTCAGCGCGATCAGCCCATCCACCACACGCGCGGGCCAAATCTCCGAACGCTGACTGGCCAGCACAAAGGTGAGCGGTACCCCGTAGAGGACGAAGAGCAGGAGCGGGGGCAGCGAATCCGGATCGAAGTGGCCGGAAAATGCAGCCAGCAGCAGTACCGCCATCGCGCCGGCCCAAAGCGCAAGCGACAGCGAAAGCGCGAACCACCCTTCCCCCGCACCCGGCGGCGATCGCATGCCACGCATGAAACAAGCAATGGCCGCCGCCAGCGGCGCCGCGCCGTTAAAGGCGAACGAGACCAGATCCGCCCGGCTTACGCCGACCGCATAGACGCCGATCTGCGAGACGAGCAGTACGAGGGGAACCAGCAGGCTGGCCCAGAAGAGCCGTTTGGCGGACCATGCGGCAATCCGCGACGCCTCGAGATACGGTACGCCGACTAACATGACCGATGTGACTACAGCGCCTAGCTTAAGGATTCCTTCAAATACGCGCAGAGGTCCGACATGGAAGGCCGATGCGCCGCTTCCGCGATTGCGCGGCGCCATGCGAGATGCGAAAACAGGCCATGAACGCAGACATTGCCGAGCAGCGGTTTATAGCGCTGGATACCGTTCGCGGCGTGGCGGTGATGGGCATCTTGCTGCTCAACATCATCGGTTTCTCGATGCCAGAGGCGGCCTATATCAACCCCCGCGCCTATGGCGGCGCGACGGGGGCGGACCTGTGGGTCTATCTGGTCAATTTCGTGCTGTTCGACGGCAAGATGCGCGGGCTTTTCTCCTTCCTGTTCGGCGCATCGCTGGTGCTGGTGACCGAGCGCGCCGAGGCGAAAGGCGAAAACCCGGCGCGGGTGCATTATTCGCGCATGCTGTGGCTGCTGGTGTTCGGCCTCGCGCACTTGTGGCTGGTCTGGTGGGGCGACATCCTGGCCCATTACGCGCTGGTGGGCGCGATTGCCTTTTTCTTCCGCGATAAGCCGGTGGCTTCGCTGGTCCGGATCGGCATCGGGCTGCTTGTGCTGGAGACGCTTCTGATGTGCGGCATCCCGATGGGCGTGCTCGCGCTCCAGCAAAATTGGGCCAATGCCAGCGCCGCCGAGATGGCGAAAGCGCTGGTCGAATTCGAGAAGGCATTCGGCGTGCCCCCAGCCGCCTATATCGCCGATCAGCTCGCGCTGTTCCGCGGCTCCTATGAAGCCATATTGCGCGACCGCTTCGGCCATCACGTGCTTTCCCCGCTCGGCATGCTGTCGTTCAGCGGCCCCGAAACGCTGGGCTATATGCTGCTCGGCATGGCCTCGCTGAAGAGCGGCCTGCTGACCGGAGCGTGGGAACGCAAGCGATATTGGAAATGGATGCTCGTCTGCTTCGCCATCGCGATCCCCGCTTATGTCGCGATCGCCGCCTATATGGTGCGCGAGAATTTCAGCGTGTTCGCGACGGGGCTGGGCGTGATGACCGCATCGGTGCCCTTCCGCCCGCTGATGATCCTGGCCTGGGCGTGCCTGATCCTGCTGCTGATGCGGCCGGGCGGCGCGCTGACCACGCGCATCGCGGCGGCGGGGCGGATGGCGTTCTCCAACTATCTCTTCACCAGCCTGATCTGCACCACGCTGTTCTACGGCTATGGTCTGGGTCTCTACGGCCATCTCTCGCGCTGGCAGGTGTATCTCGTGGTGCTGGCGATCTGGGCGCTGATGCTGCTCTGGTCGAAGCCCTGGCTGGAGCGTTTCCGATTCGGGCCGCTGGAATGGCTGTGGCGCAGTCTGGCGCGGCTTCGGCTGCAGCCGATACGCGGGGGAGCCATTGGCTAAATTGCGAACGCGTCGCAATACCCTTGCGAATCGCTCGCATTAGCCCTAGCTAGCGATCATCGAATGTGAGGGTCGCATGGTCGTCTGCGTTTGCAATGCAATTCGGGAACGGGAAGTCCGCACTGCGGCGCGCGAAGGCGCGATCAGCGCCTGCCAGGCGTATCGCGCGCTCGGCCTCCAGCCCAAATGCGGCCAGTGCGTGCCGTTCGCGCGAGCCATTATCGCCGAAGAACGTGCTGCTGCGTAACACTCGCAACAGCCAAAAACCGCAGAAATCCGCCATTTTTTAGCTATTAAAGCCGCCCCGGCGAGCCTATTGTCGCTTCTGTAATTCAGCGATTGGACAGGCACATGAAGGGCGACGCGAAAGTCATCGAATACCTCAACGAGGTGCTCAAGAACGAACTCACCGCGATCAACCAATATTGGCTGCATTACCGGCTGTTCGACCATTGGGGCGTGAAGAAGCTCGCGGAATTCGAGCGCCACGAATCGATCGACGAGATGAAGCATGCCGACATGGTTTCGGAGCGCATCCTGTTCCTGGACGGCCTGCCCAATTTCCAGCTGCTTGGGCGGCTGCGCATCGGCGAGACCGTGGAAGAGGCGCTCCGATCGGATCTGGCGCTGGAGATCGAGGCGGTGGCCGTGCTCAGGGACGCGATCGAGCATAGCGAGAAGGTGCGCGACTATGTCAGCCGCGATCTGTTCCGCCGCATCCTCGACAGCGAGGAGGAGCATGTCGATACGCTCGAGCGGCAGTTCGAGATGATCCAGCGCATGGGGCTGGAGAATTACATCCAGCTCAACAGCAAGTCCGAAGCCGACGCGGAATAGAAAGGAAGATCAACCCGCGAGGCTGCGGCGCCCAAAGGTCGCAGGGCGGCGCGCGACCAGCGGATTGGCCTCGCGCTCAAGCAATTCGAGCGTGGAATCGAACAGCGGGCGCAGCTTGACGACATGCTCCAGCGCGTTGGTCGGCGTATCGTGCCGCTCGACGCAGAGCCGCGCGATCGTCTCGATATCTTCGGCGAGATCGGCCAGCACATCGGCGCCGAACTGGCGCGCTTCGCCCTTCAGCGTATGGGCGGGGATTACCATCGCCGCAGCGCTCTCGGCGCGCATGCCATCCTCGATCTGAGAGACGGACTTGAAACCGTCCTCGCGAAAATAGCCGAGAATCCGTACGAAATTGGCGCCAAGCTCGCTACGAGCCTGTCCGAAAGCCGCCCAATTCACCAGAGGTTCGCCGCCGGTCATCGCTTTTTACCCCAACACCGCGCCCAAGAGGCACGAACCCGACATACGCAGGTGGAAGTAAACAGCAGGTTGATATGGCCATTTTGGGTATTTCTTACCCGTAACGGCTATTTCTTCTCCTGATCGAACGGGTTCTTCGGCGCGCGCAGCGAAAGGCGCACCGGCACCGCGCCGAAATCGAACTCCTTGCGCAGGCTGTTGATCAGATAACGCTGATAGCTGACCGGAAGCTGATCGACGCGGGTGCCGAACAGGACGAAGCTGGGCGGGCGGGTCTTGTTCTGGGTGACGTAGCGCGGCTTGATCCGCTTTCCGCCCGGCGCGGGCGGTGGATTGGCTTCGATCGCGCGCTCAAACCAGCGGTTGAGCTGGCCGGTCGATACGCGGCGCGACCATGCCTCGCGCGTCTCGAACGCGACCTTCATAAGCATGTCGAGGCCCTTGCCGGTCACCGCCGAGACGGTGAGGACCGGAATACCCTTCGCCTGCGACAGGCCCTCTTCGAGCGCGGCCTTCACGCCGTTGAACAGGCTGGAGGCATTCTCCGCCACGTCCCATTTGTTGAGCGCGATGATGAGCGCGCGCCCTTCCTGGAGCACGCGATCCGCGATCTTGAGATCCTGAACCTCAAGGCCGCGTGTGGCATCGAGCAGCAAGACGACGACTTCGGCGAAGTCGATCGAGCGGAGCGTATCCATCACGGAGAGCTTTTCGAGCTTCTCCTCGACCCGCGCCTTTTTGCGGAGGCCGGCCGTGTCGATCAGGCGCACCTTGCGGGGTTGTTCCTCGAAATCGGTCCATTCCCAATCGACCGAGATCGAATCGCGGGTGATGCCCGCCTCCGGCCCGGTGATCAGACGGTCCTCGCCAAGGAAGCGGTTGACCAGGGTGGACTTGCCCGCGTTCGGGCGCCCGACGATCGCGAGCTTGAGGATCGCGTCGCTGCCCTCCTCGTCTTCCTCGGCGATCTCGTCTTCGTCGCGCTCCAGATGCGGGCGCAGCGCCTCGAACAGATCGGCCACGCCTTCGCCATGCTCGGCCGAGAAGGGAATGGGATCGCCAAGACCCAGCCCCATCGCTTCGATAACGCCGGTCTCGCCCGACTTGCCCTCCGCCTTGTTGGCCATCAGCACGACGGGACGGTTGGTGCCGCGCAGCCAGCGTGCGATTTCCTCGTCGAGCGGGGTCACCCCCACGCGCGAATCGATGAGGAACAGCGAGACGTCCGAATCGCGAACCGCCGCTTCGGTCTGCGCGCGCATCCGGCCGGGAAGCGTCGCGACATCCTCATCCTCGTAACCGGCGGTATCGATGATGCGGAAATCGAGCCCGAGTAGCGATGCATCGCCCTCACGCCGATCGCGCGTCACGCCGGGCTGATCGTCGACCAGCGCCAGGCGCTTGCCGACCAGCCGGTTGAACAGCGTCGATTTGCCGACATTCGGGCGGCCGACAATGGCTACGGTGGGCAGAGGCATATGCGGTTCTTATCAGACTATGGTGCGAGGGGAACGCCGGGAGGGCAAAAAGGCAACGGGCGGAGCCTGCGGCCCCGCCCGTTCCATCTGGTTCATCAAAGGCGCGCTTAGCGATAGGCCGAGAGATCGCCCTTGTCGTCGAGGATATAGAGCATGTTGTTCGCGACGATCGGCTGGAGCGTGACCGGCGCCTTGACCTTGAGCGTGGCAGTCACGCTGCCGTCCGCGGGATTGACCGAGACGAGTTCGCCCTCGGTATTGCCGAGCAGCAGGCGGCCGCCGGCCAGCACGGGGCCGACCCAGCCTACCATGCCCTTGAGCTTCTTTTCGTTGCGATAGTGCGTGAGCTGCGAGATCCAGCGCACCTTGCCGCTGCCGCGCGCGATCGCGAGCAGGCGGGCGTCATCGGTGACGACGAACAGCCACTCACCCGCCGCCCAGGGCGTCGAGATGCCGGCGATATTCTGTTCCCACATGCGCTGGCCGCTGGCGAGGTCGATCGCGACCATGCGCCCGCCCTGCCCCACGGCATAGACCCGGCCCTGATCGATCACCGGCTCGGCATCGATATCCGAGAGCGACGAAACCGAGGTCGTCATCGAGCTGCGCGACAGCACTTCGGCCCAGAGCGAACGGCCATTCTCATAGCGATACGCGTTGAGCTCGCCCGAGGAGAAGCCGGCGACCACGGTGCCGTTCGCCGATGCCGGGGCCGCGACCCCGAACACACCCTGCGATTCGAGGCTGGCGGTCGCGGTCCAGGCGGACTCGCCGGTTTCCTGGTTCAGCGCGAAGAGCTGGTTGTCCTGGGTGAGAACATAGACGTTGCCGTTGGCGAGCGTAGGCGCACCGCGCAGCGGACCTCCGGGACGCTTGCGCCAGATTTCGGAGCCGTTCGCAGCATTGAGCGCGACTACATCGCCCAGCCCGTTCGTCGCGAAGACATGCTCGCCCTGCACACTGACGCCGCCGCCGAAGCGCGCGGACTTGTTGCCCTTTTCCTTGACAGTATCGGCGGTCCACAGCGCGCCGCCCGAATCCGCCGCCAGGGCATGCACCACGCCGGCCGTGTCGATCACGAACAGCTTGTTCTCCGCGACCACCGGCGAAGCGGCGAGACGCTCGCGCTTCGAGGTCTTGGCGACCGACTTGCTCCAGACGCGGCTGAGATTCTGGCCCAGCGCGAGATGCCCCATCGACTTGGCGGCGTTGCCGCCCGGCTGTGCCCAGGCCTCATTCGCCGCAGGCTCGGGCACCAGCACGTCCACGCCGGAAAGCGCGCGGTCCGCAACGATGTCGTTTTCCGAAATCAGGATCGGCACGCGTTCGCCGACCACCGGCGTCTTCGCCTTGCCGCCGCCCTTGATGATCCCGCAACCGCTGACCAGCGCGAGCGCTCCGAGCGCCGCCGCCACCCTCACCTTTTTGTTCATTGCGCACTATTTCCCGTGGATTGATCGATAGCGTCGACGCCAAGAACGCCGGCCAGCGTGACCGCGCGCTGGCGGATGCTTTCGGGCACATTCTCGCCGCCCTGGGCGATCTGGCCATAGAGCTTGCCGGCATCGGCTCGCTTGCCCTGCTTCAGATAGGATGCTGCGACCATCTCGCCGGCGGTGCCGAACCAGGGCGATGCGGGCACGGCCAGGCCCTTCAGCCGATCGATCACCTGCTCGGGCTTCAGCGTATCATATTCGGTCGACGTCTGGCGCACGAGCGCGAGATCGCGATATGGCTGCGGATAGCGGGTGTCGGACACCACTTCGGCGAACTTCGCCGCAGCGCCCTTCGCATCGCCCTTCTGGAGCAGCAAATTGCCGAGCGTAATGCGCGACAAGGCGGCGTAGCCCTCGCTCCCGCTTTTCGCGAGCTTCTCGAACTCGGGCATCGCCTTGTCCGGCTGATTCTCTTCGACCAGATGGAGCGCGGCATCATATTGCTCACCCTCCACGCCCGCGGCGCTGTTCGTGCGGTGACCCCAATAGAGCCAGGCGGCCAGCGCGACCAGCGCGGCCACAACGGCGACAACGATCCAGCGCCCGTAATTGCGCCAGATGTTCAGCAACCGCTCGCGGCGATATTCCTCGTCGACTTCGCGCAGGAAGGCTTCGTTCGTCGCATCGGGGGGGGGAAGCGCCAAAATCTACTCCATCGGCTCGTTAGCGCGGATCTTGGCACCGCACCGGGAAAGATCGTTTGCCTAGCCGTTCAATCCCGCGCCGCATAGACCTGTTCGGCACCCGGGAAGGCCCGTGAGCGAACCTCCGTCGCATAGGTCTCAACCGCGGCGGAAATGCGGCCAGCCAGGTCATCGAAACGCTTCACGAAACGCGGCGTGCGCTCGAACATGCCCAGCATGTCCTCGGTCACCAGAACCTGGCCATCGCATTGCGACGAAGCGCCGATGCCGATCACCGGCACGGAAACCGCGGCGGTGATCTCATTGGCCAGCGTTTCGACGACGCCCTCGGCCACCACGCCGAACGCGCCAGCATCCGCGATCGCGCGCGCATCATCCAGGATCTGGGCATGCTCGGCGTTGCTCCGGCCCCGCGCGCCATAGCCCCCGAGCGCGTTCACCGCCTGGGGCGTGAGGCCGACATGGCCCATCACCGGAATGCCGCGCCGGGTAAGGAACTCGACGGTGGGAGCCAAGGTCTCGCCTCCCTCCATCTTTACGCCCGCCGCGCCGGTTTCGGCCATCACGCGGGAAGCGGAGTGAAACGCCTGCTCCGGGCTCGCTTCGTAGCTGCCGAAGGGCATGTCGACGATCACCACCGAATGATAGCTGCCGCGCACCACAGCCGCGCCATGCGCGATCATCATGTCGAGCGTGACCGGGAGCGTCGACGGCAGGCCGTAAATCACCTGCCCCAGGCTATCCCCCACCAGCAGCACATCGCAGTGCGGATCGAGAAGCTGCGCCATCCGCGTGGTGTACGCGGTGAGCATCACGATCGGGTCCTTTCCCTTGCGATTGCGAATCGCAGGGACCGTGAGCCGCTTCATCGGGGAAGGTGTCGGGTTCGCGCGGCTGGTGCCGGTATCGAGCGTCATGTGAGACATGGCGCGCTTCCTAGCCGCACATCGCGGCGGACGCCAACCACCCACCCGTGCATGACTGATATTCTTGACTCAATGTTCGATATTTTTTACATGATGTCGCGAATCGCAGACATGAGGTGCGCAAAATGGCTTTCCGTGAAAAGATGCTCTGGACGTCGCTCGCCAGCACGCTGGCGATATGGGGCTGGTATTTCGCCGGCTTCGCAGATGCCGTGCGCGCCAGCCGCTACGATCTGGCAGCGGAGACCGGAAACTTCGTCACCGCGATCATCCTGATCGTCGTGGTGCAGATCATCATGGCCGCAGCGCTGGCGCTGACGTCAGGGCGGGAAGCCAATGCCCCCGCCGATGATCGCGAAAAGACGATCGCGCTGCTCGGCTACCGGTCGGCCTATATCGCGCTGATGCTGATCGTCGTGATGCTGATGATCACCACCCCCATCCTGCTGCACATCGCCTATGAATGGACCCCCGCCCCACCCCCGAGCATGGCGCCCGTGTTCATGGGCAACGCACTTCTCGCCGCTTTGGTGACCGCCGAGGTCGCCAACGCAGTGACGCAGATCATCCATTTTCGCAGAGGAAGCTGAGCATGGCTTATCGTGAAAAACTCGCCGCAGTGTACTTCATCGCAATGGCGCTGCCTTATTCCGTCTATTTCACCCTGGTCGCGACACGCCCGCCCGAACCGCGGCTAATCGACATGCTCTGGCTGTTCGGCGGTGCTGCGATCGTCCACGCCGTGCTCGCCGGCCTTGGCACCCTCGTGGTCCGCATCCAGTCCGGCGCCGAGGGCCGCGCGCAGCCCGACGAGCGCGATCGTGCAATCAACCGGCGCGGCGCGAGCATCGCCTATCTCGTGCTGATGACCGGGGCTGTCATCGCCGGTGTGATGATGCCGTTCTCCGCACCGCCAGCGAAGATCGTCAATGCTGCATTGTTCGCGATCGTCATCGCCGAGCTCGTCAACAACGGCGTGGTCCTTATGAGCTACCGCCGAGGCTGGCATGGCTGAGCCGCACATTGCCAACCAGGTTCGCACGTTGCGCTTCATGGCCGGGGAAATGACCCAGGCAGAGCTGGGCGAGAAGATCGGCATGACACGCCAGACGATCGCGGCGATCGAGGCGGGCAAATACTCCCCCACCCTCGAAGCCGCGTTCCGGATCGCGCGGGTGTTCGGCAAGCCGCTGGAGGAGGTATTCCAGTGGGAGGAATGAGCATCGCGGCCTTGCGCGGCTTGGGATAATCACTAGCCTTCGCGCAACAACGGGGGGATTTTCATGCGCGCTACGCTTCTCGCTCTGGCGGCGTTTCTGGTTCCGCACACCGCATCGGCCGAAGCGTGGCGTCTTGCCGCCTATTCCAACGCATTCCCGAAGTTGGCCTTTTTCGTCGATATTGATTCGATCAGTCGCTACGGCACGAAGGTAAGCTTCCGCCAAATGTCCATCTACGATACCACAACCGAGTCTCGCGACTTCACCCGGTCTGTGTTTTGGCGCGACGCGGATTGCAGCGCTTATACGTCGAGCATGCGCAAGAGCGACTTCTATGTCGGCAAGAAGTTCCTGGGGCATGAAGAAGGCCCGGGAGGTGCCATTGTCGCCAAGCCTGGAACGGTCCTGATGACCATGCTCAACACGGTTTGCGGGCGCGGCGACTATTTCTCCCCGGTCATTACCGGCGATGTCGAAGTCTGGGCACTCGGAAAGTTCGCCAGCGGCTTCTAAACCACGTCAGCTTACCCAGTTGCGATCGCGGGCATATCCGGCCAGCCACACCTGGAGCAGCGCCATGGCGACGATGAACACCGGGAACGGTACGGTGGCGGCAGCTCCCTTATGCGCCAGCAGATCGGTCGCGAAGAAGACGTAACCGAACTGGATAGCCACCGCGATCAGCGAGAGGACGTAAAGCAGCCCCGCCCAGCGCGAGCGGGCAAGCAAGGCGATCGAGCCGAGCAGCCCCGCTCCTACGGCGACCGCATAGTCCCAGGTGAACCAAGGCGGCAGCGCGGCGAAATAAGCGCGGTCCCAATCGGTCGCCGCCGGATCCATCGCCGGCCCGTATTTCACGTGCACATAGAATGCCGCGCATCCCGCCAATCCCCACAGGATCAGCACGCATACGAGGATGATGAACCAGCCCGGCCGCTTTGCAATCGTCATCGTCAATCCCCCGACAACCGCGATTATAGGGTTAACCTACCGGAAAATGCAGAATTAGAGAAGCATGCAGCTAAAGAAGCGCCCGGGCATATTCCTCAGGCTTGAAACCGATCAGCAGGCCGCCCGGATATTCCAGCACCGGGCGCTTTATCATCGATGGCTGCTCCAGCATCAGCGCGGCGGCTTTGCCGGCGTCGAGATCCGTCTTCGCCGCATCGGGGAGCTTGCGAAAGGTGGTGCCGGCACGGTTGAGCACCTTTTCCCAACCGGCAATCTCGATCCAGCGCGAGACCCGGGCCGCGTCGATTCCCGACGTTTTGTAGTTGTGGAACTCAGTCGCGACCTTGTGCTCATCGAGCCACGCCCGCGCCTTCTTCATCGTGTCGCAGTTGGGAATCCCGAATATCGTGACGGTCATGGGCACCTCGGCATGCTGAGTGATTTGGCCCCGATAGCGCGTGTCGAACGATATTGCAGCCGCGCAGCTCGCCCATCCATGAGGAGACGGCCCCGGGTGCGCGTGGGGCAGAAGCAGCGCAACTACCCGTAATGCCAGCGGAAGCTGGCGTCGCTGGCGGCTCGGGCGGCTCGCCCATCGCGGGAGACCCCAGCTTTCGCTGGGGTGACGAATGGAGGACGTGGTGAAGGGTCGGCGGGGTGCGAGCGGGGTTCGGGAAAAGGTCACTGGCCGTCATGCCAGCGGAAGCTGGCATCGCTCGCGGCTCGGGCGGCGCGCCGTCGCGGGAGACCCCAGCTTTCGCTGGGGTGACGGTTGGGGGGATTCGGTGAAGGGGCGGCGGTGTGCGAGCGGGGTTCGGGACATGGTAACTGGCCGTCATGCCAGCGGAAGCTGGCATCGCTCGCGGCTCGGACAGCGAGTTCTCGCGGGAGACCCCAGCTTTCGCCGGGGTGACGGTTGGGGCGACGAGTAGGCTGGCCTATTCCGCCGCCAACTCCTCACGCCCGGACAGCGGTTGCGCACTTTCGCTGCAGGCTCGCCGAAAGGCCGGGGTTACCGGAGGCAAAGCAGGCATCGGCTGCGTCACCCTCTTCACCGGCGCGGCGTTCATGCTTGCGACCTATCTTGGGCATTCGCGAGACAGCCAAAGGCAATCAGATCAGGCGGCACGATACTATCACAGTTGCACGAGAGCCTGGGACAACGGGGAAAATGAGATAGAGCTCTGTCGGAGGATGTGCGAGTTCGCGCAAAATCGCAGCGAGTGCACCCGGATTTTCGGTTCACCCGACGGGCCGAGCGCGACAAGCCGAAGGGACAATAGAGCCGACCGATAGGCCGGAGCATCCTCGAAGGCGAGCAACGCGTCGTTGCTCCGCGCACATTTGCGCCATACGAGATCATTTCCATATCGATCCTAATATGTGACGATAAGCAATTGAGAGACGGGGCGGCGGAGTAGGAGTTTCCTGCCAAGCCCCGTTCCAGTTTCGGGAGGAGGGGTGGCAGTGCTTGGCGGCTATCTGTTCGGCGCCCTGGTCGTGCTGTTCGGCGTGTATCTGTTTATCTCGGCGACCAAGGCCGGGAAGCAGATGGACAGGGAGAAGTTCGAACGCACCAACGCCCATGGTGTCCAGGAATTTGAATCATACGATGAACTCGTACAAACCCGCCGCCGGGGAGGCCTTACCGGGGGTAAAGCGGGCATTGGCTGTGTGACCATCATCATCGGTGCGGCGTTGATGCTCGCAGTCTATGTAAACCACGAGAGAAGCAGCCAAATCGCCGCAGCAGACGAAGAGCGATATTATCGTCTCTGCATGAAAGCCTGGGACAAGCGCGATGGCCCGCTCGAACATTGCCGCAAACTGTGCGAATTCCCGCAAAATCGCAGCGAGTGCAAAAGGATCTTCGGCTCAGCCGATGGCCCGAAGGGAGAGTATCGCTGACCGATAAGCCAGCGCCGCGCGCCGATCAGGCAGGATCGTTCAGGAAGCGGCCGAGGGTTACGACGTCCTGCCGCTCAAGGCCAAGCGCTTCGTAGAAGCCGAGCGCGGCATCATTGGTGCCGCGCACCATCAACTGGATCTTGGGCGCGCCGCGCTCACGCAGCCAGGCCTCGGCCGCGGCCATCAACGCCCTGCCCAGCCCGCCGCGCCGCGCATCGGGCGAGACCCCGAGATAATAGACCCAGCCGCGATGCCCGTCGAAGCCCGCCATGACGCTGCCGACGATGCCTGCTTCGGCGCGCGCGACCAGAACCACGCTGTCCGTGGTAGCCATTGCGAGCGCGAAATCGGCGTCGGGATCGTTCCACGGGCGGGTGAGGCCGCAGACGCGCCACAACGCGACAACGGCATCCCTGTCGCCGACATGGGCCGGTTCGATCACCGCGCGATGCAGTTTACGCCGGCCCAGAGATTGGTAACCTTGCCGCCCGGCCCCGGCGCGCTGAGCAGGCCGGACATGTCGCCGGTCATGAACTCCAGCCCGATCGTCGATTCCTCGACTGTCACTTCGCTGCCCGAATCCTCAAGCGCCGCGCGCGTCATGCCGATGCCGATGCCGTTGGCGGTCGTGAACTTGCCATTTTCCCGGCCATCGAGATTCCATCCGGCGAACTTGCCGTCCTGGAAATAGAGCGACAGGCCCTGGCGGAAGGCGGCGTAATCAAGCTTGCCCCCGCCGCAATCCTGGTTGCTGTCCTGCTCGATCGGGCTGCCGAGAGCAGCGGAGATCATATGGAGCGCCGTCGCGCGCTCCATGCCGAACGGGATGTGCCGCGCGCTACCGCTTTCGGTGACCAGGGTCAGTTCGTCCGAAGCGAGGTTGAGCGCGAGCGCTGCGGTCTCCGAAACCTCCGCAGCAGCAGCGGTGTTTGCGGCGGCCGGCTCCGGGTCAACCAAATTCGCCGCCTCATTGGCGACCGCGACATTCGCGGTTGGCTCGCTTTGGCAACCGGTCAGCAGCGCCAGCATGGCGGCCGCACCCATCAGCATCGTCTTGTGCATTCGAATTCCCCCCTGCGCCGGTTCGGGCGTACCAGCGTAACCCAGCCGTTCCGCAGGCGAAATGGAAACCTGCATGGCACGGGGCACGGCTGCTGCGCCTAGCCCTGGTTCGTCCGCGCCGATCCCGCCAACCGCCCCGCCGTCATTCCCATTCAATCGTGCCGGGCGGCTTCGACGTATAGTCATAGGTCACCCGGTTGATCCCACGGACTTCGTTCACGATCCGCGTCGCGACGCGGGGCAGGAAGCCGCCGGGATATTCGAACGCGACCGCGGTCATGCCATCGGTGGAGGTCACGGCGCGCAGTGCGAGGACGTAATCATAGGTGCGCCCATCACCCATCACGCCCACGGTGCGCACCGGCAGCAGCACCGCGAATGCCTGCCAGATCGCATCGTAGAGCCCGGCGTTGCGGATTTCTTCGAGATAGATCGCATCCGCCTTGCGCAGGATATCGCAGCGTTCCTTGGTGACTTCGCCGGGGATGCGGATGGCGAGGCCGGGCCCGGGGAACGGATGGCGCCCGACGAAGATGTCGGGCAGGCCCAGCTCGCGGCCCAGCGCGCGCACTTCGTCCTTGAACAGCTCGCGCAGCGGCTCGACGAGCTTCATGTTCATGCGCTCGGGGAGCCCACCGACATTGTGGTGGCTCTTGATCGTCACGCTCGGCCCGCCGGTGAAGCTGACGCTCTCGATCACATCCGGGTAGAGCGTGCCCTGCGCCAGGAAATCGGCGCCGCCGATATTCTTCGCTTCTTCCTCGAAGACCTCGATGAAGGTCTTGCCGATGAACTTGCGCTTCGCCTCGGGATCGGTGACCCCGGCCAGCCCGTTCAGGAACAGCGTCTCGCAATTCCGGTGGACGAGCGGGATATTGTAATGGCCGCGGAACAGGCTGACGACCTGATCGGCCTCCCCTGCCCGCATCAGGCCATGGTCGACGAACACGCAGGTCAGCTGGTCACCGATCGCCTCATGGATCAGCACCGCCGCCACCGCGCTGTCGACGCCGCCCGAAAGCCCGCAGATCACCCGCCCGTCGCCGACCTGCTCGCGAATTTCCTTGATCTTGGCCGCCCGGAATTCGGCCATCGTCCAGTCACCGCCAAGTCCGCACACGTGGCGAACGAAATTGGCGAGCAGCTTTGCGCCGTCGGGGGTGTGGACGACCTCGGGGTGGAACTGCATCGCATAATAGCGGCGCGCATCATCGGCGATCACGGCAAAGGGCGAGCCGGGGCTGACCGCCACCGGGCGGAAACCGGGGGCAAGCTCGGTGACCTTGTCGCCATGGCTCATCCACACCTGATGCGTCTCGCCCTCGGCCCAGAGCCCGTCGAACAGCACGCAGCTGTCCTCGATCTCGATGAACGCGCTACCGAACTCGCCCGAATCGCCCAGCCGCACCTCGCCGCCAAGCTGGTGCATCATCACCTGCTGGCCATAGCAGATGCCGAGCACCGGCAGCCCCGAATCGAAGATTTCCTGGGGAACGCGCGGACTGCCCTCTTCGAGCACCGAAGCGGGCGAGCCGGAGAGGATGACGCCCTTGGGCTTCATCCGCGCAAAGGCTTCCGCCGCGGTCGTGAATGGGGCGATCTCGCTATAGACCCCGGCTTCGCGCACGCGGCGCGCGATGAGCTGGGTTACCTGGCTCCCGAAATCGACGATAAGGATGGAGTCGTTGTGCTGGGCCGTCATGGCCGGGCGATAGAAAGCCCGTCCCGCAGTGTAAAGCGGGCTATTGGCCGTGCACGGCCCTCAATAGCCTTCGAAGGTCACGACAGGCGCGCTGCCCGCGCGGAGGGTGCAGCGGAAGCTGGCGGTGCGGACGGTGCGCTGATCGTCGTCGTCGCTCAGCTCGACGCGGCCCTTCACCACCCAGCTACGGCCATTCCAGTTGGTGCTGCCGACAGACTCGAGGCGCGAGAAGCGGGCATAGTCTCCGCCCTGGATGCCCGCCTCGGCGCCGCAGCGCTCGCCCGCGGCCTCGGGATCATAGACGCCGTCATATTGATCGGCATCGGGCGCATAGGGCGCGTCATAATCGGCCTCGGTACGCTGACGCTTCTTGCTGCCGGAGGTCAGGGCCAGGATCCCGCCGAGGAGCACTGCGCCGATCAGCAAATCGCCCGCGTCGATCCTGTCGCCGCCGCGATGGTGTCGCTTGTGGTCGCCCCGCCCCTGCCAGCGCCGGTCCTGCGCCTGCGCCGGAACCGTCATGCTCAAAACTGCGAGCGCTGCCGTGATTCCGCCGCCGATCTTCAGAAGCTTCATGCCTTCCTCCCGTTTCTTGTGCGAAACGAGATAGGCTCGCGTGGCTGTCGCAGCGATGAACCGGATCAGCCGGTCTTGACGGCCAATCCGGTCCATTCGGCGGCGAAGGCCCAGAGGTCCGCAGCTTCCTCGATGATCTTGTCGGTGGGCTTGCCCGAACCATGGCCCGCCCTCGTCTCGATACGGATCAGATGCGGCTTGTCGCCGATCGCCGCAGCCTGGATCGCGGCCGCATATTTGAAGCTGTGGCCGGGCACGACGCGATCATCCGTGTCGGCGGTGGTGACGAGGATCGCCGGATAGTCCGCGCCATCGCGCACATTGTGATAGGGCGAATAGGCGCGAAGATTGTGGAATTCCGCTTCCTCACCGGGCTTGCCATAATCGTCGACCCAGTAGCGGCCTGCGGTCCAGCGATCGAAGCGGAGCATGTCCATCACGCCCACAGCCGGTAGCGCGGCCGCGAACAAGTCCGGCCGCTGGTTGACCACGGCACCGACCAGCAAGCCGCCATTCGAGCCGCCCTGGATGGCGAGCCGGCCCTTGCCGGTGATGCCTTCCTTGATGAGATACTCGCCCGCCGCGATGAAATCGTCGAAGCTGTTCTGCTTGTTGGCGAGGCGGCCGCCATCGTGCCACGCCTTGCCATATTCGCCGCCGCCGCGAATGTTCGCCACGGCGAGCACCCCGCCCTGCTCCATCCATGCGATCCGCGACGATGCGAAAGCAGGCGTCAGCGAGATGCCGAAGCCGCCATAGGCATAAAGGAGCGTCGGCGCGGGACCATGCGTATCCTTGCGGCGAACCACGAACATGGGCACGCGCGTGCCGTCCTTCGACGCGTAGAAGCGCTGCTCGACGGTATATCCGGACGGATCGAACAGCAGCTTCGGCGCGGCCCAGGCGACGCTCTCGCCGGTCGCGACATTGTGGCGGTAGATCGTCGTCGGCTCGTTGAAGCTGGTAAATGCGAAGAAGGTTTCGGGATCGTCGGAATGCCCGCCAAAGCCGGACGCCGTGCCGATGCCGGGCAGCGCGACCGGCCCCAATGGCGTGCCGTCCAGCGCGAAGCGGCGGATCTCGGTGCGGGCATCGACCAGATAGGAGGCGAGCAGCGTGTGCCCGATGATCGCCGCGCCCTCCAGCGTGGCCTTGTCCTCGGGCACCAGTTCGTGCGCTTCGGGGTGCTCGCCGGTGGCCACGTCCATCGTCACGATCCGCATGCGCGGCGCGTGGCTGTTGGTGCTCCAATAGAAACGCGTGCCGACATTACCGGCAAGGCTCCAATGATGGTTGAGCCCGTGGATGATCGTCCGCGCGGGCCAGGCCGGCTCGCGCAGGTCGATCAGTGTGATCTGGTAGCGATCGTCGGTGCCTTCGCTGGTGGTGATCGCCAGCCAGTCCCCGTCATCGGTGATCTGGGCATAATGGCTGTGGCTCGGATGCGCGGGGGTCTCATAGACCAGCCCGTCGGCCGACTGTGGATTGCCGAGCCGGTGGAAATAGATCTTGTGGTTCTCGTTGAGCGCCTGAAACTTGTCCTCCTCGGCCACCTCCGGATAGCGCGAGTAGAAGAAGCCGCTGCCGTCCTTGTTCCAGACCGCCGATAGCGCGAACTTCATGCCATGGATCTCGTCGCCACTATCCTTGCCGGTCGCGACATCGAGCACCCGCGCGACGCGCCAGTCGCTGCCGCCATCCTGCACCGCGTAGAGCAGATGCGCCCCGTCTTCCGAGGGCGTCCATTCGGCAAGCGCCGTGGCGCCGTCGGCGGACCAGCCATTGGGATCGATCAGGACACGGCCGGCGCCATCGATCCCTTCGCGGACGAACAGCACTGCCTGCTGCTGGAGCCCCGAATTGTGCATGTAGAAATAGCGGCTGCCCTTCTTCTCGGGCAGGCCGAAGCGCTCATAGTCGAAGAGCTGCTTGATGCGGCTGCGGAACCAGTCGCGTGCCGGGAGCGTGGCGAGATAGGCGCTGGTGACGGCGTTCTGGCGCTCAACCCAATCGGCGACTTCGCTGTCGCTGCGGACGTCGTTTTCGAGCCAGCGATAGGGATCGGCAACGCTGGTTCCGAACAGTTCCTCCACAATCTCGTCGCGGCGGGTCTCGGGATAAGCGATCGGATCGGTCACGCGGGTGCTCCAGATACAGAAAAGGCCGGAGCCAAATGGCCCGGCCTATCCTGTTTCGCAACCCGAGAGGGGTTTTACGCGGCGTCGGCGTAGTCGTCGTCACCCAGCACCGGGCCCGAATCCTGGCCCTTTGCCGAAACGTCGCGGTCGACGAATTCGATGATCGCCATCGGCGATGCGTCCGAAGCGCGGATGCCGGCCTTGATGATACGGGTGTAGCCGCCGTTGCGATCGGCGTAGCGCTTGGCCAGCACGTCGAACAGCTTCACCAGCTGCGCATCGTCGAGAAGGCGCGAATGCGCGAGACGGCGGTTCGAAAGGCCACCCTTCTTGGCGAGCGTGATCAGCTTCTCGATATAGGGACGCAGTTCCTTCGCCTTGGCGACGGTGGTGGTGATCTGCTCGTGCTTGATGAGAGCTGCGCTCATGTTGCGGAACAGAGCAATGCGGTGAGCCGAGGTGCGCTGAAGCTTACGGCCGCCTACGCGATGGCGCATGGTATTTTCCTTCGTTCGTTAAGGGGCCGTTTCAGGTACCCCAGACCAGGCGATGTTGCGGTCACCGCCAAAAACCGAAGGCGGGCTACAACCCGATTCTCCCGGAAAAGTCAAGGCTGGCCCCTCCCACCACCAGCTTCAGACCGCAATTGCTCCGCCGTTGTCGCTATGCCATCACTCGCCGACAGCCGAGCGCCCCTCACGCATCGGGCGAGAAATTGACGGGGAGGATGAAGGTGGACGCGCCGCAAGCATCGGATTCGACGTATTTCGACATCAGGATCGATGGCACGGGATCAATGATCCGCTATGCGATGAAGGGCTTTTGGGACGCCGCTATCTACGCCCGCTTCCACCAGGCGATTCTGCGCGAGATGAGCAAATTTCATAGCCGCGGGGAACCGTTCGACCTGCTTGGCGACCTGACCGACTTTCCACCGCAGCTTCAAACACTCAACGACGCGCGCGAAAGGCTGGTCGAGGAGGCAAAGGCCATGGGACTGCGGAAATGCGGCGTAGTGACGCCCAATCCGATCGTGAAGATGCAGATCAGCCGCCTTTCAAACCAGTTCTACAAATTCTTCGGCTCGGAAGCCGAGGCACTGGCCTGGATCGCGGAAGACTGAGACGCAGCGCTTCGACCTGACACGGCACCGCTTCAATCCAATTCGTCCCAGCGCGCGAACGCTGCGGCCTGCCCATGCACCACACCGCCCGAATCGACGAGGTTCCACACCGTCGCCTCGCGGATTCGAAAGCGTCGTCCGCTGGCGGAGATACGCACCCCGGCATAGTCATCGATAAAGCCATGGCTGGTCACGCGGGCGAGCAGCTTTCGTCGCTCTTCGCGCAACAATGGCTCAGCGGATAGCCGCGACGGCATCCCTGAAAACGCGTCTGCGGACAGCTCGAACCGATCGAGCGCCACGCGGTTTCCGAAGAAGAAGAGAGGATCGGCCTGTGTGCCGTGCGCGACAATCGCGAATGGCGCATGCCAGAGCGCCTGGGGATCACCGGCCCCCGTGACAAGCGCCCGCCCCGTCAGCCGCAAATGGCTCTCGGCGATCAATGCGAGCGACGCACGCATCGCGGGCGTGGCAAACCGGGGTGGCAGCGGCGTGGTCATTTGAGGCTGGTAGCTTAGCGCCGCGCCAGCAAAAAGGGCCCCGCATTGCTGCGGAGCCCTTCCTGTTTCCTGCAGATCCCGCCGCGGCAAAGCCGCGTCGTCGGACGGGCCTAGCCCGCCGGCCGGGCAGATCGCCGAGACATGGATTAGCTCGCGCTAATCCATTGCGATCAGCCCATGATCTCCTGTTCGAGCTTCTTGGCCATCTCTTCGATGTTCTCGGGCGGCCAGCCCGGGATTTCCATGCCCAGACGGAGACCCATCGACGAAAGCACTTCCTTGATTTCGTTCAAGGACTTGCGACCGAAATTCGGGGTGCGCAGCATCTCCGCTTCGGTCTTCTGGACCAGATCGCCGATATAGATGATGTTGTCGTTCTTCAGGCAGTTCGCCGAACGCACCGACAGTTCAAGCTCGTCGACCTTCTTGAGAAGGTAACGGTTGATCTGCGCGGTATCGCCACCGGCTGCGCCACCCTCGGAAGCGGCAGGAGCCGCCATGCCGATCGGAGCCGAGCGGGTGACCGCCGAATCGTCGAAGTGGACGAACAGGGCAAGCTGATCCTGAAGGATGCGCGCCGCATAAGCGAGGCCATCTTCCGGAGTGATCGTGCCGTCAGTCTCGATCGTCAGCGTGAGCTTGTCGTAATCGAGCTCCTGGCCGACGCGGGTGTTTTCCACCTTGTACGAAACCTGGCGGACCGGGCTGTACAGCGCATCGACGGGGATCAGGCCGATCGGCGCGTCGACCGGACGGTTGGCAGCGGCCGGGACATAGCCCTTACCGGTATCGGCGGTCAGCTCCATGTTGAGCGTCGCGCCATCGTCCAGATGGCAGATGATCAGATCGGGGTTCATCACCTCGATGTCGCCCGAGACGGCGATGTCGCCAGCCTTCACTTCAGCGGGGCCGGTGGCCGAGAGCTGAAGCCGCTTCGGGCCTTCGCCCTGCATGCGGATGGCGATCTGCTTCACGTTCAGGACGATGTCCGTCACGTCTTCACGCACGCCGGCAAGCGACGAGAATTCGTGCAGCACGTTTTCGATCTTGATCGAAGTGACTGCCGCGCCCTGGAGCGACGACAGCAGAACGCGACGCAGCGCGTTGCCGAGCGTCAGGCCGAAGCCACGCTCGAGCGGCTCTGCGACGAAGCTGGTCTTGCGCTTGGGATCGCCGCTGGGCTTCTTTTCGAGGCCGTTCGGCTTCTTGAGTTCCTGCCAGTTCTTAGGGTTCACCGACACGGGCTTTCCTCATATTTGGGCGGGACTGGTGCTTGCCCCGCCAGTAAATTGCGTGCCCGGCCCGCGAACCCGCACCCGGGTTCGAGAGCCGAACAGAACAGCAAATCAGACGCGGCGACGCTTCGACGGACGAACGCCGTTGTGCGGGATCGGCGTCACGTCGCGGATCGACGTGATCTGGAAACCGACCGCCTGCAGCGCGCGGAGCGCCGACTCGCGGCCCGATCCCGGACCCTTCACTTCGACTTCGAGCGTACGGACGCCGTGCTCGGCAGCCTTGCGGCCTGCGTCTTCCGCCGCGACCTGCGCCGCATAGGGGGTCGACTTGCGCGAGCCCTTGAAGCCCATCATGCCGGCCGACGACCACGAGATCGCGTTGCCCTGGGCATCGGTGATCGTGATCATGGTGTTGTTGAAAGAAGCATTCACATGGGCGACGCCCGAGGTGATGTTCTTGCGCTCACGGCGCTTAATGCGCTGCGGTGCCTGTGCCATTTCTCAGCGCTCCCTTACTTCTTCTTGCCGGCGATCGGCTTGGCCTTGCCCTTGCGGGTGCGCGCATTGGTGTGCGTGCGCTGGCCACGGACCGGGAGGCCCTTGCGATGACGGAGGCCGCGATAGCAGGCCAGGTCCATCAGACGCTTGATGTTCATTGCGACTTCACGGCGAAGGTCGCCTTCGACGGAGTAGCCGGCGTCGATCGTCTCACGGATCTGAAGGACTTCCTGGTCCGACAGGTCCTGCACGCGACGCTCTGCGGCAATGCCGAGCTTTTCCGTGATTTCCTTGGCCTTTGCGGGGCCGATGCCGTGGATATATTGAAGCGCGATGATCACGCGCTTGTTGGTCGGGATATTGACACCCGCAATACGAGCCATGAATTATTCTCCCAGCTCCACGGAGTGCGGCATGGCTGCGTACACTCCATATCGTAGCGTTAGCCCGAAAATGCAGTTGCGCGGCATACGCGCCAAGACGCTGCCGTAAAACCGTTGTTCGGAAGAAGCGCGACATATGCAGCCGCGCAGGCGCTGTCAAGCGCTGCACGCCGCTTTCGTCGGAACCGGACCCATACACGAACGTCGGGCGCGCGCCAAGCGTCAGCCAGGGACGGCGTCCCGCCTTGGGGCGCTACCGCCGCGCCGCCCAGACGATGAAAGCGCTGCCCAGCAAAGCCGCGCCTACCATCCCGCCGACCGCCAATAATCCGGCGGGCGTTGCCTCCACTTCGCTGGCGACGGAGAAGCGATCACCGAACTGCAAGCGGGCGCCGGCCCGCTGAGGCACGGACAATGGCGGGGTAGCGGTTACGGCGGCAGTGGCGGCGGTGGACGAAACGACGCTGGTATTGCTCATCGGCTTTCCCCTGTGCTCCGTCGCGGATCGCAAGCCCCTATAGCCCGCGCGCCCCGATTTCCGAAGCTCGCTGCGTGACAGCGCTCAGGGTCCTCCTTCCAAGCGCAGGTCCGCAGACCTCCGCGCTCAGCCCTTGCCGGCCAGTATCGCTTCGATCGCTGCGGTCACTTCGTCCATGTCGGCCATGCCGTCGACACGGCTGACGATACCCCGCGCTTCGTAGATCGGCAGGATCGGCGCGGTCTTGGCGCGATATTCCTCCATCCGCGTGCGGACAGTGGCTTCGTTGTCGTCGGGTCGGCGCTTGAACTCATGGTTGCCGCACACGTCGCACGTATCGGCCTGCTTGGGCTGCTTGAACTTGTCGTGATAGTTCGCGCCGCAGCTCGCGCAGCTGAAGCGGCCGGTGATCCGCTCGACCAGCGCATCCTCATCAACCTGCAGCTCGATGACGTGCTGGAGCTCGCGACCATGCGCCGCGAGCAACTCGTCGAGCGATTCTGCCTGCGCCGCCGTGCGCGGATAGCCGTCGAAGATCGCGCCCTGCTCGTCGCCCATCGAGCCGAGCTTGTCGTCGATCAGCGCCGAGACGATCTCGTCCGAGACGAGAGCGCCCGAGTCCATCACCGCCGCAACCTGATGCCCCAGCGGGGTATCGGCCTTGCGAGCGGCACGGAGCATGTCGCCCGTGGAAAGCTGGACCATGCCGCGACCGGCGACAAGCCGCTCCGCCTGGGTTCCCTTGCCCGCACCCGGCGGTCCCAACAGGATGATATTCACTCGAGCTCTCTCCCGTGTGCTCGCCGCGCCTAGCGCGAACGGCCCTTGAGCTTGGCCTTCTTGATCAGGTCACCATATTGGTGCGCCAGCAAGTGCGACTGGATCTGCGTGACCGTGTCCATCGTCACGTTCACGACGATCAGCAGGCTGGTCCCGCCCATCAGGAACGTCACGCCCATCGACGCGATCAGATATTCGGGCAGCAGACAGATCAAGGTGAGATAGGCCGCGCCGATCACCGTGATGCGGGTGAGGACGTAATCGAAATAGGTCTCGGTGTTCTTGCCCGGCCGGATGCCCGGGATGAACCCGCCATACTTCTTCAGATTGTCCGCCGTCTCCTCGGGGTTGAAGACCACCGCGGTGTAGAAGAACGAGAAGAAGATGATGCCGGCGCCATAGAGCGTCATGTAGAGCGGCGAGCCGTGGCGCAGATAGGTGTTGAGGTTGATGATGAAATCACCCCATGCGCTCTCGCCCGCGGTCATGTTGCCGGCAAACTGCGTGATCGTCAGCGGCAGCAGCAGCAGCGACGAAGCGAAGATCGGAGGGATCACGCCCGCGGTGTTGAGCTTGAGCGGCAGGTGGCTGCGCTCCGCCTGCACCCCGCGCGCCGTCTGGCGCTTGGGATACTGGATCAGGATGCGGCGCTGGGCGCGCTCCATGAAGCAGATGAACAGCACCAGCGCGGCGACGCCCAGGATGATCAGGATCAGACGCAGCGGATCGATCGTGCCCTGACGGCCGCTCTCGAACAGCTGGACCATCGTCTGCGGCAGACGCGCGACGATCCCGGCCATGATGATGAGGCTGATGCCGTTGCCGATGCCGCGGCTGGTGATCTGCTCACCGATCCACATCAGGAACAGCGTCCCGCCGACCAGCGAGATGACCGCGCCGATGCGGAACATCATGCCAGGCTCGATCACAGCCTGCAGGCCCTGCGCGGCGCCGAAGCTCTCAAGCCCGACGGCGATGAACCAGCCCTGGATCGCAGTGAGCGCGACCGTGCCGTAGCGGGTATACTGGTTCAGCCGCTTGCGGCCGCTCTCGCCTTCTTTCTTGATCGCGTTGAGCTGCGGCGACAGCGACGTCGCAAGCTGCACCACGATCGAGGCGGTGATGTAGGGCATAACGCCCAGGGCGACCACGGAAGCGCGATTGAGCGCGCCACCGGTGAAATTGTTGAAGAAATCCAGGACGCCGCCCTGGGTCTGTTGCGTCAGCAGATCGAGCTGCGTCGCATCGATGCCCGGCAGCGGCACATAGCTCAGCATGCGGAAGATGATCAGTGCGCCCAGGGTGAACCACAGGCGCTTCTTGAGCTCGGTCGCCTGAGCGAATTTGCTCAGGCTGATGTTGGATGCGAGTGCATCAGATGCGGATGCCATGTGCGTGTTCGTCCTGGAAACTGAAACGGCGGCAGACGCTGATTAACGCCCCCCGCCGCTCATATAGGTAAGCCAACGAGCTTGTCTAACCCGTCGAGCCCCTTTTCGTCATCCCGGCCTGAGCCGGGATCTCGTGCCACAGGCGGCGCGCTAGCGGCCTGAGACCCCGGCTTTCGCCGGGGTGACGGTTATGCGTTGCCGCCCGCCTTCTTCGCGGCGATGACCTTCTGCACCGAGCGATGCTTGGCCTTGTGCTTGTCAGCAGCCGGAACGATCTCGGGGATCGTCACCGAACCGCCAGCCTTTTCCACCGCTTCCTTCGCGGTCTTGGACGCACCGGCGACGGTGAAGTTCAGCTTGGCCGAGAATTCGCCCTTGGCGAGGAGGCGCACGCCGTCCTTGCCGCCACGGGTCAGGCCGGCAGCGTTGAGCGCCGCCTGGTCGATGGTCGCTTTGGCGTCCAGCTTGCCGGCATCCACCGCCTTCTGGATCGCGCCCAGGTTCACCTCGGCATAATCCTTGGCGAAGATGTTGTTGAAGCCGCGCTTCGGGATTCGCATGTGGAGCGGCATCTGGCCGCCCTCGAACCCGTTGATCGAGACGCCTTCACGGCTCTTCTGGCCCTTTACGCCGCGACCACCGGTCTTGCCCTTGCCCGAACCGATGCCGCGTCCGACGCGCATCCGGGACTTACGCGAACCTTCATTGTCGCGGAGATCGTTCAGTTTCATGTCGTGCACTCGCTTTCGCTTTTATCGCGCTGAGAAAATAGGAAGGGGGCCATTAGCCCCCTCCCCTGTGTCTGTCACCTGAAAAGGAGTCGGAGGGCTTAGCCCTCGAGCACCTTCACCATGTGCGGCAGCTTGCGGATCATGCCACGGACTTCCGGGGTATCCTCCAGCTCGCTGACGCGGTGCATCTTGTTGAGGCCAAGGCCGATCAGCGTTGCGCGCTGATCCTTGGTGCGGCGGATCGGCGAACCGATCTGCTGGATCTTGATCTTTGCCATGATGCCTTACTCCGCGATCGCTGCGGCATCGGCCTCGGCGGTTGCGGAACCGCCACGGCCGAGCAGGTCGGCGATCTTCTTGCCGCGCCGCTGAGCGACCGACTTCGGCGAAGTCTGCTCGTTCAGCGCCTCAAAGGTGGCGCGGATCATGTTGTAGGGGTTCGACGTGCCGACCGACTTGGTGACGACGTCTGCAACGCCCAGCGATTCGAAGATGGCGCGCATCGGGCCACCCGCGATGATGCCGGTGCCGGCCGGAGCCGAGCGAACCGTCACGCGGCCAGCGCCGAAGTGACCGTTGCCATCATGATGCAGGGTACGGCCTTCCTTGAGCGGAATGCGAACCATTGCCTTCTTCGCCGAAGCGGTCGCCTTCGAAATGGCTTCCGGCACTTCGCGCGCCTTGCCATGGCCGAAGCCGACACGGCCCTTGCCATCGCCCACGACGACCAACGCCGCGAAGCCGAAGCGCTTGCCGCCCTTCACCGTCTTCGAGACGCGGTTGATGTGAACCAGCTTCTCGATCAGCTCTTCGCCGCCATCGTCCTGACCAGGACCACCGCGCCCGCGATTGTCGCGGCCGCCACGGCCGTCACGGCCGCCACGGTTCTGACCACCGCCAGGCCCACGGCCACGGCCGCCACGCGGACCACGGCCCTCGGTCGGAGCCTGACCGGCGTCCTGCGCCTCGACCGGCGCTTCGGTCGTGTTGATTTCGTCGGCCATTCTTAGAACTCCAGTCCGCTCTCACGAGCGGCATCGGCCAGCGCCTTGACGCGGCCATGATAGAGGAAGCCACCGCGGTCGAAGACGACCTGCGTCACGCCGGCGGCCTTGGCGGCCTCGGCAACGCGCTTGCCCACTTCCTGCGCCGCAGCGACGGTCGAGCCCGCAGTGCCCTTGACGCTCTTGTCGAGCGTCGAGGCGGAGGCGACAGTCTTGCCGGCGGCATCGTCGATCACCTGAGCATAGATATGCTTGCCCGAGCGATGAACCGAAAGACGAGGACGGCCACCCGAACGCGCGCGAAGCGCGGTGCGGTTGCGGCGGCGACGCTTTTCGAAAAGCGAAAGACCCTTGCTGATCACTTCTTCTTCCCTTCCTTACGGAAGATAAATTCGCCGTCATACTTGATGCCCTTGCCCTTATAGGGCTCGGGCTTGCGCCAACGACGAATTTCTGCGGCCACCTGGCCGACCTTCTGCTTGTCGATGCCCGAGATCTCGACCGTGGTCTGATCCGGCGTCTTGATCTCGATCCCCTCGGGGATGTCGAAATTGACGTCATGCGAATAGCCGAGCTGCAGCTTGAGCACCTTGCCCTGCGACGCGGCGCGATAGCCGACGCCGGTGATCAGGAGCTTCTTGGTGAAGCCCTCGGTCACGCCGGTGATCAGGTTCTGCACCATCGTGCGCTGCATGCCCCAAAAGGCACGCGCCGACTTGCTCTCGTTCGCCGGCTGCACCGAAATGCCGCCATCGTCGAGCGTGTAGGTGATCTCGTCGCGCATCGCGAGCGTCAGGGTGCCCTTCGGGCCCTTCACGCTGAGGGTCTTGCCCTCGATCGAGGCGGTGACGCCTGCCGGTACCGAGACCGGCTTCTTGCCGATGCGGCTCATATCAGAAGACCTCCGCGAGCACTTCGCCGCCGACATTCTGCTCGCGCGCTTCCGCGTCCGAGAGAACACCGCGAGGCGTCGAGACGATCGTGATGCCGAGGCCGTTGCGAACGCGGGGAAGCTCCTGGCTGCCCGAATAGACGCGGCGGCCCGGCTTCGAGACACGTGCGACATGCTTGATCGCAGGCTGGCCCTCGAAATATTTCAGCTCGATACGGATGCCCGCGGCGGGGCCCATCTGCTCTTCGCTATAGCCACGGATGTAGCCTTCGCGCTGGAGCACATCGAGAACGCGCGCACGCAGCTTCGACGCAGGCGTAAGGACCGAGTCCTTGCGCGCGCGCTGGCCGTTGCGGATGCGGGTGAGCATATCACCCAGGGGATCGGTCAATGCCATCGATCTCTATCCTTACCAGCTCGACTTGGTGACACCGGGGATCAGGCCCTTATTGGCCAGATCGCGGAGCATCACGCGAGCGAGACGGAACTTGCGGTAATAGGCGCGCGGACGGCCGGTCATCTCGCAGCGATTGCGGATGCGGGTCGGATTCCCGTTGCGGGGAATCTCGGCCATCTTCAGCCGCGCGATCAGGCGCTCGGTCTCGTCGACCGACTTGTCATTCGCGGTTGCCTTGAGCTTCGCATACTTGCCGGCATACTTCTTCACCAGCTTCTTGCGCTTCTCGTTCTTATTGATCGAACTCAGTTTCGCCATGGACTTAAGCTCTCTTCGTTATGCGGCTTGCGCTTCGCCGTCCGCCTCGAGCGGGAACGGGAAGCCAAAGAGACGGAGAAGCTCGCGAGCTTCGTCGTCGGTCTTCGCAGTGGTGGTGACGATCACGTCCATACCGCGGATCTGATCGACCTTGTCGTAGCTGATTTCCGGGAAGATCAGCTGCTCCTTCAGACCGCAGGCATAGTTGCCACGGCCGTCGAAAGACTTGGGGTTCAGCCCGCGGAAATCGCGAACGCGCGGCAGCGCGATCGTGACGAAGCGGTCGAGGAACTCGTACATGCGCTCGCGGCGAAGGGTAACCTTCACGCCGATCGGCATGCCCTCGCGCAGCTTGAACTGCGCGATCGACTTCTTCGCCTTGGTGATCACCGGCTTCTGGCCCGCGATCAGCTGCATTTCAGAAGCGGCCTGCTCGACCTTCTTCTTGTCCTGCGTCGCCTCGCCAACGCCCATGTTCAGCACGATCTTGTCGATCTGCGGAACTTCCATGACGTTCTTGTAGCCGAACTTCGCAGTCATCGCCTTGGCGATCTCCGCGTCGTACTTCGCCTTCAGGCGGGGGATATACTTATCAGCCACTGATGACCTCCCCGGTCTTGACCGCAACGCGAACCTTCTTGCCGTCGCGAGTTTCGAAACGAACGCGGGTCGCCTTGCCGTCCTTGGTCACGTGCGCGACCTTGGAGACGTGGAGCGGCGCTTCCGAACGCTCGAGGCCGCCCTGCGGGTTTGCCTGCGAAGCCTTGCGGTGACGCACGGCGACGTTCACGCCGGCGACGACAACCTTGCCTTCCTTCGGCAGCGACTGGGTGACTTCACCGGTACGGCCCTTGTCCTTGCCGGACAGGACGATGACCTGGTCACCCTTCTTGATCTTGGCGGACGCCATTTTACAGCACCTCCGGCGCAAGGCTGATGATCTTCATGAAGCCCTTGTTGCGCAGCTCACGAACGACCGGTCCAAAGATACGGGTGCCGATCGGCTCCTCGTTCTTGTTGACCAGCACGGCGGCATTGCCGTCGAAACGAATGACCGAGCCATCGGCGCGGCGAATGTCCTTGGCGGTGCGGACGATGACTGCACGATGCACGTCACCCTTCTTCACCTTGCCGCGGGGCTGTGCTTCCTTGATGCTGACGACGATAACGTCGCCAACACCGGCCACGCGGCGCTTCGAGCCGCCCAGCACCTTGATGCACTGCACCCGCTTCGCGCCGCTATTATCAGCGACGTCGAGATTGGACTGCATCTGGATCATCGATCCGATTCCTTCTCTCTTGGCCTACCGGGACCATCCGGCCCGGGGGTTCCAGTTACACTCAGCCCTCGCGGGCCGGGGTTGCTTCAGGCGTTGTCGAGCCGCTCGGGCGTCGCGTGGGTGTTCACCCGCTCGATCACCTTCCAGGTCTTCAGCTTCGAAATCGGCGCAGTCTCTTCGATGCGCACGGTCTCGCCGGCCTTGTACTCATTGCCCTCGTCATGGGCGTGATACTTCTTCGAGCGGCGGATGATCTTGCCGTAGAGCGCGTGCTTCACCTTGCGCTCCACCAGCACCACAACCGTCTTGTCGCCCTTGTCCGAGACAATGTTCCCGGTCAGCACGCGCTTCGGCATGTCTCTTGTCCTTACTTGGCAGCCGAGCGCGAACGCTCGTTCTGCAGCGTCTTGATGCGGGCGATGTCGCGACGGACTTCCTTGACCCGGCTCGACTTCTCGAGCTGGCTGGTCGCGGCCTGGAAGCGGAGGTTGAACGCCTCACGCTTCAGGTTGCTCAGCTCCTCGCTGAGCTGGTCCTCGGTCTTCGCACGAAGATCGGTAGCCTTGGTCATCTTACAGAACTCCCAGGTGCGACGTGTCGCCGAGGCGAGCCACGACCTTCACCTTGATCGGCAGCTTCATCGCCGCGCGGCTGAACGCCTCTGCCGCGAGCGGGCCCGGAACGCCGTCCAGCTCGAATAGGATGCGGCCGGGCTTGACGCGGGCTGCCCAATATTCAGGCGCACCCTTGCCCGAGCCCATGCGGACTTCGGCCGGCTTGCCGGTCACGGGAAGATCCGGGAAAATGCGGATCCACAAACGGCCCTGGCGCTTGATGTGACGCGTGATCGCCCGGCGGGCCGCTTCGATCTGGCGCGCGGTGATCCGCTCGGGCTCCAGCGCCTTCAGGCCATAGGAGCCGAAGTTCAGCGTGGTGCCGCCCTTGGCGTCGCCATGGATACGGCCCTTGAACTGCTTGCGGTGCGCAAACTTCTTCGGTTGCAACATTGCTCTGTCCTAGCCTTAGCGACGGTCTTCGCGCTGCGGGCGGACGCCCGAAGTCTGCGATTCCATGTTGAGACGGTCGGTCGCCATCGGATCATGGCCGAGAATCTCGCCCTTGAAGATCCAGACCTTCACGCCGCACACGCCATAAGCGGTGTGGGCTTCGGCCTCGGCGTGGTCGATGTTCGCGCGCAGCGTGTGCAGCGGAACGCGGCCTTCACGATACCATTCCGAACGGGCGATCTCGGCGCCGCCCAGACGACCGCCGCAGTTGATCCGGATGCCTTCTGCACCGAGACGCATCGCCGACTGCACCGCGCGCTTCATGGCGCGACGGAAAGCGATACGGCGCTCGAGCTGGTCGGCAATGCCCTGCGCGACGAGCTTGGCGTCGACTTCGGGCTTGCGGATCTCGACGATGTTCAGCGAAACGTCGGACGAGGTCATCTCGCCAAGCGTCTTGCGAAGCTTCTCGATGTCCGTGCCCTTCTTGCCGATGATGACACCGGGGCGCGCCGCGTAGATCGAGATGCGGCACAGCTTGGCCGGACGCTCGATCACCACCTTCGAGATCGCGGCCTGGGGCAGCGTCTTGAGGATGTACTTGCGGATCTTGAGGTCCTCGATGAGGAGGCGGCCGTAATCGGCGCCCTCTGCGAACCAGCGGCTATCCCAAGTACGGTTGATCTGCAGGCGCAGGCCGATCGGATTGCTCTTGTGACCCATTATGCTTCTTCCTGCTCGCGGACGACGATGCGAAGACGGCTGAACGGCTTCAGGATGCGGGTGGACTTGCCACGGCCGCGCGTCGCGAAGCGCTTCATCGTGATCGACTTGCCGACCGAAGCCTCGGCGACGACGAGCGCGTCGACGTCGAGGTTATGGTTGTTCTCCGCATTGGCGATCGCCGAAGCGAGAACCTTGCGCGCGTCCACGGCCATCGCCTTGGTCGAGAACTGGAGGATGTTCATCGCATCGCCAGCCTTCTTGCCACGGATCAGGCCCGCGACGAGGTTCAGCTTCTGCGCCGAGCCGCGGATCTGCGTGCCGACCGAGAGAGCCTCGTTATCGGCGACGCGACGGGGTGCTTTTGGCTTAGACATTAACGCTTGCCCTTCTTGTCGGCTGCGTGGCCGGGGAAGAAGCGGGTCGGAGCGAACTCGCCCAGCTTCATGCCCACCATGTCCTCGTTCACCGACACCGGCACGAACTTGCGGCCGTTATAGACGTTGAAGGTAAGACCGACGAAGTCGGGCAGGATCGTCGAACGGCGCGACCAGGTCTTGATCGGCGCACGCGCGTTGGTTTCCTGGGCGGTCTGCGCCTTCTTGAGCAGATGCAGGTCCACGAACGGACCCTTCCATACCGAGCGAGCCATTACTTCTTCCTCGCGTGACGGCTACGGATGATCATCTTGTCCGTCGCCTTGTTGTGGCGGGTGCGCGCACCCTTGGTCGGCTTGCCCCACGGGGTTACCGGATGACGGCCGCCCGAGGTACGGCCTTCACCACCGCCGTGCGGATGGTCGACCGGGTTCTTGGCAACACCGCGGGTCAGCGGGCGGACGCCCTTCCAGCGATTGCGGCCAGCCTTGCCGAGGTTGGTGTTCTGGTTGTCCGGGTTGGACACCGCACCGACCGTCGCCATGCAGTTCGAGTGGATGTAGCGCTGCTCACCCGAGTTCAGGCGAACGATCACCATGCCGCGGTCACGACCCACGACCTGCACATAGGTGCCTGCCGAACGCGCGATCTGACCGCCCTTGCCCGGCTTCATCTCCACATTGTGGACGATCGTGCCGACCGGCATCGAGCCCAGTTCCATGGCGTTGCCCGGCTTCACGTCGGTCTTCTTCGCCGCGATCACCTTGTCGCCGACAGCGAGACGCTGCGGCGCGATGATGTAGGCGACGCGGTCCTTGCCGTTCTCGTCGGCGCCGTAGTTGATCAGCGCGATGAAAGCGGTGCGGTTGGGATCATATTCGATCCGCTCGACGGTGCCTTCGACGTCCCACAGGCGGCGCTTGAAATCGACGATGCGATAGCGCTGCTTGTGACCGCCGGCGATGCCGCGCGAGGTCACGTGACCCTTGTTGTTGCGGCCACCGGTCTTGCGCTTGCCTTCGGTCAGAGCCTTGACCGGGCGACCCTTGTACAGGGTCGAGCGGTCGATCAGGATCAGCCCGCGCTGCGACGGCGTCGTCGGGTTATAATTCTTGAGTGCCATGATTTAGTTGACCCCCGCGGTCACATCGATCTGGTCGCCGTCGGCGAGCGTCACGATTGCCTTCTTGATGTCCGACCGGGTGTAGGGCTTGCCCTTCCACTTCTTGGTCTTGCCCTTCTGGACGATCGTGTTGACGCCGGTGACCTTGACCGAGAACAGCGCCTCGACGGCAGCCTTGATCTCGGGCTTGGTGGCGTCGCCAGCGACCCGGAACACAACCGCGTTGTGCTCCGAAACCATGGTCGACTTCTCGGTGATGTGCGGCGCGACAATCACGTCATAATGACGGTTGTCGATCGCGGCTGCCTGCTTCTTAGCCATTGAAGCGCGCCTCCAGCTTTTCGACGGCAGCGCGGGTGAGAACCAGCGTGTCGTGCTTCAGGATGTCATAGACGTTGGCGCCAATGGCCGGCAGCACGTTGACCGTGTGCAGGTTGCCGGCGGCCAGAGCGAAGCTGGTCTCGACCGCATCGCCGTCGATGACGAGCGTCTTGCCGAACTTCAGGTTCTCGAGGTTGCCAGCCAGCGTCTTGGTCTTGTTGTTCTCGATCGCGATGCTGTCCATGACGACCAGCGAGCCGGCCTTTGCATGGGTGCTCAGCGCCATCTTGAGGCCAAGCGCGCGGATCTTCTTGTTCAGCGACGGATTGAAGTCGCGAACGCGAGCGCCGTGCGCCTTACCACCGCCGATGAACACCGGTGCGCGGCGATCGCCGTGACGAGCCGTACCGCCGCCCTTCTGGCGACCGAACTTCTTGCCCGTACGCGCGACATCAGCGCGCTCACGCGTCCCACGGGCAGTGCCGCGGCGCTTCTCGAGCTGCCAGGTGACGACGCGGTGCAGGATGTCCGCGCGCGGCTCGACGGCGAAGATCGCATCGTTGAGCTCGAGCTCGGCGCCCTTGGCCGCCTTGCCGTCGAGGGTTTGAACCTTGACCTTCACGTTCAGCCCTCCTGGCCTTCGGTCGCCTCGGGAGCCGCGGTCACTTCGGCCGGGGTCTCCGCGGGGGCGGTGTCGTTGTTGTTGGCGGCGGCCTTCAGGCCAGCCGGGAACGGCGCATCGGCGTGACGGTCGACCTTCACGCTGTCCTTGACGAACAGCCAGCCGCCCTTCGAGCCAGGGACCGAGCCCTTGACGAAGATCAGGCCGCGCTCGACGTCGGTGCCGACGATTTCGAGGTTCTGCTGGGTGCGGAACTTGTCACCCATGTGGCCGGCCATCTTCTTGTTCTTGAAGACCTTGCCCGGATCCTGGCGCTGCCCGGTCGAACCGAGCGAGCGGTGCGAGACCGAAACGCCGTGGGTGGCGCGCAGACCGCCGAAGCCCCAACGCTTCATGCCGCCGGCGAAGCCCTTACCCTGGGTCTTGCCCTGGATGTCGACGAACTGGCCGGCAACATAGTGCGCAGCCGAAATCTCGGCGCCCACTTCGAGAAGGCCGTCAGCGTCGACGCGGAATTCATGGACGATCGCCTTGGGCTCGACTTCGGCCTTGCCGAAATGGCCACGCTGCGGCTTCGCAACGTTCTTGCTCTTCGCCGAACCGGCGCCGAGCTGGACGGCGGTGTAGCCGTCACGATCTTGTTCGCGGATGGAGACAACCTGGACGCCTTCGAGGGCCAGGACCGTTACCGGCACGTGGCGGCCGTCGTCCTGGAACAGGCGGGTCATCCCCAATTTCTTCGCGATCACGCCAGTGCGCATGATCCTATGCTCCTATACAGAGGCACCCCAGGGACCATTCCCTCGGGTGCGTGCCTCAGCCCAAATATGATGCGAGCCCCCGTCTGGGCTGAATTGCTTCCGAAGAAACAAGACGGGAGACGCAGTCCCAGAGGCCGAAGCCGCTGGCGGTATCTCGATCTGTGTGAGCCGATGGCTCTTTGGCCTTTTCCGTCACCCCGGCGAGTGCCGGGATCTCCTCGTGCCAGGCATCGCCTGGAGGCCAGAGGTCCCGGCTTGAACCGGGACGACGAGCAGGTCGAATCCGACCGAATCTCGTGTGGACGCGCGCCTTTACGTCAGCAGCGCTTCCCTGTCCAGCCCTCAGGCCAGCTTAATCTCGACATCGACGCCAGCGGCGAGATCGAGCTTCATCAGCGCGTCCACCGTCTGCGGAGTCGGCTGCACGATGTCGAGCATGCGCTTGTAGGTGCGCGTCTCAAATTGCTCGCGGCTCTTCTTGTCGATGTGGGGACCACGGTTGACCGTGAACTTGTCGATATGCGTCGGGAGGGGGATCGGACCACGGATCAGGGCGCCGGTGCGGCGCGCGGTGTCGGCGATGTCGCCGGCAGCCTGGTCGAGCACTCGATGATCGAACGCCTTCAGGCGAATGCGGATATTCTGCGTTTCCATGGTTTTCCTGCCGATGCGAAAGAGCGGGCCCCGTAGCCGGAGCTCTTGCTGTTGAAATCTAAAAACTGAACGCGGGCCACTACGCGCAAGGCTGGGAATAATCAACCCCGACGATCGGGAATTTTTCGGCGCTTCAGTGCGACCAGCAATGGCCGGTCGGCTCATTCAGCTCCGGCAGGATCCGCAGCCTGCGCTTGCCCCAATAGCTGATATCGATCGAGAACCGCACCGGGGCTCCCGCGCGGGTGTATATCTCCTGGTCCCCGGCAAATTCGTTATGGGCGGTGCGACACAGCGACCAGCCTTGCGCCTTGAGCCGCGTGCCAACCTCCTGGACGGTGTCCTGGTCATCGCTGTCCCACAAAGTCAGCTGATAGAAGCCGCCCCGCCCGTCCGCACCGTACATATCGACGGCGGCAGTGTAGGGGCCGAGCCCCATCAGCATCACGCCGTCCTTGCGGCAGCGCAGCCTGTTGCGAGTCGCTGAGGTGCAATGGGTCAGGCCGGCGCGCATCGCATCGGCGCGGTCGCCCTGTACCGGCAGCGTGCCCAGCCACAGCCCTCGCGGCGGCGGGAAGATCGGCTCGTGCCCGGCAATCAGCACCCCGGCGACGATGGCGAGCGTGCACGCCGTCAGCGCCGTTGCCCTGCGGCTGATCATGCAAATCTGCGCGACCAGCGTGTCATCATCGCCAGAAGCGCCAGTTCGATCGCCAGTCCGGTCAGCTGGATGAGCACCGGCTCGGTACAAGCGAAGACCAGGCCGGTGAACACCGCCAGGGTCGCGGTGATCGCGGCGTTCGCCCGAGCCGCGACCGCCACCCGCGCCCAGTCCCGCTCCAGCATATCCCATGCGAGCCGGAGATGCCCGATGCCAAGGAACACGATCAGCACCGCGAGCGATGGCAGCGCCGCACGATTTGCCTCGTGCAGGAATACCCCGGCATCGGCATTGCCCTTGGGCAGGCTCATCGCCTGCGCCTGCATCAGATAGGTATAGGGGAAGTCGAACAGCACTCCGAAGATCAACACGCTGGCGATCGGCAGCATCACGCCCAGCGCCAGCGCATAGCTCCACAGGGCGAAGCGCCCCGATTCGTGATGGGGCAGCTCGCGCAGGGCGCCCCACAGACATCCGGCGGCAAAGCGCAGCGGATGCCCGTCACGCCACGCCGCGTCGAACTCTGCCTCCATCCCCGCCCCCCATTCGTAGCGATGCTCGCCCAGGCAGCGGATCGCCATCGCCATCAGGGCGCGAGACAGGAGCAGGATCATGCCAACGCCGCCTTTGCGCCGGGAAGCGGGTCAGCCGCGGCAAGCGCCAGCGCCAGTTCCAGCCCCTTCGCGGTAAGGCGATAAGCGTGGCGGGCGGGCCGCCCCGGCTGCGACGGCTCGCGCCATTCCGCCTCAACCAGGCCGTTGTCGGTCATCCGCATCAGCAACGGGTAAAGCGTACCGGACTGAAGGCCGGTTTCCTTCATCAGATCATATCCGTGCCGCCATTGCCGGGCCCGGGCGGACAGCGCGACGAGCAATAGCCGCATCTGTTTCGAAGGCTGACGATCGCGTGCCATCGCGCGGTTTACAACATATGTAGATTTAAGAGTCAAACCGCCCGCGCAGACGCCACAAACGAAAAGCCCGGCCTCCCTTTCGGGAGGCCGGGCCTTCGTGTCTCAACCCGTTAGGGCGTGTGACTTACTTCGAGATCTCTGCAACGACGCCTGCACCAACGGTGCGGCCGCCTTCGCGGATCGTGAAGCGCTGGCCGACGTCCATGGCGATCGGTGCGATCAGCTTCACGCCGAGAGCGACTTCGTCGCCCGGCATGACCATCTCGGTGCCTTCCGGCAGCTCGATCGTGCCGGTCACGTCCGTGGTACGGAAGTAGAACTGCGGACGATAGTTCGCGAAGAACGGGGTGTGACGGCCGCCTTCGTCCTTCGACAGAACGTAGACCGACGACTTGAAGTCGGTGTGCGGCTTGATCGAACCCGGCTTGGCGAGAACCTGGCCACGCTCGACTTCGTCACGGCCAACGCCGCGGATCAGCGCGCCGATGTTGTCGCCGGCTTCACCCTGGTCGAGCAGCTTGCGGAACATTTCAACGCCGGTGACGGTGGTCTTGCGGACAGCTTCCTGGATGCCGACGATCTCGACTTCCTCGCCAACCTTCACAACGCCGGTCTCGACGCGGCCGGTGACGACCGTGCCGCGGCCCGAGATCGAGAACACGTCTTCGATCGGCATCATGAACGGCTTGTCGAGCGGACGCTCCGGCTGCGGGATCGACTCGTCGACTGCTGCCATGAGAGCCAGGATCGCATCCTTGCCGAGCTTGTCGTCCGAGCCCGAGAGAGCTGCGGTCGCCGAGCCACGGATGATCGGAATGTTGTCGCCGTCGAACTCGCGCTTGCTGAGCTCTTCACGGATTTCCATTTCGACCAGCTCGAGGATTTCCTCGTCGTCGACCAGGTCGACCTTGTTGAGGAAGACGACCATCGTCGGCACGCCGACCTGGCGAGCGAGCAGGATGTGCTCCTTGGTCTGCGGCATCGGGCCGTCGGTTGCGGCAACCACGAGGATCGCGCCGTCCATCTGGGCGGCACCGGTGATCATGTTCTTCACATAGTCGGCGTGGCCCGGGCAATCGACGTGCGCATAGTGGCGCTTGTCGGTCTCATACTCGACGTGTGCGGTCGAGATGGTGATGCCGCGCTCGCGCTCTTCCGGAGCCTTGTCGATGTTGGCGAAGTCGACGGCAGCGTTGCCGGCAACGTTCTCTGCCAGGATCTTGGTGATCGCGGCGGTCAGCGAGGTCTTGCCATGATCGACGTGACCGATGGTGCCGATGTTGAGGTGCGGCTTGTTCCGCTCAAATTTTGCCTTGGCCATTGGTTTCCTACCTTCTGAATTCAATTTCGCGGCCGGTCAGGGCGCCACGCGAACGCGGCCCCTTAGCGACCTATTTCCTCTAGCGCCAGCCCTTAGGCCAGCTTCGCCTTCACTTCGTCTGCAACGTTCTGCGGCACTTCGTCATAGTGCGAGAACTCCATCGAGTAGCTCGCGCGACCCTGGGTGAACGAGCGCAGCTGGTTCACATAGCCGAACATGTTCGCCAGCGGGACCATCGCGGCCACCGCCTGCGCGTTGCCGCGCGTGTCGGTGCCCTGGATCTGGCCACGGCGGCTGTTCAGATCGCCGATGACGTCGCCCAGATATTCTTCCGGAGTGACGACTTCGACCTTCATCACCGGCTCGAGCAGCGTGATGCCCGACTTCTGCGCCGCTTCGCGCATTGCGCCGCGTGCAGTGATTTCGAATGCCAGCGCCGACGAGTCGACGTCATGGTACGCACCGTCATAGAGCAGGATCTCGAAGTCGATGATCGGGAAGCCCACGAGCGAGCCGGTCGCCGCGGTCTCGCGGAAGCCCTTCTCGATCGCCGGGATATATTCCTTGGGAATATTACCGCCCTTGATCTCGTCCTTGAAGATGATGCCCGCACCGCGCTCGCCCGGCGTCAGCTTCACCTTGATGCGGCCGAACTGGCCCGTGCCGCCCGACTGCTTCTTGTGGGTGAAGTCGATGTCGACCGGCTTCTTGAGGTATTCGCGATACGCCACCTGCGGCGCGCCGACATTCGCCTCGACCTTGAACTCGCGCTTCATGCGATCGACGAGAATGTCGAGGTGAAGCTCGCCCATGCCCTTGATGATCGTCTGGCCCGATTCGTGATCGGTCGAAACGCGGAACGAGGGATCCTCGGCGGCCAGGCGGTTGAGCGCGATGCCCATCTTTTCCTGGTCGGCCTTGGTCTTCGGCTCCACCGACAGCTCGATCACCGGCTCCGGGAACTCCATGCGCTCCAGGATGATCGGGGCCTTTTCGGCGCACAACGTGTCACCCGTCGTGGTTTCCTTCAGACCCGCGAGCGCCACGATGTCACCGGCATAGGCGACGTCGATGTCTTCACGGCTGTTCGCATGCATCAGCAGCATGCGGCCGATCTTTTCCTTCTTGTCCTTCACCGAGTTCAGGTAGCTGCCCTTGGTGAGCGTGCCCGAATAGATGCGCGCGAAGGTGAGCGAGCCGACGAACGGATCGTTCATGATCTTGAATGCGAGCATCGAAAGCGGCGCCTCGTCCGAGGTTGCACGCGTGTCGGGCTCGTCATTCGCCGGGTTGATGCCCTGGACGTCCGGAATGTCGAGCGGCGAAGGCAGATAGTCGACGACTGCGTCGAGCAGCGCCTGCACGCCCTTGTTCTTGAACGACGAGCCGCACAGCACCGGCACGAACGACTGGTTGAGCGTGCCCTTGCGGATCAGCGCCTTCAGCGTCGCAACGTCAGGAAGATTGCCTTCCAGATAGGCTTCCATCACCTCGTCGTCCTGCTCGACGGCGAGCTCGATGAGCTTCTCGCGATACTCGGCAGCCTTGTCCTTCATGTCCTCGGGGATTTCGACATATTCGAATTCCGCGCCGAGATTTTCGGACTTCCAGATGATTCCGCGCTCGTTGACCAGATCGACCAGGCCGACAAAGTCCGATTCCGCGCCGATCGGGAGATACAGCACGGCCGGCTTCGCGCCCAGGCGATCGATGATCGTCTGCACGCAGTAATAGAAGTTGGCGCCGGTGCGATCGAGCTTGTTGATGTAGCACATGCGCGGAACCTTGTACTTGTCCGCCTGACGCCACACGGTTTCCGACTGCGGCTCAACGCCGGCAACGCCGTCGAACGCGGTGATCGCGCCGTCGAGCACGCGCAGCGAACGTTCCACCTCGATGGTGAAGTCGACGTGGCCGGGCGTGTCGATGATGTTCAGGCGATGCTCGGGGCCCTTGCCCTCTTCCGCCTTCCACAAGCAGGTGGTGGCAGCAGACGTGATCGTGATCCCGCGCTCCTGCTCCTGCTCCATCCAGTCCATCGTCGCAGTGCCTTCATGCACTTCGCCGATCTTGTAGGACTTGCCGGTGTAGTAGAGGATACGCTCGGTCGTCGTCGTCTTGCCGGCGTCGATGTGCGCCATGATGCCGAAATTGCGATAGCGCTCGAGCGGATGGCTGCGGGCCATGATCGTGGTTCCTTAAAGGGTTTGGGGAGCCAGCGAACCGGCTCCCCATAATGTAAGTACGAAAATTACCAGCGGTAGTGGCTGAAGGCGCGGTTCGCTTCCGCCATGCGGTGCGTGTCTTCGCGCTTCTTCACTGCGTTGCCGCGGTTGTTCGAAGCATCCAGCAACTCACCCGAAAGGCGCGCCGACATGGTGTGCTCGCTGCGGTTGCGGGCCGAGGCAATCAGCCAGCGGATCGCAAGCGCCTGGGCGCGCTCGGGGCGCACCTCGACGGGAACCTGATAGGTCGCACCGCCAACGCGGCGGCTGCGGACTTCGATGCCCGGCTTGATGTTGTTCAGCGCGTCATGGAACACGCCGAGCGGCTCGCGCTTGGCGCGCTGCTCAACGGTTTCGAGCGCCGAATAGACGATGCCCTCTGCGACGGACTTCTTGCCGTCCAGCATGACCGAATTCATGAACTTGGACAGAACCTCATCACCATAAACGGGATCAGGCAGGATTTCCCGCTTTTCGGGACGACGACGACGAGCCATCTGAATTTCCTTCTAAAACTTCAGCCGATCCGGAACCTGTCCGGGGCTTACTTTGGCTTACTTCGGACGCTTGGCGCCGTACTTCGAACGCGACTGCTTGCGATCCTTCACACCCTGCGTATCGAGCACGCCGCGCAGGACGTGGTAGCGAACGCCGGGAAGATCGCGGACGCGGCCGCCGCGGATCAGCACGACCGAGTGCTCCTGAAGGTTGTGACCTTCGCCCGGAATGTAGCTGATGACTTCGCGCTGGTTGGTCAGGCGGACCTTCGCAACCTTGCGGAGCGCCGAGTTCGGCTTCTTCGGAGTCGTCGTATAAACGCGCGTGCAAACGCCGCGCTTCTGCGGGTTCTGCTCCATCGCAGGGACCTTGGACTTGGCCTTCTGCGGTTCGCGGCCCTTGCGGACCAGCTGGTTAATCGTCGGCATGAAAGCCCTTCACCTTATGTTGCCCGGATAATCCGGAGGTTACTTTGCCGGAACAAGAGAGAATACGAAAAGGCCCCGGGTGTCGTTTGACCCCCCGGGCCATTGCGTTTCCAGCAACGTTCAGCTCTTGTCGCAAGGAGGCTAGGGCCGTAGCCGGCGCTCTTCGAGACGGTGGCGCCTATAGCCGCGAGGCCCGATCCGGTCAACAGCCTGCCCGGAACCTGATCTGGCACCCGGTCCGGCGGCGAAATTCCGCGCGCGGATAAGGATGCGTCAACGCCTGTAGCGCTAAGCATCGCCAATGATCATGCGCAACCCCTTTGGCCGCTGGCGCCGCCCGCTTGCCGCGCTCGCCGCGCTGATGGCCACGCTGGCGCTGGGGCTTGCCGGGCCCGCGCTGCCGGGCGTCGTGCCGCTGTTCGGCTGGGGCGGGCTTGGGCTGCTGCTGGCAGGATGCGCCGGAATGCTCTCGTGGCACGGCGCGCGGATGCGCAGCACGCCCGCCGGGCGCGCGGGCGATCCCGGTGCCGCCCTGCCCGCTTCGATTCTCGCGCTAGCGGTTCCGGGGCTCGGAGCTGCGGCGCTACTCGTGCCCGTGGCGCTCTCGATTCGCTGCGCGTCCCGCGATTCGGATTTGCGCTTGCCCGCGCTGGCGGTGCTTAGCGGTTTGCTGGCGATGCTCTGCACGGTCGGCAGCCCCCTGCTCGGCGCGCTGGCCTGTGCCGCCATACCCCTCCTTGCCGGTCTTTCTACGCGCGGGGCGGCGCTGGTGCCGGCCAATGACAATCCCTCAATGGAACGGCCCGGGGAAATCTGGGCTCTCCTCCCGCGCGCCACCTATGCTAATCATAAGAATGAAGACACCGAATCCGGGACTTGGGGAGTAGCGTAATGTTTGGTGGTAGCCGTAACCGTGACCGTGAACGCGACGAGCGCCCTGCGATGCCGCCAGCGCCGCCTCCGCAGACGGGCGGGTCGAAGCGCGGCATGTTTTCCGTGATCGGCCCGGATGTGATCGTCACCGGCAATGTCACCGCCAGCTCGGACCTGCACATCGACGGGCGTATCGAGGGCGATGTCAATTGCGGTACGCTGGCGCAGGGCGCGGAAAGCCAGATTTTCGGCAGCGTCACCGCCGAACAGGCGCGGCTTGCTGGCGCGGTCGAGGGCACGGTCCGTGTGCGCAACCTCACCGTGGAGCGCTCGGCCAAGATCAGCGGCGACGTCGAATATGAAAACATCACGATCGAGAATGGCGGGCATATCGATGGCCGCCTGAAGCATATGAGCACGATCCAGCAGGCGGCCAGCGCCCCCGCGGGACCGCGCCCGGTCGATTCGGCGCCCGCTTATCCGGCCGCCGCGAACGAGCACGCTGCCTGAACGGCATCGCCTGCCGACACGAAAAAGGCCGCGTCCCCACCGGGAACGCGGCCTTATTCTTTGACGCCCCTTAGGGTCACATGCCCTTGATGCGATCCAGATGCATCTGGACGACCTTGCTGGTCTCCGCCGCAAAGGTCTTGAGCGCAGGCACGTCGCCATTGGCGGCATAGTCCTTCATCGCCGCCAGCGCCTTTTCGTGCGCCGCCACCTGCTGCGCCTTGTACGCCGTATCGAACGCAGCACCGGTCGCGTCGCGCAAGACGGCCAGATTGGCTTCCTGCTCGGCGTTCAGCGCCGGGTTGGGCGTGATCGCCGGGCTCGCCTTCGCGCCCGCGGCCTTCAGCTTCTCGGTGGATTCGGTGTGGCCTTTGACCATCATCGCACCGAAGTCCTTGAGCGCCTGGCTGGTGGCTTTTTCCTGCGCGAGCTTGCCTGCTTCGACTTCATACCAGTCGCTCGCGCCCGCCATGTCGGCGAAGGCCTGACCCGCCGATACCGGCATGGCGGCCATCGTCCCATTGCCCATGTCCATGTTCTCCATGGGAACCGGGCTTTCCATCGTGGTGAGGTTGGTGGTGCTCGTCGTCTCGTTGCTGCTGCACGCTGCGAGCGCAAGCACGGGCGCAAGGCCCAGGGCCATCGTCTTGATATGCATGTTGCAATTCCTCCTGCTGCGCGCTCAACGAAGCGCCGCCCTTAGCGTTCCCCATTGCCCGGCAACGCGCTTGCGCGCATGACAGGCACCATGAACAGCGCATCATTGCCGGTCGAAGGAAGCTGCCGGTGCGGCAGGCTTCGCATCCGCGTCAGCCAGCCGCCGGTGATGACGATGGCCTGCCATTGCACGGGCTGCCAGAAGATGTCGGCAAGCGCCTTCTCGCTGACCGCGATCATCCCCGAAGCCGGCTTCGAAGTTCTGGCGGGCGACCCGGTGATCGGCGGGCTCCACGGCCAGGACGCGCAGCATCACCATTGCGACTGGTGCAAGAGCTGGGTGTTCACGCGCTCGCCCCACGCGGCAGGCTTCGTCAATGTACGCCCGACCATGCTGGGTGTGGCCGAATGGTGCACGCCCTTCGTCGAGACCTTCACCAGCGAGGGGCTCGGCTGGGCCAAGACCTCAGCGAAGCACAGCTATCCGGCCTTCCCGCCAATGGAGGCGTTCGGGCCGCTCATGGCGGAATATGCCGCCACGCGCTGAGCGCGCCCTACGCCTTCAGCGGGTCATGCCCCCAGTTCATCAGCGAATAGCGCCAACGCGAGAAGGGCACGCGAAATTCGTCATGCGGCCCCTGCCCCCGGTGCCGCCGCACAAACCCGACGACCTTGCGCATATGCGCGTAATCCGCAGCGTCGAGCGCAGCCTTGCCCGTCCGCAATATCTGCACGATCCGCCGGCCCGACGCATGCCCGACGCTCTCGGTCTCGCCCGGCCGCCGATAGCCGACCGTCCGGCTCTCATCCGTCTCCAGCCACGCCTCGATCTCGTCGGCGGTCATGTTCACCGCTTCGTGAAAGGCGCGATAGACTGATTCGTGATCGTCGCGGGCCGCCACCTCAGATATGCAGCGCCTTTCCGTAGGCCCCCAGCACGCTCTCGTGCATCATCTCGGAGAGCGTCGGGTGCGGGAACACCGTCTCCATCAATTCGGCCTCGGTGGTCTCCAGCGTCTTGCCGATCGTGTAGCCCTGGATCAGCTCGGTCACTTCCGCGCCGATCATGTGTGCGCCCAGCAACTCGCCGGTCTTTGCGTCGAACACAGTCTTGATAAAGCCTTCCGCCTCGCCCAGCGCGATCGCCTTGCCGTTGCCGATGAAGGGGAAGTTGCCGACCTTTACCTGATAGCCCGCTTCCTTCGCCTTGGCTTCGGTCAGGCCGACGCTGGCGATCTGCGGGTGGCAATAGGTGCAGCCCGGGATGTTCTTCGGGTCCATCGCGTGCGGGTGGTTGCCCGCGATCGCCTCGGCGGCGATGACGCCCTCATGGCTCGCCTTGTGCGCCAGCCAGGGCGGCGCGGTGATATCGCCGATCGCATAGAGGCCGTCGACATTGGTCTTGCAGTCCGGCCCGGTGATCAGGAAGCCGCGATCGTTCACTTCGACACCCAGCTCCTTGAGCCCCAGATCCTCGGTGTTGGGCACGATGCCGATCGCGACGATGACATGGCTGAACTCGCTAGTCTCGGCCTTGCCGTCCTTCCCGGTGATCGTGGCTTTCACGCCGCCGGATCCCGCCTCGATCTTGTCGATCTTGGCGCTCGTCTTGATCTTCATGCCCTGCTTGGTCAGCGACTTTTCGAGGAACGCCGAAACATCGGCATCCTCTACCGGCACGATGCGGTCCATCATCTCAACGACCGTCACGTCCGCGCCCATGTCGTTATAGAAGGACGCGAACTCGATCCCGATCGCGCCCGATCCGATGACGAGCAGCTTGCCGGGCATCTCGGCGGGGGTCATCGCATGGCGATAGGTCCAGACGCGCTTGCCGTCCGCCGGCAGGTTCGGCAGATCGCGCGCCCGCGCGCCGGTGGCGAGGATGATGTTCTTCGCGGTCAGCTCGGTCGTCTTGCCGTCCGCACCGGTGACGCTCAGCTTGCCCTTCCCCGTCAGCTTGCCGGTGCCCATGTGCACGGCAATCTTGTTCTTCTTCATCAGGTGCGTGACGCCCGCATTGAGCTGCTTCGCCACGCCGCGCGAGCGCTTCACCACCGCATCCAGGTCCGCGCTGATCTTCTCGGCCGCCAGGCCGTAATCCTTGGCGTGCTGCATATAGTGGAAGATCTCCGCCGAGCGCAGCAGTGCCTTGGTCGGAATGCATCCCCAGTTGAGGCAGATGCCGCCGAGCAGTTCGCGCTCGACGATCGCGGTCTTCAGGCCCAGCTGGCTCGCCCGGATCGCGGCGACATAGCCGCCGGGGCCGGAGCCGAGCACGATGACGTCGTAGGATTCAGGCAAGGAAAGCGTCCTTCTTATGCCCCTCTCCCCTTGAGGGAGAGGGAGGGGCCCAAGCCAAAGGCTTGGGAGGGTGAGGGCTTGAGATAGCAGCCCAAATCGCGGTTTTGACTGCCTCTATGTCATCGAGAACCGCGTTGTTCCACACGCGAAATACGCGGCATCCCTTCTCTGTCAGAAAGGCATCGCGGCGAGCATCATGATCGTTATCCAGATGCTGCGATCCGTCCGCTTCAACGATCAGCCGATGTTCCTGACAGATGAAATCCACGATATAAGGGCCGATCGGCTGTTGCCGACGAAATTTGGCGCCATTTAATCGCCCGCCGCGCAGATGGGTCCAGAGAACGCGCTCGCTTTCGGTAGGCGCCTTTCGCATGGCCTTGGCGCGCTTCAACGTGAGGTCGTCGTAGCCGCGCACGCCCTCACCCTCCCGCCGCTTCGCGGCGGGCCCCTTCCTCTCCCTCAAGGGGAGAGGGGTCCGGAACGTCCACCGCCCGCGGCTTGCGGTTCTCGTCGATCGCCACGAAGGTGAACTGCGCCTGCGTCACCTTCTGCACCGCCTCGCCATGGCGTTCGCGGCGCCACGCCTCGACGGCGATCACCATCGACGAGCGCCCGACGCTGACGATCTCCGCATAGACCGAGACTTCATCGCCCACCGCCACCGGCGCATGGAACTGCATGCCGTCCATCGCGACCGTCACCGCGCGGCCCTTGGCCCGGCGCGCCGCGACCAGCCCGGCGGCCAGATCCATCTGCCCGACCAGCCAGCCGCCGAAGATGTCGCCATAGGCATTGGCGTCCGCCGGCATCGCGCTCACGCGGATCGCAGGCTGGCTCATCGGCCGAGTCTCAGCCATCCGCTGGTGCACCCGGTGCGCCGCCAAGCTTCGCCTTGTCCGCTGCATAGGCCCGGCGCAGCGGCCCTACGCCCATCGCCACCACCGCGATCATCGCGACATAGGTGACCAGCCAGATATCCTTCTTGGCGAGCGGATAGGACCAGGCCGAAAGCGACGCGATCACATATGCCGCAACCAGCCCGATCGCGATGTGCAGCACTTCGATCAGGACGCGCATCGGCTCGCTCCCGTCAGGCGATCATGCCCATCGGAGCTTCGACCAGCTCCTTGAACACCTTCATCAGCTCGGCGCCGTCTGCCCCGTCGATCGCGCGGTGATCGAAGCTGCCGGTCGCCGACATCACCGTCGCCACGCCCAGCGCGTCGTCGATCACATAAGGCCGCTTCTCGCCCGCGCCGATCGCCATGATCATGCCCTGCGGCGGATTGATCACCGCTTCGAACTGCTTGATCCCGAACATGCCCATGTTGGACAGGCTGGCAGTGCCGCCCTGATACTCGGCAGGCTGGAGCTTGCCTTCCTTGGCGCGGCCCGCAAGGTCCTTCATCTGGGTCGAGATCGCCGAGACGCTGATGCCCGCCGCATCGCGGATGATCGGCGTGATCAGGCCCGTCGGGGTCGATACCGCGACCGACACGTCTGCGCGCGAATATTTGATCAATTTGTCGCCGGTATAGGTGACGTTGCACTTGGGCGTCTGGATCAGCGCGACGCCCAGCGCCTTGATCAGCAGATCGTTGACCGACAGCTTCACGCCGCGCGGCTCCAGCGCCTTGTTGAGCTCCGAGCGCAGCTTGAGCAGCGCGTCGAGCCGGATATCCACGGTCAGATAGATATGCGGGATCGTCTGCTTGGATTCGGTCAGGCGGCGCGCGATCGTCTTGCGGATGTTGGAGAGCTTCTCCTCCTCGTGGGGGATCGTCTCGTCATACCATACGGCCTTGGCCTCAACCGGAGCAGCTGCGGCGGCGGCAGGTGCCGGCGCGGAAGCTTCCGCCTTCGCGGCAGGCGCTGCACCCGGCATGGCGCCTTCGAGATCGGCCTTCACGATCCGGCCGTTCGGGCCCGAACCGGTCACACTGGAAAGATCGAAGCCCTTTTCCGCGGCGATGCGCTTGGCCAGCGGGCTCGCCTTGATGCGCTCGCCCGCTGCCTTCGGAGCAGCGGCGGGAGCCGGGGCTGCGGGCGTCGGCGTCTCCACCTTCGCAGTCGGCGCAGGAGCAGCCTCTGCCTTGGCGGGAGCAGGTGCGGGGGCCGGGGCTTCTTCGCCGCCCTCGCCCGCCATCACCGCGATCACGGTGCCGACCTTCACATTATCGGTGCCTTCGGGAACCGTGATCTTGGCGATCACGCCTTCGTCCACGGCTTCGAATTCCATCGTCGCCTTGTCGGTCTCGATCTCGGCAAGCAGATCGCCCGACTTCACGGTGTCGCCTTCCTTGACCAGCCATTTGGCGAGCGTGCCTTCCTCCATCGTCGGAGAGAGGGCCGGCATCTTGATTTCGATTCCCATGGGGCTTCCCGTATTCAGGCTGACAAAGCCCTTTCGCGCCGCCCTGCCGCAGGGTCAAGGCCGCTTGCGCCAAACACAATCGCAAGGCAGTCATGCGGATAGAGGGGATCAGGCGCATGCGCACCTATCTGGTGGTGATTGACGATAGCCCGGAGGCGGAGATCGCCTTGCGCTTCGCTGCGCGCCGCGCGGTGAAGACCGGGGGCAACGTCGAGATTCTGGCGCTTATTCCGCGTCAGGAGTTCGTTGCCTGGGGCGGCGTGATGGCGACGATCGAAGAGGAAGCGCGGCAGCGGGCCGAGGCTTTGGTCGCGCGCGCAGCTGGAACCCTGCTCAGCGAATCGGGGATCACGCCTTCGATCACGCTCCGCGACGACGATGGCCCCTCCGTGGTGCGCGCGATGATCGCCGCCAATCCCGATATCGCGGCGCTCGTCATCGGAGCCGCGGCCAGCGGCCCGCCCGGTCCTCTGGTGTCGCATTTCTCGGGGCACGATGCCGGCGCGATGCGCGTGCCGGTGATGATCATCCCCGGCTCGCTCGATATGGAAGCGATCGACCGGCTCAGCTGAGCATTGGACTTTGGCCCATCAAAATTAATTGAGCGTCATCCCCGCGAAAGCGGGGACCCAGAGCCAAGCAGGGTGTCTCATGGTAATCTTGTATCCCCGCTTTCACGGGGATGACGGATGATCCCGAACGCTAGCGGCAGACGCACCGGCAACAGGCCGGGCGCGGCTTGGCGCGCTTGGGCGGTGCCGCGCGGCGGACCACGCGGCGCGGCGTCGCCCGCACATAGCTGGTCGTCACCACGGTTTCCTCGATGATCTCTTCCTCGACGATCGTCGTGGTCGTCGTGGTCGGAATGACGATCACCGATGAGGAGGTGACCGGCGCACCGTAATAATAGCTGCCCTGCATGTAGCTTGCGCCATAATTGGCCCCATAGCCCTGCTGCACGGCCGGCGGGCCATAGGCAGCAGGCGGCGCATATCCGCCCTGATATTGCTGCTGGCCGTAATAGAGGTTGGGATCGACCGGCTGGATCGCCGCGCCCGCGCTCGAATAGCTGTAGCTGCTCGAACTGGAATGGCTGCCGCCCGCATAGGCACCGGCACCGGCCCAGGCGATGCCGCCCACCGTATCCCACACATTGCCGCGATCATCGACCAGCACGGCGTCGTTATAATAGCGGATCCAGCGATAGCCGCGCGGCGGTGCGGACAGGCCGAAGCTCAGATAGTCGGGGATGCCGAATGCGCCCTGCATCCAGTAACCGGGCATCTGATGGCCGCGGCCAAGGCGGCGATACGCACCCCAGCCGCCCGGCGCCTGCGTGCCGCCATACCATTGGCCTTCGATCTCATAGCCCCAGCGATTCGGATCGTTCAGCCGCGCGATGTTCCGGCTCGGCGGCAGCGCCATCCAGCGTCCGTCCTGCCACACGCGCGGTCCCGCCGTCGGCACCTGCCCCTGTGGGGCCTGCTGCGCGACGAACGGCGGCGGAGCGCCATATTGCTGCGGGGGCGGTCCATAGGTCGCGCCGCCGGGCGCCGGGATTGGCGCGCCATAGCCCTGGGCCGCAGCCGGGCCCGCAGCGCCCAGCGCTACCGCCGAAATGGCTGCCATCATCCAGAAACGCATCGCGATACTCCTTCGCCCAACCGAGCCCGCCCGCTCTTATGGTTGACGAAAGGTTACCGCGTTGGCCGCGATGCGGCGAATCCGTTTGATGCTTAACGGCGTCCCGATACGGGATCAGTCCCGCGCCAGCCTCGGCGCAAGTATGCGCATCAGCGCTTCGCATCCCGCCGCATCGCCCGCGTCGAACCGCGCCGGGCTGGGGCTGTCCAGATCGAGCACGCCGATCAGCTCGCCCTGATGGACGATCGGCACGACCAGCTCGGATCGGCTCGCGGCGTCACAGGCGATATGGCCGGGAAAAGCATGCACGTCCTCCACCAATTGCGTCTCCCGGGTCGCCGCCGCCGCACCGCACACGCCCTTGCCAAACGGGATGCGGATGCACGCCGCCTTGCCCTGGAACGGCCCGAGCACCAGCTCGCCGCCCACATTCCGGTAAAATCCCGCCCAGTTGAGATCGGGCAGATATTGGCAGATCAGCGCCGATACGTTCGCCATGTTGGCGATCGCATCCGGCTCGTCGGCGGTCAGCGAATCGAGCGCGGCCGCCAGATCGCGATAGAGTTCGGACTTGGATGAAGCGGTCACGGTGAAATCGTACATGCACGCGATGTAGGCGCGACCCGGCGTTTGCGAAAGCGCGCGCTAGATGCAATAGGCGCCGCCCCCCAAGATTCGGAGAAGCACCATGGCCGGCGAGCAGGCGCTCGGGCTCGATTTCGGCACGACCAACAGCGTCGTCGCGCTTTCCGGCGGCGACGGAGCGGCGCAAGTCGTGCCCTTCGTGGGCGATCATGCGACGGGCGAGGTGTTCCGGTCCGCGCTTTGCTACTGGCTCGATGACGATGCACGCGGCGGCGTGGCGCACGAGGCCGGACCCTGGGCGATCGCCGAATATCTCGAATGGCCGCACGACAGCCGCTTCATCCAGTCGTTCAAGAGCGTCGCCGCCAGCGCGGTCTTCGAGCACGCCAACGTGTTCGACAAACGCTACCGGTTCGAGGAGTTGGGCCGCATGTTTCTCGCCCGGCTGCGCGCGCATGCCGGCGGCGCACTGGATAGCGTGCCCGATCGGATCGTGATCGGCAGGCCCGTGACCTATGCCGGCGCCCGCCCCGACGAAAAGCTCGCGCGGCAGCGTTATGACGCGATGTTCGACGCGTTCGGCACGCGGCTGCATTATGTGTACGAGCCGCTGGGCGCGGCGTTCAGCTATGCCACGCGGCTCACCGAACCCGCCACCATCCTCGTCGCGGATTTCGGCGGCGGCACCAGCGATTTCTCGATCGTGCGGGTGTCCGAGCCGGGTGCGGCGCAGCGCTGCGTGCCGCTGGGTTCGGCAGGCATCGGCATCGCCGGGGACCGTTTCGACTATCGCATCGTCGATCGCCTGATCCTGCCCCTGCTCGGCAAGGGCGGCAATTACCGCTCGTTCGACAAGATCCTCGAAATCCCCCGCAGCCATTTCGCCGATTTCGCCGATTGGTCCCGCCTTGCCCTGATGCGCAATCGCAGGACGATGGAGGAGCTGCGCCGTCTCCAGAAGAGCGCGATCGAGCCCGAAGCGATCGGGCGGATGATCGCCTTGATCGAAAACGAACTGGGCTTCCCGCTTTACGACGCCGTCGGCCGCCTGAAGCGCGCATTGTCGGGCAGCGAGCATGCCGCATTCGCGTTCAGCGGCGCGGGGCTGGAGATCACGGCAGACGTGACGCGCGCCGATTTCGAAACCTGGATCGCGGAGGATCTCAAGCGGATCAAAGCGACGGTCGATCTGGCGATGACCAAAGCAGGCGTCGAAGCCGGTGCGATCGACCGTATCTTCCTCACCGGCGGCTCCTCGCTCATCCCCGCGATCCGCGCGATGTTCGAGCGCCGCTTCGGCAGCGAGCGGATCGCGACCGGCGGCGAACTCACCTCGATCGCGCACGGGCTGGCGTTGATCGGCGCAGACCCCGATGTAGAGCAATGGACCGCCTGAGCCCCCCTCCCCTCAGTCGAAGCTGACCTTGCCCCGCCCGGCCTTGACCGCGCTGCGCCCCTTTTTCTCGTCCACCCGGCGCGCCTTGGCGGCCTTGCTCGGCTTGGTCTTCACCCGCCGCGCCTGGCGCTCCAGCGATTTCTCGATCAGCTCCACCACCCGCTCGCGGGCATCGCTGCGGTTCGCTTCCTGCGTGCGAAACTTGCGCGCGGTAATCACCAGCTCGCCCGCGCCGGTCATCTTCGTCCCGGCAAGCACCTTCAATCGCTGATAGGCATAAACCGGCAGCCCCAGCGCGAAGACGTTGACCCGCAGCTGCACCGCGGTCGCCACCTTGTTGACGTTCTGCCCACCCGGCCCCGAGGCTGCGAGGAACTTTTCCTCGACGATCGCCTCTTCGGGCAGTTCAGCCACGGCCAAAGCCGATATTGTGGAAGCGCAGCGGCAACGGCGCCTCGGCCTTCACCTCGGGCTTGCCGTCGCGCGGCACGATCAGCTCGGCGGCGTGGAGCATCACCGCCGGGCCGCCCTTGCCATAGACCGGATCGCCCAGGATCGGCAGGCCGAGCCCCTCTGCGGCGTGAACGCGAAGCTGATGCGTGCGGCCGGTCTTGGGGAAGAAGGCCACCATCGCCCTGCCCTTCACCCGCTCGATCACTTCCCAGCGGGTAAAGGCCGGCTTGCCCGCCGGATCGCCGGTCATCCGCCAGCCTTCCTCTTCCGAAGAGATCTTGATCAGCGGCAGATCGATCTCGCCGCTATCCGCCTCCGGCTCGCCATCCAGCACCGCGACATAGCGCTTGGTCACCAGCCCCTGCTCGAACGCCTGGCCGAAGCGCTTGTGCGCCTTGGGATTACGCGCGAGCAACAGGCAGCCGCTGGTGTCGCGGTCCAGCCGGTGCACCGGCAGCGGCAGCCGCTGGAAGCCGAAGGTCATCTCGCCGAGCATGTCCTCCAGGCTGCGCGAGCGATCGCGCGGGCGATCGACGGGAAGCCCGGCAGGCTTGTCGATCACCAGCGCTTCGCCGTCGATGAAAAGTACGCGATCCTTGAACATCGCCGCCCTATACACTTTCAGGCGGCGTGCGCGAGAGTCGCCTCAGCGGAAGCGGATCTCGCACACCGACATGCGGCCCGGCTGCGTGGTGCTCCACTGGCCCGTCCATTCGCCGCGCAGCTCGCGCGCCTTGTTGCGGCACTTGTTCTCGGCGTCCGCCTGGTTCCAGATCGGGCCGACTTCCACGTTGCGCGTGGAGCCGCGATCCCAGCCGCCGCCCGGTCCGCCACGGCCCGTGTCGATCGAGCAGACCGACATGCGGCCCTGCACCGTCGTGCGCCACTGGCCGTTCCAGGTGCCGCGAAGCTCGCGCGCCTTATTCGCGCACTTGGTCTCGGCGTCACGCTGGTTCCAGATCGGCCCGACCTCGATCTCGCGCGCGCCGCCGCGGTCCCAACCGCCCCGATCGTCGTCGCGTCCCATGCCGCCGCCATCGCCGCCGCGCCGTCCGCGCCAGCCGCGTCCGCGGCGATCGGCGTCCAGATCGGTGATGCGATACAGCAGCCGCTGCGAACCGAATACCGGCGTGCCCCAGATCTCGCGGCTCTGCAGGTCGATGAACACGCGAACCCCGCCGCGCTGGCGATCGATCAGCCAGACGCGCGCCGGCGTGCGGCGCTCCTCCTCAAACGTGTGGATCAGCGTGCCGTCATGGCCGAATTCGATCCACCGGCCATTGTCGAGATTCTCGAACGAACCGCCGCCGGTATGGAAAACGCGCGTCACGTTGGTGCCGTCCACGCGGCGCTGGAGCGCGGGATAGCCATCGCCAGAAGCCGGCGCGGAAACGCCCGGCGCGGCAAGGGCAATGGCGAATGCTGCAATGCTCACGATCATCGGTCCGTTCCTCTCATCCCTGTTGCCGCCTTGTGGCGTCTTGGTTGCGAAAGCGCAACGAATGACAAAACGGCGGCCGGCCCCCGAAGGTTCCGGCCGCCGTTCGCGGGCCGCATATAGAGGGGGGATTATGCGGCCAATTTGATCGCGGTCTCGGCGATGCGGCGGCCCTGATAGCGCGCGCCGTCCAGCTCGGACTGGCTGGGCTGGCGGCTGCCATCGCCATCGGCGATCGTGGTCGCGCCGTAAGGCGAACCGCCCTTCACCTCGTCCACGCCGCTCTGGCCCTGGAAGCCATAGTCCAGCCCGACGATGGTCAGGCCGAAGTGCAGCAGATTGGTGATGATCGAGAACAGCGTCGTTTCCTGTCCGCCATGCTGGGTCGCGGTGGAGGTGAACGCGCCGCCCACCTTGCCGTTCAGCGCGCCGCTATACCAGATGCCGCCCGCCGTATCCCAGAAGCTCGCCATCTGGCTCGCCATCCGGCCAAAGCGCGTCGGCGCGCCCACGATGATCGCGTCATAATTCTTCAGCGCCTCGGGGCCTTCGATCACCGGATGCGCGGTATCGGTCTTGAAATAGGCCGCGGCGACCACTTCCGGCGGCGCGGTTTCGGGCACGCGGCGGATATCCACCTCGGCACCCGCCGAGCGCGCGCCTTCGGCGACGGCATCCGCCATCTGCTCCATATGGCCGTAGGACGAATAATAGAGAACCAGAACCTTGGTCATTGTGCGTTCCTTCAAAAAATCCGGGCCTTCAAAGAATCCGGGGGTGTCCGCCACGCCGGGGGGGGAAGGGCGTGGCGGACGGGGGGCTCAGTCGGCGTCGACCATCACGATCTCTGCGTCTTGGATCGCAGTGATCGTGTAGGTGCCGCCCTTCAGGGCTGCGCCGTCGCGTGCCTCGATGCGCTCGCCGGCCAGTTCGATCGTGCCGATCGCGGGGACGAGATAGGCATGCCGCCCCTCGCCCACCTGATAGGTCACGCTCTCGCCTGCCTTCAGCGTCGCGCCCAGCACGCGGGCATCGGCGCGGATCGGCAAAGCGTCGCTATCCTCGGCAAAGCCGCTCGCCAGCGTCACGAAGCGCCCCGAGCGATCGCCCTTCGGAAAGGGCTTGGCGCCCCAGCTCGGCTGGCCGCCCCGCTCGCGCGGGAGGATCCAGATCTGGAAGAGCGTCGTCGTCTCGGGCTCGAGATTATATTCGGCGTGGCGAACGCCGTTTCCGGCGCTCATCACCTGCACGTCGCCTGCGCCGGTGCGGCCCTTGTTTCCCATCGAATCCTGATGGGTGATCGCGCCCGAGCGGACATAGGTGATGATTTCCATGTCCTGGTGCGGGTGCGGCGGGAAACCGGAATTGGCGGCGATCTCGTCATCGTTCCACACGCGGATCGCGCCCCAGCCCATCCGGGCCGGATCGTGATAGTTCGCGAAGCTGAAGTGATGCCGCGCGTTGAGCCAGCCATGATTGGCATGGCCTAGGGTCTCAAACGGGCGCAGCTCGATGGTCTTGGTGTCGATCATGATGATGACCTTTCGTTTCTTGAACCCAGAGATAAGGCGCGGTATCGTCGCGTAAATGGAAACGTTGGAAACGGATTGTTTCGCATGAAGCTACCGGACTTCGAAGCCTGGGCCGTTTTCGCCGCAGTCGTCGAGCATCGCTCGTTCAGCGCCGCCGCCGATGCGCTTGCCGTCTCGAAAGCCACCGTCTCAAAGGCGATCAGCCGCCTCGAATTGCGGCTCGGCACCACCTTGTTTCACCGCACCTCGCGCCGCCTGACGCTGACGGACAGCGGCCGTGCGCTCGCCGAGCATGCCCAGCGCATCCTGAGCGAGGGCGAAGCTGCGGAGGAAGCCGCGTTCGAATCCGCCAGCGCGCCTGCGGGGCTGGTCCGCCTTGCCGCGCCGCTCACCTTCGGCATCCAGGCGGTCGCACCCTTGCTCGCCGAATTCATGGCCGCCCATCCGGGGATCAAGATCGATCTGCGCCTGTCCGATGCGTTCGTCGATATTGTCGGCGAAGGCATCGATATCGCGCTGCGCATCGCCGAACTGCCCGATAGCTCGCTCCGCGCGCGCCGCCTGGGGGCCGTCACCGCGCATGTGGTCGGGGCACCCGCTTATTTCGCGCAGCATGGCCACCCCGCGCACCCAGCCGACCTCGCCCGGCACGCCTGCTTCACTTATGCCAATACGGCAAACCCCGACACCTGGCGCTTCCGCAAGGCGGGCGGCGAAGAAGCGGCGGTGCGCGTGGAGGGGCCGATCCGCACCGACAGCGGCGATGCGATGCTCCCCGCGCTGCGTGCCGGGCTGGGCGTAGCGATCCTGCCGGGCTTCATCGTGGATAAAGATCTGGCCGCCGGCACGCTGGAGGCGGTGCTGCCCGAATGGTCGATCGGCGCTTCCGCGCTCCACCTGATCACCCCGCCGGGAACGCTGCGTCCGGCCCGCGTCGAAGCGCTGATCGAATTCCTGTCCGATCGGCTCAAGCGAATTTGCGCCGACGCCCCGATCTGACTCGACTCTGTAACCAAGCTGAGTCCTCCACCTACGTAGAATCCCGCGACTCGTGGATTTCTGCGGGTTAGGAAGAAATTAACCTTTTGCCTTCAGACCGGGTTAGGTTAATAAATCGCTCAGGACGTTTCCGCCACGAGGGAGGAAGGCGTTTGGTGGGCAAGGGGAACTGGCATGCGTGTGCTGCTGATCGAGGATGAGCCGTCGACCGCGAAGGCGATCGAACTGATGCTCTCGACCGAGGGCTTCAACGTCTACACGACGGATCTCGGTGAAGAGGGCTTGGATCTCGCCAAGCTCTATGATTACGACATCATCCTGCTCGATCTGAACCTGCCCGATATGCATGGCTATGATGTGCTCAAGAAGGTCCGCGTCGCCCGCGTCCAGACGCCGGTGCTGATCCTTTCGGGCATCAACGAAATGGATTCCAAGGTGCGCTCGTTCGGCTTCGGTGCCGACGATTATGTCACCAAGCCTTTCCACCGCGAAGAGCTGGTCGCGCGCATCCATGCCGTGGTCCGCCGCTCGAAGGGGCATTCGCAGTCGGTCATCCGCACCGGCAAGCTCGCCGTGAACCTCGATGCGAAGACCGTCGAAGTCGATGGTGCCCGCGTGCATCTCACCGGCAAGGAATATGCGATGCTGGAGCTGCTTTCGCTCCGCAAGGGCACCACGCTCACCAAGGAAATGTTCCTCAACCACCTTTATGGCGGCATGGACGAGCCCGAACTCAAGATCATCGACGTCTTCATCTGCAAGCTGCGCAAGAAGCTCAGCATGGCGACCGAAGGCGAGAATTATATCGAGACCGTCTGGGGCCGCGGCTATGTGCTGCGCGAGCCCGAAGGCGGCGAACAGGCGATTTCCGAAGTCGCCTGACACCAAACGCAGCGGGGGCTGACCAGGGCCGCGGTTCGCAAGGACCGCGGCCCTTTTCATGTGGCGGAAGTCGGCCCGCCCACCCGCCGACCGGGCAATCGCCCCCGCTCGATACGATGCTTGCAATGTAGGATTTCAGATGCTTGGCTGGTGCGGCGTTGCCTCAACGCCGCTTTTTGACTTGTCCGATTGCGCTGCGATTGCAGCACAGCTTGGTGCCGTCCCGAGCTTGGTCCATCCAGCTTGAACAGGCGTCATCCCCGCGATAGCGAGGACCCAGGGTTGCCCGGCAACAGCCCGCTTGGCTCTGGACCCCCGCTTTCGCGGGATGACGGTTCCAGCTCTGCCAGACCGGGCGCCAGACCCGCGGCTCGGCCCTGGCTCGCACACCCGTTCTTGGTGTCACTTTTGTGTAACCTTTCGCGCCTCCGCGTGGCGCTCCGCCCGCTCGAACAGCGCCTGCAGATCCTCGCGTGACACGTCGAACGTCTCGCCCAGATCGTCGAGCGCGGCATCGATGTCCTCGGCGATCAGGCGCGGCCGCGCGGGAACGGGGACGGCGCGGTGCGGATAGCGTTGGCCGGTGAAGCGGTGGAACGCGACGCCCACCGCGACCAGCAGCATCGCGTTGAGACCCACCGGCACCAGCGCAAAGGCATATCCGTGCGCCAGCACCGCCGGTCCGCCCACCACGCCCAGCAACGCGCTTCCCCCACCCGATGGGTGGAGGCACCGGGCGGCAGACATAAATATGATAGCGCTGGAGACGGCAACGCCCGCCGCCAGCGCGCCATGCCCCAGCCAATGCGCGGCGGCGATCCCCGCCAGCGCCGAAATCACGTTGCCGCCGATCACTGGCCAGGGCTGGCCCATCGGGCTCGACGGTACGACGAACACCAGCACCGCCGATGCGCCGATCGGCGCAGCCAGCAGCAGGCCCATGCCGGGATCGCCCGCCACGCGCGTGCTGATCAGCGCCGACAGGCCGATCCCCAGCAGCGCCCCTGCGGCCCCGATGATGCGTTCGCGCCAATTGGCACCCGCGAGCAACGGCAGCGGCAGGCTGCGCAGCCGGTCAAGCATGGGCGGCCTCGTCGCGCTTCGCGGGCAGCAGCAGCACGATGGCCAGCAGCGCCAGATGCAGGCCGATCGTCACCCAGCGCACCGCTGTCGCGTCGACGGCGTCCGCGAGCGGCCCGGTCAGTTCGTTGGCGAGGTTGTAGCCCCAGTGCAGGCCCACGGCGGCCCATAGCGTCCGCCATTTCCACGCGGCCAGCGCATAGACCAGGCCGATGGCGAACAGCCGCAACTGCTCGGTCACGCCCCAGTCGAAGCGGTAGATATGGTTGAGCGTGAAGATCGCGGCGCTGCCCAGCACGAAGGCCCAGCCGCTCCAGCCCGGGTTCGCCGCGCGCAGGAAGAAGCCTCGCGTCAGAATGTCTTCCGCGATCGAGGGAATGAAGGTGGCGACCATCGCCATGGCGATGCCCGTGATCGCGGCCGGCGCCAGCGTATAGACCCCCGCCTGCATCCCCCAGACCAGCCCCGCGCATTTGGCGCCCATCGCCAGAAGCAGCATCGCCCCGAGCAATGCGAAGGAGCGCGGTTTCAGGTCCAGCCCATAGGCGTCATAGCCGCGATAGCCGAGCCATCGTCCCACCGGCCAGGCTGCCAGCACCGCCGCGACCATCAGCCCCGCCTGCACCGGAAAGCTGCCCAGCAGCTTGCCGCCGATGCCCTCGGCCGATTGATAGAGGGCGAACAGGATCAGGAATGCGGCGGCGAGGCGCGCGGGCGCGGGTCGCATCTGGGTCTTACTTCCTCTGCCAGACCCGTTCGCCGCCTATCCAGGTCTCCAGAACCCGGGTGGCGCGCAGTTCGCTGGGGGAGGCGAGCAGCGGATCGCGGTCGAGCACCAGGAAGTCGGCGCGCATGCCCCGCGCCAGGCGTCCGATCTTGTCTTCGGCGAACCCCGCATAGGCCGCGCCGGTCGTGAAGCCCGCCCAGCCCTGCTCGCGCGTCACAGCTTCTCCGGGCCGCCATCCGCCCGCCGGCTGGCCGTCCGCGTCGGTCCGGGTGAAGCTGGCCGCCCAGCCGGCCCAGGGATCCGGGCTCTCGACCGGGAAATCCGATCCGAAGGAGAGCTTCGCGCCATTCTGCAGCATCGAGCGCCAGGCATAGGCGCCCGCCAACCGGTTCGGCCCCAGCCGCGCCTCGGCCATCGTCCGGTCGCTGGTCTGGTGCACCGGCTGCATCGACGCGATCGTGCCGAACTTGCCGAAGCGGGGGAGGTCTTTGGGGTCGACGATCTGGGCATGTTCAATCCGCCAGCGGCGATCGCCCTTATAGGTGTCAGAGAGCACTTCTATCGCGTCCAGCGCCTGCTGATTGGCGCGATCGCCGATGGCGTGCACGGCGATCTGGAAGCCGTCCATCGCGCCGCGGATCATCAGGTTGAGCAGCTGGTCGTTGCTCAGGAAGCCCAGCCCCTTCTGCCCCGGCGCATCGGCATAATCGGCCTTGAGCCAGGCGCCCCGGCTGCCCAGCGCGCCATCGGCGTAGAGCTTGATCCCGCCCATGCGCAGCCGATCGCCGTAAAGCCAGGGCGTCGGCCCCTGCCCGCCCACCGCGAGCGCGGTATCGACGCCGCCGGCATAGCTCATGATGCGCAGCTTGAGCAGGCCGAGATCGCCCATGCGGCGATAGGTGAGCCAGTCCTGCACGCTGGTCCCCATGTCCGCGGCGGCGGTGATGCCCAGCGAGAAGAGCTTTTCCTGCGCGGCAAGAAAGGCCGCGTTGCGCTCACGCGGCGTGGGCTGCGGGATCGCTTTGGTCAGCAACTCCATCGCGCCATCGACGAGCACGCCGGACGGCGCGCCGCTGGCGTCGCGCTCGATCCGGCCGCCATTGGGATCCTTGCTCGCGGCGGTGACCCCGGCCAGCGCCAGCGCGCGGCTGTTCGCCCAGCCGGCATGGCCATCGACCCGGTCGAGCCAGACCGGACGATCGCTCACCACCGAATCGAGCTCCGCGGCGGTGGGGAAGCGGCCCAGCCCCCATTTCTCCTGGTTCCAGCCGCTGCCCAGTATCCACTTGGCCGGATTCGCGGCGGCATAGGCCCGGATCCTGGCGAGCGCCTCCTCCAGCGAGTTGGTCGCCGACAGGTCCAGGCGGAGCAACTGATCGCCCAGCCCCATGACGTGCCCATGGCCGTCGATCATCCCCGGCACTACGGTCTTGCCGCCCAGATCGATCTTCCATTCCAGCTTTTTCGGGCGCTTTTCCTTGCCCTTGTACAGCCAGACGACCTGCCCTTCGCGGTTGAACAGGATGCCGTTGAAACGAACGACCTGCCCCTTCTCGTCCAGCGTCAGGCCGTTGACATTGTCGATCAGCCCATCGGCATGCGCCGCCGGTGCGAGGAGGAGCGCGGCGGCCGCGATCAGGCGGAGGATCAGCTTGGTCATGGATCAAGCGATAGGGGCTGTTTCCCCGCCGCGCCAGATGGTCTAGGCCGCTCCCCCTATGGCTACCAAGACGATCCGCGCCGACGCGCAGCTCCCCGTATCGATCAACGATGTTCGTGCCGCACAGGCCCGCATTACCAGCTCGATCGTGCGAACGCCCACGCTGGTGAGCAAGACGCTGTCAGACCTGACCGGTGCGACCGTCTATCTGAAGTTCGAGAATCTCCAGTTTACCGCCGCCTATAAGGAGCGCGGCGCGCTCAACACGCTGCTCCTGCTGGACGAGCAAGCGCGGCAGAAGGGGGTGATCGCGGCCTCGGCCGGCAATCATGCGCAGGGGCTCGCCTATCACGCGAACCGGCTGGGCATCCCCAGCACGATCGTGATGCCCAAGAATACGCCGACGGTGAAGGTCACCCAGACCGAGGGGCATGGCGCGACCGTGATCCTGGAGGGCGAAACCTTCGACGCCGCTTATGCCCATAGCCGCAAGCTGGAGGCCGAGCACGGCTACACCTTTGTCCACCCGTTCGACGATGCGCGGATCATCGCGGGCCAGGGCACCGCCGCGCTGGAGATGCTGGAGGACGTGCCCGATCTGGAAATGCTGGTGGTCCCGATCGGCGGCGGCGGGCTGATCTCGGGCAGCGCGGTGGTCGCCAAGTCCGAAGGCCGCAACCTGCAGGTGATCGGCGTCGAAGCCGAACTCTATCCTTCGATGTACAACCGCATCAACCACACCGACATGCCCTGCGCCGGCGACACGCTGGCCGAAGGCATCGCGGTGAAGGAGCCGGGCGGCATCACCAGCACGATCGTACAGGCGCTGGTCGATGATATCGTCCTGGTCGGAGAGCGGCGGCTGGAAGAGGCCGTCAGCCTGCTGCTCCAGATCGAGAAGACCGTTGTGGAAGGCGCAGGTGCCGCAGGGCTTTCCGCGCTGCTGGCCGAGCCGGAACGCTTCAAGGGCAAGAAGGTCGGCACCATCCTGTGCGGCGGCAATATCGACACGCGGCTGCTGGCCAACGTCCTGTTGCGCGACCTTGCCCGTTCGGGCCGCCTCGCCCGCCTGCGCATCCGGCTGCAGGATCGCCCCGGCGCGCTGTTCCATGTCGCGCGGATATTCCACGAGCAGGGCGTGAACATCATCGAAGTGTATCACCAGCGCGTCTTCACCACGCTGCCGGCCAAGGGACTGATCACCGACATCGAGTGCGAGACGCGCGATCGCAATCATCTCGACCGGCTGATCGTCGCGCTGCGCCGCGCACAATATGAAGTGAGCCAGGTCGAACTGGCCTGACCGCTGTGACCGGCGAGCCACAGCCCGCCGGAATCACATCCGCGACCAAATGAATCGGAACCGGGACGAGCCGAGTCCGGGGCCGATTCACACCGGATTCGAACAGCGATACGATAGCGCAACAAGCCGCGTTTCTCGCGGCAAATGGTTAATGACGACCGTTCGCGTGCCAGCGCGAAACGGCGCGAACCCGTGTTTCCCACGATCGGCACGAGTGATTAACCGTTAACCTTCTTTCATGGTAAAGCCGCTTTTCATCACTCGCGAGCCGCTTCATAGTCGCCTCAACAGTCGGCAGGGGGCCGATGGCAAAGGGGCTAATGAACGGTGACCGCACTCTCCCGTTTTCCGCGTTTTTTCGTGACCAGCCCCTCGCCCTGCCCCTATCTGCCGGGCAAGCAGGAGCGGAAGATCTTCACGGAGCTTTCGGGCCAGCATGCGGGCGAGCTGAACGATGCGCTGGGCCGCATCGGCTTTCGCCGTAGCCAATCGGTGGCGTATCGGCCGAGCTGCGCAGGCTGCACCGCCTGCGTCTCGGTGCGCGTCGTCGCCGGGGAGTTCGTACCGAACGCCACCCAGCGCAAGCTGATCCGCAGGCATAGCGATCTCGAGATCACGGCATGCAAGCCCTGGGCGACGCAGGAGCAGTTCGCCTTGCTCCAGCGCTATCTGGCCAAGCGCCATCCGGGCGGCGGCATGGCGGCCATGGACGAGAATGATTATGCCGACATGGTCGAGCAATCGCCGGTCAGCTCCTATGTAATCGAATATCGCGAGCCTTCGGTGAATGGCGAGCGCGGCAGGCTGGTGGGCGCATGCATCACCGACCAGCAGGCCGACGGGCTATCGATGATCTACAGCTTCTTCGATGCCGATGAGGAGGCCCGGCCCGGCCTGGGCAACTTCATCATCATGGAGCACATCATGCGCAGCTGCGCGGCGGGCCTGCCCTATGTCTATCTCGGCTATTGGGTGAAGGGCAGCGAACGGATGTCGTACAAGACGCGCTACCGGCCGATCGAAGTCCTCGGCCCGGCCGGCTGGTCGCTGCTCGCCGACGAAGAAGCGTTTTCGATGCCGATGCGGGCGCGGGTTACCGAGACGGCCTAGCGCCGGTTTGGGCGGAGCTGAACTGGCTCTGGAGCTGGTTCCGGGCATCCTTCATCGTCATCCCGAAAGCGGGGCCCCGGGCTTGTCTGACGACGCCCTGTTGGTTCTGGATCCCCGCTTTCGCGGGGATGACGGCTATTCCTCGCCGCCGAGCCGATCGACGTGGAGGTCCACGTCCAGCTCTTCGCGGCCCTGCCCCAGCCGCATTCCGGCGATCGGCGCAGCGCCCAGCGCATCCAGCCCTACGGCGACCCGCACATAGCTAGCGTCCGGCGAAAGCCCGGTGACCGGATCGAAGCCGATCCAGCCAAAGCCCTCGATATGCGCCTCTGCCCAAGCATGGGGGGCGCTGTGCGTTGCCTCGCCATCGCTGCGATAGCCCGAGACGTAGCGTGCCGGGACATGCAGGCTGCGCGCACAGGCGATGAAGATCTGCGCCAGATCGCGCGACGTGGTCTTCCTCGCCGCAAACGCTTCTGCGGCCGTCGCCCCGGTATCCGGCGCATCGGGGGCGCTGGGGAAGCGCGCGTGGAGCGCGGCGTTGAGCCGGTGCATCCGCTCCAGCGGGTCGCCTGATGCATGTTCTGCCGCGAACCCGGTCAATTCGGCGCTCGCGTGCGTCCGTGCGGTTGTGCGGCAATAGAATAAGGCCGGCAGGGGATCGATTGCTTCGCGAACCATGCCGGTCGCTTCGTTGGTAAGCACCTCGCCGGTGACGGTGATGTCGATCCCCGCAAGCGGCCCCTCAGCATACAGCATCGTCACCGCATTGCCGAAGCCATCGGTCGCATCGCGCAGGCGGGCATCGCAATCCACGCCGATGTGCCAGCTCACCACGGTCTGATCCTGCGTATCGCAAGGCGTCAGCCGCAGCATCTGCACCAGGCGCGCCTGCGGCTCGCTGAAGCGGTAATGCGTGTGATGTTCGATCGCGATGCGCATCAGGTGAACCGGAACTGGCGGGCAATGGCGCCGTCGAGCATCGCATTCTCCGCGATAAAGGCGCCGAGATATTCGTGCAGCCCGCTGACGATGATCTGCGAGGTGCTGGTCTTTTGCAGCCGCGACATTCGCGCGCGCGCCATCCGGTCCGCCTCGCCCTGCAGCCCGGTGCGCTTGGCAAGCGCGCTGAGCAGGCCCACCGTCTCCTCGACACAGGCGGCAAGGCTGCGTGGCAATTCGGCGCGGTTGAGCAGGAGATCGATCACGTTCCGGGGCTGCAAGCCATCATTATACACCCAGCGATAGGCGTTCACCGCCGAGACGGTCTGGAGGATCGTGGTCCATTGATCGCGGTCCACCACGCCACCCACCGGCTCGCCCTTGGGCAGCAGCAGATGATATTTAACATCGACGAGGCGCGCGGTGTTGTCTGCCCGCTCGATCGCGGAGCCGAGCTGGATCAGCAGCGTCGGCTCGTTGCGCATCATCCGGTGGATCGCGCCTTCGAAGCCGCGCGTCTCACCCTTCACCTGCTCGACCAGGTTGAGCGTCGCGGTGGCGCCCCCGGTCGAGGCGCGATTCTGGAAGAGCAGCCAGGCGCGGTTGATCGCGGTCCAGGCATCGCGGGTCAGCGCGGTGCGCACGGCGCGGGCGTTGTTGCGCGCCATATCGAGGCAGCGGACGATCGAGCCAGGATGGCTGGGATCGAGCGTCAGGAAGCGCGCCACATGCGCCTGGGTCAGCGGATTGCCGGTGAGCGCGAAGGCATCGTCGGTGTAGCTCACCGCCAGCGCGCTCTTCCATGCGGCCTCTCCGGCGGGGCGCGCGGAAAGCGCATCGAGGCGCACCGTTGCCTCTACCAGCCGCGCGATGAAATCGGCGCGCTCGATATAGCGGCCGAGCCAGTAGAGCGCCGATGCGGTGCGGGAGAGCATCAGCATGTTAGATCCTCCCCGGCACGGGGAGGGGGACCAGCGAAGCTGGTGGAGGGGGCGTGCCGCAAACGAATCGCGGGTGGGGAGCCCCCTCCGTCAGCGCTTCGCGCTGCCACCTCCCCGTACCGGGGAGGATCGAGAAGAGACAGTTCACGACTGCACCTGCGTCTGCGACTGGCCCGAAGGCGCGCCGTCATCCATCAGCACGAAGCTGTCCTTGGTGCCGCCGCCCTGACTGGAGTTGACCACCAGCGATCCTTCGCGAAGCGCCACGCGGGTAAGTCCGCCGGGGACGACCTTCACGCCGTTGCCGCCGGTAAGCACGAAGGGGCGGAAATCGACGTGGCGCGGCGCGAGCCCGGCTTCGACCAAAGTGGGCACGGTGGAGAGCGCCAGCGTGGGTTGCGCGATGTAGCGCTGCGGTTCGGCGATCAATGCGGCGCGGAACTCCTCGATCTGGGTGCGACTCGCAGTCGGCCCGACGAGCATGCCATAGCCACCCGAACCATCGACCAGCTTGACCACCAGCTCGGGCAGGTGATCGAGCACATATTTCAGCGCCTGGGGCTCGCGGCAGCGGAAGGTCTCGACATTGGGCAGCTTCGCCTCGCCACCCGAATAGAAACGGACGATCTCGGGCATATAGCTGTAGATCGCCTTGTCGTCGGCAATGCCGTTGCCCGGGGCATTGAGGATCGCGACATTGCCCGCGCGATAGGCGGCGATCAGGCCGGGCACGCCGAGCAGGCTTTCGGGCCGGAAGGCGAGCGGATCGAGATAATCGTCGTCGATGCGGCGATAGATCACATCGACGCGGACGCGTCCGCCGATCGTGCGCATCCAGACAATATCGTCGTCCACGACCAGATCCGCAGGCTCGACCAGCTCGACCCCCATCGCATCGGCGAGGAAGCTATGCTCGTAATAGGCCGAGTTGAAGTGGCCGGGCGTGAGCACGACGCAGACCGGATCGGATTTGCTGCCGGGCGAGACCGAGCGCATCGTCTCCAGCAGCATGTCCGGATAGCTGTCCACCGCAGCCACGCGGAAATCGCGGAACAGCTCGGGGCACAGCCGCAGCATCGCCTCGCGATTTTCGAGCATGTACGAAACGCCGGAGGGTGTGCGGGCATTATCCTCCAGCACGAAGAATTCGTCCGGGCCGGTGCGCACCAGATCGATGCCGCAGATATGCGCCCAGACGCCGTGCGGCGGGCGGACGCGGTTTACCTCGGCACGGAACTGCTCGTTGAGGAGCACCAGCTCGGGCGGGATGACGCCTTCCTTGATGATGCGCCCTTCGCCGTACACGTCCTCGAGAAACGCGTTGATCGCCTCCACGCGCTGGACCAGCCCTTCGGAGAGCCGCTGCCATTCGCTTTGCAGGAAGATGCGGGGAACGATGTCGAACGGGATGATCCGCTCCGCCGCGTCGCTGTCTCCATAGACCGCGAAGGTGATGCCGAGCTGACGAAATGCGGTTTCGGCGGCTTGCTGGCGGCGCTGCAATTCGGATGCGGGCGTGTCTGCAACCCACTGCGATAGCGCAGCGAATTCGGCGCGCGGATGATCCGGCCCGCCATGTCCCCAGATTTCGTCAAACGCCCCGTTTGCAGCCATGCGCCCCCAAGTGTCGAACTGCCGACTGGTTCCATGCTGCAACGGTTTGCTGCGGCGCACAAGGGGGCCTATCTCGCGGCGCGCTCCGTAAACATGCCGGTGGTCAGGAGCTGGGGCAGCACTTCGGGCTCGCTGCGCCCCGGGGCGTACCACAGATAGAGCGGCACCCCGGCGCGGTTGTGGCGCTCGATGAAGCGGCCCAGTTCGGGGCTGCCATCGGTCCAGTCCCCGACCAGCACCGCCACGTTCCCCTGCTTGAGCGCATTCTCGACGGCCGACGTCTCGATCACCGCTTTCTCGTTGACCTTGCAGGTCAGGCACCAATCGGCGGTGAAATAGGCGAAGACCGGACGCCCTTCGGCCTGGAGCTGCGCCAGCCGAGCCTCGCTGAATGGCTCGCCATATGCCAGCGACTGGGCCTGCGCCGCCGGACGGATAAAGGCGGTGGCGGTGATCGCGGCGAGGAGCAACGGTGCGCCCAAGGGCCAGGCGCGCGCGCCCTGTCGCTGGGTGCGTCCAACGAGCCAGAGCCCCGCGGTGGCAAGCAAGGTTGCGCCAAGACCGATCGCCAGCCCTGCCGATCCCGATTGCCGCCACAGGACCCACGCCAATGCGAGCGAGGTCAGGAACATCGGCACCGACAGCACATGGCGCAGCCGCTCCATCCACGCACCCGGCTTGGGCAGGCGGCGGCGAAGCGCGGGAATGAACCCCAGAGCGAGGAACGGCAGCGCGATGCCCAGCCCAAGCCCGCCAAACACCGCAAGTGCCGCTGGCCATGGCAGGATCAGCGCCGCGCCCAATGCCGCCCCCATGAACGGGCCCGTGCAGGGCGTCGCGACGAACGCCGCGAGCGCGCCGGTGGCGAAGGCACCACCGGTGCCCCTGGAAGCTGCACGGTTGACGAAGCCCGGCACCGAAAGCTCGAACAATCCGGCAAGATTGAGCGCGATCCCGGTGACCAGCAGCAACAGGATCAGGATGACGCGCGGGTCCTGAAGCTGGAAGGCCCAGCCAAGCGTCGCGCCGCCGGCCCGAAGCGCCAGCAATGTGCCGCCGAGCGCGAGGCAGACGAGCACCACGCCCGCAGTATAGGCCAGAGCTTCGCTGCGCGGACGCCCATCGCCGTCATTGGCCTTGGCAAGGCTCAGCGCCTTGAGGCTGAGGATCGGGAAGACGCACGGCATCACGTTGAGCAGCAGCCCGCCCAGTATCGCGCCGAAGAACGCAGCCAGCGCGGCTGTCCAGGGGAAGCCGGTATCGACGGGCGGAACCGTGCCGGGGCTCGCCGTGACGATGAACCCCTGTCCGCCGATCGCGAGCACACCGTCAAATGCGGTGGGCTCACCCTTGGCCGCAGTTTCGACCACCAGCCGGTCGCCGCTACGGGTCACCGTCTGGGGCGCTGCGTGATCCAGCATGTTCTGCGCCAGCGGATAGAAGTACGCGTCTCCGCCGGGCGCGCTCGCCGGATAGGGGATCGCCAGCCGCACCCTGCCGCCCTCGATCTGATAGGTTGCGGGCGAACCCAGCGGCTTGGGCAAAGCCTTGCGCCACCCATCGAAGCGGGCGCGCCGCTCGGTCGCGATGGCACCGTCCCCAACGGTCAGCGAGGTCGAGAGTTGTTGCCGTTCGGGCACGCAGATCGAATCGGTGCAGACGAGATAGTCCAGCTCGACGCTTATCGGGATCTCTCCCTTCGCATCGCCCGGGAGCTTTAGGGTCACGAGCTGCGCAAACGGCGCTTCGTAAACATAGTTCATGAGCTTCGCGATGATCAGCCGCTCGGGCACCGGGTAGCGGATCGGGCCGGCCGTCACGCCTGTGGGGACGCTCCATTTGGCACGCGCCGGAAACCCGGCATCGCCCGGATTTTCCCAATATGCGTGCCAGCCCGGATCGGGCCGGGACGCAAAGGCGAGCGTGACTTCACTCCCTGCCGCGGGATGGTCCGTCTCGGCGATCAGCTCGATCTGGACATGCGGGCCCTTCCCCACCGGCTGCGCCGTCGCCGCCGGTGCCAGCACCGCCAGCATGAAGGACACAAACATGAAACGAAGCCAGTCCATGCAGCGTCCTTGCCCAGCAACCGTGCTTCGACAATAGCTGACGGACGCTTTTTGACCATCAGGAGCTTTCGATGAAACTGATTCGCCCGATCGCGGCTGCGCTGGTACTGCTCGCCGCGTCCCATGCCACCGCGCAGCAGGCGCCAGCGCCGAAACTGGTGGTAGTGATCTCGGTAGATCAGTTCTCCGCCGATCTGCTCGCCGAATATCGCGGCCAGTTCCGCGAGGGCTTCGCCAGGCTCCTGTCGGGCGCGGTCTTTCCCGCAGGTTATCAAAGCCATGGCGCGACCGAGACCTGCCCCGGGCATTCGACGATCCTGACCGGCGCGCGCCCCGCCCGCACCGGCATCATCGCGAACGACTGGACCGATTTCACCGCACCGCGTGAGGACAAGACAGTCTATTGCTCCGAGGACACCAGCGTACCCGGCAGCAGCTCGAACAACTACACCGTCTCGGACAAGAACCTGAAGGTGCCGACGCTCGGCGAGTGGATGAAGCTCGCCAATCCGGGCAGCCGCGTCGTTTCCGTAGCGGGCAAGGATCGCGCGGCAGTGATGATGGGCGGGCACAAGGTCGATGAGCTCTGGTGGTGGGGCGGCAAGGGCTTCGTGTCCTATGCGGGCCGCGCCGAACCCGCGATGGTAACGCGGATGAATGCGGGCATTGCGGAGCGCGTCGCCACCGCACAGCCGGCCATGGATCTGCCCGCTTTTTGCGAGCCGCGCAGCCGCCCGATCGCGATCGGCGGGGGCCAGACCGTGGGCGAAGGCCGCTTCGCACGCGAAGCGGGCGATTACCGCGCCTTCCGCGCCTCCCCCGAATTCGATGAATCGATCCTCGCGCTGGGTGCCGGGCTGTTCGCCGACATGAAGCTGGGCCAGGGAGCGGATACCGACCTGCTGATCCTCGGCGCCTCCGCAACCGACTATATCGGCCATTCGGTGGGCACGCGCGGCAGCGAGATGTGCCTCCAGATGTTCGCGCTGGATCACACGCTCGGCCAGCTTTTCGCTGTGCTCGACAAGAGCGGCGTCGACTATGTCGTGGCGCTCACCGCCGATCATGGCGGGCTCGACCTGCCCGAACGCAGCGGTGAGGCGGGATCGGTGGGCGGCGGGCGCGTCGATCGAGCGCTGATCGCCGGCAATATGGGCAAGGAAATCGCAGCCAAGCTGGGGCTGAAAGCGCCAGTGCTCCATGGCGGATCCTTTGGCGACGTCTATGTCGATCCCAAGCTGACGCCCGCGCAGCGCAAGGCCGTGCTCGCCGAAGCCACCGCACGCTATACCGCGCATCCGCAGGTGAAGGCGGTGTTCACCCGCGCACAGGTCGCCGCGACGCCCAAGCCCAAGGGCCCGCCCGAGAGCTGGACGATCCTAGAGGAACTGAACCAGTCCTATGATCCGGCGCGCTCGGGCGATCTGCTGGTGGTGCTCCAGCCGCGCATCACGCCGATCGTCGATCCCACCAAGGGCTATGTCGCGACGCATGGCAGCGTATGGGGCTATGACCGTCGCGTGCCGATCCTGTTCTGGCGCAAGGGCATGACCGGATTCGAGCAGCCGCTGGGCGTCGAAACGGTGGATATCGCGCCGACGCTGGCGGGGGTATTGGGACTCAAGGTGCCGGTGGAGATCGACGGCAAGTGCCTCGATCTGGATCCGGGGCCGGGCGACACCTGCAAATAACCTCCCGCGCGGAGACCGAAGCTATCAGCGGCGCTCGAACTCGCGCATGCCCGTGATCCGGTTGCCGGAGAGGACAATGTTCGAGCGGCTGACATCCGCGACGAATGCCGGATTGGCGGGCGCGCCGGGAGCCATGGTCGCGACATTATCGGTCACGGTAAGGCCGTTGGAGCCATAGGTGCGCGCTTCTGCGCCGACCACGATCAGCGCGGAGTGATTCTCCTTGCTCGGGCCCTGGACAAAGGTGTTGCGCGCGATGACCCCCGCGCCGCCTTCGGACAGGTCGATCATGTAATTGGTACCCTTGCCGTGGCTGTCGTCGAAGCTGTTGTCGACGATCTCCACCTGCGGCGCGCGGATCTTGACGTAATGGCCGCCGGTGCCGCGCTCGAAGCGCGAATTGCGCACGATGACCTTGCCCTGCATCCCCAGATAGATCGAATGGCTGCAATTCTCCGTCTCGCACTGGCCAAGCCCGGAGAAGGTGGTGCGATCGATCGTGATGGTACGCACCGTATCATGTCCGCCGCCCAATATGCCTTCCTGGCTGTCGAGGAACATGGAATTGGTGACGAGCAGGTCACCCATCTCGATCCGGATGCCCGCACCGTTGCCGTCGTTCACCGCATAGCCGCGGAAGATGATCCCATCGACGGTGGAACCGCGTCCGCGCAGCACAAAGGCTGCCTTCTCCTCGCAGGCTTCGATCTCGAAAATCACCGTGCCGGGCTGGATCGCCTTGAAGATGATCTTGCCGGCCTGCTGCACGGTGCACTGGCGATAGGTGCCGGGCGCGATGAGGATCGTAGCGGTATCGTCGCGGATCGCCGCCACCGCCTCGTCGAGGGTGGCAAAGCCCTGTCCGGTCTCGGCGACGGTGAAGGGCGCGCGGCTCTGCTGCGCAGCGGCCGGAGACGCGAGGGCGAGGAGGAGGATGGCGAGGCGCATGGACGGGAATATGCGCGAAGGCCGTTAAAAACTCACTTCGGCCCTTTATCCCCCCGTCACCCCGGCCTCGCGCCGGGGTCCCGCTGCCTCTTACCCAAAGGAGAAGCGAGATCCCGGCGCGAGGCCGGGATGACCAGGGTTGGGATCCGGCCTTAGCGAAGCGTCTCGATGATCCCCGAGAAATCCTTGTCAGCGCCCGCGCCCGCCACAAAGGCTTCGTACAGCTCTGCCGCGCGCTTCCCCATCGGCGTATCCGCGCCGGTGCTCCCCGCCGCTTCCATCGCCAGCCGCAGATCCTTGAGCATCAGCGGCGCTGCGAAGCCGCCTTGATAGTCGCGATCGGCGGGGGATTCGGGGCCGACACCCGGCACCGGACAATAGCTGGTCATCGACCAGCTTTGCCCGGAGCTTACCGAGGCGATGTCATAGAAATTCTGAAGATCGAGGCCGAGCTTTTCGGCCAGCGCGAACGCCTCGCACGTCGCGATCATCGTCGCGCCGAGCAGCATGTTGTTGCAGATCTTGGCCGCCTGGCCCGCGCCCGCACCGCCAGCATGGATCACCGCCTTGCCCATATCCGACAGGAACGGCTCGGCCCGTTCGAACGCCTGCTGGGTGCCGCCGACCATGAAGGTGAGCGTGCCCGCGTTCGCGGCGGCGATCCCGCCCGAAACCGGTGCATCGACGGCCATCAGCCCCCGCGCGGTGGCGGCCGCAGCCACGCGGCGCGCAGTGTCCACATCGATCGTCGAGCAATCAATCAGGATCGCGCCCGCTTCGGCACCGTCGAGCAGCGTATCGGTATAGACCGCCTCGACATGCTTGCCGGCGGGCAGCATCGTGACGATCGCCTCCGCGCCGGCCACCGCTTCCGCCGCGCTTGCCGCGGGCAGGCAGCCCGCCGCCTTGGCCCGGTCCAGCGCATCCTGGCTCAGATCGAAGGCACGGACGTCATGGCCGTTCTTCGCGAGGTTTGCGGCCATGCCCCCGCCCATATTGCCCAGGCCGATAAAAGCTACGCGTGCCATTTCACTCTCCCGATCAAACCTTCTCCGGAGGGAGAAGGATACGGAGACTTGGCAGCTTGCTGCCTAGTCGCAGTTGGATGAGGGGATGCGCTATCGATGCGGTGATCCCCTCACCCAGCTTCGACTAGGGCCGGCTGAAGAAGCCGACCCAAGTCTGCGCAACCCTCTCCCGACGGGAGAGGGACTTGCTGTTATTTCCCCGTCCAATTCCCCGGACGCTTCTCGACGAAAGCGCTCATGCCTTCCTTCTGATCCGCGGTGCCGAACAGCGCGTGGAACAGGCGGCGCTCGAACTGGACACCCTGCGCCAGCGTCGTCTCGAAGGCGGCGTTGACCATTTCCTTGTTCGCCAGGACCGCGAGCGGCGCCATGGATGCGATCAGCTCGGCGGTCTTGACCGCGTCCGCGACGAGATCGGCGGCGGGCAGGATGCGGCTGACCAGCCCGGCGCGCTCAGCCTCCTCGGCGTCCATCATCCGCCCGGTAAGGCACATCTCCATCGCCTTGGCCTTGCCCACCGCACGGGTGAGCCGCTGCGAGCCGCCCATGCCGGGCGAGACCGCGAGCTTGATCTCGGGCTGGCCGAACTTGGCGGTGTCTGCTGCCAGGATGAAGTCGCACATCATCGCCAGCTCGCAACCGCCGCCCAGCGCATAGCCCGAAACCGCGGCGATGATCGGCTTGCGGGTGCGGGTAAAATCTTCCCAGCCTGCGAAGAAATCATGGCCGTACATGTCGGCAAAGCCCTGCGCCTGCATCTCCTTGATGTCGGCACCCGCGGCAAAGGCCTTTTCGCTGCCGGTGATGACGGCGCAACCCTGGGTCGCGTCCTTGTCGAAGGCGCGCATCGCGTCCTGCAGCTCGGACAGGATCTGGCTGTTGAGGGCGTTGAGCGCCTGCGGGCGGTTAAGCGTGACCAGCGTGACGGCGCCGCGCTGTTCGACAAGGATGGTTTCGTAGGTCAACATTCTTCTCCCTTGGTCACCCCGGCCTCGGAGCCGGGGTCCCGCTTCTCTGAAACCCTCAGAAGAAGCGGGTCCCCGGGTCAAGCCCGGGATGACGATCGATTCAAATCGGCCGCCATGCTTCGGCTTCGGGCAAAGGCGCGAAGATCGCGTCGATGGCGGCGTCGCTGACCGCTTCCACGCTGGGCGGGTTCCAGCGCGGCGCATTGTCCTTGTCGATGATCAGCGCGCGGACACCCTCGGCGAAATCGGGGCGCATCGCGACGCGGCTGCCGACGGCGAATTCCTGGCGCATCTCGTCCTCGAAGCGCGCCATGCTGCGGCCCTCGCGGACTAGGCGGAGCGAGACCTTCATCGATTCGGGCGATTTGGTGCGCAGCGTCGCGAGCTGGGCGGAGGCCCATGCGCCGCCATCTTCTGCGAGCGCAGCGAAAATGCCTTCGAGCGTGTCGGCCGCGAAGAGCCGGTCGATCTCGGGCTGGTGCGCGAGGATCGCTGCTTCGGGCGCGGGGACGGAAAGCTCGGCCAGTACCGCCTCGATCGCCTGCGGATCGGCGAGGATACGTGCCTTGGCGTCCTCAAGCCGTTCGGCCGGCAGGAAGTGCGTGGCAAGGCCCAGCGCGAGGCATTCGCCCCCGCCCAGCCGGTGACCGGTCAGCGCGAGATACTCGCCCATCCTTCCGGGGAGGCGCGACAGATGCCAGCCGCCGCCGACATCGGGGAACAGGCCGATGCCGGTTTCGGGCATGGCGAACCTGGTGTTCTCGGTCGCGACTCGGAAGCGCGCGGGCTGCGAGATGCCTACGCCGCCGCCCATGGTGATGCCGTCCATGAACGCGACGATCGGCTTGGCGTAGGTGAAGAGCTTGTGGTTGAGCTGATATTCAACCCGGAAGAACTCCCGCGCGCCGGCACCGTCGCCCGCGCCGCTCTCTGCGATCATGCGGATGTCCCCGCCCGCGCAGAAGCCCCTGCCCTCGGCATGGTCGATCAACACCGCCTCCACGGCGTCGTCAGCCTCCCAGGCAAGCAGCGCATCGAGCATCGCCCGGCACATCGCGGTGTTGAGCGCGTGGATCGCCTTGGGCCGGTTGAGCCTGATCCGGCCGACGCGGCCCTCGATCGAAATCAGCACATCGCTCAATTTTCCTCTCCCATCGGGAGAGGGAGGGAGCCGCGAAGCGGCGGAAGGGTGAGGGTGAAAGCCAGATCGCCCCCACCCTTCCCACTCGGCTGCGCCGAGCGGGCCCCTTCCCTCCGTCGGCGGGAGAGGGAGCTTGGCATCATGCCGCTCACTGGCGCGTCAACTCCCGGCCGACGATCATCCGCATCACCTGATTGGTGCCCTCGAGGATCGAGTTGACGCGCAGGTCGCGCCAGAAACGCTCGATCGGATAGTCCTTGAGATAGCCGTACCCGCCATGAAGCTGGAGCGCGCGATCGGTGACCGAACTGGCGGTGTCGGTCGCAAACCGCTTGGCCATCGCGGCAAATTTGGTCTTGTCGGGTGCGTTGGCCGTCACCTTGGCGGCGGCGAGATAGAGAAGCGCGCGGGCAGCCTCCAGATCGGTCGACATGTCGGCGAGGGTGAACTGGGTGTTCTGGAAATCGGCGATCGCCTTGCCGAATTGCTGGCGCTCCTTGGTGTACTTAATCGCCTCGTCCAGGCAGCGCTGCGCACCGCCGAGCGAGGTCGCGCCGATATTCAGGCGGCCGCCATCCAGCCCCATCATGGCGATGCGGAAGCCTTCGCCCTCGCCGCCGACGATGTTCTCGGCGGGCACGCGGACATTTTCGAACGTGACCGCCGCCGTCGGGCTAGCGTTCCAGCCAAGCTTGCGCTCCTTCGCGCCGAAGCTGACGCCCGCCATCTCCTTCTCGATCACCATGCAGGTGATGCCCTTGGGGCCATCCACGCCGGTGCGGACCATGGTGACGTAGAGATCGTTGACGCCAGCGCCCGAAATGAACTGCTTGGACCCGTTGACGACATAATGATCGCCGTCGCGCACCGCGCGCGTCTTGAGCGCGGCGGCATCGGAGCCCGAGCCCGGCTCGGTCAGGCAATAGCTCGCCATCCGCTCCATCGAGATCAGCGAAGGGAGATACTTGTCCTTCACGCCCTGCGACCCGAAGCGATCGATCATCCAGGTCGCCATGTTGTGGATCGAAATGAAGGCGCTGGTCGGCACGCAGCCATAGGCCATCGCCTCCATGATCAGCGCAGACTCCAGCCGGCCGAGCCCGATGCCGCCCGATTCCTCGGATACGTAGATCGAAGCAAAGCCCAGCTCTGCGGCGGACTTGATCGTCTCGCGCGGAAAGATGCTCTTCTCGTCCCACTCCGCCGCATGCGGCGTGATGGCATCGGCGGTGAATTGCCGCGCCATCTCCTGAATCTGAAGCTGCTCGTCGGTAAGGTCGAACTGGGTCATCTATTTCTTCTCATGCAGCACGCGCTCGGCGAAGAGCCTGTTCGCGATGTCGGTATTGTTGCGTTCGTACCAGCGCGCGCCCTTGATGCCCTTCTCCCACGCCAGCGCCTCAGCCAACGTGCCGGCGGCGTAGGGAGTTTCGGGCGTCGAACGATAGATCGGATCGGCAAAGGCCCCGTCGGCGGAGATGATCTCCCAGCCATCCCTGCGTAGCGCATCGATCAGATCGCCTAGGAAGAGCGCAGCCATGTCGGTTTCGTGCAGAAGCAGCACGTGCGCCGGGCTGCGGCCCAGCGTGCGGACCATCAATGCATCGGAGAAATTGGCCGACTGGACATGCGTCTCGACATACAGGTCACGCAGCGCAGCCATGTCCATCGTCTTGCCTGCCTTCTTCGCCCGCAGCGCCTGATCCTCCATGTTCCAGTCGGAACCGTCGATCGTCACATAAGCGTTGAGCAGCCCCCGCGCCTTCAGACCCGCGCGGATCGCGTCGCGCTTCGCCATGTCCTTGCCGCCCTCATCCAGGAACGGATAGCGAAACCACGGGCGATGCCCCGGCTGCTTGCTGAGCCACTGCTCCGCCGCATCGATGTTCGAGAGATAGTCCGCCGCGCTGGTGCCGCCCAGGCGCGGATGGGTGAAGCTGTGATTGGCCAGCACATGCCCGGCGGCGACATAGGTCCTGATCCGCTGGCCCGCGCCCTTGGTATCGCCATATTCGGTGAGCTGCCCAGGATTGAGGAAGAAGGCGGCCTGCTCGACCCCCTTCTCCTTCATGATCGCGATCAAGCGCTGCCCCCGCTCCTGCGGGTCCATGAACGCGCCGCGCATCCGCGGCACATCGTCGAAGCTCAGCGCGATCAGCTTGCGCTGCTCCTGCGGCGCGGAAGCGTCGACGGTCGCGATCGGTTCGGCCCGGACCACGAACATCAAGGCGACGACGAACAGGAGCAGGCGGATCACCGGGCCGCCCCTTCGCTCGCGATGATCTGCTCGATGCCCAAAATCGTCCCTCCACAGGCCGGGCATTCCCCGACTCGCGCTTTGTAATTAAATTACTCTGGCACAGCAAAACCGCCCTGTCAGCGGTTCGTACCGATCGGCACGGGCAGGATTCGTCCCGCTTCGTCACGCACCTGCATTACCTCCACGCCGAAGGCGGCGCGCAGATTGTCCGGCGAAAGCGCTTCGGCAACCGGCGCAAAGGCAACGACGCGGCCCTCGCGCAGCAACAGAACATCGTCGGCGGCGCGCGCCGCCTGGATCAGATCGTGGAGCACGATCACAACCCCCATCCCCTCGCCCGCCAACGCGCGCAGGCGATCGAGCAGGCCAAGCTGGTGCGCTGGATCGAGGCTGGCGAGCGGTTCGTCGGCCAGCAGCCATGCGGGGCGACCGGCCAGAACCCTGGCCAGCAGCACGCGCGCGCGCTCACCTCCGGACAGTTCGGCGACAAGGCGACCGGCAAGCTCCTCGGTATCGGTCGCCGCCAGCGCATGGGAGATCGCTATATGATCCTCAGCCGAAAGCCCCGCGAACGGCGCGCGGTGCGGCATGCGCCCCAGTTCAACCAGGCTTTCGACGGTCACATCCCAATGGACCGCGCCATCCTGGGGCAGATAGCCGATCGTCCGGGCGCGCTCGCGCGGATCGAGCGTATCGACACGCGCTGACCCCAGCCGGACCTCGCCCGGCGCAAGGCCCGCAAGCGCCCGCACCAGCGTCGTCTTGCCCGATCCATTGGCGCCCAGAATCGCCGTCACGCGCCCCGGACGCAGCGTCGCGCTGATATCGTGCAACACCGCTCGCTTGCCGAGACGGACCGACAGGCCGGTAACCGTCAGATCCATGCCGACCTCCGCATCCTGAGCAGCAGCGCGAAGAAGAAAGGCGTGCCGATCAGCGCCATCGCCACCCCGAGCCGAATCTCGGTCGCCCCGGGGCCGAGCCGGACGAGGCTGTCCGCCGCGAGGACAAGCGCCGCGCCGCCCAGCGCCGAGGGAAGCAGCAGCGCGGAGGGCCTCGCCCCGGTAAGCGGGCGCAGCAGGTGCGGAACGATCAGCCCGACAAAGCCGACCACGCCCGTCACCGCGACACTGGCGCCGACGGCCAGCCCCGCGCCCACCACGATCAGCATCTGCGTGCGCCGAAGCCGGATACCGAGCGAGCGCGCCGCATCCTCTCCCAGCGTCAGCGCGTCCAGCGCACGGCCGGTGAATAGCAGGGCCACGCACCCCATCGCGATGAAGGGCATGGCGAACTGGACTTCGGAAAAGCTGCGATCGGTGAGCGATCCCATGATCCAGTCGATGATCTCGGCAGTTGCATAGGGATTGGGCGCGATCGAGATCACGAACGCGGTGAGCGCCCCGGCCAGGCTGGCGAGCACCGTGCCCGCAAGGATGAACGCGACCGCGCTCCGCGAGCGCCAGGCGAGGCCGGCGAGTAGCGCCATCCCCCCGGCGGCAGCGAGCATCGCGCTGCCGAAGATGATCAGCGGCGTACTCGCCGAGAGCAGGACAATCGCCCCGACCGCGCCCAGCGCCGCGCAGGACGAGACGCCCACCACCGAGGGGTCGGCGAGCGGATTGCGCAAAAAGCCCTGCAGCACCGCCCCGGTGAGCCCCAGCGCCGCGCCCACGCCCAGACCCAGTATCGCGCGCGGCAGGCGAAGCTCGGCGACGATCCACCAGCGCGGATCGGCGGTGAACCATGCCGAGGGCGGCACCCACGCCTTGCCGGCCATGAGGGAGCCGAGGAAGAGCAGTGCTACGAGCGCCGTCAGGCCGAGGATTAGGGTGGATCTTTTCATCGCCCTCACCCTTCCCACTCGGCTGTGCCTCGCGGGCCCCTTCCCTCTCCCGTCGGGAGAGGGAGGGAGGCGCGAAGCGCCGGAAGGGTGAGGGTGATCGCGATCATTGAATCCCCCGCCGCACTTCCGCCAGCCTCGCCATCGCCCGCGCAATCACCGGCCCGCCGCAATTGACCAGCGAGCGATCGAATCGCGCTTCCTCGACCTTCGCACCCAGATGCCCGAGCGCGACACTGCGCATTTGCGCCGCGCGCGACGAGGCATCGCGCCCAACCGCGTCGGGGACCAGCATCACGCGCGGAGGATCGACGATCACATGCTCCATCGGCAGGTATCCGGTGAATTGCAGCCCGTAATGCGCGGCACGGTTTGAAAAGCCCGCGCGCGTCATCATCTCGTCGAGCAGATTGCCGCCGCCCGATGCCATGTTGCCTCCGATCCAGATGAGCGCGGGAAGTTTCTCGCCCGGCCAGCTTGCAGCAGCCACTGCGCGATCGATGCGGGCGTTCATCGCCCGGCCCGCCCCGGCCGCATCCAGCGCGGCGGCGAGTTCGGTCACCTGCTTCTTGCTCGCTTCGATGGTTGCCGGCGAATCGAGATAGAGCGTCTTGAGCCCGGCCCGGCGATAGGCTTCGCGCGTTGCCGGCGCGGTGAAGCTGCTCGCGATCACCAGATCGGGCCGCATCATTACCACCTCCTCGGCGGTGCCGCGCGTGGTTCGAAACCGCACCGCGACTTGCGCGGGGATCGAAGTCGCGGCGGGGTCCTGCGAATAATGGCTGATCGCGGTGATCCGCGCGGGCGGGACCAGTTCGATCAGCATCGCATCGGCGCAGGGGTTTGTGGAGACGATCCCTCCCCCCTGCGGTGGCTGCACCGCGCAGCCTGCCGGGAGGAGGCAGAGAAGCGCGGCGCAACGCATCAGTTGAAACGCACCCGGACGCCGCCATGGGCCGATCGCCCCGGCGTGCCATAGGTGGCGACGGTCTGGTATTTCGTGTCGAACAGATTTTCGACGCGGCCATACAGCGCGAGCCGCTCACCCAGCGGAACCTCGCCACGGATGCTCGCCAGCGTATAGCCGTCGAGGCGGACGCTGTTGGCGGGATTGTCGAAACTCCGCCCGACAATCGTCACCGTGCCGCCGATGCTCGGCCCGTTTTCGCCAAAGCGGTAATCGGCCGAAAGGCTGGCGGAATCGCGCGGGCGGCGCGCCAGTTCCTTGCCGTAATTGGCGCCACCCGCCCGATTCCGCGTGGCGACATGGGTGTAATTGCCGCGCAAATGCAGGCCTTCGAGCAGATCCACGCCCAGCTCGATCTCCACGCCTTCGGCCCGGGTTCGCGCAAGGTTGGCATAGGTGAAGGTGCCAAGGTCGAAATCGATCTGATTGCTGGTGTCGCGGTGGAACCAGGTCGCCTTCAGCCGCAGCACACCGTCGAGCAATTGCTGCTCAGCGCTCAGATCATAGCCCTTCGACGTTTCCGGGCGCAGCGTGCGCGTCCCGTAAAAGCTGTAGAGCTGGTAAAGCGTCGGTGCCTTGAACCCTTCCGAATAGCTGCCGCGCAGCACCGTGCCGTATGCGGGTCGAACCGAAGCGCTGAAGCCAAATGTGGTGTGGTTCCCAAAAGCCTTATGATCGTCATTGCGGATGCCCGCAGTCAGCGTCGCCGCATCGAACGGGGTGACGATCGCCTGCCCATAGAAGCTGGTCACGCCCGTCGAGGCGAAGGTGGAGCCATCGTTGAAGCGACTGTCCTCATGCTCGGCGCCGAACACGGCGGTCACTGCGTCGACGGGGCGAAGCTGGCCCTGATATTCGTATCGCTCGCTTCGCCCGCGTCCGATAAAGCTCGGCGTGGTGCCAAAGGCGGGATCGTAATTGTCGCGATCGATGCGCGCGAGCGAAACGCTCAGCCGATTGCGAAGCACGTCGCCGAACAACCGCGCGTTGATCCCCGCATAGCCATACAGCTCCTCGGCAGTCGAATACTCCACAGTGTCCGAAAAGGCGTAGGTGGGGGGCGGGAAGCCGTCGAGGTCCGTCCGGCTGTCCGCATAATAGCCGCGAAGGTCGATCGTCAGATCGGGCGTAAGGTCCACCGCGAAGCGTCCACTCGCACCAAACTGGCGATAGCCATCGGGCTCGGTTCCGCTTGCCGCCGCCGAGATTCCATCTGTGCGCGCATAGCCCGCAGTGAAGCCGGCGCGGACATTCTGCCCGCCATAGCCGAGCGCGGCATTGGCGAAGAGGCTGTCCTGGCTGCCATATTCGGCATTGCCGGATGCCGTGAGGCCGTAGCTGCCGTCCTGCGTGACGACATTGACGACGCCGCCGATCGCCTGGCTGCCCCACACCACCGAATTGGCCCCGCGCAGCACCTCGACCCGCTTGATCGATCCGGCCAGCAGATTGCCGAAATCGAATCCGCCGCCGGGCGAGGACGGGTCGTTGACGCGCACGCCATCGATCAGCACGAGCGTGTGCTCCGCCTCCGCGCCGCGAATCCGCACGCCGGTGAAGCCGCCCAGCCCGCCGTTGCGCGACACCGTGACGCCGGGCGTGGTCGATAGCAGATCGGCGAGCGCGACCGTCTGGCGGCGCTCGATCTCATCGCGCTCGATCAGGGTTACGGCGCGACCGACATTCTCAGGCATTTCTTCGATGCCCGATGCCACCACGACGATATCGGTGCGGCGTAGATCGGCGATGACGATCTCCTGATCGCCCGCCGGAGCGGCCACATCCTGCGCGAAGGCAGGCAAAGCCGGCAGCAGGGCCGCCGACGCACAGAGGAGGAATTTGAACTTCATAACAAGACACCCATTGCTTGGGCCGCTTGCCTGAAGTGGCGGGAGCGGCCCGGTTCGGTGTCGCTCACGCAAGGGATTTCGCCCCTCGTTCGCCCGGTACACCCCGCCCGCGCAAAGGAATCGACCGTGACCGGCAGGTCTCCTGGCTCCCGGGTCACCGCTGGCGCACCGCCTTCCCGGGATTCCCCAGTGGCATGATGGCGCGCCGGCTAACCGGTCACAGTTGCGGGGGCAGCCTCGGCATCAGTCAGACGGCAGCGTGCGCCGCACGCCGGACCACCGAGTTCCCTTTTCATCCCCGTCACCGGGGAACCTGTCACGCGACGGCGTGTACGCGCCCGGAAAATTGCGCGCAAGCCAAGGAACCGCAGCGAACGCATCTGGTCACGCATCGCGATCGGATTACGGAGGGCGTCCCGACCCGCGCCCCGGTGCCGATATCAACGATCCGGCCAGCACCCATTCCCAGCCCAGCCTTGATCAGATCGATAACCGTTCGCTGGGCGCCGACACTCTACCATCCCCCGCCAGACAGCCAGCGCTCGACCATTGCAAGCCGGTCCGCCCCCCAGAAGGGCTCGCCGTCGACGATGATCCAGGGAGAGCCGCAGATCGCACGCGCTACTGCTTCGTCGCATCGAAGACGGAGGGCCTCGCGCCACTCGGCGGCGGATCCGGCGGCAATCAAGGTCTCCGGGTCGATGCCGAACGGCGCGCCGAGTGCCGCCGCGAGGTTCGCATCAGCGATGTTGGCCCCTTCCTCGAACAGCGCCTCAAGCAGTCGCTTGGAATATGCGCCGGCCGTCGCACTCCCGTGCCCAGCCGCGGCGGCCAGTACCATCCTGGCAGCCAGGTGGGTTCGCAGCGGAAAATCCTCACGCAGGACGAAGGGCACCCCCGCCAGGCGCGCGAGACGCGCCCAGTCGTGCCGGGCATAATCGCCTTTCAACGGCTGGGCCGTCAGCGGCGTGCTGCCCGTGACCTTGAACACCGCACCTAGCAGGAAGGGCTTCCAGTCCACGGTCCTGCCATGGCGCGCCGCAAGCGCGTCGATCTCTCGTCCTGCAAAATAAGCGTAGGGCGAGGTAAGGTCGAACCAGAACTCGATCGGCGTGGCGGTCATGGCGCTTCGAGCCCGCCGGCTGGACGAGGCGCGATGTCGCCCCGGAAGACCAAATGGACCTTGTTGCCATCAGGATCGCGTAGATATGCGCCGTAATAGTCCGGCGCATATCGCGGCCGTAGCCCGGGAGACCCGTCGTCGGTGCCGCCCGCCAGCAGCGCTGCGGCATGCCCCTGCTGGTCCACGGCATGCGGGGACGGAGCAAGGAAAGCGACCATCGTCCCGTTGCCGGCGGAGCAGGGCCGCCCGTCATAGGGCTGATACGCGTAGAAGCGCGGAAGCTGCACCCCGGGCTCGTGCCAGCACAGCGAAGCGGGTCCGCCGTCGGGCTTCACCTCCCGCCGGACGAGCCCCAAGGGTGTCAGGAGCGCGTCGTAAAAGGCGCCGGCCCGCCCGAGATCGCTGACACCTAGCGTGACGTGGCTGAACATTGCGCCCGCTCCTCCGAAATGGCCCGATCCCTCAGAAAGACGGTAAGATCGTTCGACTGGAACGCCGTTGGCACCTGATAAAGCATGTCGCCCACGAATCCGCGGTGATAGGTCCCATGGTTGACCACGTGGAGCACGATTGCCTCGCGAGTCATCGCGCCGCTGCCTCCCCCGATGAACTCGAACTCCACAACCTCGTCGAGCAGGGTCTCGCGAAGCTGCTCGGCATAGCCGACATACCAGCGGTCCAGCGCCTGGGTCCTGCCCCACAGCCCAGCCACCGAGTCCCCGCGCTCGGTGTTACGCGCCGTGTACCGGTGGCCCCCGCCCTCAAGATGGGCGCGGAAGATATCATCGATCACGTAGACATGGTTCAGCGTGTGCAGGATGTCGCCGTAGCGCGTCGCCCTTGGGCGGAGCAGCTCTTCCTCCGCCAATGCCATCATCGTCCTGAACGTGATCTCGTTCGCCCAGGCCTTGTATCGCGTCAGCATGCGCAGCGTGCTGAGACGGTTCACCCGCCGCTTGCCCGCGTCACCGCATCCACGACCTCGAGGATCGCGCGGACGACGGCGTCCGGATCATCGATCTCGATGTTGTGGCTCGTCTTCGGCACGATACGTTGCAGCCCGCGGCGGGACAGCGCGGCCGTCTCGGTATGCAGCCACAGATAGGACTGATAGCTGGCTGCGTCGATCGGATCGGATGCATCGTGGTCCCCGTGCGTCAGCACGATCATCGGGCGGGCACCAAGCCGGCCCGGCGTGAATAGGGTCCGGTAGACCGCATCTCCCCGGTCGTCCGCATAGACGCTGTTGGCGATCTCCGATGCCTGCGTCACCTGGTACGTCTTGGTGACCTGAATGCGCGCACGCTCGGCGGCGACTGCCGGACCCAGCGGCTGCCGGACCGGATCACTACAGCGCTTGTACGTCGTCGATGCGGGATCGAGGTCGCCCTTCTCGGCAATGGCGGCGCAGTTCGCGTAGTGCGCGGTCAATCGTCGCATCCAGTCGGCGTCGCCGAGTTCGACGCGAGCGGCGATAGACTCACCGAAGCGCTTGCGCAGGCGGGTGCGAACCCGCTCGGCCACGCGATCCTCGGACGGGTCGATCAGCACCAACCCCGCGACGTCGGCTGGGTGAAGCGCCGCATAGAGCTTCACGTTGAAGCCGCCGAGCGAGTGCCCGACCAGAATGAGCGGGGTCTTCAGCTTGGCCGCACCGACCAGTGCCTTGATATCCTCGACGATCGCGGCTGGCGAACGCGGACCGGCAACGGGGTCACTGTAGCCGAGGCCGGCGCGGTCGTAGGTGCAGGCCCGGACCCGCTTCGCGACCTCTGGCTGCACCAGCCCCCAGATCACGGACCAGTCGCTGCCGCCGGAATCGAACAGCACCGTCTTTTCGCCCGATCCCATGCAGAAGAGATTGAGCTTGCGCCCGCCCCCGATGTCGATCCGATCATGCGCCACGGCGAACTGCTGAAGGACATCTTCAGATACACGGCTGGTGGGCTGGGCGGCTGCCGACGAGAGGATGGCAGCGGGCACGAGGCACGCGATTGCGGCGTTAAGAAAAGACTTCATCGCTCACTTCTTCGGCCGGCTTGCGCATCCCGGCGAGTGGCGGATTTGACAATGTTCGGGGCCAATTCGCCAAGCCTCAGGCAAGCGTCGCGAGCAGCGCCAAGAAAGCGCCAGCAGCAGCGAGGCGACCACCCGCATCGGCGGTGTCACGATTGCGCGTTGTCGACGTAGTGGCAGAGCACCCGCGACGCGGCGCGACCGGGCGGCCCCTCGAAGCACTCGATCGCCACTCGGTCGCCAAGGCTGGTCCGGTAGCGGATGCTCACGCTACGCGTGCCCTTCGCGACCTCGAGGAGCGTGAAGTGCAGGTGCGGGTAGCGATCCAAGGCGCGGGCGAAATAGTCGCGCAGCGCTTCGATCCCCCTGACGGTGTCCGTCAATCCGCCGGTGAACTGGAGGTAGATCGGCGAGACCAACTGCACGTCGGCTTCGTAGTGGGACATGATGCGCTCTAGATCCCGATCGTTGAAGGCATCGATCCAGTCCCTGGCGAACGCTTCGGCGTCGGTGAACGTCATGCTCGCCGCGCCAGCCCGGGTGGCGGCGGCAGCGGGCGGGCAGCCGCAGGACGAGCGCGGGCCCGGAGCTCGCGCGGCCCCAAGCCAGCTCCCCGCCGAATGAGCCCACGCAGGGTGGATGGATCGGAGTAGCCCACACGATAGGCGACCTCCTCGAACGGGAGCGCCGTCGTCTCGATCAACTCGACCGCGCGCTCGACGCGAAGTTGCTGCAGGAATTGGACGGGCGACAGTCCTGTCGCGGAGGCGACCCGGCGCGAGAAGGTGCGCGGCGACTGCCCGACCGCCGCCGCAAGGTCGTTCACGCCGATCCTGTCGCCAAGCCGCGTACGCGCCCAGGCAGCCGCCCGTGCCACGCTCTCGCTCGTCGCCGCGAGCAGGCCGATCGCCATGTAAGGCGTCTGCGAACGGCGCTCGTCAAGCAACATGCGTCGCGTGCAGCCCTCGGCGACATCAGCACCCGCATAGCGGGCAATAAGACCAACCACGAGATCCATTTGCGCCATCGCAGCGCCAGCAGTCGTGAAGGCCCCGTCGCTCACCACCAGTTCGGCGGTGTCCAACGCCACTTTCGGAAAGAGATCTTGGAAGGTCGGCGCGAGCCACCACGCCGTCGTCGCGCGCCGCCCATCGATCAGGCCCGTACTCGCGAGCAACAGGGTGCCCGTGCACGAGCTCGCGACATGCGCGCCGTTCGCCGCCGCCGCCTCGATCAGCGCACGCGCGGCCTGCGCGTCCGGATCGGCCAAGCGGTCCGCATAGCTCGCCGCCTTGGAGAGACCCTGCGCCGGAACGATCAGAAGCTCCGGCTGATCATGGACTGCCTCGGGAAAGGCGAGAAACGGACGGAAGAGATACGCCCCAGCCCCCAGGAGTTGCACGTCGAAGGCGGCCGGCCGACCGGCCGCGATGCTGACATGGTTGGCCATCGCCAGCACGTCGATGGTGATCGTAACGCTGGAGGCCAGCGCGGTCTCAAGGGCGAGGATCGTGACTGGCAGCATGCGTGCCTCCTTTCGTCAGCCGGACCAGGGCGTGCCATCGCGTTGGGTGTAGCTCCAGCCCGAATCGCTTCGCACCGCCCTCAGGTCGTCGTCAGGATACTCGGCAGCATCCCCCGGGAGGCGATCCCCGACCTCCAGATATACGGAGTCTTCCGCGCTGCGGTTAACGAGATGATGGGCCGGCCCACCGTGACGGAAGCCCGCGCACATCCCGGCGCGCAACGTCAGTTCGCCGTCGTCGTCGATCAGGGTTAGCTCGCCGGCGAGCACATAGACGAACTCGTCCTGCACAAGGTGACGGTGCCGCACCGAGGACTGGCACCCAGGCGGCAGAGTGACGCGGTTCACGCCGAAATTCCCGACGCCGAAAGGATCGCCCAGCACCTGCTTGCTCCGTCCGTGCACCCGCCGGGCAAACTCGGCTGGATAGGTGGTGGAGGTGCGCGCGGGGACCTCGTCGGCGACCAGCGCGCGTATCCGATCGGGCTTCATGCTGCGGCGGCCTCCTCTTCATAGGACATCAGGATGGCGGCCATGTCGAGACTGGCTCCACCGCGCCGCGCCAAGCATTCGAAACGCGCGAGGCTCTCGGCCAGCAGTGGAGCATCACCCTCTACGCCGCGCACCGCCTCGGCGACCAGCCTTGCGTTCTTCATCACGTCGCCCACCGCGGCCTGGGGCGTGAAGTCGCGGGTGACCATCTTGCCGAGCTTCGCTGCCGCCACGCCGCTGCCGAGCGGCCCGTTGGTAATCACCCGGCGAAACTGCTCAAGGCCAACCCCGGTGGCAGCGGCGAGACTAGTCGCCTCGGCCAGGGCGGTCACCGAGGTGATGAGGTAGAGGTTGACCGCGATCTTCATCGCCATCGCGCGGGGCACCGCACCGGCATCGATGATCTCGCGACACATGGGCGCGATGAGAGGCCGGGCATCGGCGACGGCATCGGGTGCCCCCGCAAGCATCGCGACCAATTCGCCGGCCTCCGCCGGGCCCCGCGACCCGGAGACCGGTGCCTCGACGAAGCGACCGCCGCTCGCAAACACGTCGCGCTCCAGCCCGCGCGAGTATCCCGGCGAGTGGGTCCCCATGTTGACGATCAGCCTGCCGCGGACGCGGCTGGCGAATTCAGACTCACCCCGCCCCAGCACCGCATCGGTGGCCGCGTCATCGGCCAGCATGAGGATGACGGCATCGCAGCTCGCGAAGAGATCGCCGGTCGAGCCGGCGATGTCCGCTCCCAGCCGTGCGAGCGCCTGGGCGGGACCTGATGAGCGATTGTAGACCCGCAGCCCCATGCCGGCGCGAAGCAGGTTGGCGGCCATCGGCCGTCCCATCAATCCCAGACCTGCGAAACCGAGGCGCATGCTGTCATGCTTAGCGGGCAGCGCGCGACGGACCAGAGGCGAACTGACCATCAAAGCGGGATTTCTCGCCAAGCGCACTTTGGCGGTAATTCCCCGAAAACTGGCTCATTCGCCACGCGCTCGGCGACGCGGATCTCGCTACCCTCCGGGCGATGCAAACGCGAGGAAGCCTGCCGAACGGATGCTGCCAGGCAGATCCGCTGGGCGGCTTCCGCGCGACATATGGCTGACGCCAGACCTCCGATCCGGGATCCAGACATGCGCGACTACCAGTATTTCACCGTCGACGTGTTCACCGATAAGCGCTTCGGCGGCAATCCGTTGGCGGTGTTCCCCGACGCCGCAGGGCTGGACGCCGCGACGATGCAGGCGCTCGCCGCCGAGCTCAACTATAGCGAGACGACCTTCGTGCTGCCGCCAAGGGATCCCGCCAACACCGCGCAGGTGCGCATCTTCAACCGGACTTCGGAGATGCCGTTCGCCGGCCATCCCAACGTTGGCACGGCGTTCGTATTGGCGCAGCTCGGGCGCGCGTCCGGCAATGTCCTTCGCTTCGAAGAGATTTCCGGCCTCATTGCGGTGCGGCTGGGCGAGAACGGCGGTGCCGCCGACATCGACGCCCCCCAGCCGCTGACAATCAAGGAATCCCTGCCAACCAAGGGCATCGCGTCGTGCCTGTCGCTCGGGAGCGAGAGCATTGTCGCGACAAGCCATGCCCCGCTGCGCGCAAGCGTCGGCGTCGACTTCGTCCTGGCGGAGGTCGCGGGCGAGGCCCTCAGCCGCGCGGCACCGGATCTCGGAGCCTATCACCGCCTGGCCGCACAGTTCCCGCAATTGGAGGGGCGTCTGTCGATCTTCCTCTACGCCAGTGAAGGAGCGGATGTGCGCGCGCGCATGTTCGCCCCACTCGCCGGCACCTGGGAGGATCCAGCGACCGGCAGCGCGAACGCGACCCTCGCGGCGCTCCGCCTGCAGCTTTCGGGGGCCGGCGAGCTGGCATATCGCGCCGTGCAAGGCGTGGAGATGGGACGGCCAAGCCACCTGTCCGTTCGCGCATGGCGATCCGCCGACGGTGTGCGCGCCGGCGTCGGCGGCAACTGCGTTTCCGTGTTCCGGGGCAGCATTTCGCTGTGACCGCCATGCGAGGCACCGGAATGCCGCTACCGCACGTCGCGGCCGGCGTGGTGGTGGTCGCCATCTGGGGCTCGAACTTCGTCGTCGCGCGCATGGCGCTTGAGCAATTCCCCCCTATCACCTTCTCGGTGCTGCGCTTCGCCGTCGCATCGCTGCCGCTGATATGGCTGATCCGGCCGCCGCGGATGCCCGTCCGCGAGATAGTCGCCTACGGCCTTCTGATCGGCGTCGGCCAGTTCGGCCTGCTCCTCTACGCGCTGGACGGCCACATGTCCGCCGGGCTCGCGTCGCTCCTCATCCAGACGCAAGCCATCTTCACCGTCGCGCTGGCACTGGTCATCGGCGGCGAACGGCCCCGCGCCGACAACCTCGTCGCGCTTGCGCTCTGCATCACCGGCATCGCGCTGATCGGACTCGATGCCGGAGGTGCCGCGGATCCGCTCGGGATCGTCCTCGTACTCGGAGCGGCGCTCGGCTGGGCGGGTGGCAACATCCTCGCCAAGCGTGCCGGGAACATCGACATGCTCGCGCTGATGGTGTGGAGCGGTCTTGCCGCCGTCCCGCCGCTTCTCGCAGCTGCCCTGCTGATCGAAGGTTCCGAGCTGATGATGCGGAGCCTTGCGCAGGCGGACGCCTTCGCCTGGGCCACCGTTCCATGGCAGTCCTTCGCCAATTCGCTGTTCTGCTATTCCGTCTGGAACTGGCTGCTGGCGCGCCACCCCGCCGCTGACGTCGCTCCCATCGGGCTCCTGGTGCCGGTGTTCGGCATGTCTGCGGCCGCCTGGCTGCTTGCCGAGCCGATGCCGACCTGGAAGGTTGCCGCGGCAATACTCGTGCTGACCGGACTTGCCGTCAACTTCTGGACTTCCCGCCGGGCCGCACAGCCGAAGACACCAAACGAGATTGAACCCATGGAGGTAATGTCATGAGCCAAGGAACTGAGCCGCGCATCGTCAATCTGAGCGAGCAGTTCGACCGGTTCGAAGAGCGCTGGGCGCCGAAGATCGTCGCCCGCTACAACGACAACGAGGTCCGGCTGGTAAAGACCGAGGGAGAATGGGTCTGGCACTCCCACCCCGAGACCGACGAGCTGTTCATCATCGTAGAGGGCGAGTTCGACATGGATTTCCGCGACCGGACCGTCACGCTCGGACCGGGCGAACTGCTCGTCGTGCCCCGTGGGGTGGAGCACCGCCCGGCTGCACGTCGCGGTCCGGTCAAGCTGCTGCTCCTGGACCCGGAAGGCACGCCGAACACGGGCGACGTCAACACGGCCACGCACGCAGTGGAGCTCTGACAAAGGCGAGTGAAACAGGCGACCTGGGCCGGGCAGCGACCACTGCGCTACGATCCGCGAGATCGATCGGAAGGTCGCGCCTGTAAGCTGCGTGAAGCTGGCATCTGGTGTTCAACAGTCGTGCCACGCATGGACCGCGGAACTCCCGGCCGTGATCACGCGGATTCGCGGCCGCAAGATAACAAAAACCCCGCCAACCCAATGGGCCAGCGGGGTTTTTCATGGTGGGCGTGGCAAGGATTGAACTTGCGACCCCTGCGATGTCAACACAGTGCTCTACCACTGAGCTACACGCCCTCAATGGTCGGACGCCTCTAGCGAGGGTTGTTCGCGGGTGCAAGCACCCCGAAGGTGATTTTAATTCAGGCTGGCATGCTCGGCTTCGAAAAGCCGGTCGACCTCCAGCACAAGGTCGCGAAGATGGAAGGGTTTGGACAGGATTCGCGCCTGTGGAACCTGTTTCCCGGCCTTGAGCGTGACGGCGGCAAAGCCGGTGATGAACATCACGCGCATATCGGGCGCGATCTCGCTTGCCCTTTGGGCGAGTTCGATTCCGTCCATCTCGGGCATCACGATATCGGTAAGCAGCAGATCGAAGCGCTCATTCTCCAGCAGAGGAATCGCCTCGGTGCCGCGATCGACTGCGCTGACGGCATATCCCGAACGCTCGAGCGCGCGGGTCAGATACTCCCGCATCACACGATCGTCTTCGGCCAGCAAAATCCGGATCATCGCTTCCCCACCCCAATGTCTCAGCCGCACCATAGGCCCAAGCCCTTAAGATTTTCCAGCAGCGCATTGCCGATGGCCGCAGCGCTGCCTAGGCTGTGCCGGTGACCGCATCCCCTTCGTTCGAGCTTTATGGGCCGATGGAGCCGATCAGCCCGGTGGTCATTTCCGTGCCGCATGCCGGGCGGGACTATCCCCTGCCGCTGCGCGCGGCGCTCCGGGTGCCCCTCGCCGCCATCCGCGGGCTTGAGGACCGCTATGCGGATGCGATCGCGCTGGGCGCGCGCGAAATCGAAACGCTGTTCGTCGCCGCGCGCGCCCGTGCCTGGATCGATCTCAACCGCAGCGAACAGGAGCGCGATCCCCGGCTCGACGATGGCGCACGGGCGGGCGGGCCGCCTCTCTCCGCCAAGTTGCGCAGCGGGCTCGGGCTGGTGCCGCGCCGCGTGGGCAATTCCGGCGATATATGGTCGCGGCGGCTGGGCGGCGACGAAGTGGACGCGCGAATCCGGCTCGATCATCGCCCCTATCACGCAGCGATCGCCGCTGCCCTTGCCTCGGCGCGCGCGCGATTTGGCGTCGCGGTGCTGCTCGATGTGCATTCCATGCCGCCGCTCGGCGATCCCACCACCGCGCCCCGGCTGGTTCTGGGCGATCGTTTCGGCAAATCGGCGGCCGCGCGCTTCCAGGGCCGTCTCGAGGCTGTGGCGCGGACGCACAATATCGCCTGCGCGGCCAACACGCCATATTCGGGCGGGCACATTCTTGAGCGGCATGGCGATCCGCGGCGCGGAATTCATGCGATCCAGCTGGAAATCGATCGCACTTTGTATCTCGATGCGGCGCTCGATCAGCCGGGTCCGGGTCTCAAGGCCATGGTGAAGCTGCTCCGCTCGATCATCGATGCGCTTGCCGACGAAGCCATCCCCGCAGCGCTCGCCGCCGAATGAACCGCATATAAAAACCACCTCGCGGTTACCCACGAGGTGGCCAAGGTTCAGGGAGGAGACACGCCCGAGGGCGTGCCGTACTGCCTCGCGAAAGGGGGAACACGAAGCCGTACAAGACCAAATATAGGTGAAAGGGGAGATAGTTCAAGGGGCTGCGGCCAGGCGTATCGCCTTCGCGGCCAATCGTTTACCGCCGAAATGGACGCTATTTCGCGATCTTGAACCAGGCGGGCGCGGCGGCATGAAGCAACGCCGCGCCCGATCGGCATCAGGCAGCCGGCGGTACCAGCTGCGGTTCCGGCATCTTGTTCAGGCGCACCTGCATCGCGAAAATGTCGCGCATCAGCTGCAGCGAGAAGAGGTGCGCATAGATGAGCGGCAGCATGCCGTTCTGCACGATCTTGCGAAGCTGGTCGCCGCGCAGTTCGTTGAGCTTCTTCTCGTCGACGATCTGGAAGCCACGATAGACGAAGGGAAGTTCGGCACCGTCCGGCTGGATCGAGGTTTCGCCGTCGGTCAGCAGGTCGAGGTCCTTCAGATCCTTCATGAACAGGCTGGTGCGCTGTCCGGCATGCTCGAACTGCTCGTTGAACGCCAGAATGTCCTTCACCACCTGCGTGGGCTCGCCATTCTCGAACAGCGGCTCGCCTTCGTCGAACTTGCCGATCGTGCCGGCGGAGGGATCGAAGCACAGCGAAAGCTCGTCCGTGTCGGGGCGCAGGCGTGCCAGCATGCACGGATAACGGCGGATATAGGCCGGAACGTAGAAAGGCTGGTCCGGGTCGTTCAGCGTGCCTTCGTCGTTGAAGAAGACGTTGACGCCTTCGTTCAGGCCCATCAGGCCGAGCGGAACGGGGTCCTCGCCGGCCGAGAAGACGATCGGCATGAAGCGCTGCACGGCGGGGAATTCCTCGACCGTGACGGGAACTGCGTGCTGGTTGACGACGAACGGCGCCTTCTCGGCCACGCGGAGCTTGTAATCGGCATGTGCCTGGCTCGAAAGCGGCTCGAGTTCATTGTAAAACAGCGGAAGCGATTGTTGCTGCGGCGCGCTGGCCATCATTCTCTCCTGAAACTGGAAGCAAAAAATCTGCAAATTGCGTGAAATGCGGTTGCGGGGTCTATGGCTTGGCGGCGTCCGGCGCAAGCGTCACGAGCTTGCCGGGGTTCAGAATACCTAGTGGATCGAACGCCGCCTTGATCGCTCTCAGCGCGGCGCTGCGGCTCGGCGGCCCCAGCCGTTCCAGTTCGGCACGCTTCATCTGGCCGATGCCATGCTCTGCGGAGATCGATCCACCGGCCGCGACCACCATGTCATGCACCAGTCGCGTGATTGCCGGTGCCTGCTCAGCATAGAACGCATCCCGGTCAGCGCCCTGCGGCGCGCGAACGTGGAAATGCACGTTGCCGTCGCCCAGATGGCCATAGGCGATGGTATGCGTGCCCGGAAAGCGCCGCTCGGCTTCCGCCGCGCCTTCGATCATGAAGCGCGGCATATCATCGACCGGGACCGAGATATCGTGCTGGACCGCAGGGCCTGCGGCGCGTTCCGATTCGGAAATCGAATGGCGGATTTTCCAGAACGCCTCGGCCTGCGCCTCGCTCGCCGCGATCACGGCATCGCCCGCCAGCCCCGATTCGAGCGCCGGTCCCAGCAGCCGTTCGAGCAAGGCTGCCGGCGGCTCGGCCCCGGCATCGGTCGCCACCGCTTCGATCAGCACGTGCCATGCGTGCTGCGATTCGAGTGGCGCGCGCGTGCCGGGCACATGGCCCACTACCAGATCGAGCACCGGGCGCGGCAATATCTCAAAGCTTTCCACGGCGTCTGTCCGCGCTTCGATCGCGCGGAGCAGCGCCAGCGCCTTTGCCGGGCTCTCCAGCCCCACCCAGGCAACAGCGCGCGAGACCATGCCCGGCGCCAGCCGCAGCGTCGCGGCGGTGACGATCCCCAGCGTCCCCTCCGCGCCGATCAGCAACTGGTTGAGATCATAGCCGCGATTGTCCTTCTTGAGCGGCGCGAGCCCGTCATGGATCGAGCCATCGGGCAGGACCGCCTCCACGCCCGCAACCAATTGCCGCATGTTTCCGAAGCGCAGCACCTGGGTGCCGCCGGCATTGGTCGAGACCAGCCCGCCGATCGTCGCGCTCCCGCGCGCGCCCAGGTCCAGCGGAAAGCGCCGCCCTGCCCGCTCCGCCGCATCGCGGAAATCGGCCAGGATCACGCCCGCTTCGGCGGTCGCCAGATTGGCGTCGGGGTTCATCGTGCGGATCCGGTTCATCCGCCGCAGCGAAAGGAGCAGCGCCGATCCGTCCTTGGGCGGTGTCGCGCCGCCGACCATCCCGCTATTGCCTCCCTGCGGCACCAGCGCCACGCGCCCCTCCGCCGCCAGCGCGACCATTGCTGCAACCTCGTCGCGCGATCCGGGCGTCAGCATCGCGGGCGCATCGCCATGATATCGCCCGCGCCAGTCGCTGAGCCAGGGGGCGATGGTGTCGGGGTCGGTGGTCACTGCCTTTTCACCGAAGCGCTGGCGGATGGTTTCTACGAGCTGGGACTGCATCGGGGTCATGATCGCGGCAATTAGCATAGCGCAACGCAGTTCATCCACTGTTCAAGACTTTGCGATACAAGTCGTGTCCGACATGTTGAATTCGCCGTTTGCCGCCGCCTCGTTGCTGCTTTTCTTTGCTCCGCCCGGGTCCGTTCCCGAGGCGCCGGAATGGGTGCGCGCGCTCGAACTTTTCCAGCAACAGCAGCAGGTTACCATCCATGTCCCCCGCGTCACCGTAACCACGACGTTCGTGATGCGGTCGGCGGGCGTGCCGCTCAAGGAGAAGAAGGCCGACGATTGCGTGAAGATCGATCGGATCGCCGGCTATTCGGTGAACGGCGCCAACAGCATCGATCTGCTGCTCAACGACGGCAAGCTTCTGCGCGCCAATCTGGGCGACCGGTGCCCGGCACTGGGCTTTTATTCCGGCTTCTACGTGAAGCCTACCAAGGACAAGAAGATCTGCGCGGGCCGCGACGCGTTCCGTTCGCGCTCGGGCCGCTTGTGCAGCATTCAGGCATTTCGCAGCCTGGTTCCCGCGAAATAGCGCCGTTCAGGGCCGCACCTGGCCGCACCCGCAGCGGGTGTCGCCTCCACTCAGCGCACGCACACATGCGAAAAAGCCCGTTTCCCTTGACATTTTGAGGTAAATCCGCAAGCGCGTGCAGCCTTGGCGGCGTGGATTTCCATGCCAATCTTCCGGACAAATTCATGAGCTTTGCCGATCTCGGCCTTTCCGACGAACTCCTGCGCGCAGTGAACGATGCGGGCTATAGCGAGCCTACGCCCATCCAGAAGCAGGCGATCCCTTCCGTCCTTATGGGCCGGGATCTGATCGGCATCGCCCAGACGGGCACCGGCAAGACCGCAGCTTTCGTACTGCCGATGATCGACATTCTGGGCGAAGGGCGCACCCGCGCGCTGATGCCGCGCTCGCTCATCCTTGAGCCTACGCGCGAGCTCGCGGCGCAGGTTGCCGAGAATTTCGACAAATACGGCGTCAATCACAAGCTCTCGATGGCCCTGCTCATCGGCGGCGTGCAGATGGGCGATCAGGTGAAGGCGCTGCAATCGGGCGTCGACGTGCTGATCGCGACGCCGGGCCGCCTGATGGACCTGTTCCAGCGCGGCAAGATCCTGCTCACCGGCTGCAACCTGCTCGTGATCGACGAAGCCGATCGCATGCTCGACATGGGCTTCATTCCCGATATCGAGGAAATCTGCACCAAGCTGCCCAAGCAGCGCCAGACGCTCCTCTTCTCGGCCACCATGCCGCCGGTCATCAAGAAATTGGCGGACAAGTTCCTCGATAACCCCAAGCAGATCGAGGTCGCCCGCCCGGCATCGACCAACATCAACATCACCCAGCGCCTCGTCGAGGTGAAGAGCGGCGCGTTCGAGAAGCGCAAGGCGCTGCGCCAGCTGCTGGGCCAGGAAGACGTTGCCACCGCGATCATCTTCTCCAACCGCAAGACCACGGTGCGCGAACTCAACAAGAGCCTGAAGAAGCACGGCTTCCGATCGGGCGAGATCCATGGCGACATGGAGCAGCCCGCCCGCCTCGCCGAGCTCGACAAGTTCAAGAAGGGCGACATCAACATCCTCGTCGCCTCCGACGTCGCCGCGCGCGGGCTCGATATCAAGGGCGTCAGCCACGTCTTCAATTTCGACGCGCCCTGGCATCCCGACGATTATGTCCACCGCATCGGCCGCACCGGCCGCGGCGGCGCGACCGGCACCGCTTATACGCTGGTGGCGCCCGAGGACGCCGAGAACATCGCCGAGATCGAGAAGCTGACCGGCATGAAGATCGAGCGGATCAAGCTGTCCGGCGACGCCGCAACCTCCGACGGCAAATCTCGCGACGAAGCGCCGAAGCGCGCCCGTGGCCGCGGCAAGCCCGCGAAGCCGGCCGCCGATGCAGCGCCCGCCGCCGACGCGCCGGAGGAGCAGGAGCAGCGCCCCGCCCGCCAGGCCCGCGCACCGCGCGAGGAGCGTCCCGCGCGCGCCCCGCGTCCGGAGCGCGACGCACGCCCGCCGCGCAACGATGTCCGCGAAGAGCCCCGCCGCCAGCGTCAGGACGATGACGGCCCGGATGACGGCTGGAACGGCCCGGTCCCGGACTTCCTGAACTTCACGCTGGGCTGATGCCCGGCGGTGATGGCGGGATCGAATATGTTCCGCCCATCGAAAGCCCCTGTATCGCGCTGTGCGTGATGGATCAGGCCACGGGCTGGTGCCTGGGCTGCGGTCGCACGATCGGCGAGATCACCGGCTGGGGCGAAGCCTCCCCCGCCGCGCGCACCGAAATCATGGCCGAATTGCCCGCCCGCATGGCGCGGCTGAAGCGCTAGAGCTGGATCCAGACATGGGGATGACACCTATTCAATCCCGATGGATCACCCCCTGGAGTCGTTTCCATCGGGGCTGAACGGTGCCAGCCCCACCTAAACGCCTTTATGCCTGCTTCGGCATCAGCGCATCGTCCAATTGCGACGCGCGCTTGAAGGCGTCGCGGCTGGTCAGGCGCTCCCAATATGCCACAAAGGCGTCGCGCTTGGGCAGCGTGCCGAACGTGACGCCCCAGCCCACCGCCGCCCCGACATACACATCGGCGGCGGTGAAGCGGTCGCCCGCGATATAGTCATGCGCGCGCACGGCCTGTTCCAGCACATCGACGGTCTGGTCGTAGCTGCCATAGCCGAACATGCGCGCCTGCTCAGCCGAGGGGATGAACTTGGCGTAATTGTTGGTCACCGCATGCTCCACCGGCCCCGCCGCAAAGAACAGCCAGCGGTAATAATCCGCGCGCTCCTCCGCCGTGGGCGCAAGGCCCGCCTCCGGAAAGGCCTCCGCCAGATAGGCGCAGATCGCTGCACCCTCCGTCACCACCTTGCCCTTGTGGACGATCGCCGGAACCTTCCCCATCGGGTTGACCGCGAGATACTCCGCCCCCTTCATCGTATCGCCATATCCGAGCACGACCGTTTCATAGGCGGCGCCCGTCTCTTCGAGCATCCACCGCGCGATGCGACCGCGCGACTGCGGGTTGGTGTACAGGATCAGGTCGGCCGACATCGCACGCTCTCCTTCGATTCGCTTCAATGGCGGAACAAATAGCGAACAAGTGACCCGGCGACAAGGGTCGGGTCAGGCCAGCGCCTTGCCGAACAGCGCGAGCAGCCTTTCCCATGCGCGCTCGGCCTGCGCCGGATTGTAAACCGGGCTGTCGGGCGGGCACCAGCCGTGCAGCGTGCCCTTGTACACCTCGATCTCGGCGGGCCGCCCGGCGGCGTCCATCGCCGCCTTCACCGCGTCCTTTTCCGCAGGCACCTTGGCATCGTCATTCTCGGCGATGGCGATAAGGAAGCTCGCCTTCATCTTCGGCACCAGCGCGAGGATCGGCTCCGCCGCCAGCCCGCCGCCATGGAAGCTCCCGCCCGCGCGCACGCGATCCGGCACCGCCGCAGCGGTCTGCATCACCAGCGGGCCGCCCATGCAATAGCCCGTGGTCCCCACCCCGCGCTTGGTGTCCACTTCCGCCTGCTTGTCGAGGAACGCCACGAAGCTGGTCGCGTCCACGATAACCGCTTCCGGCGTCAGCGCCTTGCGCGCTTCGGCAGCCTTGGCGAAGATTGCCTCGCGCGCGCCGCTCGCCAGCAATGCCGGGGCGGTCAGCGAACGGTAGAACGGATTGACCGTCAGCACGGCATAGCCCGATTCGGCCAGCCGGTCCGCCATCTGGCGAAAGGCGGGGCGCAGTCCGAAGATATCGGGCCACACCATAACCGCCGGATGCCTGCCGCTCGCCGGTGCCACATAATAAGCGTCGCAGGTGCCGTTGGCGGTCGTGATCGTCACGTCGCGCCCTTTGACGGGAAGCGCATTGGCAACGCGCGGCAGCACGAACATCGCGCCCGCAGCGGCAGTGGCCGCGCCAAAGCTCCGGCGCGACATCGCCGCCTTCAGGAAGGCCGCATTATCGGCTTCGGTGTGGTCGTCGCACATCAAAAAGGCTCCCGAATCGCCCCCCGGCGTCTCGGAAGCCTAATGATATCGGCGGCAGCGGTCACCCCGCCGCGGCGATCACTGCTTGAACAGGCTCTCCGCGGTATGCTCCACCGGTGCAGCCCCTTCGCCATTCTCGGCGGCGTCGGCAGCGGCCGCAGCAGCCACACGCTCGGCGCGGAGCTGCTCGATCAGCGCCTCGCGGTCGCCTTCCAGCCGGTTGTCGACCGGAGCCTCGATGCCCGCAGCCTTCGCCGCCTTGGCGACAAGCGCATCGAGCTCGCGCTGCGTCGTCAGGCCCAGCGTCACCGGATCCTTCGGCACGATATTGGCGATGTTCCAATGGCTGCGGTCGCGGATCGCGGTGATCGTGGTGCGCGTGGTGCCGATCAGCTTGCCGATCGCGCCGTCGGAGATCTCGGGATGGTTGCGCAGGATCCAGGCGATGCCGTCGGGCTTGTCCTGGCGCTTCGAAACCGGGGTGTAGCGCGGGCCCTTGGTGCGGCGGACCTGCTCGGGGCCCTTCAGCATCTTGAGCGAGTAATCGGGATCGGCCTGGCCCTTCTCGATCTCCTCCATGGTCAGCTCGTGCGCGCGCACCGGATCGCGGCCCATCACCTTGGCGGTGGCGGTGTCGTCGGCGATCGCCTGGACCTCCAGGATGTGGAGTCCGCAGAACTCGGCGATCTGCTCGAACGAGAGCGAAGTGTTGTCGACCAGCCAGGAAGCGGTCGCATGCGGCATCAGCGGCTGGGCCACGAGCAGTCTCCAGAAATAGAAAGGGCCGCCCATCACGGGCGGCCGGTACCGTGCCTGACTTAGTCGCGGATGGACCCAAGGGCAAGCCGTTAGGCGGTCCCGCGCGCGATCAGCGGGCATAATCCCGCGAAGAACTGCGCCGCGCTCGCTTCCCACGTAAAGGTGCGGCCATATTCGGCGCAGGCCCGGCGGTCTTTGGTGAGCGCTTCCGCGATGGCGAGGTTCAGGTCTTCGGAAAGCGCTCCCGTCTCCGGCGTCACGATGTCGATCGGTCCGGTGACGGGATAGCCGGCGATGGGCACGCCGCATGCCAGCGCCTCGATCATCACCAGCCCGAACGTGTCGGTACGGCTGGGAAAGACGAACACGTCCGCACCGGCATAGGCGGATGCCAGCTCCGCTCCAAACATCGCGCCCAGGAACTTCGCCTCGGGATAACGGGCTTCCAGCACCGCGCGCGCCGGTCCGTCGCCCACGATCACCTTGGTGCCCGGATGCGTCGTCTTCAGGAACGCTTCCAGATTCTTCTCGACCGCGACGCGACCCACATAGAGCTGCACCGGTCCCGGCAGCCCGGCCATCGCCGGATGCGGCGAAAGCCCGTCATGGAAATTGGTGAGGTCCACGCCTCGCCCCCAATGCTTGAGCTTGGTCAGGCCATGCTCGGCCAGCGATTCCCGGATCGATGGGGTCGCCGCCATGATCGCCTGCGCCGGCGCATGGAACCAGCGGATATAGTTCCAGAACCATTCGGCCGGCAGCCGCGTCCGCGCCGATACATAGTCGGGAAACTGAGTGTGATAGGCGGTGGTGAATGGCACGCCGTGGCGCATGCACCATCGCCGCGCCGCGATGCACAGCGGGCCTTCGGTGGCCAGATGGATGGCCTCGGGATCGAATTCCTCCAGCATCTGCCCAACGGTCGCAACGCGAGTCAGCGCCAGCCGGATTTCGGGATAGGTCGGGCATGGCAGCGAATGAAACAGATCGGGTGAGATCACCTTCACCACCTGCCCCTGCGCTTCCAGCACCTTTCGCACCGATTCGATGGTTCGGACGACGCCGTTGACCTGCGGATGCCAGGCGTCGGTGACGATCGCGATGCGCACGCCGGTCAGGCCGCCTGCTGCCCCGCCGTCGTGGTTCGCTCCCGGTCCCTCTTGGCTATCTCGTCCGCCCAGTGAAGAATCTCCATTCGACCGTCGAAATGCTCGACCAGGGCAGTGCAGCCCTCCACCCAGTCACCATCGTTATAGTATTCGATGCCGTGGATCATCCTGATTTCGGCGGTGTGGATATGCCCGGCGATTACGCCGTCCACACCGCGCTGCCCGGCCGCATGCGCGACAATCTCTTCGAAGCGCGAGATGAACGACACCGCGTTCTTCACCTTGTGCTTCGCATATTTGCTGAGCGACCAATAAGGCAGGCCCAGCCGGCGGCGCAGCCAGTTGATCCGGTGGCTGATCGAAAGGGTGATTTCGTAGGCAGCGTCCCCCAGCAGCGCGAGCCAGCGGTGCGAGAGGGTGATCGCGTCGAATTCGTCGCCGTGCAGCACCAGCAGCCTCCTGCCGTCCGCCGTCTCGTGGATCGCCTGGCGCCGGATCAGCACGCCGCCGAAATCGAGCCCCGCATATTGCCGGAACATCTCGTCGTGATTGCCGGGAATATAGACGATCTCGGCCCCTCGCCGGGCGCGCTTCAGCACCCGCCACACGATATCGTTGTGCGAAACCGGCCAGTAGAGCCGCTTCTTCAGGGCCCAGCCGTCCACGATATCGCCGACAAGATACATCTTCTCGCTGTCGACATGGTCCAGAAAGTCGATGAGCATGTCCGCGTTGCAGCCGCGCGTGCCCAGATGGATATCGGATATCCAGATGGTGCGGAATTTTCGGCGCTCCATCACCGGCCGTTCCGGGATCACCGGTTCGGATAGGTGGAAGTCGGTGATGCCTGCCGCGTCGAACCTCAGCCTCGTGATCGCGGCCATGCCCCGTCTCCGCCCGCCCTTGCCTGCGCGCGGCTATGGCGGGCGAATATTACAGCGCGATCATCAATCCGTGATGCGAATGTGACAGGGCAAGGCAGCGACCCGCGCGAGCCAGGCGCGCACATTGGGATAAGGCTGCAGGCTGAACCCGCCTTCCTCGGCGACATGCGTATAGGCGTAGAGGCAGATATCGGCGAGCGTCAGCCTGTCGATCACAAACCAGTCGCGACGCTGGAGATGCTCGTCCATCAGCGCGAGCGCGGCCTCTCCCCCGGCCTGCTTCCCCGGCAGGTTGGCGCGCTGGACGGGATCGAGATTGTCGAACCCTACCCAGCCCTTCCAGAAGCGCACCGTCGCGATGTTGGGCTCGTGGTTATACTGTTCCCAGAACAGCCAGCGCAGCATGTCCGCCCGCTCGAACCGGTCGGAGGGGATCAGCGGCGTGCCATCGGCGATATAGAAAGCGGCGGCGTTGCTCTCGGGCAGGAAGTCGGGGCCGACCTGGAGCACGGGGATGCGTCCGTTCGGATTGACCTGGCTCAGGAACTCCGCGGTCCGCGTCTCGCCCGCCATGATGTCATATTCGCGCCGCGCCAGCCGCACCCCCGCATGCGCGGCGGTCAGCCGGATCTTGTAGCAGTTTCCGGATGCGGCATATTCGTGAAGCGTCAGCGCGGTCATCCTGTTTCCCCGTTCACCGGAAGATTGGACTGTCGCGTAGCCGCTGTACAACAAGTAGTACGGCAATCTGATAAGCCAGCCTTATCCGCCGCAAACCTGGGTGTCCGCTTCTTCCTTTGTCTTATCCCCCGTGAACCTGGGCGTGCGCTTCTTCCTCTGCCTTACTCCACCACCAGCACAATCTTGCCGACATGGTCACCCGCCTCCATCCGCCGGTGCGCCTCCGCCGCCTCGGCGAGCGGATAGGTCCGGTCGATCACCGGCTTGAGCTGGCCGGAGGCGACGAACGGCCAGACGCTGCGATGGATCTCGTCTGCCACCAGCGTCTTGAACGCCGTCGTGCGGGGGCGCAGCGTGGAGCCGGTGAGGGTCAGGCGCTTCCGCATGATATCGAAGATCGGGATCGTCGCCATCAACCCGCCCTGCACCGCGATCGAGACGTGCCGTCCGTCTTCCGCCATGCACTTCAGATTGCGGGCCACATAATCGCCGCCCACCATGTCGAGGACGATGTTCACGCCCTTGCCACCGGTGATCGCCTTGACGCGCTCGACGAAATCCTCGGTCTTGTAGTTGATCGCGTGCCCGGCCCCCAGTTCGACCGCGGTCGCGCATTTCTCGTCGGAGCCGGCGGTCACGATCGTCTTCACGCCAAACAGCTTGCACAATGCGATAGCCATGGTGCCGATGCCGGAGGTGCCGCCGTGGATCAGGAGGGTATCGCCTTCGCTGGCATAGCCGCGCTCGAAGACGTTGGTCCAGACGGTGAAGAGCGTCTCGGGCACCGCCGCCGCTTCCACCATCGTCAGCGCCTCGGGCACCAGCAGGCAGGTGCCGGCCGGTGCCACAGCATATTCCGCCTGCGCGCCGCCGGTCACCAGCGCGCAGACCGCCTGGCCCAGCATCTCTGCGTTCACATCCTCGCCCAGCGCCACGATGGTGCCGGAAAGTTCGAGCCCGAAGATCGATGTCGCACCGGGCGGCGGCGGATACACGCCCTTGCGCTGCATCACCTCGGGGCGGTTCACCCCGGCAGCGGCGACCTTGATCAGCACCTCGCCGGGGCCGGGCCGGGGCACCGGTCGCTCGACGAGGACCAGCACTTCGGGGCCGCCCGGGGCCGGAGGATCAATCGCACGCATCGTTTCGGGGAGGTTCATCGGCTCGTCGCTTTCCGGGGCTGCAGGGTCGCGGCGTTTATTGACATCGAGGGGGTGCCGGTCAACGTTGCGCAGGCGATGGACGCAGACGAAAATCTTCCGCGCCGCAAGGATGACCTTGCCGCACAGCTCGGCAAGCAGGACCTCGATCCGTTCTCGGTAGAGGAACTGGCCGAGCGCATTGCGCTTCTCGAAGCAGAGATCGCGCGAACAAAGATCAGGATGCAACGCGCCGTTAACCATCGCGCAAGCGCCGACGCCCTATTCAAGCGATGAGCGTTGCACCGGAGACTCGGCGAGGTGCCAGGAAACTCCGGTGCTGGGCTGCCACGCTTGATGCGGGCGTCCGTCATCCCGACATAATGGGAAACTGGGCCGCGTATCTCACTGGCCCGACTGGAGTGTCACTTAATGCCTAGTTTCGCCTCCGCGCTCGAATCCACCCTTCACAAGGCGCTCGAAGCTGCCAGCTCGCGCCGTCACGAATATGCTACGCTCGAGCATCTCCTGCTCGCGCTGGTCGATGACGAGCACGCCAGCAAGGTGATGAGTGCGTGCGGGGTCGAGCTCGACGATCTGCGCGGCACTGTCGCGCACTATCTCGATACCGAGTTGGAGGCGCTGAAAGTTGATGCGGCGACCGATCCCTCGCCCACCAGCGGTTTCCAGCGCGTCGTCCAGCGCGCGATCCTTCACGTCCAGTCCTCGGGCCGCGACGAAGTGACCGGCGCGAACGTGCTCGTCGCTCTGTTCAGCGAGCGTGAGAGCTATGCCGTTTATTTCCTGCAGCAGCAGGATATGAGCCGCCTCGATGCGGTCAGCTTCATCAGCCACGGCGTCGGCAAGGGTACCGGCGCGAGCGAAGCCACGACGCCCAAGGGAGCCGATGAGGAAAAGGCAGCCGCGAAAACCGATGCCAAGAGCGGCAAGAATGAAAGCGCGCTCAAGCAGTTTACCGTGGATCTCAACGAGAAGGCGAAGGCCGGCAAGGTCGATCCGCTGATCGGCCGCGGCCCGGAAGTCGATCGCACGATCCAGATCCTGTGCCGCCGCAGCAAGAACAACCCGCTTTACGTGGGTGATCCCGGCGTCGGCAAGACGGCAATCGCGGAAGGCCTGGCGCGCAAGATCGTCGAAGGCGAAGTGCCCGACGTGCTTCGCGAGGCGGTGATCTATTCGCTCGACATGGGCGCGTTGCTCGCCGGCACGCGCTATCGCGGCGATTTCGAGGAGCGGCTGAAGCAGGTCGTCTCGGAGCTTGAGAAGCTGCCGCATGCGGTGCTGTTCATCGACGAGATCCACACCGTAATCGGTGCCGGCGCGACCAGCGGCGGCGCGATGGACGCGTCGAACCTGCTCAAGCCGGCTTTGTCGGGCGGTACGATCCGCTGCATCGGCTCGACCACCTACAAGGAATTCCGCAATCACTTCGAGAAGGACCGGGCTCTGCTCCGGCGCTTCCAGAAGATCGACGTCAACGAGCCGACCGTCGAGGATACGATCAAGATCCTCTCCGGCCTGCGCACCGCGTTCGAGGACCATCACAAGGTCAAATACACCCCCGATGCGATCAAGTCGGCGGTGGAACTGAGCGCGCGCTACATCAACGATCGCAAGCTGCCGGATAAGGCGATCGATGTGATCGACGAGGTCGGCGCGATGCAGATGCTGGTGCCCCCGTCGAAACGGAAAAAGACGATCACCGCCAAGGAGATCGAACAGGTTATCGCGACGATGGCGCGCATCCCGCCAAAGACCGTCTCGAGCGACGACACCCGCGTCCTCGCCAATATCGAGCAGGATTTGAAGCGCGTCGTGTTCGGTCAGGACAAGGCGATCGAGGTGCTGGCTTCGGCGATCAAGCTCAGCCGTGCGGGCCTCCGCGATCCCGAAAAGCCGATCGGCAACTACCTGTTCTCCGGCCCCACCGGCGTCGGCAAGACCGAAGTCGCCAAGCAGCTTGCCGAATTGCTCGGCATCCCGCTCCAGCGCTTCGACATGTCCGAATATATGGAGCGCCACTCGGTCAGCCGCCTGATCGGCGCGCCACCGGGCTATGTTGGCTTCGATCAGGGCGGTCTGCTCACCGATGCAGTCGATCAGCAGCCGCACTGCGTGCTGTTGCTCGACGAGATCGAGAAGGCGCATCCGGATCTATTCAACATCCTGTTGCAGGTGATGGACAATGGCCGCCTGACCGATCAGCACGGCAAGTCGGTCGACTTCCGCAACGTCATCCTGATCATGACCACCAATGCCGGTGCGTCGGACATGGCGCGCGAATCGATCGGTTTCGGTGAAACCACGCGTGAGGATGTGCAGGAGGAAGCGGTGAAGAAGCTCTTCACCCCCGAATTCCGCAACCGCCTCGATGCGATCGTGCCGTTCGATTATCTGCCGACGAGCGTGGTTGCACGGGTCGTGGACAAGTTCATCCTCCAGCTCGAGCTTCAGCTGGCGGATCGCGGCGTCCACATCCAGCTCGACGATGCTGCCAAGGCGTGGCTGACCGAGCGCGGCTATGACAAGCTCTATGGCGCGCGACCGATGGGCCGCCTGATCCAGGAGAAGATCAAGCAGCCGCTGGCGGAGGAACTGCTGTTCGGCAAGCTCGTCCATGGCGGCGAGGTCAATGTGAAGCTCAAGGATGGCGCGTTGGTGTTCGAAACCATTCCCGCAGCGCCCAAGCCAAAGGGCAAGGGCGGCAAGAAGACAGTGGCCGCAAAGGCGAAGTAACCGTAACGATCAAGTCACGAAGGGCCGGAACGCAAGTTCCGGCCCTTTCTCTTTGCGTGACGCACCCGCTCAACCGCCGCCTTCCCCGCCCGCCTCGTCGACATTTCCGTCGCACTCTGGTCGCCTTGTCTCGCGGCGCTGGGATGACGCGCCCGTTCCGCTACCGGCCTTCGCATAGAAAACGAAAGGCTCAGGGAATGTCACTCAACAGCAAGGCGGCGATCGCCGCATGTTTCGCAACGCTTTTCATAATATCCGGCACGAACCAGCTCGTGCATTCTGGCAAGACGGCCGAGCATGCGCGCGTAAGCTCCAACAGCAGCGCGCAGATCTGAGGCGCGCGGCCATGTCCATCAACAGCAAGGCCGCGCTCGCCGCAGGCATCGCCTCGATCTGCATCATCACGGGCACGGCCGCGATCGCGCAGAATGCTTCGGAAGCGCCCGAGGCACGCTATGTCATGGACGCAGGCACGATCGGCGGGTTCATGGGGCAGGGCGCCAGCCACGAGCTGACGCTTCGCCTTGGCTCGCGCTTGCCCGCCAGCGGCGCACCAAAGGCCGATCACTTCATGCCGCAGGGCGCGCGTCTGGGCGCATCGGTGCCGCTCGAAACGCCGGTGCGCCACACGGGTGGAACCGAATATCAGGGCGAGTTCCAGCGGCCCAAGGGCCGCCTGCTTCTCTATTGGGGCTGTGGTGAAAAGGCGGGGCCGGGCCAGCCGGTCGTGATCGACTTCGCCAGAGTCGCCAAGGGGCAGATGCCGCCCAACCTCTTCTCGGCCCGCGTGCCGGTGGAAAACGGGCCGCAGCCGGAAAACAGCCGCACCTATGGAACCTGGCCCAACGGAAAGAGCGGCAAGAATATCAGCCCGCAAAGCTCTATCCTCGGCCAGCATCGTATCGCGGGCAATTACAGTCCCGAAATCGCGTTCGCCCTCAATGAGGATTTCATGGCCGGGCTAAGGGTCCGCGCGTCGAACGGCGCCATGGGCTCGACGGTGATCAATTGGAACGGGCTGAACAACGCGACCGGCTATTATGCCTGGGCGATGGGCGGACAGGACATGGGCGGCAACAAGGGCGGGGACGTGGTCTGGTGGTCGTCCTCGGCCACCCAGGAATTTGGCGGCGGTCTGTGGAACTGGCTCTCGCCGGGCACGGTCTCGCGGCTGATCGGCCAGAAGATCGTGATGCCGGCCACGCAGACAAGTTGCACCGTCCCGGCAGAGGTCAAGAAGATCGCGGGCGAGCATATGATGGGCTTTGTCTACGCCTATGGCCCCGAAGCGAACTTCGCCTTCCCCACCCGCCCGGTGAATCCGAAGACCCCGTGGCACCCCAAATGGACGGCGAAAGTGCGCTATCGCTCAATCGCCAACTTCATGACCGGGATGCCGGATATGCCGCAGATGGGCGGGATGGACGAGGATGCGGACGAATATCGCCCGAGCCGCCCACAACCCAACCCACGCAAGTGCAAGCCGGGCCTGGGCGGAATGTTGCGGGGCGCGCTGGGTGGAAGCGGCTGTTAAGACCGGCGAATGAAGGGGATGTCGCGGCGCAGATAGGTGAGCGCCCGCCATCCCCATTCGACTGGGCCGTAATGGAAGTGGCGTAGCCAGATCGCCGCCAGCACAAGCTGCGCGGCGATCGCCGCCCCCCCGACCCAGAGTCGCGTCGCCTGGCTCCAATCATCGTATAGCCCCAGCCCGAAGCCATAGAATATCGGCACGAACACAAGGCTTTGCGCGATATATAGCGTGAGCGTCAGCCGCCCCACGGCCGAAAACGGGCCAATCAGCCCCCGCAGAGGCCCCTGCCACAAGGCTATCAGGATGAGCGCCCACAGCGTCGTCCCCGACAGCTCGAACCAGCTTCCGATCAGCAGGCCGAACCAGCGGTTGGCCGCTTCGCCATGATCCTGCGCGGCGAACCACGCAGTTAGTGAATCACTTCCGAAATGCAGCGTCAGCGCGACTGCCGCGGCGATGGCGAAGGCGATCCGGCGCGCTTTGGCATATTCACCGGCCCGCGCGAAAAAGCCGGTCCGTCCTAGCACCATGCCGACCAAGTACAGGCCGATGATCTGCACCAGCCGCCCGCTTTCGAGCATGAACCACCATTTGGGCACCTGCCCCTGCCACAAATTGGCCGAGAGCGCCTCTGCCAGCGATCCGGTGAGATAAACGGGCATCGCCGGATCGTTCAAGAAATGCGGCGGCTGGTTAGCCCATTCCGCGCCTGATGAAGCGGCGACGATCTGGAGGATTAGGGTCGGGCCGACGAAGCAGAAGGCCGCGAGTGCGATCAGGACGCGGTTGTTCTGGATTCGGTGCGCGAGCAGCAGCAGGAAGCCCAGGCCGGCGAGTAGCTGAATGATGTCGCCGCGATAGACCAATGCGTGGAAGAATCCGATCACCAGCAGGATCGTCAGCCGCCACGCGAATCGCGCGGTGAAATCCTCCCCACGCCGGGCGGAGCGGTCCATCAGCACGAAAAAGCTGAAGCCGAAGCACAATGCGAGCAGCGAGAAGCTCTTGCCCATGAAGAGCAGGAAAACGGTGTCGGCGATGCCGGGCTGTGGGTTGGACCAATAGAGCTCGTAGCTCTCCAGCATATGGACGAGGAAGAGCGCCATCAGCGCAAAGCCGCGCAGTACATCGACCAGTTGCAGCCGCTCGTGGGCCATTCGCCCTCTCCCCTTTTGTCTGATTATGGAGCGCGAATCGGCTGCTGAAAAGCGCAAGCGTCAAGTCGTGGAAAAGCGGGCGGTCTTCCCGCATTTTAACCGGTTGTTTGTCATGCAAGGCGTATCGGGCAGGCATGTTCCGGCGTTTCCTTTTGCGCGTGCTCGCGGTGTTGGCCGCATGCGTCTGTCTCACCGGAATCGTGACGCCGGCTAGCGCCCAGCGCGCCCTTGCCGGAGAGCCGCTTCAGGTCTGCGTGCTGCCCGATACCGGCGGCATGGATCCCGCGACGCTGATCCACCATCCCGAGCGCTTCGATTGCACGACCGAGCAGCACAAGTTCGGCCCGGGAAATTTCTGGGTGATCTCGAACGACATCAACCGCCGCTCGCTCTCGGGAGAGCCGCTCAATGCCCGCCTCGCCAGCCTGTGGCAGGACGGATTGTCGCTGCACATACTCTATGCCGACGGGCGGATGGCGAGTTCCGCTACGGACGCGCGCGGCGTGACTCCGCTACTCCAGCTGGGCGCTCTGGTGGAGCAGCCGCTCCCGCAGCTGGATTCGGATGTTGTCCGGCTGCTCTGGCACGTCCAGGGATCGGCGAATGTCCGCGGCATCGTGCTCGGCACGCGTATTTCGACCGGATCGCAGAGCGAACGCACCAACTTGACGATGGCGGCGCTCTACGCTGCATTTGCCGGGCTCTGCGTGGCTCTGATCATCTACAACCTGGCCCTGTGGGGCGCGCTCCGCCACCGCTTCCAGCTATATTATTGCGTCATGGTCGCGGCGCTGCTGGCCTATACTTTCTCCTCGTCCGGTGCGCTTGCCTGGGTCTTCCCGGACATCGCCAATAACGACCGGCTGCGGATCAATTATCTGCTGCTCAGCTTCACCGGCGCCTCTGCGCTGATCTTCGCGCGGAGTTTCTTCGAGGAGCGCATCTTCTCGGGCTGGCTCGGGCGCTACACCGCCGCCGTCGCGACCGCGCTCGCCGGGGTCGGCATCCTGTTCTTCCTCTCGGCCCCCTTCTCGATCCGGAGCGCAGACGCCGCCTTCACCACGGTCTTCCTCGCCCTCGCCACGGTGGTTGGCCCCACTTTGTGGCAGGCCTGGCGCAGGCGCAGCAATTATCTGTGGCTATTCGCGATCGGCTGGGGCGTGCCGATCCTCACATCGATCGCGCGCGTGCTGGCGGGGCTTCGCGTCATCCCATGGAATTTCTGGCTCGATAATTCGACGATCCTGGCGATGGTGGTCGAAGCCTTGATCTCCAGCCTAGCCATCGCCTACCGGATCAAGCTGCTGCGCGACGAACGTGACTGGGCCATCGCCAGCGAAGTAATGGCGCGCCGCCTGGCCGATACCGATCCGCTCACCGGACTGCTAAACCGCCGCGCATTTCTCGATCAGGCGATCGGGCGGCCGGGCGAGCAGCAATTGCTGCTCGCCGATCTGGATCATTTCAAGCGCGTCAACGAAACGCTGGGCCATGATGGCGGCGACGAGGTGCTGCGCCTGTTCGCCCGGCTGCTGCGCACGCATGTCCCCGCCACCGCGCTTGTGGCGCGCATGGGCGGCGAGGAGTTCGCGATCCTCTCCTCCGCGTCCGAGCCGGTCGAACCCGAATTACTCCTCGCCAAATTGCGCGCAACCCGCATGCCCTTCGATCTGCTCGTCACCGCCAGCATAGGCGTGTGCAAGGGGCCGCTGACCAGCGATGTCGAGTGGAAGGCCTTGTACAGGGGCGCTGACTCGGCCTTGTTCGAAGCGAAGTTGGCGGGCCGCGATCGCGCGCGCAGCACGCTCCGCGCCGCCGCCTGACTTTTTGTCGCGCCGCACGTTGCCGGAATTGCTCTGCGGGCGTATTGATCTTCCATGGTCAAGCGCAACCGGATCGTTCTGGCTCTTGGAGCAATTGCGCTGCTGCTGCTCTGCATTGCCAATGACGATCGCCGCGCCGGCATCTCGATCGCGATGGCGCGGCAGGGAGACCCCTCGCCCCAGCGGATGGAAGCCGCTCTCGATCTGGGGATATTCGCGATTTCCGTACTGGTGACCTGGAGCAAGCGGCTCGCACATTGACCGCCGCTATTGACCGCCCGCCCCCCTTGCTTACACTAGTGTAAATGAGCAAACCTGAAGATATCTGGCGTACGGAATACCGTCATCCTGGCCGCTGGGACGAAGCCTTGCCGCCGCTTTCCATGGTTGAGCTCTTCGAGCAAAGCGCCGCTGCGCATCCCCAGGCCAATCTGCTCGATTTCATGGGTCGCAAATACAGCTATGGCGAAACGCTCGACGGCGCAAACCGGGTGGCGTGCGGGCTGAGAGCGCTGGGCTATGGCCCGGGCGACCGGATCGGGCTCTTCCTGCCCAACGTGCCGCATTATGTCGCCGCCTATTACGGCATCCTCAAGCTCGGCGCGACCGTCGTCAATTTCTCGCCGCTCTACACGGTCGAGGAGCTCACCGCACAGGTCGAGGATAGCGGCACCCGATTGCTCTTCACGATCTCGGCCAGCGCCCTGCTGCCCACTGCGCTCAAGGTGCTCGACCAGAGCAAGCTTGAGCGGCTCGCGGTCGGATCGATCGCGGGCGCGCTTCCCGCCGCAAAGTCGCTCTTCTACCGGTTGTTCAAGGGCAGCGAAGTTACTCCCCGCCCCGCCGACCCGCGCGTCCAGGCCTTCTCGCAACTGATCGATAATGACGGTCTGTGCGAGACGGTGCCGATCGATCCGGTCAAGGATCTGGCCCTGATCCAATATACCGGCGGCACCACCGGCGTGCCCAAGGGCGCGATGCTCAGCCACCAGAATCTGTCGGCGAATGCCCGGCAGGTCGCCCGGCTCGATCCGCATATGGGTGAGAAGGCCGATACGATCCTCGGCATCCTTCCCTTCTTCCACGTCTTCGCCAATACGTGCGTGCTCAACCGCACGGTGCTCACCGGCGGCGAGATCGTGATGCTCCCGCGCTTCAATGCCAAGCAGGCGCTGGCCGCGCTGCGCCGGACTCATCCGCGCTCCATGCCCGGCGTCCCGACCATGTATCAGGCGCTGCTCGATGCGCCCGGCATGAAGGCAAGCGACTTCAAGAGCCTCGAATATTGCATTTCGGGCGGCGCGCCGCTGTCATCGGCCCTCAAGGCGCAATGGGAGCAGGTTACCGGCGCGAAGGTGATTGAAGGGTACGGGCTGTCCGAAAGCTCGGGCGTGGTCTCGTGCAACCCCTATGAGGGGCTCAACAAGAGCGGGACGATCGGCCAGCCGCTGATCGGCACCCGCGTCCGGCTGGTCGACAAGGAAGACCCGACAAGGCCGCCGCCGGAAGGTGAGCCGGGCGAGATCGTCGTGTCCGGTCCCCAGATCATGCGGGGATATTGGAGCCGGCCCGATACCGACGCGGACACCTTTGTCGACGATCACTGGCTGCGCACCGGCGATGTCGGCACGATCGACGAGGACGGCTTCATCAAGATCGTCGACCGGTTGAAGGACATGATCGCCGTAGGCGGCTTCAAGGTTTTCCCCAGCCAGATCGAAGCCCTGCTCTATAAGCATGACGCCGTGAAGGAGGCGCTGGTGATCGGCCTGCCCGATTCCTATCTCGGCGAGCTTCCCTACGCCTATGTGACGCTGAACGAGGGCGCGGAGACCACCGGCCCGGAACTGGGCGATTGGCTCAACCCCCAGCTTGGCAAGCATGAGCGGGTGAAGGAAGTCGTGGTCCGCGAAAGCCTGCCCAAGACGATGATCGGCAAGCTCAGCCGCAAGGATCTGATTGCGGAGGTCATGCCGGGCTGAGGCTCCAGGACGCGAGTTGCTTCAGGGGGCGGGAGCGGCAACGCCCTACCCTGTCAGCGCTTGTAATTTGGAGTGCCGGAAAATCTCGCTAGCTTCACGGGCGAACAAGATAGGATGCGCCCATCCCAGCGAAGTCGCAAGTAGCGCGACACTGGCAAACTCGGCGGTCCGCGGCGTCTTCCAATGTGCCCCGGACATTGTCGCCAAGGCCAGGCAATCGGGGCTTACCGACGCGCAATTGAACGCTCGCCAGAAGCAAGCTGCGGACGACACCGTCTCGAATTTCGTCACAAAAGGCGTGAGGGACGGCGCGAAGGCAACCCCATATTGGCGTTGCGCGTCCGGCGCATGAGCCCAACGTGCGGCCCCTTTAGGCCGAGACTCATTAAAGCAGCCTGTCGGCTCGCGACCCATTGCGGACCTCGAATCTTTTTCACCCGGACTTGTTAGGTGCTAATCCCCTTGGAGCAGGCGCACCCTTTTCGTCATCCCCGCGAAAGCGGGGACCTAGGGTTGCATGCAGTGTCCTGTGTGGCTCTGGGTCCCCGCTTTCGCGGGGATGACGTCGATTACTTGCGAGCGTCCTGTCCTGCTCTTGCCGATGGTGGATCCCGGAACCAGTCCGGGATGACGGATGGTTGCCGTAAAGGGCCGCGGCCCACCCTTAGTCGGCCGTTCAGCCTTACTGCCGAAAGCGGTCGTTTATGTGTTCACGACCTAGTCCCCCAGCTTTTCCGGTGCGCCGAACATCACTGCCTTCAGGTTCATGAACTCGTGCATTCCCCACGGCCCCAGCTCACGCCCGTGACCCGATAGCTTCACGCCGCCAAAGGGTGCGGCGGGGGTGGAGGAGAGCAGCGTGTTCACCGCCGTCATCCCGGCCTCGATGTCGCGCGCAAAGCGTTCGATCTCCGCCTCGTCCTCCGTCCACACGGAGGAACCAAGTCCGTAAGGCACATCGTTCGCCAGCGCGATCGCTTCTTCGATGTCGTTGACCTTGTACACCGCAGCGACCGGGCCGAAGATCTCCTCCTTCGCCACATGGCTTTCCGGATCCATGCCGACCAGCACGCCGGGGGTCATCCAGGCACCTTCCCTCTCGATCTTCTCGCCCCCGAACAACAGCGTTGCGCCCGCCTCCCTGGCCCGCGCCACTTGCTCCAGCACCGCGTCACGCTGCTGGACGCTCGAAAGCGGTCCCATCTGGTTCGCCGCATCCATCGGGTCGCCGATCTTCACGGCCTTCATGCCCTCGGTGAAGCGCGCCATGAACGCGTCATATACATCCGCATGCACGATCATCCGCTTCGAGCAGATGCAGCTTTGCCCGGCATTCTGGATGCGCCCTGTCACGGCGGTCCTGGCCGCCGCGTCGAGATCGGCGGAGGGCATCACTATCAGCGGGTCCGAGCCGCCAAGCTCCAGCACCACTTTCTTGAGCGCCCGCCCCGCCGCCTGCGCAACCTTCGTGCCCGCGCCTTCGCTGCCGGTGAGGGTCACAGCCACGACACGCCGGTCCGCGATGATCGATGATACCTGATCGGATTTGATCGGCAGGTTCTGGAATACCCCGTCCGGTGCTCCCGCCGCGCTCGCAAGTTGCTGGATCAGCGCCGCGCAACCCTGGACGCTGGAGGCATGCTTCAGCAGCCCGACATTGCCCGCCATGATCGTCGGTGCCATGAAGCGCACCACCTGCCAGTACGGAAAATTCCACGGCATCACCGCCAGCACCGGCCCCATCGGCAGCCAGCGCGCAACGGTATGTCCGCCCCCGGGCGTCGTCACCCGCACCGGCTCCAGATAGGCGGCCCCATGCTCGGCATAGTGGCGAAAGCCGAGAATGCACTTCTCCACCTCGGCGATCGCGCCCGCGATCGGCTTGCCCATTTCCCTGACCGCCATTTTGGCAAGATGCTGCTTGTTCGCCTCCCATTGGTCGGCGATAGCGTTCAGCAGGGCGGCGCGGCGCTCAATCGGCGCGTTGCGCCACGCCTTGAAGGCGGTGGCAGCGCGGTCCAGCGCGGCCTCGATTCCATCGGCGTCGAGCTCTTCATACGTACCCACGGTTTCCCCGGTCGCAGGATTGATGCTGGTGAACATGGGCGCTGGCCTTTCGCTGGATCGTGGCTCCAAGATGTGACGCGCATCGCCGGTTGCAATCCCCTGCCCCCCTGCCGCATAGCGCTTTGCATGGCAGAAGAAGCAGACATCGCGGCGCTTTCGTTCGAGGAAGCGTTGAAGGAACTGGAACGGATCGTCGGCCGCCTCGAAAGCGGCGAGGCGCAGTTGCAGGAAGCGATCGACCTGTACGAGCGCGGTGATCGGCTGCGCAGCCAGTGCGCAGCGCGACTCGATGCCGCGCAGGCGCGCATCGAAGCGATCCGCACCGATTCCGAAGGCCGGGCGGCCGGCACCACCCCGTTCGCTGCGAACTGAGTGGCGACGGTGGCTCAGGCTAGCCTGGCGCTCCAGACCGCGTTGCGGCAGGTCTCTGCCGAAGTCGACCGGCAGTTCGACAAGCTTCTCGCCATCCCCAGCGACCCGCGCGAGAATTTGTATCGCGCGATGCGGCACGCAGCAATCAGCGGCGGCAAGCGGCTGCGGCCCTTGCTGGTTTTCGCCACCGCGCAATTGTTCGGCGTGGACAAGACCTGCGCCGCGCGGGTTGCGACGGCGGTGGAGTGCATCCACGTCTATTCGCTGATCCATGACGATCTGCCGGCAATGGACAATGACGATGTCCGCCGGGGTAAGCCGACCGTCCATCGCCAGTTCGACGAGGCGACCGCGATTCTTGCGGGCGATTGCCTCCATGCGCTGGCGTTCGAGATCCTCGCTGACGAGGCGACCCATGCCGATCCGTTCGTGCGCGTGGAGCTGATCGCGTGCCTGTCCCATAGCTCGGGGCCTTCCGGCATGGCGGGCGGGCAGATGATGGATCTGGAGGCGGAGAAGACCAGCTTCGACCTTCCCACCGTCACGCGGCTGCAGGCGATGAAGACCGGGGCGCTGATCGCGTGCGCCGTGGAGAGCGCGGCGATCCTGGCGCGTCTCACGCCGGAGGCGCGCACCGGCCTGCGCGGCTATGCGCGTGACATCGGCCTCGCCTTTCAGATCGCCGACGATCTGCTTGACGCCGAGGGCGATGAGGCGCTGGCGGGCAAGAAGCTGCGCAAGGATGGCGTGGCGGGCAAGGAAACCTTCCTCAGCCTGCTGGGGCCCGATCGCGCGCGCAGCCAGGCCGCTTTGCTGGTCGATCAGGCGATCGCACACCTCAAATCCTACGGCCCGGAAGCCGATCTGCTGCGCGATATCGCGCGCTACACGCTCGAACGCGATCGATAGGGGGCGACATGACGATCCGCATCGGCGTTTATCCCGGCACCTTCGATCCGATCACACTCGGCCACATGGACATCATCCGCCGCGGCGCCAAGCTCGTCGACCGTTTGGTTATAGGCGTCACCACCAATCCCTCCAAAAACCCGATGTTCACGGTCGAAGAGCGGATGGCGATGGTCGTGCGCGAGACTGCTGGGATCGAGGGTATCCAGGTCGTCAGTTTCGATTCGCTGCTGATGGATTTCGCAGAGCGGCAAGGGGCGAGCGTGATCGTGCGCGGGCTGCGCGCCGTCGCGGATTTCGAGTATGAGTATCAGATGGCGGGGATGAACCAGCAACTGAACCAACGGATCGAGACCGTCTTCCTGATGGCAGATGTCTCGCTCCAGCCGATCGCGAGCCGGCTGGTGAAGGAGATCGCGATCTATGGCGGCGATATTCGCAAGTTCGTGCCTGCCCGCGTCGAGACGGAGGTCGTCCAGCGCGTCCAGGCGATTGGTCGCAAGGGCAGCTGAGTTCGCTTTGCGGCGCGGGCGGATTGCTCTAGACGGTCGCTTGTAATTTTCCGCTTTGTGGGGATGAGATGCGTTTCTTGGCACTTCTGGCTGCAGTCGCCGCCGCGACGCTTACTGTTTCGCCGGCCCTCGCCCAGCGCGGCAAGCCTAAGCCGGCTGCGGAACCGTTGAAGGGCGTTGGAGCGGATCTGGCTTCCTATTCGGTGCTGCCCTCGGTGGTGCCCGCCGACCCTGAAAATACCTGGGTGCTCGATCTATCGTCGGGCGGCCGCGTGACCATCCGGCTCCGCCCAGATGCGGCGCCCAAGATGGTCGAGCAGGTCAAGACGCTTACCCGCAAGCATTTCTATGATGGAATCGTCTTTCACCGCGTGATCGACGGCGACGAGAACATGGCGCAGGGCGGTGATCCGACAGGCACGGGAACGGGCGAATCCGATCTTCCGGACGTCCCCGCCGAATTCAATTCGCTGCCCCATGTTCGCGGGGCCGTGTCTGCTGCGCGCACTTCGGACCCGAACAGCGCGAACAGCCAGTTCTTCATCATGTTCGGCCCGCGTCTGGGCTTCGACCGGAACTATACCGTATTCGGTCGCGTCGCCTCGGGCATGGAATGGGTCGACAAGATCGAGCGCGGCGAGCCGCCCGAGAATCCCACCAAGATCCTGCGCGCTTATGTCCTCGCCGACGGTCCGCCGCCTTATGAGGCAGCGCCTGCAGCCGCTCCCAAGGCGCTGCCCGAGGGTGAGACTCGCGTGAAGCTGGTCCCCTAACCGCTTCGGCGGGCAGACACCAATGAACGTCGATCTTTTCGATTTCGAGCTGCCGGCGGAGCGGATCGCGCTCAGGCCCGCATCGCCGCGCGATTCCGCGCGGATGCTGCTCGCCCAGGGCGCAACACTCCGCGATGCACTGGTCAGCGATCTGCCCGCGATGCTTCGGCCGGGCGATTGCCTGGTGTTCAACGATACGCGGGTGATCCCGGCGCAACTCGAAGGCCTGCGCGGGGCGGCGCGGATCGGCGCGACGCTGCACAAGCGTGAGGGGCCGCGACGCTGGCGTGCCTTCATTCGCGGCGCGAAGAAACTGCGCGATGGCGACACGATCGATTTTGGCGAAGGCGTCGGTGCGATCGCATCGCATCGCGGCGAGGATGGCAGCTTCGCGCTCGATTTCGCAGGCGAAGAGCCGGTCGAGCTGCTGCTCCAGCGCTGCGGCCGGATGCCGCTCCCGCCCTATATCGCCTCCAAGCGCCCGACCGACGCGCGCGACGCGGAGGATTACCAGACGATGTTCGCGAGCGAGCCGGGTGCCGTCGCCGCGCCGACTGCGGCGCTGCACTTTACGCCCGCGCTCATCGCAAGCCTTGAAGCTGCAGGTATCGAGCACGCAACCCTGACGCTCCATGTCGGTGCGGGCACCTTCCTGCCGGTCAAGGCAGACGATACGAGCGAGCACAGAATGCACGCCGAATGGGGCCGCATCGATGCCGCCACGGCAGACCGGCTGAACGCCATCCGCGCACGCGGGGGCCGGGTGATCGCTGTCGGCACCACCAGCCTGCGCCTGATCGAGAGCGCCAGCGGTGAGGACAATGTGATCCGCCCGTTCGAAGGTGACACCGCGATTTTCATCACCCCCGGCTATCGCTTCAAGGGCGTGGACGGGCTGGTCACGAACTTCCACCTGCCACGCTCCACCCTGTTCATGCTGGTATCGGCGCTGATGGGGCTGGACACGATGCAGGCGGCCTATGCCCATGCAATAGAGGGTGGCTACCGTTTCTACAGCTATGGCGACGCATCGCTGCTGCTCCCATAAAGAAGGGCAGGCACCGAAGCGCCTGCCCTGAGTTCGGGAGTATAGAGTGGTTAGAAGCCGGCCTTGATCCCGAGCTGGACGACACGGCCTAGGCCGTTGGCCATCCAGGGATCGAAGCCATATTCCTCCTGCGCCCGCGGCGGATCGCGATCCAGGAGGTTGGTGACACCAGCGGTAAGGGCAAGATTGTCGCTCAACGCAAACCGGTAAGCGAGGTCGAAGGTCACCCAATCGCGGCCCTTCTCACCATATTGGATGCCCGCCCGCTCATCGGTCACCGCCGAGATATAGTTCATCGTCGCCCGGATGTTGTGGCCGCCGATATTATAGTTGAGGTTGCCGTTCGCCCGCACCTTCGGCGCGGCATTGGCGAATGTCGCGAAGTTCAGCGTGCCGAGGCGATTGTCGCCGGTCGAGATCACCACGCCATCGAGCGAAGTGGGACCGGTGCGGAGAGCAGTCAGGATCGTCGCCGCAGCATGGATGCCGAGTTCGCCCCCACCTAGTGGCAGCGTGTAAGCAGCCTGCACGTCGAAGCCGTTGGTTGTCTGGCCGGGTCCATTGCCGACAACCGTTGTTATCGCCGAGAAGCTGCCGACCGCGCTCATGCCGACGGCACAGCCGGCATTGAAGGTGATGCGGTTGAGCAACGGCTGGGTGGACGCGTTGCAGGTCGTGATCGTCCCGCCCGCACCATTGAACACCAGGTTGGCGATCTGGTTCGGATCGGCGAGCTGGCCCACCTCGTCCTTGGTGCGGATGTCGAAATAGTCCACGCTCAGATGGAAGCGATGGCCCGCTCCAAAGCCGCCGCTATCCCAGACCGCGCCGACATTGGCGGTGGTCGCCGTCTCGGGCTTGATGCTCGCGGCGGTGACGAAGTTGGCCGCCAGCCAGTTTCCTCCGGCAATCGTGATGTTGCGCGCGGCAACGTTCACCTGCCCAGGCACCGTGCCCAGGGGCGGCGTCTGGTAGTTGGTGCCATAGGATGCACGCAGCGTCAGCGGGCCAAACACGTTAAACTTGCCCGCGACCTTGTAAACCGTAGCGCTCAGGCCGCCAGAGAACTCCTCGCGCCGCGCCGCCGCCTGGATGCTGAACTGGTCGAACACGGGGATCTGGATTTCGCCGAACACTGACTTTTGCTGGCGCTCGAGATGATAGGGCGCAATCGGCGCGAACAGCACGAACGGACCGGGCGCATTGGGAGTGCAGCCGCGATAATTGGGGCTGGTCGTCGGGAGGGGATTTGCCTCCATCGGGGTCGATCCGACGCCGTTCGTGCTGGTCGTCCCGTGCGGCCACTCGCACTGCACGGTGCCGTTGTCATACGGATCCAGTACCTGCGAGCGAACGTCGAACCAGCGCAACTGGCCACCCAGCGCCCAGCTTACGTCCCCACCAGGCAGAACGATGCCGGATTTGCCGCTGAACACCAGATCGACCGTCAGGTCCTGGCTCACCGTCTCCTGCTCGCGCTTGCTGAACATCCAGCGGATCAGTTCCTTCGAATTCTCGCTGCCCGCCACATAATTTGGGTTGGCGAGCCCGAGCACCGGCTGGTTGGCGAAGGACGAGGAGAAGGGATTCCAGTATTTACAGTTTCCGACCCCGGCCAGCGCCGGGTTCTGCGTGCCGAAGCGGTTGGGATCGAGATCGGGCGCGTTGCAACCCGCGCCGCCGAAGCCGTTCAGCGCCTGTTGCAGCCGGAACCCAAGCGTGTCCGGGTGGGTCAGGTAGTTTCGGACATTGTTGTAGGTCGCCGCCGCATCGAAATTCACGTTCCGCGCGAAGCCCGCCCAGTCGCCGAGCTTGCCGTTGACATTGGCCGAGACGCGGAAAACCTCATTGTCCGCGCGATCGGGGACGCCGTAGCCGTCATCGGTCAGCGCGTTGTTACCGCCATGGCCGAGCATGCGGTACGTCGTCGGGGTGAAGCCCGATGCGCCGACGATGCCGTTCCGCGTGGCAAAGGCCGCAGCGTAGGGATTGGTGATCGGCACATAGAACTGATCAACCGCACCCGTCGCCATCGCCGGGCCATTGACCACCGGCTGCGACGGCGACGCGATGATCTCCGGCACGGTCACGCGGGCATAGGACCCATCGACGTGGAAGCTGATATCGTCGTTCAGCCGGCCGCTGATCTGCAGATAGCCGCGCCAGGTGTCGGTCTTGGACACGAGGTCGTAATAAGAGATGTAGTTGTACGCGCAGGTATAGGCGTTGTCGTAGCGGCCACCCACTGCCGCGCAGCTGGCCGGCGTGAAATCGGTGACGTAGCCGATCGCAGCGCCGAATTCGTTGGCGACGCTCGGGCTCGCGGGCAGCGGTCCGCGCACGGTCCAGCCGGTAAGGTTCGTCAGGGTCGACCATGGCGCAGGGTTGTAGCCCGCCTTGGTGGGATCGAGCGATTCGCGGACGAAATCGCGCTCGATCGCCTTGAGGCGCGAACGGCGCTCATATTCGACCGACGCCATGATGTTGACGTCGCCTGATCCCACGCCGGCGAGCAGGCCGGCATAATAATCGCCCTTCGACCCGTCGATGAACTTGTAGCGCGCCTCGCCGGTCAGGCCGACGAAGCGGTCGCGGGTGATGAAGTTGACGACGCCGCCGGTCGCGTCCGCGCCATAGGTCACCGCCGCGCCGTCCTTGAGGATCTCGACCCGGCCCATCGCGATCGAGGGCACGTTGGCAGTGTTGATGTTCATCCGCCGCCCGTTGAGCAGCACCAGCGTCTTGCTCGCGCCCAGGCCGCGCAGATTGTACTGGACCGAACCCGTGGAAGCGGGGCCGCCGAAATAATAGGATTCGCCGGTCGTCGGACCCGAAATGGTGAGGCTCTTTGCAAAATCCAGCGCGTTCGGCGAACCGCGGCGCTCCATCTCGACCTGCGAATAGACTTCGACCGGCAAGGCGGTGTCGAGAGGCGTTCCGCGGATCAACGATCCGGTGACGACAATTCCCGCATCGTCATCGGCCTGTTCTGCTGGAGCCGTCTGCGGAAGCTGCGCTTCCTGCGCCAACGCGGGCGCCCCCCAACCCAGACTCAATGACGCAATTGCAATTGCCGCCATCGACACACGACGTGAATCCGCCTTCATTGTCCCCTCCTCTTTGTAGTTTTCACTATCTTGCGAGTGAGCATTTCGAGCGGGCTGCATTTTGTCAAGCGCCGGACTCAGCCAGCACTATCGACCAATGTCGTAATTCGTCGACTATCCGCCGCCCTGTTGCCCTTATGTCACGGGAAATGCCCACTTTCGCCGCGGCGGGGATGGAGCTAGAGATTTTTGCAGATCGCGGAGGTTTGGATGCGCCTGTTTTTGACCATCATGGCGCTTACCGCCGCGAATCCCGTGCTGGCGCAGACCCGGACGCCGGCGGCGGCGGGAAATCCGGCGTCGGCCGCCCCGGCTCCGCAACCCGCAGCGACCGTGATCGTCGAGCCGGTTGCGATGATGATTGCCGCATTCGATTCGGACGGCGATGCGCGCGTCACGCGTGCCGAATTCGATGCAGGCCTGCGCCACAGCTTCGAAAGCGCAAACCCGCGCGACGGGACGCTGGGCTATATCGCGTTCTCCGACTGGTCCGAACGCTGGCTGGGTGACCGCAACACCCTGCCCAGCCCCTTCGAAACCGACCGCGACGGCGACAACAGGATCAGCTTCGGCGAGCTGGCCGACCGATTCAGCCTGCTCTTCGCGCGTTTCGACACCGACAAGGACGGTGTGCTGACCCGCCGGGAACTGGTGACGATCCGTCCGCAAATGCCCGCTTTTGAAGCGGGCCAGGGCGGGAAGCGCCGCAAGCGCTAGTATCTCATGCCCGGCCAAGGCTAAGGTCGAGTCGATGGCAGCGCCCCACGATCACAAGCACGAGCACGCAGGACACCAGCATGCGGGGCACCATCACGCTCCCGCCGACTTCGGCCGCGCCTTCGCGATCGGGACCGTGCTCAACCTCGCCTTTGTCTGCGTGGAAGCGGCGGCGGGCGTCTGGACCAACTCGGTCGCCTTGCTCGCCGATGCCGGGCACAACCTATCGGACGTACTCGGGCTGCTGATCGCATGGGGCGGCGCGGAACTGGCCAAGCGCCCTGCCTCGGCGCGCTTCACCTATGGCCTGCGCGGCTCATCGATCCTGGCGGCGCTGACCAACGCCGTTTTGCTGTTCGTCGCGGTGGGCGCGATCCTGCTGGAGACGGTGCAGCGCTTCTCGGAGCCGGCGAATGTGCCCGGCGCGACGGTCATGCTGGTCGCGGGCGTGGGCATCGTCGTCAATATGGGCACCGCAATGCTCTTCGCCAGCGGGCGCAAGAGCGACATCAACATCCGCGGCGCCTATCTCCACATGGCGGCGGACGCGGCGGTGTCGCTCGGCGTGGTGATCGGCGGCGCGCTGATCCTGTTCACCGGGGCGGCGTGGATCGACCCGGTCATCAGCCTGCTCATCGTGGGCGTGATCCTGTGGAGCAGCTGGGGGCTGTTCACCGAATCGCTCACCATGGTGCTCCAGGCCGTACCCTCGGGCATCGACGCCGGCGCGGTTGAGCGGACGCTCGCCGAACTGCCCGGCGTCACCCGCGTCCACGATCTTCACATCTGGCCGATGAGCACCACCGAAGCGGCGCTCACCGCGCATCTCGTCATGCCCGGCGGGCATCCGGGCGACGCATTCCTGATCGATCTTCAGCACCGGCTGGAGCACGATCATCGCATCCACCACATCACGATACAGATCGAGCTGGGCGACGGCGCGGAGTGCCGCTTGCATGGAAAGGCGCACGCGCATGGCTGATGCGCCGATCGCCCCCGCCCCCGCGCCGATCCGGCTGGTGATCTTCGACTTCGACGGCACGCTTTCCGACAGCGGCGACTGGTTCATATCGATGATCGATCACCTCGCGGGGATCTTCCACTTCCGCAAGGTGAAGGGCGACGAGATCGAGATGCTGCGGCACCGCAGCTCGCGCGAGGTGATCCAGTATCTCGGCATCTCGCGCTGGAAGCTGCCGTTCATCGCCTGGTATGTCCGCCGTCTGGTCGGCCGCAATGTCGGCCAGATCGAGCTGTTCCCGGGCACCCCGGACCTGCTCCAGCAGATCAACGCCATCGGCGTGCAGATCGCGTTGGTGACCTCGAATTCGGAGGATAATGCCCGGCGCATCCTGGGGCCGGAGAATGCGGCGCTGATCTCCTTCTACGCCTGCGGATCGTCGCTGTTCGGCAAGGCACCCAAGTTTCGCCGCGTGCTCAAGCGACTGGGCGTGCCAGCGGCAGAGACGCTCGCGATCGGCGACGAGACCCGCGACGTGGATTCCGCGCGCGAGGTGGGCATGCGCGCCGGATCGGTTCTGTGGGGCTATGCCCGCGAACAGGCTCTGGCGGCGACACGGCCCGACGCCATGTTTCGCGCGCCGCAGGACATATTGGATTACGTCGGCGCGCACCGCGATTGACGCGCGAAAGGTGACACTAAGGTGACACCAAGGAGCGCGTTTTGCGGAGCCCGTCACGAAATAAAGTTACGCAGGTAGGAAATTTCCGTGCGCGAATGGTGCCCGACGTTTCAAAGAGCGGCAGCGCTGAACGCTGCGGCCTGAGACACAAGCAAGCGAAATCCTACATTGCAAGCTTGATGAGGGCTGGCCCGCGCGCTCCTGGGTATGGAGGAAGCAAGCGGGACCCCGGCGCGAGGCCGGGATGACGGAGTCTGGGCGGTGGCCCGCTAACGGAGATGGCGGGCGATGCCGGCGGCTGGTGGCCGGGGGAGGAATCGGTTGGATTCCGCGGCCTGACGCGGCAAGGCACCGTGCCATGACGACAACCGCTCCCCGTTTCCAGTTCACCATCTCCGCAACCGACGGAAAGGCGCGCATCGGCACCATTGCGATGCAGCGCGGCGAGATCCGCACGCCCGCCTTTATGCCGGTCGGCACCGCAGCCACGGTGAAGGCCGTGAAGCCGCAGGACGTGCGCGCCAGCGGCGCGGATATCCTGCTGGGCAACACCTATCACCTGATGCTGCGGCCGGGCGCGGAGCGGGTCGCGCGGCTGGGCGGGCTGCACGATTTCATGGGCTGGGACCGACCCATCCTGACCGATAGCGGCGGATATCAGGTGATGAGCCTGTCGGACCTGACCAAGCGGAGCGAAGAGGGCATCGTCTTCAAATCGCACCTCGACGGCACGCGCCACATGCTGAGCCCAGAGCGATCGATGGAGATCCAGCGGCTGCTGGGCTCGAACATCGTCATGGCGTTCGACGAGCTGGTGCCGACCACCTCAACCAAGGAAGTGCAGGCGGCGGCGATGGAGCGATCGATGCGCTGGGCGAAGCGCAGCCGCGCGGGGTTCGATGCGGGCGGAACGCATGCGGAGAACAATGCGATCTTCGGCATCCAGCAAGGCGCGCTCGACGAAAAGCTTCGCAAATGGAGCGCCGACGTGCTGCTCGATATCGGCTTTGACGGCTATGCGGTGGGCGGCCTCGCGGTGGGCGAAGGGCAGGAAGCGATGTTCGGCGTGCTCGATTATGCGCCGGGCCAGCTCGATCCGGCAAAGCCGCGCTATCTGATGGGCGTGGGCAAGCCCGACGACATTGTCGGCGCGGTGGAGCGCGGCATCGACATGTTCGATTGCGTGCTGCCGACGCGGAGCGGCCGCACGGGCCAGGCGTTCACGCGAACCGGGCCGATCAACATCCGCAATGCCAAATTCGCGGAGGATCAGGGGCCGCTCGATCCCGAATGCCCCTGCCCGAGCTGCACCGGCTTTAGCCGGGCCTATATCCACCACCTCGTGCGCGCGGGGGAGATATTGGGCGCGATGCTGATGACCGAGCATAATCTGTATTTCTATCAGCATCTGATGAGCGACCTGCGCGCGGCGATCGCGGCGGGGCGGCTGAGCGAGTTCGCGAATGGATTCCGGGCGCGCTACGCGAGGGCGAAGGGGCAGGATTGATCCGTCACCCTTTGGCGTCATCGCCGCGCGAGCGGAGACCCAGGGGGTTATGAGCGGTGCGCGATGACCGGCATCGGGTCTAACCGATAGTTCCGGGAAGCCTTGCGGTATGCAGGGGAGAAGCGGGACCCCGGGTCAAGCCCGGGGTGACGAAGCTTGGCTGGTGTTCGCTCCCCGTCCTATTAGCGTCATCCCCGCGCAAGCGAGGTTCCAGGGTTACGGGCGGCGCGCTTTGGGCTCCGGGTCCCCGCTTGCGCGGGGATGACGGAGATGGAGGGAGTGAAGTCGGTGGCTGGCTGCCAGTGCATCTTGACGCTCTTACTCTTGTCACCCCGGGCTTGACCCGGGGTCCCGCTATTTTGCAGGTGACGCGCCAGCCGGAGAACCCTTAAGTTGCGAAGAAGAAGCGGGACCCCGGGGCAAGCCCGGGGTGACAAAGCTTGGCTGGTGTTCGCCCCCCAGGGTTACGGGCGGCGCGCTTTGGGCTCTGGGTCCCCGCTTGCGCGGGGACGACGGAGAGGAAGGGAGTGAAGTCGGTGGCTGGCGGCCAGTGCATATTGACGCTCTTCCTTTTGTCACCCCGGGCTTGACCCGGGGTCCCGCTATTTTGCAGGTGACGCGCCAGCCGGAGAACCCTCAAGTTGCGAAGAAGAAGCGGGACCCCCGGGTCAAGTCCGGGGTGACGACGTGTGGGTGTTCGATAAAAATTACCTTAACCATCAAGTGTTTCGACGCGGGACGCCGCCAAATCAGCAGGCGAAAGCGTTAGGATATTGCCCTATATTCCGCGCTCGGCCGCGTGGGGTTTTTTGGCTTTGTTCTGGCGTCGTTTCACCAAGATGCAGGTTCGGGGGATCGCGGCGGCGGCGTTCGTGTCGCTGATCGGCGCCGGATTCTCCGCGCAGGCGATCGGCCCCGGCGCGACGAAGCCCGCCGTGAAAGTCCCGGTGACGGGCTATGAAGCCGAGGATCATTTCCCCGGCGCGGCTTATTATACGGCGATCGACGACGATCGGGCCGCCGCAGCAGCAGGGACCACGGGCACGATCGAGCTGCCCGACATGCCGGTTCCGCAAGGCGCGGTGTTCGACGAGACGATCCAGCCCGCAACGCCCTTCAAGCTCGCCGGTTCGCCGAACGACAAGGCGCGGGCGCTGCAATGCCTGACCACCGCCATTTATTACGAAGCCGCACGCGAGCCCGATGACGGCCAGCGCGCGGTGGCGCAGGTGGTGCTCAATCGCGTTCGCCACCCGGCCTTCCCCTCCACCGTGTGCGGCGTGGTGTTTCAAGGTTCGGAAAAGAGCGGCTGCCAGTTCAGCTTTGCGTGCGATGGCGCGATGACGCGCGGAGGCCAGCCCGCGCGCGAATATTGGGTGCGCGCCGCGCGCGTGGCCGCCGATGCGCTGGGCGGCAGCGTCTTCGCGCCGGTGGGCATGGCGACGCATTACCATACCTATGCCGTGACGCCCTCGTGGAACCGCAGCCTGGTGATGACCGGGGTGTTCGGCGCGCACTTTTTCCACCGCTGGAAAGGCTATTGGGGCACGTCCGGCGCGTTTCGATCGGCGTATCGCGGGGGCGAACCGGTGCCCGGCCCGCATCCGAGCGCCGTCGCCGCAGCCCCCGCACCCATTGCGACGCCGGTGGCGGGACGCGCGCCTGTGCCGGTGCCCACGCCGATCCAGGTGCAGCCGGCCTATGCGCAGAGCGGAGCGCCGATCGCGGCGAAGGTGGCGAGCGAGGACGATTCGAGCTCGCAGATCCTCGACAAGTGGAAGGACAGCGGCAAGCCGCTGCGCTAGGGTCTGCGCCATGCGCACCCTCATGCTCCTTGCCCTGCTCGCCCCGATCCCGGCGGCGGCGCAGGATTTCAACTGCCGCAACCTGGAGGCCGAGATCGCATGTGACGCTGGCAAATGCACAGTCACCGGCGATCAGGGCTTTACTCCGATGGGCCTGACGCGGCGGGGCAACATGCTCTCGATCTGCGCCTATTCGGGCTGTTCGGAAGGACGGGTGCTGGTCAGCCGCTCACGAGGCGGGATCGCGATGCTCTATGCCGAGGTGCGGCGAACCACCGGGCCGGGCGGCGAGCGCGAGCCGCTGGCGGTGCTGTATGATCGCACCGAGCGGACGGCGCAGATGCGCTGGCGCGGATTTTCCAACGCGATGAGCTGTGGCTGACAAGCAAACGGGCCCCGCCTTTCGGCGGAGCCCGTCTTCGCCCCCGCTGGGGAGCTTGCCTTAGCGGCGGTGACCCGGGCCGCGATGATCGCGATCATTCTTCGCGATCCGGATGCTGCGCTCCAGACGATCGAAGCGGCGGTCGAGGTCGATACGCTCAGCCTGGGTCAGGCCGGGACGCGAGCGGCGATACTGGGCCTCGAGACGCTCGATCTGGCGGAACTCGGCCCGCAGGCGGGCTGCTTCGCGGCGATCGATCGCACCCGAACGGATGCCCTGGTTGATCTTCGCCTCGATCCGGTTCTGGCGGGCGTTGATGTTCTGCCAGGTGCCGCCGCGCTGCATGTCATAGCCGGGCTGCGAAGCCGGAGCGGCAATCGCCGTGGCGGGGATGGCTGCGGCCGCAATGCCGATACCTGCGATCATCATCGTGAACTTCTTCATGGTACTCTACTCCTCTTTCAAAGCCTGGGCCGTTGATTGGGGGGTAACGGCCTGTGAGGAGATATATGTCCCCCGCCTGTCGCCAGGATGTACCGGCTGCGTATCTTTTTTGTCACCGTTTGTCGCAAAACCGGCGGGTTCGTTCAGAATGGTTAAGCGGGCTCGATCAGCCGCTCCGCCTGGGCGCGGGCTTCGTCGGTGATCTCCGCGCCGGAGAGCATGCGGGCGATCTCCTCGCGCCGCTGATCGGAGTCGAGCGGGGTTACGCCGGTGCGGGTGACGACGCCGTCGTGCGACTTGGCGATCAGCAGGTGGCGGGCACCGCGCGCCGCGACCTGGGGGCTGTGCGTCACCACCAGCACCTGCGCGCCGCCCGCCAGCCGCGCCAGCCGCTCGCCGATCGCGCTCGCCACCGCGCCGCCCACGCCGCGGTCGATCTCGTCGAAGATCAGCGTGCGCGCCCCGCCCTCTTCGGCAAGCGCCACCTTCATCGCGAGGATGAAGCGCGACAATTCGCCGCCCGAGGCGATCTTGATCAGCGGCGCGAAGGGTGCGCCGGGATTGGTCGAGACGAGGAATTCGACGCGGTCCATGCCTGATGGCGACCATTGCGATTCGTCGAGCGGCTCGACCTGGGTGCGGAAGCGGGCGGCATCGAGCTTGAGCGGCCTGAGTTCGCCTTCGACGGCAAGATCGAGCCGGGAAGCGGCTTCGCTGCGTGCCTCCGAGAGGGCCCGCGCGGCTTCGCGATAGGCGCGGTGGGTTTCCTCCGCCGCCAGCGCGAGCGCCGCAATCCCCGCGCCCCCGCCTTCGATGCGATCCAGCCGGGCGGAAAGCTCGTCATGCAGCGCGGCGAGATCGTCCGGCTGGACGCGATGCTTGCGCGCGACCCCGCGCAATTCGAACAGGCGCGTCTCGTCCGCCTCCAGCGCACCGGGATCGAACGCCAGCGCTTCGGCGGCGGCATCGACCTTTTCCTGCGCCTCGGCAGCCTGGGCGATTGCGCCGTCGAGCGCCGCCAGCGCCTCGCCGAGCAGGGCATGATCCTGGCCGATGCGATCGAGGATGCGCGCGGCCTGACGCAACCGGGTGAGCCCGCCATCCGACCCCTCCAGCAGGCCGGCGATCGACTGGAGCTCGCCCGCAATCTTTTCGCCGCGCTGCATCGCCGCGCGGCGGCCGGCCAGGATTTCCTCCTCGCCCGGCTCCGGCGCCAGCGCGCGCAGTTCGGCAACGGCATGCTCCAGCCATTCGCGATCGCGCTCGGCGGCGTCCTGCTCGCCCTGCGCCTGCGCCAGCGCCGCTTCTGCATCGCGCCACGCCTTGTGCGCAGCGGCTACCGGCGCGGCATCGAGCCGGCCGAAGGCATCGAGCAGCGCCCGGTGCCCGCGCGGATTGAGCAGGCCGCGATCGTCATGCTGGCCGTGAATCTCCACCAGATGCGGCGCCAGTTCGCGCAGCAGCCCCGCAGAGGCGGGCTGATCGTTGAGAAAGGCGCGGCTGCCGCCATCGGACTTGACGATGCGGCGGACGATCAGCGGCTCGCCGGGTTCAAGCTCCAGCCCGTTTTCGGCAAAGACCTGGGCGACCGCGCCACCGGCGGGCGGCGTATCGAAGGTGGCGGTGACCACCGCCTGCGCCGCGCCCTGACGGACCAGCCCCGTCTCGCCGCGCGCGCCCAGCGCCAGCCCCAGCGCATCGAGCAGGATCGACTTGCCCGCACCGGTTTCGCCGGTGAGCACGCCGAGTCCTTCGCCGAACTCCAGGTCCAGCGCCTCGATCAGCACAACATCGCGAATGGAAAGCGCCGTCAGCATGCGGCTTTCCTATGACAGGAACACATAAAGAACAAAAGTGGCGGAAACCACTTTGCGGATCAGCTTGCGGGAGCGGTTGCCTTGGCCAGCTTGTCCTGATTGGACTGCATCAGCTTATAGGCGCGGTCATACCAGTCGGTGCCGGGATAATTGGCACCGAGCACCGCGGCGGACTTCTGCGCTTCCGCAGGCACGCCGAGCGCCAGATAGACTTCGGTCAGCCGCAGCAGCGCCTCCGGCACGTGCGTCGTGGTCTCGTAATTGTCGACCACCGCGCGGAAGCGCAGCGACGCCGCAAGCCACTGGCCGCGCCCTTCATAGAAGCGGCCGATCTCCATTTCCTTGCCGGCCAGGTGATCCCGGACCAGATCCATCTTGAGCCGCGCATCGGATGCGTAGCGCGAGTTCGGGTAGCGGCGCGTGAGCTCGCCCAGCGAATCGAGCGCCTGCTGCGTGATCTTCTGATCGCGCGTCACGTCGCTGATCTGCTCGTAATAGCTGATGGCGATCAGATAATAGGCATAGGCCGCGTCGCGATTGCCCGGATGCACCGCGAGGAAGCGCTGTGCCGAGGAGATGGCATCGGTATAATCCCCGCTCAGATAATAGCTGAACGCGCCCATCAGCTGCGCGCGGCGCGCCCAGATCGAATAGGGATGCTGGCGCTCGACTTCGTCGAACAATGCCGCCGCCTGCTTGTACTGGCGCTGGTCCAGCCGCTGCTTGGCCGCGCTGTAGAGCGTGCCCACGTCGCGCGCCACATAGGGCAGATCGGACTTGGCCTTCTTGGCGCACCCGGCCACCGAGAAAGCGAGCACGGGAACGATGGCGAGCGCCAGGGCGCGGCGGAATGGTGTACGCATGAACCCGGTCTTAGCGCTTTCGCATGGCTTCAAACAATCCTTTTCGCGGCGGGATTGGGGCGGGAGCGCTTGGCAGCTATACGCGTTGACATCGAACCCCGGGATCCATGAGGGACTTTGAGTGACCGCAACGCTTCTTGCCACCCATCGCGTCGAAAAGCCCTGGGGCCGCCACAGTTTGTGGCCCGGTTTCGAGGACCCGGCGCCGGACGGCGAGCCCGTTGGCGAGATCTGGTTCCAGACCCCGGGCGACAGCGCGCCCGATTTGTTGATCAAATATCTGTTTACCAGCGAAAAACTGTCGGTGCAGGTGCATCCGGACGATGCCCAGGCACACGCCGCCGGGCTGCCGCGCGGCAAGGACGAATGCTGGGTGATCCTGGCCGCCGAACCCGATTCGACGATCGCGCTGGGCACCAAATTCCCGACCGACCGCGAGACGCTGCGCGCCGCCGCGCTCGACGGATCGATCGAGGACCTGCTCGACTGGAAGCCGGTAAAGGCCGGTGATTTCTTTTATTCGGCATCGGGCACGATCCACGCGATCGGCGCGGGAATCACGCTGGTCGAGGTGCAGCAGAACAGCGAGACGACCTATCGGCTCTATGATTATGGCCGCCCGCGCGAATTGCATCTGGAACAGGGGATCGCGGTTTCCGACCCGGTGCCGTTCGTGCCGCATCCGATGCCCGGCAAGGTGAGCGATGGCCGCAACATCCTGGTAGAAGGGCCGAAATTCGTGCTGGAGCGCTGGGCGGGCGGCGCGCGCACGATCCGCCTGCCCGAAGGCGTGACCGGCTGGCTGGTGCCGCTAGCGGGCGCAGGAACCGTCAGCGGCACGGCGTTCAAGGCGGGACAATGCCTGACCATCGAAGGCGAAGCCGCGCTGGAAGCGGATCAAGGCAGCGACCTGCTCTTCGCCTATTCGGGCAGCACGCGCATCTGACGCATGGCTGCGGCATGAACGAAAAGTAGTTTTCGGTTCACGCAACCCGTCCCGCTTCGGTACGTTGGTGCTGCACCCGTAACGACAGGAGAGATCCCATGCGTATCCTTTTTGCCGCGGCCATCGCCGCTGCCGCCGTGCCGGCGATACCCGCCGCAGTCGCCGCGCCTGCGCCCGCGACTGCACCCGCCGCCACCGTGACCCACACCACCGAAGCCGCGACCTCGCAGGATTGGCGCCGCGACCGTCGCGATGCGCGCCAGAACCGCGAATGGCGCCGCGATTGGCGGCGTTATCGCAACTATGACTATAACCGCCTGCCCCCGGGCGAGCGCCAATATTGGGCCGACGATTATTATCGCGACGGCCGCTACTATCGCGAGCGCCGCCTGACGCGGAACGACCGCATCTATCGCGGTCGTGACGGACGCTATTATTGCCGCCGCAGCGACGGCACCACGGGCCTGATCGTCGGCGGTATCGCTGGCGGCCTGTTTGGCAACGCGATTGCGGGCGGCGGCAATGCCACGCTCGGTACCCTGCTCGGCGCCGCAGCCGGCGCTGCGCTCGGCTCGTCGGTCGACCGCAACAACATTCGCTGCCGCTAAACGCGGAAATTCTCAGCCACGCAGGCGAGAGAAAGGCCCGGCGGGAGACCGCCGGGCCTTTTGCCTGGGTTCAAGCGAACCCGATTTAGAAGAGGAAGCCGCCGAGCCAGAGGCGGACCAGGCCGACGCCGCCGACGACCAGGTTCAGATTGCGGCCCGTGTTGCTGCCAGATGCCGCGCCGAGCGCGATGCCGACCACCGCCATCGGGATCACCAGATAGTTGAGCCATCCCAGCAACGGGATGAGCGCAATGAGCATGACCGGCAGGGTGATCACACCGATGAGGATCGAGAGGATGTTGAGCATGAAACGACTATAGGGCTTCTGTAGTGTATTAGCAATATACAACAGTTTAAGCCGCGAGCGGGATCAGCACTTCGCTACGGCGGAGCGCCGCCGGGGTGAGCGGCGAATTGTAGAACGCGTGCTCGACCGGGCCGGACGCGCGCAGGCCGTGCGTGGCCATCCAGCGGCGCAGCTCGGCTTCGTGCGTGCCGAGCGCGCGATCATCGCTATCGCCGGTAAAGCGCAGCGCCGCGATCCGGCGCGGCGGCAGCGCGCGCAACGAAACGCCCTCTTCGGGTGCCAAATCCTCGGGACGCATCCGCGCCGGCATCACCAGACGCGTGCGCCAACCCCGACCATCCTCATCTCCATCGGCGAGCACAGGAACCGTCATCCGCTTCGCCCCGGCTTTGCCGAACAGAAATTCAGCGAGCTTGCCCAGCCCCAGCGCGACGGCGGATTCGCGCATCCCCTCAATCACCGTCTCGGCGACCCAGAGCGGGGGATAATCGCGGATGCTGAACGCGCCTTCGCGCGATACGGTGCGGAACGAGGCCGGTTGTTCGTCGCGAGAAAGCAGGAGATAACCGATGCCGGTAGCCACCGCAGCGGCTACGCCACCGCCGATCATCTTCGCGTTCAGGTGCATGGAATCCCCTTCGAATTCGATTGCGATCAACGCACTCGATCCGTCCGGGTTCCTATCATGGTTAACGCAAAATTGGGCGTTTCGCCACCCTTTTCCATGCTTCCTTAACCTTCCCACGGCATGACGGAGCATCCCCAAGGAGCGCATGGATGCCGTCTCGCCGAGCCTTTTACCTGCCCTTCCTCCTGCCGCTTGCGCTGGCGGGATGCGGCGGCGCAGACAGCCTCAACGATGCGGACGAAGTCAGCGGCAACGCCGCGGATCCCGCGCTGGCGAGCGCGCTGCAGGATCAGATCATGGTCGATCCCCAGCTCAGCCGCCAAGCCAATGGCGATGCGATCCGTCCGCCGGGCCAGCCTTATTCGGGCGGCGTGCCGAGCGACGCCGTCGCGACGAACACCGACAAGATCGACATGGCGGGCCTGATGAAGACCCCCGCCCCCACCCAGGCCGACAAGAATTGCACGCAGTGCGCCGCTGCTCGCGAAAGCGTGACGCTGGGCGGCATCGCCGCACGCCAGCGCGATACGCGGACCAGCCAGTGCGCCGCATCGATGACCTATAGCGCCGCCTGGGCAAACCGCCTTCCGGCCGATCTGCCGCTCTTCCCGCAGGCCCGCGTCATCGAGGCTGCGGGCAGCGAGGCCGGCCAGTGCGCCTTGCGCGCGGTAAGCTTCTCCGCAGCCCAGCCAATGCAGGCCATGCTCGACTGGTATTACACCAAGGCGATCAAATCCGGATATACGGCCGAGCATCAGGTGGACGGCGATCAGCATATCCTGGGCGGCACCCGCGATCGCGACGGCGGTGCCTATGTTTTGTTCCTCACCACGCGCAGCGACGGCGGCACCGATATCGACATGGTGGCGAACAACGGAAGCTAGCCCCCGGTTGACCGGGGCCGCGCGATTGTGCATCGCAGCCTTCGCGCGGGCGTAGCTCAATGGTAGAGCAGAAGCTTCCCAAGCTTACGACGAGGGTTCGATTCCCTTCGCCCGCTCCACTCCCCTGATCTGGAGCCCCTGCATATGCGCCCCGTCGCGGCTTTCCTCGCACTGGCGCTCGTAGCCGCTCCCGCCGCTTATGCGCAGACCCCCGGCCCCAACAGGGTGGCAGAGGCGCAGGCGCTGGAACTGCTGAAGCGCGGCATCGCGTTCCGCACCGTGGCGGGCGAAGGCAACCAGACGCCCGAATATGCCAATTTCCTGAAGGAGCATCTGGTCGCAGGCGGCTTCGCGGCGGAGGATGTGCGTGTCGAGCGGCTGGCGGATACCGCCTATCTGATCGCGCGCTATCGCGGCACCGACCCAGCGAAGAAGCCGATCTATATCTCGGGCCATATGGACGTGGTGGAGGCCAAGCCCGCCGACTGGACGCGCGATCCCTTCACCCCGGTGATCGAGGGCGGCTATATCTGGGGCCGCGGCGCCAGCGACATGAAATACGACCTCTCGACATTGGTCGCGACGCTGATCCAATTGAAGCGCGAAGGCTTCCGCCCCAGCCGAGACATCTATCTCCTCGCCTCGGGCGATGAGGAAACCTCGATGAAGACCACGCAGAAGCTGGCGGAGGAATTCCACGGGGCCGAGCTTTTGCTCAACATCGACGGTGGCGGGGGCGAAATCGACGAGAGCGGCGCGGCGGTGATCTATGGCATTCAGGGTGCCGAGAAGACCTATGCCGATTTCGAGCTGACCTTCACCAATGCGGGCGGGCATTCGAGCGCGCCGAGCCGCCACAATGCGATCTATTCGTTGTCGCGCGCACTGACGCGGATCGCCGATTACCAGTTTCCGGCGGAGATCAACGAGATCACCCGCGCCGGATTCGAAGCCAATCTGAAGACCGCCGATGCGCCGATGGCGGAGGCCACGCGGCGCTTCCTTGCCAACAAGGACGATGCGGAGGCGCTGGCCTATCTGCGATCCTATCCCGGGCTGATCGGCCAGACGGGCACGACCTGCGTGGCGACCACCGTCCAGGCTGGTCACGCGACAAATGCGCTGCCACAGCGCGCCACCGCGAACGTCAATTGCCGGATCTTTCCCGGCACCAGCCCCAAGGCGGTGCAGGAAACCCTCACCAGGGTTGTCGGCGACCCCGAGCTTAAGATCGTCGAGCTCGACAGCGGCACGGTGGCGAGCGACGCATCGCCGCTGCGGCCCGAACTGATGAAGCTGATCACCCGGCTGATCCACGCGCGCTTCCCCGGCGTGCCGATCGTGCCGAGCATGTCTGCGGGTGCCAGCGATTCGATGTGGTTCCGCGCGCGGGGCGTGCCCAGCTATGGCGTGAGCCCGATCTTCATGAAATCGTCGGACGGATTTGCGCACGGGCTGAACGAGCGCACGCCGCTGAGCGAGATCGCCCCGTCGATCGTCTATTACCGGGCATTGCTCAGAGAGCTTGCGAAGTAAGCCATGCGCGGCCGCTATGACGCCCTGATCATCGGCGGCGGGCATAATGGGCTGGTCTGCGCCTTTTACCTGGCGCGCAGCGGCATGAAGGTGCGCGTGCTGGAGCGGCGGCATGTGGTGGGCGGCGCGGCGGTGACCGAGGAATTCCATCCCGGTTTTCGCAACTCGACCGCGAGTTACACGGTCAGCCTGTTGCGGCCCAAGGTGATTGCGGACATGCGGCTGGTGGAGCGCGGCTGGCGCGTGGCGGAGCGGCCGATCAGCAACTTCCTGCCGCATGACGGCGGCTATCTGAAACTGGGCGGTGGGACCGCGCGGACCCAGGCCGAGTTTGCGCGTTTCTCGACGCGCGATGCCGAGGCGCTGCCGCACTATGAGGCGGCGCTGGAGCGCGTCGCCGAGGTGTTGCGAGACTTGGCGCTGACAACCCCGCCCAATGCCGGCGGCGGAATCCGCGCGCTGCTGGCGGCGGCGGCACAGGGGCGGCGGCTGGCGAAGCTGCCGATCGACGCGCAGCGCGACGTGATGGACCTGTTCGTGAAATCCGCGCGCGACTTCCTGAACGGCTGGTTCGAGAATGACTATGTGAAGGCGGCGTTCGGCTTTGACGCGGTGGTTGGCAATTATGCCAGCCCCGATACGCCGGGCAGCGCCTATGTGCTGCTCCACCACGTCTTTGGCGAGGTGAACGGCAAGAAGGGCGCATGGGGCCATTCGATCGGCGGGATGGGCACGATCACGCAATTGATGGCGGATGCCTGCCGCGAATTGGGCGTGGAAATCAGCCTGGAAGCGCCAGTCGCGCGCGTGCTGGTGGACGGCGGCAAGGTTTCCGGCGTGCGGCTGGAGAGCGGCGAGGAGATCATGGCACCGGTGGTGGCGGCCAATGTCGGGCCTGCTCTGCTCTACCGCCAACTTGTCGAGCGCAGCGATATGCCCGCGGATTTCGCGCGTCGGATGGACGGGTTCAAGGCGGGATCGGGCACGTTCCGGATGAACGTCGCGCTCTCCGAACTGCCCGATTTCACCGTGCTTCCGGGAGAAGGTGAGCACCATAAGGCGGGCATCATGATCTGCCCGACGCTCGACTATATGGACCGGGCCTATACCAGCGCACGCGCCAACAGCATGTCGGACGAGCCGATCGTCGAGATGACGATTCCCTCTACGGTGGACGACAGTCTCGCGCCGCCGGGCGGGCATGTGGCGGCATTGTTCTGCCAGCAGTTCGCGCCCGGTTTCGATTGGGACACGCACCGTGAGGCGGCGGCCGACCGGATCATCGAGACGGTCACGAAACATGCACCGAATTTCAAGGCATCGGTGATCGCGCGGCAGATCCATTCCCCACTCGATCTGGAGCGCAAGTTCGGGCTGATCGGCGGGGACATCATGCACGGGCACATGTCGCTCGATCAGCTCTGGGCCGCGCGTCCGGTGCTGGGGCACGGCGATTATCGCGGGCCGATCAAGGGGCTCTATATGTGCGGATCGGGCACCCATCCCGGCGGCGGTGTGACGGGCGCACCGGGGCATAATGCTGCGCGGGAGATATTGCGGGATCGCTCGCTATTGGATCGCATGCTCGGTCGCTGAGGCAGCCCCCTGCCCCCAGCCCGGGCGCCCAATCATGCCGCGTCGCGGGGACCGCGCAGCGCGATGAAGTAAAGCGGAATGGCAACGAGGATCAGCGCGGTGCTGAGCAGCAGCGCTTCGGTGCCCGCGCCCCACAGCGCCCAGAGCACGAAGGCGATGCCCGCGAGCGCCAGCGGACGCATCAGGCCAAGCTTCCACGCAGCCACGCAGCCGCCCAGATAGATCCACATCGCCGCCGCCGTAGTGAGCCGCAGCATGAAATCGAGCAGCACGCCGGCGCTCTGGCTGACGCTGCTGAGGATCAGGATGCTCGCCAGGATCGTCGAGATCACCAGCATCGGCGCGGCGACATCGTGCCGATTGGTGCGCGCCATCCAGCGCGGCAGCAGCCCGGCACGGGCCATTCCCAGCGGTCCCTCCCCGCTCATCAGCACCCAGCCATTGAGGCAGCCGACCGTGGCGATCACCGCGAAGCTGGCCAGCAGCATCGCCGGGCCAGGCCCCCAGAAGGTCTCGACGAACAAGGCGATCGGGGCCTTCGATTCGGCGACCGCCGCTTCTGGCAGCGCGAAGGACACGCCGGTCGAGACGATCAGGTAAAGGAGCCCGGTGAGCGCGAGACCCGCAATGGTGGCGCGCAGGATATTGCGGCCGGGATCGCGCACGCGCTCGGCAGCGATCGAGGCGGTTTCGAACCCGATCATCGCCAGAAAGACCATCGTCACCGCAGGCGTCAGCGCGGAAAGGCTGAACGGGGTATGCGGGTTAGCGGCAAAAGCCTGACCGCCCTTTGCCAGCAGCCCCAGCACGATCGCGGCGACGGCGAACAGCGGCAGCAGCTTGAGCAAGGTCGTCACCACCTGAAAGCGACCCGCCGCGCGGGTGCCGAGCAGGTTGAGCAGCGCGAGCAGCCAGAGCAGACCGACCGCGAACCCGGCATTGTTGAGCGGCGTGGCGGTGAGCGGCGGCCAGAAGAAGCCGAGATAGTTGATCGCGGTGATCGCGATGATCGCGTTGGTGGTCCACACCCCGACCCAGAAGCTCCAGCCGCAGAGGACGGAGGGCAGCGGCCCCAGCGCCTTGCCGATGATCGCGACGATGCCCGTCTCGCCCGGCAGATGCGCGGTGAGGCCGGTGAGCACGGTAGCCAGCAGCATCGCGCCGCCGATCGCGCAGACCCATGCAGCGACCCCGGTCCAGCCTAGCGGCGCGACGACGGAAGGGAGCACGAAGATGCCCGAACCGATCATGCTGCCGACGACGAGCGCGGCTGCGGTCCAGACCCCGAAGGTCCGGCGCGAATCTTCCATCAGATTCCCCCTTCGAACGCCTCGAGCCCTTTGTCCCCCAGGCCGGCCAGCAGCATATCTGCGCAGGCGTTGAGTATATCGGGATCGGTCGCGCGCACCACGAAATTCGCGCCGGTGCGACCATCGCGAAAAAACGGATAGCTGCCGATCGCGACGCCATCGAAGGCCCGTTCGGTGATACCGAGCATGTCGGCAATCTCGCTTTCGGCCACCCATGCGCCGATCGTGCGCGACAGCACGGGCTTGCCGCCCTCCAGCGTCCCGGTCAGCGCATCGAGCATGCCGGCGGCGATATGCGGCACGCCGGCGAGGATGAAGATGTTGCCATGCTTGATCCCCGGCGCGCCCGAAACGCGATTGACGATCAGTTCGGCGCCTTCGGGCACGCGCGCCATGCGCAGCCGGGCGTCGGTCAGGCCGCCGCGCGTCTGATAGTGCCGCTCCAGCGCCGCGCGCGCGGCCGGATGGACGATGACCTGCACGCCAAGCGCCGCCGCAATCGCGTCCACGGTGATATCGTCATGCGTGGGGCCGATGCCGCCGGTGGTGAACAGATAATCGTTGCGGGCGCGCAGCACGTTCACCGCCTCGACGATCGCGTCCTGCACATCGGGAACAACACGCACCTCGGCGAGGCGGATGCCCTGCACATTGAGCCAGGTTGCAAACTGCGCGACATTCTTGTCCTGCGTCCGGCCCGAGAGGATTTCGTCGCCGATCACCACCAGTGCCGCAGTCCAGATACGCTCGCTCATGGACCCTGACTAGGCTCTCGAAATCCCGCGCGCAAACGCCTATATCGCCCAGCATGACCGAATATGTAGCCGTTACCGCTGACCTGCCCAAAACCCGCACGCATGCGATCCGGCTACACGGCCCCGAAGGGTTCGAGGGGATGCGCCGCGCCGGGAGGCTGGGCGCGGAGATCCTCGACGCGCTGGTTCCCCATGTCGTTCCCGGCGTCACGACCGGGGAGCTGGACGATATAGTTCGCGAAATGTCTGTAGCCGGTGGCGGCGTGCCCGCGACGCTAGGCTATCGCGGCTACACCCATAGCTGCTGCATCTCGATCAACCATGTCGTGTGCCACGGCATCCCGAGCGAGAAGACGCTGAAGGACGGCGATATCGTGAATATCGACGTGACCCCCATGCTGGACGGCTGGCACGGTGACACCAGCCGGATGTTCCTGGTGGGCGACGTGCCGATCAAGGCGAAGCGGCTGGTGGACGTCACCTATGAGGCGCTGATGCTCGGGCTGGAGCAGGCGAAGCCGGGCAATCATCTTGGCGATATCAGCCATGCGATCCAGCGCCATGCCGAGAAGCATCGCTACGGCGTGGTTCGCGATTTCTGCGGGCATGGCGTGGGGCAATTGTTCCACGATGCGCCCGACGTCGTCCATGTCGGCCGCCCCGGCACCGGCCCGGAACTGCGCCCCGGCATGTTCTTCACCGTCGAACCGATGATCAATATCGGCCGGCCCGACGTGAAATTGCTCGAGGACGGCTGGACGGCGGTGACGCGCGACCGCTCGCTCTCTGCGCAGTTCGAGCATTCGATCGGGATCACCGAGGATGGCTGCGAGATCTTCACGAAGAGTCCGAAGGGGCTGGACCGCCCGCCTTATTGAGTTGCCGTCGCGGGCGAAATCGGAGGCGTGACCAGTTCCCTGGCCCGGGTCTGGAACGTGTTCCACCTGCTTTGCCAGTCGCGATGGCGGGAAACTTCAAGATCGAACCACTCCTTGAGGGCGTTTATATCGTGCTTGATCGCGGAACGATCACTTAGCCCCTCCAGATAGACCTCCCACCAGAAAATGAAATGGTGGGAGAATAGCCCGCATATCTTGCCCGAGTTAATCAGCCTGCTGGTACGAAGCATATTGAGCCGGAAAAAGAAGCGCCCAATAATGTAGAATTGCTCCCAGATATCCTCGCCAGGCTCAATCCCACCTTTCCCTCGGCTTGGCTTGACGCGGTTCGCAATTATCCAGTTCTCTGTCACTCCCCTAGCCCGGGAAATTTCAGGGGAATGAAATTCCCGGAGAAGATCGGCAGTCGCTTCATTCCGACCGACAAGTATCTGCCCCCAAAAAACGGCAATCGGTATTGCTGTGATGCCAGCGACTTCAACGCCTCGCATAATCACTTCGATACATGTCATTAGCCTGCCCCCATGGGGACGCTAAACGGCGGGGGCGAATAATACTACATCTATGAAACGCAGGGACCATAAATACCTTCTGGGCCCAGTTAAGCGGAATGCTCTCAGTGCCGCTTCGACCAGGCGCGTAACGCTTCCTCCGCATCGTCGGCGCTCAGATCGCCGGACGCGGTGGTGATCCAGCAGGCGCGGCGATCGGCCGGTGGAATCGCCAACAAGCCGTGCGCCATGATGATGAGCGGGCCGCTTGCGACCAGCACATCACCTGCGCGCGGTGCCCACCGATGAAGCTCGGCCGGCGCATCCATGGGCAAAAGCTGCATACAACGCACCCCACGTCTACCGATGCCCGGAACACGCAACGGCACGCATAGTTTCGCTTGCGTGCCGTGCAATCGGGCAAGCCGGACGTTAATGCCCATTTGTTAGGCAGTTGTTAACTCGCGCCGCAGCGCCCCGCCTCTGGAAAATCGCCCCGAACGCGGCTGGCACGCTTGTTGTAAGACGCGCGATAGGGGACAAGGGATCGTCCGAATTCCTATGGGGTATTGCACCTGTGAAAAAGATCGAAGCGATCATCAAGCCGTTCAAGCTCGATGAGGTAAAGGAAGCGCTCCACGAAGTGGGTGTGAGCGGAATTACGGTGACCGAGGCCAAAGGCTTTGGCCGGCAGAAGGGCCACACCGAGCTGTATCGCGGCGCGGAATATGTCGTGGACTTCCTGCCCAAGGTGAAGCTTGAGGTAGTGGTTGATGACGTGCTCGCCGAGCGCGTGGTGGAGGCGATCGCCACTGCCGCGCAGACCGGCCGCATCGGCGACGGCAAGATCTTCGTGATCCCCGTCGAGACCGCACTGCGCATCCGCACCGGCGAGCGCAACGAAAACGCGATTTGACGCAGCGCAGCATTACGTGGATTGCTGCACTGCAAATGTAATTTTATTGCCCGATTCGTCGGGCTCTTGAAAGAGAGCGAAAGGGGTTTCTCAAATGGCGAATTCGGCCAGCGACATTCTGAAGATGGTCAAGGATAACGAGATCGAGTGGATCGATCTGCGTTTCACCGACCCCAAGGGAAAGTGGCAGCACCTCACCATGGTCGCGTCGGTGATCGGCGAGGACGAGCTGACCGACGGCCTGATGTTCGACGGCTCCTCGATCGAGGGCTGGAAGGCGATCAACGAATCGGACATGATCCTGAAGCCGGATCTGGACGCGGTCTGGGTCGATCCCTTCTCGGCGACGCCGATGCTCATTCTGGTCTGCGACATCGTCGAGCCCTCGACCGGCGAACTCTATGCGCGTGACCCGCGCTCGACCGCGAAGCGCTCGGAAGCGTATCTCAAGACGCTCGGCATCGGCGACACCGTCTATGTCGGCCCCGAAGCCGAGTTCTTCATGTTCGACGACGTCCGCTTCGAGAACAGCTATTCGACGTCTTACTACAAGATCGACGACATCGAGCTGCCGGGCAATTCGGGCCGCGAATATGAAGGCGGCAATCTGGGCCACCGCCCGCGCGCCAAGGGCGGCTATTTCCCCGTCGCGCCGGTCGACTCGGCTGTCGATATCCGCGGCGAGATGGTCTCGACCATGCTCGAAATGGGCCTGCCCTGCGACAAGCATCACCACGAGGTCGCCGCTGCGCAGCACGAGCTGGGCCTGACCTTTGGCACGCTGGTGCAGACCGCCGACCGCATGCAGATCTACAAGTACGTCGTGCATCAGGTCGCGCAGGCCTATGGCAAGACCGCGACCTTCATGCCGAAGCCGATCAAGGAAGATAACGGCTCGGGCATGCACACCCATATCTCGATCTGGGATAAGGGCACGCCGCTCTTCGCGGGCAATGGCTATGCCGGCCTCAGCGACATGTGCCTCTATTTCATCGGCGGCGTGATCAAGCATGCCAAGGCGCTGAACGCCTTCACCAACCCTTCGACCAACAGCTACAAGCGCCTGGTTCCGGGTTATGAAGCGCCGGTGCTGCTCGCTTATTCGAGCCGCAACCGTTCGGCTTCGTGCCGCATCCCCTATGGCGCGGGCAGCAAGGCAAAGCGCGTCGAGTTCCGCTTCCCCGATGCGCTGGCCAATCCGTATCTCTGCTATGCGGCGCTGCTGATGGCCGGACTGGACGGCATCCAGAACAAGATCCACCCGGGCGATCCGATGGACAAGAACCTCTATGACCTGCCGCCGGCAGAGCTGGAGCAGGTGCCGACCGTTTGCGGTTCTCTCCGCGAAGCGCTGGACAGCCTGGAAGCCGATCAGGACTTCCTGCTGAAGGGCGACGTGTTCACCCGTGACCAGATCGCGGCCTATGTCGAGATCAAGCGCGCCGACGTGGCGCGTTGGGAAATGACCCCCAGCCCGGTCGAATACGACATGTATTATAGCGCCTGATTTCGGGGGAGATCAGACGACGCTTGGGGCGCTCGGGGAGACCCGGGTGCCCTTTTCGTTATGAGTGATTACGATATTCGGGATGCGTGATATGGGGCTTGCCGCGCGAGTCCGAGCGCAGACCGAAGTCACGAGCCAGAGAAGTAGTTGAATGTCGCAGGATAAGGTGCTGATCGCCGGCGGCGGCATTGGCGGTCTCACATTGGCGCTGACGCTCCACCAGATCGGCGTGCCCTGCACCGTTTTCGAAAGCGCAGGCGAGCTGCGGCCGCTGGGCGTGGGGATCAACCTGCAACCCAATGCGGTGCGCGAGCTGGCCGATCTGGGCATCGGTGCGGATGCGCTGGACCGGGTGGGCATCCCGGCGCGCGAATGGGCGCTGGTGGGGCTGAACGGCAAGGATATCTATACCGAGGAACGCGGGACCTTTGCCGGATATAAGTGGGACCAATATGCCGTGCATCGCGGCCGGTTTCACATGCTGCTCTACCGCACCGTAATCGAGCGGCTGGGCGAGGATGCGGTGAAGCTGGGGCACAAGGTCACCGGCTATCGCAACAATTCCGATGGAACGGTGACCGCGACGGTCGAGCTGGGTGATGGGACGATCGAGGCATTTGACGGCCGCCTCCTGTTCGGCGCGGACGGCATCCGTTCCGCTTTGCGGGCGCAAATGCATCCCGATCAGCCCCCGATCCATTGGGGCGGTACGATCATGTGGCGCGGCACCGCGCGCGCCAGGCCAATTCGCACCGGATCGTCGTTCATCGGGCTGGGCACCAGCCGCCACCGTGTGGTGTTCTACCCGATCTCCCATCCGGACGCCGATGGTCTGGCCGACATCAACTGGATCGCCGAGCAGACGTTCGACACCGATCATGACTGGGCGAAAAGCGGCTGGTTCCGTTCGGTGCCGCTCTCCGAATTCGCGCATGAATTCCACGGCTTCGTCTATGACTGGCTCGATCTTCCGGCGCTGATCTCGCAATCCGAAGTCGCCTTCGAGAATCCGATGATCGACCGCGATCCGATCCCGACCTGGATCGACGGCGCGGTGGCGCTGATCGGCGATGCGGCGCATCCGATGTACCCGACCGGATCGAACGGCGCGTCGCAGGCGATCATCGACGCGCGCAACATCGGGCGGATCATGCTCGATCACGACGTGACCCCGGCAACGCTCGAGGCGTTCGACGACCAATATTGCGCGGCGATCGGGCAGGTCGCGATGCGCAATCGCGGATCGGGGCCCTTCGGCCTGCTCGAGATGGTCGAGGCGCGCTGCGGCGGGCAGTTCGAGCATATCGACGATGTGATCCCGGCGGAGGAGCGCGCGGCCTTCATGCTCGCCTATCAGCAGGCGGCAGGCTTCGCGAAGGACCGGCTCAACCGGGCGCCCCGCACGATCCCCGAAGGCGCAACCCTGGCAAAGGCACTGGCATGAGCATCGAGCTGGAATTTGTAACCGAACTGGTGGTCGAGCTGACCCGTCCGCATGAAATGGGTGACGCGCCGGAGGGCACGAAGCGGATCATCCCGATCGTGGGCGGCAGCGCGAGCGGGCCACGGCTCAATGGCCGCATCCTGAATGTCGGCGCGGACTGGCAGAAAGTGAGCGCGGACGGAATCGCCGAACTCGATGCGCGCTACGCGCTGGAGACAGAGGATGGCGCCGTGATCGAGATCGTCAGCCGCGGCATCCGCCACGCATCCGCCGAAATCGCCGCGCGGATCGCGGCGGGCGAGACGGTGCCGCCGGAAGATTATTACATGCGCACCGCAATCCGCCTTTCGGCCGGCCATCCCGCTTATGACTGGGTCAATCGCTCGATCTTCGTCGCCACCGGGGGCAAGGTTGGTGCGACGGTGCGGCTATCGGTGTATCGCGTCGCCTGAACGCGATTGCGGCCACGCCTCAGGCTGACTAGCGTGGCGTGCATGAAACTGCTTCCCCTGCTCGCCCCGCTGCTGGCGCTCGCCTCCCCCGCATTTGCCCAGAATCTCTCCAAGCCCGAGGCCGCGATGATCGCGACGGTGGACAAAGAGAGCAGCCGGACGCTCGACCTGCTCGAGCGGATGGTGAACCAGAATAGCGGCACGCTGCATTTCGAAGGCGTCCGCGCGGTCGGCGCGATCCTGAAGCCTGAATTCGAAGCGCTCGGCTTCAAGGTTGAATGGATCGAAGTGCCCGAAACCCAGCGCGCAGGCCATTTCGTCGCGACGCACAAGGGCAATGGCAAGGGCAAGCGGATGCTGCTCATCGCGCATATCGACACGGTGTTCGAGGCGAGCTCTCCCTTCCAGAAGTTCGGACGGGACGGCGACAAGGCGACCGGACCCGGCGTGGTGGACGACAAGGGCGGCATCGCGGTGATCGTCGCGGCGCTGCGCGCGATGCAGGCAGCGGGCACGCTGAAGAATGCCGACATCAAGGTGATGCTGACTGGCGACGAGGAAAAGACCGGCGACCCGATCCCGCTGGCGCGCCGCGACCTGATCGAGGCAGGCAAATGGGCCGATGTCGCGCTGGAATTCGAGAATCTCGCCGCGGAGAACGGGCAGCAATTCGGCACCGTCGCGCGGCGGAGCGCCAATAACTGGACGCTGAAAGCGACCGGCAAGACCGGGCATGGCGGCAGCGTGTTCGGCCCCGATCTGGGCTATGGCGCGATCTATGAGATCACGCGCATCCTGAATGGCTGGCGCGCGGAGCTGATCGAAGAGAACCTGACGTTCAATGTCGGCGTGATTGCGGGCGGCACGCCGGCGACCATCGATGCGGACGGCGTAAAGGTGGAAGCGACCGGCAAGACCAACGTGATCCCCGCCACGGCGATCGCACGCGGCGACCTGCGCAGCCTGACCCCGGAACAGGACGCGAAGGCGCGCGAGAAGATGCAGGCGATCGTCGCAAAGCACCTGCCCGGCACGACCGCGACGCTCACCTTCCAGGACAATACCCCGCCCATGGCACCGACCGAGGGCAATCGCGCGCTGCTCGCCCGGGTGAACGCGATCAACCGCGACATGGGGCTGCCGGAAATGGCCGAGTTCCCGCCGGCCAAGCGCGGCGCAGCGGATTCGAGCTTCGTCGCGGCCTATGCCGATACGCTGGCGGGCATGGGCCCGATCGGCGGCTCGCTCCATGCCGAGGGCGAATGGCTGGACGTGCCCAGCATCGCAATCCAGGCAAAACGCAGCGCGATCCTGATGAGTCGGCTGGCGCGCGAGAAGAGGTAAGCCCGGAGCGCGCCCACGCCCCCGCCCTGCTGGGCGCACATAGTAGCTGCGTTCACAGCCTAGGTTGCATCTTGCAACCCGCGCGCGCCCGCGCCATCTGGCATACCGAAGTTTCAAAAATCGGAGCGGATGAATGCGCAGCTATCTCAAGCACTATATCGATGGCGCATGGGTGGAGAGCGAAGGCGGCACGCGCCACGACGTGATCAACCCGGCCACCGAAGCGCCGACCGCGGAGATCATGCTGGGCACCGCCGCCGATGTCGACAAGGCCGCAACGGCAGCCGCACGCGCGTTCGAGAGCTTCTCGCGCACCACGGTCGATGAACGCATCGCACTGCTCGAACGCATCCTAGAAGCATACAAGGCACGCGCGGGCGATATGGCGGAGGCGATCAGCCTGGAGATGGGCGCCCCCGTGAGCCTTGCGCGCACCGCGCAGGTGGGATCGGGGATCGGGCATCTGATGGCGGCGATCGCCGCGCTTCGGGAATTCACCTTCGAGGAGCAGATCGGCAACAGCCTGGTCGTGCATGAGCCGATCGGCGTGGTGGCGATGATAACCCCGTGGAACTGGCCGCTCAACCAGATCGTCTCCAAGGTCGCGCCCGCATTGGCGGCGGGCTGCTCGATGATCCTGAAGCCCAGCGAAGAAGCCCCGGGCTGCGCTGCGATCTTTGCCGAAGTGATGGATGCGGCGGGCGTTCCAGCTGGCGTGTTCAACCTCGTCAACGGAGATGGCCCGGGCGTGGGCACCGCGCTTTCGACGCACAGGCTGGTCGATATGGTGAGCTTCACCGGCTCGACCCGTGCAGGCGTGCTGGTGGCCAAGAACGCTGCCGAGACGGTGAAGCGCGTGCATCAGGAACTGGGCGGCAAATCACCCTCCGTGATGCTCGAAAGCGCCGATCCAGCCGCCGCGGTGAAGGGTACGCTCTTCAACGTGCTCATGAATTCGGGACAGAGCTGCATCGCCCCCGCCCGGCTGCTGGTGCCCGAGAGCAAGGTCGCGGAAGTGACTGCCATCGCAACCGAGATGATGAAGGCAACCGAGACCGGCGATCCCGCGCAGGAAGGCCGGCATCTCGGCCCCGTGGTCAACAAGGCGCAGTGGGACAAGATCCAGGGGCTGATCGCCAAGGGCATGGCAGAGGGCGCGAAGCTGGAGACGGGCGGCCCCGGCCGTCCGGACGGCGTGGAGACCGGCTATTTCGTCAAACCCACGCTCTTCTCGGGCGTGACCAACGACATGACGATCGCGCGCGAGGAGATTTTCGGGCCGGTGGTCACGATCATCCCATACAAGGACGAGGAAGACGCGATCCGCATCGCCAACGATACCGCTTATGGCCTGTCCGCCGTGCTGTTCGGTGATGCCGAAGGCGTCCGCCGCGTCGCGCCCCGCCTGCGCGCCGGGATGGTCTATGTGAATGGCGGCCAGCCGAGCCCTGATTTGCCGTTCGGCGGGTATAAGCAGTCGGGCAACGGCCGCGAGCATGGCAAGTTCGGGCTGGCCGAATTCCTGGAAGTGAAGGCGCTGGTGAACGCGCTGGGATAAACATCGCTGGGCGTGCGCGAGAGGATAGCCATTCTCCCGGCCTTGCTTCGCGCGGCCACCCTCTCCCCGCAAGTGGAGAGAGGGACTTATGGCAGCAGCACGGTCGATCCGGTTGTCTCGCCCGCTTCCAGAGCGCGATGCGCTTCTGCGGCATCCTCCAGTGCAAAGCTCTGGTTGATGTCGGCACGGATCGCGCCGGTGCGAAGCATCTCGAACAGCCGCTCGCTGCCCGCGGCGCGTTCCTCGGGCGTGACGTAATAATCGAACATCGTCGGGCGGGTGACGAAGATCGATCCGGCGCGGGCGAGCTCGCCCAGATGCACGCCGTCCACCGGACCGCTGGCATTGCCGAAGCTCACCACCAGCCCCCGACGCTTGGTCGACGCGACCGATTCCTTCCACATCGCCTTGCCGACGCCATCGAGCACCACATCGACGCCAACGCCGCCGGTGACCTCGCGGACGAAAGCGGCCACACCCTCGCCACGCGAGACCAGCACGTGATCCGCGCCAGCTTCCTTTGCCAGCGCCACCTTCGCCTCACTGCCGACGGTCGCGATCACCCGTGCGCCGATCGCCTTGAGCCAGCGCACCGCGATCTGGCCGACGCCGCCGGCCGCGGCATGAACGAGCACGGTCCAGCCGGGCTGCACCCTGGCGCAGCGCTCGATCAAGAACTCGGCCGTGCCGCCCTTGAGCAGGGCGGCAGCGGCGGTTTCGTCTGAAATGTCGGCGGGCAGCTTGAACAGCGAGGCTGCGCTCACGTTGCGCTCGCTCGCATAGGCACCAAGCGCGGGGCCGAAGGTTGCGACGCGATCCCCTGGTGCGAGCCCGGATACGCCCTCGCCCACCGCTTCCACTACGCCTGCGGCCTCGCCGCCCAGCCCGCTGGGCAGCGCGACGGGATAAAGACCCGAGCGAAAATAGGTGTCGATGAAGTTCAGCCCGACAGCCGTATTGCGCATCCGCACTTCACCGGGGCCGGGCGGTGGCAGGTCCACATCCACCCACTGGATTACCTCGGGTCCGCCGGTTCGTTCGATGCGTGCAATGCGCGCCATATGGCCTCCGCTATCTGGTTCGCGGTGGCAGATAGGGTGCCGTGCGGCTTAATGCACCGTGCCGACGGCGCGACCGATCGAAAGCAGCACGATCAGCCGCTCGATCTGACGCCAGCGGCAGAAACCGAGCGCGTTGCCCAGATCGCGATAATGATCCGCGCGCGCAGCCGCTTCGCAACCCGCATTGTCGCCGAAATTGGCGATGAGCTGCGTCGCGTCCGCTACCTGAAGCGCGTCGGCCAGATAGGGGAGCATGGGGGTTGCGTTCGCGTGGGGCTCGAAAAGGTTCATGCCGCCTCCATGCGCATGCAAGGTTGAAGCAATCGCGCCGCAACAAGGTGAAGCCCGCCTAAACCATCAATTGTGGCGCGCGGGCGCATGGCGTGGCAAAGGCGCGTAATGGCAAACGCATCACGCACCCCCCAGGCCGGCGGCTTCCTTCTCGCGATCGCGCTGATCGTCGGCGTTTTCGTGGGCATGGCAAAGGGCCAGCCTTCGGTCGGATTCGTCGCCGGGCTTGCCGTAGGGCTCACCGGACTGCTGATCGTGTGGCTGGTGGACCGCCGCAAGGACTGATCCGTCAGAGCGCTCGCCCTAGCCAGGCGACGCGCCCCAATATTTCCACATCGCGCACGAAACGCACCGGATAGACCGGATTGTCGCTCACCAGCTCGACCCCGCCGACAGCGGGACGCAGCCGCTTGACCATCAATTCGCCATCCACCCGTACCACGAACACGCCACCCCGGCCCTTCACGGTGCGCTGATCGCCATCGACGAGGATCTCGTCGCCATCCTCCAGCAGCGGCGACATGGAATCGCCCCGCACCGCGATCATCGATGCCGCAGCGGGCCGCACGCCCAACTGCCGCAGCAAGGCGGGCGGGAACATTCCGGGCTGGCGCCGCGCCTCCTCCTCCACCAGTGCGCCCGGCCCCGCCGATGCGCGCACATCGATTCGCGCCACTTCGATCGCATTGCCATCTGCGCGCCCGCCAAGCGCCGCTTCCGGCACGCCCAAATAACGCGCGAGCATCGCCCGGTCCGCCTCCGCCAGCACCCGCGGCGTTCCCCGCTTCAGATATTGCTGCAGATAGGCCGGGTTGCGCCCGATCACGCGTGACAGTTCGGCAAAGCTGCGCCCCTGCCCCTCCATCAGCGCCGCAAGGGCGGCCCGTTGCGCATGCGGTTCCACAATCGGTCCATAGACGTAGGATTTTTCCTAGACAAGTAGGAAATGAGAACAAATCATGATCATCGATAGGCGAATCGAGGAGCGAAGGCGATGTCGGTGCATTGGAAGATCGAGAAGTTTCTGCGGCGGACCCAGATGCCGCCCACCAAATTCGGACGGCTCGCGGTGCGCGATCCGCGGCTGGTGCACGACCTGCGGCGCGGGCGCGAACCGGGCGAGGCGATCTCGGCGCGGATCGAAGCCTTTATCGCCGAGTCGGGCCTGTGAGCCGCGGCCCCGATGCTGCGACGTTGCTGGAGCGTTCACTGGTGGCGCAAGCGGAGTCCGCGGGCTGCGCGATCGCCATCACCCGCTCCGATATGGTCCGCTGGGCCAGCGCAACCTTTGTGGGCGCGCGGCATATCCTTACGCTGTCCGCGCGGGGATCGCCGCTGCTCGACGCCTGGCTGGCCGGATTGCGTGACGCCGAATTCAGCCTGCGCGGCTATCTGGTGGCGGAACTGGTCGTGATGGGAACGATCCGCGACGGCGGAAGCGTCACGGCGACCGTCGAAGTCCTGACGGTGGAGGATCGCTAGGCGCGGCGCGCGAGATTGCGCAGAGTCACCAGTGCATCTTCGAGACCCCGCTCGGCATCGCGCGGACGCGCTTCGGTTTCCATGCCGGTGGCCAGGCCCCGGCGGACCACGCCACGCTCAAGCCGTTCGAGCAGGGCATGGACCGAGGCATCGGTTTCTGGCCGCGCAATGGGTTCCGGCGCGCGCAAGTTCGTCACCGGCGCGGGCTTTGGCTGCGGACGCACCGGAGGGGTCAGCTCGAATATCTCGAAACGCTCGGTCTCATCGAACACCGCAGGGCGAGGCTCGCGACGCAGCGGCGCGAGCGGCACCGGCTTGGAACGCGGGACCGGGGGAATGGCGTGCGGATCGAAGGCCGCGAGAGGCTGATTGAAATCCTGCGGCAGCGGTTGCTCAACCGGCAGCCGGGAAATGGGCGCTTCAACCTCGACAGCGGCGGGCGGGTGGGCGCGGGCGATCACGGCTTCCGCTTCGTCCTGCTCTCCATTCATATTTGCGGCCGCGCGCACTTCCAGGAAAGGGGTGCCTAGGTCGCGCGTGGCCAGCAACGGTTCGCGCGGCGGTGCATCGGGATGCGCATCGGCGCGGCGGACGACCGGCATGTGCGGCGCGCGGATCACGTCACGCTTGCCGATCGTGATCCCGCGCGTCCCGACGAGCACGAAGGCCATGAACCAGCCAAGGATCGCGGCCAGGGTGCCGGCTCCCGTCGCGATCAGCGCCCTTGCGGTAAACCCCAAGGGCGGCTCTGCGGCCATGAACACGGCGGCAATGCCCGAATCCATCACCAGCGACTCGAGCACGGCGATGGGCATGACGAGCACGCCAAGCGCGGCCAACGCTCCGAGAAGGGCTGCTGCCAGAGGGGCGAGCGGCAGATTCATGCCTTTGCGACTGTCCTGTTAGACCAAGCGGAACTCTTGTGGGGCGACATTGCGAGCTTTTGGTAAACGGAATCATAACGCGCGACGTTTACCAGCCAATTTCGTTCCGCCTCGACGAAGCTGCGGCCCCTTGCGCGCCGCGCATCCCAGTGATCCCGATCAGCGAAAACGCCCGCGACCGAATGCGCCAGCGCATGCGCGTCGTCAGGGCGGAACAGGGTGCCGGTATCGCCATCGCGGATCAGCTCGCGATGCCCGCCGACATCGGAGGCCGCGACGAGCTTCATCTGTGCCATCGCCTCCAGCGGCTTGAGCGGCGTGACCAGATCGGTCAGCCGCATCTTCTTGCGCGGATACACCAGCACGTCGATCAGGCTGTAATAGCGATCGACCTCATGATGCGGCACGCGGCCGATGAACTTGATGCGGCCTGCGGCCGGCGACGCCGCCGCCTGCTTGCGCAGCGCTTCCTCGCACGGGCCGCCGCCGACCAGGATGAGATGGATGGAGGGGCGTTGCCGCACCAGTTCGGGCATCGCGTCGATCAGCACGTCGAGCCCCTCATAATCGTAGAAGCTGCCGATAAAGCCGATCGTCTCGCCGCCTTCCACGCCAAGCTCGCTCGCCAGCGCAGCATCGTAAGGCAGCGGATCGCCGAACATGCCCAGGTCCACGCCATTGGGCGAGACGAAGATTTTGGCGGCATCGATCCCGCGCTGCGCCAGATCGTTGCGCAGTCCTTCGCAGATCACCGCGACGGCATCCGCCTTCTTCACCGCGCGCGTTTCCAGAGCACGGGTGAGCCGGTATTTCCAATTGCCCTCTACGCCGGTGCCGTTGCCGACCGCGGCATCCTCCCAGAAGGCTCGGATTTCATAGACCAGGGGAAGCCCCAGCCGGTCCGCCGCGCGCTGCCCTGCCATGGCATCGAGCACGGGCGAATGGGCATGGAGGATATCGGGGCGGAACGCTTGCGCGACCTCGGCGATGCGGCGCGCGAAACGGCGCACTTCGCGCAACTCGCCCAGCACCGGGAGCGAGGAATTGACCGCGGGCGTGCGGAAGAATTGCAGACCGTCCACCACCTCTTCGGAGGCATCGAAATCCCCGTGCCTGGGCCCGGTCACCGCCGCCACCTCCCAGCCGCGCGCGATCTGGGATTTCAGGATGGCGCGGGTACGGAAGGTGTAGCCGCTGTGCAGGGGCAATCCGTGGTCGAGAATGTGGAGGATGCGCATGCCGATGTTGTCGCACGTCAGCCCTTAACGGCGCGTCAACTGCCCTTGGTTACACGCGGGGATGAAAGGAGCGCGTGGCCGGGCATGATCGACAATCTATCGCTTGCGATCTCGCACGGGCTGATGCTGCTCGCGGCATTCCTGCTGATGCGCCGCCCTGACCTCGATTCCGAGCCGAGCCCGCGCGACGGCGACGATAAGGCGAAGAAGCGCCGCTGGGGCAAGCCCGGTGCGTGATCTCGTCTTCGTCGCATTCCTCGCCGCGCTCTTTGCGACCGGGTTTCGCCGCCCGTTCCTGTTCGTGCTGGCCTATGTCTATATCGACATCGTCTCGCCGCAGCGGCTGACCTATATCCTGCTCAATTCGGTGCCGATCTCGCTGATCGCGGTGGGGCTGGCGGTACTTGGCTGGCTTGCGGTGGACGAGAAGCGCGACGTGCGCATCGCCCCGCGCCAGGGGCTGATCGTGCTGCTGCTGGCCTATTGCTACTACACCACCATGCACGCCGATTTCCCGATGGAGGCGCAGGACAAATGGGCGTGGGTGTGGAAGGCGCTGGCCTTTGCCGCGTTCCTCCCGCTGACGCTGCGCACCAAGCTGCGGATCGAGAGCCTGTTGCTGTTCATGGTGCTTTCCGCCTCGTCGATCATCATCGTCGGCGGCATCAAGACCGTGGGCTCGGGTGGCGGCTATGGCGAGCTCAACCTGATGGTGACCAACAATTCGGGGCTTTACGAAGGCTCGACCATCTCGATGGTGGCGATCGCGATCATCCCGCTGATCCTGTGGTTCACCAGGTTCGGCACCATCTTCGCGCCCGACTGGCGGGTGAAACTGTTCTGCTACGCGCTCGTCTTCGCGTGCCTGCTCATCCCGGTCGGCACGTCGACGCGCACCGGGCTGTTGTGCATCCTCCTGCTCGCGATCCTGATGATCCGCGACTTCAAGCGGCCCTTGGTCTATCTGGCGGGCCTGGCAACCCTGGGCCTCGTCGCCGTGCCCTTCCTCCCCTCGGCCTTCACCGAGCGGATGGAGACGATCCAGACCTACAAGGCAGACGCATCCGCCTCGACCCGCATCGAGGTTTGGAAATGGACGATGGCCTATGTGAAGAACCACCCGATGGGCGGCGGCTTCGAGACGTATCGCCAGAACCAGATCCGCTATGAAAAGGTGGCGATGGTCGACGACGGCACCGGCCATATGGTGATCAAGCGGAGCTGGGAGATCGACAAGGCGCGGGCCTATCACAGCTCCTATTTCGAGATGCTGGGCGAACAGGGCTATCCCGGGCTGATCATCTGGCTGCTGATCAACCTGATCGGTATATTCCGGATGGAGGTACTGCGCCGCCGCTACAAGAAGCCGGCGGAAGGCGAGCAATGGATCGCGCCGCTGGCCAGCGCGCTCCAGAACGCGCACATCATCTATCTGCTGGGAAGCTGCTTCATCGCCATCGCCTTCCAGCCGTTCGTCTACATGCTGATCGGCGCGCAGATCGGGCTGGACACCTATCTCGCGCGCAAACGCGAGGAAATGAGCTGGCGGCCATTGCGCAAGCCGCGGCTGGCTTCGGCATGACGCACGAACTCAAGGCGCTGACCAGCGTTCGCGGGATCGCCGCGTGGATGGTGGTGCTGTTCCATATTCGCGATTCGATCCCCGGCCTTCCTGACATGGCAAAGGCGGTGTTCGGCCACGGCTATCTGGCGGTGGATTTCTTCTTCCTGCTTTCCGGCTTCGTGATCTGGAACAGTTATGCGGCGCGCATCCGCAGCGGCGGCGCGGCGGCGCTGCCCGAATTCTTCAAGCGCCGGATCGCCCGGATCTGGCCACTGCATATCTTCATGCTCGGCGTGGGAGCGGCGCTGGCGCTGGCGCTGCATGCCGCAGGCCGCGACACGCAGGCTTTCCCGCTGGCGGAACTGCCGCTGCATATCCTGCTGCTCCAGAATTGGGGCTTCACCCAGCATCTGAGCTGGAACGATCCCGCCTGGTCGATCTCGTGCGAGCTGGGTGCCTATCTGCTGTTTCCGTTGCTTGCGCTGGCGATCGACTGGCGCCGCGTGCCGACGCTGGCGATCCTCGCGATCATTGCGGCGCTGCTGAGCGTGCTGCACAGCATCTTCGCGTTTCGCGGCGCGACGCAATTGGGGCAGGAAATCACCCAATTGGGGCTGATCCGCTGCGTGCTGCAATTCGCCTGCGGCACCGCCATCGGCGCGCTGTGGCTGCGCTGGCGCGAGCGCTGGCATATGCCCGCCGCGATCAGCGCCGCGCTCGCCTTGCTGCTGGCAGCTGCTGCGATCACCGGCCTGTTGCCCGAAACATTCGCCGCACCTGCCGCTTTTGCCGCCGCACTGCTGGCGCTGGCGCTCACGCGCGGATCGCCTCTGGAAGCCGGCCCGCTCCATTATCTGGGCGAGATAAGCTACGCGACCTATCTGGCGCATTACCTGCTCTGGTTCGCATTCAAGCTGGCATTCGTCGAGGATACGCATTCGGTGCCGCTACCGTTGATCGCGCTGTATCTGTCGCTGGTGCTGGCAAGCTCTTCCGCTTTGTATCACCTGGTGGAAAGGCCGGCTCAGCGCGCGATCAACGACTGGAAACGGCCGCGAGAAAGCGCCGTGACGGTCCGGCTCTAATCGGCCTTCGACAGCGCCGCGATGATCGCCCGATTGAACGCGGGGATATCGTCAGGCTTGCGGCTGGTGATCAGGTTGCCATCGACGACGACTTCCTGATCGACCACATCCGCCCCCGCATTCGCCAGGTCGGTACGGATCGAAGGCCAACTCGTCGCGGTACGCCCGTCGACGACATCGGCCTCCACCAGCAGCCATGGCGCATGGCAGATCGCGGCGACGATCTTGTCGTCTTCCATGAACTCCTCGACCAGATCAACGGCACGGTCGTCCATCCGCAACTTGTCCGGATTGCCCACTCCACCCGGCAGGACCAGCGCATCGAAATCCCGGCTATCGACTTCGGAAATCAGCGCATCGGGGGTGATGCTCTCGCCCTTCTCGCCGCCTTTCTCCCCGGTGATCGGGTTTCGCTTGAGCGATGCGAGCGTCACTTGCGCACCCGCCTCAATCAGCGCCTGGCGGGGCTTGAGCAACTCGTCCTGCTCGAAGCCATCGGTGGCAAGCATCAGCACGCGGGTTTTGGCGAGATCAGTCATGGGGAAGCTCCAATATTGTCGGCTTCCAAGCGCGTGGCCCGCCGCGCGGTTCCCGGAACGAAGCGGTGAGCCGCGCATTGACCGCGATGTTGCGAGGGAGGCCCATGGCAAGCACGGACATTGTCTATGTCGACGATCAGGAGATCGGGATCACCCGCAAGAAGGTCCGTCATGGCTGGGGCTATTATGACCCGCAGGGCAACCGCATCACCGATCGCGACGAGATCGACCGGCTGAACGCGATCGGCCTGCCGCCCGCTTATACCGATGCATGGTTCTGCCCCGATCCGCGCGGGCACATCCAGGCGACCGGCAAGGATGACAAGGGCCGCAAGCAATATCGCTATCATAGCGGGTTCCGCGAGGCGCAGGAGGCGGCGAAATATGACCGCTGCGCTGTCTTTGGCGAGCATCTGCCCCGCCTTCGCCGCAAGGTGGAGGCCGATCTGAAGCTGCGCGGGCTCTGCAAGGAAAAGGCGGTGGCGGCGGTGGTGCGGCTGCTCGATCTCGGCACGATCCGCGTCGGGAATGAGAGCTACGCCCAGAGCAACAAGAGCTTCGGTGCAACCACGCTGCGCAAGCGCCACGCCAAGGTGAAGGGATCGAGCCTGAAGCTCCAGTTCCGCGCCAAATCTGGCAAGCTGCGCGTGATGACGATCACCGATGGATCGCTCAGCCGCTTTGTGAAGAAGATGCAGGATTTGCCCGGGCAGAACCTGTTCCGCTGGCTGGACGATGCGGGCGAACCGCACCCGGTCACCTCGACCGACGTGAACGCCTATATCCGCGAGGCGATGAACGAGGATTTCACCGCCAAGCATTTCCGCACCTGGGGCGCGAGCGTGCTGGCGTTCGAGGCGCTGGCCTGCGCCGATGGCTATATCGGCATCAAATCCGTGCTGGAGCCCGTGACCGCCGCGCTGGGCAATACGCCGTCGATCGCGCGCAAATCCTATGTGCACCCCCGATTGATCGCGCTGGCCAAGGACCGCGACGCGCAGGCCGCGTTTCGCGAGGCGCTGTGCCTGCCGCGTGCGACCGCGCATCTTAACCGTTACGAACGCGGCCTGATCGCGTATCTGGAAGAACTGATCCGAACTCCCAGCCGCAAAAAGGCAGCATGATTACCAACGCGACACGCAAAGAGCCCGCCCTGCCCACTGGCGACGAGCTGCAGGTACAGGCGCAGACCTTTTTCCACGATGCGACGATCTGGATGCAGAGCCATTGGCTCAACATCCTGATCGCCAGCGGAATCGCGATCGCGATCTTCTTCGCGCTCCACGCCGTCCGGCGCTGGGGCCTTCACATGTGCAAGCGGGGTGCCGGGGTCGCCAACTGGTATTCGATCCTTGGCCGCGCGGTTTCGAAGACCGGCCATTTCTTTATCCTGATGACGTCGATCAAGCTCGTCTCCGGCTATGCCAATCCGCCGGCGATGGTGGCGTCGACGGTCAGCTTTCTCTTCACCATCGCAGCGGTGTTTCAGGCGGCGATATGGTTGCGCGAGTTCATCTTCGGCGCGGTGGAGCACAAGACCAGCCAGGAGGATTATCAGGGCACCGGGCTGAGCAGCGCGATCGGCATTATCCGGATGCTGGTGACCATTGTGCTCTTCGCGATCGCCACCGTTGTCGTGCTGAGCAATCTGGGCGTGAACGTCACCGGGCTGGTCGCCGGTCTGGGCATCGGCGGCATCGCGATCGGCCTGGCAGCGCAGGGCATCTTCGCCGATCTCTTCGCCGCGCTGGCGATCATCTTCGACAAGCCCTTCCGCATCGGCGACAATATCGCGTTCAGCAGCTCCAAGGGTAAGGTCGAGCGGATCGGGCTAAAATCCACGCGCATCCGCGGGCCCAATGGCGAGGAGCGGATCATCGCCAACAAGAAGCTGCTCGATTACGAACTGCTCAACAATTCGAACCGCGAATATCGCCGCGTCACGCTGACCATCCGGCTGGCCTATACCACCCCCGGCGAGAAAGCCGCGATGGTGCCCGATATCGTGCGCGCCGCTGTCGAATCCGAGGGGTGCATCTTCGGCAAGGCGTGGCTGGCGGACTTTGCGCAAAGCTCGATGAACTTCGATATCGAGTTCGACAGCCCCTCCCCCAGCGCCGACGCGGCAGACGAGAAGAAGCACCGCGTGGCGATGGAGATCCTCAAGCGCTTCGACGCGGAGGGGATAAACTTCTTCGCCCCGCTCCAGGCCGCCCAGGAGAGCGTGGAGCCGGGCGAATAAAGTTCAGGCGGCGTTGGCCAGCGCATGCTGCGCGAGGAAGCCCTGCCAGTTCTTCACGGTAAAGGCTTCGAGATACTCGGCCTGCATTTCGGGCGTAAGCACTTCGATCATGTTCACGCCTTCGAGCCAGAGCTCGATGACATGGAACGCGCCGCCGCGGCTGCACACCTTGACGGGCCAGCCATGGCTCTCTGCGATCGCACGCACTTCCGGGATGCTCTTTTGCGTGGCCATGGCGAAATGCATCGGAGAACCGCCGCTTTGCCTGCGGATCTCGCCATGCCCGCCCTCTTCGCCTTCGCCCTGCACCAGCACGGTGCCGGCGGGATAGAATTCGATCGCGCTGTTGCGCGCATCGCCGGCCATCGCGATCCAGCTACCTTCGATCACCGCCGGGAAGGGCGTAGCGACGCCATCCCATAGCTGGGCGATCACGCTGGCGACGCGCTGCGGATTCTGGGCATCCGTGGAAACATGGAACAGCATCGGTCTTCTCCTCGGTCTTTCGTTGGCTGCGAAAGACCATGGAGGCCGCTGGCCGCGCCACCATGGCGCGACGGACTCGACGAAGATGCGACCTGGAGGCTGATCGGGTGAAAGGGAAGTACACGTTCGTCATCCCCGCCGAAGCGGGGACCCAGGGTTACAGGCGACGCCGGTCTTGGCTCTGGGTCCCCGCTTTCGCGGGGATGACGGAGAGTATTTGGTGGAGTGACGGAGCTATTCGCGACCGCCGCTAGATTCCACCCTCATCCAGCGACAGCAGCGTCGCATTACCGCCCGCGCTGGTGGTGTCGACCGATACCGAACGTTCGGCGCAGAAGCGGTGGAGGTAGTGCGGGCCGCCCGCCTTGGGGCCGGTGCCCGAGAGGCCCTCGCCGCCAAAGGGCTGACTGCCCACCACCGCACCGATCATCGAGCGGTTGATGTAGAGATTGCCGACCTTCGCCCGCGCCTCGGCCACTTCCCCCGAGCGGGCGATGCGGCTGTGGAGGCCCATGGTGAGGCCGAAGCCCTTGGCGTTCACGCGGTCGATCGTCTCGGTCAGCTGGCCTGCGGGCCAGGTGGCGACGTGGAGGATCGGGCCGAACCATTCGGCGGTCAGCTCCTCGATCGCGTCGATGCGGATCAGGGTGGGCGGCACGAACAGGCCGTTTGCTGGCACGGGGACCGTCTTCAGCCACTTGCCCTTCACGCCCTCGCGATAGCCCATCAGCCGCTCATAGGCCGGCTTGTCGATCACCGGGCCGACATCGGTGCGCGGATCGCCGGGATCGCCGATCACCAGCAACTCCATCGCCCCGCGCAGCATCTCGATGACGTTCTCGGCGATCTCCTCCTGCAGCAGGAGGAGCCGGAGCGCCGAGCAGCGCTGGCCAGCCGAGCGGAAGGATGAGGTGAGCACATCGGCCACGACCTGTTCGGGCAACGCGGTCGAATCGACGATCATCGCGTTGATCCCGCCGGTCTCGGCGATCAGCGGCACCAGCGGGCGATTGTCGTCCTCCAGCAGCGCCTTTGCGATCTTGCGCGCGGTAGGCGTCGAGCCGGTAAAGGCGACGCCCGCGATGCGCGGATCGGCAGTGAGCGCCGCGCCCACTTCCGGGCCGCCGGGGACGAGGATCAGCGCATCGGCAGGCACGCCCGCCTGATGCGCCAGACGTACCGCGGCACGCGCAATCTCGGGGGTTTGCGGCGCGGGCTTGGCCACCACGGTGTTGCCCGTTACCAGCGCTGCCACGCACTGGCCGAGGAAGATCGCGAGCGGGAAGTTCCACGGCGCGATCGTGGCCCATACGCCGCGGCCCTCAAGCCGCATCTCGTTGCGCTCGCCGGTCGGACCGGGCAGCACGATCGGCGCCATGTCGTCCCGCGCGCGCATCGCATAGTAACGGCAGAAATCGGCGGCTTCGCGCACTTCGCCCAGCGCATCCGGAATGGTCTTGTACGCTTCCTTGACCGCCAGCCCCATCAATTCGATGCGGTTGTCCTCGAGCAGATCGGCCAGCCGCTCCATGACCTGCGCACGCTGCGCGACGCTGGTGGCGGACCAATCGGCGAACGCCGCCTGCGCGGCAGTCACGCTGTCCGCCACCGAGCCTTTCCAAGCGCCCTGAGGCGTGAAGGGCGTCGCCTTGATCGCGGCGGCGGTCTCGGCGAGGATTTCCTTTTCCTGCAGGTCGATACCCGCCGAATTCTTCCACGCACCGAACAGATCCCTAGGCAGCGGGATGCTCGGATGCCGCGTGCCGCCAATGGCCGAGATTTTCTCGACCGGATCAGCGAGCAATTCCGCTTCGCTCAGCCCCTCATCGGCAAGCTGATGGACGAAGCTCGAATTGGCACCATTCTCCAACAGACGGCGGACCAGATAGGCGAGCAGATCGCGGTGCCCCCCGACGGGCGCATAGATGCGGCACTTGTAGCCCTCTTCGCGGACCAACCGCTCATAGAGGCCCTCGCCCATGCCATGAAGCCGCTGGAACTCGAAATTGCGATCATCACACGCCCATTCGAGGATCGTCGCGACGGTAAGTGCATTGTGGCTGGCAAAGGCGGGGACGATGTTCTTCGCGTCCAGCATGTCGCGCGCGCAGGCCAGGTACGATACGTCCGTGGCCGCCTTGCGGGTGAAGAGCGGGTAATCCGAAAGCCCCTCGACCTGGGTGCGCTTGATCTCGCTGTCCCAATAGGCGCCCTTGACCAGCCGGACGTTCATCGGGCGACCTAGACCGTCGGCCCAAGCGATCACCGCGCGGCAGCGCTTGCCATAGCCCTGCACGGCCATGCCGAAACCGTCCCAGCCCTTGAGCTCGGGCCGCTTGGCCACGGCGCCGATAATGTCCAGGCTCATCTCCAGCCGCTCGCTCTCCTCGGCATCGACGGTGAGAGGAATCCCCTGTGCACAGGCTTCGGAGGCGAGCTGTGCGAGCATGTCCGTCAGTTCGGGCACGCATTTGTCATACTGGCCGACCTCATAGCGCGGGTGCAGCGCGGAGAGTTTCACCGAGATCGAATGGCCTGCTTTGGGATCCTGCCCCACTGCGCGGATCGCGCCGAAATAGGCTTCAAAATAGCGCTCGGCATCCGCCTTGGTCCGCGCCGCCTCGCCCAGCATGTCGAAGCTCGCCGTGAATCCGGCATTTTCGGGCTTCTTCATCCGCTTCATCGCTTCATCGATGGTGCGGCCCATCACAAAGACCTCGCCCATCATCTTCATCGCGGCACCCACCGCCTGGCGGACAAAGGGCTCGCCCGCGCGCGCGATCAGCCGCCTGAGCGCGCCGCCGCTCTCGCCGCCCACCACCGCGCGGCCCAACACCAGCCCCCAGGTCGCCGAATTGACGAGCAGCGAGTTTGACTTGCCGGCATGCGCCTTCCAGTCGGCATCTCCCATCTTGTCTGCGATCAGCAGATCGGCCGTCTCGGGATCAGGCACGCGGAGGAATGCTTCGGCCAGCGACAGAAGCGCCACGCCCTCAGACGAATTGAGCCGATACTCCTGCAGGAACTGGTTCACCCAGCCTTTATTCTGTGCCGCGCGCAGATCGGCGAGCAGCCCCAGCGCATGCCCCATCACGCGCCCGCGCGACTCGGGTGCGAGTCGCGCGCGCTCCAGAAGCGGCTTTAGAACATCGGGTTCGCTCGCACGGTGCAACTTCTTCATGGCTTGCCGAGGGGCGGACGCTACGTCAGATGACATTTTCATATTCTCGGTCTTGCGAGGCTTGCGGGAGCCCCGGCAGGTTCTTAGGGATGCCATGCGCTATGCGAGAAACGCGCGCGGAGGGATAGTCTCTGTGGATACGATCACGATCGAGCAGCTGGCCCAGAGCATCGGCACCGAGCGCGTGTCCGACTGGGTCGAAGTGACACAGAAGATGATCGATACCTTCGCCGACGCCACCGGCGACCACCAGTTCATCCATGTCGATCCCGTCCGCGCCGCGCAGACTCCGTTCGGCGGCACGATCGCGCATGGCTTCCTGTCGCTCTCGCTGATGCCGATGCTGGCCGCCCGAACGCACACGCCCGCCATCGCAGGCGTGAAGATGGGCGTGAATTATGGCGGCAACAAAACCCGCTTCATGCAGCCCGTACGCTCAGGCAAGCGCGTCCGCGGCCGCTTCAAGCTGCTCTCCCTAACCGAGCGCAAGCCCGGCGTTTGGGAGCAGATCAACGAATTCACGCTTGAGATCGAAGGCGAGCAAAAGCCGGCCTTGATCGCCGAGTGGATCAGCCTGATTTACGTTTAACCCCATCATCCTGCCGGCGACCGCTGGCATCCATGCTGCATGAGACCCCAGCGTTCGCTGGGGTGACGAGTTAGAGAAGAGAGAAAGCCAATGTCCCGTACCGCAGTCATCGTCTCCACTGCCCGCACGCCGATCGGCCGCGCCTATCGCGGGGCGTTCAACAATCTGCCCGCCCCGACGCTTGGCAGCCATTCGGTGAAGGCCGCAGTCGAGCGCGCCGGGATCGAAGGCGGCCAGATCGACGATCTCGTCTTCGGCGCCGCACTCCAGCAGGGCAGCACCGCTGGCAACATCGCTCGCCAGGTCGCGCTCCGCGCCGGGCTGCCCACCACGGTTTCGGGCATGTCGATCGATCGCCAGTGCGCATCGGGCCTGATGGCGATCGCCACCGCCGCCAAGCAGATCATCGTCGACAATATGGACATCACCGTCGGCGGCGGGCTTGAATCGATCAGCCTGGTCCAGACGCCGCAGATGCGCGTCCAGCCCGATCCCGAGCTCCTGGCGATGCACAATGATGTGTATATGCCGATGCTGCAGACCGCCGAAGTCGTCGCCGCGCGCTATGGCATCAGCCGCGATCGCTGCGACGAATATGCCCTCCAGTCGCAGCAGCGCACCGCCGCCGCGCAGGCCGCCGGCAAGTTCGACGACGAAATCGTGCCGGTCACCGCGACGATGAACGTCGTGAACAAGGAGACCAAGGAAGTCAGCCAGAAGGAAGTGACGCTCACCAAGGATGAAGGCAATCGCGCCGACACCACGCTCGAGGGCCTGAAGTCGCTCCAGCCGGTCCTGCCGAACGGCACGGTGACTGCGGGCAACGCCTCGCAGCTTTCGGACGGCTCCTCGGCCAGCGTGCTGATGGAAGAAAGGCTCGCCTCGCAGCGCGGCCTCACCCCGCTGGGGCGCTATGTCGGCATGGCAGTGGCGGGCACCAAGCCCGACGAGATGGGCATCGGCCCGGTCTATGCCGTCCCCGCCTTGCTCAAGCGCTTCGGCCTCAAGATGGAAGATATCGGCCTGTGGGAGCTGAACGAAGCGTTCGCCGTGCAGGTGCTTTACTGTCAGGACGTGCTGGGCATCCCGAATGAGCTGCTGAACGTCAATGGCGGCTCGATCTCGATCGGCCACCCCTATGGCATGACCGGCGCACGCTGCACCGGCCACGCGCTGATCGAAGGCAAGCGCCGCGGCGCGAAATATGTCGTCGTCACGATGTGCGTCGGCGGCGGCATGGGCGCGGCAGGGCTGTTCGAGGTTCTGTAAGGCGCCTCCGCCCCTCCCGCTTGATGGGAGGCGATCAAGGCGAAGTTTGAAAGGGCCGGGGCTCGATCCCCGGCCTTTTCTGTTGCGCGTCCGGACCGCTCCGCTCGAACTCCCCTCCCTTGCAAGGGGGGCGAAGCACGCATCGGCTCTTGTCACTTTCGTAACAGGTGTTAGCGATAACAGCTGTGCACTTCCGTAATGGAAGGCACGAAGGGAGAGGGCTGCATGGGCGAGCTGGCGCTGGTGGCCGATATCGGCCGCCAATCGGTGCGGTTTGGATTGACCGGCGGAGACGCGGGGCTGGAGCCGCGCGATGTGCGCCGATTCATGACCTGCGACCACCCGACCTTCACCAGCGCTCTGGTTGCCTATCTCACCGCCGTTGGCCTCCGCGAAGCGCGCCTGCCCAGCGTGCTGGCTGTGGCGGGCGCCGCACGCGGGGACCTTATCAACCTGACCGGCAGCCGCTGGTATATCTCGCTATCGGGTGTGGAGGCAGTGCTGCGGGCGCCGCCGCGCGCACTCAACGAATGCGCGGCCAACGCGCTGGCGCTCACGCTTCTGCCCGATTCCGCCTTCACCCGGCTCCACGGGCCCCATCCCCGCGCGGTGGAGTCCGGCGGGAATTATCTCGTGATCGGGGTCGGCACCGGTCTGGGCGTCGCAGCGCTGACCAGCGCCGGGGGCCGTATTACGCCGGTGCAAAGCGAGGCCGGACATATGAACTTCGCTGCCGTCACCCCGGACGAGCGCAAGTTCGCCGATTTCTGCGCGAAGAAGAGGCACGCCCCCGATGTCGAAATGCTGCTGAGCGCCCCCGGGCTGCTGCTCGCTTATGAGGCCTTGTCGGATGGCCATAAGCTCGCCCGACCCGAGGACGTGACCCGCGCCATTGGGCGCGACCCGGTGGCGACGGCGGTCGTCCGGATGTTCACGCAGCATCTGGGCAGTTTCGCCGGCGATCTCGCAATGGCGTTCGGCGCGTGGGATGGGGTGTTCTTCACCGGCGCGATCGCGCGCGCGCTGCAGTCGCAGCTCGCCGAGCCCGATCTTCGCCACCGGATGGAAAGCAAGGCCGCGTTCCGCCGCCAGCTTTCCGAAGTTCCCCTGGCACTCGTCAACCGTAACGATCTGGAATTGCTGGGCGCAGCGGCGGCTTTGGGGAACGCCTGACCGGGGCGCTCGTTACTTGGGGACACCCCAGTCTCGAGGAGCCCCCACGTGGCCGACACTGCCGAACTCAAAGCCGATCTGTGGAAGAAGCTGGCCGACAGCCCATTTTTGATGATGGGCCTGATGGAAAGCCACGAGCATCATATCCCGATCACCGCGCAGCTCGACGAGGAACAGGTCGACACGTTGTTCTTCTTCATCGGCAAGGACAATCGCCTCGCCAAGGGCGGCAGGGCGATGGCGCATTTCATCTCGAAAGGGCATGACTATTTCGCCTGCTTCGACGGCGATGCGACGATCGACAATGATCTCGCCCAGATCGAAAAACTGTGGAATCCGCAAGTCGAGGCCTGGTTTCCCGGCGGCAAGGACGATCCCAATCTTGCGCTGCTGCGCTTTGACATCGACAGCGCCGAACTGTGGGAGACCGATATGAGCCTAACCGGCAAGCTCAAGATGCTATTCGGAGGCAAGGTGAAGAGCGACGAGAGCGGCAGCCATGCCGTGGTCGGGACAACGGCGGAGGGCTGATCCCCTGCCTAAATCCCCGGCGAGCGGCGGGATGGCCACCGCATGGCTTGACCCCCTGAAAGACGCGGGCCAACCATCAACCATGGGACAAAGCCTCGCACATCGCATCCGGACCGAAGCACACGCCGTGTGGCTGGCCGCGCGCGATCCGCGCACACCGCTGGCGGCCAAGCTGGTGGGACTGTTTGTCGCGGCCTACGCCCTGTCGCCGATCGACCTGATCCCCGATTTCATTCCGGTAATCGGCCTGCTCGATGATGCGGTGATGATCCCTCTCGGCATCTGGCTGTTCGAAAAACTCGTCCCAGCCGATCTGATGACCGAGCACCGCGCCCGCGCAGCGATCGAGACCGAGCGTCCGGTAAGTCTGTTTGGGATCGCGATCATCGTCGCGATCTGGGCGGGGATCGCGTGGTTCGTATGGAGCGTGATCGCAACCAGCAGTTACGAGTGACGCGGCGCGGCTCAGCCGTTATGCCGGGCGATCCATTCGTCCACCACCGGCGCGATCCGGTTGCGCCACTTTGATCCGTTGAAGATACCGTAATGGCCGACATCGGCCGCCAGATAATATTGCTTCATCTTCTTGGGCAAAGCGGTCGAAAGCGTCAGCGCCGCCTTGGTCTGGCCGATGCCGGAAATGTCATCCTTCTCGCCCTCGATCGCGAGCACCGCGATGTCGGTGATCGCGCCCGCGTCCACCAGGCGTCCTCGATGCGTCATCGTGCCCTTGGGCAGCGAATGATCCTGGAACACGGTATCGATCGTCTGGAGATAGAATTCGGCAGTCATGTCGCAGACCGAGCGATATTCCTCGTAGAAGCGCATCGTCGCCTCGGCACCCTCGCCATCGCCCTGGACGAGATGCTTGAACATCTCCCAATGCGAAATCATGTGGTTGCCAAGGTTCATCGTCATGAAACCGGCAAGCTGCAGGAAGCCCGGATAGACCTTACGCCCCGCGCCCGGATAGGTCATCGGAATCGTCGCGATGACATTCTGCTCGAACCAGCTATGCGGCCGTTCGGTGGCAAGCGTGTTGACCGCGGTGGGTGCCTCGCGAGTGTCGATCGGCCCGCCCATCATCGTCAGCGTGCGCGGACGATTGGGGTGCTTGTCGGCGCTCATCAGCGCAGCCGCGGCGAAGCAGGGCACCGAAGGCTGGCACACCGCCAGCATATGCGGCCGGGGATCGCCATCCTTGCCGATGAACGCCAGGAATTCGATGATGTAATCGATATAATCGTCGAGATCGAACTTGCCATCCGCCAGCGGCACCAGCTTCGCATCGCGCCAATCGGTGATGTACACGTCATGGCCTGGCAGCATCCGCTCAACGGTGCCGCGCAGCAGCGTCGCGTAATGGCCAGACATGGGCGCGACGATCAGCAGCTTCGGCCCGCCCTCCACGCCATCGCGCTTGAAATGCTTGAGCTGGCCGAAGGGCTTGCGGAGCACGATCTCTTCATGGACGTCGACCAGCCTGCCGTCGACGAGCGTATTATCGAGCCCGAATTCGGGCTTGCCGCGCGGCGCGCTGGCATGTGCGAAAACTTCGAGAGCGGAGCCCAGCACCGGGCCACCGCCGAAATAGGCGAAGGGATTTGCGGGGTTGTTGAGCAGACCCGCGCTGAAATTCGCCATCGCGCTCGCACCTGCGAGCAACGAACGCTGAATTTCATAAGCGTTGTAAAGCATAGAAATCCTTCACCGAACCCGCTTGTAAAAACGGCAGCGGGGCCGGTCGTTATAACGGGGCGTTGCTGCGGTGCAACGCCGGGAATTCACTAACGTGAGAATATGCCGGGGTGTTCCCCTTGCCCGACAAGCGCGCTAGGCACCGGCCATGGCCGATCCCGCCCCGCAATCCAGTCGCAAGCTCAGCAATCTGCGCGTCGTGTGGGGCTTCACACGCCGCTATCCGCTCCAGCTCGTCATCGCGACGCTGGCGCTGACCGTTTCCTCCGCCGCCACGCTCTCGATCTCGGCCATGTCGCAGCTCATCGTCGACAAGGGTTTTGCCAGCCATACGGACCATGGCCAGATCAGCTTCTATTTTCAGCTGATGCTGGGTGTCGCAACCGTGCTGGGCCTCGCCACGGCGGTTCGCTTCTACTTCGTATCGTGGCTCGGCGAGCGCACCGTCGCGGACATGCGCATCGCAGTGCAGCGCAATCTGTTGCGTCTGCCGCCCAAATGGTTCGAGGAGAATCGCCCGTCGGAAATCTCCTCGCGGCTCACATCGGACACAGCAATCGTCGAGCAGGTCGTCGGCAGCACTGTCTCGGTCGCGCTGCGCAACCTACTGACCGGCATCGGCGGGGTCATCTACCTCTTCGTCCTGTCGCCCAAGATCGCGGCATATCTGATCATCGGCATCCCGTTGACCGTGTTGCCGATCATGTGGCTCGGCAGCCGGGTCCGTACCCTTTCGCGCAAGACGCAGGACAGCATCGCGACGATCGGATCGGTCGCGTCGGAATCGCTCGGCGCGATGAGGATCGTCCAGGCCTTCGGACAAGAAGAGCGCGAGGCCGAGCGCTTCCGGGAAGCGGTGTGGCGCACCTTCGCCGCAGGCAAGCGCCGCTTCGCCCTGCGCGCGATCATGACCGCGCTGGTGATGTGGCTCTTGTTCACTGCGATCACGCTGATCCTGTGGTCCGCCGTCAGCGAAGTCGCCAGCGGGCGGATCACGCCGGGCTCGCTCATGGCCTTCGTCGTCACCTCGGCGATCGTGACCGGATCGTTCGGCGCCCTTACCGAAGTCTATGGCGACCTGCTGCGCGCATCGGGCGCGGCCAGCCGCCTTGCGGAACTGCTGCGGCAGGAGCCGGATATCGCGCCGCCGGCCAACCCCGTGCCCCTGCCCCAGCCGGCGCAGGGCAGCATCGCGTTCGATCACGTGACGTTCCGCTACCCCACCCGCCCCGAGGTCTCGGCGCTCAGCGACTTCTCGCTTGAGGTGAAGCCGGGCGAGACGATCGCGGTGGTCGGCCCATCGGGTGCGGGCAAATCGACCCTCTTCCAGCTGATCCAGCGCTTCTACGATCCGGACAGCGGCGAAATCCGGGTCGATGGCGTAAAGCTGCGCGATGCCGATCCGGCGGAACTCCGCGCACGCATGGCGCTGGTACCGCAGGACACGGTGATCTTCGGCGCGTCCGCGCGCGACAATCTGCGCTACGGGCGCTGGGATGCCAGCGACGCGCAGCTCTGGGCCGCCGCAGAAGCCGCCAACGCCGCCGACTTCCTGCGCGATCTGCCCCAGGGCCTGGACACCTTCCTGGGCGAAAGCGGCGCGCGCCTGTCCGGCGGGCAGCGCCAGCGCATCGCCATCGCCCGCGCGCTGCTGCGCGACGCGCCGATCCTGCTGCTCGACGAAGCGACCAGCGCGCTCGACGCGGAGAGCGAGCGGCTGGTGCAGGACGCGCTCGAACGGCTGATGGAACACCGCACCACGCTGGTGATCGCGCACCGCCTCGCCACCGTGCGCGCCGCCAAACGGATCATCGTGATGGACGAAGGGCGCATCGCCGAGACCGGCACGCATGCCGAGCTGGTCGCCAAGGGCGGGCTCTATGCGCGGCTGGCGGCGTTGCAGTTCAACGACGCGGCGTGAACGACTAAACGGCCGCTTTCGGCGTTTAGGCTGAACGGCCGAGATTTGGTGGGGAACCGATAAACCCCGTCATCCCGGACCTGTTCCGGGATCCACCTGGCGGCACTCTGTGGACAGGATGTTCCAGCCTTATCACCCGAGGCTTTGTGGACCCCGGAACAAGTCCGGGGTGACGAAGGGTCGAGATTGGCAAGCTGCCTTAGCCAACATGCTACATTAATGAGCCTACGGCCAACTTCCCATAAAAGCGCAAGATCGGGACCGCGCTTTCCTCAAATGCGAATTAGGCTTTAGTCGAATTCCGCTTCCGGGGAGAGACGATGACCGACATTATCAATCATTGGGTGCCACGGCTGGAACGCGCGCTGGCGCTGCTGACCGATCGCATTGACGCCCCGCCCTCTCTAGAGGAACTGGCGGGCGCAGCGGCCATCTCTCCCTATCATTTCCACCGCATCTGGCGGGTGATGACCGGCGAGACTTTGGGCGACACCATCGCGCGTCTCCGTATCGCGGCGGCCCAGCAGCGGCTGCGCGACGGCACCGGCAATGTCACCGAAGTCGCGATGGAAGGCGGCTATGCCACGCCGCAGAGCTTCGCCCGCGCCTTTCGCCGCCTGACCGGCACCTCGCCCAGCGAATTTCTCGCCAGCGGCCTGGCCACGCTCGGCACCGCGCCGCCCAAGGATGCCGATATCCGCATCGAATTGCGCGAACCCTGCAAGCTGGTGGCGCTCCGCCGCGTAGGCGGCGACTACGTCGAGCTCAACGCGCTGTACTGGCAGCTGTTCGAATGGGCGGGCGAGCGCGGCTATATCGAGCAACTGGAGGGAATTTACGGCATCCTGCTCGACGATCCGCTGAGCGTCGAGGCACCGGCGCTGCGCTATGACGCGGCAATCGCGATCGGCGACGTGACGGTGGAGGAACCCTTCCACCCCGTCATCCTGCCCTCTGGCGATCATGCCTGCCTGCGCGCTTATGGCAGCCACGATAGATTGGAAGACGCCAATCAGCGGCTGATCGCCTTTGTCCTGGCATCGGGGCGCGAGCCGGCCGACGCGCCGCTCTATCATCACGCGCTGAACGATCCGGACGAAGTGCCCGAAGAGGCGCTGGAGACCGATATCCTGATCGCGCTTCAGCCCGCCTGACGCGCATTCGACCAGTACAGGGACGATGCGCGCCCGATCACCGGGGGAATGGTTTCGCGGAAGGCAGGATGCGTCGGCATCCGCCCGATAAATTCGATACCCTATTTTCGAAGATAGGCGCGAACCCTTCCCGTATAGAGAGGATGCGCGGTTCCTTAGAGGATATGCGGGCGTTCCATATCCACTAATCCGCATAAGGCGTGATCATTGACAAGCACGCTCGCGTCGCCCCATCCTTCGCCCCGAGCAGCCGGATCGACCGGCGGGAGAGGCAATGTGGCACGCGAGTTCGATATCATCGTCTATGGCGCAACCGGGTTCACCGGGCGGCTCGTCGCCGAATATCTCGCGGCCAATTATGCCGATGTGAAATGGGCGATGGCCGGGCGCTCGCTCACCAAATTGCAGGAGGTGCGCGACGAGATCGGCGCGTCGGCCGATACGCCGCTGATCACCGCCAATGCGGACGATCCCGCCAGCCTGAAAGCGATGACCGCGCGGGCGAGCGTGATCATCACCACGGTGGGGCCATATCAGCTTTATGGCGAGCCGCTGCTGGCCGCCTGCGTCGAGACCGGCACCGCCTATGTCGACCTGTGCGGCGAGCCCAATTTCATGCACGCGATGATCGGGAAATATCAGGCAGCGGCAGAGGCAAGCGGGGCACGGATCGTCTTTTCGTGCGGGTTCGATTCCATCCCGTTCGATCTGGGCGTCTGGGTGGTGGAGCAGGAGTGCATCCGGCGCTTCGGCAAGCCTGCGCCGCGGGTGAAGGGCCGGGTGCGCCAGATGAAGGGCACCTTCTCGGGCGGAACCTTCGCCAGCGGCAAGGCGACTGCCGCCGCAGCGATGAAGGACCCTTCCGTGTTCAAGGCGCTGCTCGATCCCTTTTCGCTGACGCCGGGGTTCGAGGGACCGAGCCAGCCCAAGGGCGTGATGCCCGAATATGACGAGGCCGTGGGCGGCTGGGTCGCGCCCTTCATGATGGCGGTGATCAACACCAAGAATGTCCACCGCACCAATTTCCTGAGCGGACACCCCTATGGTCAGGACTTCCGCTATGACGAGATGATGGTCGCGCCCGGTATCGGCGAGATGGGCAAGGCGGCAGCGGAAGCGATCGCCAAGATGAACCCGATGAATGCGGACAAAGGCCCCGCCCCCGGCGAAGGCCCGTCAAAGGAAGAGCGCGAGACCGGCTTTTACGATCTCGCCTTCATCGCCGAGATGGAGGACGGCCAGCGCGTGACTGCGACGGTGAAGGGCGACCGCGATCCGGGCTATGGTTCGACGAGCAAGATGATCGCCGAGAGCGCAATGTGCCTGATCCGCGATGTTGAGGGCAAAGGCGGTATCTGGACGCCCGGCGCGCTGATGGCCGAGCCGCTGCGCAAGCGGCTGGAGGCGCATGCGGGGGTGGTGATTACGATCGACTAGGAGCTGACCCATCCGGTTTGAATAGCCGTCATCCCCGCGAAAGCGGGGACCCAGGGTGTCTCAGCGACGCTCTACGTGGCTCTGGGTCACCGCTTTCGCGGGGATGACGGGGGAGCGCGGAACATCGGGATCGTCATGCTCTCGCTAGCCGCGATAGCCGGCGAACATGATCGCCAGCGCCACCGCGATCACCAGCACGATCACCACGGGCACCAGGATGCGGCGGCGGCGATCGGCGTCGGCCTGATAGGCGGCGGTATCGAGCCAGTATTTGCCGTCGCCGTCCGAGCGGATGACGCCGCGCTTCTGCATGCGCTCGAACTCGTGCCGCTCGACCCGGCTCTGCGGCGCATAGGGCACCGCCTCGTCCGCGCTTATCGCGTGTTCCACGAAGAAATAGGCCGAGATCCTGCGGCGGGCGCGGGCGACGGCGGCGGCGATGATGGTCGGTGCAGGCGAAGAGCTCATGGGCGTTCCCCTATGTCTGCCGGAAGCTGACACGGAATGCCCGGCGGCTCAACCGTTTAGCGCTTGCGGCCCTGATGCCGGATATTGGCCGGGCGGCCGCGATGCTTGATCACGCGGTTTGGGCCAACGCGGCCTGGCCGATCGCCCGGACCGCCGCCCGCGCTCCCCTTGCCATCGGGCAATTCGAAGCGGAGCGCGCCGCTGACCGGATTGGCCTCGACCAGCCGCAACTGCAGCCGCATGCCGAGGCTGTAGCTCTGCCCCGAATGCTCGCCGATCAGCCGCTGGCTGGCTTCGTCATAGCGGAAATATTCGGTGCCGAGATCGCGCGCGGGCACCAGCCCGTCACCGCCAATGCCCTCGACCGTCGCGAAGAAGCCGAAATTCTGCACGCCGGTGATCTTGGCGTCGAGCACTTCGCCGACATGCTGGGCGAGGTACGCCGCGACATAGCGATCGATCGTGTCGCGTTCCGCCTCCATCGCGCGGCGCTCAAGCTGCGAGATGCTCTCGCCGATGCGATCCATGCCGGCAGCTTCGGCAGAAGTGAGCGCGCCCGGCCCCAACCCATAGGAATCGACCAGCGAGCGATGCACGATCAGATCGGCATAGCGGCGGATCGGCGAGGTGAAGTGCGCGTAGCTGCCGAGCGACAGGCCGAAATGCCCGGCATTTTCGGGGCCGTAATAGGCCTGGGTCTGGGTGCGGAGCACCTGCGTCATGATCTCGTCGCGAGCGTCACTTTCCTCCACCTTCTTCAGGATCTGGTTGAAGACGGCGGGGCGGATCACCTGGCCCAGCGCGAATTCAAGGTCGAAGGTCTTGAGATAGTCCTTGAGCGCGACGAGCTTTTCGCGGCTCGGCGGCTCGTGGATGCGGTACATCACCGGGCCCTTGCGCGCCTCCAGCGCCTTGGCGGCGGCGACATTGGCCGCGATCATATAATCCTCGATCAGCTTGTGCGCATCGAGCCGCTCGCGCGGGGCGACCGAGAGGATGCGGCCCTTCTCGTCCAGCACGATGCGGCGCTCGGGCAGGTCGAGATCGAGCGGCTTGCGGCGATCGCGCGCGGCGTTGAGCGCGCCCCAGCAATCCCACAGGTGACGCAGCGCAGGCTCGATCTCGGCGCGCTTCGGCTTGCCGGGCTCGAAACGCTCGTCGAGCAGCGCGCGCTCGGTCTCAGGGCCGTCGATGATCGTCTGCGCGTCATCATAAGCGATGTTCGCCGCGATGCTCACCACGGCGCGGGTGAAGCGCCAGTTCTTGAGATCGCCATTGCTGCCGATCTGGAGATGGCAGACCAAGGCGGCGCGATCCTCGCCCTCTTTCAGCGAGCAGACTTCCGCCGAGAGAATCTCCGGGAGCATCGGCACGACGCGATCGGGGAAATAGACCGAATTGCCGCGCTTGCGGGCCTCGCGGTCGAGCTCCGATCCGGGGCGGACGTAGAATGAGACGTCGGCGATCGCGACGACGGCCTTCCAGCCGCCTTCGTTCTTCGGATCGTCATCGGGCGCGGCCCATACGGCATCGTCATGGTCGCGGGCATCGGCGGGATCGATCGCGACGATCGGCAGGTCGCGCAGATCCTCCCGCGCACCGAGATCGAGCTGCGAGACCTTCTCCGCCTCCGCGAGCAGCTCCTCGGAGAAGACGTTGGGGATGCCATGCTTGTGGATCGCGATCAGCGAGAAGCTGCGCGGGGCGAAGGGATCGCCGAGGATCTCGGTGACCCGTGCGAAGATGCGCGGCGGGCGCCCAGCCTTTTCGGCGAGCACCAGATCTCCCGGCATCGCTTCCTTGCGATCGGAGATGGGCAGGCTCGAGCGGTCCTTCTTGTCGATGCCCTGAAGGTAAAGCCGCCCGCCCTCTTCGTGCACGACGCCGAGCATCTGCTCCTCGCCGCGCGCGAGCTTCTTCATGGGGTGCGCGATCCAGCCATTGCCGGCCTCTTCGGTGCGCGCGAGGATGCGATCGCCGACCCCGAGCGCGCCCTTGCGCCCGCGTTCGCGGACGCGCAGGCGGGGCACCGGAACGCCCTCCGCATGCCACTGCTCGGGCACGGCCCAGACGGTGTCGCCGGTCACGTCGGTGACGCGCAGCACGGTAACCTTGGGCACGCCGCCCATCTTGTGGAAGGCGCGGCCGGGGGCGCTGTCGATCAGCCCCTCGTCGCTCATGTCCTTGAGGAGCGCCTTGAGCGCGATCTTGTCCTGCGCATGCAGGCCGAACGCCTTGGCGATCTCACGCTTGCCGGCGGGTGTCGATGAAGTTGAGATGAAATCTAGGATCTGCTGCCGCGTAGGCAGGCCTGCTTTTGGTTTTGGTTTAGCCATTGGATCCCAATGTAGGGACTTCCCCAGCATCCGTCATCCCCGCCAAACGCCCTCCCCCGGCTTTCGCCGGAGGGGCGATCAGAGTAGCATCCGATCGTGGAATACGACCTTCTCATCGTCGGCGGCGGGATCAACGGCTGCGCGATTGCGCGCGAGGCGAGCCTGTACGGGCTGAAGGTGCTGCTCGTCGAAAAGGATGACCTCGCCAGCCATACCAGCTCGGCTTCGACCAAGCTGATCCATGGCGGGCTGCGCTATCTGGAGAGCTATGAATTCCGGCTGGTGCGCGAGGCGCTGCACGAGCGCGAAAGGCTGCTGAGCGCCGCACCGCACCTGATCCGCCCGATGACCTTCGTGCTGCCGCACGCGCATTCGGTGCGGCCCTGGTGGATGGTGCGGACCGGACTGTATCTTTACGACGTGCTGGCGGGGACATCCTCGCTCCCCCGCTCGCGCGTGCTGCATGCGCGTGACCGCACCTTCACCGATCCGCTCAAGGGCGATCACAAGGGCTTCGTCTATTCGGACGCCTGGGTGGACGACAGCCGCCTGACGCTGGCCAATGCCGTGGACGCGGCGGCGCATGATGCGGAGATCGCTACGCGCACCGAATTGCTCTCCGCACGGCGCGGCGGCGATGGCTGGACCGCCGAGCTTTCCGATGGCCGCACGGTGCAGGCGCGCATGCTGGTCAACGCCGCCGGGCCATGGGTGGCGAAGCTGCTGGAGCGGCTGCACGTCACGACCCGCTCGCGCGTGCGGCTGGTGAAGGGCAGCCATATCGTGGTGCCGCGCCTGTTCGAGGGCGAGCACGCCTATATCCTCCAGCAGCCCGACCGCCGGATCGTCTTCGCCATCCCCTATGAAGGCGGCTTCACCGAGATCGGCACGACCGATGTGCCGGTCCAGCGGCCCGAGGATGCGGTCTGCTCGGACGAGGAGGTGCGCTATCTGTGCGAGGCGGTGAACCGTTATTTCACCCGCCAGATCACCGAGGCGGACGTGGTCAGCAAATGGTCCGGCGTGCGCCCGCTGCATGACGACGGCGAAGCACGGGCGCAGAATGTGACGCGCGATTATGTGCTGGAGACCGATAGCGAAGGCCCGCCGCTGCTGTCCGTATTCGGCGGCAAGATCACCACCGCGCGGGCGCTGGCCGAGGAGGCGATGGAAAAGATCGCGCCGCTGCTGGGCATCGAGCATCGCCACAAGACCCGCGCGCGAATGTTCCCCGGCGGGGCCATCGCGAGCTTCGACGATTGGCTGGCCAAGGCGCAGGCGCGCTGGCCGTTCCTAGGCGCGTATCGCGCGCAGCGCATGGCGCATGCCTATGGCCGCTGCATGGAGGACATGCTGCGCGGGATCGGGGACGAAGCAGGCATGGGCCAGGATCTGGGCGGCGGGCTGACCGAGGTGGAAGTGCGCTGGATGCGCGATCACGAATGGGCGCGCACGGCCGAAGACGTGCTGTGGCGGCGATCGAAGATCGGGCTGCACGCCATGCCCGGGATGACGGAACGGGTGGAGAGGGTGCTGGCGGAGTGAGCGGTTGCGCTGTCGGGGGTTGCCGCGCCGACGTCTGGACGTCCACCAAAAGCGAGTGGCGGCTACCAGCGATAGTTGAAGCTGATGCTGATCCGGTGCTCGCTGCCTTGCCCGGCCGGCACCTCATGCCGTAGCCAGCTTTCCCAGAGAAGAACGGTGCCGACTTCCGGCACGACTTCGACGAAGCTCCGCAGCATCTCCGGCGCGTCGGCCGTGCGCGTGGGCGCGGCCATCATCATCGCGTGGCGCGGATCTTCGAGCTTGAGCCCGCGCGAGCCATCCGGCAGCGCGATATAGACGGTGCCGGAAACCACGCTGTGCGGGTGGATATGGCTGTTATGCCCGCCATCGCCGTCCAGCACATTGACCCACAGGCTGTCGAGCTTGAGCTTCCGGCCCGCGAGATCGAACGCGCAATCCTTCGCGAATTTGGCGACATGCTTGTCGAGCAGCCGCTTGAGATCGCCAAAGGCCGGATCGCGGATCGGCAGATCGTTGAGCGAAGCATAGCTTGTATAGCCGCGATAGTGATGCTCTTCCGCCCAGCGCTGGCCCGCAATGTCCTGTTCGGCCAGCATCAGGCAGCTTTGGGCAAGCTCCTCGACCAACGCCGCATCGCCGAGCGGCGCTTCGTAGAGCATCGAGGCGAAGAGCGGGCGCGTGCTCAATATGCGCGACCCACGATGATGCGCTCCACAGCGGGGTCGCCGGTGAAGATGCACGCGCCGTTCGCCGGGGCCGCATCGCCGGGCACGTTGCGCAGGGTTAGCTTGAGCGCCTTGAGCTTCTCGACAACGCCGTCGAGCGCGGCGCCGGTAGGCTTCGACCAATTGACCTCAAGCCAGCCCGGATATTTCGTGCCTTCTGCGAAATGCGCGGCAAGATCGACGAAATCGGTGACGTCGCGGCGGATATTGGCATGCATCCGTGCGCGCGCATCGGCATGCAGCCCGGCCTGGATCTCTTCCAGCAGGGCGCTTGCCTGTGCGGCGAAATCGCTCCTGGCGATCACCGCTGAATCGATCTTGCCGTCCTCGCGGTAGAGCCGGTCGCGGCGGATGGCCGAGACGTTGCCGCCTGCCATGTCGCGGCCGCCGACCTCGATGATGACCGGCGCACCCTTCTTGACCCAGCCCCAGCGCTTGGTCGCGGCCTTGCCGAACTTCAGATCGAGCAGCGCGCGAACGGGCTCGCCCAGCGCCGACAGCTTGGCGAGATCGGCCTGAAGCCCCTTGCAATAGTCGATCAGCGCGGCGTCTTCGTCATTGTCGCGCAGCATCGGCACGATCACGATCTGCCAAGGCGCGATGCGGGGCGGCACGCGCAGGCCATCATCATCGCCATGCACCATGATGACGCCGCCGATCATGCGGGTGGAGACGCCCCAGCTCGTGGTCTGGGCAAGCTCGTGCTCGCCTTCCGAATTCTGGAAGCGGATGTCCTGGGCACTGGAGAACGTGGTACCGAGGAAATGCGAGGTGCCCGCCTGGAGCGCCTTGCCATCCTGCATCATCGCTTCGATCGAATAGGTGGCGACCGCGCCGGGGAAACGCTCATTCTCGGGCTTCTCGCCCGCGACCACCGGCATTGCCAGGCAGGTTTCGGCGAAGTCCCGATAGACTTCGAGCATCTTCAGCGTCTCTTCGCGCGCCTCGCTCTCGGTCGCATGGGCGGTATGACCTTCCTGCCAGAGGAACTCGGTGGTGCGCAGGAACATGCGGGTGCGCATCTCCCAGCGGACGACATTGGCCCATTGATTGATCAGCACGGGCAGATCGCGCCACGACTGGACCCAGCGGCTGAACGCTGCGCCGATCACCGTTTCCGAAGTCGGACGGACGACGAGAGGCTCTTCGAGCCTGGCTGCGGGATCGGGCACCAGCTTACCGTCCTTCTGGACGAGGCGATGGTGTGTGACGACCGCCATTTCCTTCGCGAAGCCATCGACATGCTCCGCTTCCTTCTCGAAATAAGAGAGGGGAATGAAGAGCGGGAAATAGCAATTCTCATGCCCCGTCGCCTTGATGCGATCGTCGAGCAGGCGCTGCACGCGCTCCCAGATGCCATAGCCCCACGGCCGGATGACCATGCATCCGCGCACGCCGCTTTCCTCGGCCAGATCGGCCTCCGAAATGACGGACTGATACCAGGCGGCGAAATCGGCTTCGCGCGTGACGGGGAGTGCATGCTTGATCATGAAGCGCGGATAGCGGGGACTTGTTCGCGGGTCCACCGTGGAGCAAGGCCCGCCATATGACTCACCGCGCCGATCATGTCCCGAAAGGCATCGCGCTGCGCCTGCTCGCGATCTTCGCGCTGGCGAGCATGATGGCGCTGGTCAAATATGCGGAGGCGGGCGGCGCGAGCTTGCCCGAATTGCTGTTCTTCCGCCAGGCATGCGCCCTGCCCATCGTGTTGATCTGGCTGGCGAACGGCCCCGGCCTTTCCAGCCTCCGCACCAAACGGATCGGATCGCATGCCCGGCGCACCGTGATCGGGCTGTGCGGGATGCTGGGCAATTTCGGCGCGGTGATGCTGTTGCCGCTGGCCGAAGCAACCACGCTGGGCTTCACCGTGCCGCTCTTCGCGACGATTCTAGCGGTGATCGTGTTACACGAGACGGTGGGCTGGCACCGCTGGGCGGCGGTTGCGGTAGGGTTCGCCGGCATATTGATCGTCGCGCAGCCGGGCAGCGGGCATTTCGGCATGATCGGTGCGCTCGTCGGGCTGGCGGGCGCGATGTTCACCGCGTGGGTCTCGATCGAGCTGCGCCAGCTCAGCCGCACCGAGAATACCGGGACGATCGTCTTCTGGTTCTCGCTGCTTTCGCTCGTCCCCCTGGGGATCGCCTATCTGTTCGTCGCACAGGCACATCCTGCCTGGGTATGGGTGGCGATGCTCGCGGCGGGGGTCAGCGGCGGGGTCGGCCAGCTTGCGCTGACCGGAGCGCTGCGCTTCGCGCCGGTCAGCGCCGTGCTGCCGATGGATTATTCGAGCCTGATCTGGGCGACCCTGTACGGCCTGTTGCTGTTCGGCGTGCTGCCCACCCCCGCCACCTGGATCGGCGCACCGGTCATCATCGCAAGCGGCCTCTATATCGTCTGGCGCGAGCGGGTGCGCCATCAGGAGCTGGCGACCGAGCCGGGCGTCTAGCCGCGGCGATAGACCAGCATCAGATTATTGGCGGGCATCGGAGTGATCCGCTGTAGCGCCAGCCCGTTCGCGGTGGCCTCACGCGTCACGTCCTCGACATGGCGAAGGCCGTAATAAGGCGACTTTTCCTTGAGCCACAATTCGAACTGCTCGTTCGAGGGCGCGGTGGGCACGCCCTGCTGGCGATATGGGCCGTAGAGGATCAGCGGCGCGCCCATCGGCAGCAGCCGCCCTGCCCCGGCCATCAGGCCCAAAGTCGCGGCCCAGGGGCTGATATGGACCATGTTGATGCACAGGATCGCGTCCGCCTGCACCACGGGCCATTCGCCCGCCGCATCGATCGCCAGCGGCGCGCGGACATTGGCGAGGCCTTCGGTCCATGCGGCGATCGAGGACAGCGCATCGGGATCGGGATCGCTCGGCTGCCATGCTAGCGCGGGGAAGCGCCCGGCGAAGAATGCGCAATGCTCGCCGGTGCCGCTGGCGATTTCCAGCACCTGGCCACTGGCAGGCAGCGTCTCGCCGAGCACTTCAGCGATCGGATCGCGGTTGCGCTCCGTGGCGGGGGCGTAGCGCTTCACGCCCCGCGCGCTTCGGCGAGCAGGCGGCGAGCGCGGAGAAACATCTCCACACGCTGCGCCGTCAGCAGCGCAAGCGCGAAGGCGATCAGTATGTCGGCCATCGCGGCGATGTCGATATGGACGCCGGGCACGCCCAGCGCCTCTGCGTTCCGCACGCCCAGCCGCGCGGCGATCAGAACAAAAATCAGCACGATGGCGGCCATCGATCCCTTCTGGCGGACTTCATGCGTTTCGGGATCGACGCTGATCCGCGTCATCCTTCCCCACCACCAGCCGAACCCTGCGCCCGCCGCCATCGCCGCCGCACACCACAACCAGACGATGCCGGCGGGCGGCATGTGCCAGAAGACGAAGCATGCGATCAGCAGGTAAAGCGCCGGCGCGATCCAGAGCCGCTCGACCTTGAGCGTGCGCTCGCGCCGCATGCTCCGCAGGCGAAACGCTAGAACGGTGATAAGGATGACGGCGACAATGACGTAGCCGAGCCAGCCCGGGGATTCGGATTCCATGGCGGCGCATCATTACGCTTCGCAAACGAAAGGCAAGCCGTTGCGATGCGCCGCATTCCGGTTCATCACCCGCAACATGAAGATCGATGCCGACAGTCCGCGCGTGAAATTCCCGCCGCCCCTCGCCTTTATCGGCACGCTGCTGGCGGGCTGGGTGCTGGAGCGCTGGATCGGCGAACCGGCGATCCCGGTGATCCCCTATTCGCTGCTCCACACGATGGGGATGGTCGCATTGGTGCTCGGCGCGGCGGTGATCCTGACCGCGCAGGGGCTGTTCCTGCGTTCCAGAACCGATTCGCGGCCGTGGAAGGCGGATAGCGACCTCATCCTCGACGGCGTGTACAAATGGTCGCGCAACCCGATGTATCTGGGGATGGCGCTGGTCTATCTGGGCATCACGATGCTCAACGACAGCGGGACGCAATTGTGCCTGCTGCTGCCGCTGCTGTTCGTCATCCAGAAGGAAGTGATCGAGCCGGAGGAAGCGTATCTGGCGAGCCGATTCGGAGAGCCGTATCTGGCATACAAGGCCAGCGTGCGGCGCTGGATCTAGCCGGAGGCGTCATCCCCGCGATAGCAGGGATGACGGAATCGCTTACTTCCGCGCCTTGCGAGCCGCGTAGCGGGCGTCGCGCTTGGCCTTCTGCTCCTCGGCGGTGGGGAGCATGAACGAGCGGGCGAGCTTTTCCTTCGCCTCGCGCGCAGCTTCCTCGGCCGCGGCCTTGGCGGCGGCTTCCTCGGCGGCCTTGGCGGCCTTTTCCGCCTCGATCGCGGCCTTTTTCGCCGCGCGCTTCTCGGCCTCTTCGGCTTCCTTCTTCAACCGCGCAGCCTTGCGCTCGGCCAGCTCGGCCTCGCTCAGCTTGGGCGCCGCCTTGAGCTTTTCGAGCAGCGCCTTCTTCGCGTCGGCGGAACGGCCGGCGCGGTCGCGGAAAGTATCGTTATACGTCATCGTGCAGTCATAACTCCTGAGCGGCTATTCCGCTGCTTGCGCCCCGACAGGCTCTTTCCATGCCAGCACCGGCTTGCGGGCGGCCAGCGTCTCGTCGAGACGGCGGCGCGGCGCGAAATGCGGCGCGGTTCGGATCGCGGGGTCGCCGCCCTTAGCGCGTTCGGCGACCGAACGGAAGGCATGGATGAACTGGTCCAGCGTCGCCTTGCTCTCGGTCTCGGTCGGCTCGACCAGCATCGCGCCGTGGACGACGAGCGGGAAATAGACCGTCATCGGATGATACCCCTCGTCGATCAGCCCCTTGGCGATGTCGATCGTCGAGAAGCCCTCGGGCAGGCCCTTATCGCTGAAGATCGCCTCATGCATGCACGGGCCCGACTTGGCGAAGGGCGCGTCGAGCACGTCTTCCATCGAACGCAGGATGTAATTTGCGTTGAGCACCGCATCCTCGGCAACCTGGCGAAGGCCATCGGCGCCGTGGCTCAAGATGTAGGTCAGCGCGCGGGTGAACATGCCCATCTGGCCATGGAACGCGGTCATGCGACCGAAGCTGCCGGCATGATGCTCGCCCGCCGTCTCTTCCTCGACAAGGCGGAAGCCGTCCGCGGTCTTCTCGACAAAGGGCAGCGGCGCATAGGGGGTGAGCGCTTCGGAAAGCACCACCGGACCCGAACCCGGCCCCCCACCGCCATGCGGGGTGGAGAAGGTCTTGTGGAGGTTGATGTGCATCGCATCGACGCCCAGATCGCCCGGGCGGACCCGCCCGACGATCGCGTTGAAGTTGGCGCCATCGCAATAGACATAGCCGCCCGCCGCATGCACCGCATCCGAGATCGCGCGCATGTCGCGCTCGAACAGGCCGCAGGTGTTCGGGTTGGTGATCATCACGCCCGCGATATCCGGCCCCAGCCGCGCCTTGAGCGCTTCCAGATCGACACGGCCATCGTCGGTGGCGGGAATATCCTCCACCGTGAAGCCGGCAAAGGCCGCAGTGGCAGGGTTCGTGCCGTGCGCCGAAATGGGCACCAGCAGGATCTTGCGAGCCTGCTCGCCGCGCGCATCGAGCGCCGCGCGGATCGCCAGCACGCCGCACAGCTCGCCGTGCGCGCCGGCCTTGGGGCTCATCGCCACCGAATGCATGCCGGTGAGCGTGATCAGCCAGTGCGCGAGCTGATCGATCACCTCGAACGCACCCTGGCAGGCGTCGACCGGGGTCAGCGGGTGCAGGTCCGCAAAGCCCGGAAGCCGCGCCATCCGCTCGTTGAGGCGCGGATTGTGCTTCATCGTGCACGAGCCGAGCGGGAACAGGCCGAGATCGATCGCGTAATTCTGGCGGCTGAGGCGGGTATAATGCCGCACCGTCTCGGGCTCGGACAGGCCGGGAAGGCCGATATCCTGGTGACGCTCAAGGCCGCCAAGGCGCGAGGTGCCTGTAGGCGCATCGCCGAAATCCACGCCGGTCTTGCTGATCGAGCCGATCTCGAAGATCAGCGGCTCTTCCAGCATCAATGCGCGGTTGCCGGTCGCGGTGGCGGCGTTGCTCTCGCCAGCCTCAGGGGTGGTCGGGCGCCAGCCGCTTGCGTTGATATTGCTCATGCCAGCGCCTCCCGGAGCGCGGAGGCAAGCGTCTCGACGTCCTCCTTGGTAGTGGTTTCGGTGACCGCGACGATCAGGCCGTTCGCGAGCGATGCTTCGCCCGGATAGAGCCGGCCGAGCGACACGCCCGCAAGGATCCCCTTCGCCGCGAGATCGCGAACCACGGGGCGCGCCTCCTTCGAGAGCTTCAGCGTGAATTCGTTGAAGAAGCGGGGCGTCACCAGCTCGACACCCGGAACCCCCGCCAGCACCTCAGCAGCGGCGGAGGCCCCGGCATGGTTGATCGCTGCAAGCTGGCGCAGGCCCTTTTCACCCAGCAGGGTCATGTGGATCGACCAGGCGAGCGCGCACAGCACCGAGGAGGTGCAGATGTTCGAGGTCGCCTTTTCGCGGCGGATATGTTGCTCGCGCGTCGAGAGCGTCAGCACGAAGCCGCGCTTGCCCTCGGCATCCACCGTCTCGCCACAGAGGCGGCCGGGCATCTGGCGGACCAGCTTTTCGGAGCAGGCGAACAGGCCCACATACGGCCCGCCAAACTGGAGGCCGACGCCGATCGACTGGCCCTCGCCCACGACGATGTCCGCGCCCATTTCGCCGGGCGACTTGATCGCCCCCAGCGCCACCGGCTCGGTGACCACCGCGACGAGCAGCGCCTTCTTGGCGTGTGCGGCTTCGGCGAGCTTCGACAGATCTGCGATACGGCCGAGGATGTCGGGATATTGCACGACGACGCACGAGGTATTGTCGTCGATCTGCGCGATCAGATCGTCCGTGTCAGGCGTTGCGCTCAGCGTCGGGATCGAGGTCACAAGCTGATCGCCGGTGAACTTCGCCATGGTGTTGGCGACCGACACGTAATGCGGATGGAGCCCGCCCGAGAGGATCGCCTTGCCGCGCTTGGTAACGCGGCGGGCCATCACGATCGCTTCCCAGCATGCCGTGGAGCCATCGTACATCGATGCGTTCGCGACGTCGCAGCCGAGCAGGCGCGCAACCTGCGACTGGAACTCGAACATCATCTGCAGCGTGCCCTGGGCGATTTCGGGCTGATACGGCGTATAGGCCGTCAGGAATTCGCCGCGCTGGATCAGGTGATCGACGCTGGCGGGAACATGATGCTTATAGGCCCCTGCCCCCAGGAAGAACGGCGCATCGCCGGCCGCAAGGTTCTTCTTCGCCAGCACGGTCATGTGGCGCTCGACGGCAAGCTCGCTGGCATGGAGCGGCAGGCCGTGGATCGGGCCATCAAGCTGGGCAACGCCAGGGACGTCGACGAACAGATCGTCGATCGACCTGGCGCCGATGACGCCGAGCATTTCCTGGCGATCGGTTGGGGTAAGGGGCAGATAGCGCATGACGATTTCCCAAAGCCGTAGCCGTCACCCCAGCGAAGGCTGGGGTCTCAGGCGGCAAGCGCGACGGCTGCGACGTCGCGCCAGGTGGCACGAGATCCCGGCTTTCGCCGGGATGACGGTAGTTAGAGCTTGCTCACGAACTCGGCGTAGGCGCTCTCGTTCATCAGGCCTTCGACCTCGCTGGCATCGCTCAGCGTGATCTTGAAGAACCAGCCATCGCCTTCGGGGTCTTCGTTGACCAGTTCGGGCGTGTCGGCCAGCGCGTCATTGCCTTCGAGGACGGTACCGGAGACGGGCGAATAGACGTCCGACGCGGCCTTGACCGATTCGACGACCGCAACGTCGTCGCCCTTGGAGACTTCCTTGCCCGCATCGGGCGTCTCGACGAACACGATGTCGCCAAGCTGGCTCTGGGCATATTCGCTGATGCCGACGGTGCCGATGTCGCCATCGACTTCGACCCATTCATGATCTTCGGTGTAATAGCGGCTCATGGGTCAGGCTCCCTTTCTGACATAGCGATGGGGGACGAAGGGCATCTGCACGACCTCCGCAGTGTGGATCTTGCCGCGCTGGACAAGGGTGATCTTGGTGCCGACCACCGACTGGGCGACCGGGACATAGGCCATGGCGATCGGCTTCTGCACGGTCGGCGCGAAGCCGCCGCTGGTCACGCGGCCGACTTCGCTGCCCTCGGCATCCAGCACCGCCGCGCCTTCGCGCACCGGCTGGCGGCCATCGACGATAAGGCCGACGCGCTTTAGGATCGGGCCGGTCTCGCGCTCGGCCATGATGCGCTCGTAGCCGGGGAAGCCGCCTTCCTCCCGGCGGCGCTTCTTGAGCGCGAAACCCAGAGACGCGGAGACCGGGGTGGTCTCGGTATCGAGATCATGGCCGTAGAGCGGGAGATCGGCCTCCAGCCGCAGCGAATCGCGGGCACCCAGGCCGATCGGCTTGGCCTCGGGCGCAGCGACAATCGCATCGGCGAGCGCCTCCACGGCACCGGTCGGCACCGAAATCTCGAATCCGTCCTCGCCCGTATAGCCCGAGCGGCTGATCCACAGATCATGACCCTGCCACTGGAACAACCCGCCCTGCATGAACACCAGCGCATCGACGCCGGGGATCAGGCGGGCGAGCACGACCGCCGCTTTCGGCCCCTGCAACGCCAGCAGCGCATGTTCGTCGAGATAATTGATCTCGATCTCGTCAGGCAGATGCTCACGGAAATGGGCGATATCGTCCCATTTGCAGGCACCGTTGACGACCATGTAGATCGAGCCGTCATCGCGCCTGGTGAGCATCAGATCGTCGAGGATGCCGCCATTTTCCGCGAGCAGCATCGAATAGACGGGATGGCCCGCCTTCGCGGCAGCGATATCGGCGGGCATCAGCGCCTCGAGCGCGGCTTCAACGCCTTCGCCGGAGAAGATGAGCTGCCCCATGTGCGACACATCGAAAAGCCCGGCATGTTCGCGCGTCCAGAGATGCTCGGCCATGATGCCTTCATACTGGACCGGCATCTCATAGCCCGCGAAGGGGACCATGCGGCCACCGCGCGCGCGGTGCCATGCGTCGAGCGGAAGCAGGGCGAGCGGGGGTTCGCCCTCGCCGCCTTCGGGATCGCCGCTGAGTTCCTGATCCTGGACTTGCTGGCTCATCACATTCGCTCCGGCGGCAGAAATGGAACGACGAACCGGCGTGACCGCTCACGCTCTGATCCATCGCCCCCTCTGTCACGGGAACCTGAGAGCTTTCACTCCGGCTGCCCGGAGCTTACCCCTTCGGTGACCGCCCCCTGCGGAGCGGTGCTTTCCAGAGTGTCGTGCCTGCGCGGTCCCTGGTGCCTGAGAGATTCCGGGGCGGTTGCTCCTTCGGCGGTGAAGCTTGAAGCCTCACACTCTCCCGCGCGTGCCTATCGACCGGGGCAGCCTTGGCGGCGGCCCTGAGTCGAGTCAATCGCCGAATGCCGCAATGCGGCAGCAGCGCTTATCAACGCGTCATATTGTACCGGAGCTGCTCTTCAGTCAGCTGGAAGCCGACCAGTGCTTCGAACGTGGCGGAAAGCACCGCGCCGCGCACTGCGGGATCGGCGAGCGGATCCATCGCCGCTGCTTCCTGCCCGGCCTTGCGCTTTTCGGTCAGGCGCTTGCGGACGTCATCCGGAATCGTCGCCGCAGCGCGATCAACGCGGCTGGTCGCGACGCCCTTGGCGCTGGCGCGAGTCTGGCCTGCCTCGAAATGCACGGTGACGCGATCGACGCTCTTGGCGACGACGTTGGTGCCGCCGCGCACCACGGTGATGAAATAGGGCAGGCTCACGTCGCGCGGGCCGGCTGCATCGCGCCGCGTGGCGAGCACGTCGAAATTGACGGTGGTGACGATTTGCTCGCCCGCTTCGTCGCAGGTCGAGGTCACATTGGTGAGCGTCGCGACCACGTCGATGGCGGCGGCGTCGCGGCTGGCGGGCGGGTCGAACTGGGTGACGTCGCCCGTGCCCGCAGGAACGCCGACGCGCGGGCAGGCCGAGCGCAGCGCAGTGATGCCACCATCGGTGATCTCGCCAGTACGGCTGCAACCGCCTGCGGCGAGCAGGATCATGGCGGAAATTGCGAGCTTGCGAACCAAGTTGGGGGCACCTTTCGAAACGCTATCCCGGACAGGCCGGAAACGGCGGGCACCATAGGAACCACCTTCCGCCCGCGCAAGCAATCGCGTAGAGGCTGGCGCGCAATGAACGCTCCCCAGAAGCCCGTCCTCGAAGTTCGCATCGCCGCGCCGCGCGGCTTTTGCGCAGGCGTCGACCGCGCGATCCGCATCGTCGAGCTCGCGATCGAGAAATATGGCGCGCCCGTCTATGTCCGGCACGAGATCGTCCACAACAAGTTCGTGGTGGATACGCTGAAGGGCAAGGGCGCGATATTTGTCGAGGAGCTGGATCAGGTTCCCGATGGCGTGCCCGTGGTCTTTTCCGCGCATGGCGTGCCCAAGGCGGTGCCGGCCAAGGCGATCGAGCGCGGTCTCGAATATCTCGACGCCACCTGCCCGCTCGTCTCCAAGGTCCATCGGCAGGCGGAGCGGCTCGTCGCGGCCGGGCGTCACATCCTGTTCATCGGCCATGTCGGCCATCCCGAGGTGATCGGAACGTTCGGCCAGGTGCCGGAAGGCGCGATGACGCTGATCGAAACGCCGGCGGACGCCGAAGCGGTGTCGGTCGCCGATCCCGGCAATCTCGCCTTCCTGACCCAGACGACCCTCTCGGTGGACGATACTGCGGCCACATTAGCGGTCCTGAAACGCCGTTTCCCCGCGATCCTGGCCCCCGGCCCCAACGACATCTGCTATGCGACCACGAACCGCCAGGGCGCGGTCAAGGCGATCGCGAGCGGCGTCGATCTGATGCTCGTGATCGGCGGAATGAACTCCTCCAATTCGCTGCGGCTTGTCGAGGTCGCGGAGCGGCAGGGCACCACCGCCTATCTGATCCCGCGCGCTGGGGACATGGATTGGGAATGGCTGGCGGGCGTGGGCACGCTGGGGATCAGCGCAGGCGCGTCCGCGCCCGAGCTGCTGGTCCGCGAACTGATCGACCGGCTTTCCGAGCGCTATGACGTGATCGAGCGCGAAGTGGAGACGATCGAGGAGAATGTCGTCTTCAAGCTGCCCCGGGGGCTGGAAGCGGCGTAATGGCGGTTTACACGCAGGTCTCGGCGGAAGCGCTGGGAGCCTTTCTCGCCAGGTTCGACGTAGGCCAGCTCGTTTCGGCCAAGGGGATCGCCGAGGGCGTCGAGAATTCGAACTATCTGGTCGACACCACGACGAGCCGCTTCATCCTGACGCTATACGAAAAGCGCGTCGCGGCGGACGACCTGCCCTATTTCATGGCTTTGCTCGATCACCTCGCGGCCAAGGGCCTGCCGGTGCCGCCCGCCGTGAAGGACCGGTCGGGGACGGAGATCCATGAGCTGGAAGGGCGCCCCGCCTGCCTGATCCGCTTCCTGCCGGGTGTGTCGGTGACGACGCCCACCCCGGCGCAGGCAGAGGCAGCGGGTGCCGCGCTCGGCCGCATGCACGCCGCGCTGTCCGATTTCACGCTCGACCGGCCCAACACCATGGGCGTCGACACCTGGCAGGCGCAGTTCGAGCGCTGCGGCCGCGATCTCGACACGATCCAGCCCGGCCTGTTCGACAGCGTCGCGCGCGCGCTGGAGCGCATCCTTGCGCGCTGGCCGCGCCATTTGCCGACCAGCGCGATCCACGCCGATCTGTTTCCCGACAATGTGCTGATGCTCGGCGACGAGGTAACCGGCCTCATCGATTTCTACTTCGCCTGCACCGATATCCGCGCATATGATTTCGCGGTGACGCACGGCGCATGGGCGTTCGACGCGACCGGGCGGCATTATGATCCGGCGATCGGCAAAGCGCTGCTCCGGGGCTATCCTTTGGGCGGCGAAGAGCGCACCGCGCTGCCGATCCTGGCAGAAGGCGCGGCTCTGCGCTTCCTGCTCAGCCGCGCCTGGGACTGGCTCAACACGCCTGCCGATGCGCTTGTCACCAGGAAAGATCCGCTCGCTTATCTGCGGCGGCTGGACTTCTACGCGACGAACGGCGACGCGCTGTTCGCATGAGCGAACTCCCCCATGTCGAAATCGCCACCGACGGCGCGTGCAAAGGCAATCCCGGACCCGGAGGCTGGGGCACGTTGCTGCGTATGGGGGGCATCGAGAAGGAATTGTCGGGCGGCGAGAAGCTGACCACCAACAACCGCATGGAGCTGATGGCCGCGATCCAGGGGCTGAAGGCGCTGAAAAAGCCGTGCCGCGTCACGCTATCGACTGACAGCCGCTATGTGATGGACGGGCTGACCAAGTGGATCCATGGCTGGATGAAGAATGGCTGGCGCACAGCCGCCCGCCAGCCGGTCAAGAATGCCGACCTGTGGCAGGAATTGCTTGCGGCGGCGAAGCCGCACCGGGTGGAGTGGGTCTGGGTAAAGGGCCATGCCGGTCACCCCGACAATGAGCGGGCCGACCGGCTGGCAAGCGACGCGGCGGACGCCGCGCGCTAGGCGGAATCAGCTATTGTCTTCGACCGGCGCGTCCGGGCCGTTCTTCTTGATCGAATCGATCGCGTTCTGCGCCGAGGCCTTGCTCGAATAGCCCTCGGTCGAGAACATGGTCTCGCTGTTATATTTGAAACGGACGCGGAACTCGCCGGCCTTGTCCTTATAGATCTCGAACTTGTGCGCCATCTTGTACTCCTCTCCTTACAACCCGCGCCGGCGCGCCAATCGCGCTCAGGATCCGTCGCTCTTGGCAACGAAGAACCGGTCGATCACGTCGGTCGCCAGCCTTGCCGGGCGCAGCGTCGTGGCGTCCAGGCAGCACCAGCTCGATTTCACTTCGGCAAGCACCTCGCCGCCGCGCTTGATCACGGTCTCGTAGAATGCCCGCGCGCCCTGCACCTTTTCGAGCAAGACGGTGGCGACAACTTCGTCGTCGAGGAAGGTCGGGCGGCGATAGGTGATCTCGTGCTTGAGCGCGACCCACAGGTGCTGCGCAACTGCCTCGACCGGCGCGATATGCTGCCAATGGGCGATGACCGCAGCCTGCACCCATTTGAGATAGGAGGCGTTGTTCACATGGCCCATGAAGTCGATATCCGACTGCTCGACATCGACCTGGAAATCATAGGGAAGAGCGGCTGTATTCACGGACGGCGAGTATAGCCTGACGCGCCCGTAAAGGCGACCAAAATCCGCAGAAATCTTGGAGTTTTCCAAAAGCTTCGGTTGACGTAGCGGCAATCGCCCATCCCACACCCCCGGCCCGCATCGCTGTCGCGAGACTTGCAGCGAAGCGGCGCGGGCAGTAGCCATAATTGTCTGACTATAGCGGAGAGGTCCTTTTGCCCCGTATCACCAATGCCCGCGTCATCGTGACGTGCCCGGGCCGGAACTTCGTCACGCTCAAGATCGAGACGGACGAGGGCGTCCATGGACTGGGCGACGCGACGCTCAACGGCCGCGAGCTGGCGGTGGCGAGCTACCTGACCGATCACGTCATTCCCTGTCTGATCGGGCGCGACGCGCACGCAATCGAGGATATCTGGCAGTATCTCTACAAGGGCGCTTATTGGCGGCGCGGGCCCGTGACCATGTCGGCGATCGCAGCGGTCGACATGGCGCTGTGGGACATCAAGGGGAAGGTTGCCGGGCTCCCGGTCTATCAGTTCCTGGGGGGGGCCAGCCGCGAAGGCTGCATGGTCTATGGCCATGCCAATGGCAGCGATATCGAGGAGACGATCGAGCGCGCACAGGAATATCTGGAGCAGGGCTACAAAGCGGTCCGTCTGCAATCGGGCGTGCCGGGCATCGCCACCACCTATGGCGTCTCGGGCGAGCGCTTCTATTACGAGCCCGCCAAAGGTTCGCTTCCCCAGGAGACGGTCTGGTCGACGTCCAGTTATATGCGTCACGTGCCGAAGCTGTTCGAAAGGGCGCGCGATGTGCTGGGCTGGGATGTGCATCTGCTGCACGATGTCCATCACCGGCTTACCCCGATCGAGGCCGGACGGCTGGGCAAGGATCTGGAACCCTATCGCCTGTTCTGGCTCGAGGACACGACCCCCGCCGAAAATCAGGAAGCATTCCGGCTGATCCGCCAGCACACGACCATCCCGCTCGCCGTGGGCGAGATCTTCAGTTCGATCTGGGACGCGAAACAGCTGATCGAAGAGCAGTTGATCGACTATATTCGGGCAACGGTGGTCCATGCCGGGGGCATCACCCATCTGCGGCGGATCGCCAGCCTGGCCGACCTCTATCAGGTGCGTACGGGCTGCCACGGCGCAACCGATCTTTCACCGGTCACGATGGCGGCGGCGCTCCATTTCGGCCTGTCGGTGCCCAATTTCGGCATCCAGGAATATATGCGCCATTCGGCGGAGACCGACGCGGTGTTCCCGCATGGCTACCGGCTCGAATCGGGGCTGATGCATCCGGGCGATGCGCCGGGGCTCGGCGTGGAGATCGACGAGGAACTGGCCGCGAAATACGAATATAAGCGCGCCTATCTGCCGGTGAACCGGCTCGAAGACGGCACCATGTTCAACTGGTGACGATCGTTCCGGGGCCGCATCCGGAACTCAACTTAGTTGCGCAAAGGCATCACTCCACAAGCTTTTAGCGCGCGGGCCCTCGGCTCGTCGCAACCCATGTTGCGCCGCAGCAGCTTTGCCGCTCCAATCCTGAACAGGGGCGAACAAGTCGGTTAAGCGGCGTGTTAACCAATATGCCGCATGATCGATTTCGGAGGGTTGGTTACCGGGCGGGAGTCGAAGAGCATGGGCGCTAGGATGAAACCGGCAGAAGGCGCGATGACGCTGGCCGAGATGAAGGAATTTGCCGGGTTCAGCGCGGCAACGCAGCGTTACGTGCGCCGCAGCCTCGACATCGGCCTTGAGCGCGACGACGCATTGGAGCGCTGGTCGCGCGACACCACCGAAGCCGCCAGCATCCGCGCCCAGGCACGCATCTATGACCGGCTGGAGGAAGTCCGCGCGCTGATGCCCGACGATGCCGATCTCGCTTCGGTCGAGCCGTTCATGGCACCGCTCATCACCATCGCCGCATTCGATCTTGGCCAGGGCAGGATCACCAGCTTTTCGGCGTTCCGATTCCTGTATGAGCGGCTGATCGGCGCGGAGGTTCGCCCCTGGCTACCGGCGGCGTTCTGCGCCGCGGCGGCCCTGCCCCATCTGCACCCCGATCTGCGCCGCAAGCTGCTCCAGTCGATCAGCGAGGCAGCGGCGACGGCGTCGGGCTGGTCAAACCGCCAGCCGGCTTTCTTCCCCCAGTGGGTGGAAAAGGTGGACGGCGCGGCGCTTTCGAGCTGACGATCTATTCCTCTCCCGCTCCGCGGGGGAGGAACCAAATTACCGGCAAGTCCGCCAGCCCATCTCGCCCCGCGCGGCCTGATCGAAATGCAGGTGATCGCGGTGCGCGGCATTGTAATCGGGCGAGAGCACCGTTGAGAAAAGCCGGCATCCGCCCGTGCGCACCTCGCGCAGGAAGGCAGCCTTGGCACCGCCCTTGTCCCAATCGTCGAGCACGCTGATCCTCGTGCCGTCCGACAGGCGGAACGCAGCCACGTCGATCGCATCTGCGGTGGCGTGTTCGCTCCAGTCGCCCGCGCTGCGCCCATAGATCCGGCGGCACGAATAGCTGCCAAGATGATCGATCCGCGTCACCTGCGCGCCCAGATGGCGCTGCGCTGCAGGCTGTACGACGTTCCATTCCCACATCGCCAGCGCGGCGGCGACCGGGCATGAGGTGACAAGCCGTGCCGGGCTGTAGTCGATCTGCTGCGCGCCGCCCTGTTCAAAACGAAGGCCGTCCGAATAGCCGCATTGCCCCTCGCCCTTCACCGGCGGAAGCATCGCGTAGCGCACGCCTGCGCGGCGCAGCAGCGCGCGGCATTGGGCATAATCGCCGGTCAGCCCGGCAAGCTTGCGCCCGGTGAAGATGCCGATCGGTTCGCCCAGATCGAGGCGGGTCCAGGGCAGATCCTGCGTACGGCCGCGCAGCACGGCGAAGCCGAGCAGCAGCGCGCCCGCGACAAGCGCAAAGATCAACACCGCCGTTACCGCCTGCCTGACTACGCTCACCCCCGCTTTACCTCGGCCAGAGGCTGGGCAGTGATGGGATAGCCGAGATCGTCGGGAATGCAGAGATAGCGCTCGCCGCCACGCTCTTCGATCCACGGCGTGACGGTTCGGATTTCATGCGCTCGCGCATCGGCGACGGCATCCGCAAACGAGCCGAACAGGGCAAGCCGATCCAAATTGCGGCGCGTGGGAAAGATGATCTTGGCGTCGCCGCGATCGGCCGCGTCGAGCACGGCGCGCGCGCTGGCCCAGAAGACGCGAACATTCTCGTTGCCGTCCACCACGGGTTCGGCGCCTTTGGGGGCACGCGCGAGGTAAAAGCGCGTGTCGAACACCTTATGCGTCACATTGTGCGGCAGCCAGCGCGAAAAGGGGATCAACTCCTCCAGCCGCAAATGCCCCCCCGCTTCGGCGAGAAGCTCCGCCAGCGGCTCGCCTGCATAAAGCCGGCGGCCAAGGCCCGAGATCGCCCGCGCCGACACATCCAGGCCCACCGCGACGCCCGCTTCCTCCAGCGTCTCCCGTACCGCAGCGATCCGTGCCGCGAGATCATCGGTATCTCCGCCCAGCATCGCCGCCAGCGCATGATCGGCCGGATCGACGCGGCCGCCCGGAAATACCAGAGCGCCGCCCGCGAAAGACATCGCTGCCGCACGCTCGACGAACAGCAGTTCTGGCGCGCTATCGCCTTCGCGCATCACGATCACGGTCGCGGCAGGAATCGCCTCGGGTTCGGCCATGCCCCCGCTTAGGCCGGGGAGGCCGTCCTCACCAGCCCTTGGCCTTCAACCGCACCTTTGCGACCATGTCGTGCGAGGTCAGGAACAGCGTCTTGCCATCCTCGCCGAAGCAGCAATTAGCGATCGCCTTGCCCGTCGCGATCCGGCCGAGCTTCTTGCCCTCCGGCGACAGCACATAGACCCCGCCCGGGCCCGTCGCGAAGATACGGCCCGCAGCATCGACCTTCAGCCCATCGGGCAGACCGGGCAGCTTGGCCGCGACTTCCGCGCGGAAGTCGGCGAACAACCGCCCTTCGTCCATCGCCGAGCCGTCCGCAGCGAGATCGTACACGCGGATCTCAGGACGGTCGGGATCGGACTGGGCGACGTAGAGCCGGCTCAGATCGGGGGAGAGCGCCACGCCATTGGGGCGCTTCATGCTGCCGTCGATCAGCGAAACCTCGCCGCCCGCCGCCGGCACGCGGTACAGACCGTTGAACGCGGTTTCCTTGAGCGGCGAATCATCGCCCTTCTCGAAGCCATAGGGCGGATCGGTGAAGTAGATCATGCCGCCGCGCCCGATGGTCAGGTCGTTGACGCTGCTGAACCTTTTGCCCTGGTAGCGATCGGCGATGATCGTCTTCTGCCTGGTCTTGAGATCGATGCGGGCAACGGCGCGGGTGCCGCTGTCGGCGATCACCAGATCGCCCTGCGCATCGATCGCCATACCGTTTGCACCCGCCTCGCGCACGCCAGCGGGGATCGGCCCGGCAAGGCCCGAGGGGCGCAGGAATTCGGTGACCTGCCCGCCCGGTTTCCACTGATAGCAGACGTTCGACGGCGGATCGTTGAACAGCAGATAGCCGCCCTGCTTTACCCAGACCGGCCCTTCGGCCCATCTGTAGCCGGTGCCCAGCACTTCGATCGGTGCATTCGCGTCGACCACCGCGTCGAATGCCGGATCGAATTTGGTGATGCTGCCCACCGTTTCCGCCTGCGCGAGGCCGGGGACAAACGGTGCGGCGGCAATGCCGGCCAGAACGGCGCGGCGTGTCGTTCGGATCATTGCACTTCCTCTCACACGAAATTCCAGAGCAGCGCGGCCATCGCGAAGATCACGGCGCCGGCGATGGTCGCGCACAGCGTCCAGCTGCGGAAGGTCTGCGCCTCGGTCAGCCCGAGATACTGCTTCACCAGCCAGAAACCGGTATCGTTGACATGGCTGGCGATCGAAGCGCCCGCGCCGATCGCTACGGTGACCAGCGCGACCCGGCTGGGGGAGAGCGCGGCGGCGGAGATGAGCGGCGCGGCGAGGCCTGCCGCGGTCACCATCGCCACGGTAGCGGACCCCTGTGCGATCCGCACGAACGCTGCGAGCAGGAAGGCGAAGACCAGCACCGACAGCTGCGCAGAGGCGACGGCGGCGGTGACCTGCTGCCCCGCCCCGCTTTCGATAAGCACCTCCTTATAGGCCGCGCCCGCCCCCACCACGAGCACCATCAGCCCGGCCGGTTCCAGCGCGCGGGTCATGATCTTCGAAATCGTATCGAGCGGGGCATCGACGCGGAAGCGCAGCCAGGCGGTGACCGAGAGCGTCGCGAGGATCAGCGCGGTGAAGGGATGGCCGATGAACTGGAGCGTCGCCTTGACCGGGCCATCGGCCATGAACTGCCCCGCGACCGCGGCGAGCAGGATCAAAGCGAGCGGCACGAGCGTTGCGACGAGGGCGGGCCAGAAGCCGATCGCGGCGGTCTGCGGTGCGCCTTCGTCGAGCATCGGCGGCGGCGACTGATCGCCCCAGCCGGGCGCGCCATGCGCCAGCCGCGCATAGACCGGCCCCGCGATGATCGCCGCGGGAATGCCGCAGATCAGGCCGTAAAAGGCGAGCAGTCCATAATCGGTGCCGATCAGTTCCGCTACCGCGACGGGCCCGGGATGTGGCGGCAGCAGCGCGTGCATGGTCAGCAGGCCGGCGAGCAGCGGAAGCGCGAAATAGGTGATGCGGCGATCGGCGCGCACCGCGAGCGTGGTCAGCAGCGGCGCCAGGATGATGAAGGCAACGTCGAAGAAGAGCGGGATGCCGACGATGATGCCCACCGCCGTCAGCGCCCAGGGGATACGCCGCTCGCCAAAGGCATCGAGCAGCCGGTGCGCGATGGCGTTTACGCCGCCCGACGCCTCCAGCAGCCCGCCGAGTATCGCGCCGAGGCCGATGACGACCGCGACGAAGCCCAGCGCTTCGCCCGTGCCCTTGCGCACCGCCGCGATCACCGCCTGCGGATCCGCCCCGAACGCCAGCCCCGTCAGAAGCGCCACCAGCAGCAGCGCCAGGAAAGGCTGAAGCTTCACGCGCAGCACCAGCACGATCACGGCGGCAATGCTGACCGCCACGATCAGCAGCGTGTTCCACGGTTCACTCATCATGCGATTTCCACCTTGGTCTCGATCGAGGCTGCGGGCGCGACGGTCGAGCCGGGCCGGGGTCTTTCTATGATGTTGAGCGCTGCGCGGGCGCGAATGTCGTCTGACGAGCTTCCGACCATCAATTCCACCCGGCCGCCGGGAACGGTCCATGCTCCCTCGACCCAGGCGGCAACCTGGGCGTTGGTGAGTGTGAAGGTGACGCGCTTGGTCTGACCGGGTGCGAGCGTGAGACGAACGAAGCCGCGCAGTTCCTTGACCGCCCGAGCCGGTATTGCACGCGGGATGCGGATATAGAGCTGGACCACCTCGTCAGCCTCCACCGCGCCGCTGTTGGTCACGGGGATCGTGATCCTCGTGCCCGCCGCGCCGAGCGTCTGGGCGCTCAATTCGATGGCGCCATATTCGAAGCGCGAATAGCTCAGCCCATGCCCGAACGGGAAAAGCGGGCCGATATCCACGTCGCGGTAACGCGCGCTGTCGATCGCGAAATCGGGGTTGGCGGGACGCCCGGTCGCCTGATGCGCATAGGTCATCGGCATCTGTCCGGTGACGCGCGGCATGCCCATCGGCAGTTTGCCGCCGGGCGAGACCTTGCCGGTGAGGATATCCGCGATGGCTGGCCCGCTCTCGATGCCGAGGAACCAGGTCTCCAGCACCGCGGGGATGCCCTTGAGCGCCGCTTCGAGCGCCATCGGCCGACCGTTCATCAGCACCGCGACGATGGGCTTGCCGGTCGCCTTGATAGCTTCGACCAGTGCCGGCTGGTTACCGGGAAGCCCGATATCCGATCGGCTGCGCGCCTCGCCCGAGAGATCATAATCCTCGCCGATTGCCAGCAACACGATATCCGCCCGCTTCGCCGCCGCGACCGCCTTGGCGATATCCTTGCCATCGGCGAACTCGGCTGACGGAAGCGCAGTGCGCAGCGTCACGGCATTTTCGGGTAGCCCGCGCGCCCGCCACGATCCCAGCGTCGTCGATGCATCGTCCGCCAGAGCACCGATCAGCGCGAGCTTGGCACCCGCCTTTAGCGGCAGCACGCCGCCCTCGTTGCGCAGCAGGACGATCGAACGCTGCGCCAGATCGCGGGCTGTGCGCCGGTCCAGCGGCGATTTCTCCTGCGCCGCATCGCCAAACGCATAAGGATCGTCGAACAGCCCAAGCCGCTCCTTCGCCGCGAGAATGCGTTCCACCGCCTGATCAATCATCGGCAGCAGTTCCGGCTGGTCTGCTGCAGCCGCCGCCAGATATCCGGCATAGGTGTCGCTCGCCATGTCCATGTCCACCCCGGCGCGCAGCGCGAGCGAGGCGGCCATTGCGGGCGTGTCAGCGATACCATGTTTGATCAGCTCCCGGATCGCATTCCAGTCGCTGACCATGATGCCCTGATAGCCCCAGCGTCCGCGCAGCATGCCGCCGATCAGATCCCGGTGCGCGGTCATCGGCACGCCGCCTATATCGTTGAACGATGCCATGAAGCTGCCCGTGCCCGCCTGCATCGCGGCGTAAAAGGGCGGCATATAGACTTCGTGGAGCGTGCGATCCGAGATATCGGCGCTGTCATAATCGCGCCCGCCCGCCGCCGCGCCATAGCCGACGAAATGCTTGGCGCAGGAAAGGATGCCGACGCGGCGCGCGGTGCCATCGGGCTCAAAGCCCTTCACCCGCGCCACGGCCATGCGCGATCCGAGATAGGGGTCCTCCCCCGCTCCTTCGACCACCCGGCCCCAGCGCGCGTCGCGGGCGATGTCCACCATCGGCGCGAAGGTCCAGTGCAGTCCCGCTGCCCGGGCTTCCTCGGCAGCAATCCGCGCCGCCCGCTCCGCAGCCTTGAGGTCCCAGCTCGACGCCAGCGCAATCGGGACGGGCAAGGTGGTGCGGTATCCGTGGATCACGTCCATGGCGAAGAGCAAGGGGATCTTGAGCCGCGATTCGGTGACCGCAACGCGCTGCAGAGCGTGCAGCGGCTCGGCCCCGGCGACGTGCAGGAACGAGCCCATCTCCCCCCGTCGTACCCGATCCAGCATCGCCGCATCGAGCCGCGAATTGAGCGCGCGCTGCCGCCCGCCCGGGATCTGGGTCATCTGGCCGAGCTTCTCCGCCAGCGTCATCTCGCCAATCAGCGCCTTAACGCGCTTGCTCGGCCCGGCAAGCGCCTGCGCGAACGCCATCGGCGCCATCGCGCTGCCCGCCAGCATCGCGGCGGCTGCAATCACATCGCGACGGTTCATGCGGTGAGCTTCACGGCGCGGCCTTCACGCGCGCTGCGATAGATCGCTTCGATCAGCCGCATGTCGCGCAGCCCCTCCTCGCCCGATACGATCGGCTCGCGTCCGCTTACCGCGCATTCGGCGAGATGATCGAGCTGGCCGACGAACTGGTTCTTGGCCGGTTCCGGCAGAACGACCTGCTCGGTCTTGCCGTTGGCGCGGGTCCACATCTGGTGATTGGTATAGGGGGTGGCCGGCTCCATCCCCACCCAGCCCTTCGTGCCGGTAACGCGGAACGCATTATGGCCAGAGCTGTAGCTGGACACGCAATTTGCGATCAGCCCCGATGGGAAGCGCATCTGCCAGTCGATCCGATCCTCGACATTCTTGAAGCGCGGATCGCTCCTGTCGGTCGATTCCATCGCGCTGACTTCGATCGGCTCCTCACCCGCCAGATACCGCGCGGCGTTCAGGCTGTAGATGCCGATATCCATCATCGATCCGCCACCGGAATAAGGCCGATCGAGCCGCCACTGGTTCGGCTGCGCGTAAAAGCCGTGTTCGGACGTGATCAGCGTGGGCCGGCCGACAAAGCCCGTCTTCACCAGATGGATCGCGTGCAGGTTATGCGGTTCGAAATGGCAGCGATAGCCGATCATCAGCTTGCGACTGGCCTTCTTCGCGGCAGCAATCATCGCCTCGCATTCGGCGGCGGAAACCGCCATCGGCTTCTCGCACAGCACGTGCTTGCCCGCCTGGCTGGCGCGGATCGAATATTCCGCATGCATCGAATTGGGCAGCACGACATAAACCAGGTCGATGTCTGGATTGTCCTTGATCCGATCGTAATCGGCATAGGAATAACGGTGCGTCTTGGGGATGCCGTATTCCGCGCCATATTGCTCCAGCTTGGCGGGGGTACCGCTGACCAGCGCCTTTAATTCGGCGAACTCGCAGTCCTTTAGCCGGGGCATGATCTGGCGCGTGGCGTAGCTGCCCAGCCCCACGATCGCATAACCCAGCTTCCGCTTCGGCGGCTCCGAACCCCAGGCCATGCGCGGCAGAGTCGCGCTTGCCAGTCCTGCGCCCAGCCCCCCCAGCAAATCGCGCCGCGTGCCGATGATGGCCATGCTCCCTCTCCCCAAGATTCGCCCGTCGGCGTCGCGCCAACGTCATGCCCGGTCGACTTCGCGTCAATCCCGACCTTGGTAGCGCTACCACCAATTAAATGCGCCGCAAAGCCGATCTGGGAGAGCGAGGATGGACGAGCGGCTATCCTCAGCTGGTGGCGACACCGCCAGGCCGTAGCGGACGCTGATGGGCGGTTTCGTCATAGCGAACGGCGCACCCCTCCCACCCGTCACCCCAGCATAAGCTGGGGTCTCGTGCGATGGCGCTACGCAGGAGCCGCAAGCGATGCCACCCTCCGCTGGCATGGCGGGTGGGCAGAGTGACCGGTAGGGGGAGCGGCTGACGCCGCCAAACCGAGCCGGCGCTAGAGCGGCAGCGTGACCGTGGCGGCGAGCCCGCACGGCTCGCGATTGCGGAGCGTCAAATCGCCGCCATGCGCGCGCGCCGTCCCTCGCGCGCTCGCCAGGCCAAGCCCGATACCGCCCGTGTCGCGATTGCGCGATCGCTCGCCGCGGAAAAAGGGTTCGAAGGCGCGCTCGATATCTTCGGGAGACATGCCCGGCCCTTCGTCCTCCACCTCGATCCGTACCTGATCCCGATCCGCGAAGATGCTCACTTCCGCGCTGCCCGTATATTTGATTGCGTTGCCGACCAGATTGCCCAGCATGGCCTTGAGCGCGGCGGAGTTGCCATCGATCACCACAGGATCCCCGGGAGCGAGCGACACCGCTGCGCCCCGGTCGCTGAGATCGTCGATAACGGTCTCGGCCAGCGAGCGAAGATCCAGCGGCCTGCGTTCGAGTGCGGTGTTGGTATCGCGCACGTAGGAAAGCGTTGCGGCGACCATCGCTTCCATGTCGCGAATGTCGCCCTCGCACGAGGTGCGCAATTTGTCGGGCGCGGCCTCCAGTCGCAGGCCCAGCCGCATCAACGGGGTTCGCAGATCATGCGCGACCGCGCCCACCACGGTCGCCCGGTCATCGACATAGCGATTGAGCCGCCCCTGCATCCGGTTGAACGCGGATGCCGCATCGGCGATCTCGGCGGGTCCCTGAATGGGGATTGGCGCAGTGCGCGGATCGCGGCCAAGGCGCTCTGCGGCCTCGGCAAAGGCGGCGATCGGCTTGGTCAGCCGCCGCGCCAGCGTCCACGCGAACGGCGCGACCGCCGCAGCCGAGAGGATCAGCCACAGCAGAACGAACCAGCGCCACCTTTCGAACCTGCTCGATCGGACGACCGTCCATGTGCCGTCCTGATTGCGCAGCGTCGCGATGAAATCGCCGATCACGACAGCCGTGCGTGCGGCATCGACGCTGGCCGGCGCAACCGGAGCGGGAATACCGGCGCGGTTATAGATCTGCTCGCGCTGGAGGAACGGCAGGGGGAAGCTGATCTGGATGCGTTCGGGATCGACACGCAATGCCGTGGCGATGGCGAGCGCAAGCCGCTCGGCGCGCGGATTCCACTTGAAATTCTCTGGCTTGCTGGTGCGTTCGACAGAAAAGGTATCGGTTTGATCCGAGCCGCGGGCAAGCGCGTCGGCGACCTCACCCACCGTGAATATCCGTGCCGCCGGAGACTGGACGGCAATCAACAGGACGACGTTCATCAACTGGACGACGCCGACGCAGATCAGCATGAGCAGGAAGACGCGGAGGAACAGCGGCGAGCGCGGCGCCCCCAGTATCTTCATCCGCGCGCGACTCTCGGCACGAACAGATAGCCTTCGTTGCGAACCGTGCGGATGATCTCGTCTCCGCTGGAGCGCAGCTTGCGGCGCAGGCGGCTCACCTGAACATCGATCGCGCGATCATAGGCATCCGAATCCGGGCCGCGCGCCGCCGCAAGCAGCGCCTCGCGCGACAGCACACGGCGAGGACGTTCGATGAAGACCCGGAGCACCGCGAATTCACCATCGGTCAGGCCGACGAGCACTCCCTTTGGATCGAACAGCTCGTGGCTGCCCAGATCGATCCGCCAGCCATCGAAGGAGTAAACGTCACTCTCAATCGACGCGGTCTGGGCCCCGCGCTTGCGGAGCGCAGCTCGCACGGTCGCCAGAATCTCACGCGGGCTGCACGGCTTGGGAAGATAATGACTCGCGCCGACCTCCAGCCCAAGGATCCGATCCTGCTCCTCGCCCAGCGCGCTGAGCAGCACGATCTCCGGCCCGTCCTTCTGTGCGATGCGGCGGCAGGCCGAGAGGCCATCCTCACCGGGCATCATCACGTCCAGGATGACGAGATCGACCTGGGTTCGCGCCAGAATCAGGTCCATGTCACGGGCATTGGATGCCGTCTCGACCTTGTAACCGCGCGCGCCAAGGCTGTTCGCCAGGAGCATGCGAATGTCGCGATCATCGTCAACGACCAGCAGGGTGGCCGAATCATCTACCGGGATGGGAGCATTGAGCATGTTGCCGCCTTTAACCCCATATGCGTCTGCGATGTTGCGCAAAAATCGCGCGGGGTTCGTCTCTTATCCGAGCGCCGACTTGATCTTGGCGAAAAAGCCCTGGCTCTCGGGGCATTCCTCGCCGGTTTCGGTGCAGCGGAATTCCTCCAGCAGCTCGCGCTGCTTCGCCGTCAGCCTGGTCGGCGTCTCGACGGTCAGCTCGACCACCAGATCGCCGCGTCCGCGTCCTTGCAACACCGGCATGCCCGCGCCGCGCTGGCGCACCTCGCGACCGCTCTGCGTGCCCGGCGCGATCTTCACGACATGCTGTTCGCCATCAAGGCCGGGCAGCGTGATCTCACCGCCAAGTGCGGCAGTGGTGAAGCTGATCGGTGCGCGTGCATGGAGCGTCGTGCCCTCACGCTCGAAGATCGCATGCCGCTTCACATGGAGGAAGATGTAGAGGTCGCCCGAAGGCGCACCGCGCGCGCCGGCCTCACCCTCGCCCTGAAGGCGAATGCGGGTGCCTTCGTCGACGCCGGGCGGCACGTTGATCTTGAGCGTCTTGGTCTTGTCGATACGGCCTTCGCCGCGGCAATGCTTGCAAGGGTCGGCGATCACCTCGCCGGCGCCGTGACAGGCGGGGCAGGCACGCTCCACCATGAAGAAGCCCTGCTGCGCGCGCACCTTGCCATGGCCGCCGCAGGTCGAGCATTGCTTGGCCTGGGTGCCTGGCTTCGCACCCGTGCCGTTGCACGGATCGCACAGGCCGGAAACATCGACGGTGATCTCGCTGGTGCTGCCGTGAAAGGCGTCTTCCAGCGTGATTTCCATGTCGTAGCGCAGGTCGGCACCACGACGGTTCGGCCGGGCACCACCGCGCCCGCCCATGAACTCGCCGAACACGCTTTCGAAGATGTCGCTGAACGCGCCGAAATCCTGGGCACCGCCATGGAAACCGCCGCCACCGCCGCCATTCTTGAACGCGGCATGGCCGAAACGGTCATAGGCAGCGCGCTTTTGCGGGTCCTTCAGGACCTCATAGGCTTCGCTGACCGCCTTGAATTTGGCTTCGTGGTCCTTGCAGCCGCCATTCTTGTCGGGGTGATATTTCATCGCGAGCTTGCGATAGGCGGATTTCAGCGTCGCATCGTCCGCCGTGCGCTCGCATTCCAGCAGCTCGTAATAATCGACTTCGGTGGTCATTTGAAAAGCCCTCTCCCCTTCAGGGGAGAGGGTTGGGAGAGGGGCAGTACGCCAATAACAATCGACATCGCTCGCCTCTTCCCAGCCCCCTCTCCCCGGCCCTCTCCCCGCAAGCGGAGAGAGGGAGGGAGGTTAAGTTACGCCTTGTTGTCGTCCACTTCCGAGAATTCGGCGTCGACAACTTCCTCGCCACCGGCCTCCGGCGTCGCATCCGCAGCCGGCGAAGCTTCTGCCTGCTGCTGCTTCTCGTAGATCGCCTGGCCAAGCTTCATCGCCACCTGGGCGAGGTTCTGCGACTTGGCCTGCATGTCGTCGGCGTCACCGCCTTCGATCGCAGACTTGGTCGAGTCGATCGCTGCCTGGATTTCTCCCTTGAGTGCTTCATCGACCTTGTCGCCATTCTCCGCGAGCTGACGCTCGGTGGTGTGGACGAGGCTTTCGGCGTTGTTCTTGGCTTCCGCAGCCGCACGACGCTTCTTGTCCTCTTCGGCAAAGGCTTCGGCATCGCGGACCATCTGCTCGATGTCTGCGTCGCTGAGGCCGCCCGAGGCCTGGATGCGGATCTGCTGCTCCTTTCCGGTACCCTTGTCCTTCGCGGACACGTTCACGATGCCGTTGGCGTCGATGTCGAACGTCACCTCGATCTGCGGCACGCCGCGCGGCGCCGGCGGGATGCCGACCAGATCGAACTGGCCGAGCAGCTTGTTGTCCGCCGCCATTTCGCGCTCGCCCTGGAAGACGCGGATGGTCACCGCCTGCTGATTGTCATCGGCAGTCGAATAGACCTGGCTCTTCTTGGTCGGGATCGTGGTGTTGCGGTCGATCATGCGGGTGAACACGCCACCCAGCGTCTCGATGCCGAGGCTCAGCGGAGTCACGTCGAGCAGCAGCACGTCCTTGACGTCGCCCTGAAGCACGCCCGCCTGGATCGCCGCGCCGATCGCCACGACTTCGTCGGGGTTCACGCCGGTGTGCGGCTCCTTGCCGAAGAACTCCTTCACGATCTGGCGAACCTTGGGCATGCGGGTCATGCCGCCGACCAGCACCACTTCGTCGATCGCGCTCGCCTTGACGCCAGCATCGGCCAGCGCCTTGCGGCACGGCTCCAGCGTGCGCTGGATCAGCTCCTCGACGAGGCGCTCCAGCTCGGCGCGGTTGATCGTCTTCACCAGATGCTTCGGCCCGTTGGCATCGGCGGTGATGAAGGGCAGGTTCACTTCGGTGCTCTGCGCCGACGAAAGCTCGATCTTCGCCTTTTCGGCGGCTTCCTTCAGACGCTGGAGCGCCAGCTTGTCCTTGGTCAGGTCGATGCCCTCGGCCTTGCGGAAATCTTCCGCGAGGAACTGGACCAGCTTGGAATCGAAATCCTCGCCGCCCAGGAAGGTGTCGCCGTTGGTCGCCTTCACTTCGAACACGCCGTCGCCGATCTCGAGGATCGAGACGTCGAACGTGCCGCCGCCAAGGTCATAGACCGCGATGGTCTTGCCGTCGTTCTTCTCGAGGCCATAGGCCAGCGCAGCCGCGGTCGGCTCGTTGATGATGCGCAGCACTTCAAGGCCGGCGATCTTGCCGGCGTCCTTGGTCGCCTGGCGCTGCGCGTCGTTGAAGTAAGCGGGAACGGTGATGACCGCCTGGCTGACCGTCTCGCCGAGATACGATTCGGCGGTTTCCTTCATCTTCTGCAGGATGAAGGCCGAGATCTGCGACGGCGAATAATCCTCGCCCGCCGCCTGCACCCATGCGTCGCCGTTCGAACCGCGCACGATCGAATAGGGCACCAGTTCGGTGTCCTTCTTGGTGACCGGATCGTCGAAGCGGCGGCCGATCAGGCGCTTCACCGCGAACACGGTGGAATCCGGATTGGTCACCGCCTGGCGCTTGGCCGGCTGGCCGATCAGCCGCTCGCCATCCTTGGCGAAGGCGACGATGGAAGGCGTGGTGCGCGCGCCTTCGACATTCTCGATAACCTTGGGCTTGCCACCCTCCATCACCGCGACGCACGAATTGGTCGTGCCGAGATCGATACCGATTACTTTAGCCATGGTCCCTCGTTGGCCCCTAATAAAATCAAAAGCTTGGCTACCCGCGCCCCTTTCAAGCGGCGACGCAGACACCCGTTACGCCAAGCGATATAGGTGCGCTTGCGCTTGCCGCAAGTCGGGCGAGTTTCTAGGGCAATTCCCGAATTGGGAGACTATGGTGATGCGTGCATTTCTGGGGATCGTTTCGCTGGCGGTACTTTCCGCCTGCCAGCAGCCGGCGGAGCTGAAGGCCGATCAGGCCTGGGTGCGCCTTCCCGCGGCCGAGGGCCGCCCCGGCGCGGCCTATTTCACCGTCCATGGCGGCGACCAGAGTGACACGTTGCTGAGCGTCACCACCCCCGCCGCGCTCCGCACCGAATTGCATGAAAGCATGAAAGGCGAGCACGGCATGATGGCGATGAAGCCGATCACCGACGTGGCGATCCCCGCGCGCGGAAGCCTCGCCTTCGCGCCCGGCGGCAAGCATGTGATGCTGTTCGACCTCGGCCCGCGCGTCGCGGCGGGCCAGCGCATCCCGCTCAAGCTCAGCTTCGCCGGCGGCAAGACGCTGGAGGTTGAGGCCATGGTGGTCGGCGCGGGCGACGCGGCGCCCTAAAGACCCGCGACCCAGGCCTTGATCGCGTCGGTCTCATCCATCGCGCCGGGATAGATGCGTTCCGGCACATAGGGGCCGAAATCGCCCAGCCCCACCGCCACCTTCTGCAACGTCGAGAAGGTGCGCAGCCCCGAGGGCAGGGTGATTTCGCGAACCTCCATGTAGCGGGTCGCCATGTCGGTCGCCTCGCCCACGTGCAGCGCGCCCATCCGGCGCAGCAGATTGGTGAAGATCAGGCATGAGCTGAAGCACGCCCGGTCGGTGAGCACGACAAGCCGCCCGCGCATCGCGCTGGCCGGAAGCCTGACGGGAGGCTTCTGCACCGCCGCTGCAGTGTTGCGTGCGCATGCCGGCAGCGCGGGCGCGAAGCCGCGCTTCTCGGCCAGCGCCTTTTCCATATCGTCTTTCACCGCGGCCCAGCTCGTATCCCGCGCCGTCAGCAGCTCGAGCGTCTGCAAATTGTCCGGGCTCGCCCGCCAGAACGCGCCGCTACAGGCCGGGACGCTGCTGCCCGCCGCGGCGATGCGCGCCTTGCCCGCGAGCAGCTCGGCGATTTCGCTGCCATAGGCCGAATTGCCGCCGCCATTGCCGCGCAGGTCGATCACCACCATCGCCGCCGCCCGCAGCGCATCGCGCTGGGCGCGCACCGCCTCCACCACGTCCGCAGCGCTGGCGTTCATCGTCTGCAGTGCGATCCAATAGCCGCCGGTGAAGGCGCTGACGCCCATCCCCGCCTGCGCCGGCCGCAATGCCGAGACCATCACGGGCTGCAACTGGGCCTGGGCGATGGCGCGCCATTTCAGCGTGAGCGTGACCTCGCCGGTCGCCGTGGCGAACACGCACGTCCCGGGCCGCTCGATAAACGGATTGCCGTCATCGAGCAGCAGCGTTGGCGCGCGACGCGCCATATCGGCCTCGATCGCGGGATTGCCTCCGAACCGGCCGATCCGGCCGCGCGCCCAGCCATCCGCGTCATGGCCATCGCACGACAGCAGCCGCGCGCCCTCCAGCGCCGGCTCGCCGTCCGCCGCCTGCTGCGCCCCGACCACCCATTGGCCGCCGCGCCGCACGATCGCCAGCCCCGCCCAGCGCCGGCGGACCCAGCCGATATCGGTTGCGTTCGACCAGATATGGCCATCGCGGAAATCGGTGGCGAGGCCCTGCATCAGCGCCGCATAGCCGCCATAGCTCTCGACCCTGGGCAGGCGCTCTGCGACATGCGCGCGGGCCTGTGCCAGCCTCGACTGGAATTCCTTGTCGCCAAGCTCGGGTGCGGCGCCGGGGTGATGCTCGGCGATCAGCGCCAGCGCGGCCTGCGCATCGGTCCGCGCCAGCATCTGCCAGCCATTGGCGTCCTGCGCAGCAGCCGGCACCGCGATCAGGCACAGGAACACCCACAGCAATTTCCGCATCGAACCCCTCCCTTTTGCGCGCTCCACTAGGCGCGTTTGAGCATACCGCAAGATCGCTGGCGACGAAGATGCGACCGAGCTATGCTTCCTTGATCCGGAGGCCCGATCCCATGACCGTTCCGCTCGACATTTTCCGTTCCTCCACCTGGGGCTGGCTGCGCGGCACGCTGGCGGGATGGGGCACGATCCTGCTGATCGGCATCGGCCTGTTCGCCACCCTTTATTTCCGCGCGCAGGGGACGTTGACCGGCAGCGCGTGGATCGCGCCGGTCGCGCTCGCGGCGGGCCTGGCCATTGTGCTGGCCAAATGGATCGCGAACCTTGCCGTCACCTATGAAGTCACGCCGGACCGGCTGATCCTCCACAAGGGCATATTGGTGAAGTCGATCGACGAGATCGAGCTTTACCGGGTGAAGGATGTCCGCATCGATTTCACCATCATCAATCAGATGGCCGATATCGGCACGATCACGATCACCTCGTCGGACGAAACCACGCGCGAGGCCCCGCTGGTGATCCCGCACATCGAACGCGCCCGCGCCCGACGCGAGAAACTACGCGAGCTGGTCAATGCGGCACGGTTGTCGCGCGGGGTGCGCGAGATCGACATGGTGCACGAGGATTTCGGGCAGAACTGAACCGTGTCGCGCGCGCTGACCGAGGGAGAGATACGCCTCGCCCGATCCATGTTCGGCGACGCGCTGGATTATGCGAAGGTTCGGATCGCGAACCGGAAATGGGCTTTCTTCCAGCCCGCCCGGACCACGATGGCCCCGCGCGGCACGATCCATTTTCATCCGAAGGGCGGCCTCTATGCCGAGGATTTCTCGACCGCGCCGATCCATCTGCAGGGGCTCTTCATCCACGAGATGGTGCATATCTGGCAGCACCAGCAGGGCATGTTCCTGCCGCTCCGCCGCCACCCCTTTTGCCGCTACGATTATGCGATCAAGCCGGGCCAGCCTTTCGAACGCTATGGCATCGAGCAACAAGCGATGCTGGTCCAGCATCTGTTCCTGATCCGGGCTGGCGTTGGCGTCGCGGGCGCACCGCCAATCGAGCAGTATGAGAGCATTCTCCCTTTCGTCGGCGTCCGCTGATGTGTCGCTAGCTGCCCGTCCGCTTCTGGCGCCCGTTAGGCTCAGCCTGAACGGCGGGAATGGATGGGTTACTTACCGTCCGCTTCGAGAGGCGGAAGGTGAAAAGCGGCGTTCCTTCGACGGCTCCACGCCGTATGGACTATCAGGATAAGACCGCCAACTGCGCCAGAGGCATAACTCGCCATGTGGGCCCAAGCGTCTGCCGAAAACGCGACATGCTTGGCCGGTGGAATGACCTCGCTCCAGCCTCCCGGCACCGCCGCAACGTCCGTTGCCACTAAAGCTGCACCCAAAAGCCCGGCGAGTAAGGCAAGCGCGCCGCTCGTAAGCATCAATGCAATTATTGGACGGCGCAGTTCGGTAAGCGTGAGGCGTGGTGCCCGCCCTGCCCTAGCAGCAACAGCAAGGCCGATGCCCAACGGTAGCCCAACCCACCAGGTCGCGATTATACCCCAGCCTAATGCCAGCAGGAAAGGTGAGTCAGTGGGGAACACCGGCGGATGCGCAATGGTGAAATACTCGACACACACATGCGCTGTGACCTGATCGTGTAAGACCCCGTAAGTGATGGCCGCGAAGGTTGCGAAAGCTACTATTCGGGCCGTTTCGAAGCCGCGCGCTTCCGGGTTTGGGCTGTCTTTCATCCGCTGACTGTAGTCCCTAGCTCGCCATATGGCGATGAATGCTTTCAGGGATACGTTCGCTACGACTCAATGTCTGCGTCGGATCGAAGGCGGCCAGACTGCTTTTCTTTTCCAAAGCAGCCAGAAGCACACATTTCTGCGGTGACTTGTTGCAATCACGCGAACAGATTGTGCATATCTGGCAGCACCAGCAGGGCATGTTCCTGCCGCTTCGCCGCCACCCCTTTTGCCGCTACGATTATGCGATCAAGCCGGGCCAGCCCTTCGAGCGCTATGGCATCGAGCAACAGGCGATGCTGGTCCAGCATCTGTTCCTGATCCGCGCGGGCGTCAGCATTCCGGGCGCGCCGTCACGGGAGCAGGTTGAGAGCATCCTGCCGTTCCGGGGCGGGGATTGAGCGCGGCTCCCGCCCGCAACCTGGCACGCGGCTGACCAGACGAACCCCCGTTTCGACGTGCGCGTCACCCCGGCCTCGTGCCCCTCCCCCGCTATTCCGGTGCCTGGTCTGAGACCTTGCCCGGCGGGGGACCGCGACGGGGCGGCTCGGGCGCGGTGAAATCGCTGTTGCGCAGGGGCGCGGCGGGGCGATCGATCTGCGGGGACGGCGCCGGGGTCCAGTCGAGTTTGGCTGGCCGCCGCTCGGGCGGCGCGGGCCGGGGTTGCACAGCGGGCGCAGGAGGCGCGACCGGAGCCGGGCGAACCTGCACGGGCTGCGGCGCAGGCGGAGCGACCGGGGTCGGGCGGATCTGAACCGGCTGGGGCGCCGGACTCACCGGCTGCAAGCGCGGCGGACGCCCCTCGCCCCGATCGGGACGGTAGGGACGCTCGACGACTGGCGGCGCGGGAGGGGCCGGCGTCGGGCGCACCACCGGCTGCGGCGTGGGTGCAACCGGCTGGACGCGCGGGGGGCGGTTTTCGCTCCGATCAGGACGGGGAGGCGCGGGCATAGTCGCGGGAGCCGAGGGCTGAACTGGAGGCGGGGGCGGTGTCTCGACTCCGGATGCGGGCCGAGGGGGCCTTGCGGGGCGCGCCTGTGGGACGGACGGGCGCGCGGGCGGCACATTTGCCGCCGGGGGCGCGGGCCGACGATCGTTCAGTGCAGGGCGTCCGGGGCGATCGTCGCGCGCCGGTGCTGCGGGCCGCCCGCCCGGTACCATCGGCTCCATCAGCGCCGGATCGAATGCGCCCGGCGCGCGATCCGGGCGGCGCGGCGGCTGCTCGCCCCGCGGGTGCGGCGGCGGCGTACCTGCATTCGGCCTGGGCTGCGGACGATAGCCAGGTGCACCGGGGCGGCGCGGAGCGACGCCCGCCGGCGGTGCGCCACGGAGATCGTCGCGGCGCCAGCGATCGAAATCGCGCGCCTCCCCGATCCGCCGGACACGCTCATTTTCCAGCCGCCGCCTGCGATCCTTCCCTTCGGCACTGTTGCGATAGACGCGCCATGCCGAATGGCGGGCGTGCCCCAGATCCCATTGCCCCAGGAACGACAGGATCGGCCCGCTCATCTCGACCCACAGATAGGGATCGATGCCGTAGCGCTCGCGCTCCATCGCGCGCTTGATCAAACGGGCGCGTGCGAACAGGATCTGGCCGCGCGCGGGCCGCTTACCCCATTGGGCGCGCGGCACAACCCCGCCGTCAGGGCCATAGAGCATCGCCAGCTTCGTGCCGGTAAAGCCAAAGCTCGCCCCCGGCTCGACGACAAGGAACGGGCTCTGCGCGCCCGGTGCGAAATAATAGCTGCGGATGCCGCCCTGTTCCCCGGCATCCTCCACCATGATCTGGTGCCCGTCGGCGGTTTGCCAGGCCCATGGCTCCAGTCCCTCATACGGGAAGCTATAATCGGGCGGGGCGTCGCCGATCGCTTCCCACAATGCGTCGGCCCGATCGATCCACGAATAATCGCTAAGCTTGGCCACCGGCCCTCGAACCGCTGTCTTCTTCGCGCGCTGCGGTACGGCTTCGGCGGGCATGGCGGTGATTGCGGAAAGTCCCAGAACTGCGGCCATCGCCGCCACCCTGATCGATCGATCCTGCGTCATCTTTGCCTCACTCCCCTGCAATTCGTCACGCCATACATCTTGCGCCGCCGCTGAACGGGGAATGACTACGCGCCGCCCTTGCCTATATTGCACGAGCGAAGGCATAAGCGCCGCTCTTCAATCCCCAACAGAAAGCCCCGATCCCGTGTCCGAGATGTTCCGCATTACGCTGCCCGACGGTTCCGTCCGCGAGGTAGCCCCGGGGACTACCCCGGCGGACATCGCTGCGGCGATCGGTCCGGGCCTTGCCAAAGCGGCGATTGCAGCCCGCGTTGATGGCGAGCTGCGCGACATTGGCCGCCCGTTCGAAGGCGATAGCCAGCTGGCGCTCATCACCAACAAGAACGAAGCCGACGCGCTGGAACTGGCGCGCCACGATTTCGCGCATATCCTCGCCGAAGCGGTGCAGGCTTTGTGGCCGGGCACGCAGATCACCTTTGGTCCGGCGACCGATGATGGTTTTTACTATGACGTGATGGCCCCGGCCAATCGCGATCCCTTCTCGATGGACGATCTGCCGGCCATCGAAGAAAAGATGCGCGAGATCATTCGCGCCGATAAGCCGCTGCGCCGCGAAGTCTGGACGCGCGAAGCATTGATCGAAAAGTGGACCGCCGATGGCGAGAAGTTCAAGGCCGAATGGGCCGCCGAGCTTCCCGAGAATGAAGAGCTGACGGTCTATTGGTCGGGCAGCGACTGGCTCGACATGTGCCGTGGCCCGCACCTTGCCTCGACCGGCAAGCTCGATCCGCAGGCGTTCAAGCTGATGCGCGTGGCGGGTGCCTATTGGCGCGGCGATCAGAAGAATGCGCAGCTGACGCGCATCTATGGCACCGGCTGGCTCAACAAGAAGCAGCTCGACGAGCATCTCTTCAAGCTCGAGGAAGCCGCCAAGCGCGACCACCGTAAGCTGGGCGCGGAGATGGACCTGTTCCACCTCCAGCAGGAAGCGCATGGCAGCGTCTTCTGGCACCCCAAGGGCTATATGATCTGGCGCGAGCTGGAGGCCTATATGCGCCGCGCGATCGACGGCGCGGGGTATAAGGAAGTGAAGACCCCGCAGGTGATGGACGCCCGCCAGTGGGAGCAATCCGGCCATTGGGGCAAGTATCGCGAGAACATGTTCGTCATCCCCGACGAAGTGCCGAACGTCGACGACGAAGGCCCGATCGTGTCGGACGCGGCCGAGTGGATGGCGCTCAAGCCGATGAACTGCCCGGCGCACGTCCTGATCTTCCGCCAGGGGATCAAGTCGTATCGCGATCTTCCCTTGCGCTTCTACGAGAATGGCTGCTGCCACCGCAACGAGCCGCATGGCGCGCTGCACGGGCTGATGCGCGTGCGCCAGTTCACGCAGGACGACGCCCACATCTTCTGCCGCGAGGACCAGATCGTCGACGAGGTCCGCGCCTTCTGCGCGCTCGCGGACCGGGTCTATCGGGCGTTCGGCTTCACTTACTCGATCAAGCTCGCGCTGCGCCCCGAAAAGCGGTTCGGGACCGAGGAGATGTGGGACCAGGCCGAGAACGAGCTGCGCAACGCCGTGGCTGCGGCCGGGCTCAACACGCCCGAATATGGCTGGGAAGAGCTGCCCGGCGAAGGTGCCTTCTACGCGCCCAAGCTCGAATGGCACCTGACCGACGCGATCGGGCGGACGTGGCAGGTCGGCACGATCCAGTCGGATCGCGTGCTGCCCGAGCGTCTCGACGCCAGCTATGTCGGCGAAGATGGCGAGCGCCACCGCCCCGTAATGCTGCATCGAGCCATCTTTGGCAGCTATGAGCGCTTCATCGGCATCCTGATTGAACATTTCGCAGGCAAGCTCCCCACCTGGCTCGCCCCGGTGCAGGCGGTGGTAGCGACGATCGTGTCGGATGCGGATGATTATGCCCGCGAGGTGGTGGCCAAGCTCAGGGCGGCGGGCGTCCGCGTGGAGAGCGACCTGCGCAACGAGAAGATCAACTACAAGGTGCGTGAGCACAGCCTGGCCAAGGTTCCGTACCTGCTCGTCGTCGGCAAGCGCGAGGCGGACGAAGGCACGGTGGCGGTGCGCACGCTGGGTTCGCAGGGCCAGGAGTTGCTGAGCCTCGATTCCGTGATCGAGCGGCTGGTGACCGAAGCCACCGCACCCGATCTCAGGTGAGAATCCGGAACGGTACCCCCGCCGATGTGCCCCGCGCGCTGGAGATCTGGCGCGCGGCGGTCGATGCGACGCATGGCTTCCTGACCGAAGCGGACCGCGCCGAGATCGACACGATGGTGGCGGAGCAGTTCCTCCCCAACGTGGCGCTGTTCCTGGCAGAGGACGCCGCCGGGGTGCAGGGCTTCCTGGTCATGGACGGCGAGATGATCGACGCGCTGTTCGTCGATCCCGCCATGCACGGACGCGGCGTGGGCACGCTGCTGCTCAATCACGCGCTTTCGATCGCGCCGGGCGCGACTGTCGACGCAAGCGAACAGGCCGACAACGCCCTGCCCTTTTACCTTGCCCGTGGCTTCGAAATAATCGGGCGCAGCGAAACCGATCCGCAGGGCCGCCCCTATCCGCTGATCCATCTTCGGCATGCACCGCGCGGTGCTGCTTTCAAATTGCGCGCCTAATGACTATATCGCGCACAGGAATCACCTAGGAGCAAATCTTATACGTCCTCCCATGACCCGGCGCCCCCTGGCGCCACCGCCGATGAATGGTCCGCGGTTCAACGAATTCATCCAGTCGCCCAAGGTCCGCGTGATTGATCATGAGGGCGAAAATCTCGGCGTGATGTACACGCGCGAGGCGATTGCGCAGGCGCAGGAAGTTGGGCTCGACCTTGTCGAAGTGTCGCCGAACGCCGATCCGCCCGTCGCCAAGTTCCTCGACGTAGGCAAGTTCAAGTACGAGGCCCAGAAAAAGGCGAACCTCGCCCGCAAGAGCCAGAAGACGCAGGAGATCAAGGAGATCAAAATGCGTCCGAACATCGACGATCATGATTATGAGACGAAGATGAAGGCCGTGCACAAGTTCATCGGCGAAGGCGACAAGGTGAAGATCACCCTGCGCTTCCGCGGCCGCGAGCTGAGCCATGGCCAGCTCGGCATGGCGCTGCTCAAGCGCGTGCAGGACGACACCGCCGAGGACGCCAAGGTGGAGAGCTATCCGCGCATGGAAGGCCGCCAGATGCTGATGGTGCTCTCGCCCAAGTGATCGCGCGACACCGCTGAACGATAGAAGGGCGGGGCTGCGGCTCCGCCCTTTTGGATTCGCGCGCTTTCGAAACCGGAGCGGAAGGTTACACAAAAGTGACACCAAGAACGGGTGCGCCGCCGCGAATAGTCCCAATGTTCGCACTGCCCGACAGCGGGCTTCAAACCAGCGATTTCAAAGAGCAGGCGGCAGGGCCGACCGGCTTAGCCCAAGCAGGCGAAATCCTACATTGCAAGCATCTCGTTCAGCCGCAGGCATTGGCCAGCGCGGCGGGGTAAGACGCGCCCCCACCCTCCCCCGTTCGGGGGAATGACAGGCGCACCGGCGATGGCCAGCAGGTGAACGGGAACCAACGCCCTCGATTGTGAAAATGCCGGCCGAAGTTGGCATCCATATCTGCCGATCCGTGTGAAATACGGGCGGCAAACCGTTGCGATCCATGGGGAGGAGATCGAATGCATGGTAAGACCGCAAAGCTGCTGACGATTACGGGTGCGCTGTTATTCGCGTCCACCGCCAATGCCGACGAAAAATCGGCATGGGCCAAATATGAGGCACGCGTCGACGGCATCCTGCTGGCGATCCACCAAGGTTGGGAAACGGGCGAAGCATCGGAAGGCCGCCGCCAGCGCGTGAAGGAACTCTGCAAAGGCGTCACGCGGGACAGCACCGGTGGACAGGGCTATGTGCTCCCAACCTGGGCGCGATCGCTGATCACCGCCTGCGGCTATGTCGACGAGCTTGGCGGCGCGAACCCGGATACGATCTGGTCCTCAAGGGACGCCAAGATCAACTGCAAGCAGATGCAGGAAGATGCCAAGGCGATGCTGAAGGCCAAGCCGGTCAAGGTGGCGCCTTCCGTCGAGGAGAAAACGCGGCATCTCGGAACCGATCTGCTGTTCTTCTACGAAGGCGGCTGCAAGGGGAAGAAGACCGCGAGGAACGCCTATCACCTGGTGGGCTGACTTGTGTCGGGCCGGCTCGAGGGCCGACTTCGGGGCTTTGCGCCGTCCCCGCGCAAGCGGGAACCGGCGATGCGAGCGATGCGCTTTGGGCTCTGGGTCCCCGCTTTCGCGGGGATGACGGCTATATAATGGGGTGGCCGCCTTTGGTCACCGCCACGCGCGCGAGGAGCGCGTCAGGCTGCGGCCGGCGGCTCCCACAGCTCGATCGGGTTGCCTTCGGGATCGTGGATCCGGGCGAATTGCCCCGTCTCCGGAGAGTTCCACTCGTCCTTGACGGTGATCTCGATCCCCGCCGCGTTCAATTGATCGAGCAGGCTGTCGAGATCGGTCACCCGCAGATTGATCATATGCTGCTTGTCCGCAGCGAAATAATCGGTGTCGGCCTTGAAGGGGGCGAAGACCATCGGGCCGCCGGCGGTGGTCCAGACCCATTGGTTGACCACCCCCTCACCGGTGCCGTCGCAGCCGCCGCCGACGTTCAGATGCTCGCGATACCAGGCGTTCAGCGCGTCAGGGTCCTTCGCGCGGAAGAAGAGGCCACCCATTCCGATCACCGGCATCGTCCGTCTCCTTCAAGCCGCCTGCGCCACGCTCCCATCCCCCGAAGCCGCATCGAGCAGCCTTCGCTCGATCGTCTTCAGCCGGGCAGCGCTCTCGATCTTATCGCCCAACAGATCGGTGAGATAGAAGGTATCGACGGCGCGCTCGCCATAGGTGGCGACATGCGCCGAATGGATCGTGACCTTTGACTGGAACAATGCCTGCGCCAGATGGAAGAGCAAAGCAGGCCGGTCGCGCGCATTGACCTCGATCACGGTGAAGCGGTTCGATGCCTTGTTGTCGATCAGCACATTGGGCTCGATATTGAACGCATCGGCGCGAAGGCGCGGCAGCGGGCGGCTCTTGAGCCGTTCGGACAGCTTGGCGCGGTTGGCCAGCGCATCGGCGATGCTCATCTTGATCCGCTGGAGCTGCTCGTCGCCATCGAAGGGGCGGCCGAGCGGGTCCTGAACGAGGAAATTATCGAGCGCCATGCCATCGCGGGTGGTGTGGATGCGCGCATCGATGATGTTGCCGCCGGCGACATGGATCGCGCCCGCGATCCGATAGAACAGCCCCGGATGATCCGAGGCATAGACCGTGACCAGCGTCGCGCCGCGTTCGGGATAGACCTGTGCTTCCACCGACAATTGCGCATCCACGGCGGCATCGATCTGGCGGGCGTTGCGTTCGAGCACGTCGAGCGGCTCAGCGATCCAATAGGATTCGGTCAGTCGCTTCTTGAGCGCGTCCATGCGCCTGGCGTTCCAGCCGAGTATGCCGGCGAGCGCTTCCTGCTTGGCGGCCACGCGCTCGCTGCGGCCCTTTTGCTTGTGGCCGAGGCGCAGCACTTCCTCTGCGGCTTCGAACAGATTGCCGAGCAACTGGCGCTTCCAGCCGTTCCACACGCCGGGGCCGACCGCGCGGATATCGACGATGGTGAGGATCAGCAGCAGGCGCAGCCGCTCCGGGCTCTGCACATGCTCGGCGAAATCGAGGATCGTCTTGAAATCGGAAAGGTCGCGCTTGAACGCCGTGGCCGACATCAGCAGATGCCAGCGCACCAGCCAGGCGACATTTTCGGTCTCCGCAGGGGTGAGCCCCAGGCGCGGACAGAGCCGTTCGGCCACCTCAGCACCCAGCACCGAATGATCGCCGCCGCGCCCCTTGGCGATGTCATGCAGCAGCACCGCGCAATAGAGCACCCGGCGGCTGACGACCTGCTGGAAGATGCCGCTGGCGAGCGGATGATCTTCCTTGAGCTCGCCCTTCTCGATCTGGCTGAGCAGCCCGATCGCGCGGATCGAATGCTCGTCCACCGTATAATGGTGGTACATATCGAACTGCATCTGCGCGACGACGCGACCGAATTCGGGCACGAAGCGGCCGAACACCCCGCTCTCGTTCATCCAGCGCAGCACGGTTTCGGGATCGCGCGGGCTGGTCAACACATCAAGGAAGAGCGCGTTGGCGCGCGGATCGGTGCGGACGCCATCGACCAGCCGTGCGTCGCGCGCAGCGGCGCGCATCGCGAGTGGATGAATCTCCAGCCCGTGCAGATCGGCGAGCTGGAACAATTCGATCAGCCGGACGGGATTTTCCGCGAAGAAATTGTCGCGCGGGATCGCCAGCCGCCCGCGATCGAGGCTGAAGCCGTTGAGCTTGCGCGGGCTGCGGAACAGCGAGGTGAAGCCGAAGCGCGAACCACGCGCGGCGAACTTCTCATCGAGATGCGCAAGGAAGACGCCGGTGAGGTCGCCGACCATCTTCGCCTGGAGAAAGTAGAAGTGCATGAAGCGCTCCACCTTCGACTTCCCCGGCCGATCCGAATAGCGCATCCGCTCGGCAAGCTCGCGCTGGACGTCGAAGGTCAGGCGATCCTCGGGCCGGTCGGTGATCAGATGGAGCTGGTTGCGCACCGCCCAGAGGAAATTCTCTGCACGGCGGAACTGACGGAATTCGTGCGCGGAAAGCAGCCCTGCCTCGACCAGCTCGGAAGGCTCGCGGACATTATAGGCGTATTTGCCGATCCAGAAGAGCGTGTGGAGATCGCGAAGGCCGCCCTTCCCCTCCTTGATATTGGGTTCCACCACATAGCGGCTGTCGCCCATGCGCTTGTGCCGCGCCTCGCGCTCGGCCAGCTTTTCGGCGATGAAGGCGCGGGCGGTGTCGTGCTGGACCTCCGCCTTGAAGCGGCGCGCGGCCTCGTCATACAGGCCGGTATCGCCCCAGACATAGCGCGCCTCCAGCAGTGCCGTGCGGACGGTGACGTCGGCCTTGGCCTGGCGCACCATCTCGTCGAGCGAGCGCGACGAATGGCCGACCTTGAGCTGCATGTCCCATAGCGAATAGAGCATGGATTCGATCACCTGCTCGCTCCAGCCGGTGACCTTCCACGGCGTGAGGAAGGCGATGTCGATGTCCGAATGCGGGGCCATCTCGCCGCGCCCATAGCCGCCGACCGCGACGAGCGTCATGCGCTCGGCCGCGCTGGGATTCGAATTGCGGTGCAGCCGCTCGACGGTGAAATCCCAGAGCAGGCGGAGGAGCTGATCGATCAGGAACGCGCCCGCCGCCGCCGCTTCGAGCCCGCGCGAGGGATGCTCGGCGATGCGGCGCGCAATCTCGGCCCGGCCGGCATCTAGCGCGAGGCGCAACTCGGCGGTGGCCGCCTGGCGCAGCGCCGCCTCGTCCTTCGCCTCCAGCATCGCGAGCTTTTCGGCCACGCCGCGGCGATCGATCAGCGCGCGGCGGTTCGGGACGGAATCGAAGCGGGAGGACATAGCAAGCGAATAAGGCTGAACCGGCGGCTAGTCACCCCGGACGTTGCTCAACCGCGCATCCACCAGAGCGCCAGCGTCGCGATCAGCCCGAAAGCGTATAGCGGCCCAAAGATGATCTTGGTGCGGCCCGCGAGCCATTGCGGCAGGTAGATATCGAAATTGGGCCGACGATCCGAAGTGTAGCGCGCCGCAACGCGCTGCAACGGGCACTCCCCGCCATTGAGCGCGAGGACGGCGCATTCCACTGCGACGACGGCAATGAGCATGAACGCCGCCCGGAAATCGCCGATCCACGCCATGACCGGTATGGCCAGGACACAGCCAGCGAAAAGCGCCCAGATCGCTGAGTGCACGCCTTTCAGGAAACGCAACCGGCCCCGATCGCCCAAGGCCGACTGCGCGCGCAAATTCAGTCCGGCTTCTTCGCCACGCCCACCAGCGCGGGGCGCAGCAGGCGATCCTTGATCATGTAGCCCGACTGGATTTCCTGGACGATCGTGCCCGGCTCCGCATCGGCCGAGGGCACCTCCATCATCGCCTGATGCCGGTTGGGATCGAGCGCTTCGCCCATCGCCACGATCTTCGAGATGCCGTGGCGCGCGAACACCGAATCGAGCTCGCGGCCCGTCGCCTCGATACCGGTGACCAGCCCCTTGAGCTTTTCGTCCTCGCGCAGCTCGGCGGGAAAGGCGGAAAGCGCACGCGAGAGATTGTCGGCTACCGAGAGCACGTCGCGCGCAAAGGCGGTTGCGGCATAGGTCTTGGCGTCCTGCGCTTCCTTCTCGAAGCGGCGGCGGACATTCTGAGTCTCGGCCTGGGCGTAGAGAACCGCAGCCTTGGCCTCGGCCAGCTCGGCCTCCAATTCGCTCAGCCGGTCATGCTCCGCGACTTCGGGCGCAGCCTCGGCAGTTTCCTCACGCAGGTCGAGCGCCTCGTCCTGCGGTTCGTGAGCCTCGGTGGTGTCCATCTTCTTGTCTTTCGCCATATCTCTTCTTGTTCAAGCAAGTAACCGGGCCAAAGTGGCCGCCGTGAAATCCACCATTGGCACTACGCGCGCATAATTCAACCGGGTCGGGCCGATCACGCCCACCACGCCGACCACGCGACCATCGAGCGCGCGCACCGGCTTGGCGATCACCGACGAGCCGGAAAGGGCGAAGAGCTTGTTCTCCGATCCGATGAAAATGCGCGTCGCCTCGCCTTCGCTGGCGCTGTCGAGCAGGCGGGCGATCTCCTCCTTGCCCTCAAGCTCGTCGAGCAGCTGGCGGACGCGATCGAGATCCTCGGCGGCGGTGGCGTCGATCAGCCGCGCCTGGCCGCGCACGATCAGCACCGGGCGGCGGCCGCCATCCTCGCTCCACACCGCAAGCCCGCGCTCGACCAGAGCGGCGGCGGCGCTGTCGAGCGCGGCACGCTGCGCCTTGAGATCATGGGCGATACGGCGCTGGGCCTCGCTGAGCGTCACCCCGCCGAGCATCGCGGTCAGGTAGTTGCTCGCCTGTTGGAGCGCCGCGACGTCCATGCCGCCGGGCAGCTCGACAACGCGATTCTCGACCGAGCCGTCTTCGCCGACAAGCACGGCGAGCGCGCGATCATGGCTGAGCGGCACGAAGCTGAACTGGCGGAGCACCGGCTCTGCCTTGGGCACCAGCACAAGCCCCGCACAGGCGGACAGGCCGGAGAGGGCGGCGGTGGTGCCGGCAAGGGCATCCTCGACCGGTCCGGCCTGCCCCGCGCGCATCTCGATCGCGGCGCGCTCCTCGGCGGAAGGGGCACTGGCCTGCATCATGCCGTCGACGAACAGGCGGAGCCCGATTTCGGTGGGCATGCGCCCGGCGCTGGTATGCGGCGCGGCGAGCAGGCCAAGCTCCTCGAGGTCCTGCATCACGTTGCGGATCGAGGCGGGCGAGAGATTGAGCGCGGAAATCTTCGAGATCGTCCGCGATCCCACCGGCGCGCCGGTATCCAGATAGGAATCCACCACGATCCGGAACACGTCGCGCGCGCGATCGGTCAGTTCGTGGATGGGGGGTGTGATCATTGGGTCCTATGTAGCGAGTCTCGGCCGTGCGCCAAGCACACGCGGGGTCAAATCATTGTCCCCTCGCCTCTCGTTCGGGGCGGCCAGACTGTGAACCCACAGCAACGGCGTTGGGCGTGCCGGCGAACGACCGACTATGGGCGGGAAGCCGTCATTCCCCACGTCCGCACCCGTCATCCCGGACCTTTTCCGGGATCCACCTGGCGGCACTCGATGGACAAGAGACTCCGGCCTAAACACTCGCAGCTTGGTGGACCCCGGAACAAGTCGGCGATTATCTGTTTGCGCCAAGTAATCCACGTCATCCCCGCGAAAGCGGGGATGACGAAAAGGGGTCGTGAGCCGACCGACCGCTTTTACAAAGTCCATAGCCTCCCCTCAGGGCCGCTCGCCGATCAGCGCTTCGAGCGCGCGGACGGTTTCGGGCGCGCTGCCGATCGCTTCGGCCATGTCCTGATTATCGTCCATGTCGCAGCCGAAATAGAAAGCGAGCGACTGGCTGTCGCCGATCGCGCGGGTCCAGGTGATGTCGGCGCTGGGCAGGTCGGTCGCCGCCGAGCGGCAGAGCGCCTTGTTGTCGGGCGTGTAGCGCGCCGTACCGCTTTTGGGGCGATAGGGCGCGAGCTTGGCGGCGAAGGCTTCGTATTCGGAGCGGCTGAGCTTGAACTCGCGGGTGCCGGTGGCCGCGGTGAAGCGCTTGCCTTCGAAAATGCCGGTGCCGTCCGGGCGGAGCGTGACGACATAGACCGGGCATACGCCGAAGCAGGGGCCGGTTTCGTAGCGGATCGAATCGCCCTCGATCGCGACCGGCGCATCGGGAAGATCGGGGCGACCATCGCGTGCGCACCCCGCCAGAACCAGCGCCGCCGCGCCCAACGCCACCCAATGCCGCATCTTCCGTCTCCTACAGCGGACCCGCCGCAACACTGGCGCGTTCCACCGTTCGCGTCTACGTGGCGGCATCTAGTTTACAGGAGAATGAACCGATGCGCCCATCCGGCCGCGCCCCCGACGAAATGCGCAGCATCAGCATCGAGCCCCATTTCACGCGTCATGCCGAAGGATCGGTGCTGATCGGCTTTGGCGACACGCGCGTGCTGGTGACCGCGAGCATCGAGGAGCGGATCCCGCCATGGCTGCGCGGCAAGGGCGAAGGCTGGGTTACCGCCGAATATGGCATGCTGCCCCGCGCCACCCACACGCGCGGCAGCCGCGAGGCGGCCAAGGGCAAGCAATCGGGCCGCACGCAGGAGATCCAGCGGCTGATCGGGCGCTCGCTGCGCGCAGTCACCGACCTCAAGCTGCTCGGCGAGCGCCAGATCACGCTCGATTGCGACGTGCTCCAGGCCGATGGCGGCACGCGCACGGCGGCGATCAGCGGCGCATGGGTGGCGCTGCGGCTTGCGGTCAACGGCCTGCTCAAGTCGGGCGCGCTGACGGTGGATCCGATCCAGCATCAGGTCGCTGCGGTCTCGTGCGGCATCTATCAGGGCACTCCTGTGCTCGACTTGGATTATGACGAGGATTCGAACGCGGACGCAGACGCCAATTTCGTTTTGCTCTCCAACGGCCAGATCGCCGAGGCGCAGGCGACAGCGGAGGGCGCGACCTATGACGAGGAAGGGCTGCTCCGCCTGCTCCGCCTCGCCCGTATCGGCTGCGGCCGGATCTTCGAGGCCCAGCTGAAAGCCGTGCAATGAACGGACCCGACGAAGGTATTGGCGGGGACGCCCCTCAGGCGATCCGCAAGCTTGCCCCCGGCAGGCTGGTGATCGCCAGCCACAATGCGGGCAAGGTGCGCGAGATCCGCGCGCTGCTGGGGCCGTTCGGGATCGAGCCGGTTTCAGCGGCGGAACTCGACCTGCCCGAGCCGGATGAGACCGGCACTACCTTCGTCGCCAACGCCGAGCTCAAGGCGCTGCAGGCCGCCGATCTATCCGGCCTGCCCGCGCTGGCCGACGATAGCGGCCTGTGCGTCGATGCGCTGGGCGGCGATCCGGGCATCTTCTCGGCGCGCTGGGCGGGCGAGAGCAAGGATTTCGGCGTTGCGATGCGGCTGATCGAGGACAAGATGGCCGCGCTGCCGCCCGAAACGGGGCGCGACGCCCACTTCATCTGCGCGCTCGCGCTGGCCTGGCCCGACGGCCATGTCGAATGGTTCGAAGGGCGCGTGGACGGCACCTTGGTATGGCCTCCGCGTGGGGAACACGGCTTCGGCTATGACCCGATGTTCCTGCCCAACGGCCATGCAGAGACGTTCGGCGAGATGGACCCCGAGGCCAAGCACGCGATGAGCCACCGCGCGGATGCCTTCAACCAGCTCGTCGCGGCGGTGCTCGACTAAAGCCCCGGCGTCACTGGCCTGCGGCCCCTGCGCCCGAATCGAATTCGAAGCCCGGCTCGCGCTGCTTGCGGCCGCCCGGATTGCCGAAATTATAGGTCGCGCTCAGCAGGAAAAGGCGGCCCGGGCCGCGCTGCTCGATCCTGTCGCGGATCAGCGGCGTGCGGATCACGGTCACCTGCTTGGCGGTGTCGAGCACGTTCTGCGCGGTCAGCACCAGGCTGAAGCGCTCGTCGAACTTGCGGCGATAGCCGAGATTGAGCACGCCCGCGGACTCGCGATAGCCCTGCGCGACGAGCTGGCGGCCCGAATAGGTGGCGTTCAACTGGAAAAAGTCCTTGGGCGTCGGCTGCCAGCTCAGATTGGCGCGGACCGTGCCGCTGGTGCCCGAGCGGCGCGCCGCGATGCCCGCGGTGCGCGGATGGATCTCGTTCCAGTAAAGGGTCGCCGAGGCATTGTAGCTGAGCGTCTTGCTGAGCTTGCCATTGGCGATCAGTTCGCCGCCGGCGCGCTGGCTGGTCGCGAGATTGGCCCGGCTGGTGAGGAACACGCCGCCGCCCAGATCGGTGACGACATCGGTGACCCCGTCGCTCGATTTGCGATAGAAGCCGGTCAGCGCATAAAAGGTGCCGCCGTCGCGCATCTGCCAGCCAAGCTCGAACGAGTCCGTCGTCTCGGGCCGCAACGCGGAATTGCCCTGCCGCAGGTTCTGCGGATCGACATAGAGAGGATAGGGATAGAAATCCTGCGCCGAAGGCCGCTGGATGCGACGGCTATAGCTGCCGCGCAGCTTCTGCTTCGCCGAAATCTCATAGCCCGCATGGAGCGTGGGATAGGCGCGGAAATAGCCGTCGCTCACCGTATCCACTTCATAATCGACCTGCTCCAGGCGAAGTCCCGGCTGAAGCTCGAACTTGCCCAGATCGAACTTGAACGTGCCGTAGACCGCGTGGATCGCTTGATCGAACTTGAAGCGATTGTTGAGCCCGGCGATCGGCGCCAGCGCGGCCCAGCTTGCGCCGCGCAGACCGGTGGCGCGGAAATCGTTCTGCGAGAGATCATATTGATAGCCGATGTTCAGCGACTGCCCCTCGCCCATCGGCCGCTTGTAATCGAGCTTCGCTTCGTAATCGCGCCGGACGGCGACATTGCCGATCCGCTCATAGCCGGGAGCACCGCCGCCCAGGCTGGGCGTGGTGACCGCATCGATCTCGCGCTTCATCTTCATGCGATCGATCTCGAGGTCGGCGACCAGTTCGTGATCCTGGCCGATCGTGTGGCGCCACGAAGCGCGCCCGGATCCGCTGCTGTTGCTCATCCTGCTATCCGAACGGCGGACATAAGCCGAGGACGGGCTGGTGAAATTGTCCACGCGCCTGGCCTCGGCCCGGCCGTCGCGATAGCCGAGCTCGGTGCTCAGCCGGTTCTTCTTGTCCAGATCGTAATCGGCGCCGAAGCGGGCATTGGCGAAGCTGATGGTGTTGCGCGCCAGCGATTCCTGACGGCTGTCGATAAAGCCGTTCGAGAGCACATCGAAGCGCGAGCGCTGCTGGTTGCTGCCCTGCTCGGTGTGCAGCCTGCGATATCCGGCGTCGCCGGTGAGCGTGAGGCCGGGCTTTGACAGGACTCCGTTTACGTTGAGCCCCGCGCTCTCGCGGCTGGCCAGGGTCGGGCGGATCGTGCCCGATCGCGCGCCGGGCCGCGCCTGCTTGGTGACGAGGTTGATGACGCCGCCCGATCCTTCCGGGCTCATCGCGGCCGAGGGATTGGTGATGACCTCGACCCGCTCGATCTGGTTCGCCGGCATGGATTGCAGCACGGTGGCGCGCGAATCCCCGTTCATCATGGCCGAGGGGCGGCCATCGACGAGGATCTTCACGCCCGGATCGCCGCGCAGGCTGACCCGCCCTTCCAGATCGACTTCGACGCCGGGCACGGCGCGTAGCGCATCGGCGACGGTACCGTTCTGCGCCTGGAGATCATTGGCGATGTTGAAGCTCATCCGATCGGGCGCGGTGCGGACTTCGGCGGTCTTGCCGGTGACCACCACTTCGTTCGACTTGTCGGGCGCGGGCTTGTCCTGCGCCTGCGCGATTGCCGGGACGCACACTGCGAGAACGATCAGCGATGCGGAGAGCTGGAAGCGGGATTTCATTGTGACTGCCTTTGGTGACTGATGGACCGGCCCTGTCCCGCGCCACGATGAGCGGCATGAGCCATTGCTGATATTTCAGTGAAATCGCCCCCAGCGCTCACACTGTAATGGTGTGGTACTTCACCAATACACTATCGTCAAGTACGCGAAAGGCCCGCCGGTTGCGCGGCGGGCCTCCCTTGCGTTTCAGCAGCTAGCGGGGATCAGGCGTTCGGACGCGCCCATTCGCTGTTGATCGCCAGCGCGGCGAGCGTGCAGAGCGCGCCCGACAGAAGATAGATGCCGACCGACCAGAGCCCGAAATTGCTCGCCAGCGCCAGCGCGACCAGCGGGGCGAAGCCAGCGCCGATCAGCCAGGAAAGGTTCGCCGTGGTCGCGGCACCGGTATAGCGGCGCTCGCTGGAGAAGCTGGAATTCACAGCACCCGAAGACTGGCCGAACGCCAGGCCGAGCAGCACGAAGCCGGCCAGCATATAGACCGTCTCGCCAAAGCCGCCCGCGCCCAGAAGCTGTGGCGCGAAGCCGCTATAGGCTGCGATCAGCCCCGCCGAGACGCCGAGCACCGCGCGACGGCCCACGCGATCGGCGATGAAGCCCGAGGCCAGCATCGCAAGGACGCAGACTGCGGCACCAATGATCTCGATCACCAGGAAGCGTTCGGCACTTTCGCCGGTGTAGAGGATCACCCAGGAGAGCGGGAAAACCGTGACCAGGTGGAAGAGCGCGAAGCTGGCGAGCGGCGCGAACGAGCCGAGCGCGATCGTCCGCCATTCGACGCGCACCGTTTCCCAGAAGGGCGCGGGCTGAAGCTCGCGGCTTTCGAACAGGCGCTGGAATTCGGGCGTGGCGACAAGCCGCAGCCGCGCGAACAGGGCGACCACGTTGATCGCGAAGGCGACGAAGAAGGGATAGCGCCAGCCCCAGGACAGGAAATCCTCGCTCGACAGCGTCGATACGAAGAATGCGAACAGCCCGGCCGCGACGATCAGGCCGAGCGGTGCTCCCAGTTGCGGGATCATCGCATACCAGCCGCGGCGATTCTGCGGCGCGTTGAGCGACAGGAGCGAGGGCAGCCCGTCCCACGCGCCGCCAAGCGCGACGCCCTGCCCCACGCGCAGCGCGGCGAGCATCCAGGCGGCGGCGAGGCCGGCATTGGCATAGCTGGGCAGGAAGGCCATCGCCATGGTCGACCCGCCAAGCAGGAAGAGCGCGATGGTGAGCTTCACCCCGCGGCCGTGATTGCGATCGATCCACATGAAGATCGCCGAGCCGAGCGGGCGCGCGATGAAGGCGAGCGCGAACAGCGCGAAGGAATAAAGCGTGCCGGTCACCGGATCGACGAACGGGAAGATCAGCGACGGGAACACCAGCACCGACGCGATCGCATAGACGAAAAAGTCGAAGAACTCGCTCGTCCGCCCGACGATCACGCCGATCGCGATCTCACCGGGGGCGATCTTGTGCTCGCGCGCATTCACGACGCGGGCATCGCGCTCCAGCTGCGTAGAATTGGCCTTTTGCGTCGAATTCGACGCGGCGATCGGTGCACTCATGCGGGTCTAGCTCCGGCGGCCTATGCGTATATTATTGCGTTATTCCTCCCCTTGCACCAGAAAAGAGCATCGGTGGGATAGGACAAAATGTCCAATGTCGGCGTAGGAAGCGCCGGGATAGGCGGATGGCATGCGTGCAACATCTACGCCCCTGAAGAAATGGCGGCGCCTTCCGGCGGCGGCCCTGCTTGCGGCTGCTACCTTGCTCAGCTCGTGTAACAACGAGGTGCTAAACCCTGCGGGCGACATCGCGCTCCAGCAACGCGACATCATCTATATCTCGACTGCGCTGATGTTGCTGATCATCGTGCCGGTGATCGTGCTGATCGTCGTGTTTGCCTGGCGTTATCGCAAGGGCAACGGCGCCACCTACGATCCCCATTTCGACCATTCAACTTCGCTTGAGTTGGTCATCTGGTCCGCGCCGCTGCTGATCATCATCTGTCTTGGCGCGCTTACCTGGTGGAGCACGCACCTGCTCGATCCGTTCCGACCGGTGAACCGTATCGCGGCGGGCAAGCCGGTCGATCCCAATGTGAAGCCGCTCACCGTCCAGGTCGTCTCGCTCGACTGGAAATGGCTGTTCATCTACCCCGAACAGGGCGTCGCCACGGTCAACGAACTGGCGCTTCCGGTGAACCGGCCGGTGCGGTTCGACCTGACATCGACCAACATGATGAACACCTTCTACGCGCCGACGCTGGCGGGGATGATCTACACCATGCCCGGCATGCGATCGACGCTGCACGCGGTGCTGAACCGGCCCGGCACGTTCGAGGGGCTTTCCGCCAATTATAGCGGCGCGGGCTTCTCCGACATGCGCTTCAAGCTCTACGGCGTCGATGACGCGGGCTTCGACAATTGGGTCGGGCGCGTGAAGGCCAGCGGCCCCGCGCTCGACACGGCGCAATTCCTCGAGCTGGAAAAGCCCACCGAGAAGGTGCCGGCCATGTATTTCGGCGGCGTCGACAAGACGCTGTTCGCGCGGGTGTTCCAGCGCTGCGTCCGCCCCGGCACCCCGTGCGGGACCGGCATGCACGGCAGCCACGGCAGCGTGCCGCAGACCGCCAAGCCCGACGGCGCACTGTTCAAGCAGCCCACGGAAAAGGGCGCAGGCGAAAGCCTGACCCCGCCGCCGGGCGCGCAGCCCAGCCCCGCACCGCATTCGCACCAGGAGCGTTAAATGTTCACCGAATCGCTGGCGCGCACCATTTTCGGTCGCCTGACCCTTGAGTCCTTTCCGGTCCACGAGCCCATTCTGCTCGTGACCTTCGCCGTCGTCGTCGTGCTCGGCGTCGGCATCCTCGCGCTCGTCACCAAGTACAAGCTGTGGGGATTCCTGTGGACCGAATGGTTCACCACCGTCGATCACAAGAAGATCGGGATCATGTACATGATCCTGGGCATCATCATGCTGCTGCGCGGCTTTGCCGACGCGGTGATGATGCGGCTCCAGCAGGCGATGGCGTTTGGCGGGAATGAGGGCTACCTAAACGCCCATCACTACGATCAGATCTTCTCCGCGCACGGGACGATCATGATCTTCTTCGTCGCGATCCCGCTGGTGGTGGGCATCATCAACTATGTGATGCCGCTCCAGATCGGCGCGCGCGACGTAGCCTTTCCGTTCCTCAACAACCTCAGCTTCTGGCTGACCGCAGCGGGCGCGATCCTGGTGATGATCTCGCTGTTCGTCGGCGAATTCTCGCGCGGGGGCTGGCTCAACTACGTGCCGGTCACCAACATCGAGAACAGCCCGGATACAGGGCCGGATTACTATCTATGGGCGCTGCAGATAGCGGGCATCGGCACCACGCTGAGCGCCGTCAACATGGTCACCACGATAATCAAGATGCGCGCGCCCGGCATGACGATGATGAAGATGCCGGTCTTCTGCTGGACCGCGCTCTGCTCGAACGTGCTGGTCATCGCGATCTTCCCGGTGCTCACCGCCGCCTTCGCGCTGCTGATGCTCGATCGCTATCTGGGTTTCAACTTCTTCACCAATGATCTCGGCGGCAACCCGATGATGTATTGGAACCTGGTTTGGATCTGGGGCCACCCGGAGGTGTACGTGCTGATCCTGCCGATCTTCGGCATCTATAGCGAGATCACGTCGACCTTCACCGGCAAGCGACTCTTCGGCTATTCGTCGATGGTCTATGCGACGGTCGTCATCACGATCCTGAGCTATCTCGTCTGGCTGCACCACTTCTTCACCATGGGTTCGGGCGCGAGCGTCAACTCGTTCTTCGGCATCGCCACCATGGTGATCTCGATCCCGACGGGCGCGAAAATCTTCAACTGGCTGTTCACGATGTATCGCGGGCAGATCCGTTTCGAGCTGCCGATGATGTGGGTCGTCGCCTTCATGATCACCTTCGTGGTGGGCGGGATGACCGGCGTGCTGCTCGCGGTGCCCCCGGCGGACTTCGTGCTGCACAACTCGCTGTTCCTGGTGGCGCACTTCCACAACGTGATCATCGGCGGCGTCGTGTTCGGCCTGTTCGCCGGCATGGATTACTGGTTCCCCAAGGCCTTTGGCTTCCGGCTCGACCGCTTCTGGGGCAAGGTGACCTTCTGGGGCTGGGTGATCGGCTACTGGGTCGCATGGACGCCGATCTATATCGTCGGGCTGATGGGCACGACGCGTCGCGTGCGCCACTTCGACGATCCGAACCTGCAGATCTGGTTCGTGATCGCGGCGATCGGCGCGGTGATCATCCTGATCGGCATCCTCGCCTTCGTCATCCAGATCGCCGTGAGCATTAAGAATCGCGAGAAGCTGCGCGACACGACCGGCGATCCCTGGGACGGGCGCACGCTGGAATGGTCCACCTCGTCGCCGCCGCCCAACTACAACTTCGCGTTCACGCCGCAGGTCCATGATCTCGACGCATGGTACGACATGAAGGATCGCGGCGCCGAACGTCCGGTAAAGGGCTATGTGCCGATCCACATGCCGCGCAACACCGGCGCGGGTGTGATCCTCTCGGCGCTGGCCACCGTGCTGGGCTTTGCGATGGTGTGGTACATGTGGTGGCTCGCGGCGCTCTCCGCCGTCGCCCTGCTGATCTACAGCATCTGGCACACCTTTGATTACAATCGCGACTATCACATCCCCGCGGAGGAAGTCGCTGCCCAGGAAGACGCGCGCACCAAGCTGCTCGCGGCGGGAGCGTAACCATGACGACCATGACCGAGAAGCCGGCCTTCTACGTCCTTGAGGAAGAGCATCACGAGCCCGGCGGCAGCACGATGCTGGGCTTCTGGATCTACCTGATGAGCGACGCGCTCATCTTCGCGACGCTGTTCGCCACCTATGGCGTGCTGAGTTCCTCCTTCGCCGGCGGACCGACCCCGCGCGAGATCTTCGAGCTGCCGCTGGTCGCGGTGAACACCGCGCTGCTGCTGATCTCGTCGATCACCTATGGCTTCGCGATGATGGCGATGCAGCAGGGCAAGCTGAACGGCGTGCGGCTGTGGCTGGTGGTAACCGGGCTGCTGGGCGCGGGCTTTGTCGGCATCGAGCTCTATGAGTTCAGCGTGCTGGTGCATGAGGGCGCGACGCCGCAGACCAGCGCCTATCTGTCGGCCTTCTTCACCCTGGTCGCCACGCACGGGCTGCACGTCACCTTCGGGATCATCTGGCTGGTGGTGATGCTGTTCCAGCTCGGCCAGCGCGGGCTGCACCCCGAGAACCAGCGCAGGCTGATGTGCCTGAGCATGTTCTGGCACTTCCTCGACATCGTCTGGATCGGCGTGTTCACCTTTGTCTATCTGCTCGGAGTCCTGTGATGAGCGCTTCCCACGAAACCGCCCCCCATGGTTCGCTGCGCGCCTATCTGATCGGCTTCCTCCTGTCGGTCGTGCTCACCGCCATCCCGTTCTGGATGGTGATGACCGGCGCGATGGCGCCGCAGGTCACGGCCGCCATCATCGTCGCCTTTGCAGTGGTGCAGATCCTGGTCCACACCGTGTGCTTCCTCCACGTCAACACGCGTTCGGAGAGCGGCTGGACGCTGATGGCCTTTGTGTTCACCGCAGTGATGGTGCTGATCGTGATCGCGGGCTCGCTGTGGATCATGTACCATATCGACGGCAACATGATGCCGACGCCGGAGATGATCGCTTCCTGACATGAAGCGGACGCTGCTCGCCGTCTTCGCGCTGATCGCCGCGCTGGGCTTCACCGCGCTGGGCGTGTGGCAGATCGAGCGGCGAGCATGGAAGCTCGACCTGATCGCTCGCGTCGATGCGGGGCTGAAGGCCCCGCCCGCGGCGGACTGGCAGCAGTACGCCGAATATCGCAAGGTCCGGCTACGCGGTGCCTATCTGTGTGACCGCGAGGCCCTTGCCAAGGCGGTTACCGAGCTAGGCGAGGGCTTCTGGGTGATGACCCCGCTGCGCACCGCCGAAGGGACCGTGCTGGTCAATCGAGGCTTCGTCCCCTCCGCCAGGCAGCCGCGCTGGTGCGAGCCCGGAACCCAGACGACCGTTACCGGCCTGCTCCGCGCATCCGAGCCGAAAGGCGGGTTTCTGCGCAGCAACGATCCGGGCGCGAACCGATGGTTCTCACGCGATGTGAACGCCATCGCCGCAGCGCTCGGGCTGGGCCCGGTCGCTCCCTTCTTCATCGATGCAGACGCCACTCCCAACCCCGGCGGCTATCCGCTAGGGGGCCATACCGTGGTCAGCTTCCGCAACAATCATCTCGTCTATGCGCTCACCTGGTTCGCGCTTGCAGCGTTGAGCGTGGCCGGGCTGGTCCTGGTCCTGCGCAAGCCAAAGCGCGCTTGATGGACGCGCCCCTCCTCGCGCTGACCCGCACGGGCCCGGACGTGCTGTCCGCCGAGACGGCGGCGGCGGCGAACATGCGCCAGCTCATCCAGCTCCGCTGGATAGCGGTTGCGGGGCAGACCATCGCGATCCTGCTGGTCGATTTCGGCCTGGGCGTGCCGCTGCCGCTCGTCGAGATGCTGGGAGTCGCATTGCTCCTGGGGCTGGCGAACCTGCTCGCCACCATGGCGGTGCCGCGCCACCGCGTTCACGATGCCGAGGTCATGCTGGCGCTGCTGCTCGACATGGCGGCGCTCACCCTGCAGCTCTATTTCAGCGGCGGCGCGACCAATCCGTTCATCTCGCTCTATCTGTTGCAGGTCGTGCTAGGCGCGATCCTGTTGCCGCCCGCATCCGCCGCGTTGCTCGTCGTGGCGACGGTGCTCAGCTACGCGTTGCTCAGCGTGCGCTATCTCCCGCTGGAGATACCGAGCGGGCTGTTCGCCGAGATCGCCGATCTCTTCGCGATCGGGCGGTGGATCGCCTTTGTCATGGTGGCCAGCCTGCTGGTGCTGTTCATCACCCGGATCACGCGAAACCTGCGCGCGCGCGACGCGCATGTCGCCGATCTGCGCCAGCACGCCGCCGAGGAAGAGGGGATCGTTCGCATGGGGCTGTTCGCGTCGGGAGCGGCGCATGAACTCGGCACCCCGCTCGGCACGCTATCGGTGATCCTGGCCGACTGGCGACGGATGCCCGCCATTGCCGGAGACCCCGAACTCTCCGCCGAAGTGCAGGAGATGCAAAACGAGGTGCAGCGCTGCAAGCATATCGTTTCCGACATTCTGCATTCCGCCGGTCAACCGCGCGGCGAAGCGATGGAAAGCATGGCGGCGGGTCCGTTCCTCGATCGGGTGGTGGAGGAATGGCAACCGACGCACCCGAACGTTCCGCTCGACTTCGACCGCGAAGGCGCCGGGAATGCTGTGATCGCGGTCGATCCCGCGCTGCGCCAGGCGATCTGCAACCTGCTCGACAACGGCGCCGAAGTCTCCCCCGCCGTGCGGCTTCGCGCCACGATCGAGGGCGAGATGCTGGCCATCACGGTGAGCGATTTCGGCCCGGGCTTCGCGCCCGAAACGCTTGCCGCTGTCGGCAAGATCTACCAATCGACCAAGGGCGCCGGGCATGGGCTGGGGCTGTTCCTCGCCACCAATGTCGTGCGCCGCCTGGGCGGGCGGCTGGAAGCCCGCAACCTTCCCTTTGGCGGCGCCGAAGTCCGCCTGATCCTGCCGGTGAAGCCGCAATGACCGACCAGCCCAGCCTGATCATCGTCGAGGACGACGCCACCTTCGCCCGCACGCTCGCCCGCTCGTTCGAGCGACGCGGCTACCGGGTTCGGGTCGCCGCGAACCCGGCCGAGCTCGACCTCCTGCTCGACGCGGAGGTGCCCGAACGCGCGGTGGTCGACCTGAAGCTCGGCACCGCATCGGGCCTCCCCTGCGTCGCCACGCTGCACGCGCGCGACCCGGAGATGCTCATCGTCGTGCTGACCGGATATGCCAGCATCGCCACCGCGGTCGAGGCGATCAAGCTGGGCGCGTGCCACTATCTGGTGAAGCCTTCGAACACCGACGATATCGAAGCTGCATTCGGCAAGGCACCGGGCGACGCCAGCGTGCCCGTTGCCGGCCGCGCGTCATCGATCAAGACCCACGAATGGGAGATGATCAACGAGATGCTGGCAGAAACCGGCTTCAACATCTCCGAAACCGCGCGCCGCCTGGGAATGCACCGCCGGACGCTGGCGCGAAAGCTGGAGAAACGCCCGGTGAAATAGCCGGACTCTGTTATTTGCAAACCGCGCGGCTGTTGTATCTAGCGCATAACGATAATCAGGGGGGCGAAGATGGCGGACGACACGGCACAACAGCGGTATACGCGCGTGGCGGTGCTGCTTCACTGGGCGATCGCGGCGCTGATCCTGTACAACCTGGCATCGGGGCTGCTGCGCGACGCGCTCCCGCGCGGTTTCTTCGCTTTTCACGTTTCCTCGGGGATCACGATCCTGATCCTCACGGTGGTGCGCGTGGGCTGGCGGCTTACGCACCGGCCACCGCCTTATCTGGCGGTCAAGAAGTGGCAGGCGAACCTGGCGCATGGCGTTCATTTCCTGCTCTATGTCGCGATGGTGATGGTGCCCTTCTCGGGCTGGGCGCTGATCTCCGCCACCCCGCCTCTGGGCTCGCCCGGCGCCGCCTATGCCGCCGAGCAACAGGCCGAAAAGGCTCGCGCCGAAGGTCGGCCCGCGCCCGCGCCGCGCACGCCGCGCATGCTGTGGGGAGCGGTCGAGATCCCGTTGATCGGCTCCGTCGCCAAGATCGGCGCTACGCCCGAGGGCCTGGCCGAGCAGCGCGCGCTGCACGAACGGATCGAGACCACGCACGAGATCGGGGCGTGGCTGATGCTGTTCCTGCTGCTCCTGCACATCGCCGGCGCGCTCAAGCACCAGATCGTCGACCGCCTGCCCGAGCTCGCGCGGATGGGGCTGAGCCGGAGGCCGGAAGCCTAGCGTCGGCTTTAGCCCGCCGCGACGAGGCTGGCAGACCCGGCATCGTCGCGCGGGAGCTGGATCTGCAGTTGCGCGACCGAACCGGCTTCGGTGGCGCGGATCTGGAAGCACCCTTCAAGCAGGGCGGCGCGGCGCGCGCAATTGGCGAGGCCATTGCCCCAGCCCTGGCTGGAATCGAAGCCCCGGCCATCGTCGCGCACGCAAAGTTCAAGCTGGTGCGCGGCCACCGAAATCTCGACCGACACGTTCCGCGCTCCCGAATGGCGGACGATATTGCTGCTCAGCTCGCGCACGATCGAAACCAGGTGCCGCGCGGTGGCATAATCGATTGTCTGCCCGGTCGATCCCGCCGCAGCCACCGGCCAGGATAGCGCGATATCATGCGCCTCCAGCCGATTGGTCGTCTCGAAGCGCATATCGGCGATAACGTCGTCGAGCGGGCGGCGAGCCCCGCCCGATCCCGTGATGATCGCGCGGATATCGGCCATCGCTTCCCGCACGTCGCGGCGCATCATGTTAGGGTCCTCGCGGTGCAGGCTGGTGAGCAGGCGCGCGCTGACGTCGTCGTGCAAATCCTGGCTGATCCGGGCGCGCTCTTCGGCAACGCCGCGGATATAGGAATCGCGCGCGCCCATCAGCGTCTCCACACCCTCGATCACTTCGCTCACCTGCTCCAGATCGGTCGCGTCGAAATCGCGCGCGCCGCGCTGGGCGAAGCGCAGGACCAGCCCCGGCATATCGCGCACGCGCGGCAGGCGCAGCGCGGCGCCATCCTCGGCAAGGCAGGGCGCGGCGGCCGGATCGCGATCGGGGGCGATCTCCAGCGGATCAAACATCGCGGCAAGCCCCGCGCGCCAGCGCTCCGCGCGCATTTCCGCGCCGAGCGCGAACGCCAGCTCGCTCGCCAGCCTCAGGCTGTGACGGGTGGCGGCGTTCCGCCGACGATCGGCGCGTCGCGTGATCGCCTGGCGCAGCGGAAGATAGATCAGCCCCACCGCGACGATCGCGATCGGCAGCGCGATCCCCTGCGATCCGGCGGCCACGCCCAAAATGGCAAGATCGAGCATCGCGACCGCGATCGCCGCACAGACAGAGAGCAGCATCCCCGGTGCCCAGCCATCGAGCGTGAAGAGGCGGTGGCGCGCAATCGCCGCGCCCAGCCCGGCATAGATGACGAGCAGCAGCGGCAAAGCGATTGCCTCGCTGATCAGCGGCGCACCGCTGATCAGCATGGGAAGGATCACCATCGCGATGAACAGCGCGGACGAAACCACCGTCGAGGATCCGATCAGTCGCAGCGCCGCGAGGCCCACGGGATCGCCACGCACCGCCCAGGCCTGACAAATGATCAGCACGACGAACAACAGGAACTCGACGACGATCGCGGCGAACAGGAGCGCCACTGTGTCCCCGGTCAGATCGGCGACGTTGATGATCGTCAGCAACACGGCCGCTGCGCCGATCATCCATGCCACGGCACGCGGCATCAGCGGCGCGGGGAAGCGGCAGAAGAGGATCAGGATCGACGCGGCGAAGAGCTGAACACAGGCGTGGTTGACGATCATCAGCCAACGATATGCGCCCCCCAGCAGCAGCGGATCATTGCCCGCCGCCAGCGTGCAGCCGACTCCGAACAACCCCAGGCTCATCACCGCGAAGGTGCGCGCGGCATTGTTGCGCGGGCGGATCACCAGGATCCACAGGCCGCAGAGCAGGCCGGCAAAGCCCGTCACCAGCGCGGCCCAGAAGCCGCCGGGCAGATCGGCGAGGTGGCGCACACGGCTGGTGGCGGGCACGGACCTTCCATCGGGGAAATGCACCGTCACCGGCCCGGCGAGCAGCGCCTGGGCCACGGCGGCGCGCTTCGCCCACCACACACGGTTTTCCGCCCGGCTGCCCTGCGCGACGATCCCGTCGATCAGCGTGTCCGCGCGCACCGAGATCGGCGCGCCTTGCTGCGGCTGGATGGTGAGCGGCGTATCGCGCGGCAGCAGCAGGGTGCCGCCCGCATGACGCAGCTCGAGATGGCTATTGTCGTGGCGTACCGCCTTCAGATCCGCAATCGGCAGGCGAAGCGCGGAGACCAGCACGATCGCGATCACGATCAGCGACAATAATGATAGCTCCAGCAACCGCCGTTGCGGTCTCCGGACCGGCCTGTCCATTGCGGCAGCCCCCTCCATAGCCGCCTTTTGACGGCGCGCGTGGTGATTGTCCACGTTTCAGCAGGTACGAATTTTCAGCCCCTTGCAGCGAATGTCTCGCAAAAATGTCGCGACGCGCGGGGCGTACCGGAAACCGGGTATGTCCCGGCGCACCAAGTGCGGTTATTCCCTTCGCAATGGAGAAATCCCCGCGCAGCTATCTCGTCGTCGAGGATATTGCGGAGACGCGCGACTGGCTGGTCGCGAGCGTCGATCAGGTGTTTGGTGCGACCGCGCACGCCGCCGCCACTTTGGGCGAAGCGCGCGCCTGGCTGCGCGGGCAGGATGCCGGAACCGCGTTCCTGGCGCTGGTCGATCTTGGCCTGCCCGATGGCAATGGCGCGGACTTTATCGACGAGGTTACGGCGCGCTGCCCCAATGCGCTCGTCGTAGTCACCACCGTATTCGACGATGATGAATCGCTGATGGGCGCGCTGGCGGCGGGGGCGCAGGGCTATCTGCTCAAGGATCAGGACGGACCTGCGATCGCGCATCGGCTGGCGATGATCGATCATGGCGAAGTGCCGATCTCCCCGGCAATTGCCCGCCGTTTGCTCCAGCGATTCCGCGCCGATGAGCCGAGCCACGCCGCGCTCTCTCCGCGCGAAACCGAAGTGCTGCGGCTGATCGGACGCGGACTCAAATCCGCCGAAGTGGCGGGCGTGCTGTCGATCAGCCCCCAGACCGTGACCACGCACGTCAAGACGATCTACCGCAAGCTCGAGATCACATCGCGCGCCGAAGCCGCGCTGGAGGCGCGCAAGCGCGGGCTGGCCTGAGGCCGGTCTAGCCCGGCACCGCTCCGGCAAACTCGTCGCGCAACTGGCGCTTGAGCACCTTGCCGATCGCGCTGCGGGGAAGTTCGTCGACGATCTCGATCGCGGCGATGCGCTGGGTCTTGCCGAGGCGGCTGTTCGCATCCGCCAGGATTGCCTGCGGGTCGGCTGACGGATCGGCGAGCACGACCACCGCCAGCGGCGTTTCGCCCCAGCGATCGGAGGGCACGCCGACCACGGCGGCGTCGCGCACCGCAGGCTGGCGCAGCAGCTCGGCCTCCAGATCGGTGGGATAGATGTTGAACCCGCCCGAGATGATCAGGTCCTTGGAACGATCGAGCAGGATCAGGAACCCGTCCTCGTCGAACCGGCCGATATCGCCGTGGCGGATATAGACATTGCCCTCTGCATCGCGCCATTCGGCCTCGCGCGTCTTTTCCGGCTGGCCCAGATAGCCCGACATCATCAGCGGCGAGCGCCCGACGATCTCGCCCGCCTCCCCCTGGGGCAGCTCATTGCCGTCCTCGTCGATGATCTTGATGACATGGCCGGGGCTGACCTGGCCCACGGTGTGTAATTTGTCGGGATAGAGATGCGCGAGCAGCGTCGTGTTCGCGCCGCCCTCGGTCATGCCATAGCCGTCGACCAGCGCACCGGGCCAGCGCTTGAGCACATCGGCCTTGAGCGCCGCCGGAAAGGGCGCGGAGGTGCTAGTCTTCGCCCGGTAGGACGACAGATCGAAGCGATCGAAATCGGGATGCTCCATGATCCGGCGATACTGGATCGGCACGAGCATGGCGTTGGTCACCCGCTCGCGCTCCGACAGCGCAAGGAAGCGCCCAGCGTCGAACTTCTTCATCAGCACCACCTTGCCGCCGGCGCCCAGCGTGGGGAGCAGCGCCACCAGAGTGGTGTTCGAATAAAGCGGCGTGGAGGCGATCGAGACCGATGATTCGCCGATGCCGTTGCCATAGAGCCGCTTGGCATATTCGTGGCGCATCTTGTGGCTCTGGACGATGCCCTTTGGCGTGCCGGTGGTGCCCGACGAATAGATGATGTTGAATGGGTCCTCCGGTGCGACCGAGCGCGGCTCGGGCACTACCCTCGCTTCGGGGAGCCATTCGGCGAGCGGCGTTCCCATAGCCGCCTCGTCCAGCGCCACGCGCGTCACCGCTTCCGGGAATGGCAGATGCGCCAGCGCCCCGCTGACATCGCCATCGACAAAGAGGAAGCGGCTGCCGCTATCGGCGAGCATCAGCAGGATCGTCTCGGGCGCGGCGGAGGAAGTGAGCGGCGCGGGCACCGCCCCGGCGCGCAGCGCTCCCAGAAAGGCGGCGACCGACGCGATCGAATTGCCCGCAGCGATAGCGACCACTTCGTCCTTCGCCACGCCCGCGCGCTGGAGGCCAGCCGCCACGCGATCGAGCAAGGCATCGAGCTCGCGCCAGGTGATGCGACCTGTGTCATCGACCAGCGCGACGGCATCGGCATGCGCCGCCGCCTGGCTTCGCAGCAGATCGCTGAACGACAGGAACGGCGCTGCGATAATGTCTTCAAGACGCACGAAACCTATACTCCCTCAGGGCCGGGCACCGCGCGGCCGGATATATGCAGGGTCGCACATGCAGCGGCATACGCAAGAGGCGGAACGGCTGTGCTACGTCGCGGCCGCCGGCTCCGCCCCACCTTGCTCCATCCGTCGCGCGATCACCGCGCAGGCGATAAGCTGAAGCTGGTGGAACAGCATCACCGGCAGGATGATCATCCCCACCTCGGTCGGCGCGAACAGAACGCCCGCCATCGGCACGCCCGAAGCAAGGCTCTTCTTCGATCCGCAGAACAGCAGGACGATCGCATCCTCGCGCGGGAGGCGCATCGCCCGCGCCGCGCCCCAGGTGCCGCCCAGCACCAGCGCGAGAAGCACGCAGCACAGCAGCATCACGATCGCCAGATCGCCGCCCGATACCTTGCTCCACAGCCCCTCGACCACCGCCGCGCCAAAGGCGGTGAAGACGACCAGCAGGATCGATCCGCGATCCACGGTCGTCACCAGCTTCTTGTTGCGCGTCACCCAGCCGCCGATCCACGGGCGCAGCAAATGGCCCACGACGAAGGGCAGCAGCAATTGCAGCAGGATCTTCTCGACCGCCTGCATCGATACCCCGCCCGGCCCGCTCGTCCCCTGGATCAGCAACGCGACCAGCAAGGGCGTGAGCACGATGCCGATCAGGTTCGAGAAGCTGGCGCTGCACACCGCCGCCGCGACATTGCCCCGCGCCATCGCGGTGAAGGCGATCGAGGACTGCACGGTGGATGGCAGCAAGGTGAGGAACAGCATGCCCGCCGCCAGGGTGCCGCTCAGCAGCGGAAGCGCGCTGATGCCAAGCCCCAGCACCGGAAATGCCAGATAGGTGAAGGCGAACACCGCCAGATGCAGCCGCCAGTTGCGCATCCCCGCCACGATCGCGTCACGCGACAGCTTCGCGCCGTGCAGGAAGAAGAGCGCGACGATGCCGATATCCGCCGCGACGTCGAATATCCCCGCCCACACGCCCCGAGGCGGCAGCAGCGATGCGAGGATCACCGTCCCCACCAGCGTGAGGATGAAGGGCTCGAATACGGAAAGGATGCGGCGGATCATTGCTCTCTCTTATGCGCTAGCGATCCGCGCAGATAGGTCGCGGCGACCGCGCGTTCGTCGCCCAGCACTTGCAACGCGAACAGGCGATCGTGCAGCGATGCCCCTGCGGTGCGCCGGGCGAGCAGGGGCGTGGCGGCGGGATCGAGCACGATGAAATCGGCCTCCTGCCCCGGCAGCAATGCCCCCACCCGGTCGGCGATGCCCAGCGTCCGCGCGCCGCCCGCCGTCGCGAAATGGAGCGCGCGGAAGGGATCGAGGCTCGCCCCGCGCATCTGGCAGACCTTGTACGCTTCGCCCAGCGTATGGAGGATCGAGAAGCTCGTCCCTGCGCCCACATCGGTGCCCATGCCGAGCTTGACGCCATATTGGTCGCGCTGCGCCAGATCGAACAGGCCCGAGCCGAGGAACAGGTTGCTCGTCGGGCAAAAGGCGATTCCCGCGCCCGCCTCTGCCATCCGGCCCATCGCCCGATCGCTCATATGCACGCAATGCGCGAACACCGATCGCGGGCCGACCAGCCCGAAGCGATCATAGACGTCGAGATAATCGGCGGCGTCGGGAAAGCGCTCGGCGACGGCGGCGATCTCGCCATGATTTTCGGCAAGGTGCGTGTGCATCAAGACGCCGGGATGCGCCGCGAGCAGCTTGCCCGCCGCCTCGAGCTGCGCATCGCTGGAGGTCAGCGCGAAGCGCGGCGTCACCGCATAGCCCAGCCGCCCGCGCCCATGCCATCTGGCGATCAGCCCCTCGCTGTCGGAGGTGTCGGGCGTGTCGCGCAGCCCTTCGGGGCCAAGGTCCATCAGCACCTTGCCCGCGATGATCCGCATGTCGCGCGCCAGTGCCGCTTCAAAGAGCGAGTCGACCGAACAGGCATGGACCGTGGGGAACACCAATGCGCTGGTCGTCCCGTTCTTCAGCAATTCATCGAGGAAGAATGCGGCGATGGCATCGGCATGCGCGGGATCGGCAAAGGCCTTTTCGGCGGGAAAAATGTGCCGGTCGAGCCATTCGAGCAGCTGCGCGCCATGCGAGGCGATCCGCTCGGTCTGGGGGTAATGGACATGCGCGTCGATGAAGCCCGGCACGATCAGGCCCGGTAGATGCTCCACGGGCACGCCCGGATCGGCATAGGCCCGGCACGAGGCGACCAGGCCGTCCTCGACGAGCAGCAGCCCATCCTCGAAATGACGGACATCGCCGTCCTCGGGCACCGACAATATCTCGCCGCGATAGGCCTTCATGCGGGGTTCCTTAGCGCCAGCAACTGGCCGAGCGTGGCGATGGCGATGACTTCGGGCTCCTTGCCGGGAATGCCGGGCAGGCCGATCGGACAAGTGAGCCGCGACGCATCCACGCCCTCTCCCGCGAGCCGGGAGAGGAAGCGCGCGCGCTTGGTCTGCGAGCCGATCAGCCCGACGAACCCCGCCTTCCCGCCCAGCGCGGCGGCGGTGAGCCGATAATCGAGCGCGTGATCGTGCGTGAGGATCGCGACCGCGGCGCCTTGGGGCGCAGCGGCGGCGCAGGCGACCATCTCGTCTTCGCTGGCCAGCACGACGCCGGGGGTCTCCGCCGCCTCCGGGCGCGCATCGAACCAGGCGATATGCAGCGGCAGGCCCGCCGCGCGCGCGGCGATGGCGCGGCCGACATGGCCCGCGCCGAACAGATAGACCGGCAGGGCATCGGTCTCCACCGGCTCAAGGAAGCACGCACCCGCAACCGGCAATTCGCCCCGCGCGGCAAGCGGCGCGGCGGTGCCCGGTTCGCGCATCACCGTTTCGCCCAGCGTCACCGCAAAGCTGCCGTCCCCATCGGGCACCTGCGCAAGCCGCTCGACCATCAGCCGCACGCGACCGCCGCAGCATTGGCCGAGCAGGGGGCCGAGCGGATAATCCTGCACGCGCCAGCTTCCCGGCGGCAGAGCGAGGATCGCGCGCGCCTGCGCCGCCGCCTGATGCTCCAGCGCCCCGCCGCCGATCGTACCGTGCAGCCCGTTCGCCGTGACGACCATGCGTGCGCCCGCGCCGCGCGGGGCAGAGCCTTCGGTGGCGAGGATGGTGACGAGCGCGGCCGGCTCCCCGGCCAGCGCGGTGCGCGCGGCATGTGTCCAGTCAGCCACCACGGCCCCGCAATTCCTGGACCGCGCGCAGCACGCGCTCGGGCGTGGCGGGGGCATCGAGCCGGGGCAGCCCCTTGCCCGGCGCGGCCGCCGCAACGGCAGCAGTGAGCGCGGAAAAGACCGAGATCGCGAGCATGAAGGGCGGCTCGCCTACCGCCTTGGAGCGGTGGATCGTCGGCTCGACATTCTCGCCGCGGTCCCAGATCGCGATCTCCATACGGGCGGGGCGATCATTGGCGGTGGGGATCTTGTAGGTGGACGGCGCATGCGTGAGCAGCCGCCCGCGCGCATCGTACACCAGCTCCTCGGTGGTCAGCCAGCCCATCCCCTGGATGAACGCCCCTTCGATCTGGCCCAGATCGATCGCCGGGTTGAGCGAGCGCCCGGCATCGTGGAGGATATCGACCGCGACGACGCGATGCTCGCCGGTAAGCGTATCGATCACGACTTCGCTCAATGCCGCGCCATAAGCGAAATAGAGGAAGGGCCGCCCGCTATGGCTGGGCCGGTCATATTCGATGTGCGGCGTCTTGTAGAAGCCGGTGGCGGCCAGCGACACGCGCGCCAGATGCGCGCGGCGGCAAAGCTCGTCGAAGCTCCATCCGGCGGACTCGGGCTGGGTCGCGGCAAACGCATCGAGCCGCTCGCGGATCACGGTAGCGGCGTTGAACGCTGCCATGCCGTTCAGGTCCGCGCCCGAAGAAGCCGCCGTGGCCGAGGTGTTGGGCACCTTGTCGGTCCGCGTCGCCGATACCTTCACCCGATCCATCGACACGCCGAACACGTCCGCAACGACTTGCGCGACCTTGGTGTGCAGCCCCTGCCCCATCTCGGTGCCGCCATGGTTCAGATGGATCGATCCATCGGCATAGACCAGCACCAGCGCGCCCGCCTGGTTGAGATGGGTGGTGGTGAAGCTGATCCCGAACTTGACCGGGGTAAGCGCCAGCCCGCGCTTGAGCACATTGTGGCTGGCGTTGAACGCATCGACCGCAGCCCGGCGCTCGGCATAGCCGGTGCGCGCGGCAAGATCGGCAATGATCGCGGGCGCGACATTGTCCGCCACGGTCATGCGATAGGGCGTCAGGTCGCGTCCCGGTCCGTAAAGGTTCGCCCGCCGCACTTCGAGCGGATCACGGCCCAGATGCGCCGCGATCGCGTCCATCACGCGCTCGATCGCCAGCATTCCCTGTGGCCCGCCAAAGCCGCGAAACGCCGTGTTCGACACGGTATGCGTCTTCAGCCGGTGCGAGACGATCTCGACCGCCGGGAGGAAATAGCAATTATCGGCGTGGAACATCGCCCGATCGTTGATCGCGGGCGAAAGATCGGTGGTGGCCCCGCAGCGGGACGCCATCTCAATGCGGATGCCCCGGATCACCCCATCCGCGTCGAAGCCGACATCATATGCGGCGCTGAAGTCGTGCCGCTTGCCGGTCAGCATCATATCGTCGTCCCGATCGGCGCGGAACTTGGCAGGGCGTCCGGTCTTGGCCGCGACCAATGCACAGGCGGCGGCAAAGGGGGCGGCCTGGGTTTCCTTGCCGCCGAATGCGCCGCCCATCCGGCGGACCTCGACGGTGATTTCGGCATGACTGCGGCCAAGCAGATGCGCGACGAGATGCTGGATCTCGCTCGGATGCTGGGTGGAAGAGAGGATGTGGAGCTGGCCCTGCTCGCCTGGGGTGGCGAGCGCGACCTGCCCCTCCAGATAGAAATGCTCCTGCCCGCCCATTTCGAGCGAACCCGATATGCGATGTGGTGCGGCGGCGAGCGCGGCATCGGCATCTCCGCGTGCCATGCGCTGGCTCGCCTCGATCTGCGATCCCGCCGCCCGGGCATCGTCGATGGTGACCAAAGCGGGCAGCGGCTCGGTGACCGCCTTGCCCAGTCGCGCGGCGCGGCGCGCGGCCTGGGTGCTGGTCGCCGCGACGAGGAACAGGGGCTGGCCCGGATAGAGGATTTCGCCATCGGCGAGCAGGCGATCGTCATGGACGACCGGGCCGATATTGTTCTCGCCCGGAATGTCGGCGGCGGTGAACACCGCGACCACGCCCGGCGCGGCGCGTACCGCCTCAAGGTCGAGCGACACGAGCTTCGCGTGCCCATCGGTGGCGAGGCCGAAGGCGAGATGGAGCAGGCCCGGCGTTTCGACGATATCGTCGATATAGGTCGCCGCGCCCGAGACATGGAGCCGGGCGCTTTCGTGCGCGAGCGGCTGATGCACCTCAGCCATGGCGCACGCTGACCGGCTCCTGCTGCTCGGCCCAGATGCGGCGGAGCAGATTGGCGGCGACCGTGCGGCGATAGTCCGCCGAGGCGCGCAGATCGTCGAGCGGGGTGTAATCCTGCGCGAGCGCAATTGCCGCCGCCTCGACCGTCTCAGCGCTCCATGGCTTGCCGGTCAGCGCCGCCTCCGCACCCGGCGCGCGTGCCGGGATGCCGGCCATCCCGCCGAACGCGATGCGCGCCTGCTGGACCACGCCGTCCGCGATATGGATGGCGAAGGCCCCGCACACGCCGGAAATGTCGCTGTCGAAGCGCTTGGAGAGCTTGACGATCCGCACCAGCGTGCCCGGCTCGGGGCGTGGCACGCGGATGCTCTCGACAAACTCGCCCGGCGCCCGGTCCTGCTTGCCATAGCTCAGGAAGAAATCCTGCAGCGCGATCGTGCGCCGCGCCGGGCCGTGCCGCAGCGTCAGTTCCGCGCCCAGCGCGATCAGGGCGGGCGGCATGTCGCCGATCGGCGAGCCATTGGCGATATTGCCGCCGATCGTTCCCGAATTGCGCACCTGCACCCCGCCGATGCGCCGGACCAGCTCGCCCAGATCGGGATGCAGCCGGGCAAGCGCCGCGCGCGCCTCCGAATAGCGGACCGCCGCGCCGAGGGTCAGCGCCTCCTCACTCTCCTCGACCCCGCGCAGATCGGCGATGTCGCCGATGAACACCACCGGCCCCAGATCGCGGTGCTGCTTGGTCACCCATAGCCCGACATCGGTGGCCCCGGCGACGATCTGCGTTTCGGGGTGGGCCATCAGCAGATCGGCGAGTTCGTCCGCCGTTGCGGGATTGGGATTGGCGCGCGGAGGCAGGTCCTGCGGTCCCGCTTCGCCCTGCACGCCCGCCGCTTCGCCTGCGTCAAGGATCGGGCCATAGCCGGTGCAGCGGCACAGATTGCCCGCGATCACATCGCCCACGGGCACGCCCTCGGTCCCCGCGGCGCCGATGCTGCGGGCGTAGAGCGACATGACGAATCCCGGCGTGCAAAAGCCGCATTGCGAGCCGTGCCGCGCCACCATCTCGCGCTGCACCGGATGATCGCCGCCCAGGCTTTCCACCGTCTTGAGCGCTTTGCCGTCGATCATCGGTGCGAAGAGGATGCACGCATTCACCGCGCGCCACCCCTCCCCGTCGCCGACCAACACGGTACACGCCCCGCAATCCCCCTCCGCACACCCTTCCTTCGTCCCGGTCCGGCGCAACTTGTAGCGCAGCAGATCGAGCACGGTGTCGGTCGCGCCCGCCTCAGCCTCGATCACTTCGCCGTCGAGCAGGAAGCGGATCATTTCGGCGACCCCGATGCGATCCACGCGCCGATCGTCTCGCGCTCGTCCTTGGTCATGCCCGAGACATTCCCGAGCGGCATGACTTCGGAATCGACCGTCATCGCCTTGATCCGCGGGGCAGCGGCCTTGGCCTGTTCATAGCTGTCCAGCTTGAGGCCGAGCGGCGCAACCGGGAATTCCGGGTGGGAGGGCGTTGCGCTGTGGCACGTGGCGCAGTGCTTGACGATAAGCGGCTGAAGTTCGGCAAAGCTCACCGCCCGGGCCGCCGCCGTGCCCCCCTTTTCCATCGAAACATAGGTCACGCTGATCAGCGCCATCACCGCCGCTACCGCCATCGCGCGGCCCGTGCTCTGCTCGCGGTGACGCAGGTTGAACACGTGGCGCACCGCGACACCGGTCAGCCCCAGCAGCGCGAGCACCAGCCAGGGCCGCTCCGCGCCATAGGTCATCGGATAATGGTGGCTGATCATGATGAACAGCACCGGCAGGGTCATGTAATTATTGTGCAGCGAGCGTTGCTTGGCGGCCGCGCCCAATGCCGGATCGGGGGTGCGCCCGGCGATCAGATCGGCGACCACCTTCTTCTGGTTCGGGATGATCACGAAGAAGACGTTGCCGACCATCACCGATCCGATGATCGCGCCGATATGCAGATAGGCACCCCGCGCCGTGAACACGCTGTTGAGCGCAAAGGCGGCGAACAACAGGCACAGGAACCAGCAGATGCCGAGCAGCTGATTGCTCGCGCCGATCGACGATCGGCACAGCCGGTCATAGGCGATCCAGCCGAACACCAGCGACGCCAGCCCGATCGCGATCCCCTGCCACGGGCTGAGCACCGCCTTGGCGGGATCGATCAGGAAGCTCTGCGCGCCGACATAATAGACCAGTACCAGCAGCGAAAAGCCGCTGATCCAGGTCCAATAGGCTTCCCATTTGAACCAGTGGAGCCTGTCCGGCATCTGGGCCGGGGCGACCTGATATTTCTGGTTATGGTAGAAGCCGCCGCCATGCACCGACCAGACTTCGCCCGACGCGTCGCCCTTTTTGGGCGGGGTCAGGTGCAGGTCGAGCCAGACGAAATAGAAGGACGAGCCGATCCACGCGATGCCGGCGGTCAGGTGCAGCCAGCGGATCGCGAGGTTGAGCCATTCGGGGAAGTCCACGCCCATCAACTGCCCCGGTAGGTGGAATAGCCATAAGGCGAGACGAGCAGCGGCACGTGATAATGCCCGCCATCCGCCGCGACGCCGAACTCGATCGTCACCTCATCGAGGAAAGGCGGATCGGCGAGCGCGACGCCCGCCGCGCGGAAATATTCGGCGACGGCAAAGCGCAGCGCGTAGCGTCCGGCGGCAAGCTCACCGGGCGAAAGCCCCGGGCACCGCCCGTCATTGTTGGTTATGCCCCTTGCGACTTCGCCACCGGGGCCGATCAGCGCCACCGCCATGCCCGCTGCGGGCCTGCCGTGCGTCGTGTCGAGCACATGCGTCGAAAGCGTGGTCATGCCTCGTCCTCCAGCCGCAGCCGGACGATCTCGCCGATCTGCTCGATCGCGGTGGCGATCTCGGTCTCGCGGTCATTGCCCAGCCGCTGCTCCATCGCAGCGAGAATGCCGGCCTTGTCGGTCTGCCGCACGCAGATGATGAAGGGCATGTCGAACCTCGCCCGGTACGCGGCGTTGAGCGCGTGGAAGCGGTCGAACTCCGCCTGGGTCAGCCGGTCGAGCCCCGCGCTCGCCTGCTCGGCGGCGCTCGCTTCGGTCAGCGTCCCATCGACTGCGGCCTTGCCGGCCAGCTCGGGATGCGCACGGATCAGCGCCAGTTGCTCTTCTTTCGTGGCGGCATGGACGACCGCCATCAGATCGGCGTGGCTGCGGGAGGCAGCGCGGGTCTCGACCCAGGGGGAATGTTCAAACAGGGCGGTCATGGGGCGCTCCCCTCGATCGAGACATGCGCGGAGACGACTTTCCAGCCATCGGCGAAGCGCACCCAGCTCTGGCTCTGCCGCCCGCGCCGATCGCTGCCTTCGCGGAAGAACTCGGCATTGGCGGTGGCGAAGTCGCGGCCATAGGTGGTGATCGCGACACGACCCAGACGGCGCTGCGGCGATCCGCCGCGCCCCTTGCGAAAGGCGCGGATCTCGTCCGCCCCGTACAGCACCTCGCCGACGCCGTAGCGCACCGTATCGGCGCTGTCGGCGAACAGCCGGTCCATCGCAGCGATGTCGTCCGCCATCAGCGCGCGCTCATATGCATGGAACGCGGCGGTGACTTCGGCGAGCGCCTGAGGATCGTTGACTGTCATGCCGGATGCACCGCCAGCCAGTGCCGCGCGATATCGATCCGCCGCGCCACCCACGCATCTCCGCTAGCCAACACGTGATCGAGGAACTGCGCAACCGCGATCGAGCGACCCGGCCGCCCCGCGATGCGCCCGTGCAGGCCGATCGACATCATCCGCCCGCCCTCCTCGCGCAACTGATCGAACGTATCGACCAGATAGCGGAAGAACTGCGTGCCCTCGGTAAAGCCATTGAGCGCGACCATCTTCATGTCGTTGGCGTCGAGGCTGTAGGGCACGATCAACTGGCCCCCTGCATAATAAGGCACATCATCGGCATAGCTGTCGGCGTCATAGACGAAGCCGCCTTCCTCGCGCACCAGCCGCGCGGTGTTGGGCGAGGTGCGGCCCTGATACCAGCCGAGCGGACGGCTGCCGGTCAGCCGCGTGTGCAGCGCCACCGCCTCGGCGATATGCGCGCGCTCCACTTCCTCGGGCTGGTTCTGATAATCGATCCAGCGCAGCCCGTGGCTGGCGATCTCCCACTCCGCCGCGCGCATCGCCGCCACTGCCTGCGGGTTCATCTCAAGCGCCTTGGCGACGGCGAACACGGTGACGGGCGCCCGCCGCTCGGTGAAGATACGGTGGAGCCGCCAGAACCCGGCGCGCGCGCCATATTCGTACAGGCTCTCCATCGCCATCGCGCGGGCCGGATGGCTGGCGGCCCCGACCATGTCGGACAGGAACGCCTCGCTTCCGGCATCGCCGTTGAGCACGCTGTTTTCCGCGCCCTCCTCGTAATTGATGACGAACTGCACCGCGACCCGCGCCCCGCCCGGCCAGCGCGCATCGGGCGGATGGGCACCATAGCCGACAAGATCGCGCGTCATGCGCGATAGCTCGCCAGCGCGGCATCGACGCCCGCGCCGGCCGGTGCGGCAAAGCCCTCTGCGCGAAGCACCGCTTCGAGCGCGCCCAGCGTCAGCAGCACCTTATGCTTCATAGCATTGTAGCCCATCGCGCCGATCCGCCAGATCCTGCCCTGAAGCGGGCCGAAGGCAGCGCCGATCTCGATCTCGAAATCCTCGCGCATCCGCCGGCGCACCGCCTCGCCATCCACGCCTTCGGGCACATGGATGCCGGTCACATTGGTCATGCGGAACCTGTCGTCACCAAACACGGTCAGCCCCAGCGCCCTTGCGCCCGCAGTCACCGCGCGGCCGGCCGCCGCATGGCGCGCGAAACGCGCCTCCAGCCCCTCTCCCAGCGCGACCCGGGCACATTCGCGCGCTCCGTAGAGCATCGTCGTCGCCTCGGTATGGTGATTAAGCCGCTTCTCGCTCCAATAGTCCATCACCATCGCAAGATCGAAATAGTTGGAGCCGATCCGCACGCCGCTGCCGTTCGAAATATCCGCGCGGGCGATGCCATGCTCGACATGGCGGCGCGCGAAGATGTGCTCGGCGGCACGCTCCGAAACGGTGATCGGCGAAGAGCCCGAAGGCCCGCCCAGGCACTTTTGCAAGCCGCCCGTTACCACATCCACGCCCCAGCGATCGGCGGCGATCTCCATCCCTCCGATGGTGGCGGTGGCATCGACATAGGACAGCGCGCCCGCCGCGCGGCACAATGCGCCAAGCCCGTCCAGCGGCTGCGCCATCGTCGTCGATGTATCGCCATGGACGCACGCCACCACTTTCGGCCCGACGCGCTCGATCACCCTGCCGATCTCGTCCATCGGCACCGTCTCGCCCCATGGCACCGAAAGCATCTCGACCTTCGCGCCGATCCGCTCGCCAATCTCCTTGAGCAGCAGGCCGAACCGGCCGAAATCCACCACCAGCATGACGTCGCCGGGCGCGACCAGGCTGACCAGAGCAGCCTCGATCCCGGCACGCGCGGTGCCGTCCACCAGGAAGGTCCAGCGATTCTCCGTCCCGAAGATCGGGCGGTACAGCGCCATGACCTGTTCCATATAGCCGGTCATCTCGGGATCGAACTGGCCGAGCAGATCGGCGGACATTGCGCGCAGCACGCGCGGATGCGCGTTGACCGGGCCGGGGCCCATCAGCAGGCGCTGCGGCGGATCGATCTCGCCGAAAAAGTCGGGGCTCATAATGCGTCCAGTCGTTCGATGAAGCCGAGCATCACCCGTAGCGCGATTTCGGCGTCGGCGGGATCGGCATGTTCGGCGGGGTTGTGGCTGATGCCGCCTGCGCAGCGGATAAAGAGCATCGCGGTGGGGCAAAGCGCGGCCAGGATCATCGCATCATGCCCCGCGCCGCTGACCAGCCGGTGCGGCGCGACACCCTGCGCGACCAGAGCGGCCTCCAGCAGGTCCATCAGACGCGGATCGCAGGGGGAAGCGGCGAGGTCGTTGGTCTGCTCGCTGGTGAACCCCGTTCCGCGGTGCGCGGCGATGCCCCGAAGCGCGGTCAGGATCGCGGCGGCGGCACGGTCCCGGCGCGCCTGATCGCCCGAGCGGATATCGATCGTGAAGACCACCTTGCCCGGCACCACATTGGGCGCGCCGGGGGCGACCTCCATCCGGCCAACCGTGGCCACCAGATCGGAAGCATCCTCGCGCGCGATCCGCTCGATGGCGAGCACCATCTCGGCAGCGGCGGCCAGCGCGTCGCTCCGCAGCGTCATCGCGCTCGTGCCCGCATGGCCCGCCACGCCCGTTACGGTGACGATATAGCGAAGCTGCGCCGCGATCCCCGTCACCACGCCAACCGGCAGCCCCAGCGCCTCCAGCGCCGGCCCCTGCTCGATATGCGCCTCCAGATAGGCGAGCGCGCCCGGATGCCGGGCTTCGGCGAATTTCAGGTCGGAGAGCTCGAACGGCGCGAGCGCCTCGTCCAGCGAGATGCCGCGCGCGTCGGCGATATCGAGCATCCCCGGCTCCAGCGTTCCCGCCACCGCGCGGCTGGTCAGCATCGCGGTTGCGAAGCGCGATCCTTCCTCGTCGCCGAATGCATAGATCTCGATCGGGAAGCGCATCCGCCTGCCCGCCGCATGCAGCGCCGCGACCGCTTCGATCCCCAGCATCACGCCCAGCGGCCCGTCATAGCGCCCGGCGTCGCGGACGCTGTCGATATGGCTGCCGATGATCAAGGGCGGCGCATCCGGCTCCAGCCCCTCATAGCGCCCGACCAGATTGGCCGCCGCGTCGATCCGCGTGGTCATTCCCGCTTCGATCATCCAACCGGCGATCGCGCGCTGCGCGGCGGCGAAGGCGGGCGTAAGATAGGCGCGAAACAGCATGTCCGGCGCGTCGCTATAGGGCGCGACGCCCAGCTCGTCGCAGCGCGCGACGGCGCGTGCGCCCCCGCTCACCATGCCGCCACCTGGCCATCGCTGCGCGGATCGGTCGCGCCTTCCAGCACGCCGCCGGGATGCCGCACGATCGCCCCGGCATGGCCCATCACGGCGGTGAAAGCGGGCAGCATCTCCACATCGTGCCCCGCCGCGCGCAGCGCCGCGACCACAGCCGGATCGAAGCGATCCTCCAGCTTGAGCGTCACGCTCTCCTCGCCCCAGGTCTTGCCGAGCAGCCAGCGCGGACGGGTGATCGATTCCTGGAGCCCCACGCCGTGCCAGGCGTAGCGGCTGAACAAAGCGGCCTGGGTCTGGGGCTGCCCCTCGCCGCCCATCGTGCCATAGGCCATCACCCGGCCATCGTCGAAGCGGGCGAGCGCGGGGTTGAGCGTGTGGAACGGCTTGCGCCCGGGCTTCAGCGCGTTCCAGCCGCCTTCGCTCAGCCGGAAGCTGCTCCCGCGATTTTGCCAGATGATGCCCGTGCGCGGCAGCACCAGCCCCGATCCGAACTCGAAATAGGTCGATTGGATGCAGCTCACCACGCGGCCCTCGCTGTCCGCCGCCGCAAACCAGCAGGTGTCGCCTGCCGATGCCGGCTGCGGCCAGGGCAATGCGCGCGCCGGATCGATCCGTGCCGCCATCGCGTCGAGCGCCGCCGCATCGTTCAGCAGCGCCTGCGGATCATCGGTCATATAGGCCGGATCGCCGACATGGGCATCGCGGTAGAGGAACGCCTGCTTGGTCGCCTCGACCAGCCCGTGGAGATGCGCGAAGCTCTCCGCCTTGCCCTTCGCGAGCCGGTCCGCCAGCGCAAGGATCAGCAGCGATGCAGCCCCCTGGGTCGGCGGCGCGCTGTTGAACAGGCGCACGCCCGCAATCGCCACGGTCAGCGGATCGGGCGTGGTGGCGCGGTGCGCGGCAAGGTCCGCCAGCGCGACCGGGCTTCCCATCGCGCGCAGGTCCGCCGCGATGTCGTCCGCCAATGGCCCCGAGTAGAAGCTGCCCAGCCCCTCCTCCGCCAGCCGCCTGAGCGTTGCGCCCAGCGCGGGCTGGCGCATCACTTCGCCCTCGCGCGCATCGCCGTAGATCGCGGCCCAGTCGCCGGGCTGGCTGTGAAGCTCATGCGCCTTGGCCGCGACGGTCTCCGCGCCGCTGCGGGTTATCGGCACGCCCGCTTCGGCGAAATGAATCGCGTCGCGCAGCAGCCGGGCGAGCGGCATTGCCGAGCCCCTCAGCGCCTCGCCCCAGGCCGATATCGTCCCCGCCACGGTGTTCGCCGCCAGCGGTCCGCGCGTGGGCACGGCCGCCATCCCGGCATAGAGCGAGAGATCCGCCGCGGCCGCCGCGCCGCCACAGCCATGGATCGCCCGCGTCGCGCCATCGGGCTCGGCGATCAGCCAGAAGCCGTCGCCGCCGATCCCGGTCATGTGCGGATAGACCACCGCCAGCGCCGCCGAGACGGCGACCATCGCCTCGATCGCGGTGCCACCGTCCTGCAGCACCGCAAGCCCGGCCTGCGAAGCCAGATGATGCGGCGCGGTCACCATGCCGCGCTGGGATCGTACGCTGTGCAGCATCAGCCCGCCGCCAGCCACGCGAAGCGCAGGACGAACAGGCCGGCGAGCACCAGCAGCAGCCAATCGAGCCGTGTGATCCTGCCGCGCACCAGCTTGAGCAGCGCATGTGCGGTGATCCCGAAGGCGAGGCCGTTGGCGATCGAGAAGGTCAGCGGGATCATCGCGACGGTCAGGAAGGCCGGAATCGCGATTTCCGGATCGTCCCACGCGATCTCGGCCAGCGGCGCCATCATAAGCGCGCCGACCAGGATCAGGGCGGGCGCGGTCGCCGCGAGCGGCACGAACTGGGCATAGGGGGCAACGAAGGTCGCGGCGAGGAACAACAGGCCGGTCACCACCGCCGTCAGCCCGGTGCGCCCGCCCGCCTGCACGCCCGCCGCGCTTTCGACATAGGAGGTGACCGTGCTCGTGCCCATCAGCGATCCAAACATCGTCGCGATCGAATCGGTGAAGAGGATGCGGTTGAGCCGGGGTATTTTGCCCTCTGCGTCGATCAGCCCGGCGCGCTTGGTGACGCCCACCAACGTGCCGATATTGTCGAACAGATCGACGAACAGGAAGACGAAGAGGATTTCGAACAGGCCCAGCCCGTGGCTGCCCGACAGGCCGAACACGCCCGCCAGATCGAGCTGGAACGCGGTCTGCGCAATCGCGCCAAGGTCATAGGACGCCGGGGTGATCGTCACCTGCCCGAGCGCCCAGGCCAGCGCCGTGGTGGCGAGGATGCCGATCAGGATCGCGCCGCGCACCTTCCACGCCGCCAGCGCCGCGATCACCACCAGACCGAACAGGGCCAGCGCCGCGCCGGGCGCGTGCAGGTCGCCCAGCGCCACCGAAGTCGCCGGGCTGGTCACCACGATCCCGGCATTGCGCAGTCCGATGAACGCCAGGAACAGTCCGATCCCGCCCGCCACCGCGGCGAGCAGATGCATCGGGATCGCGGAGATGATGAGCTGGCGAATCCCCGCCATGGTGAGCAACAGGAACGCGATGCCGGAGATCAGCACGCAGCCCAGGGCGGTCTGCCACGGCACGCCCATGCCGAGCACGACGGTGTAGGTGAAATAGGCGTTGAGCCCCATGCCCGGCGCGAGCGCCAGCGGCATATTGGCGAGCAGGCCCATGACGATGCTCGCAAAGCCCGCCGCGATGCAGGTCGCCGCCGCGACCGCCGCGATCGGCATCCCCGCCTCGCCCAGGATCGCCGGATTGACGATCACGATATAGGCCATGGTCAGGAAGGTGGTGACCCCCGCCAGCACTTCGGTGCGCACGCTGGTGCCGCGCTCCGCCAGCGCGAAGCGGCGTTCGATCAGGCCGGGTGCTTCACTGTCCGCCATTGCCGCGCTCCCCTTCAGGCTTGCGCAGCATAGCGAAGGCTGCTGGCGGGGGAAGCAGCGCCGATCACCCCGTCCGCCTCCAGCCTCGCGGCCAAGTCGAACAGCGCCTGCTCGCCATGCGGCCGCCCGATGAGCTGCAGCCCGAGCGGCAATTCGCCGGGGCGGAACAGCGGCACGCTGACCACGGGCAGGCCGATAAAGCTGATCGGCTGGGTGTAGAGACCCAGATGCGCCCGTGCGGGCACCCGCTCGCCATTGACCGGGATCATGGGGTCGTGGATCCGCGGCGCGGGCACGCCTGCGGCGGGGGCGATCAGCACGTCGTAGCGCTCGAATATGCGCGCCACCTGCTCGCGGAACCATGCCCGGAAACGCTGCGCCTCCAGATAGGCGGTAGCGGGCAGCATCGCCCCTGCGATCAGCCGGTCGCGCACCGCCGGATCATATTCCATCGGACGCGTGCGCAATTCGGGCAAATGCAGCGCGCCCCCTTCCGCCGCGGTCATCAGGAACGCCGCCGATCGCGCGGCGTCCACGCGGGGCAGCTGGATCGTGTCGATCCCGCCCAGATGCTGGGCCACGCCATCGATCCCCGCCGCCAGCGCATCGCTGACATTCTCCGCAAACCACCCGCCGAGCCGCGCCACGCGCTGGCCGGTAGCGGGCGGCGCACTGCCTCCCAGCGTTTCCCAGGCCAGCCGCAGATCGGCGACGCTGCGCGCAAAGGGGCCGATATCGTCGAAGCTGTCGACAAAGGGATAGACGCCCTGCATCAGGAGGCAGCCATGCGTCGGCTTCAAGCCATAGATGCCGCACAGCGCCGAGGGCACACGGATCGAGCCGTTGGTGTCCGATCCCAGGCTGAGCGGCACGATCCCCGCCGCCACCGCCGCCGCCGATCCGCCCGACGATCCACCGGCGATGCGATCGGGATCGTGCGGGTTTCGCGTCGTGCCGTAATGCGCGTTGATCGTCGCAAAGCCATAAGCGAACGCATCCATGTTGAGCGTCGCCACCAGCACCGCGCCCGCCGCTTCCAGCCGCGCGACCGCCTCCGCATCGCGCGCGGCGGGCGGGGCACCGAGCAGCATCGCCGCCCCCGCCGTGGTCGGCAGTCCGGCGACGTCGAACAGGTCCTTCACGCCGAACGGCACCCCTGCCAGCGGGCCGGGGTCGCGGCCCTCGGCGATCAGCGCATCCACCCGCGCGGCCTGCGCCAATGCGCGCTCCGCAAGGATCACCGTCGCCGCGCGGAGGTCTCGCCCCGCCCCTTCCATCGCGCGCAAGGCTTCGGTCACCACGCTGACGGCGGACCGTTCCCCCGCCCGCACGCTCCGCGCTATGGCGGCGGCGCTGGGATAGCCGCTCAGCGCTCGCGCTCCGCAGCGCGCAGCACGGTCAGATGCGCCGCAAGTCCCTCAAGCCCGGCGACAACGCCCGGCACGCAGGCTTCGGGAAGATGGATGCCGATCAGCTGCTTCACATGCGCAGCCACGGCATCCGCACCCGGCACGGCCTGATCGCGATCGGCGGTTTCCACCATTCCCAGCTCCACCCGCCACGGGCCGGTGCGGCCCACGCATCCCATTGGGATCAGGAGCGTAACAGCCGCCCGATGGCGCGCAAGCGCTTTCCCCCGGCCGGGCCGCCGTCATCGACCCTGCTTGCTCCTCCGGATTGGGCCGCCTCTTCGCAGGTCCCCGCTCAGGCTGCGGCAGGCCCCGCCTTCTGCCAGCTGAAGGGCACGCGCTGCTGGAGCAATGCGGTCATAGCGTGCGCGTCCACGGCGCGGGAGAACAGATAGCCCTGGCCCAGCGTGCCGCCATAGGCCTGCAGCTGCGCCAGCTGCAGCGGATGCTCGATGCCCTCGGCGATCACCCCGATCCCCAGCTTCTGGGCGATGGTCAGAAGGCCATCGACGATCACGCCGCTCGGCGCGCCCGGCTGGGGCTTCGCGACGAAGGACTTGTCGATCTTGATGATGTCCACCGGCACCGTCAGCAAATGGGTGAGCGACGCAAAGCCGGTTCCGAAATCGTCGAGCGCGACGCGGATGCCAAGCGCCCGCATCGCAGCAACCTCGTCCGCGATCACATGGTCGCGCCGCCCGATATAGACGTTCTCGGTGATCTCCACGACGAGCAGGTTCAGCGGAATCCCCGCACCGGCAAAGGTGCTGGCCAGCCGGTCGCCCAGCATGCCGCGGTGAATGTCGGCATAAGAGACGTTTAGGCCGATATGCTCGAACCGGATGCCCAGATCGAGCCAGCGCCGCAGGTCCAATACGATCTGCGAGAGCATGCGATCGGTCAGCGCGCAGGCGACATGGGCATCGGACGTCGCCTCGTGGAATTCCGATGCCGAGAGGATGTTCCCCTCCTCGGTGACGAGCCGGCACAGCGCCTCGGCGCCGACGATCTTGCCCGTGTCCAGGTCGATCAGGGGCTGGTAATAAGCGTGGATGCGGCCGTCGCGCAGCGCTTCGTTCACGTTCTTGATCGCGCTCAGCCTGCGGGTGATCGCCGTGCCGATGCCCGGCCAATAGCGCACAAAGCCGCCGCGCCCGGTTTCCTTGGCGTGATAGAGCGCAAAGTCGGCCTTCTGGCGCACGCTGTCTGCAGTGCCATCCTCGGCGGAGAGGATCGCGCCGCCGATCGTCGCGCGCGGCTGGATGAGGTGCCCGTCGCAGATGACCGGTTCGTCGAGCGCGGCAAGGATGCGCTCCGCAACGGCTTCGATGTCATCGTGCCCCGATGGATTGTGAACGATGATCGCGAACTCGTCGCCGCCCAGCCTGAAGACCAGATCCAGCTCCACCGTCCGGGCCATGCGCGCCGCCACCTCCTTCAGCAGCTCGTCGCCCGCAGGATGCCCGAACGTGTCGTTGGTCACCTTCAGATTGTCGACATCGATCACCAGCAGCGCCCAGGCACCCGGATCGCCGCAGGGCAGGGCCGAGAGCACCCGGTTGAAGCGGGCGCGATTGGCCAGCCCGGTCAGCGCGTCGTTATTGGCGAGCCGGTCGCTCTCAAGCGCGCGTTCGTGGCGTTCCAGCGCAATCATGCAGAGATGGAGGCAGGTGGTGACGACGGCCTTCTCCTCCTCCGTCGGGCCTCTGCGCTCGCGATAGTAAAAGGCGAAGGTGCCGAGCACGCGTCCGTCCTCGCCGCAGATCGGGCTCGACCAGCACGCGCGCAGCCCCAGCGACAGCGCCAAATCCGCATAGCCGTGCCATTTCGGATCGCGCGCGATATCGGGGACGGCTACCGGAACCCGGTAATAAGCGGCGGTCCCGCACGAGCCCACCTCGGGGCCGATGGAAAGGCCGTCGAGCGCGGAGCAATAGGAAGCGGGCAGGCTGGGCGCCGCAAGCGGATGGAGAAGGCCTGCGCGGTCGATCCTCAGGACCGAGCAGACAACTTCGGGCAATTCGGCTTCCACGTCGCGGCACAGCCGGCCCATCGTAACATCCAGCGGGCTACCGGTCGCCACCATCTCAAGAATGGCATTCTGTAGATGAAGCAGCTCAGCCATGTCGAACGCGCATCTCTTCCGGCTATTTGGTCGCGAATACTTCTTTTGCCTGTGTAAGATGAAGACGAGGTAACTGCGGCGATGCCGCGCTATATTTTTGCCCGGCGGCCACGGGCTGGCGATCAGCCCGCTTCCAAAGCCCCCGCGGCCCTTCACGGCAACCATCCGTCATCCCGGGCCTGTTCCGGGATCCACCTGGCGGCAGGCGATGGAGAAGAGGCTCCAGCCTGAACACCTGCGGCTTGGTGGACCCCGGAACAAGTCGGCGATTATCTCTTTGCGCCAAGTAACCCACGTCATCCCCGCGAAAGCGGGGACCCAGAGCCACACAGGGCACCGCGCCCAACCCTGGGTCCCCGCTTTCGCGGGGATGACGAAAAAGGCGCGCCTGCTCCAAGAGGATAATCACCGAACAAGTCCAGGGTGAC
>NZ_BCTZ01000010.1 GCF_001591025.1 Sphingomonas soli NBRC 100801
AGGGGAACAGGGCGATGGTGTTCCCGCGACGCGGCACGAAGGCCCCGGCGCGATACCGCGTCATCTTCTGCGTTGCTGGGATCTTGCCGGCCGGTCATCGGCGGCGGTGGTGGACAGGGCTGGATTCGAACCAGCGTACGCTTTCACGGGCAGATTTACAGTCTGCTGCCTTTAACCACTCGGCCACCTGTCCTTGGGCGCTCTTGGCGAGCGCGGTCCATTGCCGGGCGAAGCGCGGCGTGTCAACGCCTTGCGCGCAACTCGCGCCGCGCATAGCGTCGCCGCTTCCATTCCTCAGCCGCGAGACACACCAACCATGCGCGCTTTTGCCACTTTCGTTGCCGCCACCGCGCTCGTCGCGCCTCTTTCGGTCTCCGCCCAGGCCGTTCCGCCCGAAACCGCGCGAATCATCGCGGAGGGCACCGCCAATTCCGAAGTGATGCGCATCGCGCAATATCTGACCGACGTGATCGGCCCCCGCCTCACCATCTCGCCCGGCATGCGCCAGGCCGAGGACTGGACCGCCGCCAAGTTTCGCGAATGGGGCCTGAGCAACGTCCATAAGGAAGGCTTCGAGTTCGGACGCGGCTGGGAATCGCTCGGCGCGTCGATGCGCCTTGTCGAGCCGCGCATGACCCCGCTCACGATCGCGCCGATCGCCTGGACGCCGGGCACCGATGGCGTGGTCCGCGCGCCGGTCGTCGTCGCGGTGATGAGCGACATCGCTTCGATGGAGCAATATAAGGGCAAGCTGCGCGGCAAGCTGGTGCTGATCAGCGATCCCGAACCGCCCAAGGATCAGGACGAACCCGCGTTCAAGCGCTGGAGCGACGCCGATCTCGCGCGGTTCGACAGGTTCGATCTCACGCGCCGCAGCGCCAATGTCTCGTTCACCAGCCGCCAGGCGTTTGCCCGCGCCCGCGAAGCCTTCCTCAAGGCCGAAGGCGCGGTCGCCTATGGCAGCATGTCGTTCCGTCCGGGCAAGATCGTGCACGGCCAGGGCTCGCGCTTCCTCGTCGGCGACTCCCCGGCGCTTCCGGGCTTCGAGATCGCGCAGGAGGATTATCGCCGCCTCACCCGCCTCGCCGCGATGGGCGCCGCGCCGGTGGTCGAGCTGAACAGCCAGGTCCGCTATGATGACAGCGATCCGCAGGCCTATAACGTCATCGCCGACATCGCCGGCACCGATGCGAAGGCGGGCTATGTGATGGCCGGCGCGCATCTCGATAGCTGGGCTGCGGGTGATGGCGCGGTGGATAATGCCGCGGGCAGCGCGATGGTGATGGAAGCCGCGCGGATCATCAAGGCGTCGGGCATCCGCACCAAGCGCACGATCCGCTTCGCTCTGTGGTCGGCAGAGGAACAGGGCCTGTTCGGCTCGCAGGATTATGTGCAGCGCTATATCGCCAGCCGTCCGGTCAGCGATGGCTCGACGGGGATCAAGGCGAAGCAGGTCTGGGGCAATGGCTGGCCGATCACGCCGCTGCCCGGCCATGGCCAGCTCGTCGCCTATTTCAACATCGATAACGGCTCGGGCAAGATCCGCGGGATCAACGCGCAGAACAATGCCGCCGCCGGCGCGATCTTCGCCGAATGGCTCAAGCCCTTCCGTTCGATGGGTGCGGAAACGGTGGCCATCCGCAAGGTTGGCGGCACCGATCACGTCTATTTCGACGCGGTGGGCATCCCCGCATTCCAGTTCATCCAGGATCAGCTGGATTATGGCACGCTGCGCCATCACACCAATCTCGATACCTATGATGCGCTCCGGGCCGATGACATGCGCCAGGGCGCGATCATCCTCGCCGCCTTCCTGATCAACGCCGCCAATTCGGACAAGCCGCTGCCGCGCCTGCCCCTGCCCACCAAGCCGACCGAGGGCGATCTGTACCCTTATCCGGCAGCCGGAAGCAGCAAGTAATGGCCAAGCGCGGCCATCGGCCCAGCAAGGCGCCGCCGTCACGCCCGCGTTTCTACGGGCGTCACGCGGTGCTTGCCGCGCTCGACAATCCCGAACGCAATGTGCGCCAGGTCTGGGGCACGCATGAGGCGCTTGCCGGGCTCGATATCCCGCCCAGCATCCCTGTCACCTATGCCAATGCCGCCGATCTGGGGCGGCTGGTGCCGGGCGATGCGCCGCATCAGGGGCTGGTCGCCGATGTCGATCCGCTGGAGGATATCTGGCTGGGCGATCTGCTCGCGCAGGGCGAAGGCGATGATCGCCCGCTGATCGTGCTCGATCAGGTCACCGATCCGCACAATGTCGGCGCGATCCTGCGCTCGGCGGCAGCGTTCGACGCGCTCGGCATCGTCACCCAGGATCGCCACGCCCCGCCCGAATCGGGCACGGTCGCGCGCTCGGCGGCGGGCACGCTGGAAGTCGTCCCCTGGGTCCGCGTGGTCAATCTCGCCCGCGCGCTGGAAGAGATCGAGAAGGCGGGCTTCTGGCGCATCGGCCTGACCGGCCATGCCCATCAGACGCTCGCCGAAGTGATGGGCAAGGCGCGCATCTGCCTCGTCCTCGGCGCCGAGGGCGAAGGCATGCGCCAGAATACCGAGGCGCATTGCGACCAACTCGCCAAGCTGCCCATCTCCGACAAGGTCGAAAGCCTCAACGTATCCAACGCCGCCGCAATCGCGCTCTACGCGGTGGCGTCCCGCTAGCGTTTGATCGACACGGGTTGAATAGCCGTCATCCCCGCGGAAGCGGGGACCCAGAGCCAAGTCGGGCATCGCCTGGCAATTCTGGGTCCCCGCTTCCGCGGGGATGACGATTCAATGGATCAGCGATGATCGCAGGGGCGCGGGGCACTGGCACCCCCACCCCGCCGCCCGCCCGCACAACCAGCCGGAAGCCAACCACCCCTCTCGTCACCCCGGCTCCGTGCCGGGGTCCACGGGGCGGCTGGGCAATCGACCGGACCGGCGGAGGCGCGCCAGCGGCCTGGGCTGTACCCGCATGAAAGCAGCCAGACGGCCCTCGACCGAATGGCGGACCTTGAATCTTTGTCACCCCGGACCTGTTCCGGGGTCCACGAAACCGCGG
>NZ_BCTZ01000011.1 GCF_001591025.1 Sphingomonas soli NBRC 100801
ATTCAACCTCCGGCGTCGCAAGCGGTCTGGGTTTGGACTCAGAAGTCAGCCGATGCATCAGCGAACCCTTGCCGCCGTCTATCCCGCTCCAATTCCTCGTCACCCCGGGCTTGCCCCGGGGTCCCGCTTCTTCCTGGCGCACCCTAAGCGCATCCCGAGCCGGTGGCCCGGCTGGCCCATCCCATGCGTGCCATGGTCAGCAAAAACAAAAAATAGTGGGAGCCCGGGGTGACAAGGGAAAGTCGGCAATACGCGCGGGCCGCAGTCCACCTGCCCACGTCCCCTCAGCCTGACAGCGCAGGCGCGAAAGCCGCCCGTCAGCTAGCCCCCCTTGCGGGCACCCGCCCCGCACCCTCCGCCCCTTCGTCCCCCCGGGCTTGCCCCGGGGTCCCGCTTCTTCCTCCACCCTCAGTGCGTACCGAACCGCCTGCCCGGCGGCCCCAGCCAAACCCCTTGCAATGTAGGAAATGTTCTGCTTTTGTTCGAGCGAGATGCCATGCCTACGCCCAGACTCCGCCCTCGCCACCGGCCAATCCGGCCCACGGCAAAAGCGCGTCTTGGTGTCACCTTTGTGTAACCTTCCGCGCGCGGCGCGCGGCGATCAGTCTTCTTCGGCGATAGTCACGCGCAGGCCGTCCAGCGCGTCGGTGAACGGGATCTGGCACGACAGGCGCGAATTGGCGTCGCGGCCGGCCGAGCTGTCGAGCAGGTCGTTCTCGTCTTCGCTCATCGGCGGCAGTTTGGCCGCAAATTCCGGATCGACATGCACGTGGCACGTCGCGCAACTGCAGCAGCCGCCGCACAGCGCCAGCACTTCGTCAATTCCGTTCTCGCGGATCACTTCCATTACCGAAAGTCCCGCCGCTCCCTCGACTTCGCGTTCTTCGCCCTCGCGGGTCACGACAATAAGCTTCGGCATGTGATATTCCTCCGGTTCGGGGGACCCATGCCGCCTCTGCCGCTTCGTTTCAAGGACGAGACCGATGGGCCTGAGCGCCGCGCAACTGAAAACCTCGCTCGATGCGCTGGCGGCGATCGAGCCCGCCATCGCGGCGGGGCTGCGCCGCGCGGGCTATCCCGAGCCGCGGCTGCGCGATCGCGGCTATGAAACGCTACTGCGCACGATCGTCGGGCAGCAGGTGAGCGTCGCTGCCGCAGCCTCGATCTGGAAGAAGCTCGAAGCCGGGGTTGGCGACCTGACCGATCCCGCGCGGGTCGCCGCCGCATCGGACGAGACGCTGCGCGCGGCGGGGCTTTCGCGGCAAAAGGCGAGCTATGCGCGCAGCCTGGCCGACGAGGTGAACAGCGGGCGGCTCGATCTCCACGATCTGCCCGCCGATGACGAAGCGGCGATCGCCCAGTTGGTGCAGGTCAAGGGGATCGGGCGCTGGTCTGCCGAGATATATCTGCTCTTTGCCGAGGGGCGGCCAGACGTCTGGCCCGCGGGCGACCTGGCCGTGCAAATCGAGATCGGCCGGCTGCTCGGCCATGCCGAGCGCCCCGGCGAGAAGCTGCTGCGCGAGATCGCCGAACCCTGGCGTCCGCATCGCGGCGCGGCGGCGATCTTCGCCTGGCACCATTACAAGGTGGATATGGAGGTGATCTAGGCGTCCAGCGCCTCCAGCCCCATCGCGATCGCACCCATCGGCCCCGCCAGCGTGCCGAGGCCCGGCGGGCCGAGCCGCCGGTCGAGTTCCCCGGCATAGGCGCTGAGCGAGCCATAGCCACCAATGCTCTTCGCGAGCGACGCGCGGAGCCGATCGAACAGATGCTCGCGCGCCGCGATCACGCCGCCGCCGATCGCGATCCGCTGGGGCGCGGCGGTGACGACCAGATTGTGGAGAAGGCCGGTCAGGTCATGGACGAACAGATCCCATTGCGGCCCTTCTTCGGGCAGCTCCTGCCCCGGGCAGCCGAATCGCTGGGCCAGTGCCGGGCCGGCGATCAGCCCCTCGACGCAATCGCCGTGGAACGGGCACCAGCCGGCAAAGCCGTCGCCGGGCGCGCGGGCAACCCGCATGTGCCCGGCCTCGCCATGCGCGACGCCCTGCACCGGCTTGCCGCCATTGATCAGCCCGACGCCAACGCCGGTGCCGATGGTGATATAGGCATGCGTGCCCAGCCCCTGCGCCGCGCCCCAGCGCGCCTCGGCCAGCGCCGCGCCGACCACGTCGGTCTGGATCGCCAGCGGCCTGGAATAGCGCGCCGCCAGCCGCTTCGTGAGGTCGGTGCCCGTCCAGCCGGGCTTGGTGGTTGCGGTGATCGAGCCGAAGTCCGGCGCGCCGGGATCGAGCTCCAGCGGGCCGAAACTGGCGATGCCGAGCGCGTCGAACTCCCATCCATCGAGCGCCGCCTCCAGCCCCGCGAGCGTGGTGGCCGGGTCGGTGGTCGGCACGGTCACGCGCTTCCGGATGTCGCCGGGGCCAGTGCCCAGGATCGCAACGCATTTGGTGCCGCCCAGCTCGAGGCCCGCGATCAGGGGAGAAGTTGCCATGTCGTCGGGCTAGCCCAAGGCGCGCATACAAAAAAGAGGCCGTCCCAGGACGGCCCCAGTCGCGGAAGATTTTCGCGGAAGATCTGGCAGGATGGCAGCGGCGGCCGGTTACTCCCGGCCGCCACGCCCCCTTTTGCCCGCAGCACCCGTGTCAGAAGCGGCCGCGGAGTCCGATCATCACCTGGCGGCCCGGATTGTAGAGGGTGAAAGCCGCATTCTGGAACTGGAAGTAGCTGCGCTGCTTCTGCTTGGTCAGGTTCTGCACGTCGAGCGTCAGCTGCGGCGCCCATTTCATGTCGAGGATCTCGGCGAAATCGACGCTCGCGGAAAGGTCGAACTGGCCGTAATCGTCGCCGTAAAGCGAGGCCAGCGCGATGCCGTTCTGGTTCGCGCCCGACGAGACCGCGCCGCGATTGAACGTGTAGCTCAGCCGCGCGCTGAGGCCGTGATTCTCGTAATATCCGGTGATGTTGTACGTCACCGGCGAGACTCCCGTGGCTACCGCCGGAGCAGCGCCCGATCCGGTCTGGTCGATCAGCGTCAGGTTCGCGTTGAAGCCGAAGCCGTTCACGCCCAGATAGCGGCCGATCAGGAAATCTAGCGGCTGCACCCAGTTCACTTCCAGGCCGTTGACCTTGAGCGTTCCGGTCGCGTTGACCTGCTGGGTCAGCACCACCGTTGCCGAGCCCGGACCGCCGCGCGAGTTGATCGCGGTCTGCTGGGTCGGCGAAAGCGTGTCATAGGTCACGCCATAGGCCGCCAGCGCCGAGAAGGGCACGGTGACATTGCCGTTGGTAGTGAAGCCGGTCACCGCCTTACGGAAAGCCGTGAAGCCGATATAGCCTTCCGCCCCGGTATAATATTCGAAGCCCAGGTCGATATTAGTGGAAAGGAACGGGCTGAGCGAAGGATTGCCAACCGAGCCGATATCGGCCGAAGGGCTGGTGAACGACAGGCCCGGCAGCATGGTGTTGGGGTTCGGCCGGGTCATGGTGCGCGACGCCGAAGCGCGGACGATCGCATTCTCGGTGATGCTGAACGCCCCGCTCACCGACGGCAGCCAATTGTCATACTTGCTGTTCGTGTAAACGAAGTTGTTGATGTTCGGATAGCAGGATCCATCGCGAAGGTTCGCGCCACCGCCCGGGCAAGCTGCGGGAAGCGGGCCCGCGCCGTCGGGATCGATATTGTTGCGCGGATCGGTGATCGACACGCGCCCGCCGATCGTCTGATCAGTCGCCACATAGCGCAGACCGGCGTTGAAGCGCAGGTCGCCGCCGCCGAGCGGCAGATTGCCGTTGACCTCGACAAAGGCCGCCTTGGTCTTTTCGCGCACATAGCCGCCATTGGCGCCAGTGTTCGAAGAGCCTGCCTCTGCAGCCGCATCATGATATGCGTCATATTGCGACGCGGCCTTGAACTTATCCCAGTCCACGGTGATGAAGCCGCTCGGCCCCGGCCGGAGCACGCCAGAGAGCGCGGCATTGGGGACCAGCGATCCGAGATAGGTGACCGGACCCGCCGCGCCAGCGGTGTAGCCGGTGCCATAGGCCGGATAGGTCGGATAGCCCGCTGGCGCTGCGCCCGGTGCGTTGAGCCCGTTGCACGGCGGCTGCGTGTTCGGCCCCGGCAGATTGACGCTGGGCCGGTTGCCGCACACCGCATTCTGCCACGCCTGGCTGTTGTCGAATGCACGGATGCGGCGCGAGACGTCGTCATAGGCACCGCCAACCTTCAGGTTGAGCCGGTCGTCACCCCAGGTCAGGTCGCCGCGCACACCCTTGGTTTCGGTGCGACGCCGCTCGTCCTGAATGTTCACGCGGCCGCCGGGCCAGCCGAAATTGGCTGGATTGTTGAGATCGATATTGGTCGTCACGCTCGGCATTTCACCGTTCGTGTTGTCGTAGAAGACGGTTACGCCCGAGCTTGCCGGAGTGATGACAAGCACCGTCGGCGATTCACGATGGAACTCGCTCTTGGTGTAATTGCCCTGGAGCTGAACCTTCAGATTGTCGCTGATCTCGTAATCGAAGCCGGGATTGATGCCCCAGAATTTGGTCTTTTCGAGGTGCGGGCGATATTCGAGGAACCACTGCGCATTGGCATAGGTACCCTTGGTCACCACGCAGCCCGTGGCGCAGTCCGCGCGATCATAGGTGGTGTTGAGCGGGATCACCGCGCCGTTGCGGCCCACCCAGTTTATGTCGATGCGTTCGAGCTTGTTGTCCTTCCAGCCATACATGCCATCGACATAAGCGTGGAAGCCGCCGCTCTTGAATTCGAGGCTGGCGATCGCGTTGATCCGCTCCTTGGTGCCGAATTCGTCCATGGGGCGGCCGAGGCGCGGGATGATGCCGTTATCGATCTGGTCGATCGTGGCGCCGGGATTGCGCGCAAGTAGGAAGGCCTGATCGATCGTCGTGCCGGTCGTCAGCCCGTTGCCGGCATTGGCCGGAACCGTGCCGGGGATCGTCCAGTTGCCGCCGCCGGTGGGATTGAGCGTACCGCTGGTGCGCTGCGTGGCGGAAAGATTGGGGTTGGTCCAGCCGATCGTCTCATAGCCGGTGGTACGGACATGGTTGCGCACGCCCGCGACGCCGAGCAGCACGCCGAAATCACCGAAGGTCGCGCTGCCGAGCAGCGAGCCGCGATAGCCCCATTTGTCCGAATTGCTGTTCTTGGTGAGCTGGCCGCCATAGGTGAGGTGCATGCCCGGATTGTCGAACGGGCGGGCGCTGCGCATGTTGACGGTGCCCGCGGCACCGCCTTCCACCATGCTCGCAATGCCGCTCTTGTTCACGGTCAGCTGCGTGAACAGCTCGGTCGGGAACAGGTCTAGATCGACTTCGCGGTTGGTGTTCTGCGCGTCGGTGCGGCCGGTAGAGGCCACCGCCACCGGAGCGCCGTTGAGCAGTACGCGGGTGAAGTTGGTGCCGAGGCCGCGGATGGTGACGTTGAGGCCCTCGCCCGTCACTTCGCGGCTGATCGTGACGCCGGGAATGCGATTGAACGATTCGGCGATGTTGGTGTCCGGGAACTTGCCGATATCCTCCGCAAAGATCGTATCGACGAAACCAGTCGAGTTCTTCTTGGCGTTGGTCGAGCTGGCCAGCGAGGCGCGATAGCCGCTGACGACGATCTCGTCCTCCGTCGGCTCGCTCTGAACCGTGGCGGGAGGATCCTGTGGCTTTGCCGCCTCGCCGGCGGGATCGGGCATTGGCTGCGCAAGCGCGGGCCAGGCGGTTCCGGCAAGCAGCACCGCGCCTAGCATGGCCGCACGGCGCGCAGTGAAATCGGTCGCAGAACGAGTGCGCATAGTCCCCTCCTTTTGGCCTCTTCCGGGCCGTCACAAGCCATCGCAGTGGCGCGATGTTAGCGGTCACATTGGCTATGCTTCGCCGCGGTGGCTGTCAACTCATACATTTGAACCGGAATGGGCTCCTTTATATTCCAATAGCTTATTGCAAGACGCCGGGTGCGAAGAACGAACCCGCACCGCTTGTCTGAGTTTTTTGAAGCGCCCGGCGGGTCGAATCATCGAAGATCCCGGAGCGCTGGCGAGGGTTCGCAGGCCGGCACAGCGAGCCGCACTTGCCCTCGGTACGGGGTCGTCTCCGAATGCGTTCAGAGCGGTACGGACGGTGCGCTGGCGCGTCCTTTCAGCCGCGCGTCAAACGTGGCGGACCGGGCGCCTCGTGCGTGCGCCCCGGGAAATCTCAGGCTGGCATCCCCTCCAGCGCCTCACTGGCGCCAAGCCAGGCCGCCTCCGCCGCCTCGATCCGCACCTCGAGCTCGGCGCGACGCTTCATCAGATCGGTCATGGTCAGCTTCGCGAGCGAGGCATCCGCGGTCGAAGGATCGAACATCGCGCGATCGACTGCGCTGCGCTGCTCGTTGAGCTTCGCCAGCTCAGCCTCGGCGGACTGCGCGGCCTTGCGCAGCTCAGCGCCCTTTTCGCGCGCTTCCGCCGCCAAGCGCCGGGCTTCCTTCTTGTCCGCTTTGGACGCCTTTGGCGCGGCATTTTCCTTGCTCAGCACAAAGGCGATGTAATCGTCGAGCGAGCCATCAAATTCCCTGGCCGTCCCGCTATCGACCAGCACCAGCCGGTCGGCCGTCATCTCCAGCATGTGGCGATCATGGCTGACGATCACCACAGTGCCGGTATAATCGTTGAGTGCCTGGATCAGCGCCTCGCGCGCATCGACGTCGAGGTGGTTGGTCGGCTCGTCGAGGATCAGCATGTGCGGCGCATCGCGCGTGATCAGCGCCAGCGCCAGCCGGGCCTTCTCACCGCCCGACAGCTTGCCTACCTGCGTGGTCGCCTTTGGCCCCGAAAAGCCGAACCGGCCAAGCTGCGCGCGCACCGCCGACTGGCTTGCGCCCTTCATCTGCACGGTCATGTGCTGCAGCGGCGTTTCGTCGCGTTCGAGTTCTTCGACCTGATACTGGGTAAAGTATCCGACGCGCATCTTGCCCGACGCGTTCATCGCGCCTTCCATGGGCGAAAGCTGCGCCGCAAGCAGCCGTGCCAGCGTCGTCTTGCCATTGCCGTTCCGGCCCAGCAACGCGATCCGATCATCGGGATCGATGCGCAGATTGAGCTTCTTCAGGATCGGCGTGTCACCATAGCCGACGCTCGCATAATCGAGCGTGATCAGCGGCGGGCGCAACTCATCGGGGTTCGGGAAATCAAAGGTGAGCGAGGGATCGTCGTGCAGTTCGGCGATCGGCTGCATCTTGGCGAGCGCCTTGACGCGCGACTGGGCCTGCTTGGCGGTCGAGGCCCGCGCCGAATTCTTGGCGATATAGGCCTGAAGATGCTCGCGCTGCGCCTGCTGCTTCTCGCGAGCCGAGGCGATCTGCGCCTGCCGCTCGGCGCGCTGACGCTCGAACGCGTCATAGCCGCCCGGATATAGCGTCAGCTTGCCGCCGCCCAGATGTAGGATGTGATCGACGACGTTGTTCAGGAAGTCGCGCTCATGGCTGACGAGCAGGATCGTCGCGGGATAGGCCTTGAGGAAGTCCTCCAGCCACAGCACGGCCTCCAGATCGAGATGGTTCGAAGGCTCGTCGAGCAGCAGCACGTCCGGCTGCGAGAAGAGCAAGGAGGCCAGCGCGACGCGCATCTTCCAGCCGCCCGAATAGCTGTCGAGCGGACGGTGCTGCGCTTCCTCATCAAAGCCAAGCCCGACGAGGATCTGCGAGGCGCGGCTGGGCGCGGTATAGGCGTCGATCGCCATCAGCCGATCATAGATCTCGCCAAGGCGGTCCGGATCTTGGCTCGTCTCGCTTTCGACCATCAGCGCCGCGCGCTCGACATCGGCGGCCAGCACAGTCTCGAACGGGGTGGAATCACCCGAAGGCGCTTCCTGCTTCAGATAGCCGAGGCGCGCGCCTTTCGGCATGTCCATGCTGCCGCCATCGGGTTCGAGCAGGCCCGCAATGACCTTTACCAGCGTCGTCTTGCCCGCACCGTTGCGCCCGATCAGCCCGATGCGCCCGCCGGGCGGCAGCTTCGCAGTGGCGGCGTCGATGATCGTACGCCCGCCGAGGCGCACTGTAATGTCGGTCAGGTTGAGCATGATGCGGGCGCCCTAGCATTGCTGCGGCGCAGCGTGAAGCGGCGTTTGCCCGTTCCGTATCTGTTCGCATTGCGCTAGACATTCGGAATGGACGCGCCGCCGGTCAGGAAGATCATCCATGTCGATATGGACGCGTTCTTCGCATCGGTGGAGCAGCGCGACGACCCGACGTTGAGAGGCAAGCCGGTGGCGGTGGGCTATCCTGCGGCGCGCGGCGTCGTCGCGGCGGCCAGCTACGAGGCGCGCAGCTTCGGCGTGCGCTCTGCCCTGCCCTCGGTCACCGCGCTCAGGCGTTGCCCGGACCTGATCGTCGTCAAGCCACGCTTCGACGTTTACAAGGCAGTCTCGCGGCAGATCCACGCGATCTTCTCCGAGTTCACGCCGCTGATCCAGCCGCTGTCGCTCGATGAAGCCTATCTGGACGTGACGGAGAATCTGCAGGGCATTCCCACCGCCTGGGCCACCGCGAAGGCGATCCGCGCGCGCATTATGGAGGAGACCGGGCTCACCGCCTCGGCGGGGATTTCGTATAACAAGTTCCTCGCCAAGCTCGCCTCCGATCACCGAAAGCCCAACGGCCAGTTCGCCGTGACGCCGGAAATGGGCGCGGACTGGGTGGAGACCCTGCCCGTCTCCCGCTTCCACGGCGTGGGGCCGGTGACGGCCCGGAAGATGCAGGCGCTGGGGATCCAGACTGGTGCCGATCTGCGCGCGAGGCCAATCGAGTTCCTCCGTCAGCATTTCGGCAGTTCGGCGGAATGGTATCACGCGATCGCGCGTGCAGAGGATCACCGTCCCGTCAATTCAAACCGCGAACGCAAGTCATCCGGCTCCGAGACGACGTTTGACCGCGACCTGACAGATCCGGCGGAAATCGAAGCCGGGGTGCAGCGCATGGCGGAAGACGTCTGGAATTGGTGCGAGAAGAACCAGGCGTTCGGGCGGACGGCGACCGTGAAGGTCACCTGGGCCGATTTCCAGAAATCGACCCGCAGCCGCAGTTTCCCCACGCTGATCGATAGCCATGCGCGTCTGCGCGAAGCCAGCCTGATGCTGATCCGATCGGTCTTCCCGCCGCCCAAGGGGATTCGGCTGGTCGGCGTGACCGTCTCGAATTTCGACACGCCGGTGGAACTGCCACTGTTCGACTAGGGCCGTGCGCTCGGCGACAGCGTTAGGACATGTCCGCGAGATCCTGAAATTGGTCTCGTCACCCCGGGCTTGCCCCGGGGTGACGAAGGGAGGGGGAGCGGTGACGATATCCGAAGGTGGCCGTCCTCTACGAGTTTACGGCCCCTTAATGCGCCGGCGGAAGCTGCCAGCCGCCGCCCAGTGCGAGGAACAGCGTTACCGCCAGATCCGAATAGCGCGCACGCGACTGGGCTAGCAGCGCCTCGGACCCCGCCAGCGAACGTTCGGCGTCCAGCACGATCTGGAAGCTTTCCGCACCCGCCTGATAGCGCAGCCGCGCGATCCGTGCGGCCTCCGCGCTCTGATCGCGCGCACGCGACAAGGTCGCCAAGCGATCAGCCTCGCCCGCATAGCGCTTCAGCGTGCTCTCGGTCTCTTCCAGCGCGCGCAGCCACGTGCCGTCGAAGGTCGCCAGCGCGCCCTCCGCCGATGCTTCGGCCTGCGCGATCCGGGCGCGCGCGGCGCCGATATTGGGGAAGGTCCAGGAGATCAAAGGCCCGATGCCGAAGCGGAACCCCGAACTCTTGAACAGGCCATCGGGGGAATTGGCCGTCGAACCGACCGAACCGCCGAGACTGATGCTCGGATACAGATCGGCGGTGGCGACGCCAATGCGGGCGGTGGCCGCGTGCAGGCGGCGCTCGGCCGCGCGGATATCGGGGCGGCGGGCGAGCAGGCTCGCGCCATCGCCGACCGGCACAGCGCTATTGAGCGTCGGCACGACATTGCAGGCGGCGACTTCGGCGGGGAAGTTCGCGGGCGGACGCCCGGTCAACACCGCCAGACGATACAATGCGGCCTGACGCTCGGCCTCAAGCGCCGGGATATCGGCGCGCGTCTGTTCGAGCAGCGCCCCTGCCCGGCTGGTATCGAGCGCGGTGCCGCGCCCACCCTCAAACAGGCGGCGCGTCAGATCGAACGTGCCTTCCTGTACGCGCAGGCTCTCACGTGCGACGGCGAGCTGCTGACCCGTGGCGCAGGCATCGACATATGCGCGCGTCGTCTCTGCGGCGACGGTGACGCGGGCGAGGTCATACGCCGCCTGAACCGCATCCGCATCGGCGCGACTTGCCTCTATCGCGCGCGAAATACGCCCGAACAGATCGACCTGATAGCCAACGTCGAGCCCGGCATCATAGGTTTCGCCGCGAGGGCCCGAGCCGTTCGCACCGACCGTCGATCCCGCCACCTGGCCATAGCCCACGCTCGCGCTGACCCCGGTCGATGGCAGCCGCGCGATGCGGGTCTCGCGAAGTCGTGCCCGTGCCTCGCGCAGATTGGCATCGGCGACGCGCAGCTCGGTATTGTTCTTAAGCGCCTCGGCGACCAGATCGTCCAGCACCGGCGCATTGAACAGCTTCCACCATTCGGCAGGCGGCTCGGCTGGCACGAACCAAGGGGCGTCACCGCCCAGGAACGCACCCTGGGCCGGCGCCTTTGGCGCGGGCGAGACATGGTTGGGTCCCACGGCGCAAGCGCCCAGCGACGCTCCCGTCAGCAAGAGAGCAAGCAAGCGCTTCATGCGACTTCTCCCGCCGGGGCTTCCGGCGTCTTCTTCTTCCTCCAGCCGCTCAGGGCGCGCATCAGCACGTAGAAGATCGGCGTAAAGATCAGCCCGAACACCGTGACGCCGATCATGCCAAAGGTCACCGCGGTGCCCAGCGACTGGCGCATTTCCTGTCCCGGACCGGTGGCGATCGCGAGTGGGATCACGCCGAAGATGAACGCGAAGCTGGTCATCAGGATCGGGCGCAGACGGGTGCGGGCGGCATGTACGGCTGCATCGAAGCGGCTCATGCCCTCTTCCTCGCCCTGCTTGGCGAACTCGACGATCAGGATCGCGTTCTTGGCGGCCAGCGCGATCAGCACGACCAGACCCACCTGGGTCAGGATGTTGTTGTCCATTCCCCGCAGGTTCACGCCCAGCAGCGCCGCCAGAATGCACATCGGCACGATCAGGATCACCGCCAGCGGCAGGGTGAGCGCTTCATATTGGGCCGCGAGCACCAGGAACACGAAGACCACGGCCAGCACGAAGATCAAGGCCGCGCTGCCGCCCGCCTCCTTCTGCTGGAACGCAAGGCCGGTCCATTCATAGGTATAGCCCTGCGGCAGAGTCTTCGCCGCCAGTTGCTCCATCGTCGCCAGTGCATCGCCCGACGAAACGCCCGGCGCGGCTGCGCCTTGGAGTTCCACTGCGGGGAGCAGATTGTAGCGCACCACCCGCGATGGCCCGGAATCATTGACTAGTGTCGCGACCGACGAAAGCGGCACCATCTCGCCGCTGGACGAGCGCACCTGAAGCCGCCCGATATCGGCGACGTCGTCACGCGCGAACGGCTCCGCCTGCGCGGTCACGCGGAAGGTGCGGCCGAACAGGTTGAAGTCGTTGACATAGGTCGAGCCGATATAGGTGCCGATCGCATCGAACACCTGCTGCGGCTGGACGCCGAGCAACTGCGCCTTGTCGCGATCGACATCGGCGCGAATGCGCGGGGTGCCGGTGTTGAACAGCGAGAAGACCTGGGTGACCTTCGACTCCTGCATCGCGCCGCCCATCATCGCGCCGGTGACGCCCTCGAGCCCCCGATAGCCGGCATTGGCCGAGCGATCCTGCAGCATCATCACGAAGCCGCTGCCATTGCCCAGGCCCTGCACCGCAGGCGGCGAGATGATGAACACGTTCGCGCCCTCGATCTGGCCGGCCAGCGCGCCGGTCAGTTGCCCGGCAAGCGCCTCGGCGGACAGCGCCGAGCCGCGCTCGGACCAGTCCTTGAGCTTGAGGAACATCACGCCCGAATTCGAAGCGACGCTGAAGCTCGAGCCATCGAGGCCGGCGAAGGCCGCACCTCCAGTCACGCCGTCCATCTTGCTGGCGATCTTGTAGGCCCTGTCGAGAACCTCGCTGGTGCGATCGAGCGACGCGCCCGGCGGCAGCTGGACCACGCCGATCAGCACGCCCTGATCCTGCTCGGGGATGAAGCCGGTCGGCGTCGAATTGAGCCGCCAGCCGGTGAGCACCAGCAGGCCCGCATAGATCACCATCATGATCAGGCCCATGCGGACGAAACGTCCGGTCACGCGGCCATAGCGATCCGAGAGCCAGTCAAAGCCCTGGTTGAACTTCTCCGCGCCCTTCTTGATCGGTCGCATCCAGCGGGGGCCGGCATCGGCATCCAGATCGTGATGCGGCTTGAGCAGCAGCGCGGCCATCGCCGGCGAAAGCGTGAGCGACACGACGAGCGAGATAGCTGCCGCCGCCGCGATCGTCACCGCGAACTGGCGATAGAAGATGCCGGGGATGCCGGGCACCAGCGCGGTCGGCACGAACACCGAGACGAGGACCAGCCCGATCGCGATCAGTGCGCCGGAGACTTCGCGCATCGTCTTGTGCGCGGCCTCGCGCGGGGTGAGCCCTTCACGGATATGGCGTTCCACCGCCTCGACCACGACGATCGCGTCGTCGACCACGATGCCCACGGCAAGCACCAGCGCGAACAGCGACAGCGAGTTGATCGAATAGCCGAGCGCAAGCTGTACCGCGAAGGTGCCGACCAGCGCGATCGGAATGGCGACGATCGGAATCACCGCCGCGCGCCACGTCTGGAGGAAGATCAGCACCACGATCACGACGAGCACGACCGCTTCGATCAGCGTTTGCTGCACCGCTTCGACGGAGGCCGCGACATATTCGGTCGGGTTGTACGGAACCGAATATTGCATGCCGGGCGGCAGCGTCTTGCTGATCGCCTCCATTTCGTCGAGCACGAGCTGGGCCGCGGAAAGCGAGTTCGCACCGGGCTGCTGGACGATCGCGAGCGCGATGCCGCGATGGCCGTCGAACGAGCCGCGGATCGAATAATCCTGGCTGCCCAGCTCCACCCGCGCCACGTCCCGCAGCCTGGTGATCGCGCCGTTCGCCGTATCGGTCTTCAGCGTGATGTTGGAGAATTGCTCGACGCTGGTGAGGCGCCCCTGCACATCGACGGGGATCTCGAACGAAGGATTGTCGGTGCCAGAGGGAGCCTGACCCAGCGCGCCGCCGGCGACCTGGACGTTCTGCGCGCGCAATGCGGCGATGATCTCGCTCGAGGTCAGGTTGCGCGCCGCGGCCTTGTCCGGATCGATCCAGACGCGCATCGAATAATTGCCGCCGCCGAACACCTGCACGCCGCCCACGCCCTGAAGGCGCAGCAGCCGGTCGCGGACCTGGGTGTTGGCGTAGTTGCCGATATAATCGACATCGAGGCTGTTGTCGGGCGAAGTCAGCGCGACGATCAACAGGAAGCCCGATTCCTCCTTGTTGACCGTGACGCCCACCTGGCGGACCTGCTCGGGCAGGCGCGGCTCGGCGAGCGCGACGCGGTTCTGCACCAGCACCTGCGCGGCATCGAGATCGGTGCCCGGCTTGAAGGTGACGGTCACCTGGGCGGCGCCCTGGCTCGCGGACGAGCTCATATAGAGCATGTTCTCGACGCCGTTGACCTCTTGCTCGATCGGCGCGGCCACCGTCTCGGCGACGGTCTCGGCCGATGCGCCCGGATAAGCGGCGGTGATCGCGATCGTCGGCGGGGCGATCTCGGGATATTGCGACAGCGGCAGCAGCGGATAGGCGAAGGCGCCGATCAGCGTGATGAACACCGCGATCACGCCCGCGAAGATCGGGCGCTCGATGAAGAAGCTGGAAATATTCACCGCGCGGGCCTCAGCGGCCGACCGGCTGGGCGGTCGAGGACGGCGGCGCGGAAGCCCCAGCAGGCGCGCTCGCGGGCGCGGCCCCTGCCTGGATCTTGCCGTCCTTGGCCTGAACCTTCTGGCCCGGCCTTGCACGCTGGGTGCCGTCGATGATCACGCGGTCCTCGCGGGCGATGCCGCTGCGGATCACGCGCAGATTTCCGAACATCGGCCCGATCTGAACCGGACGGGCAACCACGGTGCCGGTCTTGTCGACGACATAGAGCACCCGGCGCGCAGCATCGGCGATCACCGCGGTGTCAGGCACCAGCATCGCCGGATAGGGCTTCGACGCCTCGAGCCGCAGATTGCCGAACATGCCGGGCTTCAGGAAGCCGCCGGGATTGGCGATGACCGCCCGGGCGCGGATGGTGCCCGCGCCGGCATCGATTGCGTTATCGACGAAATCGAGCGTTCCCGCGTGCGAATAATCGGCTTCATCGGAAAGCTTGACGCGAACCGGCGTGCCGATGCGCGTGCCGGTTTCCTGGCGCTGATATTTGAGCAGCAGCGCTTCCGAACCCTGGAATACGAAATGCAGCGGATTGATCGAAACGATCGTGGTGAGCACGGTCTGGTCTGCGGCAACGGCGTTGCCCGGATCGACGCGGCGCTCGGAAATCCGCCCGCTGATCGGTGCGGTGACGCGCGTAAAGGCAAGGTCGAGCTCGCGAGCGCGAACGACTGCACCGGCCGCGGCGACCTGCGCCTCGGCCGAGCGCAACGCGGACTGGCGCGCTTCCACTTCCTCGGTGCTCGCGGCGCGCGATGCCGCCAGTGTCTGCGAACGCGCGAGCTCGGTGCGCGCATTGGCCAGGCCGGCCTGAGCCTGCGCCATCTGCGCCTTGGCCTGCGACAGGACGGCAAGCGCCGGACGCGGATCCACGCGGAACAGCAATTGCCCCCGCGTCACGAACTGCCCATCCTTGAAATGCGCCGAAGCGAGGAAGCCGGTTGCGCGCGGGCGCACCTCCACATTCTGAACTGCTTCGAAGCGGCCGACATATTCGTCCCAGTCAACGATGTCCTGCACCAGGGGCGTCGCTACGGTGACTGCAGGAGCGGGCGGTCCGCCCTGTGCCTGATCGCCGCCGCCGCATCCTGCAAGCGCCAATAGGAGCGCCGCTGCCGCAACCGTGAGCATCTTTCGTGTCATCAGAATATGTCCGCGTGTGAAGTGTCGCCGCCCAGCCATCCTCGGTGCGTGTCGCTCTGGGGCGGCCTCGACTGCGCCTTCGCTAGGCTGGCTCGCAGCGCCTGTCAACGACTGTAGACATAGCTCCGTCGAGAAAGTCATCGATTGTTGACTTTCGAGCGCGAAAACATAATTTTGATCGATGCTCAGTCCCGTATGCCCTGCTGCGCCGCGCCCCCGCAATGCCGCAGCCACGCGCCAGGCGATGCTGGAGGCCGCCCGCCGCCAGTTCGCGCGGGAGAGCTATGAGAATGTCGGATTGCGAGAGATTTCGCGCGAAGTGGGCGTCGATCCGGCGCTGGTCTGCCGCTATTTCGGCAGTAAGGAAGCGCTTTTCCGCGAAGTGCTGCGCCACCCCGATGACGGCAATTTCCTTGCCGGGGTCAGCGCCGAAGGCGTCCCAGATTACTTCGCCGGACTACTGACCCAGGCGGAGACCCACGATACGGCTGCGAAAACCGAATGGCTGCTCATCGTGCTGCGCTCGGCGGGCTCGTCTCACGCATCGCAGATTGTGCGCGAAACACTGCACGAACGCGTGCTCCGGCCGGTGGCCCGCATACTGGGCGGCGAAGGCGCGGAACTGCGCGCCAGCCTAGTTCTGGCGGTGCTGATGGGCGGCGCGGTGCTGCGCACGATGGGAGTGGAAAGCCTCGAGTGCGAGGATAGCGGCCCGTTGCACGACAAGTTGGTCGAGCTTCTGACGGCGGCGGTGCGCTAGGATCGCTTTCCGCTCGACGGCGTCAGCCCGGTCCCCGCGCTCATGCCACCCTGTTCGCCACG
>NZ_BCTZ01000012.1 GCF_001591025.1 Sphingomonas soli NBRC 100801
CGCAGCTAATCCCGGATACAGCCGAAACCCCGACCGGCGGGTCGCAGACCCGACCGACGGCGCGGCTTCGCCGCGACGGACCAGCGAAATGAAAAGCCGGGGCAGATGCTCCGGCTTTTTCGCACTGGAAATCGAGGACCGCTCCGCGACGTGGAATAGCGCCACTATTCCCCTGACCGGCCCGCGACGCTGAATAGCGTGGCTATTCCGCTGACCGGTCCGCTGGCCGACCCTTAAACCCCTGCGCGACCACGAACCACTCGACCGAGCCCTTGCGGCTCGAAGGCGGCTTGGCGTGCTTCACCGTGGCGAAATTCCGCTTCAGCTCGGCGACCATCGCCGAATCAGCGCCGCCGGCGAACACCTTGGAGACGAAGGTCCCGCCCTTATCCAGATTGTTCACCGCGAAATCGAGCGCGAGCTCGACCAGCCCCATGGTGCGCAGAGCGTCGGTCTGCGGATGGCCGACGGTGTTCGCGGCCATGTCGGAGATCACCAGATCGGGCGTGCCGCCCAATGCCTCCAGCAGCAGATCGGGCGCGCGATCATCCATGAAATCCATCTGGAAGATGGTGACGCCGTCGATCGGATCGACCGGCAGCAGATCGATGCCGACGATCGCTGCCTTGGGCAGCTTGCGGCGGATCACCTGGCTCCATCCGCCCGGCGCGAGTCCCAGATCGACGACGCGCTTCGAGCCTTTCAGAAAGCCGAACTTCTCGTCGAGCTCGATCAGCTTGTACGCTGCGCGGCTGCGATACCCCTCGGCCTTGGCCTTTTTGACATAGGGATCGTTGAGCTGCCGTTCGAGCCAGCGGTTCGATTGCGGCGTGCGCCCGCGCGAAGTCTTGACGCGCGTATGGCTTCTCGCTCCGCCCCTGCTCACAACATTCTTCCATTCATCAAACGGCGAAGGATGCCCTCGCGGATACCGCGATCGGCGATGCCAAGGCGCGCCGCAGGCCAAAGATCGAGGATCGTTTCGAGGATCGCGCAGCCCGCCACCACCAGATCGGCGCGCTCGGCCCCGATGCACGGCACCTGGCTGCGCTCGGCAAGCGTCATGCCTGAAAGGCGCGTGCTCACATCGCGCATCGCCGCAGTCGGCACGATCAGCCCGTCGATCACCGATCGGTCATAGGCGGCTAGCTCCAGATGGACGCTAGCCAGCGTCGTCACCGTGCCGCTGGTCCCCAAAAGCCGCGGCGTGCCCGCCGGTGCCTGCAACCGGTCGCGGAACGGCGCGAAGCTCGCCTCCACGCGCGCGCGCATATCCGCATAGAGCGCCGCAAGCCCCTCGGAGCCCGGCCCGGGCCGCCCCACCGCCTCGGTGAGCGAGACAACGCCCCACGGCGCGCTGTGCCAGTCGAGGATGCGCGGCACCGGCACTTGCGAATCGACCAGCACCAATTCGGTCGATCCGCCGCCGATATCGAAGACGATCGCGGGGCCGTCGCCGGGCTCTAGCAGGGCATGGCAGCCGAGAACCGCGAGCCGGGCTTCCTCCTCGGCCGTGATGACATCCAGCGCGATGCCGGTCTCGCGATAGACGCGCTCGATAAACTCCGCGCCGTTCGTCGCCTGGCGGCACGCCTCGGTCGCAACCGACCGGGCGAGCGTCACGTTGCGGCGCTTGAGCTTGTCGGCGCACACCTTGAGCGCGACGAGCGTCCGCTCGATCGCGGCATCGGAAAGCCGTCCGGTGGAAGCCAGCCCCTCGCCAAGCCGCACGATTCGCGAAAAGGCGTCGACCACGGCAAACCCGCCGCCCTGGGGCCGGGCGATCAGCAGGCGGCAATTATTGGTTCCCAGATCAAGCGCGGCATAATGGCGCGATTCTGGCCAGCGCGGTCGCGGCTGGCGGTCGTGCGGCGGCGCGGTGGGGCCGTTCGCAGTGCCCGGGCCGCGGGGTATAGTGGCGGAGCCATCCCCCATATATGTCACTCACTCATTCTGGTCGGGTCGCGGACCAAAACGGGCCGTCCCATGCTTGGGGCGAGAGGTAGCGAAGAGTTGCGCCTGCGGCAAGAACGGCTCCCAAAGCGGCGTTGACACGCCGGGCACCCCGCCCTATTTCGCGCGGCCTGCCACCTGCGCACAAGCGCGCTGGCCGATGCCCCGTCGTCTAATGGTAAGACTACGGACTCTGACTCCGTCTATTGAGGTTCGAATCCTCACGGGGCATCCAATCTTCCCGCTGCACTCAGGCCGTTGGCGCGAGATAGTCCGCCGCGTTCGCCATCCAGCCCTTTGCGATGAAGTCGCCGCGCGGCGGGGCGAAGATGTCGAGCAGCAAGTGGCGTCCCGGGCCAACGCCTTCCGTGGTGTGGATCAGATGCGGTGGGATCAGCAACAGGCTGTGCGGCCCCGCTTCAAGATGCGCGTCGTCGACCCAAGCGCTCGCATCCAGACCCCAGGGCGTGCGGAGATGGTGGACATAGTCGCCATGGATCGCGAGCGAGCCCTGCTCGATATCGTCATGCGCATGCGGGCTGAGCGCCTTCTTGCCGCGCGGGCCATCGTACAGGACGATATTGATGCTCATCGTCGCGGTCTGCAGGAAGCGGATGCGCGGGTTTCCCGGCGGCGTCGGTATGCTCTCGACCGGCAGCAGGAGCGGCGCATCGAGCGGCGTGATGCGGGCAAAGGGCTCACCCGGCAGCGCGATCCGTTCATCGCGCGGCGCACCCGCGTTGAGGCCCTCGCCGGGGGCGATATCGCGCCGCCGGGTGGCGATAATCAGCCCGCCGCGCGCCGCGCCGGCGCTGATCGCATGCACGCCGGGCGGAAGGATCGCCACGGTCATTTCCGGCACCGCGACCGAGCCATAGGCCCCGGAGACCTCCCCGCCGGAATCGGCAAAGAGCGCGATGATCTCGTCGGCGCTGTTCACCCCATGCGCATGCCCCGGATGCGCAAGCCATTCGACCGAGAAATTGCCGCCATGCGCGATATCGCGCTGGTCCGCCTGCCCCGCCGGCTCGATCAGCCGCGCGCCGTTTTCCAGTTTCGTGACCGGCATCTTCCAGCTCCCTTGATTGCCCTGCGGGTCTAATCGGAGCGCGGTGCCAGGCGTCCCGCTCCGCCCGGGCGTTTCACGATACGAAACGGCGCACCCGCGCCTGCGCACGCCACCCCCGGCTATCCTAGCGTACCGGCACAACAGGCCGGAGTGACCCGTTCGATGATGAACCTGAATGTGCGCGACCGGCTCGATGCCGGACGGCCGGTGCTCGGTACCTTCGTCAAGGTGGATTCGCCCGCGGTCGTCGAACTGATCGGGCTGGCCGGCTTCGATTTCGTCATCATCGACACCGAACATGGCAATTTCACCCACGCACAGGTCGAAAACCTGATCCGCGCGGCCGAGACGACGGGGATGAGCGCGATCGTCCGAACGCCCAGCGGCGAAGAGAGCCCGATCCTCCACGCGCTCGATAGCGGCGCGGCCGGCGTCCAGGTGCCCGGGCTAAGCAGCGGCGGCGAGGCCGCGCGCGCGGTGCGGCATGCGCGCTATCATCCGCTTGGTCAGCGCGGCTTTGCGCGGGCGAACCGCGCCGCTGACTATGGCGCCGCGCCGCTCGATGCATATTTCGCCCAGGCCGCGCGCACGTTGCTGATCGTCCATGTCGAGAATCGCGAGATGGTGGAGGATATAGAAGCGCTGTGCGCGCTCGACGGGATCGACATGATCTTTCTGGGCGCGGCGGACCTCAGCCAATCCTATGGCGCGCCGGGCGCGCAGGACGATTTGAAGGTGCGCACCGCGCTCGACCGCGTCACCGCCACCGCGCTGGCGGCGGGACGGCATGTCGGCGCGGTCGCGAGCAGCACGGCGGAAATGGACGCCCTGATCGAAAAGGGCGTGCGCTACATCGTGTGGCAATCCGATATCGCGATGCTGCGCGGCGCGCTGCAGACGCCCAGCCGCCATTTCGCGCAGCTTCGCGGCTGATACCCATCTCGACCCAATAGCCGTCATCCCCCGAGAAAGGGGATGACGATTCAAGTTTTCCGGATCCCGCGACGGCCGGCTTTAAGCAAAGCCAGCCCGTCTAACGGAAAGCGGCCCTATTCGCCCTTCCATGCCGATGCGGCCTTGAAGAAGGCATTGGATTCGGCGTTGGCTTCCCGGGCATCGCCCGGCGTGTAGCTGGCCTTCACGATCACGGTGCGGGTCGCGGGATCGATATAGATATATTGCCCGCCTACGCCGTTCGCGCCGTAGGCTGCGGCACCGGGCACGGTCCACCAGGAATGCTGGTATCCGGTCGAAGCATTGGGTACGAGCGGATGGTGCGGCTCGGCGGTCGATTCCTGCACCCAGCGCGCGGACACGATCTGCCGCCCGTTATACTTGCCGTTGTTGAGCATCATCAGGCCGATGCGGGCATAATCGCGCAGCGTCGCGTTGAAGCCGATGCCGGTGAGCGGCCGCTCCTTCCCGCGCTGGCCATCGGTCATCCAGAAGGCCGGACGCTCGGTGCCTAGCGGCTGCCACAGCATCTCGCTGGTATATTCCGTGATCGGCGTCTTGGTCGCGCGCTCGATCACCCAGCCTAGCACCGTGGTGTTGAGCGTCGAATAGTCGAAGCGCTTGCCCGGCGCTTCCTTGCGCCCGACCAGAAAGGCCTCGTCCACCGCCGGCCGCGCGTTGCGGACCAATATGTCCTCCCGCCGCGCGGCACCCGGGCTTCCCGGCTTCTGCTGATCGCCGTCCGACCGATCGACGCCGCTCTTCATGTCCACCAGATCGCGGACCGTGACGCCTTCATAGGCCGATCCCTTTAGCTCCGGCACATAGTCGGTCGCCAGATCGTCGAGCGACCGGATCGACCCCTTGTCGATCGCGATGCCGAGCAGGATTGCCGTGATCGACTTTGACACCGACATCGCCATGAAGCGCGAGTCCGGGCGGGTCAGATTGCGATAGCGCTCATAGACGATGCGGCCGTCCTTGATGATCAGCAGCGCGTTGGTGAAGGTCCGCTCCAGCACCTCCTCGGCCGGCCGCGTCTCGCCCGCGAATGTGTAGCTGAAATTCAGCGGGCGCTCCGCCCTGGGAATCGCCGTCACCGGCCCGCCGCGCGCGATTTCCTGTGTCGGGAACACGCTGTCCATATGATGATACATCAGCGGCATGATCGTCTTGTTGAGCAGGTTGCGGCGCAGTTCGAGCAAGGCGGGCTGATCCGCGTCGGGGCCGGGCACGCCGAGCGGGGGCACGGGTTCGCGGCCCTGCGCCAGTGCCGATCCCGTCGCCAGGGCAGCCAGCGCGATCGCGGCCGACAGTTTCACGGATGCTCGCTTCATCATTGATCCCCTCCTGTTATGGTTATGGGTTGCGGTACGGCGGGGTGCCGGTTCAGGCCGTCTCCCGTTGCCGCACCGTCCGCTGCTCGATGCGCTTCTCGTTGATCGTGCTCAGGACGATCCGGTCGACATAGATGCCGGGCGTGTGGATGTGATCGGGATCGAACGTGCCCAGCGGCACGATCTCCTCGGCCTCGACCACGGTCACCCGTGCCGCCGTCGCCATCACCGGATTGAAGTTGCGCGCCGTCTTGCGGAACATCAGATTGCCCGCAGGATCCGCGCGCCACGCCTTGATGATCGCCAGGTCCGCGCGGAGCCAGGTTTCGCGGATATATTCGTGGCCGTCGAAGGTTTCGCTGGGCTTTCCCTCCGCCACCAGCGTGCCCACGCCGGTCTTGGTGTAAAAGGCCGGGATGCCCGCTCCGCCCGCGCGGACGCGCTCGGCGAGCGTTCCCTGCGGGTTGAGTTCAAGCTCCAGCTCGCCCGCCAGATAGAGCTGCTCGAACAGCTTGTTCTCGCCGACATAGGACGAGACCATCTTCCGGATGCGGCCCGCTTCGAGCAGGAGGTACAGCCCGAAGCCCGTCGCGCCGCAATTGTTCGAGATGACGGTCAGCTCGCGCACGCCCTCGTCGCGGATGGCGGGAATCAGGCTTTCGGGATTGCCGGTCAGCCCGAACCCGCCCGACATGATCGTCATCCCGTCGAACAGCACGCCTTGCAGCGCCGCTTCGGGACTGTCGTAAATCTTGTTCGCCATGCGTCTTGCCTGTCAGAATCTGCGGGCTGGTTCAGGCGACGGCGCGGCGGCGGCCGAAGCTGACCCATGCCGCCCAGACCCCGATCACCGCCATGCCGATGCTGGGGACCCAGAGCGCGGCCGAGGGCGATCCCGAATAAGCGGCGAGCGCGGGCATCAGGTTGAGCGTCGCGACACCCCCCATGTTGCCGATCATGCTGATTGCGCCGATCGAGGCCGCTGCCTTCGCGCCCGAGAAGTAGCGCACCGGAATCGTCCAGTAGCAGGCGATACCGATCGAGAGCGCGGGGATGCCGATCAGCAGCGCCGCGCCCTTCAGCGCCAGCCCGCCCCATGACGCCGCCGCGCCAAAGGCCAGGATCGCCACCACCGCGAGAGCGATCAGCGCCAGCATGATCGCGCGCTGCGAGCGGAGCCGCGGCATGATGATCATCAGCAGGATCGCGTCGAGCGCCCAGGGAATGCCGATGATGAGGCCATTGACGCTGCCGCTCACGCCGAAATCGCGCAGCACCGTGGGCATCCAGTAACTGATCCCGTACACCGAGCCGAGGAAGATGCCGTACATCAGCCCGAAGCCGATCACGCGCGGATCGAGCAAGGATGCCAGCGCGCCGCCGCGATGCCCGGCCTCTGGCCGGTCGCCGAGCAAGGTCTTGATCCGCTGCTTTTCCTCTACGTTCAGGAAGCGCGCGTCGTCCGGGCTGTTCGGCAGATACATCAGGACGAGCACCGTCGTGACCACCGGCATCAGCCCCGTCACGATGAAGATCCATTGCCATCCGGCCAGGTTGAGCACCCCATCCAGATCGAGCAGCGCGCCGCTGATCAGCGCGCTGAAGCCGTTGCCGAACGCGCTGCCCAGCGTCAGCACGCCCATCGCGCGCGGCCGCTCGCTCTCGGGGAACCACAGGGTCAGGTAGAAGATCAGGGCGGGATAGAGTCCCGCCTCGGCCGCGCCAAGGAGGAAGCGCAGCGTGTAGAAGACGGCGGGCGACTGGGTGAAGGTGAGCAGCAACGTGGTGATCGCCCAGGTCACCATGATCCGCGCGAACCAGATCCGCGCGCCATATTTGTAATTGGCCATGGCGCTCGGGATTTCGAACAGCACATAGCCGACGAAGAACAGCGACGCGCCGAACGCGAACACCGCTTCGGTGAACCCCAGATCCTCCAGCATCCCGAGCTTTGCGAAGCCGACATTGGACTTGTCGATCGTCGAGACGACCAGCGACAGCACCAGCAGCGGCATCAGCCGCCACAAAACGCGGGTCATCAGGGCCTTGTCGGCCTTTGTCGTCTCAATCTGCGTCACGATGGGTCCCCGGCCAGCAGCATCAATAAGAGGTCTCGCTTGCGCGGGTGAATTGCCGCGCGAGTTCGAATGACGGCGCCGAGACGGCATATTGGACCCCGCCCAGACGCGCCACCGGCTGCGCTTCCGCAGTGCGGAAATATCCGTCTCCGTCGACGAAGCGCTCCTTGATATGGACGCCGACCACGCGCCCGAAGGTGACGTGCGTGGGGATCTCGTCCGCGCCGTCGCCGAAGCGCACGATCTTGAGGACGCGGCATTCGAGGCTGACCGGCGATGCCGCGACGCGCGGCGGCGACACGTTGATGCAGGGCGCCTTTTCGAGGCCGGCGAAGACGAATTCGTCGGTGCCCGCTGGAAGTGGCGTCGAGGTCGCGTTCACCTGCTCGATCAGGTCGAGGCTGGCCATGTTATAAACGAACTCGCCGGTGGCGCGCGCATTGGCCAGCGTATCCTTGGCCTCGCGATCCTCCGGGCTGTTGCACGAAAAGGCGATGATCGGGGGCAGGCTGGAGAAGAGGTTGAAATAGGAGAAGGGCGCCAGATTGGCGACGCCATTGCCGTCGATCGTGCTGATCCAGCCTATCGGGCGCGGCGCAATGATCGCGTTGAAGATGCCGCGTTTGAAATCCGAGTTAACCGTGAGGTCGATAAACAGGCTGCTATCGTCACTCGCCATCTTTCTCCCCTACCCATGGTCCCGGCCTCAACGCGCCGGGTTGGTCGTCGTGGGGCCATGTTGCGGGAAGGACGGCGGATTCATCCCGGCAATCGCCGACGTTTCGCGTGGCGGAACAAGGGCCGCGCCGCCGTCTCCGGAAAAGTAAAAGGCCATGCCGGTCCGGTCGATCGCGGCGCGCAGCTTTTCGTCGGGCAACAGCGCGCAATAGGATTGCAGCGCCCGGGCATAGGTCATGCCTTGCTCGAATCCGGCAAAGGGCCAGTCGCTTCCCCATAGCAGCCGCTCCGTCCCGCCCGCCGCGAGCAGCCGCGCCATCGCAGCGCGCGCCACTGCCGGCGAGGGCAGGCGGAAATCGGCCGAGACCTTGACCCAGGTGCGCCCGCGCCCGATCGAATCGAGCACGGCGCCAAAGGCCGGCCCGTCGAGCGCCGCCATATCCTCGGGCCGGGCGAAATGATCGATCACCAGCTTAGCCCCCGCATGCTCGACCGCCGCGATCACCGGCGGCAGGCGACCGAGATCGTCGTGAAGCTGCACATGCCACCCAAGATCCGCGACCAGCCCGAGCAGGCGGCTCCACGCCGGATCTCCCAGATCCGGGATCGCCCGGTTGCGCAGTTGCAAGCGTATGCCGACCGCGCCGTCCCCCGCCATCGCCTCCACCGCCGCACGCCCGATATCGGGGTCGACGATCACGGTGGTGCGCAGCGCCGGGGAGCCGCGCGTCGCCGCGAGCGAGTAATCGTTATAGGTGCCATAGAGGCTGGCGGCGGCGAGCACGCCATGGCCGACCCCCGCCGCCTCCAGCTCCGCGAGGAACTGCGCCGCCGTCGCCTCGCCCGGCGGCCGGTGCCACGCATCGGGAGCAAGCGGCATGTCGGCCGTGTAGATATGCGCATGGCAGTCTATCCGGGGGGCGGCGATCGGCGGTTCGGCAGTGTCGGACATGCCCCTGGCATAAGCCTTACCCGGCCGCGGAATAAGCGCTCCGCGTTCCGCATCGTGAAACGGCCGGGATATGCAAGCCGGCGCGCCCTGCCGCCCGGCTAGTCTTGCGGAGCAATAGGGGAGAGGGAGAGGGATGGGCATGCTGGCCGAGGATCTTGCGACCGCGGGCTTCACGCTGCCCGCAGGAAGCTGCGACTCGCATTGCCATGTGTTCGGCCCGCCCGAGATCTTCCCTTATTCCCCCACGCGCAAGTATGAGCCGGCGACGTCGCCCAAAGAGACGCTTGCGGCGCTGCACGCGAGGCTGGGCATCGAGCGCGCGGTGATCGTCCAGGCGAGCGCGCATGGCACGGACAATCGCGCGATGCTCGATGCGATTCGCTGGCGGCCAAAGGCATGGCGCGGCGTGGCGGTGATCGATGACGGGATCAGCGACGCCGAGCTTGAGGCCATGGCGGAAGCCGGGGTTCGCGGCATCCGCTTCAACTTCGTCAAGACGCTGGGCGGCTATCCCGATCCAGATCTGTTCGCGCGATCGGTGGCGCGCGTCGCGCCGCTCGGCTGGCATGTCGTGCTGCACGTGATGGGTGAGGATGTGCTCAACCTGCGCGGCACGATCCGCGCGCTGCGCCTGCCCTTCGTAATCGATCATATGGGCCGCATCGATACCGCGCTCGGCCTGGCGCAACCCGCTTTCGAAACGCTGCTCGAGCTCGTCCGGCTCGACGGCGCATGGGTCAAGCTTTCGGGTGCCGAGCGGATCAGCGATGCGCCCTATGACGGCGCCCTGCCCTTTGCCCGCAGGATCGCCGCCACCCGGCCCGACCGGATCCTGTGGGGCACCGATTTCCCGCATCCCAACCTGCCGGCGCATGTCGAGGAACGCGATCTGGTGGACCTGATCCCATCCTATCTCGGCGATGCCGCCATCCGGCAGGCGATGCTGGTCGACAATCCTGCCCGCCTCTACGGGTTCGACGAAGGCGGAACGGACTGATGGCGAACGGCGCCGCCCGCCGCCTCGTACCTTTCGGGGCCAGGACCGCATGACCGGGATGCAGCCGCTCTCCGGCCGCTTGCAGAGCAGCCACCCAGCGCTTAGCCTTGGCGGCGTGACCAATATTCCGGGCGGGACGGGCACCGCGCAACCCGCCTCCTCGTCTAACATTCAGGCCGTGTCGCGGGCCTTTGCCGTCCTCGAGGCGCTCAACCGCCGGGCGTGGAGCACGATCGGCCAGCTCCATCAGGATACCGGGCTGCCCAAGCCTACTTTGGTCCGCATGCTGCACACGCTGATCCAGTCGGGCTATGCGGCGAAGGATCCGCGGCAGAACGGCTATTGCGTCACGGTTCGCGTGCAGTCGCTGAGTTGCGGCTTCCATGGCGATCCGCTGGTGGTGGAGGCCGCGCGTCCCGGAGCCATCGCGCTCACCCGCGACCTTCATTGGCCGTCGGGCGTGGCGATTCTCGATGGCGATGCCGTGCGCATCCGCTTCAGCACCATCTATGACAGCTCGAACTCGCCCTTTCACGCGACGCTTAACATGCGTCTCAGCCTGTTCTCGAGCGCGCTCGGAATGGCCTATTATGCCTTTTGCCCCGAATCCGAGCGCCGAATGCTGCGCAAGATGGTGGGCGACACGGAGGATGCGCTGCTAAAGGGGCGCGAAAAAGGCTGGCTCGAATGGCGCGTCCAGCGCGCGCGCGAACAGGGCTATGCCGAGCGCGATCCCGGCACCGAGCCGCGCAACTCTGGAACGATCGCGGTTCCGATCATGAAGGGCGATCGGGTCGCCGCGACCATCGGGCTCACCTTCTTTCGCCGGGGCGTTCAGGAAGACGATACGGTGCGCTACGTCGCCGCGCTCCGCCGCACCGCGCTCGCGATCGAGCACCAGATGGCCTCCTTCGAAGCGGTCGGCGCGAGCTAGCATCTGATCCGTCCGGATCGAACCGACGCAAGATGCCCGGAGCCAGCCCTTGCTCCCGCCGGGCTGGCCCCGATTCACCTTTGCTGAAAGTGTCCGCGGCATTCCGGGGAGCCTCACTTGGCCTCCCCGCTTCTCGCTCAGAGGCGCAGCGCCTCGCGATAGACACTGGTATCGATCAACCGCGAAAGCTCCTCGCGTGAGCGGGCCGCTCGGCCCTCGTGCTTCGCCAGCCAGACATCCTCCTCGACCAGCACGTCGAGCATGTCCTCGGCAAAGTTTGCGACATAGGCGTGGTGCTTCCACGAATTCTGGACCTCTTCCAGCGTGAAGTTCCCGCTCTTCGCCATCGCCGCCTGCGCCGCGCTCGGATCGCGATTGAGCGCCGCAGTCGCATCGATGATGCCGCGCACGAACCGGACGATGCTCGCGCGCTTCACCGGATCGTTCAGCGCGCCCGCCGTGGTGTTGAGATTGAACAGCTCGCGATAGATTCCACGGCCGCTGAACTCGATCGCATCGGCGCCGAGCACGCGCGCGGCATTCTCGCTGTGCGGTTCCCAGATCGCAATGGCATCGACCTCCTTGCGGTCGATCGCCTCCACCATCTTCCCAAGCGGATTAAGCTCGACGACGGTAACGTCCTCGATGGTCAGCCCCGCCGTGCGCAACATCTTTTCGAGGAAATAGCCCGACGAGGCGAGCTTCCACGTAGCGACGCGCTTGCCCTTCAGGTCGGCGATCGAATTGATCCCGGCCGATTTGCGCGCGACGACGCGGTACAGGCCCTCGGCGACGGTCATGATGATCCGCACATCGGGATTCTTGACCGAGACGCGCAGCGCCTGGGTCTCGGCATTGGTGGCGATGTCGGCGGGCGGGTTCCAGTACAGGCTGGCCACGCCGCCCATCTTGATCGCCTGATCGGGATATAGCGCCTGCATCGTCATCAGCACCGGCGCGAGTTCCACCACGGTGAGCGCGCCGGAAACGGCGAGCGGCGCGGCCGGGGCGGCGACGGGCGCCACCGGCTGCTCCGCGGTTTTCGCGCATCCGGCGAGCGTGGTCAAAGCGAGCATCAGGCCGATCAGGCCTCGCATCGGGTTTCTCATGCTGCCGTCTCCTGGATGGCGGGTTTCAAATCAAAAAATGTCCGCCGGCGCGCAACCGCGCCAGCGGACAGCAGGGGTACTCAATCAGAACTTGATGCGCACGCCAGCCTTGTACCGGGGGCCGAACGTATCGTGATAGGTCGGGTTGGTCGGGTAGAAGGAACCCAGGTTGAACCCGCCGCCGCCCGGCGCGATCGCCGGATCCTTGGCGAAGATATTGTCGAACACGCCGAACAGCTCGATCCCGTCCTTCCGGTCGAACGCCGGCAGACGATAGGTGAGGCCGAGCGAGAAATAGGCGGCGCTCTTCACGCGGTTGGTCGAAATGCTGTTCACCAGCGAGGTGCTGTAACCGGGATCCTCCGGCCCGATCTTGCCCACATCGAGCTTGCCGCCGCCCACATAGGTCATCCGAAGCGCCGCGGTGAACGGCTCGGTGCTATAGGTGACGAAGCCGTTCCACAGCCATTTCGGCGAGCTCGAGAAATCGCCCGTATCGCGCAGCTGCGCCGCCTGGCCCGCATAGTTGATGGCGGGTACGTCCGGCGCGGCCTGAATCAGGAAATCATATTGGTTCGTGCCCAGAAGCCGCACGTTGAGCTTGCCCGCCCAGTCCGCAACGATGCTGCTCAGCGACATGTCGTAGCTGACTTCGATGTCGAACCCGCGCGATACGAAGCGGCCGAGATTGACGCGGCGAGCATCGATGAACGTGATGTCCGTCGGGCTGTTCGAGGTGATACGATCGCAGAACGTGTTGTTCTTGAAGCAGAAATCTACGATGCGCTGGCCGTTCAGATTGGTCACCGCGTCGCGGATCTGGATCTGGTACCAGTCGACGCCGATGCGCAGGCCGGGGATGAAGCTGGGCGAGAAGACCGCGCCGAGCGTCGTCGTATCCGCCTTTTCCGCGCCCAGCGCGAAGCTGCCGCCGCTCAGGATCGGCGTCGGATCGTCGCCAAGCTGCGGCGAGCCGGGGATATTGGGATTGTCCACCGTGCCTGCCGCCGATCCGGTTTCCGAAGGCACCATCTCGAGGAACAGCTCGCGGAAACCGGCGATGCGGATGTCGCGCGAACGGGTGGCGCGGAAACGCAGCATGTCGAAGGGCTCATAGATCGCACCGGCTTTCCAGCTCAGCGCGGTGGTGACCTTGGTTTCCTTCGTCACGTCGTTGGTACTGCGATTGCGCGTCCACCGAACGGCGCCGTTGAGTTCCAGCCCCTTGCCGAGCACCCAATCCTTGAACACCGGCACATTGGCCTCGCCAAAGCCTTCGAGCACCTGGATCGAGCCTGCATAATCGAGACCGAAGTTCGAGTTGTAATCGGCGTAATCGGTGATGTTGCCATGGACGACATTACCGCCCTCTGAGCGCCAGTCGATGCCCGCCGCGACGCCGATCCCGCCTGCGGAGCGGCCGCTGAACAGCTCGCCGCGGATGTTGGCCGAGGCAGCATGCTGCTTGAAGAAAAAGTCCTCCATCACCGGGCGGTAGACATAGTCGATCGCCGCCTGGCTGAGATTGTTGAGGCCGAACATGTTCATCGGCTCGCAGCCCTTGGAGCGCGGATCGGGGTTCGCCTTCAGCGTTTCCGCGCAGACGATCTTGCCCCCCGGCCCGACGACCGCATCGAGCGCGAAGACGAACGGCGTGTTCACGCGCGAGCGCGACGCGGTCTGGTGGCGGCGGTTCTCGCCATATTGGTAATAGGCTTCGACAACCCAGCTCGAGCCGATCTCACCCTTCAGGCCGGCCATCCCGCGAAACACCTTCGCGTCGACCGTGTTGAGCGACTTGATCTGACCGTCCAGATCCTTGCCGAGGCTGAACTCGGTGCCGTTGAGCAACGCGCGCAGATCGGCAGGGACGAACGGGTTGGTGGGCTTCACGAAATAGGTCGAGCGCGGTCCGGCCGTCGATCCCACCGAAGACGCGTCGCGCGTGGCATAGGTGAACTCGCCGGAGAGTTCCCAGCTCGGCGTCAGCTCGTAATGGCCGAACGCATAGGCGACCTTGCGGGTGACCGGGGTGCGCAGCAGCGAATCGGCATAGGTCGATGCGCCGTCACCGCCCTGCCGCGCGCCCAGTCCTGCGTTCGAAACGTACAGGCCGGGATCGAAATCGAGCACGCCGGTGCCGGCGTCGTTGAAGCGCTTGTTGCGGGCGGCCAGCGCCGCGGGCGCGCGGTTGCGCACCACGCCGCGCGGATCGTTGAACGCCTGGCGCGAGTTCGGGCCGACGATGAAGTTGGGCAGGCCATAGCCCGGCGATCCGGGGATATTATATCCCGAAAGCGTGCCGTTGGGCAGGATCGTCTGGGCGTTGGTGTAGAAATCCCAGCCTTCCGCGCACCATGGGCGCACATCGGAGCAGGCACCGATGCCTTCCTGCTTCTGATATTCGAACGCCGCCGCGATATGGCCGCGATCGCCCGCGAAGCGCGTCCCCCATGCTACCGAGCCGTGATAGTTCTTGCCGTCGCCATAGGTGGTCTGCCCATAGTCGATCTCGGCCTTGAAGCCGGTGAACTTGCGGTTGAGGATGACGTTGACGACGCCCGCCACCGCGTCCGAGCCATAGGCGGCCGATGCGCCGCCGGTGACCGTCTCGACCCGCTCGATCAGCGCCGAGGGGATGACGTTGAGATCGACCGAGCCGCCATCCGAGCTGGGGATGAACCGGCGAGTGTTGACCAGCGTCAGCGTGCGGGTGCCTGAGGTCGGATTGAGTCCACGAAGGTTGACGAAGGAGGAGCCGACATTGGCGCTCGCGCCATAGCCGACATTGGCATCCGACTGGGAGGCGATGTTCTGCGGCACGAAGCGGATCGCTTCGGCGATATTGGACTGGCCCAGGCTTTCCAGAAGGTCCGAACCGACCACGGTGCGCGGGGTGGGGGCGTCCATGCCGGTGCGCGCCACGCGCGATCCGGTGACCAGGATCTCCTGGCTGTCCATCTGCGGCTCTTCGGCGGTCGCGGTCTGCGGTACGGTGGCGGGTTCCTCTGCAACCTGCGCCTGCGCGGCCAGCGGGAACGCGAAAATCGTGAGAGCGGAGCTCAGCAAAATTGCACGGATTTCAGGCTTGCGCATTCTAGTCCTCCCCATTCGTTCTTATCAATTGCCTTTGGGGTAGCCGCGACCCGCCACGTTGCTCCCGCCTTATTTGGCGCAGTTTCACATCGTGGAATATCCTGAGAGCCATGAGCCTCAATCGATTGCATAAATCGCCGATCGATGCTTTCTTCGTGTCGGCCGAGACGCGCCACGAGAGGAGTCCCATGCATTTGAAAGCGATCCCGCGCTCCGGCGCGTTCCTGTTTGCCATTCTGACGATCGCCGCCGCACCGGCCGCCGCCGCGCAGGATCGCTGGGTCGGCGCATGGGGTACCGCGCAGCAGCTTGCCCCCATGCCCGCGCCGCCGCCGATGCCGCGCCCCGCCGGTGCGGACAAGCCCGCGCCGTCCCCGCCCTCTGCCCCCTCGCCGATCGTGCCCACGCCCGCCAGCCTCAAGGATCAGACGGTGCGGATGGTCATCCGCCCGACCATCGGCGGCAGCGTGGTGCGCGCGCAATTCTCCAACGCCTCGGGCGGCGCACCGGTCACGATCGGGCGCGCGCGACTGGCCAAGAGCGTGAGCGGGGGCGGCATCGCCCCCGGCAGCGACCGCGCGCTCAGCTTCTCCGGCGCGGCATCGGTCACCATCCCCGCAGGCGCGGTAGCGGTCAGCGATCCCGTCGCGCTGGAAGTCGCGCCTTTCGAGCTGCTCGCGGTCTCGATCCACCTGCCCGAGGAGACCGCGGTGAATACGCTTCACCCGCTCGGCCTGCGCACCACCTATATCGCCGCGGGCGACCGCACGGCAGACGCGGCGCTGCCCGGCGCGGAGACCAACCGCTCCTATTTCTGGCTGACCGGGGTGGAAGTGCAGGCACCCGAGACCGCCGGCGCGATCGTCACCTTCGGCGATTCGATCACCGACGGCTATGGCACCACCCCCGATACCGGCCGCGCCTGGCCCGATCTGCTCGCCGGGCGGCTGCAGGCCGACCCGCGCACCCGGGGGCTCTCGGTCCTCAACATGGGCATTTCGGGCAACCGCGTGCGCCGCGACGGCGCGGGGCTGTCCGCGCTCGCCCGCTTCGACCGCGACGTGCTGGCGCGCCCGGGCGTGCGCTGGGTGGTACTGCTCGAAGGGATCAACGACATCAACATCGCGGCGATCCCCGGCATCCCCGCGACCGAGGCGGTGACGGCAGAGCAGCTCATCGCCGCTTATTCGCAATTCGTCGATCGCGCGCATCTGCACGGCATCAAGGTGGCGGGCGCGACGATCACGCCGACCGAAGGCCTGTGGCTCTACAGCGACAAGACCGAGGCGATCCGCCAGGCGGTCAATGCGTGGATCCGCACCGGCGGCGAGTTCGACGCCGTAATCGATTTCGACGCGGCGGTCCGCGATCCCGCACAGCCCACGCGGATGAAGCCCGCCTTCGATCCCGGCGACCATGTCCACCCCAATGACGCAGGCAATGCGGCAATGGCTGCGGCGATCGACATCGGCATCTTCGCCCGCTGATCCACCTGAACGACACCGGCTGCAACTCGCCGATCGGCTGGTTGCAATGCAGTTGCAGCCGACTTACCTCGTGACGCGCTTGGGGGAGAGAGCGGTTGGCCGGAAAGATTCGCACCATTTATGATCTGGCCGAGCTCGCCGGGGTTTCGGCGGCGACGGTCTCGCGTGCGCTGGCCGGCAAGAACATCGTCAATTCCAAGACGTCCGAGCGCATCCGCAAGCTCGCCGAGCAGCATGATTTCCGCCCGAGCGCGCTGGCGCGCAACCTGCGCACCCGCCAGCGCGGTGCGATCGGCGTTGTCGTGCCGCTGGGCCATGATCGCGGCCAGCACCTGTCCGATCCATTTTTCATGACGTTGATCGGCTATCTGGCCGACGAGCTTACCGAGCGCGGCTTCGATCTGATGCTGTCGCGCGTCATTCCCAATCAGGACAATTGGCTTTCCAAGCTGATCGATGCCGATCGCGTCGACGGCTTCATCGTCGTCGGCCAGTCCGATCAGTCGGAGGTGCTCGATCGGATCGCGGCGGATTATCTGCCGCTGGTCGCCTGGGGCGGGTTCGTCCAGGGCCAGGTCCATTGCTCGGTCGGCACCGACAATTTTCTCGGCGGCAAGATCGCCACCCAGCATCTGATCGACCGCGGATGCCGCCGGATCGCGTTTCTTGGCAACACCCAGGCGATCGAGCCGTCGCTGCGCCTCGAAGGGGCAAAGGCCGCGATCCGCGCCCGCGACGATATCGTGCTGGTCGATGCCACCGCGCATTTCGATTCCGAAGTCAGCGGCTCCGATATCGACGATTTCCTGAGCGCATCGGAACTGCCGCCCGACGGGATCTTCGCAGCCTCGGATCTGATCGCGCTCACCGTGATCCAGGTGCTCGCGGCGCGCGGACTATCGGTGCCCGGCGACGTCAAGGTGGTCGGCTATGACGATCTCTATCTCGCGCAGACCAGCGTCCCGCCGCTCACCACGGTGCGCCAGAACATCGCCGCAGGCGCATCGCATCTGGTGGACAGCCTGATGCAGCGCATCGCCGGCAAGCCCACCGGATCGGTGATCCTCAATCCCGAACTGATCGTCCGCGGCACCAGTTGACCCCGGCAGCGGGGAAGACTTGGCGCCAAGCGATCCCGGTTGACTTGCAATCGATTGCTAATACGGTGCCGTGCACCAGCCAGGGGATGGCGCCGCGGCCCTGCCGACTGCGCACAGGGGAGGACACGCATTTTGACCGAGCGCGAAGCCGATGAACGCCTGCACCGGATCGCGGAGGACCCGCGCTATCAATCGCTGGTCCGGCGCCGGAACCGGACCTCGTGGATCCTCAGCGCCATCATGGTGACGATCTTCATCGGCTATATGCTGCTCGTCGCCTTCGCGGGCCCATTGCTGGCAACCCCGATCGGCGCGATGACCACGACGATCGGCATCCCCATCGGGCTGTTCGTGATCCTTTCGGGGATCGCCCTGACGGGCATCTATGTCGCCATCGCCAATCGCCGCTTCGATGCGGAAGCCGCCGCATTGCTCAAGGACCATCAGGCATGAGCCGCGCCCCTGCCCGCGCCGCCATGCTGCTGGCCGCAATCGGATCGCCGGGGATCGCGCACGCCGCCGATGGCGCGCATTCGGCCGCGAACTGGCCCGCGATCATCACCTTCGGCATCTTCATCGCGATCACGCTCGGTATCACCTGGTGGGCCGCGCGGCGCACGCGCACCACTTCCGATTTCTATTCGGCGGGCGGCGGGATCACCGGGCGTCAGAACGGGCTGGCGATCGCAGGCGACTATATGTCGGCGGCATCGTTCCTCGGCATCTCCGCGCTGATCTTCGCGGATGGCTATGACGGGTTGATCTATTCCACCGGCTTCCTGGTCGGCTGGCCGATCATCCTGTTCCTGCTGGCCGAGCGGTTGCGCAATCTCGGCCGCTACACCTTCGCCGATGCCGCCGCCTTCCGCTTCGGCCAGGCGCCGGTGCGGCTCTCCTCGACCTTCAGTTCGCTCACCGTGATCCTCTTCTATCTGATCGCGCAGATGGTCGGGGCGGGGCAGCTCATCCAGTTGCTGTTCGGCATTCCCTACACCTATGCGGTGGGCTCGGTCGGGCTGGCGATGACGATCTATGTGCTGTTCGGCGGGATGATCGCGACCACTTGGGTCCAGATCATCAAGGCGGTGATGCTGCTCGGCTGCGCCACCTTCATGAGCCTCGCCGTGCTCTATCATGTCGGCTTCCCGTTCGACGCTTTGTTCTCGCAGGCTGTGGCGGTCAAGGAATCGCTCGCGCTGAAAGGCGGGGCGAGCGAGGCGGCGGCGGCGGAGTCCGCGCTCTCGATCCTCGCGCCCGGCGGCTTCATCAAGGATCCGGCCTCGGCCGTGTCGCTCGGCATGGCGCTGATGTTCGGCACGGCGGGACTGCCGCATATCCTGATGCGCTTCTTCACCGTGCCCGACGCGCGAACCGCGCGCACCTCGGTTTTGTGGGCAACCGGCTGGATCGGCTATTTCTACCTGCTCACCTTCGTGATCGGATTCGGCGCGATCATCCTGGTCGGTGCCAACCCCGCTTTCTTCGATTCCGCAACGGGCGCGATGCTGGGCGGCAACAACATGGCGGCGATCCATCTGGCCGAAGCCGTGGGCGGCGACATGTTCATGGGGTTCGTCTCGGCGGTGGCCTTCGCCACGATCCTCGCGGTCGTCTCCGGGCTCACGCTTTCGGGCGCGTCGACGATCAGCCACGATCTCTATGCGTCGGTGCTGCGCAAGGGGAATCCCGATCCCGCCGCCGAACTGCGACTGTCCCGGATCACCGTGCTCGCGCTGGCCATCCTCGCCGTCGCGCTGGGAATCGCGTTCGAAAAGCAGAATGTGGCGTTCATGGTCAGCCTGGCCTTCGCCGTCGCCGCGTCCAGCAACTTCCCGGCGCTGTTGCTGTCGATGCTTTGGAAGGGTTGCGCGACGCGCGGCGTCGCCTGGGGCGCTGCGATCGGCGCGGTCACGGCGTTGGTGCTCACCGTGCTGTCGCCCACCATCTGGGTGGCCCAATTGGGCGCGGCGGAGCCGATCTTCCCGCTGGGATCACCCACGCTCGTCTCGATGCCGTTGGGCTTCCTCGCGATCTGGCTGATCTCGCGGTTCGACCGGAGCCCGCGCGCCGCGCTCGATCGCGCCGGCTATGTCGCGCAGCGCGTGCGCTCCGAAACCGGCATCGGCGCCAGCAAGGCATCGAACCACTAAGATGAATCCAAGCAGGAGAAACCTATGACACGCAAGATGATTGCCCTGGCCGGGGCGGCGCTGCTCGCGCTCGCGCCCGCTCCCGCCGCTTATGCCCAGGGCCAGCCGCCCGCCCAGGCCCCTGCAATGCCCGCGCTCACTGCCGAGGACGAAGCCAAGCTCGCCCCGATCGCCCCTGAGCTGCACGAGGCCGCACGCAAGGCGATGGGCTTCTCCAAGATGATGGGCACGATCGACGAAGCCAGGGTGCTTGCGTCGCGCAAGCGCGGTGGCGGCCCCACGCCGGCCCCGCGCCATGCCGATATTCCGGTCACCGAGCAGATGATCCCCGGCGCGAAGGGCGCGCCCAATGTGAAGCTGTTCGTGATCAACGCAAAGGCGGGCACGAGCCGTCCCGGCATCCTGCACACGCATGGCGGCGGCTTCATCCTCGGCACTGCGGCCACCGATGTCCGCCGCCTTCAGGAGATGGCGCGCGAGCTGGATTGCGTGATTGTGTCGGTCGAGTACCGCCTTGCCCCGGAGACCGATTATACCGGCTCGATCGAGGATAATTATGCCGGCCTGAGCTGGATGTACCGCAACGCCGCCGGGCTGGGGCTCGATCGCAGCCGGATCGCAGTGACCGGCGAGAGCGCGGGCGGCGGCCACGCCGCCTTGCTCGCGATCACCGCGCGCGATCGCGGCGAGATCCCGATCCTGTTCCAGGCATTGGTCTACCCGATGCTCGACGATCGCACCGGCGGCGTGGTCCAGGTGCCCCCGCACATCGCCACCGTCGGCTGGAGCGCGTCGGAAAACCAATATGGCTGGCAGGCATTCCTGCGCCAGAAGCCCGGCACCGATGCGGTCCCGGCGCGTGCGGTCCCCGCACGCACCAAGGATCTTGCCGGCCTGCCGCCCGCCTTCATCGAAGTCGGCGGGATCGATTTGTTCGCCAGCGAAGACATCGAATATGCGCGCCGCCTGAACGATGCGGGGGTTCCCACCGAGCTGCTCGTGATCCCCGGTGCCTTTCATGGCTTCGATCAGCTCGCGCCCGAAAGCCCCCAGGCGCGGCAGTTCACCGGAGCGAAGATCGAGGCGCTGCGCCGCGCCTTCGCGCGCGGCAGCAAGTAGCGCCGGCTCGGAGCAGAACTGAAGCGGCCCGGCCCGCTCCCCTCCCGTCGCGCATGTTCTCACCCATCGCGCGGCACGGCAGGGGAGCGGGCTGCCCCAACCGTCATCCCAGCGAAAGCGGGCACCCCGGGGGCTGCACACCGGTAACAGCCCCCTTCCCCCGTCATCCCCGCGAAAGCGGGGACCCAGGGCCAAACGGCGTCACCGCGCAACCCCGGATCCCCGCGTTCGCACGAACGACGATTCGACGTACCGGATAGCGCGCTGCCCCCGCGCCGCACCCGCCCGTCTTGCCGCGGGCGGGCACCACCGCAGCAATGCCGCTACGGCATCGAGGATCTGCACGCTTCTTGATGACAACCGATTGCAGCGCATTGCGCCGATAAACGATCACCAGGCGGAACAAGTCCTTACTTTGCTTGACGAGCGAATATCAAAACTTTATGCAATCGATTGAAATCATAACCTCAGGGGAGGCCAAATTGAAAAAATTCTATAGCGGTGCCGCTGCGTTCGCGATCGCTGCGGCCATGGTCCCGTCGGCAGCCTGGGCGCAGACCCAGGCCGGGCAATCCGATCCGGTCGCCGCCGAGCCGGCTTCCGCCGAAGACGATATCGTCGTCACCGCGCAAAAGGGCGGCGCGCAGGCGTTGCAGCAGGTGCCGCTCGCGATCCAGGCATTCGACGGCGAAGATCTGAAAGAACGCAACATCACCTCGATCGGCGATCTGGTCTCGAGCGTGCCCGGCGCATTCGAAGGCTTCCGCCAGTCGAACGGTTCGCGCTTCTACAATCTGCGCGGCAGCGTGACGCAGAACGGCGATTCGCCGATCGGCTATTATCTCGACGACGCGCCCTTCATCGTCACCAATTTCGGCATCGCGCCGCCGGTCCGCTTCCTCGACATCGACCGCGTCGAAGTGCTTCGCGGGCCCCAGGGCACGCTGTACGGCCAGGGCTCGTCGGGCGGCGTCTTCATCTTCCGCACCCGCGATCCGAACCTCAAGGAAATCGACTATGCCTTTGAGGCCGAGGCGTCGCAGACGCGCGGCGCGGAGGGCCTGAACTATGGCGCCGCGGCTGCCTTCTCGGTCCCGATCGTCAAGGACGTGCTCGGCGTTCGCGTCAGCGGCGGCTTCTCGCGCGATGCGGGCTGGGCCGATGCCTATTTCGGCGCCTATGACGGCACCCCGGATCAAAAGGGCGTCAACAAGGCCAAGAATGACGACATCCGCGTCGTCGCGCTGTTCAAGCCGGCCGACAACGTCAACATCCGCGCCCAATATTGGAATTTCCGGCCGCGGCAGGACTTCACCGGCTTCACCGCGTCGGTAAAGCCGCCCTATTTCGAGAACACCGCCGGGCAGAAGGGCTTCTCGAACGGCGATTTCACGCTCTACAGCCTCACCGCGAGCGTCGATTTCGACGCCTTCACCGTGACCAGCGCGACGAGCCATCTGGAAGGCGTGTTCGGGATCAACATCCCGCTTTCGCCGTCCGGCTCCTTCTCGAGCCAGTTCCTGCCCAAGATGTTCGCGCAGGAACTTCGCGCGAACTCAAACGGTCCGGGGCCGCTGCACTGGGTTATCGGTGCTTCCTATCAGGACGGCTCGGGCCCGCAGGTGAACGCGCTGACGCTGCCGGGCGTGCTGATCAATGCGGACAATGATACGCTGACTGAGAATTACGCGTTCTTCGGCGAGGTCAGCTATGATCTGTTCGGCGGCAAGCTCGTGCCGTTGGTAGGTCTGCGCACCTATCATGACGACCGCGCCTTTGCGGACAGCACGGGCAAGGTGCCGACCACCGAGAACGTCACCACCTGGCGTCTCAACCTGTCCTATCTGCCGACCGACGACCTCACCATGTTCGTCTCGGCATCGACCGGCTTCCGCCCCGGAATCGTCCAGTCGCGCGTCCAGGTTCAGTCGCTTGAACTCGCCGGCGTGCCCGCTCAGGTCGCTCTCAGCCCCGAATCCTCCAAGAATTATGAATTCGGCCTCAAATGGCGCAGCCCGAGCCGAGCTGTGACCGTCGGCCTGAACCTTTACCAGCTCGAATATACCAATCTGCAGACTTCCGTCACCGGCGCCATCACCAGCGTCAATGGCTTCGCCAACTTCGGCGACGCAACGACCAAGGGCGTCGACATCGAACTGCACTGGCGCACCCCGGTCAAGGGCCTGAACCTTGGCTTTGTCGGCAACTTCAACGACAGCAAGTACGACAAGATCAACCCGGTGGTGGGCGCGGCGCAGCCGCTGCTCAAGCCCGGCGCCCGCCTGACCAACACGCTGTCGAACAACTACCGCATCGACGCGAACTACAACCGCGACATCGGTTCGGACATGAACCTGTTCGGCAACGTCTCGTTCAGCCACAGCGGCGATCGTCTGCAGGGCAACGGCATCACGGCGCGGCCGTATAACGTGGTCGCTCTGACGGCGGGCATCCGCCGCGGTGACTATGAGCTCGCGTTGATCGCCAACAACCTCACCGACGAGCGCGGGCCGACCTTTGTCGGCACCAATGGCCCGCTTTCGGGCTCGGGCCCGACCCCGCGGACGATCGGCCTGCGGTTCCGCGTCACCCCCCGGTAAGACGCGGCCAGTCCGAACAAAAAAGGGGCGGAAGCGCAGATGCGCTTCCGCCCCTTTCATTTGACCATGGCTCAGCGCTTGGGGACGCGGCACTCGAAGCTTCCGGCGCGCGCCGTGTCGCCGCCCACGTAATGGGCATAGCTTGGATGCGGGCACATAGGACGCTCGGCCTTTGCGGGCGTCTGACGCCATGCAGGAATCGTCTCAGGCGCCTTCCCCTTCTCCACCCAGTCCATCACCGGGCCGAGCAGATCGAAATTGTCGAACGCGTTGCCGCCGGCGCAATGCGCCATTCCCGGCACCATGTAGAAGCGGCTGGCGTCATCCCATGCAGCGCCGTTCGCGGTGCGGGCGCGCTGCCAATAGTCCCACGTCGCCTCGGACGAGAACCACGCGTCGCTGACGCCGTGATAGAAGAGGATCTTGCCGCCACGCCCCAGGAAGGTGTTGAGGTTGGTCCAGACATGGGTGTCGGTCAGCCGCTGGACCGCATCGGCGCGAACCGCCTGCACCTGCGCGTCGAGATCCATCGTCAGCTCGCGCGGCGCCGGGCCGAATATCCCCGGCGCGCCGGTGGGCAAATAGCCCGGCACCGGGGCACCCGTATAGACGATGCCGGTGTCATAGGGCACGGGCGCATAAACCGGATAGCCCGCCGCATCCTTCGGCCCGGCAAAGGCGCGGTCGAGCGCGGTGACCTGGGCCTTGCTCAGGCATCCGTCGGCCTTGCCCGACTTACACTGCAGCTTGGCGGGCTGAAAATTGCACTGCGCACGGTTCATGATCATCCCGTCGGCCAGGCCGTCCAGCGCGTCGCACTGATCGAGCATGCCCTTGAGGATCAGCTTGCGATCAGACGCGGAGAAGATCTGCGAGACAATCGCCAACCCGTCCTTGTCGCGCGGCGCGGCCTGGTTGAACTGCACCTGCGCCCAGTGGATGGCGAGGTTGGAATCGCCGGTGCGCATCGCAGGCGCGCCGACGACAATGCCGTCGAACAGCTCCGGGTAACGCTGCGAGGCGAGCATGCCCTCGCGCCCGCCGGTCGAGCAGCCGGTCATATAGCTGTGGGCGATCGGCTTGCCGTAAAAGCTGGTGGTGATCGCCTTGCCGGCCAGCGCGACGGTACGCACCGATGCCTCGGCGAAATCGAGCGCGGCGCGCTGGTCCGCCATGAAGCTGCTGTCGAACACCGCGCCCTTATGGCCGCTGTCATGGGCGATGACCGCGAAGCCGCGCGCGATCGCAGGCAGATCGCCCGCCGCGACATTGCCGAGCGGCACCGGCACGCTGCCGTTCAGCCCGCCGCCGCCCTGCAGCAGGAAGCGGCCGTTCCAGTCATCGGGCAGCGCGATCGCGAAGCCGATGCCATAGGGCTTGCCGTCCGCCCCCTTGCGCGCGTCGATCATGCCCTCGACCCGGCAATGCGCAGGAACGCCGGACGCGATGAAGCCGCCAAACCCGTTAGACACCGTCCCGGGTGCTGCGGCCCCGACATGCGCGGCGCCACGAATCTCGATCCCGTCGCCCAGGCGCTGCCCGGCCAGCGCAGCGCAGCGGCCGGCGGGTCCAGCCTGCGCCGCTTGCGGCCGCGCGCCGAACGCGTCGGGCATCGCGGCGGATGTCAGCAGCAGCGCCGCCAAGCTCAACATCTTCATCGACATTTTGATCTCCCTGTCCGATCGGCATTTGCCCGGCTTCGGTCTGACCGTTCCAGTGATAAATCGCAATCGATTGCGTTTATCCGCGCGTCCCGCAATAAGAGTTGTTCGCCGGTTCGGCCAATACGATAGGGGAGAGCGTGATGGAAACCCAAGTCCGATCGGCGGCAGCAGGCGGAACGACGCTGCTGAAGGCGCTGGTCTTTCTGATGTTCGCGATGTTCGCGATGACCACCGATTCGGTCGGCACCGTCATTCCCGAGGTGATCCGCGAGTTCGAGCTCGGCCTCACTGCGGGGGGCTCGTTCCAATACGCCACCATGTCCGGCATCGGCATTTCCGCGATTGCGCTGGGCTTTCTTGCGGACCGGATCGGGCGCAAGGCGACGATCCTGATCGGCCTCCTTCTCTTCGGCATCAGCTCAGCCTTGTTCGCCGCCGGCCATTCCTTCCTGTTCTTCGTCGCGCTGCTTTTCGTCTCGGGCCTTGGCATCGGCATCTTCAAGGCAGGCGCGCTGGCGCTGATCGGCGATCTCTCACGCTCGACCCAGGAACATGCCCGCACGATGAACCTGATCGAGGGCTTTTTCGGTATCGGCGCGATCGTCGGTCCAGCGATCGTCGCCTATATGCTCCACACCGGCGCGAGCTGGAAATGGGTGTATCTGATCGCGGCGGTGCTGTGCGGCCTGCTCGTGCTCGGCTCGGCTATCGCCCGCTTCCCCAAGCCGATCGTCGCGCGCGAGGAACCCGCCCATGCCAGCGAGGCGATCCGCATGGCCGGCGATCCCGCCGCGCTGTTCTTCGGCAGCGCCCTGATGCTGTATGTCGGCGCGGAAGCGGCGATCTATGTCTGGGCGCCGACCTATCTGGCCGGATATTCGGGCTCGTGGCTGTGGCTGGCCGCCTATGTCGTCTCGATCTTCTTCGTCCTGCGCGCGGTCGGGCGGTTCCTCGGCGTATGGCTGCTGTCGCGCTTCGAATGGAGCACGGTGCTGCTCGCATGCAGCGGCGGCATGGCGCTGCTCTTCTGGATCGCCGTGATCGGCGGGCGCGAGGCGGCGATCTTCGCGCTCCCCGCGACCGGCCTGTTCATGTCGGTGCTCTATCCCACAATCAACTCCACCGGCATCAGCTGCTATGACAAGGGCCGCCACGGCTCGATCGCCGGGCTGCTGCTCTTCTTCACCTGCGTCAGCGCGGTACTCGCGCCGATGGCGATGGGCGCGCTCGGCGAATGGCTGAACAACAGCGCCTATAGCATCGTGCTCGGCGCGGTGTTCGCGACGATGCTGACCATTTTGTGCGGATGGAATGTCGCGCGCCAGCCCTTCGCGGCGATGCTCGCGAAGCGGAATCTCGATGATTACAGCCACGAAAGCGAGACGGCGGCCATAGCGAGCTGACCGGCAGCGAAAAGCGGCCGGCGCAGCGCGCGCCGGCCGCAGCGCTCAGCCCTTGCCGGTCATGTGCCGATCGAGCCAGGCAGCGAACAGCGCGGGCCACTGGCCGCACGGCTTGTCCTTGGGCCCCACGCCGAAGCCGTGCCCGCCTTCCTCGAACAGATGTATCTCAAGCGGGCGCTTCGCGGCCTGCAACGCGCGCATCATGATCAGGCTGTTCTCGACGGGCACAGCCTTGTCGTCGAGCGCATGGACGATGAACACCGGCGGAGTCTGCGCGGTAACATGAAACTCAGGCGAGCGGCGGGCGATGCTCTCCGCTGAGGGATTTTCTCCGAGCAGCCGCAACGCCGATTCGCCGTGGGTGATCGGTGCGGTGAATCTGATCACCGGATAGATCAGCGCCATGGCCGCGGGGCGCGCATCGAGCGCGTCGATCGCGTCGCGGGCGGGATAGACGCGCTCGGCAAAGTCCGTTGCCAGCGTCGCGCCCAGGTGTCCGCCGGCCGAGAATCCAACTGCGGCGACCAGATCGGGATCATAGCCATAGCGCTTTGCATTGGCGCGGATGACGCGCACCGCGCGCTGCGCATCCTGCAGCGGAACATCGGCGCGCCCCGCCCAGCCTTCATCGGGTAGGCGATAGGTCAATACGAAGACGGTATAGCCCTGCGCCGTCATCGCACGCGCAACATCGACACCCTCATTGAGGATCGAGACGAAGGTATAGGCACCGCCTGGGATCGACAACAATGCGCGGCCATTGGACTTTTCCGGCCGGAACACGCGCAGCAACGGGCGGTCGATGTTGCGAACCATGATGTCGGGCCAATTCGCGGGCAGCGGCTTGGCGGCGAAGCCGCCCGTCGGGGTGCCATTGGGCCACAAGGCGATCTGCTCGGCATCGATCCACGCTTTGGGCATGGGCGGCAGCTTTGGGAAATCCTGTGCCTGCGCCGTCAGGCTAAGGGTCGCCAGACCGGCGGTACCGGCCAGAAACGACCTGCGCCCGATCCGCCTGGCGAAACGATCCATATTCGAACTCATCCAACCTCTCCCGGCGTGCGATCAGCCGATATGGCGGCCGTCAGTCCGCGAGATAAGAGCCGTTGCATGGCCGTAACTCAAGCGTAATCTACAATCGATTGCGTCAAGCGTTGCGGACCAGCGGGACCAAGGGGAGAGGCAAATGGATCGACTTTCCATCGTGAGTGCGCCAAGCCGCCGCAATATGCTCAAGGGCGCGGCGCTCGCGCTGGGCGGGGCCACGCTTCCGCTGCTGCCCGAGGCGTCTGCAGGCGAGAGTCCGGCTCCGGCCGCCGATGCCCTGACCGCCGGCGCTGGCAAGGCCGAAGCGCAAACCCGCGCCGGCAGGGTCGCCGGCTACCGGCGTGGCGACGTCTTCACCTTCAAGGGCATCCCCTACGGCGACACGACGGCGGGTGCCAACCGATTCCTCCCGCCGCGCCCTCCCAAGGCCTGGTCCGGCGTGCGCAGTTCGCGGAGCTACGGACCGGTCGCACCGCAGGACAAGGGCACCGGGCGCCTCAATGACGAGGAAGCCTTCCTCTTCCAATGGAACGACAGCGTTGAGGGCGAAGACTGCCTGCGCGTCAATGTGTGGACCCGGGGGATAGCCGATGGCGGCAAACGCCCGGTAATGGTCTGGCTCCACGGGGGCGGGTTCGCGGCGGGATCAGGCAATGATCTCCCGGCGTTTGACGGGCACAATCTCGCAAAGCGCGGCGATGTCGTCGTCGTGACGCTCAATCACCGGCTAAACCTGCTCGGCTTCCTCGATCTTTCAGCGCACGATCCGGCCTTTGCGCGCTCGGGCAATGTCGGCATGCTCGATATCGTCGCCGCGCTCGAATGGGTACGCGACAATATCGCCGCTTTCGGTGGCGATCCGGATTGCGTCACGATCTTCGGCCAGTCGGGCGGCGGCGCGAAGGTCAGCACGCTGATGGGCATGCCGGCAGCGAAGGGGTTGTTCCACCGCGCGATCGTGCAGAGCGGGTCGTTCCGGCTTTCCAACACAAGCGAGCGGTCGCAGCAACTGGCCGGACTGCTGCTGAAGGAGCTTGGGCTCACGGGTGCCGACATCGCGCGGCTCCAGGCGCTTCCCTATGCCGAGCTGCGCCGCGCCAGCGAAGCGGTTCTGGCACGCGTGAACACGCCCATGGGCCCGATTTTCGACACGCGCCGCCTGAGCCGGAATCTGGGCTTCGGACCGGTGCTGGACGGTGACGTCCTGCCCGCCGCGCCCTTCGCTCCCGATGCGCCCGGCGTCACCGCGGACGTACCGATGCTGATCGGGACGACGCTCAACGAGTTCGCGACCGGGATCAACCATCCCGAATATGAGGCGATGACGATCGACGAGGTGCGCGCCCGGCTTGCCAGCGCGCTGCCGGGCAAGGCCGACGCCGTCCTCGCCGCGTTCCGCAAGCGCACGCCCGATATCAGCCCCTTCGATCTATGGTCGCGCATCGCCAGCGCCCGCGTGCGGATCGGGGCGATCGAGCAGGCCACGTCCAAGGCCGCACAGCGGCGGGCGCCCGCCTATCTATACTGGTTCACCTGGCAGACGCGGGTTCTCGACGGCCGCCCGCGCGCATTCCATTGCGCCGAAATCCCATTTATCTTCGCCAATGCGGAAATCTGCGAGAACATGACCGGGGGAGGCAAGCGCGCGGCGGCGCTGGAGGCCCGGATTGCAGACGCCTGGATCGCATTTGCGCGCACCGGCAGCCCCAATCATCGCGGCCTTCCCGAATGGCGGCCCTTTCAGGGAGATTCGCGCGCGACGATGCTGCTCGACGATAATTGCAGCCTCGTCGAGAACTTGGATAGCGAGGAGTTGGCCAGCCTTGCCTGAGCGCGCTGCGTTCCATCATGCGGAGCGCAGACAAAAAAGTGGTGCAATCGATTGTGAACGGAGCTGCGGCGCGATAGAAGTTGGCCAAACACAGGAGGATCGATTGGGCCCGGATACGCGCGCACGCGCCACTGGAAAGCAGGTTACCGGGATCACGGTCATCTTCGCATCGCTGGGGCGGGCGGCAGCTTGACCCAACCGCATCTTTTTACCGACCGCATCGTCGCGGCGACGGCTCCGAGTGTCTGGACGGCGGCGCAGCTTCGCGGAATTGCCGGCGGGCATGACAGCGCCCCGCTGATCGGCGCGCAGCACGTCGTACGGGTATCACCCGATCTCGATATCTGGGATGCCTGGCCGATCCAGGATGCCGATGGCGCGCCGTCCGCGCTGCCGAGCGGCGAGGCTTTGTGGATGGCGCTGGGAGCACCCCGGTTCCCCGATCCCGACGAGCGCCACGGACATGCACGGATTCATCTGCTCTCGCATGGCCCGCATGGATGGCAGCATCTCGGTCCGGCGCTGGCGGACGGCTTCTCCCCCGGCAGCCGCGAATGGTCCGGCTCGGCGGTGCTGGGCAAAGATCGCACGTCTTTGACGCTGTTCTTCACCGCAACCGGGCGACGTGGCGAGGCGACGCTCACGTTCGAGCAGCGGCTCTTCCGCGCCGAGGCGAACCTGGTGCAAACCGGAAGCGGGTACCGACTCGTCAACTGGCGGGCGCTCAGCGAGATCGCACGGCGCGATCCCGCGCATTACATGGCCAGCGATGCGGGCTCCGGCGCGGTCGGGACGATCAAGGCCTACCGCGATCCCGCTTATTTCCGCGATCCCAGGGATGGCAGCCATCACATCTTCTTCGCCGCGTCGCTGGCCGGATCGGATTCGGCGTTCAACGGCGTGGTCGGCACCGCAGTCGCGCGCGACCCCAGCCTCGAGAAGTGGGAAATCCGTCCGCCCGTGATCAGCGCGGACACGCTCAACAACGAGCTTGAGCGGCCCCACGCCATCTTCCATCAGGGCCTATATTATTTGTTCTGGTCGACGCAGAGCCATGTCTTCAATCCCGGGGGCCCGATCGGCCCCACCGGACTGTATGGTATGGTCGCGGAAGCGTTGGAGGGGCCCTGGCGGCCGCTGAACGGCACCGGGCTGGTCTTCGCCAATCCGGCCGCCGCGCCGAAGCAGGCATATAGCTGGCTGGTGCTGCCCGATCTGCAGGTCACCAGCTTCATCGACGCTTGGGGAAGCGACGGGGCCGACGCAAATGCGAAGCGTTTCGGCGCAACCTTCGCCCCGATGCTGCGCCTCCGCCTGGACGGCGACAGCGCCGGCCTGGCGCAGTAAAGCGTGACCCAGCGTTTCGCCGGCATCGAGCTTGGCGGCACCAAGGCGATCGCGGTGCTGGCGCAGGGCGACCAGATCGTCGATCGCAGCGTGATCGCCACCGGCGCTCCCGGCGCCACCCTCCCGGCGCTGCGCGAGCGCCTGGATGCATGGGCCAGCCAGGCCCCGCTTGCCGGGTTGGGCATCGCGTCGTTCGGACCGGTCCAGCTCAATCCCGCGCACCCGGATTTCGGAAGCATCCTGGCCACGCCCAAGCCCGGCTGGAGCGGCGCGCAGGTCGCCTCGACGCTGACCGATGGCCTTGCCTGCCCGTGGCGGATCGACACCGACGTCAACGGCGCGGCGCTGGCGGAGTATCGCTGGGGCGCAGGCGCAGGGTGCGACAGCCTCTGCTACGTCACCATCGGCACCGGGCTTGGCGGCGGCGTGCTGGTCAATGGCGAGCCGGTGCACGGAGCGATGCATCCCGAGATCGGCCATCTTCGCTTGCGCCGCGCCCCCGGCGATAGCTTCGCCGGGGCTTGCCGCTTCCACGGCGACTGTATCGAGGGGCTGGTGTCGGGGCCCGCGCTCGCCGCGCGCTTCGGCATGGACGCCGCCGCGGCGCCCGATTCGCATCCCGTCTGGCAGGATGCCGCAGCCGACATCGCCGAACTGTGCGGCGCGATCCTGCTCACCACTTCGGCGCAGCGCATCCTGTTCGGCGGCAGCGTCGCTTTGTCGCGTGCCTTTCTCCTGCCCCGGGTCCGCGCGCTGGCGGTCGAGCGGATGGGGGCATATCTGCCGTTCCTCGACATCGGTTCCGCAGACGCGATCATCCGGCCCGCATCGCTGGGATCGGAGGCGGGGCCGCTGGGCGCGATCGCGCTCGCGCAGGCCGCGTATCGCGCTGCGCAGGCCACCGGTTGAGGCGCCGCACCGGGCGACCCCGATGCGGCGCGTTCACCTGAGCCAAGAAGGCGCAGCCGCTTACTTGGCGTCCGCCTTTTCGATCAGGTCGAGCAAACCATCGACGATCGCGGCCTCGGCGCATCCGGGCTTGAGCCGCGACGAGACCACCTCGAACGTGTGATAGCCGAAAGCGGCTTCGTTCGGGATATAGCCCGAATTGGCGATGCCGTTGGTCAGCGTCGTCATCATCGTGTGCTTGAACGGCGACTCGCGCTTGAAGCGCTGGGCGATCGTCGTGAACACTTCGGCGTCCACCCCGCCGATCACCGTGTCGCCGAGCTTGAGCAGGCTGAGCCGGATGTTGACCGGATCGGAATCCTCATAGGTGCCGGCATAGCCCGCGCGGCCCTTGTCGAGCCGCTTGCGGCCCGGGCACACCACCGTCGACTGCGCGCCCTGGATCCGCGCGTCGGTCACCGGACGCTCCAGGCTCGCGCGCCCGACATGCAGCACCTCTTCGCCCAGCATCTGGCCCATCGAAAGGATCATCTGCGCCTGCTGCTTCATCAGCTTGGCGACCTGCGGATTCTTGCGGTCCATGCCCGTGCCGCCCGGGGGCATGGCGTTGCTGATATCCTCGCCGCGCTTGGCATAGTCGGCGGTGCGGATCGCGCGCAGGTCGTAGGTCTGCTGGAAATAGATCGGGTTCTGGTCGCCCGCCGCGCCGTTCGAATAGACCGCTACGGCATCGTTGCCGAGCGACTCCTCGATATAGTTGGACGCAGCACCCGGAAGGTCGGCGCTGACCAGGTCGAGATTGCCGGTCAGCACGGCATGGACACCATAATTATAATAGACCGCGATCGGCGCGCCGCCGAGCGTGTCGAAGCGCACCACCGCGACCGTCTTGTCCGAAACGCCCTCATAATTCGGGCCTTCCCACCAGCGATTGGTCTTGCGATCGATGATGTTGCGGTTGACGTTGATGTACGAAACGCCGGTGCCATAGGCCATCCGCGCGGGCTGCACTGCGGCGGCCGCCTTGCGGATCGCGCCGAATATCTGCGCCTCATAGGCTTCGCCGCGCATCCAGGGCGCGCTGTGGGTATGGGTGGCGGTAAGCAGCAGCTGCGAGGCGGGGATTCCCAGTTCGCGCTCGGCGCGCGCGCTCACCTTTTGCCAGGTCTCCGTTGCTATCGCCCCCGCGTCGACCGTCACCATCGCCGCGCGCGTCTTGCCATCCTCGATGACGATCGCGCGAACGTTGAGAGGATCGAGCACGCCCAGCATGTTCTTGGGGAGATCCTTGGCCGCGGGGGTGACGTCGACTTTCGCGGCACCGACCTTCAGCGCCTGCGCCGACGCCGGCACAGCGGCAAAGGCAAGACAGGCTGCGGTCACGGAATAAGCGTGCAACTTCATACGCATTCTGTTTCCTCTCCGATGCAATCGATTGCTGCTCGATACCGGGCCGCGCTTTCGAGCACAACCACTATTAGGCGCGGGAAGGGCCTCGGGGGTTCAGCTCGATCGCGTCGGATCGGTCACGGGGTCGAGCTGGCGCGCATCCGGGCTGCGCATCGTCGGCAGCGAGCCGGTCTGCCGTTCGATCCGGCGATGCACCACGGGTTCGGCGGCATCGATCCGCAACCGGCCAAGCGCTTCGCTGTTCGCGTCGTCGGCATGTGTGCGCCGCTGGTTGTGGCGCACATAATCGAGCCAGGTCGAGACATGGTAGCGCTCGATCCAGAGCAGGGGATCGCCCAGATCGCGCAACAGCGCCCATTCGCGCGCGCCATCGCGCATGCGGATCCGCCGCCGCTCGCTCATCACCGCCAGAAAGGCGCTGATATTCTCCTCCGCGATGCGATGCTCAATCGTGATCACGATCGGACCGCTGCGTGGCTCGATCGGCACGGCGGTCTCCGGCTCGTGCCACGTCTCGCGCAGGTCCAGGTTGAGGTGGTTGATCGCGGGAACGCGCCATATCAGGCCGGCGGCGACGCTCAGCAACTGGCAGCATCCGGCGGCGATCAGCGCCGTTTCCACGCCATGCCCGCTCGCGACCGCGCCGAAGACCCAGCTCCCCGCCGCCATGCCGCCGAATGCGGACATCTGGTAGAGCGACAGCGCGCGGGCAACGACCCATCGCGGCGACGCCATCTGGACGCCCACGTTGAAAGTGGAGAGCGCCAGCACCCAGCCGGCGCCGCACAGCCCCAGCGCAACCAGCGTGAGCGGCAGCCATCCGGTTGCCGCAGACGCCGCCCCGCCGATCGCGAGTCCGATCGCGGACCATCGCACCAGCCATTCGGTGGAAAGGCGGTCGCGGAGCCGCCCGCTGCTAAAGGCGCCGCTGACCGCCCCCACGCCGAATCCGCCCAGCAAAAGGCCGTAGGTGAGCGGACCGCCGCCGATGATATCGCGCGCGATCAGCGGCATCAGCGCGGGCACCGCGCTGGCGGCGAACCCGAACAAGGCGGCGCGGATCAGCACGATGCGAATAGCCGGTGACAGCGCGACATAGCGAACGCCCGCCGCCATCGCGACGCCGATGCGTTCGCGCGGCAGCCGCGACGCGGGTATATCGGGCTTCCAGCGCAGCAACACCACGATAAGCCCGACATAGCTGACCGCGTTGACGAGGAACGCCGCCGCCGCGCCTGCGGCCGCAACGATCGCCCCGCCGATCGCAGGGCCCGCGCTGCGCGCCACGTTGAAGCCCATGCTGTTCACCGCCACCGCATCGGGCAGCATCGCGCGCGGGACCATATCGCCCACCGACGCCTGCCAGGCGGGGCCGTTGATCGCGGTGCCGCAGCCGATCAGGAAGGTGAAGACCAGCAGCAGCCACGGCGTGAGAAGCCCCGCCCAGGTGCCCAGCGCCAGCAGGGCCGAGATGATCAGCATGAAGGTCTGCGCGGCGAGCATCACGCGGCGGCGATCGAGATTATCGGCAACCGCGCCCGCCCACAGCGACAGCAGCATGATCGGCAGGCTGGTCGATGCCTGCACCAGAGCGATCATCTGCGGCGAGCTGCTGAGGCTCGTCATCATCCAGGACGCGCCCACCGCCTGGATCAGCCCGCCGAAATTGGAGAAGAGGCTCGCTGCCCAGACGCCGCGAAACAGCGGTATGCGAAGCGGCGAGGGGGATTGGGAGGAAGCGTTCATTATCGGCTCAATCCCTGGTCCCGCCGGGCGATCCACCGCAGGAGCGATTATCCCCGATTATTGCGCTTCCGCTACCAGCGCCGCCGCCTTGGCGCCCATCCAGTCCATGTCGCCCGCGACGCGCCAGATCTCCTTGCCGTCCTTGCCGTAGAGAATCGTCATCGGCAGGTTGGCCCCCAGCGTCATGCTCCACGCGATATCGGGATCGAGATAGGGCTGGAGCTTCTTGAACTTCGCCTTGTCGAAGAATGGCGTGACGATCTCCGCGCCTTTCAGGTCCTGGCTGATCGTGATCACCTGCAGCGCGTCGCCCTTCGCCACCGCGAGCGCATCGAGCGTGGGCATTTCATGGACGCACGGTGCGCACCAGGTGGCCCAGAGGTTGAGCAGCACCGGCTTGCCCGCGAAATCGGCGAGCGTGACCTGTTTCCCCGAGGGGTCGGTGAAGGGAATGGCGGGCGCGGCCTCTCCCTTGTGGCTGCGGTCAAGCGTGCCCTTGTCGGCGGACGCGGCGGCATTGGAGGCGGGCAAGCTTTCGTTTGCTTGTCCCGGCGCGCCGGATTGCCTATCGCAGCCGCCGATTGCGAGTGCTGCAGACAGGAGAATTACGATAGTCGGGCGCAAGGACAGCTCCAATGCCATGTGGGGTGGGCGCTTCGCGGAGGGCCCTTCTGCAGTGATGCGTGAGATAAACGCGTCCATCCCCTTCGACAAGCGGATGTGGCGACAGGATCTTGCTGGCTCGCAGGCGCATGTCGCGATGCTCGGCAAGCAGGGCATCATTCCCGCCGAGGACGCGGCCCGGATTTCGGCCGGGCTGGACGATGTGGCGGCGCAGTTCGAAGCCGATGGCGTGCCCGACGATCTGGCGCTCGAGGACATCCATATGCTCGCCGAGGCTCGGCTGGCCGACGGGATCGGGCCGAGCGCCGGGCGTCTCCACACAGCACGCTCGCGCAACGATCAGGTCGCGACCGATTTCCGCCTCTGGGTGCGCGATGCGATCGACCAGGCCGAAGCTGCATTGGGCGCGCTCCAGGATGCATTGCTGACGCGCGCCGAAGAGCATGCCGATAGCGTGATGCCGGGCTTCACGCATCTGCAGGTCGCCCAGCCGGTGACGCTGGGGCATCATCTGATGGCCTATTTCGAGATGTTCGCGCGCGATCGTTCGCGGCTGCGCGATGCGCGGGCGCGGATGAACCTGTGCCCGCTGGGCTCGGCGGCGCTTGCGGGCACCGGCTTCAACCTCGATCGCGAGGCGACGGCTGCGGCGCTCGGCTTCGACGGGCCAACCCGCAATTCGCTCGACTCGGTATCGGACCGCGATTTCGCGATCGAATATCTCACCTGCGCCGCGCAGACCGCTTTGCATCTCAGCCGGCTGGCCGAGGAATTCGTGATCTGGGCAAGCCAGCCCTTCGGCTTCGTGTCATTGAGCGATCAATGGTCCACCGGGTCGTCGATCATGCCGCAGAAGCGCAACCCCGACGCGGCGGAGCTGGTGCGCGGCCATTCGGGGCGGATCACCGGCGCGCTTGTCAGCCTGATGATCACGATGAAGGGGCTGCCGCTCGCTTATTCGAAAGACATGCAGGACGATAAGCCGCCCGTGTTCGAGGCGCATGACCTGCTCGGACTGAGCATCGCCGCGATGACCGGCATGGTCGAAAGCGCGTCATTCCGCCTCGATCGCATGCGCGCGGCGGCCGAAACCGGCTTCTCCACCGCCACCGACCTCGCCGACTGGCTGGTGCGCGAAGCGGGCGTGCCATTTCGGGAGGCGCATCATATCACCGGGCGCACGGTGGCGGCGGCGGAAGCGGCGGGCATCCGGCTCGATCAGCTCGATATCGCGCAGCTCAAGGCAATTGACGACAGGATCGATGCGCGGGTGTACGACGTTCTGAGTGTCGACGCGTCGGTATCGAGCCGTACCAGCTTTGGCGGTACTGCGCCCGCCCGGGTGCGCGAAAGCGTGGCGGCGGCGCGTCGGGCGCGCGAGGAGGAAGGGCGATGAAGCGATTTGCGATAGGCGCTCTGGCCGCGCTTGGCCTGGCTTTGGCGCTGGCGGGCTGCGGCGCGCGCGAAGAGCTGAAACCCGTGCAGGGCGCGTCGCTGCCCCCCGCGCCTTATGGCGCGACGGCGACACCCACGGCAGACGACCTGCTCAAGGCGCCCGTGCAGACCCGCCCCGCCCGCAGCGACGATCTGATCGAAAGCTCTGATAAACGGCGCACCGACGAATTCGATCTGCCGCCTCCCAACTGACGCAAAGACACTCTCTCCATGAACCATTTCGAAGTCATCGGTGGCGAACTGCACGCCGAGCAAGTACCGCTTTCCGCAATCGCCGAAGCTGTCGGCACACCCGTCTATGTTTATTCGACCGCGGCGCTCCAGCAGCGCGCCCGCGCGTATAAGGCCGGCGTCGCGAAGGTCGGCGGACGCACGCATGTCGCCTTCGCGGTGAAGGCCAATCCCAACCTCGCCGTGCTCCGCGTGCTCGCCAATGAAGGCTTTGGCGCCGACGTGGTCTCGGGCGGCGAGATGACCCGCGCGATGGCGGGCGGGATCGCCGCCAGGGACATCGTCTTCTCCGGCGTGGGCAAGACCCGCGCCGAGCTGGCGCAGGGGCTCGAGGCCGGGATCGGCCAGTTCAATCTCGAGCTGGAGGAAGAGGGCGTCGTGCTGGCTGAGATCGCTGCGGCGAAGGGCCTGCGCGCGCCCGCCGTGCTGCGCGTGAACCCCGATGTCGATGCCGGAACGCATGACAAGATTTCGACCGGCAAGGCCGAGAACAAGTTCGGCCTGCCGATCGATCAGGCGCCCGCCATCTTCGATCGGCTCGCCCCGCTCGAAGGGCTGAACCTGCGCGGCGTGGCGGTACATATCGGCAGCCAGCTGAGCAGCCTCGCGCCGCTCGAAGCCGCGTTCGAGCGCATCGGACGGCTGGTGGCCGAGCTGCGCGCGAACGGGCACGTGATCACCCATGTCGATCTGGGCGGCGGTCTGGGCGTCCCCTATCGCAAGGGCGAAGTTATGCCCTCGCCCGAGGCGTTCGGCGAGATGGTCGCGCGGGTAACGCAGGGCTGGGACGTCGAACTCCAGTTCGAGCCGGGCCGCGCCATCGCCGCCAATGCCGGGGTGCTGGTCACCGAAGTCCTGTGGGTGAAGCCCGGCGTCACCAATCCCTGGGTGATCGTCGACGCCGCGATGAACGACCTCGCCCGCGTCGCCCTGTACGACGCGCACCACGATTTCTCCGCGGTGAAGCCAAGCGGCGAGACCTTCGTCGCCAATGTCGCGGGGCCGGTCTGCGAAAGCAGCGACGTCTTCGCCAAGGGGCGCGAGATCGATCTGGTCAAGGCCGGCGATCTGGCCGTGCTCCATTCGGCGGGCGCCTATGGCGCGACGATGGCGAGCATGTACAACAGCCGCCCGCTGGTGCCCGAAGTGCTCGTCTCGGGAGACCGGTTCGAAGTGGTCGCCCGGCGCGTCTCGGCCGAGGCGATCATGGGCGAAGAACAAGTGCCGGACTGGCTCGGATGAGCCTCGCTGCCCTGCCGGTCTATCTGCGGCTGGAGGGACGGCCGGTGATCCTGATCGGCAGCGGCGATGCGGCGGACGCCAAGCGGCGGCTGCTGACGCGTGCCGGTGCCCGGATCGCCGGTGAGGACGCGGACGCCGCGCTGGCGATCGTGATCGATGACGATGCCGCGGTCGAGCGGCTCAGGGCGCGCGGCGTGCTGGTCAACGCCGTCGACAAGCCCGATCTGTGCGATTTCACGCTCCCGGCAATCGTCGATCGCGATCCCGTGCTGATCGCGATCGGCACCGGCGGCATATCGGCCGGGCTGGCAGCGTCGCTCCGGCAGAAGCTCGAAACGATGCTGCCCGGTGATCTGGGACGGATCGCGCGCGACCTCCACGCCGCGCGCCCCGCGATCCGCGAACGCTGGCCCGACATGGCCGATCGGCGGCAAGCCATCGGCGCGGCGCTCGAAAGCCTTGAGGGCGATGTCATCGCCCGCATCCTCGCACCCGGCGAGCCCGCGCCCGAACTGCTGCGCTTCACCCTCGCCTCGCCCGATCCCGACGATCTCACCCTGCGCCAGGCGCGCGCGCTGGCCTCCGCCGAGCGCATCTATCATCGCGCGAACGTGCCCGCCGCGATCCTCGATCGCTCCCGCGCCGATGCCCGGCGGATCTGCGCCATCCCCCCCGCCGATCCGGGCGCGGGGCTTTCGATCGATCTGGAAATGGCGTCATGAGCGGGTTTGCCTATGTGGTGCGCGGCGGCAAGGCGGAGGAGACGTCGCTCAAGCAGGCGCTGGGGCTAAAGGCCGATCTGTGCTGGGTTCACCTCAACACCAATGACGAACGCGCCAAGGCCTGGCTCGAGGGGGCGGCCGGGCTCTCGCCCTATGTCATCGAGGCGCTGACCGCGGCCGAGACGCGTCCGCGGTGCGACGCCGCCGCCGCCGGCGCGGTAATCAACCTGCGCGGGCTTTCCTCCGAACAGATGGCCGCCTCCGATCCGCTCGCCTCGATCCGGATATATGCGCTGGAGGGCCGCGTCTTTTCCGTCACCCGCAAGCGGCTGAACGCCATTCCCGTGGTGCAGGACCAGATCAAGGCCAGCGCCATCCTCGACCCCGGCGATCTGATCGCGGCGCTCGCTTTGGCGATCACTGAGGAGCTCGATCCGGTCGTTGCCGATCTCGGCGATTCACTCGACGATTGCGAGGAGCAGATCGTGACCAGCCGGGCTTTCGCCCTGCGCCGCCTCGTCAATCAGGCGCGCGTCCAGGCGATCGGCTTTCGCCGCTTCCTCGCGCCACAGCGGGCCGCTTTGGAAAAGCTCGCCAATCTCGGCGTTCCCTGGCTGGGCGGTGACGACCGCCTGCACCTGAACGCCGCCGCAGACCGCGCCGCGCGGATGGCCGAGGAACTGGAGAGCATTCGCGAGCGCGCCGCGCTGGTGCACGAAACGCTGACCGATCTTCGCGCCGAGCAGATCGACCAGCGCTCGCTGATGATCGCCGTCGTCGCGATGGTCTTCCTGCCGCTCACCTTCATCACCGGGCTGCTGGGAATGAATGTCGCGGGCATCCCCTTCGCGCACGAGCCTTGGGCGTTCTGGGGCGTTTTCTGGCTATGTGCGGGGATCGGCGTGGGGGTGACGGGTTATTTCGTGATGCGACACTGGTTCGAGCGCTAGGGTCGGATCCTGGCCGCTTCGGTGGGGAGCGCGCTGGTGCCGTCCAACGGAAAGCGGCGCTAGATGCCCAGGCGCGCGCACTCCGCTTTGGCGATGGCGAGTTCGGTGCGGACTTCGCCCAGTTCGATCGCGCGCGCGGCGATGCGGCCGTCCAGCGCAAGGTTCGATCGCTTGAGCTCCTCGATCCGGTCCGAACGGGCGAGCACGCGTTGGATCCGCGCGGCCAGCACTTCAAACTCGAAGGGGCGCGTAACATAATCGTCCGCGCCGGCGGTGAACGCATCGACCGCCCCCAGCGGATCGGTCTGCGCGGTCAGCAGGATCACCGGCAGATCGGCGGTGCCCCGCGCGCTGCGGATTTCCTGAAGAACATGGATTCCGGAAAGCTCGGGCATCACCTTGTCGAGCAGGACCAGATCAAAGCCTCGCGCTGAAATCAGCTCCAGCGCCTGCGCCCCGCTATCCGCAAGCACCACAAGATAGCCGAGATTTCCCAGCCGGTGCGCAAGGACGTTCAGATTGGTGCGGCTGTCGTCCACGGCCAATATGGTCCGCACCGCGCGGCGGCGAAGGGCGATATTGGAGGGCGACGCCTGATCCATCCTGCAAGATTAGACCGGATGCGTCACGAAATGGTAAATGGCCGGATCAGGATGCCTGGCGAACGCTCGACCATGCCCCGGCCACATCCTGAAGCGAATCCGCGGCGTCGCGAAGCGGTGCCGGATCGGAGCCCAGGCTTGCATTGAGGATCTGCTGGCGCAGGCCATGATAGAAGGTCGCGAGCGTGCGAGAGACTTCGCCGCCAAGTTCGAAATCGAGTCCCGCCTCCAGCGCGAAAAGCACAGCGGTGGCGCGGGCGATACGTTCGCTCTTGATGCTCGGCTGCCCGCGTTCAAGCGCGCAGGCAGCGGCGCGCAGCGCGGACACGGCTTCCTGATAGAGCAGGTCGACCAGGCCATGCGAATCCTGGCCGCTGGTGCGTCCCGCAACGTCGATCTGGCGATAGGTCGCGGCGGGATCGCGGGCGAGGGCAGTGGCGTAACGCATCACGAACTCTTGTTCCATGCAGCAATCTGGTTGGTCAGGAAGCTTTGGGTGCTCTTGTAGGCGGCGACGCGCGAATCCATCGCGGCGAACTGGCGCGTCATCCGCAGGCGCAATTTCTCGGCGGCGGCGGCAGCGTCCTCGCGGTCGATGTCGATATCGGTCTGCTGCTTGCTGTAGGTCGCCTCGCTCGCGCCCAGGCCGGTGACCCTGCTCACCGCCTTGTCCGAAATCGCCGACATCACGCGGGTCAGCCCCGCATTGGCGGCGAACATGGCTTCGAGCTGCGCGGGATAATTGGTGAGCACGCTCGTCAATCGCGCTGTATCCACGCTCAGCGTGCCGTCGCGCTGGGTCGCCACGCCGATGCCGGACAAAGTGGAGGGCACGCCCTCTGCCGGATTGTCGATCAGCTGGCCCATCGTGATCGCCTTTAGCGAGCGGAGCAGCTCCTTTGCCGCCGCATCGCCGCGCAGCGGGCCGGTGGTCGGATCCACCGCGGCCTTCACCACCTTGTAGACCTCGTTATAGGTCTCGACGAAATTGGCGACGGTCTGCTTGATCGCTTCGGTCGGCGCCTTGGTGCCGATATTGACCGTGGTTCCGGGCGACGCCGAAACCAGATCGATCTTCACGCCTTCGATCAGGCCATAGATGCTGTTGGTCGGCCGCGTGGTCTGCACGCCGTCGAGCGCGACGATCGCGTCCTGCGCCTTTGTGTTGATCGTGGAGCCGGACGCGGCCGGGCCGATATCGAGATCGCCAAGCGATCCCCCGCTTCCCTGCAGCGTGAACGCCTGGGTTGCGCCGGTCGCGCCCTTGACGACCAGGCGGGAGCCCGAACTATCGGTCATCACCGACGCGGTCACCCCGGCATTGGCGGCGTTGATTGCCTGCGCGACACCGGCGAGCGTACTGTTCGACGAATCGATCGTGATCTCGACCGGCGCCGCGCCGCCTGCGGTAAAGCCGATCATGTCGCCGTCGGCGACCGTCGCCGTGCCAAAGGTCAGCGTCAGGGTGCCCGTTCCGAAATCATGCGCCGGGCCATCGATGAACGGATCGGTGCTGGCGACCTGCGACTGAGCGAGCTGGCGCACTTCCAGATTCGCGCTGAAGCCGTTGAGCTTGGCGCCGGCGAGTCCGGTGACGTTCAGGATGCCGGTGTTCGAGCTGCTGGGCTGGGTGCTGAGCGACGTGCCGCTGGTCAGCGACGCGAGCGCGCGGGCGAATTCGGTGAGGTTGCTCTTCACTTCGGCCGCCGTGGAGATCTTTGCGGCGAGCGCATCGGCTTTCTCGGTCAATGCGGCGTTCTTCACCGCATATTGCGCTTCGACGAGCTGGGTCACGAGCGCCGAAATATCGATGCCCGATCCCGTCCCCAACGTCTTTGCAATCGACTCGATGGCCATGAAATCCCCCTGTCCCGATAAGCGGCAGAAGCGTCGCGGAATTTAGGTCGCGCGCGCCATTTTCTGCCCGTGTTCGTCGAAAAGCGCGGTCTCGGGCACGGTGACCGGCGGCAGGCTTCCGCCCGCCTGCTTGTTGACCTGGAAAACGAAGGCCAGGACGATCGCGATCGCCTGATACAGGTCGTCGCGGACCTCCTGCCCCTCGCGGCTGGTGAAATAGACGGCGCGGGCGAGGCTCGGATATTCGAGCATCGGCACGTCCATCTCGGCGGCCAGCTCGCGGATCGCCAATGCGGTCTGGCCGCGCCCCTTGGCGACGACCACCGGCACCTGGTCCTTGCCCGAATCATAGCGCAGCGCGACCGAGAAGTGCGTCGGATTGGTGAGCACGACGTGCGCGGTCGCAACCGATTTGCGAAAGCCGCCCTTCAATATCTCGCGCTGGCGCTGGCGTTGCGCGCCCTTCAGCTCGGGCGAGCCTTCGGTTTCCTTGTGCTCGTCCTTCACTTCCTGCTTGCTCATGCGAAGCTGGCGGAAGTGCCGAACCATCTGGATCGGCAGGTCGATGCTCGCGATGATCAGCAGCCCGGCCGCCATCACGAACAGCAAGGTGACGAACTGGGTCCCGAGCGTGCCCACCGCGCCCTGGATATCGAGCGCCATCAGCCCCAGCGAACTGTGGGTGAGCGACCAGAGCATCCAACCGCCCATGCTGCCCAGCAGGATGACCTTGAGCAGCGACTTGCCGAGTTCGATCCAGCCATTGGAGCCGAACATGCGCTTGATCCCGGCACCCGGATTCACGCGCGACGCCTTGGGCATCAGATTCTTGTTGTTCCAGCCGATCGAGCCAAGCGCCGCCTGGCTCAAGAACGCGCCCAGAAGCGCGATCGCGAGCAGGCTTCCGAGCGGCAGGAGCAGTTGCCAGCCCGCCGCCTGGAGCGGGCGCAGCGGCTCGAAATGCTCGACATCGGCATGGTTGAACGAGAAAGCGGCGGTCATCACGCCCTTGCATGCCGTCATCAACCCGCCGCCGAAGAAGGCCATCCAGGCGCAGCCCAGCAGGATGATCACGGCGGTGCCGAAATCCTTGGATTTGAGTATTTGCCCTTCTTCTACCGCCTTGCGCTTGCGCTTGGGGGTTGGGGCTTCTGTCTTTTCGCCGGCGCTCTCCGACATCAGCCGAACACCAGTTTCGGCGCGGTATCGAGCGCGGTGCGGATGATCACGAGCAGATAATCGCCCATGGCGGGAAGCGCGAGCAGGATGGCGACCACGCCCACCGCAAGGCTGGCGGGCAGGCCGACCGCGAAGAGGTTGAGCGCGGGCGCGGCGCGGCTGAGCATGCCGACCACGACGTTCAGGCAGAGCAGAAGGAAGCCGACCGGGAGCGCGAGCAGCAGCCCGGCGAGAAAGGCATAGCCGCCGAACATCGCGATGCCCATCAGCCGCTCGGGCGCGACCCATTCGCCGGGCGGCATCGCCGCATAGCTGCGCACGATCAGGTCGACCAGGACGAGATGGCCGTCGACGGCGAGGAACAACAGGGTCAGCAGCAGCGAGAGGAACTGGCCGAGCGCGGGCGTGGACGTGCCGCTATTGGGATCGACCGCGTTGGCGAAGCCCAGCCCCATCGACATGCCGATGACCTCCGACGCGATCATCGGCGCCGAGAAGGCGATCTGGAGGATGAAGCCGATCGCGAGCCCGATCAGCGCCTCGGCTGCGACCGCTAGGAAGGTGGAGAGCGCGAAGATCTCGGCCGGCGGGGTGATGTTGGTCGTGCCGAGCACCAGCACGCCGATCGCGCCGGTCAGGCCGATGCGCGCGGGCAGCGGCACCGATACGGCGCTGAAGATCGGCGCTGCGACAAAGGCCGCGCCGACGCGCACCATCGCGAACAGCAGGGCCCAGAGCTGCGGCTCGATCGAGAGGCCGAAGCCCATCATCGCGACGTTATTTCACCAGATCCGGGATGCGCTCGAAGACGCTCGTCGTGAAATCGCCGAGCAGACCGAGGATCATGCCGCCAAAGATCACGATGCTCACCGCGACGACGATCAGCTTGGGGACGAAGGTGAGCGTCTGCTCCTGGATCGACGTGGCCGCCTGGACCATGCCGAGGATGAGTCCCGACAGGAGCGCGGGGATCAGGATCGGCGCGGTTGTCAGCGCAAGTACCCAGATCGCCTCGCGGGCGACGGTCAGGAAATAGTCTGCGTCCATGTCCCGCTAACTCGCGAAGCTGGTGGCAAGCGAACCCATCGTCAGCGCCCAGCCGTCCACCAGGACGAACAGCAGCAGCTTGAAGGGCAGCGATATGATCGTCGGCGACATCATCATCATGCCCAGCGACATGAGCACGGTGGCGACGACGAGATCGATGATGATGAAGGGCAGGAAGATCAGGAATCCGATCTGGAATGCGGTCTTCAATTCGCTGGTGATGAACGCGGGAAGCAAGACAGCGAAGGGGACATCCGCAGGGCTGGCGAAAGGAGGCGCCTTCGCCATGTCCGCAAACATCTTCACATCTTTGTTCCGCGTCTGCTTGATCATAAATCCATGCAGCGCCTCCCCCGCCGTGGAGATCATCTGCGTCGCATCGATCCGTCCAGCGGCATAGGGCTGGATCGCGTTGGTGTTCATCTGGTTGATCGTTGGTGCCATCACGAAGAAGCTGAGGAACAGCGCCAGGCCGATCAGCACCTGATTGGGCGGAGTCTGCTGGAGCCCCAGCGCCTGGCGCAGCAGCGAGAGAACGATGATGATCCGCGTGAAGCTGGTCATCATCAGCAGGATGCCGGGGAGCACCGTGAGGAGCCCCATGATGATCAGCACCTGGAGCGACAGGCTCAAGGGTGCGTCCCCGCCGCCAAGCTGGCCGAGCGCGCGATCGAGCGCCTGTCCTGCGCCCGGTGCGGCCGGCGCAACCGGCGCCGCACTCTGCGCGAACGCCGGGAAGGCGAACAGCACGAGGAAAGCGAGAATGCCGACGAATAAAGCCGCGCGGCCACCCACGGTGCGCGGCGCGGAGACCAGGGTGCGCATCAGCCGGCCTTCTTGTCCACGAGCGTGACGCCCGTGCGGCTGACCGAGCAGAGCAATTTCTGCCCCTCAAACTCGATTACCGCGAGGCGCAGACCCGGGGCGAGCATCATCGTTTCGGTGACCTGCACCATCCGCGTGCCCTGGTTCTTCGGCAGCCGCGCCTCAAGCTTGCGCCAGGCATAGAGGCAACCGATGAGCAACCCGCAAACGAGCGGGAGGAGGATCACCAGCTTCAGGATGTAAGACCACATCATTTTATTTGGCCGCGCGTTTTTCGGGCGAAACCAGCTCGGTCATCCGCACGCCGAACTTCTCACCGACGGTGACGACTTCGCCGCGACCGATCAGCGTCCCGTTGACGAACACGTCGAGCAGTTCGTTGGCCTCTCGATCGAGTTCAATCACCGAAGATTCGCCGAGCGCCAGCAATTCGCGCAGCGTAAGCTGGGTCGAACCGATTTCCACGGTCAGCTTGACGTCCACATCCTGCAGCAGGTGAAAATTGGTCGTCACCGCCGCTTCGACGGGAAAGCTCCCGGTCATTTCGTTCATCGGAAATCCTCTGGATTGATCGGTTCAAGCGAAGAAAGGCGGACCGCCGCGCGGCCGTTGGATGTGCCGACCTGGCCGGTGCCGAGGCGGCGATGTGCCACCATCACGGGCACTTCGGTGCCGAAATCGACGGGGATGATATCGCCCGCCTTGAGCTCCATGAGCCTGGCGAGTGAAATGCTGGGCTCGCACAGGACAGAGCGCACCGGCAGCGAAACGCCCATCACGGCACGCGTGAGGCCCGAGCGCCATTGCGGCTCTACCTCTTCGGGCTTGTCATGCACCTTGACCATGAGCGACGCCGTGTGCGGCTTCAGCGCCGAGACAGGGTAGAGGATGTCGATGAAGCTCGGCTTGTCGTCACCTTCCGCGACGCCAAAACGCGAGACGACCACAGGATCGTCGCCGCTCATATCGAACGGCTGCGCGATGCTGGCTGGCACCTCGGGCCGAAATGCGATGCGGGTAAGCGGTTCCCAAGCGCTTTCGAGCGGGGAAACAAATGACTGGGCGATGCGTGCGGCGAGCGCTTCTGCTGCAGGTGTGAATTCCGCCGGCAACGGGTTCGGCGCTTCGCCGTCGCCGCCGAAAAATGCATCCAGCATCGCCAGCATGAGCTCGCCATCAAGCACGATCTGCGCGCGCTGGCGGGCCCCTCCCATCGCCAGCGGCAGCCACCCTACGAGCGCGCCGCCGCGCTCCACGCGGTAATCAGCGTAACGCTGCACCGAGAGCGGTTCCGCCCAGGTGCGAAGCTCCCGGCGCGCAACATCTTCCAACACCGGCTTCAGCCCCTTCGCCAGCCGCGCGCAGAGGTGCTGCAGCGTGACGAGGTCGCCGAACGGATTCGGGTTTACGCTGCCCAAAGCCGGCGCGTGCTCGGCGCTGGCCCTGGGGCGCTCCCGCCGGTCGGCGGCAATCTCTGAAGAGGCGTTAACCATGCCTCACTGAACAATGAAATTGGTAAAGTAAACGTTACCGATGCCGCCAAAACCTTCCTTTTCCTTAAGGATGGCGTTGATCGATTTGGTCAGCCGGTCCTGCATACTCTTCTTGCCGGCGGCGGTGAAAACCTCGTCCTCGGTCGTCTCGCCAAGCGCCATCAGGATCGCAGAACGGATCGCGATCTCGTGCGTCTTGACGTTCTCGATGACCTTACCATCATAAGGCGTGGACACCGCGACCCCGACCTGGATGAAATGGACGCTGTCCTGCAGGTTGGATGTGAATTCCTTTTCCAGCGCGTAATAGCTCGAGGCATATTTGTCGCCGCCTTCGCCCTGCGGCGTGGCCTTGCCACCTGCTTCGCCGCTCTCGCCCGCGCGCTTCTGCTCGCTCTTCGGCAATAATTGCGGTTCATTGGACTTGGCGGCGGCACCCGCGCTGCCACCTGCCATGTTCAGCCAACCCATCGCATAGGCCGCGCCACCACCGCCGCCCGCGAGCAGCAGGGGGGCGACGACGAAAAGGAGCAATTTGCCCTTCTTCTTTTTCTTCGGCGCAGGGTTCGTATCGTCGTTCAGCGTTTCCATCTTGGCCTCCATGCGTCTCAGGCGACGCGTTCATCGGTGTTGGATTGATCCTTCGCCGCGTGTGCGCTGGCGGGAGCGGAAGGGGTGTGCGGACGCGGCGCATCGTTCTGGCGCTGGCCCGACCCGGCGCCCGCCCCTTGCGCATCGACGCTGGTCTGGCCGAGCCGAATACCGCGAGCCTCGGCGATTTCGTTCAGGCGGACCTGGGCATCGGTCAGGATCTGGCGCGCAGCCTGGGTTTCTGTTGTGAAGTGCACATGCACGCGGTCGCCATCCTGGCGCACCGCGATATCCACCTTGCCCAGCGCATCGGGCATCAGGCTGATGCGCGTTTCCTTGATCGGCGCGCTCTCTCGCATCGCTTCGATCATCTCAATCATCTTCCCTGTCCATTCCTGGCGGCGCATGTCGAGCGCACCGTGCTGGGCGCCGGGGCTGGCGGCCACCTGCTGCAGGATCGAAGCACCGGGCGCGGCGAAGCCCATGGATGGCGCCTGTTCGATCTCGCCAAAGCTGCGGTGCAGAGTTGATACGACCGGATGCGCAACGCCCGGCACAGATGCCTGGGCGATCAGCGACGCCACCGTCAGCGGCGCGGTTTGCGGAGCGCTTGCCGGAACGGGCTGCGCCGCCGGCACCGCCATTTGCACGCGCGGCGCAAGCACATCTACCGTCGCGGGAGCCGCTTCGCGCGGCGGTGCCACTGCCGGTTTAGCGTCGGGTGTACTTTGGGCGTTCTGCTGCGAGGTCGCGGCTACCATCGGCGCTAGAGGCTGGCCGGCGGGCGTCGCGGGGACGGTACCAGCCGGCGGTGCCGACGCGGCGGACGGCGCAGGGATGGTGGCCGACGCCGGCTCGGATGGGAGCACAGCAATCGTATCGGTGTCAGACACCACCTTAGTCACGGTGGCGAGCGCGGGTGCGATGGCCCCCCCCAAAATCGGCGCGCGGACCTCCGTCAAATCCGGTTCGACACCATGCACCGCCACCGGCATGATCCCGACAAGCAACGGATTCTGCGCTGCGGACCTCAACGCGCGCTCGATTGGGGCAGTCCGCTCTGCGAGCGGGGCAGTATCCGGCATCGATGCGGCGGGCACTTCGCTCGTATCTATGGGAACGGCAGCGCGTGGCGCGACGAGGATGGGACGTTCCACCGGTTTGCGCGCCAAGGGCGCAGCGCGCGCTCCGGCGTCTGCGTCCGCCAGTGTCATCGCATCCACGATCGGCATGGCTTCCCCCGGAAGTGCCGAGGGAGATTCCTGCTGAGGCGCAGCCTCGTGCGAAGGTGCGGCTGGAAGTCCGGGTTGTAGCGCGACGACGGGCTTGGTCGTGACCGTCGCCATGGCAGGTCCATCCGCCGGTGCGGCGGCGGGAAGCGCGAACCAGGCGAAGGGTACCTCATCATCAGTTGGCGCTTCGCCATCGGCGCTCGCTTGCTGTTCCGCAGCGGCATCATCATCCGTCAGCGCGCGGCCTGCTTCCGGCAAATCCTTGCCGGGTCCGGCAACGATCTGCAGTCCCGGGATGGGAAGGCCCGGCAACGATAAGTCGTCCGGCAGTTCGATAGGCATGGTGCCGGGCGCGAGCACCGAGCCCATGGCAAGCGCGAAATTGCTTGTGCCGCTCTCGGCGGCAAGCGCACTCGGGCGCGTCGGCCCGCCAGTATTGGGAAGAGTTGCAGCAATCTGGATCAACGAAACGCCCCCGCTGAGATGTTCTCACGCGGAACTCAGCAAGGATCGTGCCGATTTCTTCCGGCAGGAGGCAATTCCTCAAGCGAACGAAGGAATTTCAGCGCCGCTTCGGCACGCTCGCGCGCCATCAGCTTCTCGATCGCGTTCTGGTCGCGGCGCGCCTCTCGCGTCGCGGCGCGGGCATGTTCAAGCCCTTGTTCGGCCACTTCAACGCGGCGTGCCGCGGCCTGCGCCGATTGGTGGAGCCGGTCGCGATAATGTGCAGCGGCAATCATCGATGAGGCAAAGGCCTCGCAGCTCTTCACGGGTGCGATATTGTCGGCAAGCGTGGAAATGCGTTCGCGCAATTGTGCTTCCTGGTTGACCCGGGCGTGCGCGCGCACTTCCTCGGCGCGAACCTGGTCGAGCTGGAGCGTACGCACCCGGTGCAGGCGCGAGAGCTTCTTGGCGCTCCTAGGCATGCCGGCCTCTCACCGGATCACGCATCGCCAAACACGCCGGTGAGCTCCGCCACGGCGTCGCCCAACGTCACGACCTCATCGGCACCCTGCTTGATATATTCCATCACGGCGGGGTGGCAGGCGATCGCCGCATCGATCTCGGCGTCCGCACCGGGGCGGTAGGCCCCCATCAGCACGAGGTCGCGATTTTCCTCATATGTTGCAAGATGGCGGCGCAGCACGCGTGCAGCATTTACGTGATCGCGCGCGGCAATGTCGGTCATCACACGGCTGACCGACGGACCAAGATCGATCGCGGGATATACGCCGCGCTCGGCAAGCGGCCGGCTGAGCACGATGTGGCCATCGAGGATCGAACGGGCCGAATCCACCACCGGATCATTGCCGTCATCGCCATCCGCCAGCACCGTGTAGATCGCAGTGATGGATCCACCGCTCGACACGCATGTGCCGGCGCGTTCGATCAGGCTGGGCAGCATCGCAATGGCCGACGGCGGATAGCCGCGTGCCGAGGCCGGCTCGCCCAGCGCAAGGCCGATCTCGCGGCCCGCATGGGCGACGCGGGTAAGCGAATCCATGATGAGCAGCACCTTCTTGCCTTCGGCGCGGAAAGCCTCGGCGATCGCCGTCGCACGCAGCGCGCCGCGGATGCGCAGCACTGGCGAGTGATTGGCCGGAACCGCGACGACGACCGAACGCTTGCGCGCTTCGCCGAACACCTTGGTCTCGAGGAAGTCGGCGACTTCGCGCGAGCGTTCGCCGATCAAGCCGACGACCACGACATCGGCTTCGGCGGCGCGGACGATCATGCCCAGCAGGACCGACTTGCCGACACCCGAACCCGCCATGATGCCCACGCGCTGGCCCTGCCCGATGGTGAGCAGACCGTTTATCGCGCGCACGCCGACGTCGAGCGGTTTGAGCACGCGGCCGCGATCCAGTGGAGACTGAAGCTTGCCCGAAAGCGGCCATTTGCCCGCTCCCCGGATCGGACCCAACCCGTCAATCGGCTTGCCGGCGCCGTCCACAACGCGTCCGAGCAACGCCGCGCCAACCTCTGCCTCTCCGGGAGGGCCGATCGGGCGCACGGGCGCATTGGGAAGCAAGGCTGCGGGGCCGCCCAGATTCATCATCAGCGTCCTGCCCGCGCGGAAGCCGATCACTTCCGCCTCGACGCGGCCCACGCCGCTACCGATCGCGCAGACGGTTCCAACCGGCAGCGAGAGGCCAACGGCTTCCATCAGCAGCCCGTCATAGGACGAAAGGCGGCCCGAGACGCGCGGCTTGGCGGCGAAATCTCCGCAGCTTAGCCCATCGATATAGTCTTCGGTGAAGCGGTTCAGCATGCGGGGGGAATCGGCACGCGATCAATCGCTTGCGCCAGCTGTTCGAGCCAGAGATCGGGGCCGTCCTCCACCACCGTCGAAGCGCTTTCGATGACAAAGCCGCCGCGCTGGACCTGGGGATCGCCGACCGGGAAAACGCTGGCCGGAAGTTTTCCTTCGACAAGCGCGACATCGTCGGGATGCAGGCGGAGCAACGCCGATTCGGCATTGTCCGCAAGCAGATCGACCGCGGCGTTGATCCGCGACGAAAGCACGTCGGGCGCTATGCCGACTTCGCCAACCATCTTGGTGACAAGATGGAGCACGGTCTGGCGCAGATGCCCGGCCATGCGCTCGCGATCGAAATGTGCGCCCTTGGTGAGCGCGTCGGAAACCTGTTCGAGCAGTGCCGCTTCGCGGTCCTTCGCCGCATCGAGTTCGGCGAGCGCTGCGGCGCGACCCTCGGCGACCCCGGCGGAGCGGGCTGCAGCGATCGGATCGGCTGCAGCGAACGGGTCCCAGCCCTCGTTCGGGTTCGACGAGGAACTCGCAGGCGAATAATGGCGCGGGCCCGACTCGGGCCCATGGCGGCGGCCGATATGGCTGACTTCCGCTGGCGCGAAATGGACCGGTTCGCCAAACGCGCGCCGGAGCACCGTCTCCGCGACGCGGACATGGCCGGCGAGGCCAGGCGTAAATGCGCGTGCCGCATCAGACATAATCGTCGTCTCCGCTACCCTTGCTCGGCATCTGGAGCGTGCCGTCCTTCACCAGCCCGCGCGCAACGGCGATCATCACCTTCTGCGCTTCAAGCACATCGGAGAGCTTCATCGGCCCTAGCGATTCCATCTCATCGCGGATGCCGTCCGCCGCGCGGCTCGACATGCAGGCCAGGAAGCGCTCGCGGACATTCTCCTCAACACCCTTGAGCGACTTGACCAGGATGTTGGAATCCACGTTGCGGATGAGCGTCGAGAGGTTCTTGTCGTCGAGCTCGAGCAGATTGTCGAAGACGAACATCGCCTCTTCGATCGCCCGGGCGACTTCCTTGTCGATCTTGGCGAGCTTGGGCATGACGCGCTGCTCGGTGACCCGGCGCGCGCTCGACAGGATCTTGGCCGCTTCACGGGTCCCGCCCAGCTGCAGACCGGGGGATTTCTTCGCCACAGTCGCGCGGGCGACGATCATTTCCTTCAGCGTCTCGATAGCCTCGGGCGTCACCGGGCCGAGCTTGGCGATGCGGCGGAGGATTTGGGGTTGGACTGCTTCGGGGAGATGTTCAAATACCTTGGCGGCGAGGTCGGGATCGAGGTTAACGAGCAGGACCGCGGCGATTTGCGGATGTTCGGTCTCGACCATGCGCGCAATTTCCTCGGGCTCGAACCAGGCGAGCATTTCCAGCCCGTTGCTGGCCTGGGTCGGCGCGATGCGGGCGAGCACGCTCTCCGCCCGCTCGGTGCCCAGCGCGCGGTTCATGATCCCTTCGATGCGCGGCGCAGGATCGAACTGCACCGAGGTGCGCTCGCGCGCCTTGTAGGTGAAATCGTCGAGCACCTGCTCGACCTCCGCCTCGCTGACATCGGCGACGGTGAACATCGCCTTGCCCAGATTGCGGACTTCCTCCGGATCGAGCTGCTGGAGGATGGCCGCAGCCTCCTCCTCGCCCACCAGCATCATCAGCACGGCAGCGCGCTCGGTGCCGTTGAAGTTGCGGATCGGCGCGCTCACCGGCCGTCTGCCTTGATCATGTCGCGCACCGCCAGCGCCGCACGCGCCGGATTGTCGCGCGTGAAGCCGCGGACCAGGCCGACCCGGTCGTCATAGCTATGGCCATTGCGCTCGAGCATATCGATCGACACCGCCGGAGCCGGCCCGCCATTGGGGCTGCCGATCGCCAGCGCGTGGCGAACCGTGGCGTCCTCGCGCTTCTTGAGCAGCGCCTTGGCGAGCGGACGCACACCCAGGAACAACACCAGCAGCGCGATCACCAGCGCCGTCAGGTTGCGCGCGACCAGCGGCACCCATCCGGCATCGTACCAGGAAGGGCCGGCGGAAATGCTCTCGGCGGGCGGCGTGAACTTGCGGCTGATTACCGTCACCTGATCCTGGCGCGCGGCATTGTAGCCGACAGCGGCCTGGACGAGCTGGGTGATCTGCTGGATCTCCACCTGGCCGCGCGGCTTGCCCGCATCCTCGCGCAGCAAGACTGCGACCGAAAGGCGCTTGACCCCGCCGGGGGCGGCGCGCGTGACCGAGATTTCCTTGCCCGTCTCATAGGTGCGGGTGAAGCTGTCGCTCTGCTTCTGCGCCACCGGCGGCGTGCCGGCAGGCGCTGCGCCAGGCGCAGCAGCCGCGGCAGCAGCAGCCGGAGCGCCCTCTGCATTCGGAGCGGCCATGGTGCTGGCAGGCGGCGGCGTGTTCGAAAGCGCGCCGGGAATACCCCCGGGAGCCGCGCCATCCTTGGACGTGCCGGTCCAGTTGCCCTGCTCGGCGCGGATCACCTGCCCGGCCTTGTCATAGCTTTCGCGGGTCGCCTGGCTCTCATCGAGATCGACATCCGCCGCGACTTCGGTGGTGAAATTGCCTGCGCCGACCATCGGGGTCAGCAATTGGACGAGCTGATCGCGATACTTGTCCTCGACGCGGCGCTGAAACTCGATGCGCGCATCGCCCGCCGCCGCGGTCGGATCGCCGGCCTTGCCCGATTTGGAGAGCAAGGCGCCCATCTGATCGACGATGGTCACCGCCTGCGGCGTCATCCCCGGCACCGAGGAGGCGACGAGGTTCACGATCGCGCGGATCTGCGGCTCGGCCAGCGCGCGGCCAGGCTGGAGCTTGAGGATCACCGAGGCCGAAGGCGCCGCCTGATCGCGAACGAAAGCGCTGGCTTCGGGCGTGGCGAGGTGGACGCGGGCTTCGGCGACCGAATCGATCTCCTGGATCGAACGCGCCAGTTCGGTCTCGCGCGCCTGGCGGAGGCGTTCGCCCTCCACCGCGCGGCTCACCCCCATGGGGAGTTGATCGAGGATCGCATAGCCGCCGGGCGCGGCCTTGGGCAGGCCCTGGCCAGCGAGCAGCATCCGCGCCTTGTGATAATCATCCTCAGCCACGGTGATTGAGCCGGCACTGTCGATGCTCGACTTGATGTTCGCGCCCTGAAGCGCGGTGCTGACCGCCTGCTTGTCGGCGTCGGTCACGTTGGCGAAGAGGATGCGCTGCGGCGCGCTGGCGATCATCGACCAGGCGATGAAGCCTGCGGCGACCAGGCCGATCAGGAAGAGCAAGGGCATGGCGCGCCGTACGGCGGGCTGCGCCAGAATGCCGCTCATCTGCTTCAGCGGATTGAGGCTGACCGGGCTTGCCGCGCCTTCTGTGGTGGTGAGAGCGTTCATCGATTACACCGGCATGCTCATGATGTCCTTGTAGGCGGACAGGAGTTTGTTGCGGACCTGGAGCGTCGCTTCGAAGCCGACCGACGCCTGCTGGCGCGCCAGCATCACCTTGGCGATGTCCACGGTCTCGCCGCGCTCATAAGCGGACGAAAGCTCGCTCGCATTCTGCTGGGCCTGATTGACCGACTTGAGCGCCTCTTCCATCGTCGAGGCGAAGCTGGCCGGCTTGGCCGCAGCGGGGCTAGCGCCCGCAGGAGTTTCATTGGCGCGGCTGAGCGCGGCATTGCGCTCAAGGATCTGCTGCCGGAGCTGCATCACCCGATCCACGCCCATGGCGCCGCCGATTCCGCTGACCCCGCTCATGCCGGGATCGCCCGGCTGATGGTGATATCCTCACCCTGCTCGCGCGCCTTGGCGAGCCGGTAGCGCAGCGTGCGCTCCGAAATCCCGAGCCGCCGTGCGGTCTCGATCCGGCTGCCATTGCACTCGGCAAGCACTTCGCGGATCGCGGCGAATTCGTGGATCTGGACGATGTTGCTGAGCGTCCCCGAAGCCTGGGCCTGCGTCTCGACGCGCGTTTCCGGGCGGCGATCGAAAATCAGATGCTCTGGCGTAATCGTGTGCCCGCCGCACAGCAGCAGCGCGCGCTGCATGACATTTTCCAGCTCGCGGACATTGCCCGGCCAATCATGATCGGTGAGCACGTCCAGTGCGTCGGCGGAAATCCAGGGCAGCGTCGAACGTTCGCCGGAATGTCGCACGACCATCGCGGCGGCGAGCGCGGCGATATCGCCCGGACGCTCGGCAAGCGGCCTGGTCGAAAGCGGGAAGACCGAGAGGCGGTAGTAAAGATCGGCGCGGAAGCGGCCGGCCATCACTTCGCCCTGCAGGTCGCGGTTGGCACAGGCGATGACGCGCACGTCGACCTTTTCGGGCTGCGTCGCGCCGATCGGAACGACTTCGCGCTCCTGCAGCGCGCGGAGCAGCTTGGCCTGGAGATTGATCGGCATCTCGGCGACTTCGTCGAGCAGCAAGGTGCCGCCGTGCGCCGCACGGAAAAAGCCCTGCCCGCCCGACGATGCGCCGGTGAACGCGCCCTTGTGGTGGCCGAACAGCATGGCTTCGAGCATGGTTTCGGGAAGCGCTGCGCAGTTGATGGCCACGAACGGGCCATCGCGCCGCGACGAGCCCATATGGATCGCGCGCGCCAGCACTTCCTTGCCGGTGCCGGTTGGGCCGTTGATCAGCACGGTGATGTCCGACGCCGCGACGCGCTCGGCAAGCGCCAGCAGCGCGAGGCTCTCGGGATCGGCAGCCACGGGCTCGCCGGGGCCGCGCATCAGCGCGCTGACGAAGCCGCTGCCGACTGCCGCGTCTTCGGGCGGAAAGGAAATGCGCGCCGGATTGCCGTCGCGAAAGGGAATGACCGCAGGCTCGCCGTCGCCGATCGTCAGCGTGCGCGACGGCGCCGGCGGAGTCTCGCCATCAGCGACCAGATACAGGCCACCCGGCGCCGGCTTGCCGTCTTCGCACGAAGCGATCGCGAAACCCTGCGCCCGCAGCGACGAAACGAGTGCGTATTTCTGCCTGAGAATCGCGGCCGACGGAACGATGGATCGCATGGACTTCCCCCTTGAGAAGCCCTTGATGCGCGAATTCTGGTTAATGAGCCGTAAATCATCGTGTTCGGCCTGCTTCCTCCTTCCGGGCGCACGCGAGGCGCGCGCGCGAGGGGCTAATTTTTTTGCTTAAGCCGGATCGCGCATGGCCGTTCCTTGGCTTGGCGGCTCCGGGCTCCTGGTCTCAGGGGGGTACACGGGAAGCCGGCAAGCATGGAGTAATGACATGAGTGTTATCGGAACCAACATTGCGGCAATCCGGGCGGGCAACGCTTCGAACGCTGCGAACAAAATGCTCGGCACCGCGATGGAGCGTCTGTCGACCGGCAAGCGCATCAACACCGCGAAGGACGACGCCGCCGGCCTCGCCATCGCTTCGTCGATGACCTCCTCGATCCGCGGCATGAGCCAGGCGATCCGCAACGCAAATGACGGTATCTCGTTCGCTCAGACCGCTGACGGCGCGCTGGAAGAAGTTTCCAACATGCTGCAGCGCATCCGCGAACTCGCCGTCCAGTCGGCTTCGGGCACCTACTCGACCGACGACCGCGCGAACCTCGACAAGGAAGCAGCCGCGCTGCGCACGCAGATCGACTCGATCTTCACCAACACGAAGTTCAACGGCGTCGCCGTGTTCGATTATGCCACGACCGACACCGCATCGGATGACATCTCGATCCAGGTCGGCATCAACAAGGACACCGCGGGTGACAACTCGGTCTCGCTGACCAAGGCGTTCTTCGACAAGGACGATTTCGAAGCGGCCGACTTCAAGGTCGACTCGGCGGCCAATGCCGGAACCACGCTGACCAACGCCGACGCGGCGCTCAAGGCCGTGAACGGCGCACGGGCCACGCTCGGCGCCTCGCAGAGCCGCCTCGAATCGGTGGTCAACAACCTGACGACCAACGTGACCAACCTGACCGACGCCCGCAGCCGCATCGAAGACGCCGATTTCTCGGCTGAAACCGCGGCGCTGGCCAAGGCCCAGATCCTGAGCCAGGCATCGACCGCGATGCTTGCCCAGGCGAACCAGAGCCAGCAGACGGTTCTGACGCTGCTCCGCTAAGCGCGTGCCGGTCGGGGTGTCACCCCCCTGACAAAGGCACCGCGGCCGGTCACCTCTCTTGTAGGGAGAGGGCGCATGGGAGGCCCCGATGGTCCAAGCGACCATCGGGGCTTTTCTGTGTTTGGGGTGGAGCGCGCGCTCGTGCGGGTTACCGGGCGGGCCAGATCCCGGATCGTCATTCCAGCGAAAGCGGGGATCCAGAGCAAAGCAGGGCGCCGCTGTGTAACCCTGGGTCCCCGCTTTCGCGGGGATGACGGTTTCGGGGTGTCCGATGTTCCAGGAGATCAGCGCGGCCCTTCCCGTATCCACGCCGCGCGCCGCGCCCGGGCTCGAAATTGCGACGCGCCGGCGTTTGATCCGCGCGCATGGATAGCCGTCATCCCCGCGATTCAGGGCGTGCCGGTCTCGCCGTTACTCGGGCCGCGACCAGATCCAGCTACCGATCACCAAAGCCGCCACGATCGGCGCGACGGACCAGGGCCAGGGCGCGAAGATCAGCGCCACCAATATGCTCGCGGCAAAGGCGATGCTCGCCGCCACCTTGCCCTTGCGGCTGATCGCGCCGCGTTCGCGCCATGCGATGATGTGCGGCCCGAAGCCGGGGTGGTTCAGCAACCGCGCCTCCAGCGCCGGGCTGCTCCGCGCGAAGCAATAGGCCGCCAGGATCACGAATATCGTCGTCGGCATCACCGGCAGGATCGCGCCGATCACCGCCAGGCCGAGCGAGAAAAATCCCGCGATGAGATAGAGATGACGGCGCACCCGCCAAAGGGTAGCACGCCGCGCCTCAGCCGCCAGCCGAATCCGCAGGCGCGGCCGGTCTGCGCCGCCAATCGCGCATGGAAAGGCTTGGCCTGCTCAGCCGAGTCGGCGCTGCAGGCCTTTCTTGAGGCGATCGTGCGCGCTCTTCTTGATCTGGCAGATGCGCGCCGCACCCACCCCGATCACTTCGCCGATTTCCTCGAGATTGAGTTCCTCGACATAGTAAAGCTGGATGACCATCTGCTCCTTTTCGGGCAGCTCGGCGATCGCCTCGATCAGCGCCTGGCGCTGGTCGGCATCGGCCAGTTGGTCGAACGGGCTCGGCTCGTCGGACATGAACCACGGGCTCTCGTCCGAATAGGTGTCGTCGATCGAATCGAAGCGGACCGCTTCGGCCGATGCGTATTCGGCGCGCAGCTTTTCGGGCGTGACGCCGATCCGCTCGGCGACCTGGAGATCGCTTGGCGGACGGCCCAGCTCGATGCCGAGCGTCTTGACCGTATCCTGATAGGCCTTGCGCCGGCGCATCGCGCCGCGGGTGAGCGTTGCCTGACGGCGCAGCTCGTCGATCATCGATCCGCGCAGCCGCGTGGCCAGATATTGCTCGAAGGTCACCTGGCCGCGATCCTCGAAGCCGTTCACCGCCTCGATCAGCGCGACCATGCCGATCTGGATCAGATCCTCCACCTCGACGATCGAGCTCATCGATCCGTGGATGTGCCAGGCGATGCGGCGGACCAAGGGCAGATGCTTGCGCACCAGCGCTTCGGCGTCGCGCCGGGGCAGCGGCACGGGCGAATAAGTGAGCGGTGCGGCAGACGCCATATCGGTCAACTTCCTGATGGGGAGTGCATTCATGCGGGCAGTGCCTCCGGCGCACCAATCACTGCGACGACCTCAACCGCCTTATCCTCCGGAACTTCAAAGAAACTCATAACGGGAGTGTCCGGGAGCACGGTTTTCACGAGCTTTCGGATCGCAATGCGGATGGCCGGCTGGACGACAAGGACGAAGGGCTTGGCTTCGTTGACCAGCGGCTGGGCGGCGCGCTGGAGGGCATCGGCGATGCGGCGGCCGAGATCGGGCTCGATCGTGTGGCGGCGCGACGGATCCGAGCGGACGGCCTGGCCGAGCAGGGCTTCGAGCTGGCCTTCGAGCGTCATCACGCGCAGCGGCTCTCGCACGCCGCAGATCTTCTGGATGATCAGCGGCCCAAGCTCGGGACGGATCAGCTCGAGTATCTCCTCGGGATCGAGCGTCTTCTGCGCGGCCACGGCGATCGCGGCGGCGATGCGGCGGAACTCCTTGAGCGGGATATTCTCCGCGAGCAGCCCGCGCAGCACGGTGGTGAGCGTGGTGAGCGGCACCGGCTGGGGCGACAGCGACGCGACCAGCGATGCGGCGCGCTCCTTCAGCCCGTCGAGCAGCGACTGCACCTCGTCGGGACCGAGCAGATCGGCTGCGCTGGAAACTAGGGCCTGGTTCAAATGGGTCGCGATCACGGTGCCCGGATCGACGACGAGATAGCCCGCGCCGGTCGCCGCGTCGGCCTCGCCCTGCGGGATCCACACCGCGTCGAGCCCGAAGGTTGGGTCCTTGACGCGCTTGCCGTGCAACGTGCCGACCGCCTGGCCGGTATCGAGCGCGAGCATCTCGTCGGGCGACACGGCGTCCTCCGCCATGACGACACCGCCGATCGAGATGCGATAGGTGAAGGGCGCCAGGTTGATGTCGTCGCGCACGCGCACCTGCGGCACGACAAAGCCGAGCTCCTTGGAAAGCTGGCGGCGCACGCCGGTGATGCGGCCCATCAGCGGCCCGCCGCGGCGCTCATCGACCAGCGGCACCAGGCCGTAGCCGATATCGAGCATCACCTGCATATTGTCTGTGACTTCCTCCCAGCCGATGCGCGACTGATCGACCGGCTCGGCGGCGACGGGCTCGGGCGGCGGCGGCAGATCGGCGATACGCTTCAGGCGCCAGGCGGCGAACGCCGCGACGGCGGCGGCCGGCAGGATGACCATGTGCGGCATGCCGGGCATCACGCCGAGCACGCCAAGGATCACCGCAACCGGCGTCCAGGTCTTGTGGCTGCCGAACTGGGTGCCGATCTGGCCGGTCAGATCCTGCGACGAGCTGACCCGGGTGACGATCGCGGCGGCGGCGATCGAGAGGATCAGCGCCGGGATCTGCGCGACGAGCGCGTCGCCGATGGCGAGCATGATATAATGCTGCGCGGCGTCGCCCACCGCCATCTGGTGGCTGACCACGCCCAGGATAAGCCCGCCGACGATGTTGATGAACAGGATCAGCAGACCGGCGATCGCATCGCCCTTCACGAACTTGGACGAACCGTCCATCGATCCGTAGAAATCCGCTTCGGTGCCGACTTCGATGCGCCGCGCGCGTGCTTCGTCCGGCGTGAGCAGCCCCGCATTGAGATCGGCATCGATCGCCATCTGCTTGCCGGGCAAGGCATCGAGGGTGAAGCGCGCGCTGACTTCGGAGACGCGGCCCGCACCCTTGGTCACCACGATCATGTTGATGATGACGATGACCGCGAACACGATGATGCCGACGACATAGTCACCGCCGATCAGGAAGGTGCCGAACGCCTCGATGACATGGCCGGCCGCGGCTTCGCCCTCATGCCCATGCACGAGCACGACGCGCGTCGAGGCGACGTTCAAGCCGAGGCGGAACAAGGTGGCGAAGAGCAGGACGGTCGGGAAGGCCGAGAAGTCCAGCGGCTTCTGCGCGTTCAGCGCCACCATCAGCACAGCGAGGCTGATCATGATGTTCATCACGAAGAAGATGTCGAGCATGAAGGCCGGAATCGGCACGACCATGAGCGCGACGAGAAGCAGCATCGCGCCGGGAAGCGCGAAGCCGCGAGCGGACGAGGTGAAGCCCTGGGGCAAACTCAAACCATTCACTTGAGATTACGCTCCCAGGTTCGCGAGCATGAGATAGGCCAGCTTGGCGGTCTCGGGGGTCGGCCGCAGCGGATCGACCGCGCGCGTAAAGGCGTTGCGGCGCGCGGCGAACGGATCGCCGCTCGCTTCCTTGCCCACGTTGAGCTGAGCGATGGTGGTCTCGACCCAGTGTCGGTCGTTACCGGCCGCGCCATTGCCGAGAATGACTTCATTCTCGCCGAAATCGCCCAACGGATCCTGGGCCAGCTCGAAACTGCCCGAAGCGCCGCCGGTCGCGCCGCCTGCCGCAGCGCCCGAATCGAGCTTGCCCGCAAAGCGCGAGTAGATTTCGCTCAGCGTGCGCGGCTGGCCGTTTGCCCCGTAGAAGATGTTGTGATTGGCGCGCGCGGCGGCGGGAAACATGCCTGCGCCGCTGCGCTCCGGGTTCGATGCCATCGTATCGAGAAATTTGGTCGCGCCGCCCAGGCCCAGGAAATGCGCCATGTAGAGATCGGTGCCGGTCGCCGGGCGGCCAAGGCGCTGCTCGAGCGCCGCCTTGTTATCCGATGCATGCTCGGCGGCCATGATAGCGGCGGTGTTGGGATCGTTGCGCAGACCGAGGATCGCCGCGCGCGCCGCGGGATCGCTGACGACATAGCGGCCATTGGCGGTCTGGCGGATGCTGCCCGCCGCCCAGCCCATGCCATGCTTGCCGCCATGATCTTTGACCACGCCGAGCCAGCTCTGCTCGATGAACTGGTAGAGGCCGGTCGCGGAGGACGTGCCGGCGCGCGCATCGGGACGCATGCCGCTTTCGACCTGCGCCTGTCCGATCAGATAATTGAAGTCGATGCCGGTCTTGCGGCTCGCGGCGGCAATCGCGCCTTTGACGCTTGCCGTGCTGTTTACCGAAGTGACGCTCATCCGTGGCTGACCTGATTGCCCATATTGCGGGCGAGATCAGCAAGGAGCGTGCCAGTTCCGGCTTATGCCAGCGCGTAGCCTGCGGAACGGTAGGACGGCGCGTCCTGACCGGAAAGAAGTTGCAGGCGGCGGCGAACATTTGCCGTCATCAGGTTCACATAGATGCGGCAGGTCTCGTTCAACCGGTGCGCTTCCGCAGCGAGCTCCCGGACCTCTGGGCCCGGTGCCTCGCCATCGTGCAGCGCGACCGTGTCGATCGCGGCCAGCTTGTTCCGCGTTGCGGCCTCCAACGCCCCCACGTCATTGGCCTTCAACGCCGCGATTTCGGCGTGGAGCGCTTCGATCACCCCAATCAAAGCCTCCCGCCTAGTCATTCGGATTCCACTGCATCTTCAAAGCAAGCAGCCGATCCGCAATCGTCGAAGGAACGAGCGGGAAGTTGCCATCCTCGATCGCCTTCTTGATCTTCGCGACGCGCTCGCTGTCGACCGGCGGCTTCGATGCCATGTTCGCGGTCAGCTCGCTTGCCGCAGTCTGGACGGCCGGGGCCGCCTTTTCGACCGGGCTCGCCTGCGCCACCCTGTTCAGGGCGTGTACCGACGACACCGCCCGAGCGGCCATTGCGCCAGTCTTGATGCCAATCGGATCCACCATGCTCGCTATCCCTAGCTATGCTTGCAACGAGTAGAACGGCCGCTTTCACGGGAGCTTTAATAAAAAAATTTCAGCTCCCCGCCACGGAGAGCCTAGCACGGCCGGGCTCGATGGCAATTGCCTGAATCGGCGGCTTTTTTTCATCGACCTTTATCGGCAGACGCCCGCCCGCCGGCGCGTCGCCCATGGCAATTCCCTCGCGCGAGATCGAGAAGCCTGCGGCGTTGACCTCTATCGCGACGGCGTCGCCGCGCCGGATCACAGGCTCGGCCTTCGCCACCGGCGCGGCAACCGCAGCAACCGGAGCCGCCGGAGCGATTGGCCGGGGCGCGGCATTGACCGGCACATAGATCCGCCAGCTCGGGGCCATGCAGCGCACGACGACCGCGTCCTGCGCGGGTGTGCGCCATTCGAGCTGCGGGGCGGCGCAATTGGCGAGCTTCAGGCGATCGTCGACCGGCGCGCGCGCGCCGCCCAGTTCGCCGATCGCCTTGCCGGTGAACTGCGCGACGATCGTGTCGAGCATCCGGGTCGACTGGAAATCGCCGGCCAGGGCCGGGGATGCGAATGCTAATGCCAGGAGCAACATGGTCTTCTCCATCTTCAATCTGGTGCGGCGGCAAGCGTCGTTTGCCGGGCGGCAGATCATTGCCGGTCCCCTTCGAAGCCGAGGGTGATGAGGGTGCGGCGCTTGCCGGTGGCGGTGGCAATCTGGATTCGATCGGGCGATGCGGCGCCCGAGGCGACCAGCAGGGCCGCAACCGCGCGCGCGCGATCGGCGGCGAGGATGGCCGCGCTGCCGCTCGCGCGATCCACATCCTGCGGCGTGCCATCGGTTTCGCCGGTGATTTTCACTCGCGTGCGCGGGTCACGCGCGGCGGCGCGCGCCCATTCGCGCGCGGAGCTGCTGTCGCCAGGGATCGCCGATCCCGGCGCGAAGCCGGCGACCAGCGCCATTTCCACCGGCATCGCATCGACGATCTCGGTGGCGCCGAAGCCGGCGCGCACGCTGGCGGCAAAGGTCTTGCCGTCCATCTGATTGGCCTGGAGGAAGACGAAGAAGCCGACGAGCAGCAGCGCCAGATCGGCGAGCGTCGTGAGCCATACCGGCCGCGCCGGGACCTCTTCTTCCAGCAAGGGGTTCATGCCGCGATCTCGCGCAGGCCGCAACGCGCTGCGGGTTCGATCCCGGCAAGCGCCACCAGCGGCAATTCGATCCGGGCGCGTTCCTGGACTTCGTGGCGGCTCTGGCGCTTGAGCCGCGTCGCCACCGGAAGCGCGACCAGGCTGGCGAGGATCGCGCCATAGAGGGTGGTGAGCAAGGCGACGGCCATCGCGCCTCCAATGGCGGCGGGATCCTTCATTGCGACGAACATGCCGACAAGGCCGATCAGCGTGCCGATCATCCCCATTGCCGGCGCTATCTCCGCCATGCCGGTCCATACGTCCGCCGCGGCGAGATGCCGTTCGTAGCGCGCCATGCGGCGATGCTGGAGCAGGTTGGCGACATCGGCGCCCGATGCGCCATCGACCGCCGCTTCGATCGCGGCCGCGACATCGGCATCGGCGATCACCGAACGATCGAGCGCAATCAGGCCGTGCCGCCGGGCGATGCGGGTCAGCGCGGCGATCTGGCTGAGCAGCGGATCCGCATCGAAGCGCCGGCGGCCCAATGTCCGGAGCGCGGCGATGCTGCGCGCCAGATCGCCGAGCGAAGTGCGCAGCACCACGGCGAGCGCGGTGCCGCCGCCGACAATGGCGAGGGCGAGCGGATCGATAAACGGCGCAAGGCCGGGAAAGGCTGTCAGGTCCATGCGCTCGCGGATGCAAGGCACGGGCCAAATCCGCGCGCCCGATGCGGCAGACCCTTCCGGCGGCAGATCGCCCATCGGCGCGGCACCGGCTTGCCGCCCTGCCCGGCAAGATGTTGCCGCCTTTGCCGGTTCCTCTGGGGATAAAGCGATTTCCGGGTGAACACACAAAACTGGCACGGCCATTGCAGATGGGTCCGTGAACTTTTGTGCGGGAGACCCGTCCATGTCCAATGACAGCCTTTTCGGCGTACACGGCGCAGCGCTCCAGGTGCGTTCGCAGCGCATGGGCGTGCTCGCGTCGAACATCGCGAACGCATCGACGCCCGGCTACAAGGCGAAGGATATCGATTTCCAGGCCGCGCTTGCTTCGGCGGGCACCGGATCGATCGACGGCGCCATCGACAATGCCACGCTCTATCGCGTGCCGCTCCAGCCTTCGGCCGACGGCAACACCGTCGAGCTGGCCACCGAGCAGACCGCCTTTGCAGAGAATGCCGTCGCCTATCAGACGACGCTCGCCTTCCTGAACGGTCGCATCAACACGATCACGCGCGCGCTCAAGGGAGAATAGCAATGGGCAACGGACCCCTTTCGATCTTCCAGGTCTCGGGCCGCGCGATGAGCGCGCAGCTCCTGCGGATGAACACCACCGCATCCAACCTGGCGAACGCCAACACCGTCGCTTCGAGCGCCGAGGCCGCCTATCGCACGATCAAGCCGGTGTTCCGCACCGCCTTCGACGAAGCGAGCGGGATGGCCACGGTCGATGTCGAGCGCGTCGTCACCGCCGGCGCCGAGCCGACCAAGCGCTACGATCCGGGCAATCCCATGGCCGACAAGGACGGCAATGTCTGGGAATCCGCCGTCGATGAAACGCGCGAGCTGGTCGACATGCTCGAGACCGCGCGCACCTATCAGAACAATGTCGAAGTGATGCAGACTGCCAAGCAGCTGATCACCGACACCCTCAAGCTGGGCCGCTGATCATGGCAACTTCCTTTGATTCCACGCTCGCCAATCTGGGCATCGCGCGCACCGGCGCGGCGACCGCGGCGCGGGACACTTCGAACTTGGGCAACAGCAATATGGATCAGGGCGACTTCCTGACGCTGATGACGGCGCAGCTGAAGAACCAGGACCCGTTCGAGCCCGTCGACAATAGCCAGATGGTTGCCCAGATGGCGCAATTCTCGTCGCTCTCGGGCATCACCGAGATGAACTCGACGCTGAAGGCGATCGCCGAGCGGCTGAACGGCACCTCCACCGGCGATGCGATGGCGTGGATCGGCCGCACCGTGCTGACCCCCGGCAACACCGCCTATCCGCGCGTCGATGGCGGCGTCGGCGGCACGATCGACCTTGGCGGCGACGCGGCCAATGTCACCGTCACGATCGAAGGGCCGAACGGCGCGCTGCTGCGCACCGTCGAGCTTGGCGCGCAGCCCAAAGGGGCGCTCGATTTCGAGTGGGACGGCACCACCGACAGCGGTGAAGCCGCGGGTCCGGGCCCCTACACGATCAAGGTCGGCGCGCGCAGTGCGGCCGGCTCCTCGGTTCCGGCCACCCCGCTCGTCTGGGCACCGGTCACTTCCGTTTCGCTGGGCGCCGATGGCGCACCGGTCCTCACCCTTCCCGGCCTCGGCCAGGTTCCCGTCTCCGCCATCCGCAAGATCGGCTGAGCCCCCAAGTAAGGAGCAATTGCTATGTCGTTTTTCACTTCCTTGAGCGGGCTTCAGGCCGCGCAGACCGATATGTCCACGATCTCGCACAATCTCGCGAATGTCGGCACCAACGGCTTCAAGCGCTCGACGACGCAGTTCGCCGATGTGATCGCCTCCACCGCCAATTCGAACCCGACCCAGATGGTCGGCTCGGGCACGGTGGTGAAGTCGGTCCGCCAGCAGTTCAGCCAGGGCGGCTATACCCAGTCGAGCTCGGCGCTTGACCTCGCGATCTCCGGCGACGGCTTCTTCGCGGTAAAGGGCGACAATAATTCCGCGGGCGTCACCTTTACCCGCAACGGCAGCTTCTCGATCGACAGCGACCGCTATGTGACCGACGCGCAGGGCAACAAGCTGCAGGTCTATCCGGTGGACGGTTCGGGCGCGGTCGTGGCGACCGGCATCGATTCGACCGTCGGCCTGCGCATGCCGCAGACCAGCGGCACCCCGCAGGCGACCGAGAATGTCTCGCTCTCGCTCAATCTTTCGGCGAATTCGGCGATCCCGAAGAACGCGCCGCGCTTCAGCACGGACAGCCCTTACGCGTTCAACCGCTTCGATCCGGGCACCTATAACCAGTCGGCGCAGACGACGGTCTATGACGGCAACGGCAACGCGCTGACGCTGACCAACTATTTCGTCCGCGACACGACGCCTACCACCGATGACCAGACCAGCACCTGGAAGGTCTATTCGTTCGTCGGCGATCAGCAACTGAGCGTCGAGGGCGGCTCGACCGGTGCCGATGCGCTGCCGATGACGCTGACCTTCGATTCGACCGGCAAGCTGACGTCGCCGAGCGCACCGACGGAGTTTAGCGGCTTTCTCTCGCCCGGCGCGACTGCGGAGCAGGTCATCACGCTCGACCTTGGCAATGCGACGACGCAGGTCGGCTCGCCGTTCAGCGTCAATGCCCGCAGCCAGGATGGCGCGGCGGTTGGCCAGTTCGAGGGCGTCACCGTCGGCGATGACGGCATCGTCCGCGCGAGCTTCTCGAACGGCGACACCCAGCCGCTGGGCAAGGTGGTGCTGGCGAACTTCGCCAATCCCTCGGGCCTGCGCCAGCTCGGCAATTCGACCTGGGCGTCGACCGGTCTTTCGGGCGAACCCCGCCTGGGAGAGCCGGGCGCGAACGGCTTCGGTTCGCTGATGGCGGGCGCGGTCGAGCGCTCGAACGTCGACATCACCGAGGAACTGGTCGGCCTGATCGCGGCGCAGCGCAATTTCCAGGCGAACGCCAAAGCGCTCGATACCGCGAGCCAGATCTCGCAGACCATTTTCAACATCCGCAGCTAATTCAAAGCTTTAGGGAACCCTAGGTCATGGACCGCCTCGTCTATACCGCACTATCCGGGCTCAAGAGCCAGATGTCGGCGCAAGCGACGATCGCGAACAACATCGCGAACGCGTCGACCATCGGCTACCGCGCCGATCGCGTCAGCTTCGACCGGATGGTGCTGCAGCAGCAGGGCGGTTTCAACACACGCGACCTGGCGGCGGAAGAGGTCAACGACTTCGATCGCCGTGCAGGCACGATCGTGCAGACCGGCAAGCCGCTCGATATGGCGGTGACGACTGACAGCTGGATCGCGGTGCAGGGCCGGGATGGCAGCGAAGCCTATACGAGGCGCGGCGACTTGTCGGTCGCCCCCTCGGGCGTGTTGGAAACCGGCGACGGTTTCCCGGTGATGGGGTCGGGGGGCCCCATCACCGTGCCGCCCTACCAGTCGATCGCGATCGCGGACGACGGCACGATCACGATCGTCCCGCCCGGCGGCGACGCCAGCCAGCCGCAGGTGATCGACAAGATCAAGCTGGCCAGCGCCGAAGGCAGCCAGACCGTGAAGGGCCTCGACAACCTCCTCCATGTGAAAGGCGGCGGCGTGCTGCCCGAGGATCTGGAGGCAAAGTGCGTATCGGGCTCGCTCGAGCAATCGAACGTCAATCTCACCCAGGCGCTGGTCGACATGATCGAGAACCAGCGCAGCTACGAAGTGCAGGCGAACCTTCTGAAGGAAGCCAAGAACATGGACGAGAGCGCCGCATCGCTGATGCGCGTCTCGGCATAAGGAGTAAGACAGATGGGTTCATCGGCAATGCACATCGCGCGCACCGGGCTCGACGCCCAGGATACGCGCATGCGGGTCATCTCGAACAACCTGGCCAACGTCAACACGACCGGGTTCAAGCGTGATCGCGCGTCGTTCCAGACGCTCGCATATCAGGTGGTGACCGCGCCCGGCGCGCAGAGCACCGCCGAGACCAAATATGCAACCGGCCTCAACCTCGGCACCGGCGTCCGCGTTCAGGGGACCAGCCGTATCGAGACGCAGGGATCGCTCCAGACCACCGGCAACGCCTTCGATCTCGCGCTCGACGGCAACGGCTTCTTCCAGGTGCAGATGCCCGGCGGCCAGCTCGGCTACACGCGCGCAGGCAATTTCAGCCGTTCGGCGGAAGGCATGCTGATCACGTCAGAGGGCTATCAGGTGATGCCCGGCATCACCGTTCCCGAAGGCGCGACGTCGATCACCATCGGCACCGATGGCACGGTTTCCGCCACGCTTCAGGGCCAGGCGGAGGCGAGCCAGATCGGCCAGATCCAGATCGCCAGCTTCGCCAATCCGGCCGGGCTCCAGGCATCGGGCGACAATTACCTGATCGAAACCAGCGCATCGGGCGCGGTCACCATGGGCAATGCCGGTGAGGATGGCCGCGGCCGCATCCGCCAGGGCATGCTCGAGGGATCGAACGTCAATGTCGTCGAGGAGCTCGTCGACATGATCGAGACCCAGCGCGCCTATGAGGTCAATTCCAAGATGATCTCGGCGACCGACGAGATGCTCAAATATGTCAACCAGAACATTTGAGGGCGCACTGATGAAGTTCCTCACAGGCATCGCCGTCGGTTCGCTCATCGCGCTTGCGATGTCGTTCACCGCCACGCCCGCGCACGCGCAGTTCCTCGGGCTCGGCAAGAAAAAGCCCAAGGAAGACTATTCGGCCACCTTGCCGGCACAGGCGCCCGTCGCGACCACGCCCGCCAATGGCGGCATCTTTCAGGCGAGCGAGGGCTATGCCGCGCTGTACGAAGGCTCGCGCGCGCGCCGCGTCGGCGATCCGCTGACGATCGTGCTGGTCGAGCGCACCAGCGCTTCGAAATCGGCCGCCAGCAAGCTCGATTCGGGCGGCGGCTTCTCGATCACGCCGCCGAGCACCGGCAATCTATCGCTGTTCAAGCCGACCGACGCATCGGTCAGCGGCAGCCGCAACTTCGCCGGTTCGGGCAGCGCGGATCAGGCCAACGCCCTGTCGGGCGAGGTCAGCGTGACGGTGGCCGCAGTCTATCCCAACGGAACCATGCTGGTGCAGGGCCAGAAGCGCGTGACGCTGAACCGCGGCGACGAGTTCGTCCAGATCAAGGGGATCGTCCGCGCCGCCGATATCGACGCAAATAATCGCGTGCCGAGCACCCGCGTGGCCGATGCCCGCATCGCTTATACCGGCAAGGGCGATGTCGCCCGCGCCAGCCGCCAGGGCTGGCTGGGCCGTTTCTTCTCCGTGATCAGCCCCTTCTAGGCCGGGAAACGAACCTCATGATCCGCATCATTCTCGCAAGCCTGGCCCTGATCTTCGCCGCGCATCCCGCAGCCGCGCAGCGGGTCAAGGATCTCGGCAGCTTCCAGGGCATCCGCAGCAACCAGCTGACCGGATATGGCGTGGTGGTCGGCCTGCCGGGCACCGGCGACGACAATTTCGAATATACCGTCCAGTCGATGAAGGGCGTCGCGTCGCGCTTCGGGCTCAATCTTCCCGCAGGCGTGGCCCCCGGCCTCAAGAACGCTGCGGTGGTGATGATCACCGCCGAACTGCCGCCCTTCGCGAAGCCGGGCCAGAAGCTCGACATCACCGTCTCGTCGATGGGCAAGGCCAAGTCGCTGCGCGGCGGCACGCTGATCCTCACCCCGCTCCAGGGCGCGGACGGCCAGATCTATGCGATGGCGCAGGGGAATCTCGCGGTCGGCGGGCTGGGTGCCGAGGGTGCCGATGGCTCGAAGATCGTGGTGAACACCCCGTCCTCGGGCCGCATCCCGGAGGGTGCCACGGTCGAGCGCACGGTGGATACAGGCTTCGACAAGACGCCGTTCCTCACCTTCAACCTGCAGCGCGCCGATTTCACCACGGCGCAGCGCGTACAGGACGCGATCAACACGCGCTTCGGCCCGGGCCGCGCGCGCGCCATCGACGGGGTTTCGATCGCCATCCAGGTGCCCGAGGGCCGCGACGTTCGCGCGGAAATGATGAGCGAGATCGAGAATCTCACCGTGGAAGCGGCGGAAGCGCCGGCCAAGGTAATCGTTAACGCGCGCACCGGAACCGTGGTCATCAACTCCGCCGTCCGGGTCAGCCCGGCCGCGGTAACACATGGTAAACTCACTGTTCGTATTGATGAAGCGCAGAAGGTCTCGCAGCCCATGCCGTTTAGCAAGGGTGAGACCCGCACCGAGGAACATTCCTCGGTTGGCGTCGAAGAGGAGAAGCGCCCGATGTTCCTGCTCGAACCCGGCCCCCGGCTGGCCGACGTCGTCAAGGCGGTGAATGCCATTGGCGCATCGCCCGCCGATCTGGTCGCGATCCTCGAAGCGCTCAAGGAAGCCGGTGCGCTCAAGGCGGAGCTGATCATCCTGTGACCGTCACCGGCCCCATCGGAAGCCCCAGCGGCGGCGTGTCGACCGACACGTCGCGGCTGGCGTCCAAGGAGAATCTCGAAGCTGCGGGTCAGCGCTTCGAGGCGATCTTCGTTGGCATGATGCTCAAATCGATGCGGGCCGCGAAGCTTGGCGACGGCCTGTTCGACAGCAAGGCGCAGGAGCAGTTCCGCGACATGCAGGACGACAAGCTCGCCCAGTCCATGGCCGTTCACGCGCCGATCGGTATCGGCAAGGCAATGACCGAGTTCCTTGCCCGCGCCGCCGGCACCGAACCCTCCGCCAAGCCCGAAGGGAGCACGACGTCATGAGCGACATATTGTCGATCGCGGCATCGGGCCTGCGCGCCTATCAGACCGCGCTGACCACGACTTCGGAAAACATCGCGAACGCCGGTACCGCCGGTTATGTCCGGCGCACCTCCGCCGTGCGCGAGGTGACGTCCACCGGCGTCACCAACATGAATGGAATGGGCGTCGTCGCCGCCGGCATCTCGCGGCAGAACGACGTGTATCGCGCCGGCGAGGTTCGCCTCGCCAGCACCGATCTGGCCCGCAGCGAGACCGCCGCGACATGGCTTGAGCGCGTTCAGGGCGCGCTGACCGGCAACCAGTTGAGCGGCCAGCTCACCGCCTTCTTCACTTCCGCGCGTACCGCCGCCGGGGATCCGTCGAACCTGGGCCCGCGCCAGGCGATGCTGGAAGCAGCATCGAGCGTCGCGGCGGGATTTACTGCCACCGGTAACGCGCTCGACGCCGCTATGGCCGATCTCGACGCGACGATGGACGCCGCCGTCGGCCAGCTCAACGGGCTGGGCGCGACGCTGGCCCGCGTCAATTTCGCGCTGGGCAACGTATCGCCCAACACCAGCAACGCCGCCGCCCTGCTCGATCAGCGTGACCAGCTGCTCGAACAGATGAGCGCGATCGCCGACATCAACGTCACGCTCGACCCGGCGGGCCGCGCAGTCGTCCGCCAGGGCGGCGCGACCGGCCCGGTTCTGGTGCAAGGCGTGTTCTCCGCCACCGTGACCGCCGTGCGCAACGATAGCGGCGCGATATCCTATTCCGCATTCCTGGACGGCAACGTCCAGGCATTGTCGCCCACCGGCGGTGTATTGGCCGGCGCGGTCGAAGGCGCGGCGGCCATCGCCAGCGCACGCGACCAGCTCAACACGCTGGCGCAGAACTTTGCCGACAGCGTCAACACGGTGCAGGCCGGCGGCGAGAACCTGGCGGGGACGCCGGGTGCCGCGATGTTCACCGTGGGCGATCCCGCTTCGCACCTGACGCTGGCGCTCAACGATCCGCGCGCGATCGCCGCCGCCGGACCGGGCAAGGGCGCGCGCGACAATTCCAACCTGCTGGCGCTGGACGCCATCCGCGCGGGCGGCGCCGAACAGGCGCTGACCAACCTGATCACCGCGAACGGCGGCGCGCTCAACACGCGCAAGGCCGTGGTCGACGCCCAGAGCGCGATCCATACCAACGCCGTCGCCGCGCGCGACGCGGTGACCGGCGTGAACATCGATGAGGAAGCGGTCGATCTGATCCGCTTCCAGCAAGCCTATCAGGCTTCGGGCCGCGTCATCCAGGTGGCGCGCGAAGTCCTGCAATCCATCTTCGAGATCAGGTAAAAGTCATGCGCGTATCGACTTCGCAGACCTATCAGCGCTCGATGGCGCACATGTCGAACCTGGCGGCAAAGGCGGACGTGCAGCAGGCGCAGATCGCCACCGGCAAGAAGGTGATGAACCCGTCGGACGATCCGGGCGCCTATCGCCAGCTCGCCACGCTGAAGCGCGCCGACGCCAACGACCAGGCCTATGCCGCCAACGTCAAGACCGCGCAGGGCATCCTCAACCAGGCCGACGATACGCTGACCGATATCGAGACCCAGCTTCAGCGCGCGCAGGAGCTGTTCAGCAACGCGGCCAATGGCACGCTTTCCGACAGCGATCGCGTCTCGATCAGCAAGGAGCTGGATTCGATCCGCGACACGCTGTTCGCGCTGGCCAATACGCGCGACAGCCGCGGCCAGCCGATCTTTGGCGGTGCGACCGGCGACCTGCCCTATGTGAAGGCGGCGGACGGATCGATCAGCTATGCCAGCAGCGGCGAGCCGGCGGGAATCCCGATCGGCGATCAGCTGGGCATGCAGGTTGGCGTTACCGGCGACCGTGCCTTTGGCGTCGCACCGGACGATATGTTCAGCGTGCTTTCGCGCTTCTCCACCGCGCTCAATACGGGCGGCGACGTCAAGGAGGCGGCGAAGGCAGCTTCGTCCAGCATGACCGATGCGCTGGACAATGTGACCGCCGCGCACGCATCGGTGGGTGCGCGCGGGACACGGCTTGAAATGGTGGCCGATCAATTATCCTATACCGCCACCGCGCGCGACGATGCGCGCTCCGCGGTCGAGGATGTCGATCTCGCCGCCACCATCTCCGATTTCCAGCAGACGCTGACGATCCTGCAGGCGACGCAGGCCAGCTTCACCAAGCTCACGGCACTCTCGCTGTTCGACTATCTGCGCTGAATCGCCGCTTAGTAACGATTTAACCATGATTTTTCGCTGAAGTTGATGGCGAAGCGGTCGTTAACCAGAGCGACCAACAGGGGGTTTCAAGCGCATGTTCGTAGCAATCGGCTTTGTTGTGCTGATCGCAATGGTCTTCGGTGGCTTCGCAATCACGGGCGGGGCGCTGGGCCCGGTGATGCATGCACTTCCCCACGAGATGCTGATCATCGGCGGCGCCGCAGTGGGCGCGCTGATTATCGGCAATTCGGGCAAGGAGCTGAAGGCGCTGGGCACCGGCTTCATGAAGGTGGTCAAGGGCCCGAAATACAAGAAGCAGGACTATCTCGACACGATCTTCCTGGTCTCCAAGCTAATGAAGATGCTGCGGACCGAAGGGCCGATCGCGCTCGAGCCGCATGTCGAGGATCCGAAATCCTCCGCGATCTTCGCCGAATATCCGCGCCTGCTCGCCGATCATACGCTGATCAACCTGATCACCGATACGCTGCGCCTCGTCGTCGTCTCCTCCGGCACGCTCGATGTCCACGCGGTCGAGGAAGTGATGGATAACGCGATCAAGACGCACCACCACGAAGTGCAGAGCCCGCAGACCACGCTCCAGGGCCTGGCCGATGCGCTGCCCGCACTCGGCATCGTCGCCGCCGTGCTGGGCGTGGTGAAGACCATGGGCTCGATCGACAAGCCGCCCGCCATCCTGGGCGGGATGATCGGATCGGCGCTGGTCGGCACCTTTCTGGGCGTTCTGCTCGCTTATGGCCTGGTCGGCCCGCTCGCCACCCGGCTTCAGCAGGTGATCGACGCCGATTCGGCGATCTATCACACGGTGAAGCAGATCATCATCGCCTCGCTCCACGGCCATCCGCAGCCGCTGGTGATCGAAGCCGCACGCTCGGGCATCGCGCACAGCAACCAGCCGAATTTCGGCGAGGTGTTCGACGGACTGCGCGGGCGCTAAGGCATGGCTGCACGCGCACCCCACGGATCGAACCAGCCTCCAAAGATCATCGTCAAGAAGATCTTCATCGAGGGCCATGGCGGCCATCACGGCGGCGCATGGAAGGTCGCCTATGCCGATTTCGTGACCGCGATGATGGCGTTCTTCCTGCTGATGTGGCTGCTGGGCGCGACCACCGAGAAGCAGCGCAAGGCGCTGGCCGATTATTTCGCGCCCACGCTCGTCGAGTTCAAGCAGAACAGCGCCGGGTCGAACGGGCTGCTGAACGGCGATGCTCTCAACGCGACCGAAAATTATCCCAATCGCGCGGGCCAGACCGGCACGCGTTCGATGACCGTGCCTGCGGGCGCGCGAGGGGGCAAGGACGTCGGCACCGGCGACAAGGGCACGCTGAAGGATCAGCGCGCGCAGGACGATCAGAATTTCTCGCGCGCGAGCAAGCGTCTCCAGCAACAGATCCGGTCGAACCCGAAGATGGCCAAGCTCGCCAAGCATGTCCGCTTCGTCCAGACGCGCGACGGATTGCGCATCGACCTGGTCGATGATGCCAATTATTCGATGTTCGATCTGGGCACGACCGCGCTCGTCGCCGATGCGAACACGCTGATCGGCATGATCGGCCAGTCGCTGGCCGGCATGGAGAATCCGATCATGATTCGCGGCCATACCGACAGCCTGGGCTATGGCGATCCGCGAAACATGAACAACTGGATGCTTTCCAGCGGCCGCGCCGAAGCGACACGCAGGAGACTGGCGGCGAGCGGGGTTCCCGAGACGGCCTTCGACCGGATCGAGGGCGTCGCGGACCGCGAGCCGATGATTCAGGACAATCCGATGGACCCGCGCAACCGCCGCGTTTCGATCACGTTGCTGTACCGCAAGACAGCCTTTGGCGATCAGCCCCAGGGCCAGCGCTTCCGGCCCCGCCAGCCCGAAATCAACGTACCCGCCAAGCCCGCCACGGCGGCGCGCTGAACCGATTCGCTTTAGACGTCCGAGCGGAACGGGTGCCCGCCCGCGCCCTAGAAGAACAATTTGCGGATGCTGAGCCGGATCACCCGGCCCTGCGGATCGAGCAGATCGGGCTGGTAGCTGACTGGCACCGCGCCGGTCTGGTCGGTCACCCGCTGCTTCGCGTCGAAGAGATTGTCGACCGACAAGGTGATGCGCATGCCGCGCAGCCAGCGATGATCGCGCACCAGGCTGACCTGTTGCCCCATATCGGCGAACACGCGCAGACCGAGCGTCGCGGTGCTGCCGAAATCTAGCCGGTTGCCGCTGGCGGCGGCCCCGGTGAACACGCTGGTGCCGCTCTGCCACTTGGCGTTCAGCCGGAAGCCCAGCCCGTCCTTCGATACGCCACCCTGCGCCTCGATCTCATGACGCGGCTGGCCGCCCCGGCTGCCCGTGGCCGCGCCGTTCAGCAGATCGAGCACCGGCAGATTGTCGCGGATCGTAACCTGTTCCTTGAAATGCCAGGTGTGATAGAGGCTGAAATTGATCCGGCCGGCGAGCGCGCCATTGGGCCCGCCAAAGCCGCGGCCACCGCCGCCGCCGCCGAAGCCACGCCCGCCGCCGCCGCCGAAAAAGCCGCCTTGCTGCTGCGCCCTTTGCGGCTGTCCGGCCTGCTGCCCCTGTCCGGGCACGTTCGCTCCTTCTCCGCGCTGCCGCCGGAACGGCGATTGCGGCGGCGGCGTGCCGTTTTTCTCAGCCTCTTCGCGTGCCTTTTCGAACTCGGCGCGCCGCTGCTGCATGCGCTTCTCCAGCGACGAGCTGAGCGGCATCGAGAAATTGAAGCCCCAGCGCAGTTGCGAGCGCTCGGCGCTGGCGAAATTTACCGCGCGATTGTCGACGCTGATCAGCCGCCCGCTGGCATCGCGGATGAAGCGCCCGGGAAACGCCGCCTCGACCGCCGCGCTCGACGTGGGGAAGGCGGAAATCTGATTGCGCGCCGTGCTCGAAGTATAGTCGGCGCGAAGCGACAGATCGGTTTGATCCAGCGGCCGCACCGTCAGCCCCAGCTTCATCACATGGCGGCTGTCTGCCAGCAGCAGCGGATTGCCGCCCGAGATGCTGGTTACAAAGGCGGTTTCGCCGCGAACATAATCGAACACCGGCACATTGGGCGTCGCCAGCGTGGGATTGCCCAATTGCTGCGCGCTGGGTGCGCCTTCCTCATCGGTGAACGAGGCGATGAAGCGCACCTCCTTGATCGGCGACCAATTCACGCCATAGCCGGTGGTGACCAGGTTGCCGAAATCGGAAAGGCGCTCAATCTCCGCATTGGCGTTGAGCGAGAGATCGCCGAGGAAGCTCCAGACCTCGCGTCGGCGGCTGGCGATGGGCAGGTCCACATTGATCTGGGCGCTGCCGCTGTCGCGCGAAACCGATCCGCTCCGGGCGATGCCCGAACGCAGCGAATCGCTTTCGAAATCGCTGGTCCGCCCGGCGAGCCGCACATTGGCGGAAAGATCGCCCGCCGGGAGCTTGAGCAGGGGCCCGCGTACGAGCAGGTCGAGCGTGCCGACGCTTGAGGTGGAATTGGCATAATCCGCGGGGCGGCCGCTGAGCAGGCTGGGTGCGATCGCCGCGAACGGATTGAAACCAGGATCGCGCGCCGTGAGCAGCGCCTGCATCGCCGCCGGATCCACTCCGCCATCGGTGATGCTGTTGGAGGTCACGCGATCATAATTGCCGGTGAGCGACCAGCGCCACGCGCTGCTCCACGGCGTTCCGTCGCCATTGAGCGAGAAGCCAAGATGCGCGGTCTGCGTCTTGCTGTCGCGCGAGAGCGGAAGCTGATCGGCGATGTAGCGATAGAGCGTCACATCGCGCGCGAAAGGCGAGAAGGGATTGCCCGTCGGCAGATTGAGCGTGACGCCGGGCAGGCCGAGCAGTCCCTGGCGCTGGTTGAGCTCCAGCCGCGCGTTGAACGACGCGCCGACCTTTGCCGAGAGATTCTGGCTATAGACGCCGTTGATCGTGAGCTGCTGCGACGGTTCGAGCAGCGTGCGATAGGGCGTGAGATCGGTGGTGTTCGCCCGGTTCGCGCCGGGCGCGAACGCCGCCAGCGAAGGCGCGCCGCTCGCCGCCGACGCCGGCACGCCCGCGACCGTGACCGGCACGCCGGCGAGCGCGCTGAACGCCGGATCGATCTCCGCGCCGCCCGCACCCGCGACATTGCCCTGCGTATCGAACAGGCTGTTCGACGGGCGCGAGATCACGTCGCGCTCGCTCTCCAGCAGGCCCGAGCGCCCATTATATTGAACGTCGAGATTGACGCGCTTGTCCCGGCTGATCTTCAGGATGTTGACCGCGCCCTTGCCCCCGGCAAAGCCGCCGCCGGTGGGCAGGCGCGGCTCAAGCTCGGTGGTGAGCGCGCGGAAGCGGCGGCGCAGCACGATGTTGATGACCTTCTGGTCCGCGCGATAGCCATATTTCAGCGCGACTTCCTCGGGCAGGATATCGACGCGCTCGACCGCCTCTGTCGGCATCTCGCGGATTTCGCTGAAGCTCGAGATACGCCGACCGTTGAGCAGGACGACCGGATGCTCGCCGCCGCGCCCGCGGCCGCTGCCGGTTTGCGGGGAAAGCTCGGTGATCAGGTCGCCGATGCTGGGCACCCCCATTGCGCGGATATCGGCGGGGGAAAGCTGGAGCTCGGGCGGGATATCGCCTTCGACCGCGCCGCGAAGCTGGCCGCTGACGACGATCTCGCCCTCGGCTTCCTCTTCGTCCTGCGCCGCCTGGTCCTGCGGGGGGGACGGCGGCGCGCTATCCTGCGCGAACGCCGATACCGGCATCGCCCCTGCAAGCAACATTGCGACTACACTCAATCCACGCATGCAAAATCCTCAAACGGCGCGCCAGCGGCCCATTCGAAGCGGCTAAACGCGATTTGTCGCACAATTGTCCCAGCGCCCGCGAAAACTGTCGCAAGTCATCGTTCCAGCCGCATCTGGCGCATGACGCCTATCGCTTCCATGAACGGCGCATCGTGGCTGACCACGAGCAATGCGCCGTCATAACCGGCCAGCGCCGCCTCAACCACTTCGATCGATTCCAGGTCGAGATGGTTGGTCGGCTCATCGAGCAGCAGCAGCCAGGGCGGCCGCGCGCCGCCGAGCACGCAAGCAAGCCCCGCGCGCAGCCGCTCGCCGCCCGAAAGCGTGGCCACAGGCTGGTGCGCGTCGCGGTTGCGGAAGGCGAAGCGCGCGCATGCGGCATGTGCGGCCTGCGCATCCAGCCCAGGGTTCAGGCGCTGGAAATTCTCGAGGATCGTCTCGCCGGGCGCCAGCAGCGACACGTGCTGATCGAGCATCGCCAGCCGCCCCTCGGCGCAGCGCACCGTCCCCTCCCCGGGCTCGATCGCCCCCATTGCAAGGCGGAGCAAGCTGGATTTGCCTGCGCCATTGGGGCCGGTGACGCCCACCCGCTCGGCCCCGCGCATCGCGAAGCTCCACGGCCCGAGCCGCCGTCCCCCGACGCGAATCGTGGCACCCTCCATCGCCAGCACTTCGCGGTTCGCCGGCACGCCGCTGGGCTGCAGATCGATCCGGAAAGGATTGACGATCTCGACCTGCGCGCGCGCCGCCTCCAGCCGCGCCGCCGCCGCCGCCGCCAGCCGCCCGGCCAGATGACTCTCCCGCCCCACGCTGTTCTCGGCGCGCTCGGCCTGGCGGCCCAGCAATATCTTTGGCGCGGAGCCGCTGGCGGCAAAGGCGCGCCCAGCTCCGTCGCGCCGGTCCTTGCGCTCGCGCCGCTGCTGCGCCGCGCGCTCCGCCCCCCGCATCGCGCCGCTCGCTTTCTCCGGCTCCTCGCCGGCCCGCGCCCGTGCCGCATCGCGCGCGCTGGCGAAAGCGGACCAGCCGCCACCGAAGATGCGCACCCCCACCGGGGTGAGCTCGACGATGCGGTCCACCGCCTCCAGCAGCGTCCGGTCGTGACTGGCGACAAGCACACCGCCCCGCCACCCCGCGATCAGCGCGCCGATCGCCGTCCGGCCATCGGCATCGAGATTATTGGTCGGCTCATCGAGCAGGAGCAGATCGGGCGCATCGAGCAACAGCCGCGCAATCGCCACCCGCGTGCGCTCACCGCCGCTGAGCGACGCCATCACCCGATCGAGCGCGAAGCCCGGCAGCCCGGTCTGGGCGAGCGCAGCTTCGATTCGCGGCTCCAGGGTCCAATCCGCCTCGGCGAGATCCTCGTCGCTGCCATCGCCCCGCAGGATCCGCGCGCACCGGCCGAGCATCGCCGTCGCGCCGAGCACGTCGGACACCGCCAGATCGTCTGCCCAGTTCTGCACGAGCATGCCGATAGTGCCGCCGCGCGCGACGCTGCCCGCAAGGGGCGCGATCTCACCTGCGGCGATTCGCAGCAAGGTCGACTTGCCCGAACCGTTACGTCCGACCAGCCCGACGCGCTCGGCGCCGACCGACAGGGTCAGATTTTCGAAGAGCGTCCGCCGGTCAGGCGTAGCGGCGGAAAGCGAATCCAGCGTGAGAAAGGCTGTCATGGGGCACCATCGGAATCGTGAGAGCAAGGCGTGAAGCGCTGTGCATCCGATCCATGATTGCCTCCTGCTGATCTTTCACCCCACGGAACCGCCGGTTCCGGGTGAGAAGTGGTGCGGCCGAGAAGACTCGAACTTCCACGGGCTTTCGCCCACAACGACCTCAACGTTGCGCGTCTACCAGTTCCGCCACGGCCGCACGTGAATCACCGCCGGACGAGCCGACGGGCTGGTGAGGCGCGGCCACTAGCAATGCCTCCCGGGGATTGCAAGCGCTTCGCCAAAACCGTGCCGCCGCCGGGGGCCGAACCCGATGCCGCCACACCCGGCCCCGCGAACGCGGGTGGATTTGCCGGTAGCGGGTTCAGAGCCTAAGCCCCGCGATCCTATGAAGCTCACCCCCGCCCTTTCCGCCGAGACGCGCCGCATCCTCGCGCTGGCATGGCCGGTGATGCTCACGAGCCTGAACTGGACGCTGATCCAGCTTACCGACATCGTCGTGCTCGGCTGGACCGGCACCGAGCAGGTCGCGCAGTTCGGCGCGAGCCGCACCTTGCTGTTCGTCGTGGTGATGGTCGGGCTGGGATCGCTGACCGGCGTGATCGTCCATGCCTCGCGCGCGGACGGCGCGGGAGACCATGCGCGGACCGGCGCGGTGCTGCATCATGGTCTGGTCCTGTCGCTGGCGCTGGGGCTGGCGGTGGGCGCTGTGCTATATTTCTTTGCGCTGCCCCTGCTGGACGCGGTGGGCGTCGCACCCGAGATCGCGCCCGGCGCGGCGCGCGTCGTGGAGGCGATCGCCTTTGCCTATCCCTGCCAGCTCATCACCATCGCGGCGTCCTTCTTTCTCGAAGGGGTGAGCAAGCCGCGCCGCGTGATGGCGGTCAACCTGGTCATCCTGCCGCTCCACGCCGTGCTGGCTTATGCCTGGTCGGGGGGGCATTTCGGCCTGCCGGCATGGGGCGCCCTCGGCGCGGCATGGGCGACGACCGCCGCCGCCGCATGCAATGCCGGGCTGATGCTCGCTGCCGCCTGGACGCTGCCCGATGCCCGCGCGCGCGGCATCCACGCCTGGCGCAACCTGATGCGGCGCGAAACGCTGGCCGGGGCGTTCGCCCTGCTCGCCTTCGGGCTGATGCCGGCCTTGGCATCCGGACTCGAACTCGCCGGCTTCTCGGTGCTGATCAGCCTTTCGACCCAGCTCGGCGAGACCGTGACGCATGCCTTCGCGATCGTGTTTTCAGTGCATAACCTCATCTTCGGCGTCGCGCTGGGCCTGGGATCGGCGGCAGGCGTGCGGGTCGGCAACGCGGTGGGCGAAGGGCGGCCCGATCAGGCCGCCCCGCGCGCGCTGATCGCGATGACGCTGGCAGCCGCCGCCACCGGCGGGCTCGCGCTGATCATCCTGCTCGCCAGCCCGCTGATCATCGCCGCATTCCCCGCCACCCAAGCGGTGCACCAGGTGGCGGCGACGATGCTGCCTCTCTGGGCACCGTTCATCCTGTTCGACGGGGTGCAGGTGGTGTTCGTCTATGCGTTGCGCTCGCTCGGCGATCAGGTGGTCGCGGGCGTCAATTCGATCCTCGCATTCTTCGTCATCACGGGCGGCGCGGGCGTGCTGCTCGTATATGCGGGATGGGGCGCGATCGGGCTGGTGATCGCGTCGGGCGCGGGAATGGTCGCCGCGGCTCTGCTGAGCGGCGCGCGTCTATGGTGGGTCAGCCGCCGATTTCGCTCGCAAAGCTGAGCTGCACCACCTTGGCGGCCGGCACGTCCAGCTTCGCCGAGTTGAACTCGATCGCAGCCTTGGGCGCCAGATCGCGGGTCTGCGGCGTAATTCGCCACGAATAGACCAGCCGATCCTGCTGATCGCGAACCTCCACCCGGATATCGGGCACACGCTGCTTTTCGTCGGTGGGGTTCATCACCTTGCCCGAGATCGCGAACAATTCGCTGCCGCTGGGCATGGTGCGCAGTTCGACATTCTTGTCGATGAAGCGCAGCGGCGTTTCGGCCTCCGCGCCGATGCCGAGGCCCAGTTGCGCAGCAATGCCCGGCGCGCCCGAATAGAGGATCGCGCCGGTGCCGAGGAGCATCGAAAAGCCCGCGACGAACGCCGCCGCCGTCCAGCGCTTCGCCGGATTGCGGCGGGGCTTGAACGGGGGCTGGGGTGCAAACGGATCATATTCGGGAGCGGGCGCAGCGGACGAAACATCGTCATAGGTGCGTGCAACCGCCGGCGCGGCGGCAGCGGGCTCCGGCGCGGAGCGAGACTTGGGCGCAGCCGGGGCGGCCGGGCCCGCAACCGGTGCGGCCATTGCGGGTATGGCCCGGGTAGTCATGTCGGCGGCCGCGCTGGGCGCCTGGAACCAGCTGTGCTTGCAGCTCGCGCAACGCACCGTGCGCCCCTCCGCGCCGATGGCGCTGTCGGGGACGAGGTATCGCGTCCGGCACTGGCTGCATTCAAGGATCATCGACGCATCTCACCGGTCCGGCTGCCCACCGGCCGGCACATGACAGATTCTAGACGCTTCGAATCGCGCTCACAAGAGTCCCGCCCGCTTGAGCAAGACAATCCTGTGTGCGATGGCATGCGCCATGGCCAGCATCGTGCAATTCGAGAATGTCGGACTGCGCTATGGCACCGGCGCGGAAACACTGTCCGACATCACCATGTCGCTCAATTCCGGTGCCTTCTATTTCCTCACCGGCCCATCGGGCGCGGGCAAGACCTCGCTGCTCAAGATGCTCTACCTCGCCAAGCGGCCGACGCGCGGGGTGATCCGCCTGTTCGGCGAGGATGCCGGCGCGCTGCCGCGCGCTCGGCTGCCAGGCTTTCGCCGCCGGATCGGCGTGGTCTTCCAGGATTTCCGGCTGGTCCCGCACCTTTCGGCCTATGACAATATCGCGCTCCCCCTGCGCGTTGCCGGGGTGCATGAAAGCGATATCGAGGCGCCGGTGCGCGAGATGCTCGCCTGGGTCGGCCTCACCGATCGCGGCAAGGCCAAGCCGCCGACGCTTTCGGGCGGCGAGCAACAGCGGATCGCGATCGCGCGCGCGGTGATCGGGCGTCCCGAAATTCTTGTTGCCGACGAGCCCACCGGAAACGTCGATCCCGACATGGCCGAACGGCTGCTGCACCTGTTCGATTCGCTCAACCGGCTGGGCACCACCGTTGTGGTGGCGACGCACGACTTCCACCTGCTGAATCGCATTCCCAACGCGCATATGATGCGGCTCGAGAAGGGGCGGCTGAACGACCCGACCGGCGCGCTGCGCAATCCGCCGGGCGAGCGTTGATGCGCTTCAGCCTAAACCCCAACGCACCCGACAAGCGCCTGCTCGACGAGAGCCGCCGCACGCGCGCGATGACGTGGATCATGGCGATCATGCTGTTCCTGACCGTGCTGGCGGGCGCGCTGGGGCTGGGCATGTTCACCGCGACCGCGCAGCTCGACCGCCAGCTTGCCGGGCGGCTGACCGTGCAGATCGTCGAGCCCAATACGCAGATCCGCGACAGCCAGGCGGCGGCGATGGTCGCGGCGCTGGCCAGGGTACCCGGCGTAACCCGCGCGACCGAGGCGGACCGGGCGCGGCTGGCGGAGCTGCTCAAGCCCTGGCTCGGCGACGCGGGGCTCGATCCCGACCTGCCGATGCCCGCGATGATCGATGTCGAGATGCGCGGCGGCGATGTGGGCGCGGTCGAGCGCGCCGCCCGTGCGATCGATCCCAATGCGCGGATCGATCGGCACGCCCAATGGCTGGCACCGGTGCGCAGCTTCATGTCGACCATGAGCTGGTTTGCGGTGGGATTGATGCTGCTGATCGCTGCGGCCACCGCCACCGTCGTGCTGCTCGCGGCGCGGGCGGGGCTTGATACGCACCGCGACACGATCGAGGTGCTGCACATGCTGGGCTCGACCGACCTGCAGATCGCCCGCCTGTTTCAACGCCGCATCGCCTTTGACACGCTGGCCGGGGGACTGCTCGGCAGCGGCGCGGCGCTCGGCGTCGTCTGGTTCCTGCAATCTAGGATGGGCGCGCTCGGCTCCGAGATGCTCAGCGGCGTTGCCTTGCAGCAGCGGGACTGGTTCCTGCTGCTTCTGCTGCCCATCGGCTTCGCCCTGCTCGCCACCTTTGCCGCACGCATCTCCGTGCTCCGCGCCCTGGCCAAGACGCTATGATCTGGCGGTTCATCGCTTTGGTGCTGATGGGCTGGGCGCTCGGCTTCGCTGCGTTCATGCTGTCGCTCGGCAAGCCGCTGGAGGGGCGCAAGACCGACGCGATCGTCGTGCTGACGGGCGCATCGGGGCGCATTGCCCGCGGGCTGACCGTGCTGCGCGCGGGCGACGCCCGGCGGATGCTGGTAAGCGGCGTCGATCCCGACGTCCGTCCCGGCGAGTTTGCCGCGCAGTACAAGATCGATCGGAAGCTCTTCGCCAGCTCGATCGATCTCGGCTGGCAGGCGGTCGATACACGATCGAATGCGGACGAGACGCGCAAATGGGTCGAGCGCCACAAATATAAGAGCGTGCGGCTGGTCACTTCCGACTGGCATATGCCGCGTGCGAAGCTCGAGCTGTCGCACCAATTGCCGGGCGTCGAGGTGGTGGGCGATGCCGTGCCGAGCCATCCCGGCTTCGCGATGCTGTTTCGCGAATATCACAAATATCTGGTGCGCCGCGCCGCATTGCTGCTTGGCGCGGGCTGATGCTGCTGCTGCGCAATCTGCTGTTCGCAATCGCCTTTTACGGCGTTTCGGTGCCGTTCGTGCTGTTCGTGCCGATCGCCGGACTGTTCGGCGCGGCGGCGCTCCGCGGATATTGCGACGCCTGGGCGCGATACATGATCTGGTGCGCGCGCTGGATTCTCGGCATCCGCGTCCGCGTCGAGGGGCAGCCGCCCGCCGGGCCGGTATTCTTCGCGGCGAAGCATGAAAGCAATTTCGAAGCGGTGGAGCTCACCCCGCGCCTCGGCTCGCCCGCGCCGGTGCTGAAGCAGGAGCTGACGCGGATTCCGATCTGGGGATGGGCGGTGCAGCGTTACGGTGGAATCGTCGCCGATCGCGCGGCGAATGCGAGCGCGCTTCGATCGATGATGAAGGGCGCCAAGGCAACCCTGGCCCAGGGCCGATCGGTGCTGATCTTCCCCGAAGGCACGCGGACGCAGCCCGGCGAGCGGCCCAAATTGCGCTCGGGCTTTGCCGGGCTTTACCGCATCCTTGCCTTGCCGGTCGTGCCGATCGCCGTGAAGAGCGGGCATGTCTGGCCCAAAAAGGGGCTGAAGCGGCCGGGCACGGTTATCGTTTCGTTCGGCGAACCCATTCCGCCCGGCTTGCCCCGCCCGGAAATCGAGGCGCGCGTGCACGAAGCGATCAACGCGCTGAACTAGTCGTGCGAGCGGCCGAAATCGGGCGCTGCGTCGTCCTGCCCCTGTTCGATGATCGAGCGGCGCACGGCGCGGGTGCGGGTGAACAGGTCGAACAATTCGTCGCCCTTGCCCCAGCGGATCGCCCGCTGCAGCGCGCTCAGATCCTCCGAGAAGCGCTGGAGCATCTCGAGCACGCCCTCGCGATTGGCGAGGAACACGTCGCGCCACATGGTGGGGTCCGATGCGGCGATGCGGGTGAAATCGCGAAACCCGCCCGCCGAATATTTGATGACCTCGGACCGGGTGACCTCTTCCAGATCCGATGCCGTGCCCACGATCGTATAGGCGATCAGATGCGGCAAATGGCTGGTAATCGCGAGCACCCGGTCATGATGCGCGGGCGCCATCAGCTCGACCTCCGCGCCCAGCCGCCGCCAGAATTCGGAGACGCGCTCGATCGCCAGCGGATCGGTGCCCTCTGGCGGCGTGACGATGCACCAGCGCTTGCGGAACAGCGAGGCGAACCCCGCCTCGGGGCCGCTATTCTCAGTCCCCGCCACCGGATGCGCCGGCACGAACACCGCGCGGGGCAGCGCCGCGCCCACCGCCTCGATCACGCTTTCCTTGCACGATCCGACATCGCTGAGAATCGCATCGGCGGGCAGGTCCGCTCCGATCGCCGCCGCCGCATCGCCCATCGCGCCCACGGGCACGCAAAGGATCACCAGATCGGCATCGATCACCGCAGCGCCGGGCGTATCGGCAACATCGTCGCACAGCCCGATCCGCACCGCGGTCTCGCGGACGCCCGGATCGGCGTCATGGCCGGTCACCCGCACGCTGGGCATATGCTGCTTCACGCCGCGCGCGATCGACGATCCGATCAGGCCGAGCCCGACGATCGTGACGCGGCTGAACGGCAGCATCAGGCCCCCACGATCCGGCGCAAGGCCGCGGTGAGGCCGGTAATCTCCGCTTCGGTGCCGATCGTGATGCGCAGCCCGTGGGCCAGCCCCTGCCCCGGCAGCCAGCGCACGATATAGCCCGCGTCCATCAGCCCCTTATATGCGGTTTCGGCGCTCACTTCGCCCTCGAACAGGACGAGCAGGAAATTGGCCTTAGAGGGCACCGCGCGCAGCCCCTTGTTGCTCATCGCCGCGATCTGATCGGCGAACCATGCGCGCCACTTCGCATTGTGGCCATAGCTGTGCTCGACGAACTCCTTCGCGCCCAGCGCCGCGATCGCCGCGCGCGCCGCGCCGATGCCGAACGAGAAAGGCGCGCGGATGCGGTGCATCGCCGCGATCACGTCCGGATGGCCATAGCCCCAGCCGATCCGTTCGGACGCCAGGCCATAGATTTTCGAAAAGGTCCGCGTGACCAGTACGTTCGGCTGGGTGCGCGCGAGATCGAGCGCGCCATCATCGTCCTCGGGCGCGAGATATTCGGTATAGGCCTGATCGATCACCAGCAGCACATCGCCGGGCAGCCCGGCATGCAGCCGCGCGATATCGGCCTTTGGCGTATAGGTGCCCGTCGGATTGTTCGGATTGGCGAGGAACACGACGCGCGTCCGATCGGTCACCAGCGCCAGGATGGCGTCCACGTCGGTCGCATAATCCTTGTCCGGCGCAACCACCGGCGTCGCGCCCACGCGCCGCGCCGCGATATCGTACACCGCGAAGCCGAAGCGCACATAGATCACTTCGTCGCCCGGCCCGGCATATGCGCCCGCCGCGAGATGGAGCACCTCGTCGGAGCCGGTGCCATAGATGATCCGGTCCGCATCCAGATCGTAATGCGCCGCCAGCGCCTCGCGCAGATCGTGCGCGCTGGCGTCGGGATAGCGCTCGAGCTCATCCGCCGCGCTGGCATAGGCCGCGCGCGCCGCGTCCGGCGTGCCAAAGGGATTTTCGTTGGAGGAAAGCTTCGCGGCTTGGTTGCCCGAATCGGTGGTGGCGCGGCCGGGCACATAAGGCGCGATGGCCATTACCCAGGGCTTGGGGACAGGTGCGTTCATGGCCGCGCGGCTTGGCCGAACGGTTACCGGATGGCAAGGGTAGCGCGCTAGAACTGGCCACCGATACGGGGCCAAGGAGGGGCAATGCGGGGCAACCAGATGTTCTGGCGCGCACTGGAGATGGCGCGACGGAGCAATTTGCGGGAGGCGGGCGAAGCCCCGCCCGTGCAACGTTCCTTCGCATCTACGCGCCGCGCGCTGCTGAAGGCGATCGCCGCCGGCGGCGCGACGGCTGCGCTGCCCCGGCCCGCATTCGCCCGCGCGCCGGGGCGCGTCGCCATCATCGGCGGCGGCATCGCAGGGCTCTCCGCGCTGCATCACCTGCGCGAGGCCGGAGTGGACGCGCATGTCTATGAGGGCCGCAACCGCACCGGCGGCCGGATGTTCACCCACAGATCGGGCGACTGGACGTTCGAAGTGGGCGGCCAGCTGGTCAACACCGATCATTATGACATGCAGGGCCTCGCCAGGCGCTTCGGCGTGCCGTTGGTCGATCGCAAGGCCGATCCGCACAACACGCTGACGCTCGCCAATGGCCGGCTGCTCAGCGAAGCCGAGCTCGCCCAGGGCCTGCGCGGCATCGCGGCGCAGATCGGCAAGGATGCCGACCTGCTGGACAGGCATCCCGGGCGGATCTCGAAGGCGATCGATGCGATCTCGATCCATGATTATCTTGAGCGTCATGCCGGGCTGATCCACGAGCCCTGGGCGCGCCAGCTGCTCGAAGCGACGAGCCGGACCGAATATGGAGTCGAGCCGGACCGCGCCTCCGCCATCGGTCTGATCTTCAACCTGCCCACCGTGGATGGCGAGCGGGTCGAAGTGCTGGGCGGCTCGGACGAACGCTATGTGATTCAGGGCGGCAGCAGCGCGCTGATCGAAGCGATGACGGCGCATTATGCCGATCGGATCGAGACCGGAAAGCGCCTTGCCCGCATCGAGCGGCGCGGCGCGGGGGTACGGCTTGGCTTCCACGACGGCACCGCCGCAGACGCCGATACGGTCATCGTCACGGTGCCCGCGCCGCTGATGCGCCAGATCGATTTCCGCCTTCCCCTGCCCGCTGCATGGCGCGCCTTCATCGCCGAAATGGAGCTGGGATCGAACGAAAAGGTGCAGTCGGGCACCAGTGCGACGCCGTGGAAGGGCCCGATGGGGATTGGCGGCGAAGTCTGGCAGACCGATGCGAAGGACGGCTGGGCGCTGGGCTGGGACGGCAGCGTCCACCACGAGCACGCCGTCTCGCCGGTCTGGACCTGGTTCCTGGGGGGCGACGAAGTGCGCGACGCGCAGGCGCTCGCCCCGTCCGCGCTGGCCGCGAAATTCGCCGCGAGCGCCGCGCCCGCGATCCCCGGGCTGATCGAAGCCGCGACGGGGCCGTTCGCACGCACCAACTGGCACGCCCAGGCGCTGACGCTCGGCGCCTATGTGAACTATGCGCCCGGCCAGCTCAGCCGCTTCGCGCATCTGCTCTATATCGATTCGGACAACCCCGCCGAGCGTCAGGTGGCGAGTGCCGGGCGCGTCTGGTTTGCCGGCGAGCATCTGTCGGACGCCTTCCCCGGCTATATGAACGGCGCGGCGGAAACCGGGCGGATGGCGGCAGAGGCGATCACCGGCGTCAGGGCGGCTCCGATTCAACCAGGCGCCGCCGGTTCCTCCCCCGGAGGGGGGGTATCACTTTGACAAAACATACCACACCCCTGGTGCGGACGCCGACAGGCCTGCGCCAGGTTGAGAACCTTTAAGCGACCGCTTTCGGCAATAAGGCTGAACGGCCGGGATTGGGTGGGGAGCCGATATACCCCAGGTCGATACCCGTCATCCCGGACTTGTTCCGGGATCCACCGGGCGGCACTCGATGGACAAGAGCCTCCAGCCCAAACACCCGGGGCTTCGTGGACCCCGGAACAAGTCCGGGGTGACGAAGAATCAATCGAACTGCGTTCCGATGGTAAAGCGCGTTTTCGAGCGGCTGTTCATGCCGCCGCAAAGGGCGGCCCAAAGCACCGGGGGCCGAAGGGCGGCTAGCCCTTCCGGCGTTTTCGCTTCGGCCCGTGATGCTTCTTACGCCCTGACGGGAGTACCTTCGCGGTTAGACCGCCGATAGGCAAAGTGCTTGCCGACAATGCCGGAAATCGACTCCACCATGCGCTCGCGGTCGCTGATGCCGATCGCAAGGTGATACCCCCCCGGCGGGAGAGGGAGTTGTATTGCACCGTCTGGCGACACCCCTTAACGCGAGGACATGTCCGACGATCCGCGTTTCGGCCTTGCCCGCACCGTCACGATGCCGGGGCCGCTGCGCCTCGATGGCGGCGCTTTGCTGTCGCCCGTCGACATTGCCTATGAAACCTATGGCACGCTGAACGGCGATGCCGGCAACGCGGTGCTGATCTGCCACGCGCTCACCGGCGACCAGCATGTCGCGTCGGATCATCCCGTCACCGGCAAGCCCGGCTGGTGGACCCGCATGGTCGGGCCCGGCAAGCCGATCGATACGGATCGCTATTTCGTCATCTGCTCGAACGTGATCGGATCGTGCCTCGGCTCGTCCGGTCCCGCGACGGTCAACCCCGCGACCGGCAAGCCCTGGGGCATGGCCTTCCCGGTGATCACCATCCGCGACATGGTCCGCGCGCAGGCGATGCTGCTCGATCATCTGGGCATCGCGCGGCTCTATGCGGTGGTCGGCGGATCGATGGGGGGTATGCAGGCGCTGAGCTGGGCCGCGACGCTGCCCGATCGTGTCGCGGCCGCCGTGGTGATCGCCAGCGCGGCGCGCCATTCGGCGCAGAATATCGCGTTTCACGAAGTCGGCCGCCAGGCGATCATGGCCGATCCCAACTGGCGCGAGGGCGATTATTATGCCGATGGCGCGCCGCCCGCCGCCGGGCTCGCGGTCGCGCGCATGGCCGCGCACATCACCTATCTTTCCGAGGCGGGGCTCACAGCCAAGTTCGGCCGCAAGCTGCAAAGCCGCGAGCAAAAGACCTTCGGCTTCGATGCCGATTTCCAGGTGGAAAGCTATCTGCGCCATCAGGGGCTGAGCTTCGTCGAGCGGTTCGACGCCAATTCGTATCTCTACATCACCCGCGCGCTCGATTATTTCGACCTTGCCGAAGAGCATGGCACGCTGGCCAACGCCTTCAAGGGGTCGGCGACGCGCTTCTGCCTGGTCAGCTTCGACACCGACTGGCTCTATCCCACCAGCGAATCGCGCAGCATCGTCCATGCGATGAATGCGGCGGGAGCGGCGGCGAGCTTTGTCGAGCTCAGCTCGCCCTTCGGCCATGACGCCTTCCTGCTCGAATCGCCCGAGCTGGCGCGGGTGGTCGGCGGCTTCCTGCGCGCGGGAGGCCATTGATGCGCATCTCGTTCGACAGGGCCGGGCTGGATGTGGATCTGATCCACGCATTCCTGAGCGGCGCTTATTGGTCCGTCGGCATTCCGCGCCACATTGTCGAGCGCGCGATCGCCAACAGCCTGTGTGTCGCCGCGTTCGAGCCTGATGAGGAGGGGGTGGACGAGCAGGTCGGATTCGCCCGGGTGGTCACCGATCACGCCACCTTCGCCTATCTTGCCGACGTCTTCGTGCTGCCCGCGCATCGCGGCAAGGGCCTCGCGCGTTCGATGATCGAGGCGCTGCACGCGCATCCCGATCTGCAGGGGCTGCGGCGCTGGGTCTTGTTCACCAAGGATATGCAGCCGGTCTATGCCAAGCTCGGCTGGACGCCCTATCCGCATCCGCCCGAGCGGCTGATGGTCCGCGAAGATGCCAAGGTCTATACGCGATGAGCCTGCGCCCCGATCTTGCGATCATCGCCGCCAATGTCGCCAGGGGCAGCCGCGTGCTCGACGTGGGATGCGGCGATGGCGCGCTGATGGCGGCGCTTCGCGACGAACGGCAATGCGACGCGCGCGGGCTCGAGCTCAATGCGGGCGACGTCGCCTCGGCGGTCGCGCGCGGGCTTTCGGTGGTGCAGGGTGATGCGGACAGCGATCTCGCCGATTATCCCGATGCCAGCTTCGACTATGCGATCCTCAGCCAGACGCTCCAGACGACGCGCCGGCCGGACTGGGTGCTCGATCAGTTGCTGCGCATCGGCGGGCAGGCCTTTGTCTCCTTCCCCAATTTCGCGCATTGGCGGGTGCGCGCCTCGCTGCTCTGGGGCGGGCGGATGCCGGTCACCAGGCTGCTGCCGCTCAAATGGTATGCGACGCCCAATATCCACCATGTGACCATCGATGATTTCCGGGCGCTGGTGAAGGAACGCGGGATCCGGATCGAAGGCTGCTGGTTCCTGACCGGGGACAAGCAGACCGGCGCGGGGCTGGCCAATCTGCTTGCCGAACATGCCGTGTTCCTGCTGAGGAAATGAGATGCGCGCGCGGACGGTCACCGGAATTCACCCTGCGCTTCGCGACGATATCGGCGATCTGATCACCCGCCGTCCGCTGCCCGGCCCGCGCATCGGCAATATCGGCGCGTTCCTGTTCCTCAACCATCACGGGCCGCAAACCTATCCGCCGGGCAATCGCGGCCTTCCCTTTGGCCCGCATCCGCATCGCGGCTTCGAGACGGTGACCTTCATCCTGGAGGGCGAGCTGGCGCATACCGATTCGGCGGGGCACGAAAGCATCATCCGCGCGGGCGGGGTGCAGTGGATGACCGCGGGGAGCGGGATCGTGCATGCCGAGGTTTCGCCGGCCGCGTTCAAGCGCGATGGCGGCGCGATGGAGATCCTCCAGCTATGGCTGAACCTGCCTGCGCTGCTCAAGATGACCCCGCCGCGCTATTTCGGCGCGCAGGCGGATGCGATTCCGATGGTTTCCGCGCGCGGCGCGACGGTGCATCTGATCGCGGGCGAATATGCAGGGGCAGCCGGCCCGATCGAATCGCTTACCGGCACCTTCCTGTGCTGGGTGGATGCGGAAGCTGGGGCAGAGGTCCGCTTCGACGGACTGAGCGGGCGCGACGTGTTCCTCTATTGCGCGCGCGGCGCGATCGAGGTGGGCGGCGTTGCGGTGCCGCGCTTCCATCTTGCGCAGCTTGGCGAGGGGGAAACGCTCACCGTTGCCGCGCCGGAGCCCGCTCTGTTCCTGTTCGGCCATGCCGCACCCATCGGCGAACCGGTCGTCGCGCATGGCCCGTTCGTGATGAACACGGCAGAGGAAATACACCAGGCCTATGCCGATTATCAGGCGGGCAGGTTCGGCGTGGCCGAGATCGTCGAGCGCTGAGGCGCGCGCGGCGTCGATCAGAACGGAACGTCGTCGTCCAAATCGTCCGGAAAACCGCCGCTGAAGCCGCTCCCGCCCTTCTGCGCCCCGCTGTTGAAATTCCCCCCACCCCGCCCAGACGCCTGCCCGGCGAAATCATCGCCGCCGCTGGCGCCCCAATCGTCACCGCCGCCCGAGCTGCGCCCGCCGCCCTGGCCGCCGCCGGGCGCGCCGTCGAGCATGGTGAGCACCGAATTGAAGCCCTGTAGCACGATCTCGGTCGAATAGCGGTCCTGGCCCTGCTGGTCCTGCCACTTGCGGGTCTGGAGCGCCCCTTCGATATAGACCTTGCTGCCCTTGCGCAGATAACGCTCGGCTACATTGGCGAGGCCTTCGTTGAAGACCTTTACCGTGTGCCACTCGGTCTTCTCCTTGCGCTCGCCGCTGTTGCGGTCCTTCCAGCTTTCAGAAGTGGCGATGCGCAGTTCGACGACCTTGCCGCCGTTCTGGAAGCTGCGGCTCTCGGGATCGCGGCCGAGGTTACCGACCAGAATGACCTTGTTGACGCTGCCCGCCATGAATTGTCTCGCTTGAAAAAGGATGTGGCCGAAGGGCTAACCCGCGCAGACGCTTCGGGCAACAGACTCGACAAGCAAAAAGCTGTGGACCGCTAGAGCCCGAGCGCCTTAGCGGTCCAGAAGGTCAACCCGGCGGCGACGTAAGCCAGGGCGAACAGATAGGCGATCATCACGGTCGGCCATTTCCAGCCATTGGTCTCGCGCCGGGCAACTGCGATCGTCGACAGGCATTGCGGGGCGAAGACGAACCAGGCGAGAAAAGCGAGCGCGGTGGGCAGCGACCAGCGCGCGGAGAGCTGGGTGCCGAGCGCCTGTGCGCCAGCCTCTTCATCCTCGGCGTCAATCGAATAAACCGTCTCGAGCGCCGAAACCGCGACTTCGCGGGCGGCCATGGCGGGGATCACGGCTAGCGAAATTTCATGGTTGAAGCCGATGGGGCGCAAAACGACCTCAAGGCCGGATGCAATGCGCCCAGCGACGGAATATTCGCTCTGTTTCTGCCCCTCGGGCGCGACCGGATAGGAGGTCAGCACCCAGAGCACGACGGTCACCCCCATGATGATCGTGCCAGCGCGGCGCAGGAACACATAAGCGCGCTGCCACAGCCCGATCGCAACGTCGCGGATCGAGGGAAGCTGATAGCGTGGCATCTCCATCATGAAGCCGCCGCCGGCGCCCTTCGTAGCAGTCCGCCGCAACACCAGCGCCGCGAGCACCGCGCCGGCGATCCCGGTCAGATACAAGGCAAGCAGCACCAGTCCCTGCAAGCCGACCCCCGGCCCCACGCTGCGCGCGGGAATGAAAGCCCCGATGATCACCGCATAGACGGGAAGCCGTGCCGAACAGGTCATCAGCGGGGCGATCAGGATCGTGGTCAGCCGCTCACGCGGATCGTCGATCGAACGCGCCGCCATGATGCCGGGGATCGCGCAAGCGAAGGAGGAGAGCAGAGGAATGAACGACCGGCCCGAAAGCCCGACACCCGCCATCAGCCGATCCATCAGGAACGCCGCACGGACCATATAGCCGGATGCTTCGAGGATGAGGATGAAGAAGAACAGGATCACGATCTGCGGCAGGAAAACGACGACCGAGCCGACCCCGTTGATGACGCCTTCGACCAGCAGATCGCGCAGGAAATTGTCGGGGAGCGTGGCCGTGGCGGTCTCCGCCAGCCAGCCCTGGAACCCCTCGATCCAGCCGATCGGCGCTTCGGACCAGCTGAACACCGCCTGGAACATCGTGAACAGGATGCCGAGCAGGATGAGAGGGCCCAGCACCGGGTGCAGCACGACGCGGTCCAGCTGACGGGTGAAAATGCGCGAACGTGGTTGCTCGACGATTGCCTGCGCGGCGATCCGCCGTGCCTCACGCTGGAAATGGGTGATGTCGGCGTCGAGCACCGGCATGGCTTTGTCCGCAGCACCGGCCAGCCCCGCCACCGCATCCTTGAGTGCGTCGAGCCCGCGCTTGCGCACCGCCACGGTGGCGACCACCGGCACACCCAGCGCCTGCGACAGCTTGTCGATATCGATCGTGAGGCCATCGCGCGTCGCCATGTCGATCATGTTGAGCGCCAGCACCATCGGCCGTCCGAGCGCACGCAACTGGAGTACGAAGCGCAGATGGTTTTCCAGATTGGTGGCGTCGGCAACGACGATCAGCGCATCGGGCAACCGCTCGCCTTCCTGCCGCCCCAGGACGACGTCGCGCGTCACCTGCTCATCGGGGCTGGAGGGATCGAGGCTGTAGGTGCCGGGCAGATCGACCAGCTCGACCGGGCGACCATCGTTGAGCGCCATTCGCCCCGAATGCCGCTCCACCGTGACGCCAGGATAATTGCCGACCTTCTGCCGCGCGCCGGTAAGTGCGTTGAACAAGGCACTCTTGCCGGCATTCGGATTGCCGACCAGCGCGATCAGAGGTGTCATTTCCATGGTTTTCAGGCGGCCTGCACCACATGGATCGCGTCGCCGACATGCTTGCGCAGCGCCACGGTCATCCGCCCAATCCTGAGCGACATCGGCCCACCCAGCCAGCCGGATGGCTGGAGCAATTCGACTTCGACGCCCTCATCCAGCCCGAACTCGCGCAACCGCCGTGCCTCATTCGCCGCAAACTTGTGCCAGTCGATCGCGCTCACGACGCCCGGATGCATCGCGGTCAGATCGCCCACCGGAATTGACGCTGAAGAACTCATGATGCGATTGATTATCAATAACGCCGCTCAAGCGCTAGGGGTCATCACACCGCCGGATAACGCAAGCGCCCGATGAAGCGCGACAGGCTGAAATGATGCTCGGCGGGCTTGAGCCACTGCGCCTTGGCCTTTTCGAAGGCCATGATCCCGTCGATCCGGCGTGACAGGAAGGCGCGGGTTTCAGCATGGCCCTCGCTGGCGTCGTCGAGGAAAACGGTGACGGTGGCGGCATAGATTCCGCCCAGCATGGCGCGCTTCGTGTAATGGTTATAGTCGGTCGCGGTATCGCCTGCCGCTCGCCACATCACGTCCGCCGAGCGCCAGCCGAGCCTCGCCGCGCGCGCCACATTTTGCGGCAGCGCCAGCACGGCAAGCGCGCGGCGCAGCGATTCGCGATTCGGCGCGAGCAGATCGAGCCGCGCCTCCACCAGCGCGGCGATTCGCGCGCGAATCTTCATCGCGGCGAGCTTTTCGGGGGTCAGCCGGGCGAGCATCGCGGCATCGATGGACGCGAACCACGCATCGATCATCGCGACCGGGCCGTCCGAAAAAGCGAGCCGCGCGACATCGTGATCGACGCCCATCGCATCGGCGGCGGTATCGAGCGCGGCGACGCTCCAGCCATCGAATGCCGCATTGGCAGCCACCGCCGGCGCAAGCGCGAAGCGCAGTTCGTCGAGAGTCGCGTCGGCCAGGTCCATCATGCCGATTTAGGCTCCTTGTCCGCCGAAGCAACCTCGCTGCTGCGCACCAGCACCAACGCGACCGCGACGAGGATCGCGCCGATAATGTCCGCCGTCGCCAGCCGCTCGTCATAGATCGCCCAGCCGAGCGCCGCCGCCACCACCGGCTGGATCAGCAGCGCAAGCCCAATCACCAGCGGCGACAAATGCCCGAGCGCATAGATCATGCAGCCCTGCCCGATCAGCTGGCTGACGATCGCCAGCACGACCACCGGGGTCCAGTTGCCGGGCATCACCGTCTCGCCCATCGCCAATGCGAGAATCAGCAAGGGCGGGATCGTGGCGAGCGAGGATAGCGCGAGCGCGGTGATCGGCGACAGCCGTTCGCGGGCACGCGCCATGAAGACGAAATAGACCGCGTAGAGCACGCCAGCGAGCATGCAGAGCAGATCGCCGGTGAGATTGTCCGCAGAAAGGCTCGCCGAACGGCCAAGCAGCAAGGCCGCGCCGATGGCAGCGAGCAGCAGCGCCAGCCCCTGAAGCCGGGTCGGCCACATTCGCGCGGCAACAAAGCCGTAGATCGGGAAGATCAACGTCGCCGAGTTGCCGAACAGCGTGGAATTGGCGAGCGTGGTGTGGAGGATGCCGACATGCCAGCTCGAAAGATCGGCGGCGAAGGCGACCCCGGCGATCGCGAGCACGCCCCAAAGCCCGCGCGCACCTGAAACCGGCTTGTCCCCCATCATCACCGCGATGGCGAGGAACACGGGGGTGGCCAGCGCAATCCGCCAGAAGCCAGCCGCCACCGGGCCAACATCGGCCTCGCGCACGAACAGCGGTCCTGAGGCGAGCGCGACGTTCGCGATCACCAGCGCGATCACCGCGCGGCTTCTCGGCGAAATAGTTTTTGTTGGGGCGGCGTCGTAATGCATGCTGTCCCCTAGCGCCCTATCTCGCGCTCGTCACAACCTGAAAGATTTCGCATGCCCAACCTGTTTGATCCGATCCAGCTGGGCGATGTCGCTGCGCCCAACCGCATCCTGATGGCGCCGCTGACGAGGGGCCGGAGCACGCGCGAACATGTGCCGACGGCGATCATGGCGGATTATTACGCGCAGCGCGCCGCTGCGGGGCTGATCATTTCCGAAGGCACCGGCATCAGCCGCGAAGGGCTGGGCTGGCCCTACGCCCCGGGCCTGTGGACCGATGAGCAGGTCGAGGCCTGGAAGCCGGTGACCGAGGCGGTGCACAAGGCCGGCGGGCGCATCTTCACCCAGCTTTGGCATATGGGCCGCATCGTCCATCCCGATTTTCTGGGCGGAGCCGCGCCACTCTCGGCCTCGGCGACCACAGCGCCCTACAAGGCGCACACCTATAATGGCAAGCAGCCGTATGCGCAGGCCCGCGCCGCGACGCTGGACGACATCGCCCGCACGCTGGACGATTACTCGCTGGCCACGCGCAATGCGATCCGCGCCGGGTTCGACGGCGTCCAGCTCCACGCCGCCAATGGCTATCTGATCGACCAATTCCTGCGCGACAATTCCAATCTGCGCGACGACGATTATGGTGGCAGCCCCGAAAATCGCGGTCGCCTGCTTCGCGAAGTCGTCGCGCGGCTGATCGGGGAGGCGGGTGCGGGGCGCACCGCCGTGCGCTTCTCGCCCAATGGTGACACGCAGGGCGTCTTCGACAGCGATCCGGCATCGGTGTTCGTGCCCGCGGCTAAATGGCTGTCGGACCAGAACATCGCGTTCCTGGAATTGCGCGAACAGACCCCCACCGGCACCTTTGGCAGCTCGGACCAGCCGCGCGTCTCGCCCGCGATCCGGCAGGTGTTCCACGGGCCGCTGATCCTCAACCAGGATTATGATCTGAAGCGCGCGCAGGAGGAGATCGCATCAGGCCTGGCCGACGGCATCGCCTTTGGCCGCCCCTTCCTCGCTAACCCCGACCTAGTCGAGCGCCTGCGCCGCGACGCGCCGTTCAACGCCCCCAATGTGGCGACGTTCTACACGCAAGGCACCGAGGGCTATACCGATTATCCGTCACTCGTCCTGGCCGGGAGCTAGATCCGGACTTCTTGAACCCGATCCCCGCGAAAGCACGGACTCCGGGGGCACCCAGCGGCGCGCTGCCTGGCTCTGGGTCCCCGCTTTCGCGGGGATGACGGCCAATCGATCCGGCGCGACCCCGCCGGACGGCTCTACGCGCCGGGATATCCGTTCCCGGGCTGGTTGAGCTCGTCGAGGAATCGCGTCGATGCGGCGCGGAGGTTCTTTTGCGTCGCCTCGTTCATCAAGAGGAACGGGAGAATGAACAGGAGCGGCCAGAAAAAGAAGATCAGCACCATGCCGATCAGCGCCATCGCAACTGCCACGATGCGCAGGCCCTTCAACTTTTCCTGACCCGCCAGCGACACCGCGATCTGCCGGGGTCCCTTGTCATCATACCACGGCTTGGTGTGGAGCAAGCGAGCCCCGCGCTGATCGAGCGTCGACGCGCTCGTGCGTTCGACCCGCGATCGCCGCACCGCCCGCGCCGCCGCCTTCAGATCGCGCCGTGGCGCAGGCGCTGGATCAGCGAAGGGGCGCACCGGCGCGTTGCCGTTCCAGGTATCGACGACTTCCAGCCGCCGTCCGCGCTCCACCACCTTGTAGCGGGTGCGCGGCGCATCCATGCGACTCAGCCGAACCTTGCCTGAAGCGCGAGCATCGCCAGCGCCGCTTCGGCAGCCTCACCGCCCTTGTTCTTCTCGTCCGGCCGGGCGCGGGCCAGCGCCTGTGCTTCATTCTCGACCGTAAGGATGCCGTTGCCGATCGCGACGCCATCCAGCGACAGCGCCATCAGGCCGCGCGCGCTTTCGCCCGCGACGATTTCGAAATGATAGGTCTCGCCGCGGATCACCACGCCGAGCGCGACATAGGCGTCATAGCGCTCGCTCTCGACCGCAAGCGCCACTGCGCCCGGAATCTCGAGCGCGCCGGGAACGGTGATCACTTCGTAGCTGTGCCCCGCCTTTTCGATCGCGGCAGTCGCGCCTTCGAGAAGCAGGTCGTTCAGATGGGCGTAGAAGCGAGCCTCTACGATCAGCACATTCGCCATCAGGCCGCTCCGTCGATCGCGCGTTCGCCGACGATCGACAGGCCGTACCCGTCGAGGCCGACCAGCGTGTGGTGGGTGTTGGTGAGCAGCACCATGTCGCGCACGCCCAGCTCGGTAAGGATGGTCGCGCCGACGCCGTAATCGCGCAATTCGTCCATATCGGCGGCGGGCAGTTCGCCCGAGCGCGCCTGGAGCGAGACGGTGAACTTGTCGGGCCGGGCATGGCTGATCAGCACGACCACGCCGGCGCCTTCGCGGCCGATCATCTCCATCGAGCGCCGGAGCAGCCCGCCGCGCGCGCCGCCTTCGCCGAAGATGTCGCTGAAGGGCGACAATGCGTGCATGCGCACCAGCGTTGGCCGCGCCGGATCGACCTTGCCCTTGACCAGCGCGACCTGCTCGCTCTCGCTGGCCTTGTTCCAGAAGGTGATCGCGGTCCAGTCGCCGCCCCATTCACTGGTGAAGCGGGTTTCGGCGCGCTTCTCGACGAGATGGTCCTTGCGGCGGCGATAAGCGATCAGATCGCGGATCGTGCCGATCTTGAGATTGTGGAACTGCGCGAAGGAGACGAGATCGTCCATCCGCGCCATCGTGCCATCCTCGTTCATGATCTCGCAGATCACGCCCGAGGGATTGAGCCCGGCGAGCCGCGCGACGTCCACCGCCGCTTCGGTATGGCCGGCGCGGACCAGCACGCCGCCGTCGCGCGCCACCAATGGGAAGACATGGCCGGGGGTGACGATCTCTTCCTTGCCCTTTGCCGCGTCGATCGCGACCGAGACGGTGCGCGCGCGGTCTGCGGCGGAGATGCCGGTGGTGACGCCGTCGCGCGCTTCGATCGAGACGGTGAAGGCGGTTTCGTGGCGGGTGCCGTTGTTGCGGCTCATCAGGCCGAGTCCGAGCTGCTCGACGCGCTCCTTGGTCATCGCGAGACAGATTAGGCCGCGGCCATATTTGGCCATGAAGTTGATCGCGTCGGGGGTCGCCATCTGGGCCGGGATGATGAGATCCCCTTCATTCTCGCGATCCTCGTCATCGACCAGGATGAACATCCGGCCGTTGCGCGCCTCGTCGATGATCTCTTCGGGCGAGGACAGGAATGCGTGCTTCAGTCGAGCGATTTCAGGCTTTGCCACGAAGGGCCTCCATGCGCTGCAGATAGCGGGCGAGCACGTCGATCTCGATATTGACCGCCTGGCCGGCAGCCAGAGTCGCGAACGTGGTCACCGCAGCGGTATGCGGGATGATGTTGAGGTCGAATTCGAAGCCGTTCGCAGTGTCGCGCACCGCGTTTACGGTGAGCGACACGCCGTCGATCGTGATCGAGCCCTTGGGCGCGACGAACGGAGCTAGATCGGGGCCGGCGGCAATGACGACGCGGTGCGATCCGCCCTCTTCCGTCACGCTGGCGACGGTGCCGATGCCGTCGACATGGCCGGTAACGATATGCCCGCCCAGTTCGTCGCCGAGCCGAAGCGCCCGCTCCAGATTGATGCGGCGGCCCGCGGCCCACATGCCGGTGGCGGTGCGCGAGACGGTTTCGCCCGACACGTCGAAGGCGAGCCAGCCCGCCCCCTTGTCGACCACGGTGAGGCAGACACCCGAACAGGCGACCGACGCGCCCAGATCGATGCCGGCGGTGTCATAGCCGCAGGTGACGCGGACGCGCAGGTCGCCCCGCGTGTCTGCGACCTCGATGGTGCCGATGTCGGTGACGATTCCCGTGAACATTATTGTGCCGCGTAGACCTCTAGCCGGTCGCTGCCAAGCTGCCGCTCGTCGGTGAGCCGCCAACGGCCATGCGCCTCGGCCAGCGAACCCATCCCGATATCGCCCAGCGCAGCCTTGCCCGAGCCGATCAGAATGGGCGCGCGATAGAGCAAAAGGCGATCGATGAGTCCCGCGCGCAGGAACGATGCCGCCGTCTCCGCGCCCCCTTCGACCAGCAGATGGTCGCCCTCGAGATGGGCGATGTCGCCGGGAGATCTCACCTCGCCCGATGCGGAAAGCACCAGCCTGCGCGGCGAGCGCGCTTCGAGACCCCGCAGGCGTACATCGAGCGCGGGAGAATCCATGTCCCAGGTTCCGCGCCCGACGAGGATCGACTCATGCCGCGCGCGTTCGAGATGCGCATGCGCGCGGGCCGCAGCCCCGGTGATCCATCTGCTTTCGCCAGAGGCCAAAGCAATCCGGCCATCGAGCGAAGTGGCGAGCTTGAGCGTCACATGCGGGCGGCCCTTGGCCTGACGGGTCAGGAAGCCCGCCATCGCCTGCCGCGCGGCAGGCGTGCCGACGCGCTCCGTGACCTCAATGCCAGCCTCGCGCAGCCGCGCCGCGCCCGCGCCATTGGTTCGCGGATCGGGATCCTCCAGCGCGATCACCACCCGGGCCACACCAGCGGCGATCAGGAGATCGGAACAGGCGGGGCCCCGGTCCGATTGATGGGCACAGGGCTCGAGCGTCACATAGACAGTTGCGCCGCGCGACTTTTCCCCCGCCTGCGCCAGCGCCGCGGCCTCGGCATGCGGGCGACCGCCGGGCTGGGTCCAGCCGCGCCCGACCACGCGACCCTTTGATACGATCACGCAGCCGACATTGGGATTGGGCGCAGTCCGCCCGCGCGCCCGCTCCGAAAGCGCGCAGGCTGCGGCCATCCAGCGCGAGTCGTTCAGATCCCCCACGATTTCAGCTTGTCGTCGATCTTCTTGAATTCCTGGCGCCGCTTTTCCTGCGCGTCCTCGATCGCCTTTTTCCGTGCCTGCTCCTTGGGCAGGTCGATCTTCTGCTGCGCGATGATCTCCGCATCGGTACGGTTTGCGGCGTAGCTCTGCACATAGATGATGTCCGGCTCGACATATTCGGGCGCGACATTGGTATCGCTCGAAAAGACGAGGATCACCGTCCAGGTCGTCGCGATCGAAAGCGCCAGGAAGCCGACTTCATAAGGCTTGCGCGACGCCAGCCACGCCCGGAGATCGCGAAAGGCCCGTAGCGGCGAGAAGCGCGTGAATATGCTCATATTGCTCCGAAGATAGGGATGCGGAGGCCCGGGAGCCAGCCCCCGCATCCCATGTTGCGCTTCAGGCATTCTTGAGTTCGAAGCGCACGCTCATCGTTTTCCAGCTTTCCTGCGGCACGCCGCCCCGCGTCGCGGGCTTGAAGCGCCACTTGTTCAGCGCCTGCCGCTTCGTCGCTTCGAAAAAGGCTGCACTCGTTGCGCTGACCTGTTCGACCGCCTTCACGCGGCCATCGGTTCCGATCAGCACCCGGACCGATACCGTGCCATCGCGTTGGGCACGAAGCTCGGAAGACGGATATTCCGGCTGATAGGCGTCGGCGAATCGCGGATCGCGCTGGGCCGCGATCAGCGGGGGCAGCGGCGGCAACGGCTCCGCGATCACGGTTGGCCCGGGATTGTCGATGATCACCGGCCCGGGGAGATCGACCGGCATCACCGTTGTCCCGGACATTACGGGCTGCTGCGGCTGGGGGATCGGCGGCTGGGGAATATAGAGCTCCGGCTGGCTTGGACGAGGGGCGCTCTCCGGCTGGGGAACAGACTCAGGCGGCGGCGGAGCGGGATCCTTGTAATCCACGATCGTGATGGACTTGGGACGCACACCGGGCACGATATTGGGCAGGAACGTCGTGAGCCCCACGAGCAGCAGCCCGCTGATGGCGAGCGAACCGCCCAGGCTGATCGAGCGCGGGGCACGGGGGACGTAGCGTTGACTGGCATACATGGCGTTGCACTCCATCTCCACTTGCCGGTCACGTGCCGGCTTCAGTTATGATACAACATTACATACGCTCGGTAAATAGTTCCCTCGTCATGCGCGGCGGAGGCGTTGGAGCGTGCGATCCTTGCCGATCAGCGGGAGCAGGGCGGCCATATCGGGGCCATGATCGCGCCCGGTGAGCGCGAGTCGCAGCGGCAGGAAAAGCGCGCGGCCCTTGCGGCCGCTGACTTCCTTCAGCGCGCTGGTGAGTTGCGCCCAGGGGTCCGCATCCCAATCGATCGCCGAAGCGGCTTGTGCCGCCTGCGCCAGGAACGCGCGGTCCTCATCGGCGATAGTGGCGTCGACGGGCCCCTCGACCACCGCCCACCATTCGGCTGCTTCGGCGACGCGCGAAAGATTGGGGCGAATCGCTTCCCATGCCGCGGAGTGCATCGCTACGGGCAACCGGCCGCGCACCGCTTCGAAATCGAGCTGGTGGACGATCTTGGCGTTGAGGCCGGCCAGTTCGGCCTGGTCGAAGCGCGCGGGGGCGCGGCCGAACCGGGCGAAATCGAAGCTCTCGATCAGCGGCGCGGGATCGACGAACGGCTCGATCGGGTCGCTGGTGCCGAGGCGACCGAGCAAGGCCATCAGCGCCTGAGGCTCGATGCCTTCCTCCCGGAAGTGATCGACACCCAGCGAACCGAGCCGCTTGGACAGCTTGCCTTCGCTCCCCGTCAGCAGCGCCTCATGCGCGAAGCGGGGCGGTTGCGCGCCCATCGCCTGGAACATCTGGAGCTGGAGGGCGGTGTTGGAGACATGATCCTCTCCACGCACGACATGCGTCACGCCCATATCGACATCGTCGATCACCGACGGGAGCAGATACAGCCAGGAGCCATCGGCGCGGCGGATGACAGGATCGCTCATCGTCGCGGCATCGAAGCGCTGGGGGCCGCGAATCAGGTCGTCCCACAGGATCGGCACATGATCGAGACGGAAGCGCCAGTGCGGGCGGCGCCCCTGCGCTTCCAGATCCGTACGCTCGGCAGCACCCAGCGAGAGCGCGGTGCGCTCATAGACGGGCGGAAGCCCCCGGCCGAGCAGTACCTTGCGCCGAAGCTCAAGCTCGTCTGGCGTCTCATATGCCGGATAGACCCATGCGCGAGCGACCAGATCGGCAAAGACCACTTCGTAGCGATCGGCACGCGCCGACTGGCGCTCCTCGCCATCGTAACCGAGCCCCATCCAGGCGAGATCGGCGCGGATCGACTCGACATGGCGATCCTCCGAACGCTCGGCATCGGTATCGTCGATACGCAGCAGGAACCGGCCGCCATGGCGCCTGGCGAACAGCCAATTATGCAGCGCCGTTCGCAAATTGCCGACATGGAGCGTGCCGGTGGGGCTCGGGGCGAAACGGGTGGTGACGGTCATCGCGTGGGCCTAAGACCGCTTATGCCCCTTTGCCAAGCGGGAACACGGCCCTAAGGGGGGCGCACACCAGCAGCCAACGGGACATGACATGAAGCTGATCGCGGGCAATTCGAACCTTCCCCTCGCCACCGCGATCGCGAGCTATCTCGAAATTCCGCTGACCAAGGCCAATGTGCGGCGCTTCGCCGACGAGGAGATCTTCGTCGAGATCCTCGAAAATGTCCGCGGCGAGGACATGTTCGTCGTCCAGTCGACCAGCTTCCCGGCCAATGACAATCTGATGGAGCTGCTGATCATGATCGATGCGCTGAAGCGCGCATCGGCCAAGCGGATCACGGCTGTGCTCCCCTATTTCGGCTATGCCCGGCAGGACCGCAAACCCGGCCCGCGCACGCCGATTTCCGCCAAGCTGGTCGCCAACCTGCTGACCGTGGCGGGGGCGAACCGCGTGCTCTCGGTCGATCTCCATGCCGGGCAGATCCAGGGCTTTTTCGACATCCCGACCGACAATCTGTGGGGCGCGCCGGTGATGTCCGCCGACATCCGCAGCCGCTTCCCCGGCAAGCAGTGGATGGTCGTCTCGCCCGACGTGGGCGGCGTGGTCCGCGCGCGCAGCCTGGCGAAGCGGCTCGACAACGCGCCGCTGGCGATCGTCGACAAGCGCCGCGAGAAGCCGGGCGAATCGGAAGTCATGAACATCATCGGCGAGGTCGAGGGGCGCTTCTGCATCCTGATCGACGACATCGTCGATTCGGCAGGAACGCTGTGCAACGCCGCCGCGGCGCTGAAGGCCGGAGGCGCGGAAGACGTGGTCGCTTATTGCACCCATGGCGTGCTTTCGGGCGGGGCGGTGGCGCGGGTCGATGGATCGGCGCTGGCCGAGCTCGTCATCACAGATTCGATCGGCAACCATGCGATCATCGCCGAGAGCAGCAAGATCCGGCACCTGACCATCGCGCCGCTGATCGCCGAGGCGATCCGACGGATCGCGGACGAGACTTCGGTGTCGTCGCTGTTCGACTGACGCGCGGAAGGTGACACTAAGGTTACACCAAGGCGTCCCATAGCAGCTTCAGGCCGACCAGGATCATCAGCCAGTAGATCGCGCCGTAGAAGTGCTCAGCCGACACACGGCGAACCAGCCAGACACCTGACAGCGTTGACAGGATGGCGACCGGCACCAAAGCGGCGGCGGCGAGCAGATTGGCGGGGGTGAACTGGCCGAGCGCCAGATAGGCAGGCACCTTGATCCAGTTGACCACCGCGAAGAAGATCGCGGTGGTGCCGACCAGCACGTCGCGGGCGAGGCGGCGGGGCAGCACCCAGAGCTGAAAGGGCGGACCGCCGGCATGGGCGATCTGGCTGGTGAAGCCAGCCGCCACGCCCGCCAGCGCCCCGACCCAGCCGGGCGAGTTGCGCGCCTCCGGCAGCTCGCGCCGCTCGATCCACAGGCGATAGGCACCGAACAGGATCGAGATCGCGCCGACCGCCGCCATCACCGCATCGGGCGATACCGAGGCGGCGAACACATAGCCGAGCAGGATGCCGAGCGCCGCCCCGGGCAGCATCCAGCCGAGCACGAACCAGTCGACCGATCGCCGGAACGCCCAGACCCCGACCACATCCTGCACGATCAGCAAGGGCAGCATGATCGCAGCGGCGCGGACAGGATCGGTAACCAGCGCGAGCATTGGCAGCGACAGCGCCCCCATGCCCGCAAAGCCGCCCTTGGCGAGCCCGAGCAGGATGACGGCGGGGATGGCGAGCGCCCAGAAATGCCAATCGGCGAGCATCGCCGTTCGCTAGCGGGTTTGCGCGGCCAGCCAAAGTGCCTAATCGGGAGCCATGGCAGAGGACCGCACCGGACAGACCGTGGTGATATTCGTCTCGCGACGCAGCGGGGTGGATCCCGAAGGCTATGCCCTGGCCGCCGCGGCGATGGACGCGCTGGCATCCGAGCAGCCCGGCTATCGCGGCGTCGATCATTTCTCGAACGACGGGCTCGGCATGACGCTCAGCTACTGGGCCGATGAGGCCAGCGCAGTGGCGTGGCGCGAGCATCCCGAGCACGCCGCAACGCGCGAGGCCGGGCGCGACCGCTGGTATGACTGGTACATGCTGCACGTCGCGGCGATCGAACGCAGCTATCACTGGACGCGCGGATGAAGCGCCACGGCGGCATGGACCGCACCTTCGGCCTGCTCTTCACCGTCATGCTCGTGATCGCCGCCGGAAACACCGCGCTGCAATCGGTGCTCCCGGCGCTCGGCCGGTCGCTCCATGTCGCGGACAGCGCGGTCGCCGCCGTCTTTTCGGTATCGGCATTGCTGTGGGTGATCGCCGCGCCCTTCTGGGCAAATCGTTCCGACCGGCACGGCAGGCGCGCGATGGTGCTGCTCGGCGTTGCCGGATACACGCTCTCGCTGTTGCTGTGCGGCGCATTCCTGATGCTGGGGATCAACGGCGTGCTTGCGCCGCTCGCGACCTTCATCGCCTTCATCCTCGCGCGGATGGTCTATGGCGCGCTGGGCGCGGCCGCACCGCCGGCGGTGCAGGCGCTGGTCGCGGGGCGGACCACCCGCGAGGAACGGACCAGGGCGCTGACCCTGATCGCCTCCGCCTTCGGGCTAGGCACGATCATCGGACCGGCGATCGCCCCCTATCTGGTGCTGGGCGCAATGTGGGAGGGCGGCCCGCTGATCGGACTGGCGGGCCCGGCCTTTTTCGCAGCGGCGATCGGCGCGGCCTTGTGGATCGCGGTCGTCCGGCTGCTGCCGCATGAGGAAGCGCCGTCGCACGGCGCGGCCGCCAGCTATCCATCGATCGGCGGCCAGAGCAGCGGCGCGACCGTCACCGCAGCGATGGCCGAGGCGAGCCAGCCCGTGGGCTTCTTCGACCGGCGCATCCGCGTCTGGATCATCGCGGGGCTGGTGAGCGGCCATGCACAGGCGATGACCGGGCAGGCGGTGGGCTTTCTGGTCATCGACCGGCTGGGCGTGACGCCGATGGAGGCGCTCCAGCCGACCGGGCTGGTGCTGATGATGGGCGCGATTTCGGCGCTGCTCGCGCAATGGGGCCTGATCCCGATGCTCGATCTGAAGCCCCGCCCGCTGATTCTGGCAGGCGCGGTGATCGGCGCGATCGGATGCGTCGCCACCGGCACGGCCACGTCGCTCTACGGGATCGCGCTCGGCTATGCGCTGACCTCGCTGGGCATGGGGCTTGCCCGGCCGGGCTTCACCGCCGGATCCTCGCTCGCCGTGGGACCGCAGGCGCAGGGATCGGTCGCGGGAAAGGTCACATCGGTCAACGGCGCGGCATTCGTGCTCGGGCCGTCGATCGGCGTGGGCCTGTACGAAGTGTGGCGGCCGCTACCCTATCTCACGGCCGCCACGGCGCTTGCCTGTCTGCTGATCTACGCGCTGTTCAATCTTCGCCCTTCGGACCCCGTCCACGAAGCATCCCCGGAGCAATGAAGCCGATCGGCTGGATCGCCGATGCCTGCTGCTTCAGCCTGCCCGACATGGCTTCATATTCGCTCTCCATCTCGGTGGTGACGGTGGCACGGGAATCGGCCAGGGCTTCGGTGAAATCCTGCATGGTGACCGTCTTCGCGCCGAGCGACTTGCGCAGCGCGACCAGCCCGGCGCGGCGCACCACATCCTCCAGATCGGCGCCGGTATAGCGCTCGGCCTGCTCGGCGATGGCCGCGAGATCGACATCGTCGGCAAGCGGCATCTTGCCGGTCTGGATGCGAAGGATGCGCTCGCGCCCTGCCTTGTCCGGCACGCCGACATAGATCAGCTCGTCAAAGCGGCCCGGGCGCAGCAGCGCAGGATCGATCAGGTTCGGGCGATTGGTGGCACCGATCACGACGACCGATTGCAGCTCCTCCAGCCCATCCATTTCCGACAGGATCGTGTTGACCACGCGCTCCGTCGCCTGCGGCTCGCCCAGCCCGCCGCCGCGCGCAGGCACCAGCGAATCGAGCTCGTCGATGAAGATCACGCAGGGCGCGACCTGGCGGGCGCGAGCGAACAGGCGGGCGATCTGCTGCTCGCTTTCGCCATACCATTTGCTGAGCAGGTCGGACGATTTGGTGGCGATGAAATTCGCCTCCGCCTCACGCGCGACCGCCTTTGCCAGCAGGGTCTTGCCGGTGCCGGGAGGTCCATAAAGCAGGAAGCCCTTGGCCGGGCGGATACCGAGGCGGCGGAACGCGTCGGGATCCTTGAGCGGCAGCTCGACGCCTTCCTTGAGCCGCATCTGCGCGTCGTCGAGCCCGCCGACATCTTCCCAGCGGACGCGGGGCGCCTCGACCATCACCTCGCGCATCGCGCTCGGCTGGACGCGCTTGAGCGCCTCGAGGAAATCCTCGCGCGTCACCGAAAGCGTATCGAGCACTTCGGGCGGGATCGTGTGATCCTCAAGATTGAGCCGGGGCATGAGACGGCGCACCGCCTCGATCGCGGCCTCACGGGTGAGCGCGGCCAGGTCGGCACCGACGAAACCATAGGTCGTACGCGCCAGCTCGCCCAGATCGACCCGGTCGCCCAGCGGCATGCCGCGGGTGTGGATGCCAAGGATCTCGCGGCGGCCGCGCTCGTCGGGCACGCCGATGATGATCTCGCGATCGAATCGGCCCGGACGGCGCAGCGCCTCGTCAATCGCATCGGGCCGATTGGTGGCGGCGATGACGACGATATTGGCGCGCGCCTCCAGCCCGTCCATCAGCGTGAGCAACTGCGCGACGAGGCGCTTCTCCGCCTCGCCCGAGACCTGACCGCGCTTGGGCGCGATCGAATCGATCTCGTCGATAAACACGATCGACGGCGCAGACTTGGCCGCTTCCTCGAACACCTGGCGCAGCCGCCCTTCGGACTCGCCATAGGCCGAGCCCATGATCTCGGGGCCGTTGATCAGATGGAAAGTGGCGTCCGATTCGTTCGCGACCGCGCGGGCGAGCCGGGTCTTGCCGGTGCCGGGCGGCCCGTGGAGCAGCACCCCCTTTGGCGGATCGACGCCGAGGCGCTGGAACAATTCGGGATAGCGCAGGGGAAGCTCGACCATCTCGCGGAGCTGATCGATCGTCGATGCCATGCCGCCGATATCGTCATAGGTGACATCGGCGCGGCGGCTTTCCTTCGCCTCCTCATATTCGGGGCGCAGCTCGATCTCGGTATTCTCGTCGATATGGACGATGCCCTTGGGGCTCGCCTGGATCACCGCCAGTCGGATTTCCTGGAGCGCATAAGCAGGCGCGCGCAGATGCTGGGCCACGTGCGGCGGCACATTGTCCATCCGCTGCTGGCCGGCGGTGGCGACGACATCGCCCTGGGCCAGCGGACGCCCGAAAAAGCTGCGCTTGAGCGCTTCGCCCGAACCCTGGAGCCGCAGATTCTGCTGTGCGGGAGCGAACACCACGCGCGTGGCCGGTTTCGATTGCACGCGGCGCACCTCGACATAATCGCCCGCGCCGATCCCGGCATTGGCGCGCTGGAGGCCGTCGATTCGCAGGATTTCGAGGCCCTCATCCTCCGGATAGGGCAGAACCGCGCGGGCAGGCGTGCTGCGCTTGCCGACGATTTCGATCACATCGCCCTCGGTAAGGCCGAGCGCCGCCATCAGGGCGCGCGGAATATGCGCGAGCCCGCGGCCGCTATCCTCGGGCCGGGCGTTCGCCACCTGCAACTTGCGAATCTGGGCTTCTTCGTCGGCCATTCCGGCTCTCTCCTGTCACGGGCAAGCGCGTAACATAGGAAACGGTTCCGGAATGACGAGGGGGGATCAGGGGATGCGGTGCGCCGTGGCAAAGCCACGTCGCCGTCGGCCGGCGCTTTTGGCGCCGCCGGCCGTGCGCGCCTCGAGCCGCGAAACTGCTTCGCTGTTTCCTTGGCCGGCGCGCAAAAAAAAAGGCCGCCCCGAAGGACGGCCGTATGAAAGTTTTAGGAGAGGATGCCTGAAAGGCCCGATCCTTGTGCCGCCCGGCCGATTATTGTGCAAGTGCGAAATAAAACGGGTGTGGATGCAAACCTTGCAATCGTAACGAACTCATATGATAGTCGCTCCCTAGCGGGGAGGCGTGCGGGGGGACGCGTAATCTGCCGCTCGGCTTATGACGCAACGCACAAGAAAGACATGGAATGCGCCGCCTTCCCCCCCTGACCGCCATCGAAGCCTTTGTGCAGGTCGCACGGCTTGGCTCGATCAAGGCGGCGGCCGAGGAACTGGCGCTTTCGTCCCCCGCGCTCAGCCGCCGCGTCCAGTCGCTCGAGCGCTTCATCGGCAAGCCCTTGTTCGAGCGGCGGCATCAGGCGCTGCGGCTCAACGATGATGGCGAGCGGCTGCTGAGCGCGATCGCCCCGGCGCTGGACGCGATGACCGACGCGGTCGAGACGATGACCAGCGGTGCCGAACTGCTCCGCCTGAGGCTGGGCGTGCTGCCGCTGTTCGCCACCCAGCGGCTGATGCCCAAGCTGCCCGCGCTGCGGCGCAAGCATCCCGAACTCCACCTCGACGTGGATACCGGCGGCTATGGCGTGACGCGGCTGGGCGAGGGGCTGGACGCCGCGATCGTGCTGGCGCGCGATGTCGATCCCGGGCTCTATGCGCGCCGCCTGGATCGCAACCGCGTGCATGTGATCGGCGCGCGGAGCCTGCTCGAAGGGCCCGATCCGATCACCCGGCCCGAGCAATTGTCGAAGCTCACCGCGCTGGTGCATCGCGACATGGTGGAGACGTTCACCGCGTGGCGCGCCGCCGCCGGGGTGCCCGAGCTCGAGCCGCTGGCGATCGATCATTTCGATTCGGGCACGCTGATGCTGGAGGCGGCCGCGCAGGGACTCGGCGTCGCCTTCATGCTCGAATCGCATTTCGAGGCGGCGCAGGATCCGCGGCTCGTCCAGCTCTTCGACCTGACGGTAGAGAGCCAGTATAGCTACTGGTTCTGCTGCCGCCCGCGCGCGCTCACCCAGCGGGCGGTGCGCATCTTCCATGACTGGCTGATCGAGGCGCTGGGCGCGGAAGCCGATTAAGCGAGCGCCGAATCGCTCACATAGGGATTGGTCCGGCGCTCATGCGCGAAGTTGCTCAAGGGGCCATGGCCGGGGACGAAGACCGTATCGCCGCCGAGCGGCCATAGCTTGGTGACGATCGCGTCGAGCAGATCCTGATGATTGCCCAGCGGGAAATCGGTGCGGCCGATCGATCCCTGGAACAGCACGTCGCCCACCGTCGCGAATTTCGATTCGGGATGGTGGAAAACGACATGGCCGGGCGTGTGGCCGGGGCAGTGATAGACATCGAGCGTGAGATTGCCGACGGTCACCTGATCGCCATCGGCGAGCCAGCGATCCGGCTCGAACGGCATGCCGCGCACGCCATATTTGCGGCCGTCATCCTCGAGCCGCGCGATCCAGAAGCGATCGGCCTCGTGCGGGCCCTCGATCGGCACGCCGAGTTCCTGCGCGAATTCGCCCGCCGAGCCGCAATGATCGATATGGCCATGGGTGATCAGGATCTTTTCGATGGTCACGCCATGCTGCTGCGCCGCCGCGCGCAGCTTGGGCAGATCGCCGCCCGGATCGACGAACGCGCCGCGCATCGTCTGGGTGCACCACAGGAGCGTGCAATTCTGCTGGAGCGGCGTGACCGGCACGATCGCGGCGCGCATGGGTGCGTTTTGCATCCCTGCCAGATAGGCGGCGATCGCCCATGCGGCAACATGGGCTTGCCCGACGGCGCGCGCGGCTGCATTCCGATGCAATGGGGCTTACACCACCCTTTGTGTTGCTTGACGATGCGCGCCCGGGCGGCGCCGGTGCGCGGCTCTACCGCGATCCCGTGGAAATCGTGCGCGCCGAGGGGCCGGGCGGCATCGAAGCGGCATGGGACGCGCTGCGATCGGCCCGGCGGCGCGGACTGCACGCAGCGGGGTTCCTAACCTATGACGCGGGCAAGGGGCTGGAGCCGCGCGCCGAAGCGCAGGAAGGCGCAGGACCCTGCCTGTGGTTCGGGCTGTTCGAGCGGCATGAGCGCGTGGATCCGGCGGCGCTCCTCCCCGATCCGGCCGGGGCCTGGGCAGGTACGCCGCGCCCCGGCATCAGCCGCGCGCGCTACGAAGCGCAGTTCAACCGGGTCTCGGCGCTGATCCAGGCGGGCGACATCTATCAGGCGAACCTGACCTTCCGCGCCGAGCTGCCCTTCGCGGGCAGCCCCGAGGCGCTCTACGCGCTGCTGCGCGGCCGCGCCGCCGCGGGCTATGGCGCGCTGATCGCGACGGGGGAGCAATGGCTGCTGTCGCTTTCGCCCGAGCTGTTCTTCGCGCTGGAGGGCGGCAGGCTGACCGCGCGGCCGATGAAGGGCACGGCGGTGCGCGAAAGGGATGCCGAGCGCGACCGGCTGGCCGCCGAAGCGCTCGCCGCCGATCCCAAGCAGCGCGCCGAGAACCTGATGATCGTCGATCTGATGCGCAACGATCTCGCCCGCGTGGCGACGGCGGGAAGCATCGCCGTGCCACAGCTTTTCCATGTCGAGCATTACCCGACGGTCCACCAGATGGTCTCGACCGTGACAGCCACGCTCGACCCCGGACTCGACGCGCTCGATGCGCTGGCGGCGCTCTTTCCCTGCGGCTCGATCACCGGCGCGCCGAAGCTGCGCGCGATGGAGATCATCGCCGAAGTGGAGGAGGATGCGCGCGGCATCTATACCGGCGCGATCGGGCGGCTCGACGCGAACGGCGACGCGATGTTCAACGTCGCGATCCGCACCCTGAAGCTGGCGGATGGCACGGCGACGCTCGGGCTGGGATCGGGCGTGGTCGCCGACTCGAACGCGGGTGAGGAATGGGCCGAATGCCTGGCCAAAGGCGCATTCGTGACCGCAGGCGAAACGCCGTTCGACCTGATCGAGACGATGAAGTTCGATCCGGATGCGGGCTTGCCGCTGCTGGAGCGCCACCTCGCGCGGATGAAGGCGAGCGCGCAATTGTTCGGCTTCGAGTTCGACCGCCACGCCGCGCGCAACGAACTGCAGGCCGCGACCTTCCGCCTTCGCCACGGCGCCAAGGTGCGGCTGCTGCTATCCCCATCCGGCGCGATCGCGATCGGGATCGCGCCCTTGCCCCCCGCGCCCGACCGCCCCGTGCGAGTCGCGATCCGCCCGCATCAAGGCGCGCCGGACGATTTTCGCCTGCGCCACAAGACCAGCCGGCGCGGCCTTTACCTGCGCGCGCCCGGCGCTTTCGAGACGGTCTACACCGATGCCGGCGGATATCTGACCGAAGGCAGCTTCACCTCGATCTTCGTCGAGCGCGACGGCGTGCTGATCACCCCGCCGCTCCGGCGCGGGCTGCTTCCCGGCGTGCTGCGCGGCGAATTGATCGAATCGGGCCGCGCGGTGGAAGGCGACCTCGTCCCCACCGATCTGGAGGGCGGCTTCTTCCTGGGCAACGCCGTGCGCGGATTGGTTTCAGCCGTTACAGTTGCGGATCGAGTGCTTGCGGGCTAGTCGCGCGCCCATGCAGACCTCCGCCGCGCTCAACCGCATCCAGCCCTCCGCCACGCTCGCGATGACGAGCCGCGTGCTAGACCTCAAGCGCCAGGGGATCGACGTGATCGGCCTGGGCGCAGGCGAGCCCGATTTCGACACGCCCGACTTCGTGAAGGAAGCCGCGATCGAGGCGATCCGCAAGGGCCAGACCAAATACACCAATGTCGACGGCACGGCGGAGCTGAAGGAAGCGATCGTCGCCAAGTATCAGCGCGACAACGGATTGGTTTACACCACCGCGCAGATCAGCGTGAATTCGGGCGGCAAGCATACTTTGTTCAACGCCTTCTGCGCGACGATCGATCCGGGCGACGAAGTGATCGTGCCCGCACCCTATTGGGTGAGCTATCCCGACGTGGTGGAGTTCGCAGGGGGCAAGCCGGTGTTCGTCTCCGCAGGCGCCGAGCAGAACTACAAGCTCAAGCCCGAGCAGCTCGAAGCGGCGATTACGCCCAGGACCAAGTGGGTCGTGCTCAATTCGCCGTCCAACCCCACCGGCGCCGCCTATAGCGAGGCCGAGCTGAAGGCGCTGGGCGAAGTGCTGGAGCGCCACCCGCACGTGCTGATCTATGCCGACGATATGTACGAGCATATCCTGTATGACGGCTTCGAATTCTGCACGATCGCCCAGGTCTGCCCGTCACTCTATGACCGCACGCTGACCGCCAATGGCGTGTCCAAGGCATATGCGATGACCGGCTGGCGAATCGGCTATGCGGGCGGTCCCGGGTGGCTGATCAAGGCGATGGGCAAGCTCCAGTCGCAATCGACTTCGAACCCGTGCAGCATCTCGCAGGCCGCATCGGTAGCCGCGCTCAACGGCGACCAGAGCTTCCTGAAAGAGCGCGTTGCCGCGTTCCAGGGCCGCCGCGACCTTGTCGTCTCGATGCTCAACCAGATCAACGGCATGCACTGCCCGCGTCCGGAAGGCGCATTCTACGTCTATCCCGAGTTCAGCCAGCTCATCGGCAAGACCACGCCAAAGGGCATGCTGATCGACAGCGACGAGGCGATGATCAATTATCTGCTCGACGATGCGCGCGTGGCGGCGGTGCACGGCGCGGCGTTCGGCTTCTCGCCCGCGCTGCGGATCAGCTACGCGACGTCCGACGCGATCCTGACCGAAGCATGCGGACGTATCCAGGAAGCATGCGCGGCCTTGCGCTGAGCCGATAGCTGCACAATCTTGCGTCCATGCTCAAATGGACGCTTCCTGCCGCTGCCCTGACCGGGGCCACGCTGTTGCTCGTCCAGCCCTCCGCCGGTGCGGAGCGCGCGGTTCCCATCCCTGCGCCCGCGCAGGACGTGACCGGCGTGAAAGGCCAACAGATCGCGGTGCTCGCCGGTGGATGCTTCTGGGGCATGGAGGCCGTGTTCCAATCGGTGAAGGGCGTGACTTCGGTCACGTCGGGCTATGCCGGAGGCACGAAGGCGACGGCGACCTATCCGCAGGTATCTACCGAAAAGACCGGCCATGCCGAAGCGGTGCGCATCGTCTATAATCCGGCCAAGGTGAGCTATGGCACCTTGCTGCGCGTCTATTTCTCGATCGCGCACGATCCCACCCAGCTCAACCGCCAGGGGCCGGATACCGGACCCAGCTATCGTTCGGCGATCTTCCCGCAGGACGCGGCGCAGCGCCGGGTCGCGGCGGCCTATATCGCGCAGCTGACCAAGGCCAAGTCCTATCCGCGGCCGATCGTCACCAGGCTGGAAACCGGGCAGTTCTTCCCGGCAGAGGCCTATCACCAGGACTTTTTCTGGCGGAACCCCAGCCATCCCTACATCGTGCGCTGGGACAAGCCCAAGGTCGCCGCGTTCCGGAACGCCTATCCACAACTGGTGAACTAAAAGGCCGTCACCCCAGCGAAAGCTGGGGTCTCATGCCGCTTGAGATCCCGGCTTTCGCTGGGATGACGATGTTACACCAGCCCCATCGCGGCCAGTTCGCCGAGCATCTCCGGGGGCAGTTCGTCCGCGCCTTCGCCGCCTTCGCCAAGATCCCGCGGGGCATGTTCGGCTTCGAGATAGCGCCAGCCCTGATGCGCGCGCTTTGGCTGGGGGTGTACGAGGATCAGCCGCGGCTCCATCAGAATCGCGGTGCGCCCGCCCTCTGCCTCGCCAAAGCCGATGATCGGCGTGCGGCCGATCAATTGGTGCTTGAGGATCCAGAACAGCGATCCGCCCTCCACTATCTCCGCATGCCGCTTGGGCAGATAGCGCGTCGTCAGGCCCCAGGGGCCGCCACGGCTGGCCAGGCGCTGGGCGAGATAATCGATCGAATCGCACCCGAAGGCGACTTTGGTGAGATGGAGCGGCACGCCGCCTATCTGGGTGCGCGCACGCGCGCGATCAACCGACCAGGCCGCTGATCGTGGCCAGTCCAAGGAACACGAAGAAGCCCATCGAATCGGTCGTCATGGTCACGAACACCGAGGAGGCGACGGCGGGGTCGGCCCGGAAGCGGTCAAGCGTGAGCGGCACGATCACGCCCGCCAGCCCCGCGATCACGATATTCGCCATCATCGCCGCCGCGATCACCGCGCCGAGCATCGGATGCCCGTAGAACAGGCCCACGGCGGCGCCGATCACCAGCGCCACCGTGAGCCCGTTGAGCAAGGCGATCGATATCTCGCGCTGGATCGCGCGCCACGTGTTCGACTGGGTGAGCTGGTTCATCGCCAGCGCGCGCACGGTGACCGCCATGGTCTGCGTCCCCGCATTGCCGCCGACGCCCGCGACGATCGGCATCAGCGCCGCCAGCGCGACCATCTTGCTGATCGTCCCTTCGAACAGGGTGATGATCGTCGCGGCGATCAGCGCGGTGCCCAGATTGGCGATCAGCCAGCGGACGCGGCCCTTGTAGCTCGCGAGTACCGGCTCGTTGATGTCGCCTTCGCCCGCGCCCGAGAGGCGCAGAATATCCTCGCCCGCTTCTTCGGAAATGATGTGGACCACGTCATCGACGGTGATGACGCCCACCAGCCGGCCATTGGGATCGACGACGGCGGCGGAGATCAAGGCATATTTCTGGAAGCGGAGCGCGACTTCCTCCTGATCCATATCGACCGGGATCAGCGTCTGCTCGCGCTTCATGACGTCGGCGATCCTGACCACGCGCGGGGTGCGCAGAATCCAGGAAAGCGCGCAGGTGCCCACCGGCTTGTGCGCCGGATCGACGACGAAGATCTCCCAGAAGTCGGTGGGCAGTTCCTCCTCGCCGCGCAGGAAATCGAGCACGTCGCCGACCGACCAATGCTCCGGCACCGCGATCAGCCCGCGCTGCATCAGGCGGCCGGCAGTCTCCTCGGGATAGGAAAGCGCTTCCTCGATCGCGGCGCGATCGTCTGGATCGAGCGCTTTCAGGACCTCGCGCTGGTCCTCCGGCTCCATATCCTCGATGATCGCGACGGCGTCGTCGGTATCCATCTCCGACGCGAGATCCGCGACCTGCGCCGCGGTGAGCGCATCGACGAGCACCTCGCGGACATAGTCGTTCATCTCCGCCAGCACGTCGCCGTCGATCAGGTCGGCGATTGCAGAGACCAGAGCGGGCCGGTCTTCGGACGGGGAAAGCTCGACGAGATCGGCGATGTCTGCCGGATGGAGCGGCTCGACCAGAGCATGCGCGGCTTCGAAGTCACCGGCATCGACCGCTTCGAGCACCGCGCTGACAAAGGCGGGCTTCAGGCGATCATCCTCGTCCAGCTCGCTTTCGGGCGCGGACGCGGCATCGAACAGTTCGGTCTCGCTCACGTCCGACCTCCCTTGGCTGGCGCTTCCCGGTCTGTGGCGGGCGGGCGCCACAACCACAATGCGCCGCTGCCATTCTAACCCATGATTTGCAAGTCGGGTCCGGCGGGCTTAGGTGCGCGCCAACATTTGCAGGAGCACCCCGTGACCGAATTCACCAAGCTGAACCTCACGCTCGACACCGGCGAGGTTGAAATCAAGCTGCGCCCCGATCTGGCGCCCGCGCATGTCGAGCGCATCGCGACGCTTGCCAATGAAGGCTTTTATGACGGCGTGATCTTCCACCGCGTGATCGACGGCTTCATGGCGCAGGGCGGCGATCCGACGGGCACCGGCATGTCGGGCTCGGACAAGCCCAACCTCAAGGCCGAGTTCAGCCGCGAGCCGCACAATCGCGGCGTCTGCTCGATGGCGCGCACGATGGATCCGAACACCGCCAATTCGCAGTTCTTCATCTGCCTCGACGACGCGACCTTCCTCGACGGGCAATACACCGTCTGGGGCGAAGTCGTCTCGGGCATGGACGCGGTCGACGCGCTGCCCAAGGGCGAGCCGCCGCGCAATCCCGGCAAGATCGTCAAGGCGACCGCCGAATAAGGGCTTTGCGGCCCCTCCCGCACGGGGAGGGGCCGCAACCCTGCTTCAGGCCACGCCGTACGTGATAAGCGCGGCATAAACGGCGAGGCCGATCATCGTCAGCATCGTCGTGGCGGTGCCGATCTCGCGCCCCGCGCGCACGCCGTCCATGCCGAAGCCGTGGAGCACGCGCCCGATCACATAGACCAGCGCGACGATCCACAGATACAGGTTCGACCCGCGCGCCAGCTCGACCAGGCCGAGCAGAATCAGCACGATCGGCGTATATTCGGCGAAGTTGAGCTGGGCCCGCATCCGCGCGATCAGCCGCAGATTGCCGCCATCCCCCACCGATATCTTCTCGGCCGTGCGGATTCGGGCGACACGCAGCCCCAGCCAGAAATTGATGAACGCGGCGGCCGCGGCGGCGGTCAAAGTCACAGGCAGCAAGATCATGTTCTGGGTCCCTCTTTACGCCGCGCACCCTACACAGCCTTGCAAGCGCGGCAAGAATCGCTATAGGCGCGGCTCGCTTCGTGACCAGTCCGCCGGTCCGGCGAGCGCCGGCCATGCTGGCGCTTGCCCGAAAGGCAATGGCGGCGTATCGCGGCTTTTGATTCTGTTTTGTTCGTGAAAAGGTGCCGAAATGGCCGTCCCTAAGAGAAAGACCTCGCCCTCGAAGCGGGGCATGCGCCGGTCGCACGACTCGCTGACCGTGGCCGCATTCCAGGAATGCCCGAATTGCGGCGAGCTCAAGCGCCCGCACAACCTGTGCGGTGCCTGCGGCCATTATAACGGCCGCGAGATCGTCTCGGCCGAGGGCTGAACCACGCACATCGGGGCCTGCCGGAATGACTAATCCCTCGCGAATCGCCGTCGATGCGATGGGCGGCGATGAGGGGATTGCCGTCATGCTGGCGGGCGTCGCGCGTGCGCGCCGCCGCTTCGAGGGGATGGAATTCGTCCTTGTCGGCGACGAAGCCCAGATCCGCGAGGGGCTGAAAACCCATCCGAACCTGACCGCCGCGTCGGAAATCGTCCATGCGCCCGAAATCGTGGCTGCGGACGAGAAGCCCGGTGCCGCGCTTCGCCGCGCCAAGCGGACCTCGATGGGAATCGCCATCGATCTGGTGAAGCAGGGTCGCGCAGGCGCGGCCGTATCTTCGGGCAATACCGGCGCGCTGATGGCGATGGCCAAGCTGTCGCTGCGGACCATGCCCGGGATCGACCGGCCCGCGCTGGCCGCGCTGATGCCGACGCTCGGCGAAAACGATTCGGTGATGCTCGATCTGGGCGCCAATACCGAAGTCGATGCGCGCAACCTGGTGCAGTTCGCCGTGATGGGCGCAGCCTATGCGCGCACCGCGCTCGACCTGGCGAACCCGCGTGTCGCCCTGCTCAACATCGGTACCGAAGAGATGAAGGGCAACCAGAACATCCGCGACGCCGCGGCGATGCTGCGCGCGGCCGATCATCTGCGGCTCGACTTCCACGGCTTTATCGAGGGCAACAAGCTTTCGCGCGGCGATGTCGACGTGATCGTGTGCGACGGTTTCTCGGGCAATATCGCGCTCAAGACCGTCGAGGGCACGGCGCGCTTCGTCGCCGATCTGCTCAAGCGCGCCTTTTCCAGCTCGACGCGCTCGAAGATCGGCTTCCTGATCTCGCGCCCGGCCACCGAGCTGCTGCGCCACCATCTCGATCCCAACAACCATAATGGCGCGGTCTTCCTCGGGCTCAACGGCATCGTCGTGAAGAGCCATGGCAGCGCCAACGAAATCGGCGTGGATACGGCGATCGGCTTCGCAGCCAAGATGCTGCGCGACGACCTCAACCGCCGGATCGCCGAGGATCTCGGTAACTTTGAAGCGAAGGCGGCATGATTCGGTCAGTCATCATCGGCACCGGCTCGCAATTGCCCGCGCGCCGGGTTTCCAACGCGGAGCTGGCGGAGCAAGTCGATACGACCGACGAGTGGATCGTCGAACGCACCGGCATTCGCTTCCGCTATGTCGCCGCGCCTGAGGAAACCACCTCGACGCTCGCCACCGGCGCCTGCAAGGCCGCGCTGGCAGCCGCCGGCGTGGATGCCCAGAGCATCGACCTGATCATCCTCGCCACCGCCACTCCCGATCAGACCTTCCCGGCCAGCGCGACCAAGGTACAGGCCGCGCTCGGCATCGACGACTGCGTTGCGTTCGACGTCGCGGCGGTGTGCTCGGGCTTCCTCTACGCGCTCCAGGTGGCCGACTCGATGATTCGCGCGGGCGTCCACAAGCGCGCGCTGGTGATCGGCGCAGAAACCTTCAGCCGGATCCTCGACTGGGAAGACCGCACCACCTGCGTGCTGTTTGGCGACGGGGCCGGCGCGATCGTGCTGGACGCGCAGGAGAGCGACGCGGGCCAGGGCCGCGGCATCCTCGCCACCCGGCTGCACGCCGATGGGCGGCACAACGAGCTCCTCTATGTCGATGGAGGCCCATCGACCACGGGAACCGTCGGCAAGGTGCGGATGAAGGGCCGCGAGGTATTCCGCCACGCCGTGGTCAATCTAGCCTCGGTGATGGAGGAATCGCTCGCCGCCGCAGGGCTCGCCGCCGCGCAGGTGGATTGGGTGGTGCCGCACCAGGCCAATGCCCGCATTCTGGATGCCACCGCGCGCAAGCTGGGACTCGCCCCCGAAAAGGTGATCGTCACGGTCGATCAGCACGCCAACACCTCTGCCGCATCGGTTCCGCTCGCGCTCGACACCGCCGTTCGCGATGGCCGAATCAAAGCCAACGACCTTATCGTTCTCGAAGCGATGGGGGGTGGATTCACGTGGGGCGCGGCGGTCGTACGGTTTTAAGCTCAGATTATTGCACGAAAATGCGATTATTGTTTCTGTCGCGTAATGTTCTCGTTTGCCGGGTGGTCAACATCTGCTAGGCAAGCATCAATGTAGATCAATTTGGGGGGTAGGCCGCGATGTCGGCTGCTGGCACGCTGACTAGAGCAGATCTGGCGGAATCGCTGCATCGCGAAGTAGGCCTCTCGCGCGCAGACGCTGCGCGGATCGTCGAACAGATCCTTGGTCATATGTGCGAAGGCCTGTCGAAGGGCGAGAACGTCAAGATTTCCGGCTTTGGCAGCTTCATCCTTCGCGACAAGGGTGAGCGCATCGGGCGTAATCCCAAGACCGGTGTTGAGGTTCCCATCGCGCCGCGCCGGGTGCTCACTTTCCGCGCTAGCCAGATGATGCGGGACCGCATCGTCGCGGCGGGCTGAGGGTCGGAATGAGGCCGGCGTCCGAAAAGGCCGCTGGCGCGCTACGCACCATCGGCGAACTGGCCCAGGAGATCGGGCGTCCGCAGCATATCCTGCGTTATTGGGAAACGCGCTTTCCCCAGCTCAGGCCGCTCACGCGCGCCGGCAATCGCCGCTATTACCGCCCCGACGATGTGGCGCTGGTGCGCCGCATCCACGACCTGCTGTCCAATCAGGGGTATACGATACGCGGTGTCCAGAAGCTGCTGGCCGAAGAGAAAGGCGGCCGATCAGCAGGCAAACGCGGCGGCCGCAGTAGCGCCGAAACCTTCCGCGCCATTCGCGACGCGCTAGTGCAGGCGCTGGAGGAAGACGCTTAGGTCCGGAACGCCAACGGGCGGGTGCCGCCCAACCCTCAGGGAGTGTCAGGGCCCAGGCTGGGGTCCAGATCGCGCGGCCGAACGAATCGAACCAGCTCGCCCCTGCCCGGCGAGATCTTTTCCCAATCGTCGACGGCGAAACGCATCTCGGCGAGGCTCGCGGTGGGGAACTTGATCTCGACATCGTCGCGCGCTGGATTGCGATCGTCGGGAACCAGCATCAGCACCAGCTCTTCCAGCCCGGGATTATGTCCGGTGAGCAGCACCCGTTCCGCACCCTGGGGCAGCTCGCGGACCAGATCGAGCAGGGTCCCCGCCGAAGCAAGATAGAGCCGCTGGTCCCATGCGGGCGCGAGATCGCTGCCATAGCCGCTCGCGAGATGCTCGAGCGTTTCCTTGACGCGCACTGCGGGCGAGGCGACGACATGATCGAATTCGAGCGCCAATGCGCGCATGTGGCGGCCCATCATCGCCGCCGCGCGCTGCCCCTTGGGATTGAGCGGCCGATCGAAATCGCGTGAGACGGGATCGTCCCAACCTGATTTGGCATGGCGGAGCAGCGTAAGCGTCTTCATGGGCGTCCGATAGCGAGGTTGGCGGGGGCCTCATGCCGCAAGCGTGTGTCCAAGGAAAGTCGAACCCGCTCGACCGCTTCATCAAGCGTTACGCGCGATACCGGCGTGCCGGGCGGAAAGGCATCCAGCAGCCGTGAGGGGCTGGCGGCGGATAGCAATACGAACGTGCCGCGATCGTCGGCGCGGCGGATCAGCCGGCCAAACGCCTGCGCCAGCCGCGCGCGCACGATCCGGTCGTCGAAAGCGGAGCCGCCGCCCGCCAGCCGCCGCGCCGCGTGAAGCACCGTCGGCTTGGGCCAGGGTACGCCTTCCATCACCACCAGCCGCAGCGAATGACCGGGTACATCGACTCCGTCGCGCAAGGCATCGGTGCCGATCAGCGATGCGCGCGGATCATCGCGGAAGATATCGACCAGCGTGCCGGTGTCGATCGGATCGACATGCTGGGCGAGCAAGGGCAGCCCTTCGCGCGCCAGCCGGTCGGCGATGCGGGCATGCACCGCGCGCAATCGCCGGATCGCGGTGAACAGCCCGAGCGTCCCGCCCTCCGCCGCCAGGATCAGCCGGGCATAGGCATTGGCGAGCGCGGGCAGATCGCCGCGCTTCACATCGGTGACGATCAGCACTTCGGCCTGCCCGGCATAATCGAAGGGGCTGACCGCTTCGAAGCGCTGCGCCGCGCGCGGGAGATGCGAGGCGCCGGTGCGTGCTTCCGCGACATCCCAATCGCCGCCCGCGCGCAAGGTCGCCGAAGTGATGAGCGCGCCATGCGCAGGCTCAAGCACCGTCCGGGCGAACGGCTTGGACGGATCGAGCCAGTGCCGATGGAGCCCGACATCATATTCGCGTCCCTCGACGCGATCGACCGCGAGCCAATCGACATACTCCGCATCGGCAGGCCCGCCGATCCGCGCGATCAGCGCGAGCCATGCGCCCACCGTATCGGTGCGCCAGCCGAGCGAGGCGATGGCCCCTTCGATCCGCGCACGCGCCGGGCCGTCCATCCAGTCGGGCGCTTCGGCCAGCACAGCTTCGAGGCGGCGGCCAAGCGTCACCAGCGGACGCATCAGCGCATCGAGCGCAGCGGCGGCCGGACCTGCCGCCTCGACCAGCGCGGGATCGGGCTCGGCCAGCTCGGTTTCCAGGCCATAGCCCGCGTCACCCGAGCCATTGGTGTCACGCGCATAGACGAGCCCGCGCACCGCCGCGAGCAGCCGCTCGACGGGGCCGAAGGGATCGCCTTCGTTCAATCGCCGGAGCCAGCCGTCGCTCGGCAATTGATGCGCCGCCTCGACCGCTTCGCCGATCGCCCGGCCGCCCTCCTCGTCATAGCTGGCGACATCCGAGAGCCGCGCCGCCAGGCCGCGCCGCCTTCCCCGCGCGCCCGATTCGGGGCCGGTGACCCAGCGGCGGATCTCGATCGCCTCCTGTCCGGTAAGCGCGGCGGAGAACATCGCATCCGCCGCGTCGAAGAGATGATGGCCTTCGTCGAACACATAGCGCGTTGGGCGGTTCGCCGCCTCGCGCCCGCGCGCGGCGTTGACCATCACCAGCGCATGATTGGCGATGACGATATCGGCATCGGCGCTGGCACGGGCGGCGCGCTTGATGAAGCATTTCCGGTAATGCGGGCAGCCGGCATAGATGCACTCGCCGCGCCGATCGGTCAGCGCGGTCGATCCGTTGCGGCGAAAGAGGGTGGGGAGCCAGCCAGGCAGGTCGCCGCCGATCATGTCGCCATCTGCCGTGTACGCCGCCCAGCGCGCGACCAGTTGCGCGAGGATCGCGGCGCGCCTGGCGAATCCGCCCTGCAGCGCGTCCTCCAGATTGAGCAGGCAGACATAATTCTCGCGCCCCTTGCGCGTGACGATACGCTGCTTGCGGACGGCTTCGTCGGGGAACAGCCGCTCGGTCTCATGCGCGAGCTGGCGCTGGAGCGCCTTGGTAAAAGTCGATACCCACACCGCGCCTTCGGCCTGGGCTGCCCAGAGCGAGGCGGGGGCGAGATAGCCGAGCGTCTTGCCGATGCCGGTGCCCGCCTCGGCCAGCACCAGATTGGGCGAGTCGCGCATGTCGCGCGGGGCGAAGGCGCCCGCCGCCGCCGCGGCGAAATCGCGTTGGCCCTGGCGACGCTCGGCGCCCGCACCGGTCAGCGCTGCCAGCCGCTCGGCAATATCCGCCTCGCTCAGGCTGACGGTGCGGGGCGCGGCGCGGGGAGGCTTCTCCTCCCATTCGGGCAGCCGCGAGAACAGCCAGCGCTCATGCTCGGCAGGCTTCGCCACGACCTGGCTGACCATAGGCGCCCAGGGCCAGCGCAGCCGGTATAGCGACTGGACCGCATTCCACGCGCCCTCGCGTTCGGGCCAGTCGCCCTGCGGGATGGCCAGCAATGCCTCCGCTGCCCGGCACAGGAAGCCGGCGATTTCCGAATCCTGCCCGGGCGCCTCCAGCCCCGCCGCGCGCGCCAGCCCCTTCGGCGTGGGCACCATGAAACGCGCCGGGCGCAGAAAGGCGAAGAGCTCGAGCAGATCGAGTCCGTTCAGCTCGGGATGCCCCAGCCGCTGCCCGATCAGCGGCGCATTGAGCAGGATCACCGGCGTATCCGCCGCGATCCGGATCGCCTCGCCCCGGCTGACGGCGCGCGTCTCCTCTGCGGTCGCGATCCAGACGCCGCCATGGCTCGCGTGCAATGCGGGGTAGGGATTACCAGTCGCCATAGCCCGTTCGTACACTTTTCGTTCCGATCGAACAGCGTGGAATCCACGGATCGCGACACCGTTTAGCGCTCATTTCGGATGCTAAACCCGTTGACCCGCTTCCCCTTCGAGGCTCCGTTGGACCTGCCATGGCCACGTGCTTCTCGGGGGAGGGATCATGCCGTTAGCCGCGCTCAGCATGAAATTGCATCTGTCATCGATCAGCGAGGGCCTGACCTTCACGGTGACGGGCGTCGAGAACACCAAGACATCGTCGATCAGCAGCAGCCATTCGGCACCGAACCGCTATGAAGCGGCGATGAAGCGGCAGGGTTGGTACGATATCGACCCCGCGCATTCGCGGACGATCGCCAAGATATCGCATCACTCGACCAACACGTTCAGCACCGATGAGATCATCAACACCTTCGTCCGTTTCCGGATTCACGGACATGCCGATGGCCGCGACGTCGACAAAAGCGGCTATTTCCAGCTCACATCGACCGAATGGGGCAGACTCGAACGGCCCGACTTTGCGGCGCTGCTGGTCCAGATCGAAGGATCGGACGCCTATGTCATCCATCGCAAGACGCCGAGTTTCGTCGAGCCCGATCCCTTCTATGTCGCGGTGGAGGTGCAGGATGGAAAGATTGCCGTCGCGGTCAGCACCGAAGACGAACTGAGCACCACGGTGCTGAGCCACGTCATCGGCGGCATTCTGGAGATTCACAAAAAGGCGATCACCTGGGTGGTTGGCGCGCTGTAGCGCCGCCTGCGCCGGGTCCTTACGCGCGAAAGGGGCCGCGCCCGCAACCGGAAGCGGCCCCTCAGCTGCTCAGCAGCCGCAATCGCTGCAGGTGCAGCGTACGCAGGTGCAGCGGGTGGCGGCCGAATCGGTTTCGATCATCTGAGTCATCGTCTTTCTCCTGTGCCCGGGAGCGGGCGAATCATGTCATAGCCTCCGTACCATGATACGGAGTCAAGCGCGTCAAATCGGCTGCCGGCAGAACAAGTTTGCGATTCGCCGCCCGAGCCGCCAAACGCTTTCCGCATCATGACCGACACCGAAGCCCTCCGCGCAGCCGCTCTCGAATCCAAGGCCTGGCCCTATGAGGAGGCCCGCAAGCTTTTGAAGCGATATCCGGACGGTAAACCGGGCGGCGCGCCGATGCTGTTCGAGACCGGCTATGGCCCGTCGGGGCTGCCGCATATCGGCACCTTCCAGGAAGTGCTGCGCACCACCATGGTCCGCAAGGCCTATGAGGAGATGACCGGGCTGGCGACGCGCCTGATCGCGTTCAGCGACGACATGGACGGGCTGCGCAAGGTTCCGGACAATGTGCCGAACAAGGAGATGCTGGCCGAGCATCTCGGCAAGCCGCTCAGCCGCATCCCCGATCCGTTCGGCAAGTTCGAAAGCTTCGCCGCGCACAACAATGCGATGCTGCGCGAATTCCTCGATCGCTTCGGCTTCGAATATGAATTCGCCTCATCGACCGATTATTATGCCAGCGGCCGTTTCGACGAGACGCTGCGCGCGGTGCTGCGCAACTATGACGCGATCATGGCCCTGATGCTGCCGACCCTGCGCGCCGAGCGCCAGGCGACCTATTCGCCGGTGCTGCCGGTCAGCCCCAAGAGCGGAATTGTGCTTCAGGTGCCGGTCGAGGTCGTCGATGCCGAGGCCGGGATCATCCGCTTCGAAGATGAAGGCGAGACGATCGAACAGTCGATCTTCGGCGGCCAGGCCAAGCTCCAGTGGAAGCCCGATTGGGGCATGCGCTGGGCCGCGCTCGGCGTCGATTACGAGATGTACGGCAAGGATCTGATCGATTCGGGCGTGCTCGGCGGCAAGATCGCCCAGATCCTCGGCGGTCGTAAGCCCGAGGGGCTGATCTATGAGCTGTTCCTCGACGCCAAGGGCGAGAAGATCTCCAAGTCCAAGGGAAATGGCCTGTCGATCGAGCAATGGCTGACCTATGGCCCCGACGAGAGCCTCGCTTTCTACATCTACCGCGAGCCCAAAAAGGCCAAGGCACTGCACCTCGGCCTGATCCCGCGCGCGATCGACGATTACTGGCAGTTTCGCGCCAATTATCCGGCGCAGGAAATCCCCCAGCGGCTCGGCAATCCGGTCCACCATATCCATCATGGCATGCCGCCCGCGGAAACGCTGCCGGTCACCTTCGGCCTGCTGCTCAACCTGGTCGGGGTGATGGGCGAGGCGACCAAGGCGCAGGTCTGGGGCTATCTGGCGAATTACGTGCCTGATGCCTCGCCCGATACCTATCCGGCGCTCGACTCGCTGATCGATTACGCGTTGGCCTATGTCCGCGACGTGGCGGAAAAGCCCGTGCGCCGGGCACCATCGGGGGTCGAGATCGACGCGCTACGCGATCTCGATGCCGAACTGGTGACGCTGGGCGAGGGCGCTTCTGCCGAGGACCTGCAAAACGCGGTCTATGAGATCGGCAAGACGCGCTTCGGCAAGGAAAAGCTGCGCGACTGGTTCAAGACCTTGTACGAGACGCTGCTGGGCTCCGAGCAGGGGCCGCGCATGGGCAGCTTCATCGCGCTCTATGGCGTCGGGAACAGCCGCAAGCTGATCGCCGAAGCACTCGCCAAGGCATGAACCGCCTGACCGCCCGCAGCCGCGACTTCATCGCAAGCGAGGCAGCGGGCGGCATCGTGCTGATGGCGGCGTCGGCGCTCGCGCTGGTGATCGCCAATTCGCCGCTGGCGGACCTCTATTTCCACACGCTCCACGCGCAGGCGGGGCCGCTCACGGTCCATGCCTGGGTCAACGATGCGCTGATGGCGATCTTCTTCCTGCTCGTCGGGCTGGAGATCAAATCGGAATTCGCGGGCGGGCGGCTGGCCACGCGCGAGCAGCGCCGCCTGCCGGTGATTGCAGCCGCCGCAGGGATGGCGGTGCCTGCGGCGATCTATCTCGCGATCACCAGCGCCAGCCCCGATCTGTCCCGCGGCTGGGCGATTCCCGCCGCAACCGACATCGCCTTCGCGATGGGGCTGCTCGCGATCCTCGGGCGGCACGCGCCACCTTCGCTCAAGCTTTTGCTCACCACCATCGCGATCGTCGACGATCTCGGCGCGGTCGCCATCATCGCGCTCGCCTATACCGCCAAGCTCAACCTGACCTTGCTGGTCGGCGCGATGCTGGTGCTGGGATGGATGCAGGTGTGCAAGCGGATGGGGGTGCAGCGGCTGCCGGTCTATCTCACGCTGGCGGTGGTGCTTTGGCTGTTCGTCTATGGCTCCGGCGTCCATGCGACGGTGGCCGGCGTGGCCGCCGCGATGACGATTCCCGCGCCCGCGTCGCACCGGCTGGAGCGCATCCTCAATCCCTGGGTCGCCTTTGCGATCGTGCCGCTGTTCGGATTCGCCAATGCGGGGGTTTCGTTCGCGGGACTGAGCCCGGCGATCCTGCTGGCACCGCTGCCGCTGGCGATCCTGCTCGGGCTGTTCGCGGGCAAGCAGATCGGTATCTTCGCCAGTATCTGGATCGCCACCCGTCTGCGCGTCGCGCCCCGTCCCGAGGCGAGCTGGACCCAGCTTTACGGGATGAGCCTGCTCGCCGGGATCGGCTTCACGATGAGCCTGTTCATCGGTGGACTGGCATTCCCCACCCATCCCGAACTGGTCGATCAGGTCAAGATCGGGGTGCTGGCGGGGTCGCTGCTCTCGGCGCTGGCGGGATTTGCGGTGCTGCGGCTGGCTTCAAATGCCGAGCCACTCCAACGGGTCGGGAAGCCGCTCGGCGGAGAAGTCGATCTGTAGCACGCGGCGACGGCGCGGCGTGCTGGCAGCCGCCGAAGCATGGAGAATCGGCGTGGCGTAAAGCCAGATATCGCCACGCTCGGCCAGGCATTCGTGCGCCCCGCAATTCGCGGCAACCGCATCCACTTCCGATTCGACGATGCGTCCAAGCCGATGCGAGCCGGGTGCGATCAACAAGGGGGCATTGTCCGCATCCACGTCGTCGAGATGCACGCGGACCGTCCGCATGCGCTCGATGATCGCGAAGGGCGGTTCGACATGCGCCATGCCCGCCTTGATCGACCACGGCCCGAAGCCGGAGACTTCCGCTCGTGTGCGGACAGCGATCGTTCGATCCTGGTGCCAGCCAAGTGCCCAGTTGGCGAAGGCGCTCTTGTCGAACAGGATCGCGCGTACCGGCCGGTGCCCGGGCACTGCCGCTCCCAACGAATCGGCACTGAGCAGATCGGCCAGACCGGGAATATCGCGAAGCCGCAGGCCGGCTCGATCCTGCGGGAGCCCGGCAATCAAGCGCTCCAGAACCGAAAGAAAAGGGGCGGCGCCCCCGCGAAGGTGCGCCGCCCCATGTTCCTCGAGATTCAAGATAGCCTCAGAGCTTCTCGGTCAGCTCCGGGACGATCTTGAACAGGTCGCCGACCAGGCCGATGTCTGCGACCTGGAAGATCGGGGCGTCTTCGTCCTTGTTGATCGCGATGATCGTCTTGGAGTCCTTCATGCCAGCGAGATGCTGGATCGCGCCGGAGATGCCGACCGCGATATAGACCTCGGGCGCGACGATCTTGCCGGTCTGGCCGACCTGATAGTCGTTGGGCACATAGCCTGCATCGACCGCGGCGCGCGATGCGCCGACCGCGGCACCGAGCTTGTCGGCAAGCGGCTCGATGATCGAGTGGAAGTTCTCGCTGTTCTGGAGCGCGCGGCCGCCCGAGACGATCACCTTGGCGCTGGTCAGCTCGGGGCGTTCGGACTTGGCGATCTCCGCGCTTACGAACTTCGAGATGCCTGCATCGCTGGCACCGCTGACGGCTTCCACCGTGCCGCTGCCGCCGGTCGCGTCCGCCTTGGCGAAGGCGGTGCCGCGCACGGTGATCACCAGCTTCTTGTCGCTGGTCTGCACGGTGGCGATCGCATTGCCCGCATAGATCGGGCGCGTGAACGTGTCGGCGCTCTCGACCGACAGGATGTCGCTGATCTGCATCACGTCGAGCAGGGCCGCGACGCGCGGCGCGATGTTCTTGCCGTTCGAGGTGGCGGGGAACAGCACGGCGTCATGGCTGTCCATCAGCCCGGCGATCAGCGGCGCTGCGTTCTCGGCCAGCGCATTGGCGAGGCTGGCATCGTCGGCCAGGTGGACCTTGCCGACGCCTGCGATCTTCGCGGCTTCAGCGGCAACCGCAGCGCAGCCCGAACCGGCGACGAGGAGGTGCACTTCGCCCAGCTTCGCAGCCGCCGTGACGACGGCGAGGGTAGCGTCCTTGACGGATGCGTTGTCGTGTTCGACCCAGACGAGCGTCTTCATTTGGCGACTCCCATTTCCTTGAGCTTCGCAACCAGCGTATCCACGTCGGGCACCTTGATGCCGGCCGAGCGCTTGGCAGGCTCGACCACCTTGAGCGTCTTGAGCCGCAGGCTCACGTCCACGCCGTAATCCGCGACCGTCTTCTTCGCGACCGGCTTGGACTTGGCCTTCATGATGTTCGGCAGCGTCGCATAGCGCGGCTCGTTGAGGCGAAGATCGGTGGTCACGATCGCGGGGATCTTGAGATCGACGGTTTCGAGACCGCCATCGACTTCGCGGGTGACGGCAACGCGGTCGCCATTCACTTCAACCTTCGACGCGAACGTGCCCTGCGGCCAGCCGAGCAGGGCCGCCAGCATCTGGCCGGTCTGGTTGCTGTCATCGTCGATCGCCTGCTTGCCCAGGATCACCAGGCCCGGCTGCTCCTCGTCGCACACCGCCTTCAGCAGCTTGGCGACGCCCAGCGGCTCGACCTCGTCATCGGTCGCGATCAGGATCGCACGGTCCGCGCCCATGGCGCGCGCGGTGAGCAGCACGTCGGTCTCGGCCTTGGCCACGCCGATCGTCACCACCACCACTTCGCTGGCCGCGCCCTTTTCCTTCAGGCGGATCGCTTCTTCCACCGCTATCTCGTCGAACGGGTTCATGCTCATCTTCACGTTCGCCAGATCGACGCCCGTCCCATCCGCCTTCACACGCGGCTTCACATTGTAATCAAGCACTCGCTTGACCGGTACCAAGACCTTCATGCCACTCTCCTATGCTCCGAACCGTTCCTGGGGAGGGGCAGGCTCAGGCCACCTGCTTCACTTCCGCGACGATCTTCTCCGCCGCGTCGCCGAGATCGTTGGCCGCCACGATCGGCAGGCCCGAATTGGCGAGAATGTCCTTGCCCTGCTGGACGTTGGTGCCTTCGAGGCGGACGACCAGCGGAACCGAGAGGTTCACTTCCTTGGCCGCGGCGACGATACCCTCTGCGATGATGTCGCAGCGCATGATGCCGCCGAAGATGTTGACCAGGATGCCCTTCACGTTCGGATCCTTGAGGATGATCTTGAACGCCGCCGTCACCTTCTCCTTGTTCGCGCCGCCGCCCACGTCGAGGAAGTTGGCCGGGAACATGCCGTTGAGCTTGATGATATCCATCGTCGCCATGGCGAGGCCGGCGCCGTTGACCATGCAGCCGATATCGCCGTCGAGCTTGATATAGGCGAGGTCGTACTTCGAGGCTTCCAGCTCGGCCGGATCTTCCTCGGTCTCGTCGCGCAGCTCCATCAGGTCCTTGTGGCGGAACAGCGCATTGCCGTCGAAGCCGACCTTGGCGTCGAGCACGAGGAGATTGCCCTGCTCGGTGAGCGCGAGCGGGTTGATCTCGATCTGCGAGGCGTCGGTCGCCTCGAATGCCTTATACAGCGCGCCGGCCACCTTGGCGGCCTGCTTGGCCTGGTCGCCCTTCAGGCCCAGTGCGTTGGCGACCGCACGGCCGTGATGCGGCATGAAGCCGGTCGCGGGATCGACGCTGAAGGTGTGGATCTTCTCGGGGGTCGAATGCGCGACTTCCTCGATGTCCATGCCGCCCTCGGTCGAGACGACGAAGGCGATGCGGCTGCTCGTGCGATCGACGAGCAATGCGAGGTAGAATTCCTTGGCGATGTCCGCGCCATCGGTGATGTATAGGCGGTTCACCTGCTTGCCCGCCTCGCCGGTCTGCACCGTCACCAGCGTGTTGCCCAGCATGTCGGCCGCGTGCGCGCGCACCTCATCGAGGCTGAAGGCAAGGCGAACGCCGCCCTTCGCCTCAGGAGCCAGTTCCTTGAACTTGCCCTTGCCGCGACCGCCCGCATGAATCTGCGATTTCACGACATAAAGCGGCCCGGGAAGCTGCTTGGCGGCTTCCACCGCTTCTTCCACCGTGAAGGCAGCGTGGCCGGCTGCGATCGGCGCGCCGTACTTGGCCAGCAATTCCTTGGCCTGATATTCGTGAATGTTCATGGGAAACGCACCCTTGCTTTTCGAAGATCGGGAATGTGGCTCGCCTAAAGCACAGCCGAAGAGCCGAATCCACCCCTTCGGCCTCGCAGGTGCAGCAAAGCTTAGCTATATATAGAGGATGCACATCGCGTCCGGCCTGCTTCTGTTTCTGGCGACTCTCCTTGCGATGGAGGGCTTTGCGTATGTGATGCATCGCTGGGTGATGCACGGACCCGGCTGGTTTCTCCACGCCAGCCATCATCGCCCGCGCACCGGCAATTGGGAACTCAACGATCTCTACGCGGTGATCTTTGCGCTGCCCTCGATCGTGCTGCTTTATGGCGGCGTCCATCTGGGCTGGTGGCCTGGCTTTGCGTGGATCGGCGCGGGGATTGCGGGCTATGGCGCGATCTATTTCGGATTCCATGACATTATCGTCCATCAGCGCCTGCCCCACCGCTATGTGGCGCGCTCGCCTTACATGAAGCGGATCGTGCAGGCGCACCGGCTCCATCATGCGGTGGAGAGCAAGCGCGGTGCGGTGAGCTTCGGATTCCTCTGGGCCCCGGCCCCGGATGTGCTCAAGCGCCAGCTGAAGGAGCGCGGCGGATCGATCCGGCCCGTTACAAACTCGGATTGACGAAGCGGGTGCGGAGGCACACATGCTTGCACCATGGAGCATCTGAACCTGTCCGAATCGGAGTGGCGCAAGCGGCTCACGCCCGAGCAATATCATGTGCTGCGCGAAGCCGGCACCGAGCGCGCCTTTGCCGGACGCTTCACCGATAACAAGGCGGACGGCGTCTATCTGTGCGCGGGCTGCAAGCTCGAATTGTTCGACAGCGCCGACAAGTTCGATTCTGGATCCGGATGGCCGAGCTTCACCAATCCGATCGCGCCCGAAAATGTGGTCGAGCATGCCGATACCAGCCACGGGATGACCCGAGTCGAAGTCCGCTGCGCGCGCTGCGACGGGCATCAGGGGCATGTGTTCCCCGATGGCCCGCCACCGACCGGGCTGCGCTATTGCATCAATTCGGTGAGCATGGATTTCCGTTCACGCGATTGAAACGGGCGGCGGGCTAATTGCGCGCTGATCCGCCCGCGCTTGTGGGCCGTAACATTAGGGCTTAATCCCCCGCCGTGGCCTCAAACCTTCCCGTCATCATCCGCAGCAAGCCCTGGTGGCGCGATTCAGCCAAATGGAAGCGGATCGGCTTCTGGGGCGGCATCGGCGCGGCGGGCTTTGGCCTGCTCGCCTTCATCGCGCTGCTGATCGCCGTCTTTTCGACGCGCTCGTCGCTGCCGACCTTCGAAGAGCTCAAATCCTCGCCCAACGGCCAGATGATCCGCGTCCACGCCGTGGACGGCACGGTGCTGGTCTCGATGGGGCCGAGCTATGGCGAATGGATCAGCTACGACAAGATTCCGCAGCAGATGAAGGACGCGATGATCGCGGTGGAGGATCGTCGCTTCGAATCGCACTGGGGCGTGGATCCGTGGGGCATCGCGCGCGGGATCAGCAACAGCCTGGACCGCAAGGGACGGGTGAGCGCGGTTTCGACGATCACCCAGCAGCTCGCGCGAAACGTTTTCCTGTCATCAAACCGATCGTACATGCGCAAACTTCGCGAAGCCGTGCTGGCGCTCGCGATGGAGCGCAAGTTCACCAAGGACCAGATTCTCGAGCTCTATCTGAACAAGGTCTATTTCGGCGGCGGCGCCTATGGGATCGATGCCGCCAGCCGCAAATTCTTCGGCCATTCGGCTGACCGGCTGTCGCTTGCCGAGGCGGCGATCATCGCCGGGCTGGTCAAGGCGCCTTCGCATTATTCGCCCACCGCCGATGCCGAAGCCGCGGTCGGCCGCGCGAGCGTGGTGCTCAAGGTGATGGCGGAGACCGGCAAGATCAGCGAGGCGACCGCCGAGGCGACCGATCCGCGCCTCGTCAAGCTCGCGCCCGAACCCAAGCAGAACAGCGTCCGCTATTTCACCGACTGGGCGCTGCCCCAGCTCGAAGTGCTGATCGACGAGACCGATGCGCCGCTCGAAGTGTGGACTACACTCGATCTCGGCATGCAGCGCGCCGCCGACGATGCGATTCGCGCGAACACCCCCGGAGCAGCGCAGGGCGCTCTGGTCAGCCTCGATCGCGACGGCGCGGTGCGTGCGATGGTCGGGGGCAAGGACTATGTCTCCTCGATCTACAACCGCGCGACTCAGGCGACACGGCAGCCGGGGTCGGCGTTCAAGCTGTTCGTCTATCTGGCCGCTCTGGAGGCCGGGCACCGGGCCGACGACATGGTGATCGACGAACCGGTGACGATCCGGGGATGGACGCCGCGCAACTCCTCCGGCCGCAATTCGGGCGAGATGACGCTCCGGAGCGCCTTTGCCTATTCGATCAACACCGTCGCCGCGAAGCTGGGCCAGGAAATCGGCTTTGGCGCGATCGCCGATATGGCGCGGCGCTTTGGGATTACCACGCCGGTCGACACGCATCCCGCGATGGTGCTCGGCACGTCCGACGTGCGGCTGATCGACATGACCCGCGCCTTCGCATCGGTCGCCAACAAGGGCGTGGCGGTGCAGCCCTATGGCATCACCCGGGTGACGGCGAATGGCGCGGTGATCTACCAGCACGAAGTCGATACCAGCCATGTCCTGGTCGCGCCCTATGTGGCGGCGCAGATGACCGATCTGCTGCAAACCGCAGTAGCGACGGGCACCGGCCGCGCGGCGCAGATCGGACGCCCGGTCGCTGGCAAGACAGGCACGACCACGTCCAACAAGGACGGCTGGTTCGTCGGCTTCTCTTCCGGCCTTACCACCGGCGTATGGATGGGCCGCGACGACGCAAAGGTCGTGCCCGGGCTGCAGGGCGGCACCGCGCCCGCGCGCGCCTTCCAGAATTTCATGGCCAAGGCCGTCGCGCGCCGCCCGGTCGAGCAGTTCGAGACCAAGGTCACGCTGCCCGAATGGCAGATCGAACCCGAAGACAATGCCTATTACGAAGCGCCGGACAACCGCCTGTTCGTCGATGCGGATGGCAATCCGATCGAACAGGATCAGGGCGCGCCCGGCGTACCCGAAGGCGATCGGCTCGATCAGGACTGGCTGGACCGGATGACGGGCAACGAGCCCAAGGGCCCGCCCTCGCAACAGCAACAGCCCGCGCCGACGCGTGCACCTCCTCCGCGGCAGAATATCCCGGCTCCATCGGGCGCGCGCGAAGAGCCTGCGCGCGGCGGCGGCGGTCAGGAACGCCCGATCCAGTGAAGCGCGGCCCCGTGGCGGCGTAGCCAGTTGCGCTGCGGCGTAGGGTCCGCTTCGAACAATTGCTCGACAAGCCGGTGGAACGCCGCGCCGTGGTTCATGTGGATGCGGTGCGCGACTTCATGGGCTACGGTCGCGCGGCGCACCAGGCTGGGCGCCAGGATCAGCCGCCAGCTATAGCGGATGGACCCCGAAGCGGCGCAACTGCCCCAGCGACCCTTCGCATCGCCGATCGCTACCCTGGTGACGCCGACACCGGCGCGTTGGGCATATTCGGCGGTTTCTTCGCTCAGGATGCGCAGCGCCTCCGCCTTCAGCCAGCGTTCGACTCTGCGCTCCAGTCCCTCGCGCGGCCCCCCGCAAAGCAGGCGATCGCCATCGAGCCGGGGGATCCGCCCCGTCGTGGCGGGCCAGACGATTTCGATCTCGTCATCCTCGAACGGGATTCGCGCGCCCGGCGCGAACGGCCGGGATTGGGGCAGCTTGGCGCGCTGACTGGCGATCCATGCCGCCTGCTCCTCGGCCCATGCCAGCCCCTTGCGAAGCGATGCGCGCGGGGGCAGCGTCAGCCGAACCGCGCCCGATCTGGGGTCGACCGCCAGCCGCATCCGTCGGGATCGCGCGTTGCGCACGACCTCGACCTCCTGGCTCACAGCTTGCGATCCACCAGATGGTGCTCGAAATCGCCGGCATCGTCCTCGCTTACCGTCCAGCCCCGCGTGGATTCGCCTGCTACGTGCACGGATTCGGGATCGCCCGACACCAGATAGTGCCAGGAGGGCAGCGGTTCATTGTTGGCGCGGAGGCGGTAGGCGCAGGTGCTGGGAAGCCATTCGATGCTGCGGACATTGTTGACGTTCAGCCGCACGCATTCGGAAACATAGGCATGCCGATGTTTATAGTCGGAGCAGCGCCCCATCCGCCTGTCGAGCAGACGGCATGCAACGTTTGTCGCGTGCAGGTCGCCGGTTTCCTCATCCTCCAGCTTGTGGAGGCAGCATTTGCCGCAGCCGTCGCACAGCGCCTCCCACTGCGCGCGGTCCAGCTTCTCCAGCGGCGTATCTTCCCAGAAGCGCCCGCCGCTCACTGGACCCAATGCTTCACTTCGTCGGCGATCGCCCTCGCATCCTTTTCGAGCGGAAGCGAGGTGATCGGCTTGCCTTCGCCGTCCATCAGATAGGCGATCTGGGTGTGACCGATCAGATAGCTCTCGCCCGCCGGTTCCTTGCGGAACGCCACCGCATAGTCCTTCGCGACCTGGGTGATCGCCTCCAGGCTTCCGGTGAGCCCGGTGAAGCGCGGGTGAAACTGCCCGACGAACTGCTTGAGCACCGGCGGCGTGTCGCGCTCGGGATCCACCGAGATGAAGATAGGCGCAACCTTGGCGGCAATCGCCGGATTTTCCTTGTCGAGAAGCTTCATCGCCTGGCCGAGCTTGAGCATGTCGGTCGGGCAGATATCGGGGCAATAGGTGTAGCCGAAATAGACGATGCGCCATTTGCCGGCAAAATCCACGTCGCGCCGCGGGCTGCCGTTCTGATCGGTAAGCGTGAACGCTCCGCCGATCCGCGCTCCGGCCAGCGGCGGCTCCTGTTTGGGAAGCTCCTGCCGGGGAACCGCACCGCAGGCGGCGAGCGAAAGCAGCGCAGAGGCTGCAACGAACTGAAATATCCTATTCATGGCGCGGCCAGCCATGATCTGGTAGGAGCGCGCTTGCAAGTTTCCATGCCTGTTCGGGGGTTTTGAATTCGATGAAGGGTCGCGTATTCGGCGCCGCCGCTGCGGCATTATTCCTGATGACGGCTGCCCCGGCGGCGGCGCAGCAGAAATCGGACAGCTATGATTTCCTCCAGGCCATCCGCTCGCAGGACGGCACGAAGGTCAACGGCTTCCTTGAGGACAAGTCCCGCCGCATCGTCAATGTGAAGGACCGCCAGACCGGCGAGGGCGCGCTGCACATCGTCGCAGCCCGCAATGATTCGCTCTATCTGCGCGTGCTGCTGCAGCAGGATGACTGCAATCCCAACCTTCAGGATCGCCGCGGCAACACCGCGCTGAACATCGCCGCCAGCCGCGGCTGGCAGGAAGGCGTCGAAATCCTCCTGCGCTACAAGGCCAATGTGGATCTGCCGAACGCCAGCGGCGAGACGCCGTTGATCCGCGCCGTGCAGGAATCGCGCAATGTGGACATTGTCGAAGCCCTGCTGAAGGCGGGCGCCGATCCCGATCGCACCGATAATGTGACGGGCAAGTCCGCCCGCGACTATGCGCGTGAAGCCACCCGCTGGCCCGCCATCGCCAAGCTGCTCGCGGCTGCGCCCCGCGTCCAGCGCGGCGCCCCGGCCGCCGGACCCAAGCTCTAAAAGCCCTGCTCGGCCTCCGGGTCGAGCAGATTGATCACCCTGCGCGCCGCGCGGCGGGCGAAAGCGAGCGTGCATTTCTTGCGCGACGGCGTGGAAAGCGGCACCGTCGCCGCTTCACGGACGACAGCCGCGCCATAGCGATCGGCCACGATGATGCCTGCGCGCGCGGGCAGGAAGCATTCCTGTTCAAGGGGGCGCAGATCGAACCCTTCGGGCACGGCCCAGAAGAAGCGATCGCAATGCGCCAGATAATCGTTCCACTTGCAATCGCCGAGCAGATCGGCGCGCGACACCTTGATCTCGACGATGACGATGTTGCCGCGCGAATCGATCGCCATCAGATCGGCGCGACGGCCCCCGTCGAGCGGCACTTCGGCGATGGCCACGCAATCGTGCGCGAGCAGCATCCGCGTGACGCCACGCGCGACATCGCCAGCGACAAGGGCGGGCTCAGACGTCAAAACAGCCGGAGAGGTCATCCCCGGCTGTTAGAACATTTTGGGAACGCGGAAAAGTCCCGCGCTCCGATCAGCGATAGAAAACGTGGTTTCCGATGGTGCCGACGCGCGCGCGCTTCCAGCCGGGGCTGACATAGCGGGCGTGGAAATAAAGGGCGTCAGCGGCCGGCGATTCCCACAATTCCTTCTGCGCGACCTGCGCCACTGCAAGCGCCTTGCGCCACTGCGCATTGGCCGGCGGCGTCGGGACGCGGCCGCCGCGCACGAACGAGAATTGTCCGCGCTGCGTGAGCACCGAGCAGACGGTGCGCGGAAAGCGGCCGGAGGTGGTGCGGTTGAGGATCACTTCGGCGACTGCGAGCTGGCCGGCGAGCGGCTCGCCCTTCGCTTCGAAATAGACGCCGACGGCAAGGCAGTGCAGCTCGCTATCGGGCAATGCGTGCGCGTCCTGCGCTGCAACTGCCGCCGAAAGCGTGGCGAAATCCTGGTCTTCATCCGCAGCGGGAAGGGGCTGCACGATCTCACCCGAGTGGGGAGCCGCGGCCACCGTTGCCTGAGGCGCGGGAACCAATTTGCTATTCTGGGTGTTCAATGCCTGGACGACGGCGTCCTGGCTCGAGCTCGTTTCGAGCGGCGCGGCGTCTGCGATTGCGCCAGCGCAAAAAGTCACAGCCGCGAGAAGCGCGGCGCGTGGCATGAACTTCATTTTCAATCGTTATTATGCGGTTGGTGCGCGGAACGGCCCCGTTTATGTTATGGGCCGCCGGGCTTCCCCCCGACTGCGTAACCGTTCGACCTCTGACCCCGCCCGGCACAACGCGTTTAAAGTGCGCGCGCCTTCTCTTCGCAGCCGCACAATGTCAATCGAAACCCATCGTTTCAGCGGCGAACCGTTCTCCTGACGGGATATCCAGTTCGATCACCCACAGATCGGAATCGCGCGCGTGCCGCCGCTGCCAATAGTCGCCAGCGTCCTGATCGCCGGTAATAATGGCAGGACCGGCAGGAATAAGCGCGGGTTCGCCGCCTGGGCCCAGTCCCCGCTCGAAAAATCGCGGATTCGTGCCGCGGTCCATGGTTAACAACAGGATCCCGCCCGCGGTCGGGTCTCCCTTCGCCAACACCATTGCCGATCCGCCGGCCTGCTCCGCGGCGCGGATCAACGCGCTGACCATCACGCCGCTGGCGAGCCGCGCCATCAGTCCGGCCGGTAGCCCGGAAGTCCCGCGAGCGGGATGCGCGAGCGCATGAACGTGCCCGTTCCCCGTGCCGCTTCCTCGCCCGACGCATCGATCAGCCGCGCCTCGGCCACGAACACGCGGCGCTGCCCGCTCACCCACCGGCCTTCGGCGATCACCGGGCCATCGGTGAGCGGCTTGGTGAAAAGCAGGTTGAACGCGGTGGTCAGCAGGAAACGATCGGTGACCAGGCTGTTCGCGGCATAAAAGGCCGCGTCGTCGAGCATCTTGAAATAGCTGGTGCCGTGCGCCGCCCCGGCCGCATGGAAATAGCGGCTGTCGACTGCAAAGCGGATACGCGCGACGCCGCCTTCGGGAATCTCCAGCACCGAATCGAACAGGCGGTTGATCGGCGCGGCCGCATAAAGCGATTCGAGCGCGCGGAAATGCGCCTCGGCCCCGGTTGGCGTGGAATCAGGCAGCGTCCCGCGCCTCGACGCCAGCGAGCAGGGCAAAGATCGCGTCGTTCGTAGCCGCTCCGCGGAGCTTCGCGGCGATCGCACGATCGCGCAGCTTGCGCGAGACACAGGCCAGCGCCTTGAGATGTTCGGCACCTGCGCCCGTGGGCGAGAGCAGCATGAACACCACATCCACCGGCATATCGTCGATGGCCGCGAAATCGACCGGCTTGCTCAGCCGGGCAAACACGCCGCAAACGCGCTTGAGCGAATCGAGCTTGGCATGCGGGATCGCGATCCCGCCGCCAAATCCGGTCGATCCCAGCCGCTCGCGTTCGGCCAGCGCCGCAGCCACGGCGCCCGCATCGAGGCCATAGGCCTTTGCCGCCGCCGCGCCGAGTTGCTGGAACAGCGCCTTCTTGGTCGAGGCGCTCATGCCGGCGACAACCGCCTCCGGCACAAGCAGATCGCTAATTTCGGTCATAGGATGCTCGATGGAATCAGGCCGATGCGCGATTGGGTTCGACCCAGCCGATCGTGCCGTCGCCGCGGCGATAGACCATGTTGTGTGCGCCCGTGCCGCTATTCTTGAAGAGCAGCGCATTGGTATTGCGCAAATCGAGCATCATCACCGCATCCGATACCGAAGCCTCGGGCACATCGACGCGCGTTTCGGCGATGATGAGCGGGGAATCCGCCACCTCCTCCGTCTCGGGCTCCTCGCGGAACAAGGTATAGCCGGCATTATCGTACGCGCCGTTCTCGTTGAAGGCTGCGACCGCACCGGCCTGGCGATCCTTGAGCCGGCGCGTGTAGCGGCGCAGCTGCTTGTCGATCCGGTCGGCAGCGCCATCGAATGCGCCCTCCGCCTTCTGGCCGGTATTGGATGCCTTGAGCACCAGCCCCTGCATGACGTGCATCACGATATCGCTGGTGAAGCCGTGATCATGCGGGCCCTTGCCGAACGTCGCATGCGCGGAAATCGCGCGCGAGAAATATTTGTCGGCGATGGCCTGCAGCCGTTCGGTGACCTGCGCCTTCAGCGCTTCGCCCGTATCAACCTGGTGCCCAGAAACCCGGATATCCATTTATTACCTCCGCCGTTGCGAGGGCGCGACCTAGGTATGCCTGCCTGGTCCGTCAACCAGACGCGGCACTGCCCCAGAGCGGCTCCTCTATCCCAGAGAGAAAGGCTGCGTGGCGCGCAAGTTCCGTGTCAGATGCAGCAAAAAGTCGGGCCGGTCGTACATGGACCCGAGTGGAATGTTCGGCCGGGGTTTCGCGCATCACCGGCGCATCCTCCGCAAGGCCGAGCGTGATCTGCCGCCCGCCGGTCAACTCGACATAGACTTGCGCCAGCAATTGCGCGTCGAGCAACGCACCATGCAATGTGCGCTGGCTCAGATCGACGCCGTAGCGCGAGCACAAGGCATCCAGCGTATGCTTGGCGCCGGGATGCTTCACGCGCGCGATGCTCAGCGTGTCGATCATCCGGTCGGGGCCGCAATGCGGCCGTCCGCAAAGACCCAGCTCGCCGTTCAGAAAGCCGAAGTCGAAGCTCGCATTGTGCGCAACCAGGGGACTGTCCCCCAGAAATTCGAGCAGATCCTCGACCACCTCGTGAAAGGCCGGCTTGTCCGAAAGGAAGCGATCCGAAAGCCCGTGGACGTTGAACGCCTCGATCGGCATCGGCCGTCCGGGATTCATATAAGCATGGAAGGTGCGCCCGGTCATGACGCGATTGTGGAGCTCGACGCACCCGATCTCGACTATCCGGTCGCCGCCCGGGAAGCTTAGCCCGGTGGTTTCGGTATCGAACACGATTTCACGCATGCGAGCCTTATCCTCCTCGCGGCGTCACGAGGCAAGCGATCAGGCGATTTACCTGCACACGCGTGTCCTCAAGCGGCGCGCCGGTATCGATGATGAAATCGGCGCGCGCGCGTTTCTCTTCATCGGGCAGTTGCTTGGCGAGGATAGCTTCGAAGCGCGCCTCGGTCATGCCGGGGCGGGAAAGGACCCGGGCACGCTGGACATCGGCAGGGGCTGAGACCACCGCGATACGGTCAACCGCCTGCCACCCCCCCGCCTCGAACAGCAAGGGTATGTCCAGGACGACCAGCGGCGCGGCGCGGTGCGACTCCAGGAATGCCGCACGCGATTGCGCAACCGCCGGATGGACCAGCGCTTCGAGTCGCCTGAATGCCTCCGCATTGCCGACGACCGCTTCGCCGAGCGCGCCGCGATCGACTCCCCCGGGCCCCGTCGTTCCGGGAAATTGCGCCTCGATCGCGGGAACCAGTGCGCCGCCGGGACCCTGCAGCCGGTGCACCTCGGCATCCGCATCGAACACCGGCACGCCGGCGTCGGCGAACATCGCGGCGACGGTGGACTTGCCCATGCCGATCGATCCGGTGAGGCCAAGCACGATCATGCGCCGATCCTCATGACGTCAGAATCGCGCGCAATTCCTCGTCGCGGTCGCGCGGCGGCTCGGCACCGAAGAACAATTCGAACGCCAGCGCAGCCTGGCCGATCAGCATATCGAGCCCGTCGACGGTATCGAGTTCGCGGTCCCGCGCCTGCGCCAGCAGCTCGGTCTCCAGCGGGGCATAGACGATGTCATAGACGACCGCGTCGTCGGGCAGCGGCGACAGATCGATCGCGAGCGGGGGCTGGCCCTGCATCCCCAGCGCGCTTGCATTGACGAGCAGAGCGGCGGGCGGAAGCGGCGCGCCAAGCGGCACGGCATCGCCCTTCAATCCGAAGCTGGAGAGCAAGGCGGCGGCCTTGAGCACGTTGCGGTTGAGGATCGTAACGCGCGCCACATCCAGCCGGGACAGGGCAAAGAGGATCGCGCGCGCGGCGCCCCCGGCACCGATCACCACAACGTCACGGCCTTGAAGATCGAGCCCCGCGATCGGCGTGTAGAATCCCCCGGCATCGGTGTTGGTGCCGATCAGAGCATCGCCTTCGCGGATCACCGTGTTGATCGCGCCGATCGACGCGCGCACCCCGCCGCGATCCTCGACCAGATCGAGCGCCGCCTGCTTGTGCGGAATCGTGATGTTGCATCCGCGCCAGTCCGGATCTGCCTTGCGCGCCGCGAAATAGGCGGCGAGCCCGTCGGGTTTCACATGCGCCGCGCGATACTCGGCCTCGATGCCCAGCGCCTTCAGCCAGAAGCCATGAATCGCCGGCGATTTCGAGTGGCTGATCGGATCGCCGATCACTTCGGCATAGATCATGACGTCAGAATTCCTCGCGTGCGGCAATAATCGAGCACCGGCAGCAGCGGCATGCCCAGGATGGTGAAATGGCTGCCTTCGACCTTGCTGAAGAGCTGGACGCCCGGACCCTCGATCCGGAAGCAGCCGACGCATCCGCTGATCGCCGGCCATTCCCCGTCCAGATAAGATTGGATGAACGCTTCGCTCAGCGTGCGGACATGCAATTTGGCGCGATCGACGAACCGCCACACCGGTTGTCCGCCCTCGGCGATCACAGCGGCGCTATAGATGTCATGCGTCGCGCCCGACATGCGGCGGAGATGATCGGCCGCCTGATCGCGGCTTTCCGGCTTGTCGAGCAGGCTGCCATCGGCCAGTGCCACCAGCGAATCGCTTCCCAGCACCAGCGCGCCAGGTGCCAGGCGCGAAACCTTGAGCGCCTTGAGTTCGGCCAGCGCATCGGCAAGGTCACGCGGGGACATGCCGCCCGCGAGCAGAGATTCCTTCGCGGAAAGCTCGTCCACCTGCGCGGCAACGGCTTCATACGGCACGCCGGCCGCGTCGAGCATTGCCCGGCGCGAGGCACTTTGCGAGGCGAGGACCAGCTTCATCCTGCGCTCTTCGCCAGCGTGCGTTCGGTGCACAATTGGATGATCGCCGCCGCAGTTTCCTCGATCGATCGCCGCGTAACGTCGATCACCGGCCATCCATTATCGGCGAACATCCGCCGGGCATATGCCAGCTCGCGCTGCACCGAATCCTGATCGACATAGTTGGTCTCGGTCGCTTCATTGAGCGACAGCAGCCGATTGCGGCGGATCGCGACCAGCCGATCGGCGCTCGTCGTCAGGCCCACAACCAGGGGATGCTTGAGATTGTAAAGCGCGGCCGGGGGAGGCGATTCGACCACGATCGGGATATTGGCGGTCTTGAATCCGCGATTGGCGAGATAGATCGACGTCGGCGTCTTGGACGAACGCGAGACGCCCGCGAGGACGATATCGGCCTCTTCCCAATTCTCCCAGCCGACGCCGTCGTCATGCGCGATGGTGAACTGGATCGCATCGACGCGGGCGAAATAAGCGGCGTCCAACGTATGCTGCCGCCCCGGCCGCGCCTTGGCCTCCTGGCCGAGCAGGTTCGACAATGCATGGCTCACCGGATCGAGCGGCGCGATCGCGGGCAGGCCCATCGCGCGGCAACGGCTCTCCAGCGTGCGGCGCGTCTCGCTGTTCACCAGCGTGAAGATCACCAGCCCCGGATTCTGCGCGATTTCGGCAAGGATGCGCTCGAGATGCGCTTCGCTGCGCACCATCGGCCAGAAATGGCGCTGCGGCTCGACATCGTCGAACTGGGCAAGCGCGGCCTTGGCGATATTCTCCAGCGTCTCGCCGGTGGAATCGGAGAGCAGGTGGAGGTGGAGCTTCATGCCGCTGTGGGTCGATCTGTGGAAAAGCGCATGCACAGCCGCTAGCGCAACCTGACGCGGAACCCAAGCGCCCCGAATCCGGTCAATTCGCTCCTGATTCGTCCACAACGAATCCCCAGCCCCAGGTTCCGGTCCACAGCCTGTGGAAAATGGGGAGCAAAATCGCGAATCCCAGCGAGTCTGCGGCGCTCGCGGAGTCAAATTGTTGGCAATCCCGGGGCGATTGCATAAGCCCCGGCTTCCACGTCCCTACTGCTTACAACAATCTCTAGATTCTCTTCTTTATAGTAATAGAAAGAGGCCAGACCGGTGCCTGCCAAGCCATTGCTCGCGACTCTCCAGGGTGTTCGACAGGAGGTTCCTCCCGTCTGGCTGATGCGTCAGGCGGGGCGCTATCTTCCCGAATATCGCGCGCTTCGTGCAGAGAAAGGCGGGTTCCTCGCGCTGGTCAATGATAGCGCGGCGGCAGCCGAGATCACGCTCCAGCCGATCCGCCGCTTCGGCATGGATGGCGCTATCCTGTTTTCCGATATCCTGATGGTGCCGCTCGCTCTGGGCCAGGATCTCTGGTTCGAGACCGGCGAGGGGCCCCGGCTGGCGCCAAAGCTGGTTGCCCGCGAGGTGCTGGACGGCTTGGCCCCAAATATGGCGGCGCTCGATCCCGTGTATGGAACGGTGCGCCGTGTGAAGGCCGTGCTCGATCCTGCGGTCACCTTTCTGGGCTTTGCCGGCAGTCCCTGGACCGTTGCCACCTATATGATCGCGGGACAGGGGAGCCGCGAGCAGGCCGAGGCGCGCCGTCTGGCCTATGCCGATTCCGGTCTGATGCAGGCTCTGGTGGACAAGATCACAGAGTGTACCATCGTCTATCTGCAGGGCCAGATCGATGCGGGCGTCGAAGCGATCCAGTTGTTCGACAGCTGGGCGGGCAGCCTGTCTCCCGCGCAGTTCGAGCAATGGGTGATCGCCCCCAATGCGCGGATCGCCGCCGCGTTCAGGGGCAAGGTTCCGGTGATCGGATTCCCCAAGGGCGCGGGCGGCAAGCTCGCTGCCTATGCGCGGGAAACCGGCGTCGATGCGATCGGGCTCGATGAAACGGTCGATCCGGCATGGGCGAATGCCGAGCTGCCCGAAGACTTGCCGGTGCAGGGCAACCTCGATCCGCTGGCGCTCATCGCCGGCGGATCGACGCTCGATTCAGCGATCGACCGGATCCTTGCCGCCTTTGCCGGACGGCCGCACGTATTCAATCTCGGCCACGGCATCCAGCAGGATACGCCGATCGACCGGGTCGAGCATCTGTTGCGGAGGATTCGGGGATGATCGGCTGGCTCGGCGGCGCATATTTGTGGGTCAAGGCCGCGCACATCATCTTCGTGACCTTCTGGATGGCGGGACTCTTCCTGTTCCCGCGCTATCTGGTCCATCATCAGGAGGCGCTGGGAAGCCCGCAGGCGGCCGATTGGGTTCGCCGCGAGGAATTGCTCCGCCGGATGATCCTTAGCCCCTCCATCGTCATCGTATGGCTTCTGGGGCTGGCACTATCCGTGAACCTTGGTTTGTTCGGTGGCGCGGCGGGGCTCGGCTGGCTCCACGCCAAGCTGCTCCTCGTGCTGGGGCTGTCGGGATTCCACGGCTGGGCGGTGGCCTATTCAAAGGGGCTGGCGAAGGGCCATGGTCCGATCGCTTCACGAACGCTCCGGATGATTGGCGAAGTGCCTGCGGTGGCGGTCATCGCAATCGTGATATTGGCGGTCGTAAGGCCCTTCTGAGCCAGTTGACTTGGGGGGCACGCGCTCCTAATTCGCGTGGGTGTGCCGGGTCCCACCGGTGCATTCCTTCCAGCATCGATTTGTCCCGCGCATCGCGCCGACCGACGCTCTTCCCCCAAGATAAATCCGGACGCTCTCATGCATCTCAAAGAACTCAAGAAAAAGGCGCCGGCAGAGCTGGTCAACATGGCCGAGGAGCTCGGCGTGGAAAGCGCCTCGACGCTTCGCAAGCAGGACCTGCTCTTCGCGATCCTCAAGACCCAGGCCGATAATGGCGACCAGATCATGGGCGAGGGCACGATCGAAGTGCTGCCCGATGGTTTCGGCTTCCTGCGCAGCCCGCAGGCCAATTACCTGGCCGGCCCCGACGATATCTATGTCTCGCCCAACCAGGTCCGCAAATTCGGTCTGCGCACCGGCGACACGGTCGAAGGCGAGATCCGCGGCCCCAAGGACGGCGAGCGCTATTTCGCGCTGACCAAGCTCGTCTCGGTCAATTTCGATGATCCCGATGCGGTCCGCCACCGCGTCAATTTCGACAATCTCACGCCGCTCTATCCCGAGAGCAAGCTGACGCTCGATACGCTCGATCCGACCAGCAAGGACAAGTCGGCGCGCGTCATCGATATCGTCTCGCCGCAGGGCAAGGGCCAGCGTACGCTGATCGTCGCGCCGCCGCGCGTCGGCAAGACGGTGATGCTCCAGAACATCGCCAAGGCGATCACCGAGAACCATCCCGAGGTGTTCCTCCTCGTTCTCCTGATCGACGAGCGCCCCGAGGAAGTGACCGACATGCAGCGCTCGGTGAAGGGCGAGGTCGTTTCCTCCACCTTCGACGAACCCGCCACTCGCCACGTGCAAGTCGCTGAAATGGTTATCGAAAAGGCCAAGCGCCTGGTCGAGCACAAGAAGGATGTGGTCATCCTGCTCGACTCGATCACCCGCCTTGGCCGCGCCTACAACACCGTCGTCCCGTCGTCGGGCAAGGTGCTGACCGGCGGTGTCGACGCGAACGCGCTCCAGCGCCCCAAGCGCTTCTTCGGCGCCGCGCGCAACATCGAAGAGGGCGGTTCGCTCTCGATCATCGCCACCGCGCTGATCGACACCGGCAGCCGCATGGACGAAGTCATCTTCGAAGAGTTCAAGGGCACCGGCAACTCGGAAATCGTCCTCGATCGCAAGGTGGCGGACAAGCGCATCTTCCCGGCGCTCGACGTCGGCAAGTCGGGCACCCGCAAGGAAGAGCTGCTGGTCGACAAGACCAAGCTTTCCAAGATGTGGGTGCTGCGCCGCATCCTCATGCAGATGGGCACGATCGACGCGATGGAATTCCTGCTCGACAAGATGAAGGATTCCAAGACCAACGAGGATTTCTTCGACAGCATGAACAGCTGAGCGAAATCAGCATCATAGCCAAGGGAGTTCATGGCGACGTTCGCGCAGCGCGAGCGTCGCCTTTCCTTTATGCGGCCATGCGACGGAATCGCGTTCGCCTGCGTTGAGCGCACAGGCTTGACCCCTGCGGCCCAAGCGGCTTTGGGGTAGCCAACAAAAGGGAACGCGATGAACGAGATCTGGGCGCATATCGTCAGCGACTTTGCCGGCCTGTTCGCGGGCAGCGCCACTGCGTGGCTCGCCTTCGGCCAGGTGATCCTGATCGATATCGTGCTGGCGGGCGACAACGCCATCGTCATCGGCGCGCTCGCTGCGGGCCTTCCCGCCGATCAGCGCAAGAAGGTGATCCTGATCGGCATCGTTGCCGCGCTGGTGCTGCGCATCGGCTTTGCGCTCGTCGTCACCCAGCTCATGCAGATTGTCGGGCTGATCTTCGCCGGCGGCGTGCTGCTGCTCTGGGTGGCGTGGAAGATGTACCGCGAGATCGGCCATGGCGGCGGTGAGCAGAGCCCGGGTTCGCCCGAAATCGTCGGCGACGAGCATAGCGGCCTCAAGCCCGCCAAGAGCTTTGCCGCTGCCGCCTGGGCGGTTGCCATCGCCGATGTTTCGATGAGCCTGGACAATGTGCTCGCGGTGGCCGGTGCCGCCCGCGAGCACCCGGGCATCCTGATGGTCGGGCTGGTCATCGCCGTCGCGCTGATGGGCGTCGCTGCTAACATCATCGCCCAATATATCGAGCGCTATCGCTGGATCGCCTGGGTCGGCCTTTTGGTGATCGTCTATGTCGCGGTGACGATGGTCTATTCGGGGATCGTCGATCACGATGTCGGGCTGCTCCGGCTCCTCGCCTGAGCCGCATCGGGCGATGGGAAAGATAGGGGCGGGGGTCCTGCCGGACCGCCGCCCCTTTTTTATCAGCCGAGATGCTCCGCAAAGAACGCCGCCGTCCGGGCATCGGCCTGCTGTGCTGCGGCTTCCGAGCGGCGCTTGCCGGTCTGCGTCGCAAAGCCGTGATCCTCGCCCGGATAATCCGCCAGCGTCACCCTGGGATGATCGTCCAGCCCGGCATGCATCGCCGCCTGGATGTCGGGAGTCACGAAATGGTCGGCACCGGCGATGTGGAGCAGCACCGGCCGGGCGATTGCGTGCTTCTCGCCCAGCAGACCGTCGATCCCCACCGCATAATAGCCCACGCTGGCATCGGCATCGGTGCGCGTCGCGGTCATGAAGGCCAGCCGCCCGCCCAGGCAATAGCCGACAACGCCCACCTTCTTGCCGCCGGTCCTGGCGCGCGCCGCGCGGATCGTCGCTTCGATATCGCGCACGCCCGCATCCTGGTTGAACTTGCCCATCAGCTCCAGTGCGGTCTGAAACTGTTCGGGAACATCGGGATCGAGCTCGACACCCGGCTCCAGCCGCCAGAACAGGTCCGGCGCGATAGCGAGATAGCCATCAGCGGCCAGCAGGTCGCATTTCTCGCGAATGCCCGCATTCACCCCGAAAATCTCCTGGATCACCACGATCGCCGCGCGCGGCGCGCCCGCGGGTTCGGCGACATAGGCCTGGAAGCTTCCGCTTCCGTCGATCGTATCGATGGATATCATGGTCATAACAGGGTCTTTCCGGAATGACGGCGCTCATGATCGAGCAGCCAGGATTTGGTCTTGGGGCCTTCGCCCGCCGAATAATTCTCGCGTCCGCCGGAGGATAAAACCCGGTGGCACGGCACGATGATCGGGAAGGGGTTGCGCGCGCAAAGCTGGCCGATCGCGCGCGATGCGGAGCCCAGCCGCTGCGCCAGCGCGCCATAGGTCACCGTCTCGCCATAGCCCACATCGATCAGGCCCTGGCGGAGCGCCAGCCCGCGCGGCGTGGCAGGCGGGGCCAGCGCCAGGTCGAAACGCTGGAGCGCGCCTTCGAACCACGCCTCCAATTGCTCGGCCGCCGCGATGACGGCGGGGCCGTCCCCCCGGCGCGGCGCTTCGTGCTCGGTCAGGATATGGATCGCGTGGATCGTCGCGGCATCGCCCTGGATGCGCACCGGTCCGATGGGCGTTGTCAGAACGGCCATGTCGCGCGCATAGGTCATGCATTGAGCCTAGCAGCCGCGCGGCTTCACTCAAGCGGGGACGAGACATGAAGATCAACGTCGAAGTCGATTGCACGCCGGAAGAAGCGCGGCGCTTCATCGGTCTCCCCGATCTGACTCCGGTGCACGACGCTTACGTCAAGGTAATGATGGAGGCAGTGCAGCAGCAGACGAATCCTGAAGCTTTCCAGCAGCTTGTGCAAAGCTGGTCGCCGATGGGCGATGCCGGGATGAACTTCTGGAAGGGCTTGTTCGAAGCCGGGGCCAAGCCGGGCAAGTGAGCACGATCTTCGCGGTATCGAGCGGCGCGCCGCCTGCCGCGATCGCCATCATGCGGTTGAGCGGTCCGGGCGCGTTCGCGGCGGTCCTCGATCTTGCCGGAAGCCTGCCGCAGCCGCGCGCCGCCGCCCTGCGCGCGCTTCGCGACCCAGCGACGGGCGATCTGCTCGATCGCGCCCTGGTGCTGCTGTTTCCGGGACCGGCGAGCGCGACGGGCGAAGATCTGGCCGAACTTCACTTGCACGGCGGCAGGGCGGTGGTTCGCGCGGTAGAGGAATCGCTTGCCGCTATCCCCGGCCTGTGCGCTGCCGAGCCCGGCGAATTCACCCGGCGCGCGCTGGCCAATGGCCGGATCGACCTGAGCGAGGCGGAAGGGCTGGGCGATCTGCTGATGGCGGAGACCGAGGCACAGCGGCGGGTGGCGATCCGTTCGGCCGAAGGTGCCGTCCGGCGTGAGGTCGAAGGCTGGACGACTCGCGCGCTCGGGATTTCGGCGCAGGTCGAGGCGCTGCTCGATCATGGTGACGAGGATGATGTCGCGGCGGGACCCGATCCGCTTCCGGGGATTCGCGCGGCGGCGGCAAAGCTTGCGGATGAAATTGCCATAGTCGCAGGGCGCCCGCCGGTCGAGCGGCTGCGCGACGGGCTGCGCGTGGTGCTGGCCGGACCTCCCAATGCCGGCAAGTCCACCTTGCTCAACGCGCTCACCGGACGCGACGCTGCGATCGTCTCTGACATTGCGGGTACGACGCGCGACCGGATCGAGGCGCCGGTGGTGCGGGGTGGGGTTGCCTATCTGCTCACCGATACGGCGGGGCTCAATGCGGCACCCGGCGACGCGATCGAGGAGATCGGCATCGCCCGGACGCGCGACGCGCTGGAGGCGGCGGACATCATCCTGTGGCTCGGGGACGATCCACCGCCGCCGCATCCCGCGACGATCTGGCTCCATGCCCGCGCCGATGAACCGGGCAGGGCGGCGGCCCGCGACGCGGCGCTTCCGATCTCCGCCGCCACGGGTGCTGGGATCGATGCGCTCTGGCATCGATTGGCAGAGCTGTCCCAGGCACTGCTCCCGCCGCCCGATATGGTCGCGCTGAACGCCCGGCAGCGGGAGCTTAGCCTCAGCGCAGCGGCGGCGCTGCGCGCGATCGGCACCGAACCCGACCTGCTTCTCGTGGCCGAGCATCTGCGCACGGCACTTCGGGCATTTGATGCGATCACCGGTCGCGCCGGGGTGGAAGCGATGCTTGACGCATTGTTCGGGCGTTTCTGCATCGGAAAGTAGATGTTCCACGTGGAACGGTTTTGACGCACGCGCTCGCAACCGGTAGCGCGGGCTCATGCAATTCGATGTCATCGTCATCGGCGGAGGCCATGCCGGCACCGAGGCCGCTGCTGCGGCCGCGCGCCGTGGCGCACGCACGGCTTTGCTCAGCTTCGACCTGTCCAAGGTTGGGGCGATGTCGTGCAATCCGGCGATTGGCGGGCTGGGCAAGGGGCATCTGGTCCGTGAAGTGGATGCCTTTGACGGGTTGATCGCCCGTGCCGCCGACGCTGCGGCCATCCATTACCGGATGCTCAATCGCTCGAAGGGAACCGCCGTACAGGGGCCGCGCGTCCAGGCCGATCGCACGCGCTATGCCGCTGCCATCCAGTCGATGCTCGCGGCGCAACCGGGTCTCACGCTGGTCGCCGGAGAGGCCGAGGCGCTTGTACTGGCGGGCGGGCAGATCGCCGGCGTGACGCTCGCCGATGGCACCACGCTGTCGGCCCGGGCGGTGGTCATAGCGACGGGGACCTTCCTCGGCGGGCGCATCTTCCGTGGCGAGGAACGCGAGACGGGCGGACGGATCGGCGAGGCCTCGGCCACGCGGCTGGCCGAGCAGATGCGCGCGCTGGCGCTGCCCATGGCGCGCCTCAAGACCGGAACGCCGCCGCGCCTCGACGGGCGCTCGATCGATTGGGCGCGGATCGAGCAGCAGCCGAGCGATGCCGAACCCTGGACCATGTCGCCGCTCACCCGCGAGCGTCTTCTGCCCCAGCTCCATTGCGGCATCACCCGCACCAATGCGGCAACGCATGACGCGATCCGTTCGGGCCTTGATCGCTCGCCTTTGTTCAGCGGTGCGATCGACGCGCAGGGTCCGCGCTATTGCCCCTCGATCGAGGACAAGATCCACCGCTTCGGCGATCGCGACGGGCACCAGATCTTCCTCGAGCCAGAGGGTCTCGACACGCATCTGATCTATCCGAACGGCATGTCGACGTCGCTGCCCGTCGATATCCAGGTGGCGATGGTCAAATCGATTCCCGGCCTTGGGCGGGCGGAGATCGTTACGCCGGGCTATGCCGTGGAATATGATCATGTCGATCCGCGCGCGCTGAATGCGATGCTTGGCCTGCCACAGATTCCGGGCATTTTCTGCGCGGGGCAAATCAACGGGACCACCGGCTATGAGGAAGCGGCGGGGCAGGGGCTGGCCGCCGGGATCAATGCGGCTGCGCATGCATGCGACCTCGCGCCCTGGGTCCTCGATCGCGCGACTTCCTATCTCGGCGTCATGATCGATGATCTGGTGCTGCAGGGGGTCACCGAACCCTATCGCATGCTCACCGCGCGTGCGGAGTTTCGCCTGCGCCTCCGTGCGGACAATGCCGAGACCCGGCTTGGGCCGATCGGCGCGGAACTGGGATGCCTTGGCGCTGACCGGCTCGAGCGGCTTGCCCGGCGGCAGGAGGCGCGCGACCGCCTCGATGCGATGTTCTCGATCACGCTGACATCGACCCAGCTTCAGGCGAACGGTGCGCCGGTTGGGCAGGATGGCGCGCGGCGGCCGTCGCGCGAGTGGCTGCGTTTCCCCGGGGTCGAGACCGGCCATCTGGGGATCGCATGGGATGGTGACCCCGCCATGCTCGCCGAATTCGTCGAAGATGCGCGCTATGCTCCCTATCTTGAGCGGCAGGAGGCGGAGGTCGCGGCGCTGCGCGGCAACGATAATGTGCGGCTCGGGGACGACTTGGATTTTGCGGCGATACCCGGCCTGTCCAACGAGATGATCGAGCGTCTTTCCTCCGCACGCCCGGAGACACTGGGAGCGGCGTCGCGTATCCGTGGCATCACCCCGGCGGCGCTCTCCGCGATCCTGCTCCAGGCGCGGAAGCGCGCGGCATGACCGAGCAGGAAGCCCGCCAATGGATCGTCGATCGCTTCGGCGTTTCACGTGAAACGTTGCTCGACCGGTTCGACGCGATACTCCGCGATGAAGCGACCCGGCAGAACCTGATCTCCTCTGGGTCCTTCGATCAGCTCTGGGCACGCCACTTCGTCGATTCGGCGCAGTTGATCGATGCCGCGGCAGGTGCGGGCGAGGGCGTCTGGCTCGATGTCGGCACCGGCGCGGGCATGCCGGGGCTGGTCGTCGCGGCGCTGATTGACCGGCCGGTGGTCCTGGTCGAGCCGCGCGCGAAACGCGCCGACTTTCTATATCGGGCCGCCGCTTTGCTCGGGATCGGCGATCGGGTGGAGGTGCAGCCGCGCCGGATCGAGAGCTATCGACCCGCAAAGCCGGCGGCGATCGTCAGCGCGCGGGCGGTGGCGGAGCTCTCGCAGCTGATCGCATCCACACATCACTGCACAGATTCATCCACAATCTGGTTGCTGCCAAAGGGGCGCGCCGCGAAATCGGAGGTGGAAGCTGCGGCTGCGAAATGGCAAGGTTCGTTCCACGTGGAACCAAGCATCACGCAGGCCGATTCCGGTATCGTGATTGCGCAAGGGGTGCGCCCGAGATGATCGTCATCGCAATCGCCAACCAGAAGGGCGGGGTGGGGAAGACCACCACGGCGATCAACGTCGGCACCGCGCTGGCAGCGACCGGTCAGCGCGTTTTGCTGCTCGATTTGGACCCGCAAGGCAACGCTTCCACCGGTTTCGGCCTCTCCCGCGCCGACCGTGAACATTCCACCTACGACCTCCTCGTCACCGACGCCAATCTTGAGGATGTCGCGGTGCCGACAAAGGTGCCCGGGCTCGATATTGTGCCTGCAACGCAGGACCTCTCAGGTGCCGAGATCGAATTGATCGAATTCGAAGCGCGCACGCACCGGCTGGATGGAGCGATTAGCCGGCATTCGGGTCAGCGTTGGGATGTGGTCCTGATCGATTGCCCGCCATCGCTGGGTCTTCTGACGATCAACGCGATGGTCGCTGCGCACGCCTTGCTGGTGCCGCTCCAATGCGAGTTCTTCGCGCTGGAGGGGCTGAGCCAGCTTCTGAATACCGTTGAGCGCATCCGCAGCCGCTTCAATCCCGGCCTTTCGATTCTCGGCGTTGTTCTGACGATGTATGACCGTCGCAATCGCTTGACCGATCAGGTGTCCGACGATGTTCGTGCAGTTCTTGGGCGGGTGGTGTTCGACACTGTCATTCCGCGCAACGTGCGCCTCTCCGAAGCCCCGAGCCACGGCCTTCCCGCACTGATATACGATCATCGCTGCGTGGGATCGCAGGCCTATATTGCGCTCGCGCGCGAAGTGATCGATCGCCTGCCCAAGCTGAAGAAAGCCGCATGACCGAACCAACGCGCAAACCGCGCCCCGGCCTGGGCCGCGGCCTTTCCTCGCTGCTCGGCGATAACGTTCCCGAGGCGCCGATCAATGGCCCGGCTGAGGGTGGCGGGGCTGGCGGGCTGCGGATGCTCCCGGTGAGTGCGCTCACCCCGCACCCGGATCAGCCGCGCCGGCATTTTGACGAAAGCGCGCTGGAGGACCTTGCCCTTTCGATCCAGTCGCGCGGACTGATCCAGCCGATTGTGGTTCGCCCGATGGGGCATAATTACCAGATCGTCGCGGGTGAGCGGCGTTGGCGTGCGGCGCAGCGCGCTCGGCTTCACGAAGTACCGGTCATCGTCCGCGATCTTGACGATGCCGAGACGATGGAAATCGCGCTCGTCGAGAATATCCAGCGTCAGGATCTCAACGCGATCGAAGAGGCGGAAGCCTATCAGCGCCTGATCGGCGAGTTCGGCCACACCCAGGAAGCACTGGGCAAGCTCGTTCACAAATCCCGCAGCCATATCTCTAACCTTATGAGATTGCTGGATCTTCCTGCCCCGGTGCGCGAGATGTTGGTCGTCGGCGCGATCGAGATGGGTCATGCCCGGGCGCTGATCGGCGCTCCCGATGTCGAGCGGCTAGCCCGCCAGGTCGCGGATAAGGACCTCTCGGTTCGCGAGACTGAAAAGCTTGCCCGCGCGGCCAAGCCCGCTTCCAAGCGCAAGGGCGATGCGGCGATCCGCGACGCCGATATCATGGCGCTCGAGCATCAATTGGGGGATGTGCTGGGTCTCAACGTCCGTATCGCGCATGGCGCGAAGGGCGGGGCGCTTACGCTAACTTATTCGACGCTCGACCAGCTCGACATGATCTGCCAGCGGCTGACGGGCGAGCGCATCTAGCTCCGTGTCCGCGCCGCTGCGCGCGCTACAGCGACCATTTCGGCGTCGGCCAAGACTTCCCCCACGGTTCCCGAACGCATGATCGCGCGTTCGGTCTCGCGTACCCGATCGACGGCTCGGGTGATCTGAGGGGCGTTCCAGCGACGCAATGCGCGGCTCGTCGCGGGCTTTTCACGAAAGAAGATGCGGTGCTTTTCCAGGACCGAGTCGATATCGGCACCTTTGTCGATATCGATCCGCATCTCGGCAAGGGCCAGCAGCCTGCGCGCGAGCTGGCGCATCAGGGGAATGCCCACGCCGTCTCCCAGCCGCGCCATTTCGCCGCCGATATCGCTGACTCGCCCGTCGAGAACCGCGTTGATGGCGTCGCCAAGGTCCGCGTCGCTCATATCCGCGCCGATCGCATCGAGCGCGGCATTATCCGCATCGCGGGGCCGATCAGGGCCCGCGTCGAGATACAATGCGAGCTTCTCGATCTCGCGCGCCAGGATCGCCCGGTCGCCGTTGCACGCTGTCGCCAATCGCTGTGGTACGTCTCCGGTGAGGCGCACGCCGTGCTCGCGCGCGATATTGGCCGCCAGCTTGGTCGCCTCGATACCCTCCGGCACGTAGCAGCCATGGGACAAGGCCGTCGGCGAGGCGATTGCCAGCTTGACCAGCTTTCCGCTGCCCTTGAGGGCTGGCCCGATGGCTATCACTGGGTTGCCCGCGCGCTCTGCCGCGAGCAGAAGTCCGATCGCTTCGCCCGCGCTTTCGTCGGTCCCCAGCAGCCGGATGTATCGCAAGCCGCCGAATAGCGAGAGCGAGGCGGCTTCGTCGGCAAGACGGCCGGGTTGCTCGCGGATTGCCTTCATGTCCAGATCGATGCGCTCGACATCGGGCCCGAGCGCGCGCGCGAGCCGTTCGGCCAGGTCGGCGGCACCCGCTTCATCTGGTCCGTGAAACAGATAAAGCCGGGTGGCCGGGTTCGGCTTGTCGACAGCGGCGCGAATCTGCGCCGCGCTCGCCTTCATTGGGCGCTGGCCGCGCCGGATTCCCTGGCCGTTGCCTGGGCGAACCGAGCGATGCGCGCTACAATCTGGTCCGCCACGATTCCCGAAAGCCGCTCGAGGGCGGTGTTTTCGGCGGCGATGGTGGCATATTCACTTCCGACCACGTCGATGCCGGCATCGGAGCCAGCGGTGGCATCGAGGACCACTGCGCCGTTGCTGAGATCGATAAGCTGGTAGCGTGCGCGCAGCGTGCGGCGTTCGCGCGCGACCGAATCGTCGCGGCGGACGCCGAGGCCGGCGATCTGATCGTCGAGCTTGACCTCGATCCGGTAGCGCGGCGCTTCGCTGCGCCCCGCATCGAAACGGTCCTTGAGCGCATTGGCGACCAGCCACCCCGCTTTGCCCTCGATCGGCGCGACTTCCACCGCCGCCAGCGCCGATTGCACCGGCCCGGCAGCCCCGCCGCCATAAAGCGGCCGAAGCCCGCCGCACCCCGAAAGCGCGAGCGCCATCGCGGCCAGGAGCGCGCCGCGCTTCACAGGACGATGTTCACCAGACGGTCGGGCACCACGATCACCTTCTTGGGCATATTACCTTCGAGCAGGCGAACGATCTTGTCGGAAGCAAGTGCCGCCGCCTCGATAATATCCTTCGCCGCGCCCTTCGGCATTACCAGCGTATCGCGCAATTTGCCATTCACCTGCACCGCGATCGTGACTTCGTCATCGACCAGCAGCGCTGGGTTCACCTCCGGCCAGGCGGCGTCGGCGATCAGCCCCTCGCCACCAAGCCGCACCCATGCTTCTTCGGCCAGATGGGGGATCATCGGGCTGACCAACAGCACCAAGGTCCGCGCCGCCGCGTCGCGATCGGCAGAGGGCGCCGCCTTCTCGATCGCGCCGACCAGCGTGAACAGCTTTGCCACAGCCTTGTTGAAGTGCAGCGCCTCCACATCATCGGCCACGCCCTTGATCGTGCGATGGAGCAGCTTGCGCAGTTCCAGATTCTCGCCACCCGCAACCGAAGGCTCGGCATCGACGACGCGCCAGACCCGCTGCACGAAACGCCACGCGCCCTCGATGCCGTTCTCGCTCCACTCCAGATCGCGCTCGGGCGGCGAATCGGAGAGCATGAACCAGCGCACCGCGTCCGCGCCGTACTGATCGACGATCGGTTCGGGATCGACCGTGTTCTTCTTCGACTTCGACATCTTCTCGATGCGGCCGATCGTCACGGTCTCGCCGGTCTCCACCACCTTGCCGCTGCGAACCTCCTCGGGCGAGAGCCAGCGGCCGTCGGGAGCCTTGTACGTCTCGTGCGTCACCATGCCCTGGGTGAACAGGCCGCCGAACGGCTCCGCCACGTCGAGCTTGCCGATATGCTGGAGCGCGCGGGTGAAGAAGCGCGCGTAGAGCAAGTGGAGGATCGCATGCTCGACGCCGCCGATATACTGGCCCACGGGCAGCCACTGCTCGGCGACCGCCTTGTCGAACGGTCTGTCCTTGGGCTGGCTGGCGAAGCGGATGAAATACCAGGACGAATCGACGAACGTGTCGAGCGTATCGGTCTCGCGCCGGGCAGGCGCGCCGCAGCTTGGGCAATCGACATGCTTCCATGTCGGGTGCCGGTCGAGCGGATTGCCCGGCACGTCGAAGCTCACATCCTCCGGCAGCGTTACCGGGAGCTGGTCGCGCGGCACGCCAACCGGCCCGCACGCATCGCAATGGATGATCGGGATCGGCGTGCCCCAGTAACGCTGGCGCGATACGCCCCAGTCGCGCAGCCGCCAAACGGTCTGACCGTTGCCCCAGCCGCCCGCTTCGGCGCGGGTGATCACCTCGCGCTTGGCGTCGGCGACGTCCATCCCGTCGAGGAAGTGCGAGTTCACCAGCGTGCCCGGGCCGGAATAGGCCTCCGTATCGGTGAAGGCTGGATCGGTCTTGTCGCCATCGGAAACCACGCGGCGGATCGGCAGCGCATATTTGGTGGCGAACTCGAAATCGCGCTGATCGTGCGCCGGCACGCCAAATACCGCGCCGGTGCCATAATCCATCAGCACGAAATTGGCGATATAGACGGGAAGATTCAGAGTAGAATCAAAGGGATGTACCGCACGCAGGCCGGTATCGAAGCCCAGTTTCTCCTGGGTTTCCAGTTCGGCCGCAGTCGTTCCGCCCTGCTTGCAGCGCTCGATAAAGGTCTGCACCTCCGCCGAATCCACCGCGAGCTTCTGCGCGATCGGATGATCCGCCGCGATCGCGACGAAGCTCGATCCGAAGATCGTGTCGGGCCGCGTGGTGAAGACTTCGACTTCGCTCGCGCCGATTTCGTTGGCTGCCAGCGCGAAGCGGAACTGAAGCCCCTGCGACTTGCCGATCCAGTTTTCCTGCATCAGCTTGACCTTGTCCGGCCAATGCTCAAGCCCCTGCACGCCGCGCAGCAGATCGTCGGCGAACTGGGTGATCTTGAGGAACCACTGGCTGAGCTTGCGGCGCTCGATCAGCGCGCCCGAACGCCAGCCGCGGCCGTCGATCACCTGTTCATTGGCGAGCACGGTCATGTCGACCGGATCCCAGTTGACCGCCGATTCCTTGCGATAGACCAGCCCGGCCTCAAGGAAATCGAGGAACAGGGCCTGCTCATGCCCATAATATTCGGGTTCGCAGGTGGCGAGCTCGCGCGTCCAATCGAGCGCGAAGCCCAGCCGCTTGAGCTGCGCCTTCATCGTCGCGATGTTCTGGCGCGTCCAGTTGCCCGGATGGACATTGCGTTCCATCGCGGCATTTTCGGCGGGCATGCCGAACGCGTCCCAGCCCATCGGATGGAGCACTTCATGTCCCGTCATCCGGCGGAAACGCGCAAGCACGTCGCCCATCGTATAGTTGCGAACGTGCCCCATATGGATGCGCCCCGAGGGATAGGGGAACATCTCGAGCACATAGCTTTTGGGCTTGGGCGAATCGTCGCGGGCAGCGAAGGTGCGGTTTTCGTCCCACGCCTTCTGCCACGCGGCGTCCGCCTTCAACGGATTGAAGCGCGACGCCATTACTGAAATTCCTGTTTTAGTTGACGACGGCGGCGCGGCGCAGATCGCGGGCACGGGTGAGGATGATATCCTCAAGCTTCTGCACCGTCGCGGCCTGGACCGGCGCGGCAACCCATGCGCCGCTGCTGTTCACTTCGCGTAGCGCCGCGACGCGCAGGGCATCGGCGCGCAGATCCTGATCGAGGATCGTCACGGTGACCTTCATCCGCTCGGTCGGCGTGTTGGGGTTCACATACCAGTCGGTGACGATCACGCCGCCGTTCGAATCGGTCTGGAGCAGCGGCATGAAACTCAGCGTGTCGAGCGTCGCGCGCCACAGGTAGGAATTCACGCCGATCGTGGTGACCTGGCTGGCGGCGAGATCGGCCTTGGGGCGGTCCTTGCCGCCGCACGCGGCAATCGAAAGGGCAAGCGATCCAAGGATCGCGGCGCGCAGCAGGCGGTTCATCGACACATTCCTAAGGCAGATGGTTCTTGCACAGCATCTATAGTGCGGCTTGTGGCGGTAGCAAGGCGCGAGGGCGGGGCGCGGAATCTGTGTGAGTAGAGCAACACATCGCGTATTATTTTTTACCGTCGGTGGAACCAAGCTTCCGAATCGTGGTACGGACGCCTAGGTAGAGGGCATGAAAATGCGTTTGAAGCGCTGGATGACGGGATTGGGAGCGGGGGCGCTGTGCGCCACGGCTGCCTTTGTCGCGCCCGGGCTGCAGGCGCAGGGACGCGGCGATGCCGCCCGTCCGCCGGTGACGATGCGCGCCGGAATCGGCACTTTCACGCCTGCTGCGGCGGATCCCAAGCTTGCCGCGATGCTCGCGCGCTCGGGCCTGCCGGACAGCGGCTTCCGCTTCACACCATCCGATTCGCGCCGTGGCACCGGCCGTGCGCTGACCGTCGCCGTTCGCGCCCGCACGACTCGCAGCCAGAGCGGAATCGCCGCGGCGACCACGCCGTCGCTCAGCCTTGCCCCCGTCGCCTATAATCTGGGCGTTTCGGTCGGCTGGAAGCGCTTCGCGGTTTCGGGCGATCTGGCAAAGGTCGATTCGGTCGCCAAGCCGGGCATCGAGCGTGCCGATATCGGCCTGAGCTATACCGGCAAGCGCGCCAGCGGGCGGATCCAGGCAACCGGCGAGCGTAACCTCACCACCGCACCGGTGCTCGAGGGTGAGAAGCCCGCTTATGGCTATGACCTTGGCGGCTCCTATTCGGTGACCCGCAACCTCGCAGTGACTGCGGGCGTTCGCTACAAGAGCGAAGACCAGCGCCTGCCGCGCCTGACCGACAATCGCCGGGACAGCCAGGCGGTCTATGTGGGCACTGCCTTCCGCTTCTAAAGCGCGGCCCCGATTGCGGGCTGGCTAATTCCCTTTTTTCGTCCAGGCATCGATCGCTGCCCAGCCGTGCATGCCCAATTGGCAGAGGCTGCGGGCCTTTCGCGCATTCATGCCGCCGAGCGCCACCAGCGGCACACCCAGCCCGCGCGTCATCAGCCCCAACCGGCTCCTGCCGAGTGGACGCGCGCCCGGATGCGAGCGCGTGGCGAATATAGGGGAGACGAAGATCAGCCGCGCGCCCGCGCGGATCGCGGCGATCGCTTCGCGCCGGGAATGGGCGGACGCGGTGAGCGTCCGTGTGCGCTGGTTATGCTCGCCGCCGGGGCCTGCGCGGATGAGGAGAAGCCTGCGTCTCCGGGCGATGCGGCTGACGCGCGCGAAGACCTGCTGCCGCGTCTCCGGCGCGAGACCATAATGGCGGAACACCACGCCCGATCCCGCCGGCAGCCGCTCCAGCGCATCCCATAGCGCATCGCCCATCCGCTCGTCGGTCATCAGCCATAGCGTGGGGAGCGGGGGGTGGCGGGGCGGCATCCCGCTGCCTATAGCGCGCGCCATGCCCTTAGACGACGCCCAAGCACGCCTTCGCCTGGTTCAGGACCGTATCGCCCATGCCGCGGGGCTGGCGAACCGCAAACCCAGCGAAGTGACGCTGATCGCCATTTCCAAGACGCACGAGGCCGAGGCGATCCGCCCGCTCCTGGCCGCCGGGCAGCGCGTATTCGGTGAGAACCGCGTCCAGGAAGCGCAGGGCAAATGGCCCGAATTGCTGGCAAAGACACCCGGTATCGCGCTGCACCTTGTCGGCCAGCTCCAATCGAACAAGGCGGGGGATGCCGTGGCGCTGTTCGACGCGATCCATTCGGTCGATCGCCCCTCGCTGGTGACGGCGCTCGGCCATGCGATGGACAAAGCGGGCAAGCGCCCGGCCTGCTTCCTCCAGGTCAATATCGGGGATGAGGATCAGAAGGGCGGATGCGCGGTCGCGGCGCTGCCCGAATTGCTGGCGCAGGCGCGGATCGCCACGCTGCCGGTGGCAGGGCTGATGTGCGTGCCGCCGGCCGATGTGGATGCGGCACCTTACTTTGCGCTGCTGGCGAAGATCGCGCGCGACAATGGCCTGGACGGGCTGAGCATGGGCATGTCCGGGGATTATGAAACGGCGGTGATGATCGGGGCCACGCATGTGCGCGTCGGCACCGCTTTGTTCGGCGCGCGCTAGATGAAGTTTGCCGCGATCCTCTTCGACTTTGACGGCGTGCTGATCGAAAGCGAATATTCGGGCAACAAGCATATCGCCGATTTCCTCACCGCCGCCGGGCATCCGACGAGCCCGGAGGAATCGATGGCCAATTTCATGGGCTATTCGGGCGCGGAGTTTCACCGCCGGCTGGAAGACTGGATCGGCGGGCCGATGCCCGCGCATTGGGAGGACGAACGGCGCGCGGAGAATGATCGCGTGCTGGCCGAGGGGATCGATGAAGTGGCGGGTGCGGTCGCGTTTCTGCGCGGTCTGCCTGCCGGTCTCCCCAAGGCGGTGGTCTCGTCCAGCTCCACCCGGTGGCTGCACGCCCATCTCGCGCATCTTGGCGTGGCCGATATCTTTGGCGAGCATGTCTATTCGGGTGCCGAGCATGTCACGCACGGCAAGCCCGCGCCCGATCTGTATCTCTATGCCGCACGCCAGCTCGGCGTGGCGATCGAACATTGCCTGATCCTCGAGGATTCACCTGTCGGCGTCACCGGAGCCCTGGCTTCGGGCGCTACGGTCGTCGGCCTGTGCGCGGGCAGCCATTGCAGCGCCGATCATGCCGATCGCCTCCGCGCGCTTGGGATTGAGAATATTGCCCATGATTTCAATGAGATAGCGCGCATGCTCGGCTAGGGGGAATGCGCGCTTGGTGTCACCTTAGTGTAACCTTCCAGCCTAAAGCTGATGCCCCGTCCGGTCGCGCTTGGTGGCCAGATAGCGGGCGTTGTGCGGGTTGGGCGGCAGCTGGTGCGCCACGCGCTCGATCACCTGCACGCCCGCAGCCTCCAGCGCGGCGACCTTTTCGGGATTGTTGGTCAGCAAGCGGATCTGGCGCTGGCCGAGCAGGCTCAGCATCCGCGCCGCCACCGCGAAGTTGCGGGCGTCCACCGCAAAGCCGAGGCGGGTATTCGCGTCGACCGTGTCGAAGCCCTGATCCTGCAGCGCATAGGCGCGCAGCTTGTTGATCAGGCCGATGCCGCGGCCTTCCTGGCGGAGATAGAGCAGGATACCCCAGCCGGCCGCTTCGATCTCGCGGATCGCCGCGTCCAATTGCGGACCGCAATCGCATTTGAGGCTGCCGAGCACGTCGCCCGTCAGGCACTCGCTGTGCAGGCGCACCAGCGGCGGCTTTCCGTTCGGCGATCCGATCAGCAGCGCGACATGCTCGCCGGGCATCTCGTCGGTGCGAAAGGCGACGATCTCGGTATTTTCGGCACCGGCAACCGGGAGCTGCGCCCGCGCGACGATGCGCAGGCGGTTCGCATCCTCGTGCGCGTCGATGTCCGAAGGGGTGATCGTATCCTCGCCCGCCGCGCGCCGGGCGAAGAAGGCGGGCAGCAGCCCGGCGATGCGGGCGAGCCGGAGCGCTGCGGCCGCCTCTTCCGGCGCTTCGACAGCGACGGCGCGGAACGGGCCCTTGAGCGGGGTCGCCAGGTCGAGCTGGGGATCGGCGAGCGCGGTCGCCATGTCGAAGTCCAGCCAGGGCACGCGCCCGATCAGCACCGGCGCATCGGGCACGGCCGCTTCGAGCTGGTTGGCGAGCTTGAGCGTCGCGGCGCGGCCTGCGGAAATCAGCAGGGCGGCATCGCCGCCTGGATCGAACGCGCGCAGCCGCTCGGCATCGGCGGTCTCGACGGCGAGCAACGCCATCTCGCCGATCGCGACCGGCCAGCCGCGCCGCAGCGCGTCGATCGCGCGGGCGACTTTTACGGCAGGGGCGCGCGGATCGCTCAAAAGGCGAACTCGGTGACGAGCGGCACATGGTCCGATGGCTTGAGCCAGCTGCGGCACGGCTCGCACACCTTGTGGCTCACCGCCTGGGCAGCAACTTCGCGGCTCGCCCACATATGATCGAGCCTGCGCCCGCGATCATTGGCGGTCCAGTCCTTCGAGCGGTAGCTCCACCAGGTGAAGCAGCGCTCGGGCGCGGGGATGAAATGCCGCCCCAGATCGACCCAGTCATGCGCCGCCTGCAGCCGCCCCAGCGCTTCGACCTCGATGGGCGTGTGGCTGACCACGTCGAGCAATTGCTTGTGGCTCCACACGTCGCACTCGAGCGGCGCGATGTTGAAGTCGCCGGTCAGGATGGTGGGCACGCTCAGCCCGCTGGCCCATTCGGTCATCCGCTCCACGAAATCGAGTTTCTGCCCGAATTTTGGGTTCACTTCGCGGTCCGGCACGTCGCCGCCAGCGGGTACATAGACATTCTCGAGCCGCACCCCGTTGGGCAGCCGGACGCCGACGTGGCGCGCCTCGCGATTGGCCTGCCAGTCGAACCGGTCATCCTCGACCACGGGAACCCGGCTGATAATCGCGACGCCGTGATGCATTTTCTGGCCATGCTTGATGACATGGTCATAACCGAGCGCGCGGAGCGGCTTTTCGGGGAAGTCGCCGTCGATCACCTTGGTTTCCTGAAGGCACAGAATGTCCGGCGATTCCTCGCGGAGGAACTTTTCGACGATCTCGATGCGGAAACGGACCGAATTGATATTCCAGGAAGCGATCTTCATCGCGTGCGATGTAGAGTTTGTTTCGCCCGGGTGCCAGCGCGGCGCCAAAAAAGGAAAGGCCCCCGCTCCGGGGGCAATGGAGCGAGGGCCGACCTAGCGTTCGTCACGCAGGCAGGAAGTGGCTTCCGTCCGGGCAACAGGGGGAAAATCCCGGCTCGAGCCCCACATCCGCAGGCAAATAACTAGCCCTGCAAACCTGTCGGCAGGATGAACGGCGTTAAGAATCACTCGCAGTTCGTCGCAGATCAGCGTGAAACGGGGCCCTTGCGCCGCGGGTCGTTCCAGCGGAACTCGCCATCCGCCACCGCCGCGTTGAAGCGCTGGTTCGAAAGGCGGATCGTGGTGCGGTTGTTCTGCGAATCGAGCGCCACCCACCCCTGAAGCATCAGTCCCGAAGGTGCCGAGGCGTTCTTCTGGAAGATCATCGTGATCCGGCCATATTCGGGATGCTTCGGATCATGCACCTCGATCGAGACGACGCGCGGGTCCCCGGTCGGCAGCAGCTTCGCGAACTTGGTGATGTCGCGCTTGGGATTGAGCAAAACCGCGAGTGGCGAATTGCCGATCGGCCAGCGATCGACCTGGCGCACCTGATAATCGATGAAATAGAGGCTCTTGCCGTCCGCGACGATCAGCTGGGGCACGCCCTTTTGATACTGGAAGCGGATCTTGCCCGGACGCTTGAGCGTCATCGTGCCCGTCAGCGTGCGGCCGTTACGATCGGTCTGCGCAAAATTCGCGACCATGCTCGACACGCCCTCCAGATGCTTCTGCACCTGCGCCATTTCGGGCTGGGCGGCGGAGACCAAAGCCGGTGCGGCGATTGCGAGGCTGAAGGCGAGGGGTCGTGCAAACACGCATATTCTCCGAAAAACCTGGCGCCGGCGATTAGAAGCGGCGGCTTGAATGTCCCCTGAACCCGCAAAAGCGCGGTTTCGATCCTATATCGCCCGGCCTTCGGTATCCATCAGCACTTCGCGGCGGCCGACATGGTCGGGGCGGGAGACCAGGCCTTCGCGCTCCATGCGCTCGATCAGCCGCGCCGCCGAATTATAGCCGACGCGAAGCTGGCGCTGGAGCCAGGAGGTCGACGCCTTCTGGCTTTCCGCCACCAATTGCACCGCGCGGCGATAGAGCTGCTCTTCGGGCGAATCGTCACCCTCGGGCGCGCCATCGAGGCTGAAACCGCCATCCTCCGGCTCTTCGGTGACGGCAGTGATGTAATCCGGCTCGCCTTGCGCGCGCCAGAAATCTGCGACCGCCATCACTTCATCGTCGCTGACAAAGGGGCCATGGACGCGCGCCAATTGCTTGCCGCCGGGCATGTAGAGCATGTCGCCCTTGCCCAGCAGTTGCTCGGCGCCCTGCTCGCCCAGGATCGTGCGCGAATCGATCTTCGAGGTGACGTGGAAGCTGATGCGCGTCGGCAGGTTCGCCTTGATCACGCCGGTGATGACGTCGACCGAGGGGCGCTGCGTCGCCATGATGAGGTGGATACCCGCCGCGCGCGCCTTTTGCGCGAGGCGCTGGATCAGGAATTCAACTTCCTTGCCCGCGGTCATCATCAGATCGGCAAGCTCGTCGACGATCACGACGATCTGGGGCAGTGGCTGGAGGTCGAGTGTCTCTTCCTCATAGATCGGCTTGCCGGTATCGGCGTCCCAGCCGGTCTGGACCTTGCGGCCGAGCTTCTGGCCCTTGGCCCTGGCCTGGCGGACCTTGTCGTTGAAGCTGGCGAGGCTCCGAACGTTGGCCGATGCCATCATCCGGTAGCGATCCTCCATCTGCTCGACCGCCCATTTGAGCGCGCGCACGGCCTTTTGTGGCTCGGTCACCACGTCCGCCAGCAGATGCGGGATGCCCTTGTACATGCTCAGTTCGAGCATCTTGGGATCGATCATGATCATCCGGCACTGCTCGGGTGTCATCCGGTAGAGAAGCGACAGGATCATGCAATTGAGCCCGACCGACTTGCCCGAGCCGGTGGTGCCGGCGACGAGCAGGTGCGGCATCGGTGCCAGATCGGCGATGACCGGATCGCCCGCGATATTCTTGCCGAGCACCAGGGGCAGGTTCGCGCCCTGATCCTCGAAGCTCTGGCTGCCGATCAGCTCGTGGAGATTGACCGATTCGCGGATCGCATTGGGAAGCTCGATGCCGATCACGCTGCGGCCGGGGATCGTGGCGACACGCGCGCTGATCGCGCTCATGTTGCGCGCGATGTCGTCCGCGAGCTGGATCACGCGGCTGGCCTTGATCCCGCTGGCGGGCTCCAGCTCGTACATGGTGACGACCGGTCCCGGGCGGACCTCGACGATCTGACCCTTAACGTTGAAATCGTCGAGCACGCTTTCGAGCAGCCGCGCGTTGCGCTCCAGCGCCGCCTTGTCGATCGAATTGCTGCCGGCCGCGCCCGCCTTGAGCAGATCGAGCCCGGGAAGCTTCCAGCTATCCTTGAAATCCATGCTGGTCTGCGTCGGCGGCTTGGCCCGCGCGGGCGCGGGGGTGACGCCGCGATCGGCGATCACCGGGCCGGGGCGCGTATCGGGCACCACCACCTTGCGGGGTTCGGCGATCGTCTGGGGCCGTTCGCGCTCGGGATCGGGCGGGGCCAAAGCGATCTTCTTCTCGCCGCCGATCCGCAACTGGGGAAGGCTGAAGCCGCGTTCGGGCAGGCTGAAATCGAGCCGTTGCCACCAGATCCACAGCCCGAGCAGCCCGAAAATGACGCCAAGGCCGCGCCCCGCCCACCATGTGAGCACCGGCTCTCCGGCGAAGCCGATCAGGAAATTGAGCAATCCCGCAATGCTGAGTCCCACGATCCCGCCCCAGCCGGCCGGCAGCGCCAGAACCGAATCGCTGGAGAAAAAGGCAGCGGCGCTGGCCGCGAGCACCGTGCCGAGCAGCGCGCCGCGCAGCATCCGCGCCCAATCGCCAACCGACCGCCCGCGCCAAAGCCGGTGGGTGACGATCAGCCCGACGGGGGTGAGCAGGATCACCGGCAGGCCCAGCAAAGCGAGCAGCGCATCGGCGATCCACGCGCCGAAATTGCCGAGCAGATTGAGTGCCGGGCCTGCGGACGCGGTGTTCAGTGATGGATCCTGCGCGTGATAGGTGATGAGCGACAGCAACGCGCACATCACGGCGAGGAACAGCAGGGTTCCGCCGATCAGCTCCACGCTCCTGCGCGCGCCAGCCTTCATCGTGTCGCGCAACAGCGACTTTTGTGCCCGGGACGCCATCCGCCCAGCCTCCAGTTTTCAGGGGTGCGGCGGAATCATCGCGCCTGCGGACTCCGCCGTCAAGGTTGATCCCGCTTCGTTCCTTCGGTCCGCTCATTGGGATTGCGGGTGCTTTCGTTCGCTCCCTGCACGCGCTACGGCATTGCCATGGCCCAGATACAGTCGAGTGCGGACGTCCTTATCCTTGGCGGCGGGCTGGTGGGCAGCGCGCTTGCCGTTGCGCTCGACGCGCATGGGCTCACTTCGATCGTGATCGATACCGCCGACGCGGCGACGATTACAGCCGCAAGCTTTGACGGGCGCGCTTCGGCGATCGCTTCGGCGCCGATGCGGATGTTCGAGGCGATCGGCGTGGCGGACCGGCTGGCGGGGAAGGGTTGCCCGATCCAGGGCATCCGCGTGAGCGACGGGCTGGCTCCCGGCAAGCTCGATTTCGCGCCCGACGCCGATGATGGCCCGCTGGGGCATATGTTCGAGAATCGCCAGCTCCGCATCGCGCTGCTGGAGGCGGCGATGGCGGCGCCGGGCGTGGATCTGCGGATGCGGACCCGCGCGGTTTCGGTGGAGCGCGGCGCGATGGGCGTGACCGCGACGCTCGATTCGGGCGCGACTGTCCGCGCGCCGCTGCTGGTCGCCGCCGAAGGTCGCAATTCGCCGACGCGCGAGGCGGCAGGGCTCAAGACCGCGCGCTGGAGCTACGACCATGCCGCGATGGTCGCGACGCTGGGGCATGAGCGCAGCCATGAGAATATCGCGTTCGAGATCTTCTATCCCGAGGGACCGTTCGCGATCCTGCCCTTGCTTGATGACGAACAGGGCCGTCGCTCGGCAGTGGTGTGGACGGTCAAGGCCAGCGACGCGGCGGGGATGATGAAGATTTCCGACCGCGCCTATCTGGCCGAGGCGGAAAAGCGGATGGGCGGCTTCCTGGGCAGGTTGGGGCCGCTGACGCAGCGTTTCAGCCATCCTTTGGGCTTTCACCACGCGGCATGGATCACCAGCGACCGGCTGGTGCTCGCGGGTGACGCGGCGCACGGCATCCATCCGATCGCGGGGCAGGGCGTGAATGTCGGCTTTCGCGACGTGGCGACTCTGGTGGAAGTGCTGGTCGATGGCAAAAGGCTGGGGATGGATCTGGGCGATCCGCAATTGCTGGCGCGCTATCAGCGCTGGCGCGGACTCGACACATTCATGGTCGCGGCCGCGACTGACGGGCTGACGCGCCTGTTCGGCATTCCGGGCAAGGCACCGGCGGCGATCCGGCGATTCGGGCTGTCGGCGGTGGACAAGATGCCGCCGCTCAAGCGCTGGTTCATGGGCGAGGCGCGCGGCGAATCGGGCGATGTGCCGAAGCTGCTGCAGGGCGAGCGCGTCTAAGCCGAGCCGTTCTGCGCCCGCCGCTATTGCAGCGTGCCGCCGTCGTCGCCGTGACGGCCGTAGAATTGCATGAGCTGGACAATCAGCTCGGAGCGTTCGGCGAGGGTTTCGGCCTCCAGCAGCGCCTGTTTCGAGGCGGGATCGAAGGGGGCGATCTGGGCGATGCCGTTGACCAGCGATTCGTCGTCGAGGCGGGTCACCGCTTCCCAATCCACGGCATAGCCCTGCGCATCGGCGAACCGGCGCGACTCCATTTCCAGGCTGGCGCGCGCGATCGCGGAGAGGATTTCGCTTTCGCGCACCGGCTCCAGCTCTGCCTCGACCTGGCGGAAGGGGGTGATTACGTCGAGCTCGCGCAGGATCGTGAAACGCGCCAGCCCCTCCAGCACGATATCGAACCGGCCGTCGTCGAGCGCCTCCACCTCGGCGATCCGACCGACACAGCCTATTTCGAACAATTCGGGGGGATCATTGCGGTCACGCGGCTGGACCATGCCGATGCGGCGGTCGCGCACCAGCGAATCGGAGATCATCGCGCGGTATCGCGGCTCGAAGATGTGCAGCGGCAGATGCATCCGCGGAAACAGCAACGCGCCGCTCAACGGGAAGATCGAGAGCCGCGTGACCGTCACCCGAACAGGATCGCCGAAAGCTTGCGCCGCTGCGCCGAGACCCAGGGATCCTCAAGCCCGACCGCTTCGAACAATTTGAGCAGGCGCGCGCGGGCGGCGCCGTCGTTCCATTCCTTGTCCTCGCGAATCATCGCCAGCAGCGTTTCGGCGGCGGCGTCGCGGTCGCCAGACGCCATCTGGGCCCCGGCGAGCTCGTAGCGCGCTTCCATGTCGCCCGTCGCGGCCTGGGCGGCGAGGCCCGATAGATCCTCCACCGGCGCGGCTTCCTGCGCGAGACTCACCGCGGCGCGGGCGCGCTCCACCTCGGGGGATTTGGCGGCATCATCGGGCAGATCGGCGAGCGCAAGATCGGCCTCGCCGGTGCGGCCCAGCGCGAGCAGGGCGCGGGCGCGGCCCGCGGTGACCGCGGGGTGGCCGGGCGCCATCTCGGCGATCTGATCGAATACCGAAAGCGCGCGCTCGGCATCGCCTTCGGCCAGCACCTGCTCACCCATCGCGATCAGCGGCTCGAGTTCGGCCTCCTGCGCGGCCTCCTCGCTCTGCACGGGTAGTTGGCGGAGAATCTGGTCGAGCATGGTGCGCAGCTGCGCCTCGGTGCGTGCGCTGGACAGATCGGCGACGAGCTGGCCCTGGAACATCGCATAGACGGTGGGGATCGAGCGCACCTGAAACTGCGCGGCGATGAACTTGTTGGCGTCGACATCGATCTTGGCGAGCTTCACGCCCTTGGCCGCATAATCTTCGGCGACCTTTTCGAGCACCGGGGCCAGCTGCTTGCAGGGGCCGCACCATTCGGCCCAGAAATCGAGGATGATCAGCGCGCTCATCGAGGGTTCGACAACGTCGCGGCGGAAGGCGTCCACGGCCTCCTTGTCTTGCGGGGTCATTCCAAGCGTGGCCATCACGTGCTCCAACGGGATCGAGGTTTGCGCCTATGTGGGGGCTCGGCGCGCACCCCTCAAGCATTTTCGGGCGCGTCGCCAAGGGGCTTGCACTGCCCCGAACACGCTGCTAGTGGCCGCGCCTCACCCAGCCGGTTCGCCCGGCCAGACGCCAGAGCGGGCGTAGCTCAGGGGTAGAGCACGACCTTGCCAAGGTCGGGGTCGAGGGTTCGAATCCCTTCGCCCGCTCCAGCTTCTCGCTGCAGATTTGCAGCGCCGATTTGCAAAAATAGCGAGAAGCATCAGCGCAGCGCGGCCCTTGCCTGTGCTCGCTTGGCGTTCAGCGTTTGCGCCCGCCCATCACGAATCTGGCAATCAACCGGTCTTCCCGAGCGCCGGACGACCGCGTCGGGCCATCGGCTTGCCGGTGCTCACTCCACGAAGGTGAGCGCGGCGGCCGCAATTGCTCCGATCGCAAGCATCGCCTCGAGCCGCGGAAACGTCTCGCGGCCCACGTTGCGCAGCCGCGCAGCAGCCAGATAGGAATCGCGGGCGATGGCCGATTCGCTGCCCCATTTGAGCCGCAGCAGCGACGCAGCCGAGCGCCGCCGCACGATCAGCAGGTCGAGAATTTCCGGACCCCGGACCGCACCCATCTCGCGCTTATAGCCGGAGTCTCCCGCGCCGAAATCGACCTGCTCCACACCCAGATCTCGCGCAATCTGAAGCTGATGCGCCGTAACCAGCTTTCCTGGCCGGAAGCTTGAGAAGCGCGCGTCATAGCTGCAGGCGATGCTATATTGCAGCGGCGCGGCCATCAGATCGAACGAGAATGCAACGGGATGATCGCCGACATAGAGGATTGTTGCCGTCAATGCCTCCGCCAGCGCGGGATCGGCCAGCACCCGCAGCCATTCGGCGCGGCGATCTTCGGAGAGAAACTTCGCGCCGGTGCCGTCGGTGGCTCGCCCGACCCAGCTGGCCATTTCGATTTTGCAGAGCGTTTCGAGCACCCCGGCATTCCAGTCGGCACCGCGAATCATTTCGAATCGCACGTCGCCCTGCTGCTCGAGTTGGCGCATATATTTGTTCAGGCGCCGCTTTGTCGTGCTGCGCGGCCAGCCATCGGCGAGATCAAACAGGAAGGTACGGCCCAGCCGACGCACCAGCACCGTCCAGCCCGCCATCGCCGCCGCGCGCTTGATTCGCGTGGTGGCCGGATCATCCGAATAGATGGGGCCGATGCGCCAGACCTGGCCCAGCATTTCCATCGTCAGCGGATTGCCTAGCATCTCCGCAAGTTCGGAATCCTCGGCCGAGGGGTCGATCGGGATGGAGCGGAACGGCCAATAGCTACCCGGAATATTCCGGCCCCCGATCAGGGTGTTGCCGAAGCCGATCGTAGGAATTGCGGCAATCGTGGTGCCATCGGCACGGGTTCCGATCAGCGTCGTCCCCCGATCCGCAGCGGCGGCGCGGTACCAGGCCGCGCGCAGAAACTGATAGGGGGGCGGCAGGCTCTCGACGAGCTGGTCCATTTCGTCGGGCACGCCGGGGTGGCACGCTACCGCGATCGCATCTGGTTCGAGTTGGACCTCGCTTACGTACATTCCTGCTCCCTGCGCGGAGATTAGGCGCAAGTTCCTGACAATGTGTAAGCGCGCAAAGAAATTCCCGGACGTCCCGTTTTGCCGTGCCCGCAGGATAGGGATAGGCTGGCTCGCATGACCCAGGCACCCATACGAATCGGCATTGGCGGCTGGACGTTCGAGCCGTGGCGCGGGGGCGCATTCTATCCCGCGGGACTGAGCCAGAAGAAGGAACTGGAATATGCGAGCCGCGCGCTGACGGCGATCGAGGTGAACGGCACCTATTATTCGAGCTTCAAGCCACAGACTTTCGAGAATTGGGCCGCCGCTGCGCCCGAAGGCTTTGTCTTCACGGTGAAGGGATCGCGATTTTGCACCAATCGCAAGGTGCTTGCCGAAGCCGGCGAATCGGTTTCGCGCTTCGTGGGGCAGGGGATCACTGCGCTAGGCGAGAAGCTGGGCCCGATCTTCTGGCAGTTCATGGCGACCAAGAAATTCGAGCAGGATGATTTCCAGGCGTTCCTGGATCTGCTGCCGGCCAAGCAGGACGGCATCGCGCTGCGCCACGCGATCCAGGTACGCCATGAGAGCTTTGCGGTGCCCGAATTCGTCGCGATGTGCCGAAAGGCGGGCGTCGCGATCGTCTATGCAGATTCGCCGACCTATCCCGCGATCGCCGATCTCACGGGTGACTTTGTCTATGCGCGGCTGGAGGCTGGCGAGGACGACAACCCGCGTTGCTATCCGGAAAGCGAGTTTCCACGCTGGATCGAGGCGGCGAAGGTCTGGGCGCGGGGTGGACGGCCCGAGGGCCTGCCTTACGTGCTGGACGAAGAGCCGCCCGCGAAACCGCGTGAGACGTTCATCTTCTTCATCCACGGCGGCAAGGTTCGCGCCCCTGCGGCGGCGCAGGCGCTGATCGCGGCGCTGGCCTGATCGCGATGCGGATATTGCTGCTGGGGGCGGGCGGCTTTATCGGGCGCCAAATCCTTGCCGAGCTGGCGGCGCACCGCCATGCCGTGACGGCGGTCATGCGCAGTCCTGCGACGCTCGGCGAGGCTAAAGTCGTGCCGCGCGACCTGGCAAAGATGACCGATCCTTCCGACTGGCAAGGCCTGGTCGAGGGTCAGGATATGATCGTCAACGCGGCCGGCATCCTGCGCGGGCCGACCATGGATGCGATCCATCACGAAATGCCGCGTGCGCTCCATGCGGCGGCGAGGCAGGCGGGGGTGCGCCGCATCGTCCTGCTCTCCGCGATCAGCGCGCGGGCGGATGTCGCCACCGATTATGCGCGCTCCAAGCTGGCGGGCGAGCAGGCGCTGCGCGAAAGCGGGGTCGCCTGGACGATTCTGCGCCCCTCTCTGGTTTATGGCGAAGGAAGCTATGGCGGCACTTCGTTGCTGCGCGGCCTGGCGGGGCTGCCCTGGTTCGTGCCCCTGCCGGGAAAGGGCGACTTTGCATTCACGCCGCTCCATGTCGCAGATCTGGCGCGTGCGGTGCGCGAGGTTTGCGAACGGGGCAGCTTCGCGGGGCAGGTGATCGAACCCGTTGGGCCTGAGACGCTCAGCCTGCGCGATCTGCTTGGACGCTATCGGGCCTGGCTGGGGCTTGGCCGTGCGCGTTTCCTGAGTGTGCCGATGCCTGTCATGCGTTTGCTGGGACGTTTCGGCGATCTTACCGGTAGCGGCCCGATCGCAAGCAACAGCCTGACGCAAATGGTGGCGGGCAACAGCGGGGACAGCAGCGCCTTTGCTGATGCAATGGGCTGGACTCCGCGCAGCCTGGATTCGGCGCTGCATCTGCGGCCGGCGGGCGTGCAGGACCGCTGGCATGCGCGGCTCTTCTTTCTCGTTCCAGCGATCAAGGCGGTGCTGGTGCTGCTCTGGGTTTCCTCTGCGCTGCTGGGGCTGTTCGGTGGCACGGCGGCAACGGCGGAACTGGTTCGCGCGCTCGGTATCACGTCTGGTGCTGGCGAAGCGCTGCGTATCGGCGGAGGCCTTCTCGATCTCGGCATCGCTGCCTTGCTGCTGACGGATCGCGTCCGGCTGGCGACGCCGGCGCAGTGCGGTGCGATAATCGGGTACACATTGGTCCTGAGCGCAGCGCAGCCCGGGTTGTGGCTCGATCCCCTGGGGCCCCTGCTCAAGAACCTGCCGATCCTGGCGCTGGTGCTGGTATATGGCGTGATCGGGGAGCGGCGCTGATGGATCTCTATCTGCTGGTCAAATGGGTGCATATTCTCAGCAGCACCATATTGTTCGGCTTCGGTGCTGGCACGGCCTGGTATCTGTGGAACGCGCACCTCACCCGTGACCCGGCGATCGTCGCGCCTGTAGGGCGCATGGTGGTGCGCGCTGACTGGATCTTCACGGGTTCGAGCGGGGTGGTGCAGCCATTGAGCGGTCTGTGGCTGGCGCATCACGCTGGCTGGCCGCTGAGCACGCCCTGGCTGTTGGTCTCGATCGGGCTGTATCTGCTTGCCTTCGCCTGCTGGGTGCCCGTGGTCCGCCTCCAGATCGTCGCGCAGCGGCTGGCCGCCCAGGCACAGATCAGCGGTCAGCCGCTTGGGCCGGACTATCACCGGGCGATGCGCTGGTGGTTCGCGCTCGGCTGGCCGGCCTTTCTGGGGCTTCTCGGCGTCTTCTGGCTGATGGTCGCCAAGCCGGAGCTTTGGTGAGCGTTTAGCGCCGCGGGCTCGGTTTGTCCGAAACCATGCGCTCGCCATCGATCACGATCGGGCTGGCGAGCCCGGGCACGCCGTCGCGCAGTATCTGCATGCCGCGCGCGATCACCTGCGGATCGGCGAACACTTCGGCGATGTTGTTGATCGGGCCGGCGGGGACGCCTGCGGCCTCCAGCGCCTCGTAGAGATCGGCCTTTCGCCATTCGAGGATCGCGCGGGTCAGCGCCGGGATCAGCGTATCGCGATTCGCCACGCGGCCTGGGTTGGTAGCGAAGCGCGGATCATCGGCCAGATCGAGCTTGAGGATCGAGCACAATTTGCGGAACTGCGAATCATTGCCGACCGCGACGATCAGCTCGCCATCGGCACAGGCGAAGGCCTGGTACGGCACGAGATTGGCGTGTCCATTGCCCATCCGGCTGGGGATCTTGGCAGGGTCCGCCATCCAGTTGAGCGCCTGATTGGCGAGCACACCCACCTGCGTGTCGAGCAGCGCCATGTCGATATGTGCGCCCTTGCCCGTGACGTCACGACGCCGCAGCGCCGATAGGATCGCCACCGCCGAATAGACACCGGTGAAGATGTCGGCATAGGCGACGCCGGCCTTTTGCGGTGGGCCATCCGGCTCGCCGGTGAGCGACATCGCGCCGCCCATGCCCTGGATGATGAAGTCGTATCCGGCGCGCGCCGCATAGGGGCCGCCCTGCCCGAAGCCGGTGATCGAGCAGACCACCAGCCGCGGATGCGCGGCGATCAGGCTGGCGGCGTCGAGGCCATATTTGGCGAGCCCCCCCACCTTGTAATTCTCGATCACCACATCGGCCCCGGCGATCAGCGCGCGGACCTCCGCCTGTCCATCGGGCGTGGCGATGTCGATCGCGCGGCTCCTCTTCCCCCGATTACAAGCGTGGAAATAGGCCGCGTCGAGATTGGTGCCGTCGGGCGCGTGGAGGAAGGGCGGGCCCCAGTGGCGCGTGTCGTCGCCCGCGCCGGGGCGCTCGATCTTGATGACCTCCGCGCCCAGATCGGCGAGCAATTGTCCGCACCACGGTCCGGCCAGGATCCGGGCGAGCTCGACGACCTTGATTCCGGCCAGGGGCTTCATGCCTGCGGGCCCTCGCCTCGCGCGATCACGTAATAGACATGGTCGGGCAGCAAGCTGCCGTCGCCACGTTCGATCCGGCCCTCGACAAGCACCCCGCCGATTTTCTCCATCGCCTTGCGCGAGCGGAGATTGTCCCGCCCCACGACGAACACCGCGCCCCGCACGGAGCGATGGATGTGATCGAGCATCAGCCGCTTGATCTCGCGATTATATGTTCCGCCCCAATAGTTGCGGGCGATGAAGGTCCAGCCGATCTCCACCTCATCGCGCGCGGCATCGGGAAAGGCATAGCGGCTGGCACCGATCACCTTGCCGCTCGCTTTGTCGCGGATGGTGAGGCCGCCGCCGCTTGCAAGCGCATCCTCGAAATAGCGGCGAAACACATCTTCCTGCCAGCGATCGTGCGCGGGATGCACTTCCCAGATCAGCGGATCGGACGCGACCGCGAACAGTTCGTCCCAATCCTCGGCCACGGTCGGCCGGATCGTGACAAGATCGCCCTCGAGCCTCGGCTGGTGATCCATCAGAACGCAGCGATCCCGGTGATCGCCCGGCCGAGGATCAGGCCGTGCACGTCATGGGTTCCCTCATAGGTGTTCACCGTCTCGAGGTTGATCGCGTGGCGCATCACATGGAATTCGGCGGAGATGCCGTTGCCGCCATGCATGTCGCGCGCGATGCGGGCGATTTCCAGCGCCTTGCCGCAATTGTTGCGCTTGATGATGCTGATCGCCTCGGGCGCGAGCGTGCCATCGTCGAACATCCGGCCGCATCGCAGCGCGGCCTGTAGCCCAAGCGCGATCTCGGTCTCCATGTTGGCGAGCTTCAGCTGGACGAGCTGCGTGGCCGCCAGCGGACGGCCGAACTGGGCGCGATCAAGCGTATATTGGCGAGCGGCGTGCATACAGGCTTCCGCCGCGCCCATGCTGCCCCATGCGATGCCATAACGCGCGCGATTCAGGCAGCCAAACGGGCCTTTCAGTCCCTGCACGTCTGGGAGCAGCGCATCCTCGCTCACCTCGACGCCGTCCATCACGATCTCTCCGGTGATCGACGCGCGCAGGCTCAATTTGCCTTCGATCTTGGGGGTCGAAAGCCCGGCCATGCCGCGTTCGAGCACGAAGCCCTTGATCCCGCCGCCGTGATGATCGGACTTTGCCCAGACGACCATGACATCGGCGATCGGTGAATTTGTGATCCACATCTTGGATCCGGTCAGGCGGTATCCGTTCGCGGTCTTCTCGGCGCGGGTGCGCATCCCACCGGGATCCGATCCAGCATCGGGCTCGGTGAGGCCGAAACAGCCGACCCATTCGCCGCTGGCCAGCTTGGGCAGATATTTCCGCTTCTGCTCCTCGGTCCCGTAGGCGTTGATCGGGTGCATGACGAGCGAGCTCTGTACCGACATGGCGCTGCGATAGCCCGAATCGACCCGCTCCACTTCGCGCGCCACGAGGCCATAGGCGACATAGCCAAGCCCTGCTCCGCCATAGGTTTCGGGAATCGTCGCGCCGAGCAGCCCGAGCGCGCCCATCTCGCGCATGATTTCGCGGTCGAAATCCTCATCGAGAAACGCACGCGTGACGCGCGGCAGCAATTCCCCCTGCGCGTAATCGCGCGCGGCATCGCGTACCATCCGCTCTTCGTCGGTCAGTTGCGCATCGAGTCCGAACGGATCCTGCCAGTCGAACCGGCCCATCTCAGCCATGAAAGTCTTTCCTCAATTATCCGGCTCGCGCCGCGTATCTCAATCTACGGGCGTCTGCCCGGCCGCGACGGGCACTGCCACCGCCGCACGCTCGATTTCGGAAAGCGCGCGTCGCGCCGCGACATACCGCCTTGCCGCGGCGGTCCAGCTTTCGGCGCTGGCCGCGCCCGGCATGTGCGCCACTTCGGCGAGCGCGGTTTCGACATCACCCGCATCGATCGCGCGGCGCGCACGGCGCAGTCGGTCGCTGGGGCGTGGGCTCGGCGAATCGGAGGCTCTGATCACCACCATATCGCCCAGCATCCGCCGCGCGCTGGTCCACAGGCTGTCATCGGGACCGGTTCCGAGCCGGGGGGCGATCGTCTCCAGCGCAAGGCGTAGATCCTCGAGTGTCACGGGCTGGGCCGCGACCTGGACGATCGCGGCGACCGACTCGCTGTTCGCCTCGCCGAAACGGGCGCGCAACGCATGCTCCAGCACACCCAGCGGCTGGCCGCGCTCCACCGCGCGCCGCACCGCGAAGGCGATCATCAGTCGCTCGGCCTGCGTCGCGTAGCTGGCGGCGTGGCGCGCGCTGCCGTCCAGCTCGCGAATACGCATATCGAGTATGTCCAGCTTGCCGGCGAGCATCGCCTCGCGCGCATTGAGCGTCGCCAGATCGGTGCCGGGCGGTAGCGCCGCGACGGGCTGCGCCGGGGGCTGCACCACCGGCTGGGCCACCGGCACCACCGGAACGGCAGGCGCCCGGTGAAAGCCGCCGCCAAGCTGCACGGCGCCCAGCGCCACGGCCAGACCGCCCAGAAAGGCGAGGCCGCCGATCAGGCTGGAATTGCGAAACAGCGGGGTGCGCTGGGGCTCGTCGCTCATGCCCGCCTTATTCGCGCCCAAGCCTGCCGGGTCAATCGGCGAGCGCCAAAGCGGCGGCGATCATCTGCTCGCTCGAAGGCTCTCGCGCCACGACGATGCGTTCCCAGCCTTCGCCTGCCGCCCGGGCGACGGCCTCGCTGATCGCGACCAGGGTGATGTTGTCCCGGCGGCGCACGATCTCGCCCAGTCGCGCCGCGGCGCGCGCCGACTGGACCATAGCAACCGATCCGTCGAGTTCGGCCGCCGCTTCGGGTGAGACCGGCAGCGGCTCGCTCGCGTAAACGGGGATGACCTGCGCGACGATCCCGCTTGAATGCGCGGTGCGCTCGCGCCCGGCGAGGTGCAGCGCGCGCCGCACCCCGGCTGCCTCGACGCGCGCCAGCAAATTCTCCGCGCCCGAATCGCCATTGGTCACCACCCGGAAGCCGAAGCGCCGCGCCGCTTCTCCAGTCACCTTGCCGACCGCATGCACCGGCAAGCCGATCAGCCGGCCAAGCCCCGCGCCGCCATGGCGCACGGCATTTGCGCTGGTGAGAATCAGCGCGTCGAACCGGCCCGGATCGGGCACGTCCCATGCCAGCGCTTCCGTCTTGAACAATGGCAGGCGGATTATGCGCCTGCCCGCAGCTTCGATCGCCGAAGCCGTCACCCGATTGCCCGGTTCGGGTCGCAGTACCGCGATTCGCCTGCTCATCCCTCGAACAATCTTCGCACGGCGTCCGGTGCGCGCTCCAGCAGCTCGCGAGCCAGTGCAGCGGGTATCGCCGAATCGAGCGGCGCGCCTTCGATCGCGCCATGGACATGCTCCGCGCCATCTTCGGAAAACAGCTCCGCGGTGAGCGTAAGGATCGCGCCTTCGATCACTGCCAGTGCCGCCACCGGCGAATGGCAATCGGCCTTGAGTGCGGCGAGCAAGGCGCGTTCGGCGAGGACGCAGGCATGCGTTTCGGGGTGATCGATCGCAGCGAGCAGATTCCGGACGCGAGCATCATCGGCGCGGCATTCCACACCCACCGCGCCCTGCGCGGGCGCGGGCAGCATCACATTGAGTGGAATACCATGGCCGATATCGTGGCGGTCGAGCCGCTCCAGCCCCGCTGCCGCGAGCAAGGTGGCATCCACCTCACCGGACGCCAGCTTGGCGAGGCGCGTATCGATATTGCCGCGAAAGAAAATCGTCTGGATATCGGGCCTGATCCGCCGCACCTGCGCCGCCCGCCGGGGCGAACTGGTTCCGACAAGTGCCCCCTCGCGCAACGCCGCGATCGATTCGGCACCGATGATCCGGTCCTGCACATTGGCGCGTTTCAGCATCGCGGCGATCGTTATCGCATCGGGCCGGAAGGTCTCGACATCCTTCATCGAATGCACCGCGCAGTCGATCTCGTGGGCGAGCAGCGCGCGATCGAGCTCCTTGGTCCAGAGCGCCTTGCCGCCAATCTCGGAAAGCGGACGGTCCTGCACCTTGTCGCCGGTCGTGCGCACCGTCACGATCTCGCAATCGAGCCCGTGCGCAGCGGCGAGCGCATCGCGCACCATATGTGCCTGAGTGAGAGCGAGCGGGGAGCCACGGGTGCCGAGACGAAAACTAGCCATGCTTGCGCTAATGCGCTCGGGGACTAGATGGATGCAATGCTGATCCTCGGCCTTGAATCGAGTTGCGACGAGACGGCGGCCGCGCTCGTGACGGGCGACCGCCGCATCCTGGCGCACAAGCTGGCACGGCAGGAGGAGGCACACCGCCCCTATGGAGGCGTCGTTCCCGAAATCGCCGCACGCGCGCATGTCGAGATGATCGGGCCGCTGGTGGAGCAGGCGCTGGCCGAAGCCGACGTGACGCTAAGCGAGGTGGACGCCGTGGCGGCGACGGCGGGCCCGGGGCTGATCGGCGGCGTCATGGTGGGTCTGGTCACCGGCAAGGCGCTGGCGCTGGCGGCGAACAAGCCGCTGATCGCGGTCAACCATCTGGAGGGGCACGCACTGTCGCCGCGCCTGACCGATCCCGATCTGCAATTCCCCTATCTGCTGCTGCTCGTCTCGGGCGGGCATTGCCAATTGCTGCTTGTCGAGGGGCCGGGCGCTTATCGCCGCCTCGCGACGACGATCGACGATGCGGCGGGGGAAGCATTCGACAAGACGGCAAAGCTGCTGGGCCTGGGCTTTCCCGGCGGCCCTGCGGTCGAGGAAGCGGCGCGCCGCGGCGATCCCAGGGCCGTGCCACTGCCGCGCCCGCTGGTCGGATCGGCCGAGCCGCATTTCTCGTTCGCGGGGCTCAAGAGCGACGTTGCGCGCAAGGCGGGGCAATATGCGGTCGAGGATATGGCCGCTTCGTTCCAGCAGGCCGTGGTCGATTGCCTGGTCGATCGTACCCGGATCGCGTTGGACAAGGTCACAGCCAGCGCGCTGGTGGTTGCGGGCGGGGTGGCGGCGAACAAGGCGGTTCGCGGCGCGCTCGAAGCGCTTGCTGCCGAGCATGGCCTGCGATTCGTCGCGCCGCCGCTTTGGCTGTGCACCGATAATGCGGCGATGATCGCATGGGCGGGCGCAGAGCGTTTCGCCGCCGGGTTCACCGACCCGCTCGATTTTCCCGCGCGCCCCCGCTGGCCGCTCGATCCAGAGGCGGAAAAGGTGCGCGGCGCAGGAGTGAAGGCATGAAGATCGGTGTCATCGGCGGCGGCGCATGGGGCACCGCGCTGGCACAGGTGGCGGCGCAGGGCGGCCCCGTGACGCTCTGGGCACGCGAGCCCGAAGTGGTCGACAGCATCAATAATGCCCACGAGAACACGATGTTCCTCGCGGGCGTGCGGCTGTCGAACGCGATCCGCGCAACCGGCGATGCCGCCGATCTGGCGGGGATGGATGCCTTGCTAATCGTGTCCCCCGCCCAGCATGTGCGCGCGGTGCTTTCGGGCATGCAGATTGGCAGCACGCCTTTGGTGCTTTGCGCGAAGGGGATCGAAGCCGGCACGCGGCTGCTTGTCGGTGAAGTCGCGCAACAGGTCGCGCCCGATGCGCCGATTGCGGTGCTTTCGGGGCCGACCTTTGCACATGAAGTGGCACGCGGCCTTCCCACCGCCGTGACGCTGGCCTGTGAGGACGACGCGCTGCGCACGGCGCTGGCCGATCGCCTCGCGGGGCCGGCTTTCCGCACCTATGCCTCATCAGACGTGACCGGCGCGGAGATTGGCGGGGCGGTGAAGAACGTCCTCGCCATCGCCTGTGGCGTGGTCGAGGGTGCCGGGCTCGGCCAGAACGCACGCGCCGCCGTTATCGCGCGAGGCTTTGCCGAGATGACGCGCTTCGGCCTCGCGCGCGGCGCGCAGGCCGAGACGCTGACGGGGCTTTCGGGGCTCGGCGATCTCGTGCTCACCTGTTCCTCCACCGCGTCGCGCAATTTCTCGCTCGGTGTCGGGTTGGGGCAGGGGCGCAGCGCCGCCGAGTTGATGGCCGATCGCCGCACCGTCGCCGAAGGTGCGTTCACCGCACCGGTGCTTCAGGAGGCGGCGGCGGAGGCGGGCGTGGACATGCCAGTGTGCGAAGCGGTCTGCGCTCTGCTTTCGGGCAGGCCGGTCGGCGCGGTGATCGAGGCGCTGCTGAGCCGGCCGCTGCGCCCGGAAACGCTGTGAAGCGCTGGGCTGCGCTGCTGCGCGGCGTCAATCTTGGCGGGCGCAAATTGCTGTCCGCGGATCTCAAGGCGCTGACCGAAGGTGTGGGCTATGCCCGCGTCGAGACGCTGCTCGCGTCCGGCAATGTCGTGTTCGACAGCGCGGACCCCGCCGGCGAGATCGCGCTCAGGCTTGAGGCGGCCCTGCTCGATCACGGTCTCAAAACCGACGTGATGGTTCGCGATCTCGCGGAAATGCGGGCAGTGATCGCCGCCAATCCCTTTCCGGAGGCCGTGCTCGATCATCCCAGCCATGTGCTGGTGAGCTTCCACCGCGATCCCTTTCCGGCGGAGGCGCTGGAGCGGCTGGAACCCGGCCCCGAGCGGCTTCGCGCGATCGGCCGCGAGCTGTATGTGGACTATATCAGCCAGCAGGGCATGCGCGATTCGAAGCTGCTGCAGGCGATGAACAAGGCGAAGTTTCCCAAGCTCGTGACCGGCCGCAACTGGAATACGGTGAACAAGCTTGCGGAGATGCTCGCCGGTTAGGCCCCGCACCTCAGAAATCGACCGCGATCCCCTTGCGCTCCCAATCCCCGTAGCGCGTCGGATCAAGCGGGTCCGCGGGCGGCGGTGCGGGCTCGGGCTTGGGCACCGGCGGGCTGGGTGTCAGATAGGCCGGGGGCCGGCTATTTTCGGGACGATCGCCCATTTGCATTGCCTCAGCAGGAGTTGACGCCCAAATCGGCCCGCAATGAAGCGAAATCAACCCAGATCCGTCCCCGATGCGCCCGGCGTCCCCGCGCGCCGCGCCGCGCTCCAGTTGCTCGACGCGGTGCTCCGTCGCGGACTCGCGCTTGAGCAGGCGCTCGACAAGGCGGCGCAGGGCCTTCCGTCCAGCGACCGGGGCCTGGCGCACGCCATCGCCGCGGAGACGCTCCGGCGGCTTCCCGATCTCGACGCGCTGATCGACGGCGCGACCCAGCGGCCGTTGCCCGACGACGCCAAAGCGCGCTTTGCGCTGCGCATCGCGCTCGTCCAGGCGCTGGTGCTCGGCACGCCCGGCCATGCCGCGATCTCGACCGTGCTCCCTTTGGTCGACGGCGGCCCGCGCAAGCTGGTGCATGGCGTTTTCGGCACGGTGACGCGATCGGGCGCGCTGCTTCCCGAGCCGCCGACGCTTCCCGATGCGGTGGCGCTGCGCTGGCACGCAGCCTGGGGCGACCAGATGATCGAAGATGCCGAACTCGCCATCGCCGTGCCGCCGCCGCTCGATCTGACGACCACTGCACCGCTCGATCTGGAAGATGCGGTCAGCCTGCTTCCCGGCCATGCGCGACTTCCCGCCGGCACCTCCGTGATGGAGCTGCCGGGCTTTGCGGAGGGCCGGTTCTGGGTGCAGGATCTCGCTGCCTCGCTTCCCGCCCGGTTGATCGGCAAGGGCAATGGCGCGGCGCTCGATCTCTGCGCGGCGCCCGGCGGCAAGACGCTCCAGCTCGCTTCTGCCGGCTGGGATGTGACCGCGGTCGACGTCTCCGAAAGTCGTCTCGCGCGACTTCGCGAGAATCTGGAACGGACCGGGCTGAACGCAAAGGTGGTCGCGGCGGACCTGCTGCTCTGGAAGCCCGGTGAACTGGCGGACGCCGTGCTGCTCGACGCCCCTTGCAGCGCCACGGGCATCTTCCGCCGCCATCCGGACGTGCTCCACCGCGTGCGCCCCTCGCTGATCGCGGAGATGGCCGAGCTGCAGGGCAAGTTGCTCCACCGGGCTTCCGGCTGGGTGAAGCCGGGCGGCATCCTGGTCTATGCCACCTGCTCGCTCGAGCCGCAGGAAGGCGAATTGCAGCTCGAACGCTTCCTGGCGCACCATCCCGGGTTCGCGATCGATCCGGAGCGTGCGGACGAGCTTCCCGAGGGGGTGGAAGCGCTCGAAAACGGCACGTTGCGGCTGCATCCCGGCATGCTCGCCGCAAAAGGCCGGCTCGACGGCTTCTTTATCGCGCGGTTAAGGCGCAACGCTTAGTTGCGCGCGACTCGGCCCATGCTTAAGGATTCGCGCATGGCCGTTCGTATCGCTCCCTCCATACTCTCCGCCGATTTCGCCATTTTGGGCGAGGAGGTGCGCGCGATCGATGCTGCCGGTGCCGACTGGATTCATATCGACGTGATGGACGGGCATTTCGTGCCTAACATCACGATCGGGCCCGGCGTGATCAAGGCGCTGCGCCCGCACACCGCCAAGCCCTTCGACGTCCATCTGATGATTGCCCCGGTCGATCCGATGCTCCAGGCCTTTGCCGAGGCGGGCGCGGATTGCATCTCGGTCCATCCCGAAAGCGGACCCCATCTTCACCGGACGCTTCAGACGATCAAGGCGCTGGGCAAGCGCGCGGGCGTCGTGCTCAATCCCGCCACGCCGATCGAGGCGATCGACCATGTCATGGACCTGATCGATCTGGTGCTGGTGATGAGCGTGAACCCGGGTTTCGGCGGACAGAAATTCATCGAATCGCAGCTCGCCAAGATCGCCACGCTACGCCAGCGCATCGACGCATCGGGCCGCGCGATCGATCTGGAAGTGGATGGCGGGATCGACCGCGACACCGCGCCGCGCGCCATCGTGGCGGGTGCGGACGCGCTGGTCGCCGGAACTGCCACCTTCACCGGAGGCCCCAGCCATTATGCCGCTAATATCGCGGCGCTACGAGGTCGATGAGCGATGAGGCCGCCGACTCCGCCGCCGACGGAGTCGAGCCCGGCAAGCGGCTTGTGCGGACCGGTGGCAGTGGCGGGCTTAGCCTTGCCGATCGCATCGCCGAACGCCTCCAGCGCCTGGCCTGGCGCTCCCCCCTGCACAAGATGCGGCTGAGGGGCCGCCATCCACTCAAGCTCATCGCCGTCGCCGACGATCCCTTCTTCGGCGATGTCGAGCGGGGCAATGCGCTGCTGGACGGCGTCGTGCTGTTTCGCGGCGAGGAGCGCTCGATCGCGGGACTCGATTTCGCCCGGGCTGACTGGTCGAAGCCGTTCGGCGAGTATCTCCAGAGCTTCGCATGGCTGCGCGACCTGTCGAGCGTCACCGTGCGCGTTACCGCCGCGCCGATCGCGGAGGCCATCACGGCGCGCTGGCTGGCGGTGCATGCCGACAAGGTTTCCGAGCCGGCATGGCGCGCCGATCTGTGGGGGCGGCGCATCCTGTTCTGGACCGCGCATGCGCCGCTGATCCTCTCGGCGAACGATCTCGTCTATCGTTCGAGCGTGTTGCACGCGCTTGCCCGCGGCGCGCGCCACCTCGACCGCGCCGCCGATCGCGTTCCGCTCGGCGTGCCGCGCATCGCGGCCTGGTGCGGCGTGCTGGCCGCGGGGCTGATGATCCCGGGCGGCGATCCGCGCCGCGCCTTCGGCGAAACCGGGCTCAAGCGCGCGCTCGATGGCTCGGTGTTCGACGATGGCGGCACCGTGGGCCGCTCGCCGGCGGGGCAGCTCGACGCGATCCAGCTGCTGACGATGCTGTGCGAATGCTATGAGGCGCGGCGGCTGGATCCGCCCGCGTTCGTGCAGGCGATGCTTGCCAAGATGGTGACTGCGCTGCTCGGCGTCTGCCACGGCGACAAGGGGCTAGCCAGCTATCAGGGCACGGGACCGCTAAGCGGCGAGACCATCGCGCAATATGTAGAGGCGACCGGCGTGCGCACCCGCCCGCTCAAGCAGGCGCGCGAATGGGGCTATCAGCGGCTCGCACATGGCGGGACCGTGCTGATCGTCGATGCCGCCCCGCCGCCCTTGTCGCGGCTGGTCGAGGGCGGCTGCGCCTCGACGCTCGCGTTCGAGCTGTCGGATGGCAAGCACCGGATCGTCGTCAATTGCGGCGGCTCCGCCATGGCCGATGCCGGCGTGCCCGGCGCGCTCACCGAAGGGCTTCGTACCACTGCGGCGCATTCCACGCTGGTGCTCGCCGACAGCAATTCCACCGCGATCCACCCGGACGGCACGCTGGGCCGCGGCGTGATCGAGGTCGAGCTGGCGCGTACCGAGAGCGAGAATGGCAGCCGCGTCGAGGCGAGCCATGACGGCTATGCCCGCCGCTTCGGCTTCCTCCACCGCCGCGTCATCGCGCTGGCCGGCGACGGTTGCGACATTCGCGGCGAGGACATGCTGATCCCGGCGGACAAACGCCGCAAAAAGGGCACGACGCCGTTCGCGGTGCGCTTCCATCTGCACCCCAGCGTCGAGATTTCGCCGACGGCAGACGGACTCGCCGCGATCCTGCGCACGCCGGAGGGGCATCTCTGGCAATTCCGCGCCAAGGGCGGTGCGCTGGCGCTCGAGGATTCGATCTGGATCGATGGCAAGGGGCAGCCGGTGACGAGCCAGCAACTGGTCATCACCGCAGAATCGCCTCCGGGCGGCGCCAATGTGAGCTGGTTGTTCCACCGCGCCAAATAGCGGGTTGCGCTGCGGCGCGGCATCCGTAGATGGGCGCATGGACCAGGTAATCATCAAGCGCGCGCTCCTCTCCGTCTCGGACAAGAGGGGTATCATCGAGCTGGGTCAGTCCCTTGCCGCCAATGGCGTCGAGCTGGTCTCGACCGGCGGCACCGCCAAGGCGCTGCGCGAAGCGGGACTCGCCGTCCGCGACATTTCCGACCTGACCGGCTTCCCCGAGATGATGGACGGTCGCGTCAAGACGCTCCACCCCAAGGTCCATGGCGGGCTACTCGCGGTGCGCGACAATCCCGAGCATGTCGCTTCGATGGAAGAGCATGCGATCGGCGCGATCGATCTGGTCGTCGTCAATCTCTATCCCTTCGCGCAGACCGTGGCGAAGGGTGCCGAGCGCGACGAGATCATCGAGAATATCGATATCGGCGGCCCATCGATGGTCCGCTCCGCTGCCAAAAACCATGAGAGCGTCGCGATCCTCACCGATCCCGCCGATTATGCGCTGGTCGCAAATGGCACCACGACGCTGGCGGACCGCCGCAAGCTTGCGGCCAAGGCCTATGCCGCAACCGGCGCATATGATTCGGCGATCGCCAGCTGGTTCGCATTCGCTGATCAGGGTGAGGCATTGCCGACGACGCTACCGGTCGCGCTGACCAAGGGCCCTGAGCTGCGGTATGGCGAGAACCCGCACCAGATCGCCGCGCTCTATCTGCCGCAGACCGGCGCGCGCGGCATCGCCCAGGCCGAACAGCTTCAGGGCAAGGAGCTGAGCTACAACAATTACAACGATGCCGATGCGGCGCTCGAACTGGTCAGCGAATTCCGCGACGGCCCGCCGACCGTGGTGATCGTAAAGCATGCCAATCCGTGCGGCGTCGCCACCGGTGAGACGCTGGTTGAGGCCTATGAAGCGGCGCTCGCTTGCGACAGCGTCTCGGCGTTCGGTGGCATCATCGCGGTCAATCGTCCGCTCGATGGCCCGACGGCGGAAGCGATTTCGGGCATCTTCACCGAAGTTGTCGCCGCGCCAGCCGCCGATGAAGCGGCGCGCGAGGTTTTCGCAAAGAAGAAGAATCTTCGCCTGCTCATCACCGGCGAGCTTCCCGATCCGGCGCGGCCTGGCCTGATGCTCAAGTCGATCGCGGGCGGCATGCTCGTCCAGTCGCGCGACAATGGCCGGCTCGGAGACCTCAAGGTGGTCACCAAGCGCCAGCCGACCGAGCAGGAGCTGGCGGATTGCCGCTTCGCCTGGACGGTCGCCAAGCACGTCAAGTCGAACGCGATCGTCTATGCCAAGGGCGGCAGCACCGCCGGCGTGGGCGCGGGCCAGATGAATCGCCTCGAATCCGCCCGGATCGCGGCATGGAAGGCCAGGGACGCTGCCGAAAAGGCGGGCTGGGCTGAACCCCGCACGATCGGATCGGCGGTTGCCTCCGACGCGTTCTTCCCGTTCGCGGACGGTCTGCTTGCAGCCGTCGATGCCGGTGCCACGGCGGTGATCCAGCCCGGCGGCTCGATCCGCGACGAGGAAGTCATCGCCGCCGCCGACGAAGCGGGTCTGGCGATGGTCTTCACCGGGATGCGGCACTTCCGCCACTAGAGTTGGACGCGTCAGTTCGATCCTGCGGTCTCGCACAGGATATTGCAGGCATTCGATGTCAGCGCCCGCGTGATGGCATCGATCTGCTTGCGTTCGTCCGCGGTGAACCTGGTAGAATAAGCCAGCACTTTCTGTCTGAGCGCAGCGCGTTCGGCAGCCGGAAACGATGCGGCGATCGTCGGCAGGTCCTCAAGGATCGATGCCAGCATCGCACTACGGTTCGCAGGTGACATGCCGACTGTGGCTGCGGTATCCACGGTGCCTTCGATCGTCTGGACCCCGCCCTCGCGCATCTGCGCGAGGGCGCTCACCGTCCCAGCGCGTTGGGCGGGGGTTAGCCCTGTCAGGGTCTCCGTGACCGCGCGATACCCGCGCTGAACACAGACATTGGCGGCAATCGTGCCTAGCGAAATCTCGTTCTGCATGGCCAGAATCAGCGCATCTGGAGTTCGCGACCCGCTTTCGCCGTTGGCGACACGACCGGCAAATTCGGCATATGCGAGGAGTGCGCCACCGATCGATACGCAGATATTGCCGATTTCGAGCGAAAGCGGCATCGCGCGTAACGCGTTCGCGTCGAATGCCCGCCGCACCAGCGCCGCATCTTCATTGTCCAGCCGGGGCTGCGCGCCGCGCGCGGCAGTTTCCAATTTTGCCTTAAGCTGCTCTCCCGCGGCGATCATCTCAGCGCCGGTGGGGGTCTGTGCGCTTGCGGGTGCCGCCGCCAAGCAGGCCGCTGCCGCTAATGTGAGCATCAGGATCTTCATGGTGTTTCCGCCCCCTCCCCAAAAAAGTGCTTTCTAGAGCTTTTCTTCCACGGGAAGCGTGGCGCCTGTCGCTGGCATTTTGCGAAATAGCGCGCGATCTCCTTCGCCGAAGCCGAATTTGATGATCACGTAGAGGAAGGTGATCAGGATAGCGGGCATGCCGATGCTGAGCTCCGCCCATTCATATTCATGGGGGAGTGCGGTGAACGCCGCGCCGACCAGGCTCGCAATGGCAATGGCTGCAAAGAAGCTGGGGCGCACGCCGATCACTGGCGCACCGGTCAGCCGGCGCAGCATGAACGCCTTTATGCCGGATCCGATGGTAAGCGAGATTGCGAGTGCGAGTGCCGGAGCGGCGGCCTGATAGCCGACATGGAGATCCTCGGCCTGCGCGATCAGGATGAAGACGAAGCTGAGCACGATCTGCAGCGCGAGAACCGCGATCGAGACCACCAGATTGCGCATACGGGCGATATAAACGAGCGCCGTTTCGCAAACCGCGCCGGTCGAAGCCAGCACTTCGGCGACCAGCAGGATGCAAAGCGCGCCCGCGCCGACGACGAACTGTGGCCCAATCAGCCCCATCACTCCGCTTGCCGGAATGGAGAACATCACCGCCAGCGCCGCCTGTGCACCGATGATCCAGAAGCCGACCTGGCGCACCTGCTTGGCGATGGCGGCCATGTCGCCATTGGCCAGGCTCTTGGTGATGACCGGGCCCAGGATCGGATCGAAGCTGGTCTTCAATTTCTGCGGCACCGAGGCGACCTGTTGCGCCATATAATAGATGCCGACCACGCCGGGCGAGAACATCAGGCCGAGGATGAAGCGATCGACGTTGCGCGTGGTCCATTCGATCGTGTCCGCGCCTGCCAGCGGAGCGTTGCGGCGCGCAAGCTGCCAGATCTTGGCGGGATTGGGTCGCCAGCCATGCGGCACGCCATATTCGCGCAGGAACGGGACGAGCGACGCGACCAGCGCCGCGAGCATCGCCAGCGCGTAGGCATAGAGCAGCCCGTCGCGCGTCGAGACATAGGAAAAGCCGAACGCAGCGATGCTGATCGTCCAGGGCTCGATCACCGCGCGCGCCGTGACCGACGCTTTTACATTGTGGCGATAGGCCAGTGCCGCCAGCACCACATCCGACGCCGCCGTTGCGAACACCGCGAGTGCTACGAAGCGCTCCAAGCCGGTGACCGGGCTATTGGGGAACATCGCCTGGGGAAACAGGATCAGCGCCCCCGCCGCGATCCCGGAGCCGATCAACGCAACCACCAGTGCGTCGAACACCACGTGATTATGCGGGCGCCCGGTCGTCGCCAGCGCCTGTGCCAGACCGCGCTTCAGGCCCAGCGTCGCGACCAAAGCCGCGAACTCGATCACCAGCACCGCGATCGCATAGCGCCCAACAATATCGGGGCCGTAAAAGCGCCCGGCGATGAACAGGAATGGCAGGCGCGCGACCAGCCGCATCATGAAGCCGAGCATGTTCGTCCGCCCGCCCTTGGCGAGTGCGTTGATGTCCTGCGAGGGGGCCGAAGCCTCGCTCAATGCGCGTCGCCCCAGCTTTTCCCAACGCCGATCTCGACGCCCAGCGGCACGCTGAGCTTCACCACCGGCTCGGCGGCGTTGGCCATCACGCGTTCGATCACCGGCTTCGCGGCCTCTACATCCGTTTCAGGCAGTTCGAACACAAGCTCGTCATGCACCTGAAGCAGCATCTTTACGTTGGGCAGGCCGGCTTCGGCCAGCGCCGGGTTCATCCGCGCCATGGCGCGCTTGATGATGTCGGCGCTGGTGCCCTGGATCGGCGCGTTGATCGCCGCGCGCTCGGCACCCTGGCGGACGTGCTGGATCGGTGCCTTGATCTGCGGAAACCAGGTCTTGCGGCCAAATAGCGTGCTCGTGTGGCCGCGCTGGCGCGCGCCTTCCAGCGTCTCGTTGATATAGGTCGAGATGCCGGGGAAGCGCTCAAAATAGCGTGAGATCATCGCCTGCGCTTCTTCCGCGTCGATCTCCAGCCGTGCCGCAAGGCCCCAGCGCGAGATGCCGTAGAGGATCGCGAAGTTGATCGTCTTTGCGCGCGCGCGCGTATCGCGGTTGACCTCACCGAACAGTTCCTGCGCCGTGGCGGCGTGAATGTCCTCGCCGCGCAGGAACGCCTCGCGCAGCTGGGGGACGTCCGCCATGTGCGCGGCCAGCCGCAATTCGATCTGGCTGTAATCAGCGGCAAGGATGACATTGCCCGGCTCGGCGACAAAGGCGTCGCGGATCTGCCGGCCGATCTCGGTGCGGATCGGGATGTTCTGGAGGTTGGGATCGGTCGATGAAAGCCGTCCGGTCTGCGCGCCGGTCAGGCTGTAGCTGGTGTGGACGCGGCCGGTATCGCGATCGATCTGCGCCTGCAGCGCGTCGGTATAGGTGGATTTGAGCTTGGCGAGCTGGCGCCATTCGAGCACCAGCCCGGCTATCGCCACGCCCTCGGCCTTCATCTTCTCCAGCACCGTCACGTCGGTGGAATAGGCGCCTGATTTGCCCTTCTTGCCGCCCTTCAGCCCCATCTTGTCGAACAGGATAGCACCCAATTGCTGGGTCGATCCGATCTGGAAGGGCTGGCCCGCCTCGGCCTGGATCGCTTCTTCCAGCCGTGCCATTTCCTGCGCGAAGCGGCTGGAAAGCTGCGAAAGCTGGTCGCGATCGACCTTGATGCCCGCGCGCTCCATGCCCGCGACGACCGGGATCAGCGGACGATCGACCATCTCATAGATCCGCGTCGCGCCTTCATAGGCCAGACGCGGCTTGAACCGCGTCCACAGCCGCCAGGTCACGTCGGCATCCTCGCCGCCATATTGGGTGGCCTGATCGAGCGGCACCTGTGCGAAGCTGATCGCCTTCTTGCCCGTGCCGGTCACGTCCTTGAAGGTAATGCAGCTATGTTCGAGCACAGCATGCGCGATCTCGTCCATGCCGTGCCCGGCGAGCGACTGCCCGGCGTCGAGATCGAAGCTCATCACCATCGTGTCGTCGATCGGCGACACATCCATGCCGTGGCGGATCAGCACGTTCAGGTCATATTTGATGTTGTGCCCGATCTTGAGCACGCTCGGATCCATCAGCAGCGGACGCATCAGCCGTGTCACTTCGTTCAGCGAAAGCTGGGGTGGGGCCTCGGCGAACATGTCGTCGCCGCTGCGATGGCCGATCGGGATGTAGCAGGCCTTGCCCGGCGCGGTCGCCAGGCAGATGCCGACCAGATTGGCGGCCATGCTGTCGAGCGAGTCGGTCTCGGTGTCGATCGCGATGGTGCCGCTGGCATGGCTGGCGGCGATCCACGCCTCCAGCCGCTCGATTGTCGTTACGGTGTCATAGGCGCCGCAGTCGATCGGCGGCAGATCGACGAAATTCGGCGTGTCGTTCGTCGCCAGCGCGGCGGCGGCCGCGACCGGATCGGCGGTGTCGCGCCCCGGCGCATGCGCGGCCATGCGCGAGAGCAGGGTCTTGAAGCCCTGATCCTCAAGAAAATTGCGCAGCGGCTCGGGCGGGATGCCATCGAGCTTCAGCTCGTCGAGCGTCAGCGGCACATCGGTCTCGCAGTGCAGCTCCACCAGCTGGCGTGACAGGCGCGCCATTTCGGTATGCTCGATCAGATTTTCGCGCATCTTGCTCGGCTTCATCGTCGGCGCGGCGGCGAGCACGGCGTCGAGATTGCCATATTCGAGGATCAGCTTCGCGGCGGTCTTGGGGCCGATCCCGGGGACGCCGGGGACATTGTCGACGCTGTCGCCCATCAGGGCGAGCACATCGCCCAACTGGTCCGGCCGCACGCCGAACTTGGCTTCGACATATTCCGGGCCGCGCCGCTCATTCTTCATCGTGTCGAGCATGTCGACGCCGGGCTGGATCAGCTGCGCCAGATCCTTGTCCGAGCTGACGATCGTCACGTCCCAGCCTGCCGCGACCGCGCGGCAGGTATAGGTGGCGATGATGTCGTCGGCCTCATAGCCTTCCTGCTCGATGCAGGGCAGCGAGAAGGCGCGGGTCGCCTCGCGGATCAGCGGGAATTGCGGGATCAGATCTTCTGGCGGCGGCGGTCGCTGCGCCTTGTACTTGTCATAGAGATCGTTGCGGAAGGTGTGCGATCCTTTGTCGAGCACCACGGCCAGATGCGTCGGCCCCTCCGCCTTGTCGAGCGCGTCGGCGAGCTTCCACAGCATCGCCGTATAGCCATAGACCGCGCCCACCGGCGTGCCGTGCCGGTTCGTCAGCGGGGGAAGCTGATGATAGGCGCGAAAGATATAGCCGGAGCCGTCGACGAGATAGAGATGGGGCATCGGCGAAGGGCTTAGCAGTGGAGCGGCGCAAGCCCAAGCCCGCGCGCGGGCTTAGCGCCCGTGATTGGCGACGATAGCAGAGGCGACCTGCTGCATCAGCAATTGCCGTTCGCGCACGGGGCGGTTCGTGTCGCCCACCATCACCGCCAGCGCATAGCCCCGGCCATCTGGAGCGGTCAGGATGCCCACATCGTTGAAGCCCGCCGTCCGCCCGCCCAGATCCTGTCCGGTGCCGGTCTTATGGGCGTAGGTCCAGCCAGGCGGAACCGCAGCCCGCACCCGGGCCTTGCCGGTGCGCGCCGCTTCCATCGTCTTGATCAACCAGTCGGTCGAGGTTGGCGACAGAAGTTCGCCGCGCTTCAGCCGCGCCAATGCGCCTGCGATCGCCAGCGGTGCCGCGCCATCCGGGGGATCGGCGACATAGGCTTCGAACGCCGCCTTGCGCACTGAGGGTGCCAGACGAGACCGTGCCACGGCAAAGGCATTGCCCAGCGAATATTCGGGACGCCATTCGAGCCCGGCAGTGCCGGCCTGCAACAGCCGCTCGCCCGGGCCAAAGCGGATCGGCCCCAGGCTGCGGCGCGCGATGAATTCGCGTACCGCGTCGGGGCCGCCGACGAGGCGCAGCAGCTTGTCGTTGCAGGTGTTGTCGCTCATCTGCATCGCGCGGCGGATCAGCTCGGCCACCGTCGTCTGATAGGGCTGCCCGTCCTTCACCAGCGCGGCAACCGGCTGGTGGAACACGGTGAAATCCTCGCGGCTGATGCTCACCGGCGTATCGAGCGACAGCTTGCCCTGGTCGATCTGGTCGAGCACCGTCATCGTCACCCACAGCTTGCTGACGCTCTGCTGCGGCAATTTGCGTTCGCCGTTCGAAGAGATCAGCCAGCCCTGATCGACGCTCGCCACCGAAACGCCGGCGATGCCGCCGAAATTCCGGGTGAGTGCGTCGAGCGACGAAACAAGCTCCTGTGGTGCCGGTGCGGTCGGGTGGAACAGCGCCTTCAGCGCGGCCGGAATGGGCAGCGAAACCTTATAGGTCGGCGCGGGGAGATAGGCCGCGAACTGCGCGTCCTGATGCACGGCGCAGCCCATCAGCATGGCAGGACCAAGCCCGGCGACCGTCACGGCGCGCTGAAAATCCGAGAACGAGAAAGATTCTCGCAAAGTTACAACCCCTTGCCCATGCTGGAACATGCGTCGGATGCGGATCATGCGAAAGAGATGGCTCGTGTTGATGCGACGAATCAAGCCTGTGTAGCGGTGAACCGTGAACAGAGGGAAAATGTCGGCCGGCATCGCCGGTCAACCCGCGCGGATGTGCCGGGATCAGGGAACCAGAACCGTATCGATCGCCGCTGAACTCGTCTCCGGATAATCGATCGTGTAATGCAGCCCGCGGCTCTCCTTGCGGTGGAGCGCCGAGCGCACGATCAGGTCGGCGCTCTCCAGCAAGTTGCGCAGCTCGATCAGGTCGGGCGTCACGCGAAAATGCCCGTAATAATCATTCACTTCCTCGCGCAGCAGCTTGATGCGATGCTGCGCGCGCTCCAGCCGTTTGGTTGAGCGAACGATGCCCACATAATTCCACATGAAGCGCCGGATCTCGGTCCAGTTCTGCTTGATGACGACTTCCTCGTCCGAATCGGTGACGCGGCTTTCGTCCCACGCGCGGATCGCTGGCGGTGTCGGCAGCGAATCCCAGTTCGCGGCGATGTGATTGGCTGCGCTCTCGCCGAACACGAAGCATTCGAGCAGGCTGTTCGAGGCGAGGCGATTGGCGCCGTGCAGCCCCGATTGGGTGCATTCGCCCGCCGCATAAAGGCCGGGCAGATCGGTGCGTCCGTCGCGGTCCACCACGATGCCGCCACAGGTATAATGCTGCGCGGGCACCACCGGGATCGGCTGGGTCGTCATGTCGATGCCCAGCCCGAGCAGCTTCTCGTGGATGTTGGGGAAATGCTCGCGAACGAATTCCGCGGGCATGTGGCTGATGTCGAGATGGACATAATCGAGGCCGTCGCGCTTGATCTCGGCATCGATCGCACGCGCCACCACGTCGCGCGGGGCCAGTTCCATCCGCTTGGCGTCATAGTCGCTCATGAAGCGCTTGCCGGTCACCGGATTGATCAGATGCCCGCCTTCGCCGCGCACCGCCTCGGTGATCAGGAAGTTCTTGACCTCCAGATTGTAGAGGCAGGTCGGGTGGAATTGCATGAATTCCATGTTCGAGATGCGGCATCCCGCGCGCCACGCCATCGCGATGCCGTCGCCGGTCGCCCCGCGCGGCGCGGTGGAGAAGAGATAGGTGCGGCCCGCCCCGCCGGTGGCGAGGATGGTGGTCCGCGCGGTATAGAGCTCCACCCGGCTGGTCGCCCGGTTGAAGGCATAGACACCCCAGACATGCCCTGCGCCCGAATAGCGCTCCTCATGACGGCTGGTCGCCAGATCGATCACCACCATGTCGGGCACCAGTGTGATGTTCCGGTGCGCGCGCGCGGCCTTGAGCAGAGCTTCCTGCACCGCCCAGCCGGTCGCGTCGTTGACATGGACGATGCGGCGATGGCTGTGCCCGCCTTCGCGCGTCAGATGCAGCGCGTCGCCTTCGGTGTTGAACGGGACGCCAAGCTTCTCCAGCCGCGCGATCGCGGCCGGGGCGCTCTCGACGACGAATTCGACGATCGCACGGTCGTTCAGCCCGGCCCCGGCGATCATCGTATCTTCAATGTGGCTTTCAAATGTGTCGCCTGGTTCCAGCACCGCGGCCACGCCGCCCTGTGCCCAGGCCGTCGCCCCTTCGTTCATCGCGCCCTTGGCGAGCACCGTCACCTTGAAACGTTCCGCGAGGTTGAGTGCCGCGGTGAGCCCCGCAGCACCCGAGCCGATGATCAGGATGTCGCTCTCGTGCATTTGCGCAGCCTTACGAGCCTATGCCACCCGCTGTACAGGCTCGGGGCGGCGACATAGGCTGCGGCTATGAACGTTTTTCGTTGGTTCCTGCCGCTGCTCGTGCTGCTCGCCCTGTCGCCGGCTGCGCAGGCACAGACCTGCACCACTGGCGATGCGGGCACCACGCGCCGCGTCGAGATCGGCGGCACGGGGCGCTCGATGCTGATCCATCTTCCCACGGGCTACCGTACCGGCCGGCGCGCGGCGCTCGTCTGGCTGTTTCACGGCAGCGGCGGATCGGGCGAAGCCATCCTCAGGCAATCCAGGCTCGCCGAAGCTGCGGATCGCCACGGCTTTATCGTTGCCGCGCCCGATGGCGGCCTCTCGGTGCAGTCCGGTTTTGTCTGGAACATCCCCGGCGTGCCGACGATCACTGGAAAAATCCCCGGGCGAGGCGATGCGGACGACGTCGCCTTCGTCCTTGCCGCGAGCGATTGGCTGGCCGCAGAGCGCTGCGCCGATCCCGCGCGCGTCTATGCGACGGGTCTGTCGGGCGGCGGGCGCATGACTTCGTGGCTGGCATGCGTGGCGGCGGATCGCTTCGCTGCTATTGCGCCGGTCGTGGGGCTGCGCGCCGGCAATCCGCTGGCGAGCGATCCGCGTCTGCCCGATCCAGCCACCTGCGCGCCGTCGGCTCCCATGCCGGTCATCGCTTTTGCCGGAGACGCCGACACCGTCAATCCGATCCAGGGCGGCGGTACGGGCTATTGGCAATATACGATGCACATGGCGCAGGCGCGCTGGGCCGATCTCAATGGCTGCCGCAGCGGTCCGGGAACCCGCGACCTCGCCGCTTCGCTCTACGAGATGCGCTACACGGGTTGCCGGGGCGGCGCCGATGTCGTGGGGAGGATCGAACGCGGCGGCAAGCATGTCTGGCTCGCGGATAATGACGCGATGTGGGCCTTCCTCTCGCGTTTCCGGCGGCGCTGATCATGGACGGGGAAAAGCGCGCCCAGCTCTATGCCCGCCGCGCGGCGATGCTCGAAGAGAAGCGTGAGCAGGATTTCGCCCGCCGTCGCGCGGAATATGTCACGATCGTCCCGATCCTCGCCGCGCTGGAGGCATCGGGCGACGCGTATGACAGCCATGGCTATCGCGCGCTGGCCGGGCCGCTTAACCACTGGGCGTGCGAGCCGGATCGCTATCCCTTCGTGCAGGAAAGCGTCGCGGACCTACCAGCGGACCCCGCTGCCCGGGCGGAGAGCATCCAAGTCCGCCTGCGCCAGCGCTTCAGCGAGGACGATCTGATCACGGTCGTTCTGCGCCGCGAGGATCTGGTGCTGGCGCTGCGCTGGCCGGTGCTACGCCGCCATTTCGAGACGTTGCTCGATAATGCCGAGGGCGATTGGCTAGCCTTTGTCGCGCCCCCTGCCGATTGGGTGATCGCGGTTCGTCGCAGCCTGTTGCGCGACGTCGCTCAGATATTCACCGGGCGCTTCGTCGCGCGGGATTAGGCCGCCCGCGTCAGATTGAGGAACACATCCTCCAGATCGGCCTCGCGGGTCGAAACATCGACGATGCCCAGCCCCGCGCCCTGCACCGCGCCCAGCACCTCGCCGGCATTCGCCTGATCCTTGCGATAGGTGATCACCAGCGTGCGATCGCCCTTCAGCTCGATCTTCTGGAAACAGGCGTTTTGTGGGGTCTCGCCAATGTCACGGTCGACCGTGACCTCGACGACCTTTTCCTGTGCCATGCCGACCAGCTCGCGCGTCGGCTTGTTCGCGATCAGCTGGCCGTGGTTGATGATCGCGATTCTGTCGCAAAGCTCTTCGGCTTCCTCCAGATAATGCGTGGTCAGCACCACGGTCACGCCCCGCGCGTTCAGTTCCTTCACATAGGCCCAGAGCTGCTGGCGCAGTTCCACGTCCACGCCTGCGGTCGGCTCGTCGAGCACCAGCACGGGCGGCGAATGCACCATCGCCTTTGCCACCATCAGCCGCCGCTTCATGCCGCCCGAAAGCGTGCGCGAATAGGCGTTGGCCTTGTCCTCCAGGTGCACCGCGCGCAGCAGCGCCAGCGCGTCGAACCTGTCCTTGCCCACGCCATAGAGCCCGGCCTGGATTTCCAGCGTCTCCTTCGGCGTGAAGAAGGGGTCGAACAAAATCTCCTGATTGACGATCCCGATCGAAGCCTTCGCGTTGCGCGGATGCTGGTCGATATCGAAGCCCCAGATATCCACGCTGCCGCCGGTCTTGTTGACCAGCCCGGCCAGGATATTGATCAGCGTCGATTTGCCCGCGCCGTTTGGCCCCAGCAGCCCGAAGATCTGCCCGCGCGGCACGTCGAACGTCACCCCGTCCAGCGCGCGCTTGCCGCCCGAATAGGTTTTGCTGAGATTCTCGATCGCGATCGCGGCCTGGGTCATTGCTTAGCAATAAGACCGCGCGGCGGCGATTGCGAGCCTTCTCCGCGCTTGCTATCGGCACCTCATGATCGCACCGCCCGAAACCATCCGTACCAGCCACGCCCGCGTCGCCTGTGATGGCTCGGGGCCCGGCGTCCCCGCAGCGCTTGGCCATCCGCGCGTGTTCCTCCAGATCGACGAGCATGGCTATGTCGATTGCGGCTATTGCGATCGGCGCTTCGTGCTGATCGGCGGACCCGCCGATGGCGCGGACCAGAGCCAGCTTCCCGATCATGCGGCTGGCGCGTCGGTTTAACCGCCCTATATCTGCGGGATGAGCATCCCCTCAGATCCCCGCGCCTTCCTCTACCGCGAGTCCCTCGATCCCGACACCGCCCTCCGGCTCACCGCCGATGCGCTGTCGCGCGCCGAGGATGGCGAGCTCTATCTGCAATATCGCAAGACCGAGGCGTTCGGCTTTGAGGATGGCCGGCTGAAGACCGCGAGCTTCGATACCCAATCGGGCTTCGGGCTGCGCGCGGTATCGGGCGAGACCACTGCCTTCGCCCACGCCAACGAGATCACCCCCGCCGCGATTCGCCGCGCCGCCGAGACCATGGCGCTGATCGATCCCGCCAAAGGCCCGCGCGCCACCCCGCCCCAGGGAAACAACCGTCATCTCTACACCGATCAGGATCCGCTCGATCTGGTGCCCTTCGCTGACAAGGTGAACCTCTGCCAGACAATCGACGCCGCCGCGCGCGCCCGCGATCCGCGCGTCGCGCAGGTCTCGGTCAGCCTTACCGGCCAGTGGAGCGTCGTCGAGATCGTACGCCCGGACGGCTTCATCGCGACCGATATCCGCCCGCTCGTCCGCCTGAACGTCTCGATCGTCGTCGAGCAGGGCGGCAAGCGCGAGACCGGCACTTTCGGTACGGGCGGTCGTGCGCTTTATGATCGCCTGCTCGAGCCCGCCACCTGGAACCGCGCGATAGACGAGGCTTTGGCCCAGGCGCTGGTCAATCTCGATGCCGAGGAAGCCCCTGCGGGCGACATGACCGTGCTGTGCGGCCCCGGCTGGCCTGGCGTGCTCCTCCATGAAGCGGTCGGCCATGGGCTGGAGGGCGATTTCAACCGCAAGGGCACCAGCGCTTTTTCAGGCCGTATCGGTGAGCGCGTCGCTGCCCCGGGCGTCACCGTGGTCGACGACGGATCGATGGAGGCGCGCCGCGGTTCGCTTTCGATCGACGATGAAGGTACACCGACGCAGGAGACCATCCTGATCAAGGACGGCATTCTGAAGGGCTATATCCAGGATCGCCTCAACGCCCGGCTGATGGGCGTTGCCCCCACCGGAAACGGCCGCCGGGAGAGTTTCCAGCACGCGCCGATGCCGCGCATGACCAACACCTTCATGAAGGGCGGGAACGACGATCCGGCCGAACTGCTCAGCCGGGTGAAGAAGGGTATCTACGCGCGCAGCTTCGGCGGCGGGCAGGTCGATATCGTCTCGGGCAAGTTCGTGTTCAGCTGCACCGAGGCGTACCGGATCGAAAACGGCAAGCTCGGGGCGCCGATCAAGGGCGCCACCCTGATCGGCGACGGCCCGACCGTGCTCCACAAGGTCACCGGCATCGGCAATGATTTCGCGCTCGACGAAGGCGTCGGCATGTGCGGCAAGGGTGGGCAGAGCGTGCCCGCCGGCGTCGGCCAGCCGACGTTGCTGGTCGAAGGGCTGACGGTGGGTGGTACTGCGGCATGAGCAACTGGCCGGCTCTCGATTGGCCGGCCTGGCGCGAGACGGCGCTGCACCTGCAATTGATGACCCAGATCGCCGGAAAGGTGCGGCTCGCGCTCACCCCGTGGCTCAATCATGGCTGGCACGTCGCGCTCTATGTCATGCCGCGCGGGCTTGGCACCTCGCCAATTCCTTCGAATGCAGGCCCGTTCGAGCTCGAGTTCGATCTGGTGGATCACCGCCTCGCGGTCCGCATGGCCGATGGCAGCGACGCTTCCATCGCGCTGGGGGCGGGTACGATCGCTGGTTTCTACGCCGAGCTGATGGCGGTGCTCGGCGCGTTCGGAATTCACGTTGCGATCAATACGCTGCCCAATGAAATGCCGGATCCGGTGCGCTTCCCGGAAGATACGCAGCACCGGCCCTATGAGCGTGCGGCAGTCGAAGCCTTTCACGGTGCGCTTTGCCGCGTGGATTCGGTGTTCAAGCATTTCCGCACCGGCTTTCTCGGTAAAGCGAGCCCGGTGCATTTCTTCTGGGGCAGCTTCGATCTCGCGGTCACGCGCTTTTCGGGCCGTGCCGCGCCGCCGCATCCCGGTGGCGTGCCGGGGCTGCCCGATGCCGTGACGCGCGAGGCGTATAGCCATGAGGTGTCGAGCGCGGGGTTCTGGCCGGGTAGCGACGCCTATCCGCATGCGGCCTTCTATTCCTATGCCTATCCCGCGCCCCCGGGTTTCGCCGATGCGCCGGTTCGCCCCGATGCCGCGCGGTTTGACGCGGGGCTGGGCGAGTTCCTGCTCGATTATGAGGAAGTGCGCAGCGCGCCCGATCCGGAAGCTGCGCTCATGGCGTTTCTTCGATCGACCTATGAGGCCGCCGCCACCCTGGCGGATTGGGATCGTGCCGCGCTCGAATGCGATACCGGCGTTCCGCGCATCCCGAGGAGACTCTGATGGCATTGGTTGAGCTTGGCCGCTTCGATCGGCAGGAAGCCTTTATCGTCCAGGGCTATCTGGGGGATTCCGATATCATGTCATTCGTGTTCGATGCGGGCACCAGCATCGCCGATGGCAGCTATCTGCTCATTCCGGTCCGCGTGATGGTGGATGACGAGGATCATGCGCGGGCGCGCGAGATCCTCGAATCGGTGCCTGATTTTTAAGCATCGTTTCGCAACTGCACAAAAAGTTACCGCGCATTAATCTTTGATTGCGCGTCAGAGCTGCGGAATCGCGCGATTCATGCGTCTGGCACGGCGCTTGCTCTTGTGGTCCCGGGACTTCGGTCCCCGGGGACAACTGCCAAGAGGGGGCGACATGAAGCTCATCATCGCCATCATAAAACCGTTCAAGCTCGACGAAGTCCGCGAGGCGCTGATGGGCGTCGGAATCGCGGGCATGACCGTTACCGAGGTCAAGGGCTTCGGTCGCCAAAAGGGTCAGACCGAGATTTACCGCGGTGCGGAATACAGCACCAATATGGTGCCCAAGATCAAGATCGAGATCGCCTGCGGAGCCGATGTCGCGGATCGCGCAGTCGAAGCGATCCAGGCGGCTGCGAACACCGGCGCGATCGGCGACGGCAAGATTTTCGTCCTCGATGTCGGCCAGGCCGTGCGGATCCGCACCGGCGAGACCGACGAGACGGCGCTGTGAAGGGGGTACAGATGAAACACACACTCAAACTCGCCGGCCTGGCCGGCATGGCGCTCTTCGCGGCGCTGCCCGCCTGGGCGCAGGAAGCCGCTGCCGCGGCGCCCGCCGCAACCGTAGACAAGGGCGACGCCGCCTGGATGATGATGGCGACCGTCCTCGTACTAGCGATGATCCTTCCCGGCCTCGCGCTCTTCTATGGCGGCCTCGCGCGCACCAAGAACATGCTTTCGGTGATGACGCAGGTCGGCGCCGTTGCCTGCCTCGCCATGCTCGTCTGGGTGATGTGGGGCTATACCATGGCGTTTGGCCCCGACGCGTCGGACGGGCTCAAGCCGTACATCTCGAGCTTCGGCAAGCTCTTCCTTGCGGGCGTCACGGCCGATTCCAAGGTCGCGACCTTCAGCGAAGGCGTCGAGATCCCCGAATATGTCTTCATCAGCTTCCAGATGACCTTCGCGGCGATCACTGTCGCGCTGGTGCTGGGCTCGGTGGTCGAGCGCATCAAGTTTTCGGCGGTGATGGTCTTCGCGCTGATCTGGCTCACCATCGTCTATTTCCCGATCGCGCACATGGTCTGGGCGGCCGGTGGCTGGTTCTTCGAAGCGGGCGCGCTCGATTTCGCGGGCGGCACGGTTGTCCACATCAATGCGGGCGTCTCGGCGCTGGTTGCGGCGCTGCTGATCGGCAAGCGCATCGGCTACCCGACCGAGCGTATGGCCCCGCACAGCCTGACGCTCACCATGGTGGGCACCGGCCTGCTCTGGGTCGGCTGGTTCGGCTTCAACGCCGGCTCGGCGCTCGAAGCGAACGGCTCGGCCGCGCTGGCGATGATCAACACCTTCGTTGCCACCGCTTCGGCTGCCTTGTTCTGGATGCTCGCCGAGCGTGCGGCAGGTCACAAGGCATCGGCGCTGGGCTTCTGCTCGGGCGTGATCGCCGGCCTCGTCGCCGTCACTCCGGCGGCGGGCAATGTCGGTCCGTTCGGCGCAGTCGTCCTTGGCGCGATCGCCTCGGTAATCTGCTTCTTCTTCGTGACGGTGGTGAAGCCCAAGCTCGGCTATGACGACTCGCTCGATGCGTTCGGCATCCACGGCGTGGGCGGCATTGTCGGCGCGATCGGCACCGGCATCCTCTATTACCCGCAGTTCGGCGGTCCCGGCGACGGCTCCAAGCCAATGATGGAGCAGGTCATCACCCAGGCTTCGGCCGTCGGCGTGACGATCGTCTGGGCAGCGGTCGGCACCGCAGTGGCGATTATCGTCGCCAAGGCACTCACCGGTGGCCGCGTCACTCCCGAAGTCGAGCAGGAAGGTCTCGATCTCGGCGAGCATGGCGAGCGCGCCTACAACTCGTAACAAGCTCGGGCGCCGCGTCTCCACTCCTCTCCGGAGGCGCGGCACCCCACCCAGGTTCCTCCTGCGGACATACTTGGCCGGTGGTTTCGACCATCGGCCATTTTTTGTGCTTCGAGGAAGGCCGAGCCAAGCCGTCAGGCCGAGCCAGGCCGTCATGCCAGCGAAAGCTGGCATATCGCGCGGTTCTGCGCGCGGCCCGAGATCCCAGCTTCCGCTGGGCTGATGGCAGGGCGCTGGCGCCGCCGCCGTCCTGCCGCGACCCTACCCCAGATCCTCGCGAACGAAGTCCGCGCAGCGTTCGCCGATCATGATGCTCGGCGCATTGGTGTTGCCGCCCACCAGGCGCGGCATGATCGATGCGTCGGCGACATAGAGTCCCTGCACCCCGCGCACCCGCAGCCGCGGATCGACCACCGCGCCCTCGTCCGATCCCATCCGCGCAGTGCCCACCGGATGATAGACCGTGTCCGCCCGCGCGCGGATAAGCCGTTCGAGCGCGGCATCGTCGTCAAGATCGATCGGATAGCGATCCTTGCCCTCGAACTGCGTCATTGGCGGGGTCTCGAGGATCCGGTACATCGCGCGCACGCCATGTTTCAGCACTTCCACATCGCGCTGGTCGCCCAGGAAATTGGGGTCGATCAGCGGGGGCACGCCGGGGTCGAGCGATTGAAGCTTCACCGTGCCCCGGCTCTCAGGCCGCAGCACACAGGCATGGCACGAATAGCCATGCGTCTTGACGCGGGTGCGGCCATGATCCTCGACGATCGCGATCAGGAAGTGAAACTGGATGTCGGGCCGCTCGCCCGCCAGCGGAGTCTTCACAAAGCCGCCCGCCTCGGCAAAGGGTGAGGTCATCGGCCCCTTGCGGGTGAAGAGCCACCGCGCCATCGCGCCGAGCGATTTGAAGCTGCCGCCCAGCGACCGGCCCAGAAAATAGCTCCCCTTGGTCTCGAACGCCGCAACATAATCGATATGATCCTGCAGCCCCGCGCCCACTTCCGGGCGATCGACGCGCACCGCGAGCCCCATTTCCTTCAGATGCTCGGCCGGTCCGATCCCCGATAGCATCAGCAATTGCGGCGTCTGGAACGCGCCGCCGGCCAGCACGACCGCGCGCCTGGCGCGGATCTCGCGCGCCTGCCCGTCGCGCTGATAGGCGACACCCCATACGCGATCGTCCTCGAACAGGATCCGCTCGACCATCGCGTCGGTCAGGATCGTCAGGTTCTCGCGCTTCTCGCTCAGATAGGCGCGCCCGGCGGACCAGCGCTCGCCGTCCTTCTGGGTGACCTGATAGATGCCGACGCCGTCCTGCCGCGCGCCGTTGAAATCATCGTTCCGCGGAATCTGTAGCGCCGCCGCCGCTTCGACAAAGGCGTGGCTGCCGCCATGTGCATATTCTTGGTCGCTGACCCAGAGCGGCCCGCTATCGTTATGGAACGCATCGGCCCCGCGCACATTATGCTCGGCGCGCTTGAAATAGGGCAGCACCTCGTCCCAGCCCCAGCCGGGGCAGCCCAGATCGCGCCACTCGTCATAATCGCCCGGGTGCCCGCGAATATAGAGCATGGCGTTGATCGCGCTTGATCCGCCCAGCCCGCGCCCGCGCGGCTGGTATCCGCGCCGGCCGTTGAGCCCCGGCTGTGGCACGGTTTCGAAGCGCCAGTTGGTCGCGGGCCCCTGGAACGGCATCATCCCGGGCATGGTCGTCTTGATGCTGGTGTTGCGCCCGCCGGCTTCCAGCACGCAGACGCTGTACTTCCGGCCCTCGCTCAGCCGGCCTGCCGCGGCGCTCCCGCCCGATCCTCCGCCGATGACGACGATGTCGACTTCTTCCACGCAGCAGCCCCCTCTTTTTGCCGCGCCTCCCAGCGCGCCTTTATGATTTCGGATGTATCGCGGCTGCCATCATGGCTCCAGCCCGGCGGCTTCGCGATGTAATTCCATTTGGCGGCCAGCGTCGGCGCGGCCCACACGTCCTTCGCGATCCCCACCCATTCGTGGAATGCTGCCCAGAGCAGGTTGAAGCTGCCGAGATTCTTGACGATGCCATAGCGGGGGCGGTCGTCGTCGCGCTCGGGGGTGAAGGTGCCGAACATCTTGTCCCAGATGATGAACACCCCGGCATAATTCTTGTCGAGATAGCGCGGATTGGTCGCATGGTGGACGCGGTGGTGCGAAGGCGTGTTCATCACCGCTTCGAACCAGCGCGGGCATTTTTGGATCACCTCGGTGTGGATCCAGAACTGGTAGATCAGGTTGAGCCCCGCCACGAACACCAGCATCGGCGGCGGAAAGCCGATCAGCGCCAGCGGCAGGCGGAAGAGGAAGCCCAGCGAGATGAACCCCGTCCATGTCTGCCGGAGCGCGGTCGACAGATTATAATGCTGCGAGCTGTGATGGATGACGTGGCTCGCCCAGAACCAGCGCACCCGGTGCGCCAGCCGGTGAAACACATAATAAGCCAGGTCGTCGACCACGAAGGCGAGGACGAACCAATACCAGGCATAGCTGATCTCGAAGATCCGGTACTGCCACACCCACATCGCCATCGCGAAAGCGAGGCCCGCGGTCAGCGCCCCCGCCACCGTGCTCCCGGTGCCGAGCGCCAGCGAGGTCAGCGTGTCTTTCGGCTCATAGCGATGCCGGTAACGCAGCCGCACGACGATCATCTCGATCAACACGAGCAGGACAAAGCCTGGAACCGCATAAGAGACGACATCGGGAAGCGTCATGGTTTCAAGCTTACACAAATGTCAGCAGCGGGGAAGTGCCCCGCCACGCCTCATTCCCAGGCCTCAACGCCGCACGATCACCCGCCCGAACCGCCGCTCGCCGCTGTCGAGCGTCCAGCCTTCCGGCGTTTCGATCACTTGGCTCGCGTCGATGCCTCGTACCGCAATTTGCGCCCCATGCAGCTTGAGCGCGGCGACACTGCCGTCCTTGCCCTCCACCATCGCGCTGCTCTTGTCGGCGCTCACGATCGCGCGTACCGGCTCGAAGCCAGACAGCGCATCCTCGGCCGCCTGCATCGCCTCCGCTTCGTCGCCAATCTCGGTGCGACCGAGCCCCAGCGCCCAGGCAATCCCCGCGAGGAACAGGATCGCGACAATTGATCCGCCGAGCTGAAGCCAGTTCATGCCCGGGCTGAAAGCTGGTCGAGCACCGGCCTGATGCCCGACAGATCATATCCCGCCGCCGCGCCCTTGGCGATCAGCGTCTCGGGATCGCCGCCCTTGCTCGCTTCGGCCAGCGCCCAGAGATTGCACGATCGCGTGCCAGATCGGCAGAACGCCAGCACGGGTTTGCCGGCCGATGCCAGCGCCGCCGCCATCTCGTTCACCTGCGCCTGGGTCATCCCACCCATCACGGTCGGGATCTCGGCATAGCCCATCCCTGCGGCCTCCGCTGCGGCGCGGATCGCAACGTTGCTTGGCTGGCCGCTTTCCTCGCCCTCGGGACGATTGTTGATGATGAAGCCAAAGCCCGCTGCGGCGAGCGCCGGAATATCCTCGGGCGAAATCTGGGGAGCGACCGAAATCGTCTCGTCGATCCTGCGCACATTGGTCATTGCCCGTCTGCCTTTCTGGTTTCGACGATCTCGCCCGCGTCGCGCCACGCAATGGCCAGATCGTCGGCTTGCTGAAGCTGGCCGATGATGCGGCGTGCGTCCGCTTCTTCGCAAGCGGTGTAGAATCTCAGCGTCCTGCGCTGCCCGTCGCCACCGGTCCAGCGCAGCTCGCCATAAGGCGCATCGGTGATCGCGCGCGTGCAGGGCAGCTCGGCCCCGGCCACGGCGGCGATCATCGCGGCTTCGCTCGTGAGCGTGCGGATGCGCGCATAGCCCGTCTCGCCCGCCTGATAGCGCCGCGTGACCATGCGTTCGGCCTTGAACGGATCGGGTTCTGGTGTGGTGAAGGTCAGCGCGCCCGCCGGAGTGATCGACCAGCGCGTCATCGGCCGGCCCCAGGTCCACATCTCCAGCTCAATCGCTTCGGCCTGGGCCGCCGGACGCGTCTCTGTAGCTCGCTGCGCAGCAGACGGCGCGCCAATGGCGAGCGTCACCGCCGTGAGCGCGATCAAACCTTTCATGCCGCCTCTCGGATCACTTGCAGGAAGGCGTCACCATAAGCTTCCAGCTTGCGGCTGCCTATGCCCGAGATGCGGCTCATCGCCGCCATGCTGTCGGGCCGCGCCGCTGCCATGTCACGCAGCACGGCGTCGGCGAAGACGATATAGGGCGGCACCTGTGCCTCGGCCGCCAGCTCGCGCCGCTTCGCGCGCAGCGCCTCGAACAGCGGATCGCCGACCGGATTGAGCTGGCCGCCGGCTCTCGCGCCGCGCCGCCGCCGCTCGCGTCTCGGGGGCAGAACCAGCGGCAACTTCTCCTCGCCCTTCAGGATCGCCTTGGCGCCCGGCCCGAACTCCAGCCCGCCATGCGCATTGGCGCGCAGGGCGTCGCGCAGCAGCAGCGCCCGTGCCACCGGCTTGATCAGCGCCGCTTCGTCGCCTTCCACGATCCCGAACACGCTCAAGCTCTCATGCCCGTTCATCAGGCTGCGCTCGCTCGAATGGCCGAGCAAGATGCTTTCGATATAGCCGATGCCGAACATCATGCCGGTGCGGAATACTGCCGACAGGAACTTTTGCGCCACTATGCTCGCATCCACGGCGGCGGGCGGGCTCAGGCAATTGTCGCAATTGCCGCAGTGCTCCGGCGTATCGGTCTCGCCGAAATGCCTGAGCAGGATGCGGCGCCGGCAGCCTGCGGTCTCCACCAGCGCGCCCAGCGCAGTCAGCCGTGCGCGCTCGCCCGGCTGGCGCGCGGGCTCGACTTCGCCGATCCGCTGGCGGGCACGCGCGAAATCGTCCGCACCCCAGAACAGGTGGGCCTCCGCCGGATCGCCGTCGCGCCCCGCGCGTCCGGTTTCCTGATAATAGGCCTCGATCGATTTGGGCAGGCCGGCATGCGCGACGAAGCGTACATCGGGCTTGTCGATCCCCATGCCGAACGCGATCGTCGCCACGATCACCATGTCTTCGGATGTTACGAACGCGGCCTGGTTGCGGCGGCGCACTTCCGCGTCGAGCCCGGCATGATAGGGCAGCACGCTCCGCCCGGTGCCCGCCAGCTTCTCGGCCAGTTTCTCCACGCCCGCGCGGCTCTGGACATAGACGATGCCCGGCCCCGGCTGTTCGGCCAGCAGGTCCATGATCTGCCGCGTCGCATTCTCGCGCGGCGAGATGGCGTAGCGGATATTGGGCCGGTCGAAGCCCGCAACGATCATCCCTTCATGCGGAATGCCCAGCTGTTCGCAGATATCGTCGCGGGTATGCGCATCGGCGGTCGCGGTCAGCGCGAGGCGCGGCACCTCGGGAAAGCGATCGAGCAGTGGCCTGAGCAGGCGATAGTCCGGGCGGAAATCATGCCCCCATTCGGAAACGCAATGCGCCTCGTCGATCGCGAACAGGCTCAGTTTCGCCTGGCCAAGCAGATTGCGGAATCCCTCGCTCGATGCGCGCTCGGGCGCCACGTACAAAAGGTCCAGCGCCCCGGCGCGAAAGCGCGCGATCGTCTCGTCGCGATTGTCGTCGGCGGATGTCAGCGTCGCTGCGCGGATGCCCACGGCTTCGGCGGCGCGCAGCTGATCGTGCATCAACGCGATCAGCGGGCTTACCACCACGCACGTCCCATCCAGCATCACTGAGGGGAGCTGATAGGTCAGCGACTTTCCCGCCCCTGTCGGCATCACCGCCAGCGTGCGCTGCCCGGCGAGCACGCGCGCCACCACCTCGGCCTGTACGCCGCGGAACCCGGGAAAGCCGAAAACCGATTGCAGAGTAGCGCGGGGATCGTTCACACCGGTCCGGTTAGGGGCCAAGCCCGCCAAAGCCAAGCGAGGGAATGTGTCTGGAGTCACCGACAACAAGGACCGCTCGCGCTACGAGCTGGCAGTGGACGGGCACACCGCCTTCGCCGCTTATACGATCGATGGCGCTCGCATCACCTTCACCCACACGATCGTGCCCGCGGCGCTGCAGGGCCAGGGCATAGCCGGCCGCCTGATCGGCGCGGCGCTCGCCGATGTCCGCGCGCGGGGCATGAAGCTGGTGCCGCAATGCGAATTCGTAGCCGCGTATCTGGCGAAGCATCCGGAAGAAAGGGATCTGATCGCATGAGCCATTTCCGCATCGGCCGCCGTGGGCTCGTCCTCGGCGGTGCCGCCGCCTTCCTGCCGCTGCCCGCCGAGGCAAAGGAGAATTGGCAGCGGCTGGGCGAGGATGTCCGCAGCGAGATGCGCTGGGCCTGGGGGCAGTATCGCGCGCGCGCCTGGGGCAAGGATCAGATCATGCCGATCTCGGGCGGCAGCGAGAGCTTCTCGATCAAGGGCAAGCATCTCGGGCTCAGCCTGATCGAAGCGCTCGATACCTTGTGGCTGATGGAGCTCGACACCGAGTTCCAGGACGGTGTCGACTGGATCAAGGGGAACTTGGATTTCGACGTGGATGGCGAGCTCTCGGTATTCGAGACGATCATCCGCATCGTCGGCGGTCTGCTTTCGGCGTGGCACGCATGCGGCGATCCGGTGCTGCTCGCCCGGGCGAAGGACTTGAGCGACCGGCTGATGCCCAGCTTCGAGGCATCGCCGCTCGGCCTGCCGCACCGCTATATCAACCTCAGGACCGGCGCGCTGCGCGGCCCCGAAACCAATCCAGCCGAGATCGGCAGCTGCATCACCGAATTCGGCACGCTCAGCCGGGCGACCGGCGATCCGCGCTACGTGAACGCCGCGAAGAAGGCGATGGTATCGATGTATGAGCGCCGCTCGAAGATCGGGCTGCTCGCCGACAAGATCCACTGCATGACCGGCGAGTGGAAAAGCCGCCGCGCCACGATCGGCCCGCCGTCCGACAGCTATTACGAGTATCTCTGGGACGCCTGGCAGCTTCTTGGCGACCGCGACTGCCTCGACATGTACCGGGTCTGCACGGCGGCGATCCTCAAGCATCAGTCGGCCACGCTCGATGGGCGGCTCTGGTTCGTCGATGTGGATTTCGAGACGGGCGCGCGGATCAACTGGGAGCAGGACGAACTCTCCTCCTTTTACGGCGGCCTTCTCGCCCAGGGCGGCGATATTGTGCCGGGAGAGGCCTATACGCGCAGCTGGGACCGGGTAGCCCGCGAGTTCGGCATCCTGCCCGAAGGCTATAATCCCGAAACCGGCGGTACCGCCTACAAGACCAATGATCTGCGCCCCGAGCTGGCCGACGCCGCGTTCAACCACTGGCTGCTCGATCGCAGGTTCGTCTGGCGCGAGGTGATCGCGCGCCACTATCGCGCGATGAAGCAGTGGAACAAGGCACCCTATGGCTATGCCGTGATGGCCGATGTCACCACCAAGCAGCAGGGCGATCATTGCCCCGGTTATTGGTGGTCCGAGCAGATGAAATATTACTGGCTCGCCTTCGCCGATGCCAAACGCTTCGATTACAAGCGCAACTATCTATCGACCGAAGGAAACGTCTTTCTCGGCCTGAAGAAATAACCGTTACCCCGGCTTTCGCCGGGATGGCGGGTGTTTGCACAGCTTTTCGGCGAACCGAGCTTGCCCATCCGGGGCTCGATACGCCAAGGCGTGGACATGACGGTTAGCGTGGATATGGGCCTGGACGAACGCGGCGGCAGCGCCACGCTCGACCTGGAAGAGCTGCTCGCCACGCGTCTGCTGGTTCAGGGCAATTCGGGTTCGGGCAAGTCGCATCTGCTGCGCCGCCTCCTCGAGCGCTCGGCGGGGCATGTCCAGCAGGTCGTGATCGATCCCGAGGGCGATTTCGTCACGCTTTCCGATAGATATGGCCATGTCGCGATCGAGGCGGCGGATCATAGCGAGCGCGACGTCGCCCGCTTCGCCGCGCGCATTCGCGAGCATCGCGCCTCGGTGGTGCTCAGCCTTGAGGGGCTGGAGGCAGAGGGGCAGATGAAATGCGCCGCCGCCTTCCTCAACGGCCTGTTCGATGCCCCGCGCGATCATTGGTATCCGGCTTTGGTCGTGGTCGACGAAGCCCAGCTCTTCGCCCCTGCGGGCGGCGGCGAGGTGGCGGAGGATGTCCGCCGTGCCTCGCTCAGCGCGATGACCAATCTCATGTGTCGCGGCCGCAAGCGCGGGCTTGCCGGGGTGATCGCGACGCAGCGCCTTGCCAAGCTCGCCAAGAACGTCGCCGCCGAAGCGTCGAATTTCCTGATGGGGCGCACCTTCCTCGATATCGATATGGCCCGCGCCGCCGATCTGCTCGGCATGGAGCGCCGCCAGGCCGAGCAAATCCGCGATCTCCAGCGCGGCCATTTCCTTGCGCTCGGCCCCGCCATCTCGCGCCGCCCGGTCTCGATCCGGATCGGCGCGGTTGAAACCTCGGCGCGCAGCGGCAGTCCCAAGCTAACCCCGCTGCCCGAAGCGCCCACCGCCGATATTCGCGATCTCCTGCTCGCCCCGGCCGAGCCGACATGGACCCCGCCCGCCCCCGAAGCGCCGCGCGCCGTTCCGTCCGAAAGCCTGATCGAAGCGCTCGCCCGCTCTGTCCCGTCGCCCGAGCCCGAGACGCAGGTCGATCCCGAAGAGGCCGCGCAGCGCGTGGCCGATGTTCTCCGCGCGATCGTCGAGGATGGGGATTCCGCGCTGCGCTCGCCCTCGGTGCTCTATCAGGATTTCCTCGTCCGCTGCCGCATGGTCGGTCTCGCGCGACCGCCGCTCGATCTCTCTGCCTTCACCCGCCGGCTGTCCGCCGCGCGCGCAGGCATCCATGGCGATCCGGATGCGGAATGGTCGCAGGCGCTCGAAGCCGCCAGGGTGCTGCCCGACGATATGCTCGGGCCGTTCCTGCTCGTCGCCCGCGCCGCGCGTGAGGGGCTGCCATGCCCCAGCGACGAAGAGCTCGCCGCCACCTACGGCACCAGCTCGCTTGGCCGCGTCCGCCGGCTGATCCAGTATATCGAGAGCAAGGAGCTCTTCGTCACCCGCGTCGATCTGGCGGGCAAGCGCTCGATCACCATCCCCCGGCTCGGCTGGACGACCCAGGCCTCAGAGGCGGCGTAGCCACGCCTCCACCAGCCCCGGCTGGGTCACCGGCAGCATATGCCCGCCCTCGACGATCTCCACCGTCGCCCCCGGAATCGCAGCAGCCGTATCGGTCCCGTGCAGCTCGGGATCGAGCAGCGTATCGCCATGCGCATAGAGGATCGCGACCGGCAGCTTCAGCGTGCCGTATCGCGGCGCCTGCGCGTCCATCGCGCCTTTCGCCATGCCCAGCTCGAACGCCCCCGATTGGAAGCCGGCCGGGCGCATCGCCAGCATGCCGCCGCCCTTCACCGCGAAATCCTCCGGTACCGGCTCGGGGTGGAACACCTCCATCGTGCGCGCCTTGCCCGTGCGCATCGCGATCGGGATCGCCAGCGTCCAGGCTATCGGCGCGCGCAGGAATGCGGGTACCACATAGCCCTTGAACGGCTCGGGCGGGCGCTCGATCGGCTGGGTCAGCGGCGCGATCAGTGCCAGCCCGCGCACCTTGTCTGGATGCGCCAGCCCGAGCGCCAGGCTCACCGCGCCTCCCATCGAATGCCCCACCAGCAGCGGCTTGCTCAATTCCAGCCGGTCGATCAGCGCCGCGATCGCATCGGCCTGCCCGGCGATATCGAGCCGCGCTCCGCTCTTCGAATAGCCCCATCCCGGCCGGTCGATCACGATCACCCTATGGTCGCGTGCCATTGCGGGGGCGAGCGCATAGGTGAAGATCCGCCAGTTGCTGAGCACGCCGTGGATCATCAACACCGGCGGCGCATCGCGCGGGCCCAGGTCACGATAATGAAAGCGCACCCCCCCTGCTTCGATCGTCGCGCCCTCGGCGGGGATCGCGGCCTCGATCTTGCCGTTCACATAGAAGGACCAGCCGGCCAGCGCGGCAATCAACGCGACAATCCCAAGCACCACCCAGATCATCGCGTCATCCCCTCCGTTTAGCCCTCGGCCAGTTCGCCCTCTTCGCGTTCCTGCGCCTGCCGTGCCCACATCTCGGCATAAAGTCCGCGCTTGCGCAACAATTGCGCGTGCGTGCCCTGCTCGGCGACGCGCCCGGCCTCGAGCACGATGATGCGATCGGCATGCACCACGGTGGAGAGCCGGTGCGCGATCACGATCGTCGTGCGGCCCTGCTCGATCGCCTCCAGCGTCGCCTGGATGTCCGCCTCGGTGCGGCTGTCCAGCGCACTGGTCGCCTCATCCAGGATCAGGATCGGCGGGTTCTTGACCAGTGTCCGCGCGATCGCCACGCGCTGCTTCTCGCCGCCCGAAAGCTTCAGCCCGCGTTCGCCCACGCGCGTGTCGAACCCCTCGGGAAGCGACTGGATGAACCCCGCAATCGCCGCGCCCCGCGCCGCATCGGCCACCTCTTCGGGCGTCGCGCCCTCGCGGCCATAGGCGATGTTGTAGCCCACCGTATCGTTGAACAGCACCGTATCCTGCGGAACGATGCCGATCGCCGCGCGCAGGCTCGACTGGGTCACCTGGCTGATATCCTGCCCGTCGATCGTCACGCGCCCGCCGGTCAGGTCGTAGAAACGGTAGAGGATGCGCGCGAGCGTCGATTTGCCCGCGCCCGAAGGCCCAACCACGGCCACGGTCGCCCCCGCCGGAATATCCAGGTCGATGCCCTTCAATATCTCGCGCTCCGGGTCGTAAGCGAAATGCACGCCTTCGAAGCGCACATGCCCCTTGGCCACCGCCAGCGGCTTGGCATGGGCCACATCCTTCACCTCGGCATCGGTGTCGATCAGGTCGAACATCTGGCCCATGTCGATCACGCCCTGGCGGATCGTGCGATAGACCATGCCGAGCAGGTCGAGCGGGCGGAAAAGCTGCGCGAGCAATGTCGATACCAATACGACATCGCCCGGCGTGAATTCGCCCCGCGCCCATCCGAACACGACCAGCGCCATGCCCGCGGCCAGCATCGCATTGGTGATCAGGCTCTGCCCGATATTGAGCCAAGCGAGCGAATTCTCGCTCACCGTCGCCGCCTTGGCATAAGCGGTCACGGCGTCTTCATATCGCTTCGCCTCGCGCTTCTCGGCGTTGAAATATTTGACCGTCTCGAAATTGAGCAGCGAATCCACCGCATGCGCGACGGCCCCGGTGTCGAGATCGTTCATCTGCTGGCGCAATTTGGCGCGCCAATCGGTCACCCAGCGGGTGAAGGCGATATAGATGACCACCATCGCGAGCGTCGCCACCACCAGCCAGCCCGAAAAGCGCGCGTAGAAGATGCCCAGCACCAGGCTGAGCTCCAGGATCGTCGGTGCGATGTTGAAGAGCAGGAAATAGAGCATGGTATCGATGCTCTTGGTCCCGCGCTCGACCACCTTGGTCACTGCGCCCGTGCGCCGCTCCAGATGGAAACGCAGCGAGAGACTGTGGAGATGGCGGAATACGTCCGCCGCCAGCCGCCGCGTCGCATCCTGACCTACCCGTTCGAACACGGCGTTGCGCAGATTGTCGAACACGGTCGTGCCCAGCCGGGCGGCGGCATAGCCCACCACCAGCAGGGTCACGAGCATCACGGCGTCGCGCGGCCCGCTCGCCATCCGGTCGATCGCCCCCTGCAGCGCGAAGGGCGCGCCATAGACCTGTACCAGCTTCGACGCGACGACGAGCAGCATCGCGATGACGATGCGCACGCGCAGCCCCGGCGCATCCTTGGGCCACAGATAGGGCAGGAAGCGCCGCATCGTTCCGAACAAGGGGCGTTCGGGGTCGGAAGTCGGATTGTCGGGTGGCATCGCGCCTGATTTGGTGGGTCCGGCGCGCGGATGCAACGCTTCGATGCCGTTGGCGCGGTTTCCTCTTTTCTCCGGAATGCGCTAGCTGCGGTTCCGGATACGAAGCGGGGGCATTTCATGCGCATGGTTGGCGGCACGTTGATCGGGTTGATTGGTGCCCTTGTGCTGGTCACGGGCATTCGTCTGCTGGCGCTGACCCAGCATCCGCTCGCGGACATGGCGGTCAATGATCCACAGGCGATGAACGCCTGGATCGCGGGCGCGCCGATTGCACTGGTCGCATTGTACGCAGCGGCATGGCCGCTCGGCGCTTTGGCTGGCGGCGTGCTGGCGAGCTATATTTCCCGATCGCATGTGCCCGCGTGGATCGTCGCGGCGATTGCGGTGCTGCTCTCGGCCAGCGCGATGCTGACGCTCACCTTTCCTGTATGGGCACAGGTCGTGCTGGTCGCCGGGCCGCTGGTCGCGGGCTGGCTGGCTACGCGTCTGGTGCCGGCCGGCGCGGCCGATCCCACAGATGGCTAGGCCGCGGCTCGGGCGGGAATAGTTTCCGCCGCGCGGCTGCCTGCCACGCGGATTTGCCGATCCAGCCGATCTTCTCGAACGCGCTCGTCTTCACCCGATGATCCCAGGCATGGTCGCCGCGCGCCACCACCTTGCGTGCGATATCGCCATAGATGCCCGCCGCCGCCAGCACCGCCCATGCCGATCGGAAGCCCAGCTTGCGCGTGCCGATGCGCGCGCTTTGCTCATGCTCCTCCGCGCGCTCGGCCATCCGCCGCACCAGCATGGACAAGCGGTTGCGGAACGGCGGCTTCATATGCTGCCCCGGCGGCACGTCGATCTCGGTCAGCCATTCGTCGGGCAAATAACAGCGCCCGGCGCGGTCATCCTCCTCCACGTCGCGCGCGATATTGGCGAGCTGGAAGGCGAGGCCCAGATCGCATGCGCGGTCGAGCGTGTCTTCGTCCTGCGGGTCCACTCCCATCACGATCGCCATCATGCAGCCGACCGCCCCCGCGACATGGTAGCAATAGCGATACAGGTCGCTTTCGTGGCGCGGTCCCCAGCCATCGGCGTCGAGCGCAAAGCCCTCGATCACGTCCCACACATAGCGATGCGGCATGTTGGTTTCGGCCACCACGATGCGCAGCGCGTCGAAAGCCGGATCGCCCACCCATTCGCCGCGAAGCGCCTGCGCTGTCAGCGCGCGCATCTGCGCCAGCCGCGCCGGAGCGTCGGCCACTGCCGTCATGCCATGGCCATGGTCCTGCCCATCGGCCAGATCGTCGCAGGCGCGGCACCATGCATAAAGCAGCCATGCCCGTTCGCGCGTGGTGCGGTCGAACAGTCGGCTCGCCGCGCCAAAGCTCTTCGATCCCTTCGCGATCGACTCCCCCGCCGTCGCGACGATGGCCGCGCGGCCCGGAACCGAGTGGGGCTTCACAAATCGTCGCGCTTCATATGGATGATCGGCACGGTCGGCGCGGCGTTCGCCATCTTGTCGAGCAGGCCGTCCAGTTCGGTATCGACGTGCAGCAGCCCCTGATGCTGCGGCCGCAGGAAGCCGACCTTGCCCATATGCTCCCAGAATTCGATCAGTTTGTCGTAATAGCCCGCGACGTTGAGCAGGCCGATCGGATCGGTGTGATAGCCAAGCTGCGCCCAGCTCAGCGCCTCCCACAATTCGTCCATCGTGCCCGTGCCGCCGGGCAGGTTGACGAAGCCGTCGCCCAGTTCGACGAAGCGCGCCTTGCGCTCGTGCATTGTGTCGACAACGTGGAGCTCGGTCAGCCCGCGATGCGCGACTTCGGCGTTCACCAATGCGGTCGGGATGATTCCGATCACTTCGCCGCCCGCCTCCAGGCACGAATCCGCCACCGCGCCCATCAGGCCCAATTTGCCGCCGCCATAGACCAGCCCGATCCCGCGCTCGGCCAGGCTGCGGCCAACGCTGCGCGCGCATTCGATATAGACCGGGTCTGCCGGGGTCGCCGATCCGCAATAGACTGCGATACGCTTCACTTCACTGCTCCAGTTACCGGCCATCGCCGAGCATCAACGCCGCCGTGGCCTTGGCGCTGCCGACCACGCCGGGAATGCCTGCCCCCGGATGCGTGCCCGCGCCGACAAAGTACAGGTTCGATATCGCATCGTCGCGATTATGCGTGCGGAACCATGCGCTCTGGGTCAGCAGCGGCTCCAGGCTGAATGCCGATCCCAGATGCGCCGCCAGATCGGCCTTGAAGTCGCTCGGCGCGTAGCTGAACTTGGTGACGATCCGCTCCTTCAGGTCGGGGATCAGCCGCCGTTGCACTTCGGCCAGGATGCGCTCCTCCAGGATCGGGCCAAGCTCGTCCCAGTCGGCGGGGAACTTGCCCAGATGCGGCACCGGTGCCAGCGCGTAGAAGGTCGAATGGCCCTCGGGCGCCATGGCGGGATCGCTTGCGCTCGGATGATGCAGATAGAGCGAGAAATCCTCGCTCAGCACGCCATGATCGTAAATGTCGCCCAGCAGCCCCTGATAGCGCGGGCCGAACAGGATCGAATGGTGCGGGATGTTGGGAAACTCTCCCTTCACCCCGAAATGCACGACGAACAGCGAAGGCGAGAAGCGCTTGTTGACCAGCGCCTTGGCGGTCCGCTGGCTGCTGCGCGACGTCTTGAGCAGGTCGCGATAGCTGTGGACCACATCGGCATTGCTCGCCACCGCATCGACTTCCATCGCAAAGCCGCTCGCGGTCTGGATGCCGGTCACCCGGTCGCCCAGCGTGTCGATCGCGGTCACCGGATCGCCCAGCCGCAGCACGCCGCCCAGCCGCTCGAAATGCCGGACCATGCCCGATACGAGCTTGTTGGTACCGCCCTCGGCCCACCAGACGCCGCCATCGCGCTCCAGCTTGTGGATCAGCGCATAGATCGAGCTGGTCTTCATCGGATTGCCGCCCACCAGCAGCGTGTGGAACGACAGCGCCTGGCGCAGTTTCTCGTTCTTCACGAAGCTGGAGACCATCGAATAGACCGAGCGCCACGCCTGATACTTCATCAGCGAGGGGGCGGCTGCGATCATCGTCTTGAAATCGAGGAACGCCACCGTTCCCAGCTTCACATAGCCTTCCTCGTACACCCCGGCCGAATATTCGAGGAACTTGGCATATCCGGCCACGTCCTCGGGATTGAGCTGGGCGATCGCCGCGCCCAGTTGCGCGTCGTCGTTGGAATAATCGAATGCCACGCCATCGGGCCAGGACAGCCGGTAAAAGGGCGTCACCGGCTTCAGCTTCACATCCTCGGCCATGTCGTGGCCGGATATCCGCCAGAGTTCTGCCAGCGCTTCGGGGGCGGTGATCACGGTCGGCCCCGCATCGAAGGTAAAACCGTCGCGCTCCCAGAAATAGGCGCGCCCGCCCGGCTTTTCGCGCGCTTCGATCAGGGTGGTGTCCACCCCCGCCGATTGTAGCCGGATCGCGAGCGCCAGCCCGCCAATCCCTGCACCGATTACCGCTGCGCGCTTCACTTGCTGTTCCCCCATAGCGCCTTCGCCGCGCGCCCGATCGGCACGGGCGGCTTGCCCGTCAGCGTCCTTAGCCGGTCATAGGCTGTCGAATTGCCTGCATAAAACCGCCCGATCAACTCGGGACTAAGCCGGTAGAAGCGCTCGAGCACGCGGTAGCGTTCCGCCGGTTCGGCCGCCTTGAACAGCATCGTCGCCAGCATCCGGTAAAAGCGCCGCTTGCGCCAGGTGACGCGCGCGAAATCGTGGAGCAGATCGTGCAGCGCCTCGCCCGAAAGGTCGCTTGCGCTGGCGACCAGGGTGGCGGCGCGCACCGCGTCGGGCAGCGAATAGCTGGTCAGCGGGTGGAACAAACCGGCGCGAACACCTGCCTTTGCCACCTTTTCCCCACCCGATCGCCAATAGGCTTCGAAGTCGCCGCCCATCGCTACCGCCAGCGATCCCGCTTCCTCGCGCACCAGTTTCTCGACCTGCCAGCCCTTCGCCGCCGCATGGGCGTCGAGCCGCCCGCGCAGCGCGTCGACGTCGATCTCGGGCGTGTCGCTATAATAAGTATCTTCGACAAACAGCCGCGTCGCGCCGAACGGCAGCGAATAGACGAAGCGATAGCCGTCGAGCTGCTCGACGGTCGCGTCCATGATCATCGGCCGCTCGATATCGTGTATGTCGGCGAGCGCGAGTTCGCGGCCATAGAATTTCTGCCAGCCGCATTCGAGCAGCGAGAGATCTCCCGGGCCGCGACAGTCGATCACGCCGCCGGCTTCTATCCTGTCACCATCTTCGAACATCACGGTCTTGTTGGTCGTCGCGGCCACCTTTCGGCGGGTCATCACGGCGCCTTCGGGCATCTGCGCGCGCACCACTTCGTCGAGCCGTCGCGATTCGATCGAGTAATAATGCGATCGCAGCGTCCGCGAATGCGCCGGGAACGCCACGTCATAGCTCGCCCAGCCATGGCAGATCAGCGGCGCGGTGAGCCAGCGATTCGCGGGCGCCACATCGCTCGCGAAGAACGACCAGAGATGGTTTCCCCCCAGCGCGCGCCCGCTCTCGATCAGCCGCACATCGGCATGCGGGCGCTTCTTCCTGAGCGCCAGCGCGAGCAGTCCTCCGGATAGTCCGCCGCCGACAATGGCGACGTCGCACTTGATGGTTGCGGGCATCGGCCCGGCCTAGCCCAAGCTGTCTTGTGCATACAAATAAAAAGCCCCCTCCGGCTTGGGGCCGAAGGGGGCAGGTGTGGCGGGAGTGGCCGACGCGGCCACGCCCGAAAGGCGTTCAGGCGAAACGGGTTCAGGCCGCCTGTTTGAGCAGCGTCAATTCGGCGGCCATCGCGCGGGCGACCGACGGCCGCGCGCGCAGGCGGGTCCTGTAGGCAAGCAGCACCGGCCAGTCCTGGATCGGCACCTGGGCGGCCTCGCACCAGTTGAGCACCGCCAGCAGATAGGCGTCGGCCACGCTGAAGCGGTCCTCCAGAAAGTTTTGCCCCTCCAGATGCTGCGAAAGCACGGCAAACGGCCGGGCCGCGCGGGCGCGCGCACTATCCCTGTCGCCTTCGCCTGCCTTGCCGAGCAGCGGCGCGAAAACCGATTTGTGCAGCTCGGTCGCAATGAAGTTCAGCCAGGCTATCATCCGGTAATGCGCGTCGGAAAAGCCGGTGAAGTTGAGCGTCCCCTCGGGCGCCAGCTCGGCGATATAGGTCAGCACTGCGGGGCCTTCGGTCAGCACGAAGCCGCTGCTGGTCTGGATCGCGGGCACATATCCCATCGGGCTGATCTCGCGGAAATCGCGTCCGTCGGGCAGGCGGTAATCGCGTCCCACCTCGACATAATCTGCATCCAGCCCGGCCTCTTCCAGGGCGATCCGCGCCGCGAGCGAGCAGGCAAAGGGACGGAAATACAGCTTCATGGCGGCCTCCCGATGGCGCTTGTATTTTTATACAATCCCGCACAAAAATGGACCGGTCAAGAATTATTTGCGAGTGTGCATAAAAATGCCCGTCCGTGGGCGCGGCCGTCCGCGCAGTTTCGATCCCGATGAAGCGCTGCGTCTTGCCGGCGAGCGCTTCCGGACGCAGGGCCTGGCGGGCACGTCGCTCGACGATCTGTCCGAAGCCACCGGGCTCGCGCGCCCCAGCCTTGCCGCCGCCTTTGGCGACAAGCGCGCGCTCTACATCGCGACGATCGAGCGCCTCACCGCCCGCGTCGAAGAACATCTCCTGCGCCTCGGCGAACGCGGTCTGCCGCTCGGCCCCCTGATCGAACGCTTGCTGGTGGGCGGCATCGATCTCTATTTCGCGGGAGCCGATCAGCCGGAAGGCTGCCTGATCATCAACACCGCCGCCACCGCCGCCGCCAGCGATGATGAGGTCCGCGCCCGCCTCTCGGCGTTCATCGCGATGCAGGACCGGCGGATCACCGGATTGCTCGCTGCCGCCGGCAGCCCCGCGCCCGAAGCGCATGGCCGTATCGTCGCCGCGATGCTCCATTCGCTCAGCGTCCGCGCCCGTGCAGGCGAGCCGCGCGAGGTGCTGGTCGATCTGGCCAAGGATGCCGCCTCCCTGATCGCGGGAACCAACTCCTCCTCCGGAGGGGGGGCGGCGAAGTTGGTGGGGGGGGCGTAACCTCTGGGCGGTACCGCTGTTGCTCTCGCGCGCCTCTCGCCCGATCCCGCTCCTTCAACGCCTTCCAGAATCACCTTCGATGCGCAAATTTGCAGTTTCGTTTCCGTAACTTGCAACACCCGCAAAGCCCGGTATCGCTTTGCCCCATGACCATCGCACTTCTCGTCGCGGCGCTCGCAGCAGCGCCTTCCGGACAGGATGTCCCGCTTCCCCCTGTCCAGTTCCCGACCCTGCCTAAAGGGGCGGATCAGGCCGCGAGCTTCGGCGTGCATGGCTGGGCCCTCGAAGCTTCGGCAAAGGGCGATCTGAACGCTGACGGAAAGCCCGATATCGCGTTCGTCCTGCGCGGCGTCTTCACCGCCAATCGCGTGAAGCGCGAGATGTGCGAAAGCCCGCTCGATACCAATCCGCGCATCCTCGCCGTCGCCTTTGCCGACGGCGATGGCTATCGGCTCGCCTTCACCGACACCACGCTCATTCCCCGGCGCGAGGATGGTTGCGCGGTCGATCCCTTCGGCGCTGAATCGCTATCGATCGTAAAGGGCACGCTGCGCATCGGGTTCGAGCGGATGATGAGCATGGGCGGCGGGGATGCCGGCTCCACGACTTTCACGTTCCGCTGGCAGGATAATGCCATGCGCCTGATCGGGTGGGACTATTCGAACGTGCAGCGCTATAGCGGCGAAATGGTCAGCATCAGCCTGAACTATCTCACCCGACGCGCCAAGACCGCCACAGGCCGGATCGACAGCGACAGGGAAAAGATCGTGTGGAGCGGGCTCAAGCCCGCTCCGCTGCTGACGCTCGACGCGGTTGGCGATGGTCTGGCGTTCGATCCCGAGGGCCGGATCGCAAAGATGCCATGAGCCTGCTGGCCGCCGCCGCGCTTTCCGCGCTGGCGATGACGCTCATCGTCGGCGTGCGCTATCTGATCGTCTCGGGCGCGTTCGCCTTTGCCACGCGGGCGCGGCATCCCGGCCTCTATGCCGGGCAGGGGCGGCAGATCCGCCGCGAGATAGGCTGGAGCCTCGCCAGCGCGGCGATCTACGGCGTCCCTGCAGGAATCATTGCCTGGGGCTGGCAGAATCGGGGCTGGACGCTGATCTACACCCAGGCCGATGCCTATCCGCTCTGGTATCTGCCCGTTTCGGTTCTGCTCTATCTGCTCGCGCACGACACCTGGTTCTACTGGACGCATCGCTGGATGCACCGCCCGCGCTGGTTCCGCATCGCCCATGCCGTCCACCATGCCAGCCGCCCGCCCACCGCATGGGCGGCGATGAGCTTCCACTGGGTCGAGGCGCTCAGCGGCGCTGTGGTAATCCCGCTACTGGTCTTCATAATTCCGATTCACGCCGCCGCGCTGGGTCTGGTGCTGGCGATCATGACGGTTATGGGCGTCACCAATCATATGGGCTGGGAGGTTTTCCCCCGGTTCATCCATAGCGGGCCATTGGGGGCCTGGCTCATCACCGCGAGCCATCATCAGCGGCACCACGAATTTTATGGATGCAATTATGGCCTCTATTTCCGGCACTGGGACCGGCTCTGCGGCACGGACCGGGGTCTTGGCGATTTCAGCCGCGCTGCTGCTGGCCGCCGCCGCGCCGGTTCCTGAGACCAGCCTTCAGATCGACATTGTCGGGCTGCGCTCGCAAAAGGGCGTCGTTCAGCTCTGCCTGACGCGTGAGCCAAAGGGTTTTCCCGATTGCACCAAGGATCCCGGCTCGATCCGCCGCACGCTGCCGGCCAGCAATCCGCGCATCCGGCTGACCGGCCTCGCCCACGGCGATTATGCGATCTCGGTGATCCATGATGCCAATGGCAATGCGAAGCTGGATACCGCGCTGGGCATCCCGCGCGAAGGCTTCGGCTTTTCGCGCAACCCGGCGATCGGCTTCGGCCCGCCCAGCTTCGCCGCCGCGCGTTTCACCATCGGCGATGCCGCCCAGACGCAACAGGTGCGGATGAAGTATCTGCTTTAGCCGCGCCGGCGCTTCCAATCGCGTCCTCGACCACGCGACCGGCGCGGCGGGGCTGGCGCTTGGCTTCCAAGCCTTCTACAAGACGGCCATCCCCGGGGGAGCGCTATTCCTGCGCTTGAGAGGAGGGCAGGAGCCTTCGACCCGCTGAACCTGATCCGGTTGACACCGGCGTAGGGAGGGAGCGGTCCGTCACCATAAGGTCCGTTTCCTCCGCATGGAGTGGAACTGACATGGCCGACATCCCCGCACGTACCGAACTGAACGTCACCACTGGCCCCATTCGCGGCAGCCGCAAGGTCCATGTCGGGCCGCTGAACGTCGCGATGCGCGAGATCGATCTCGAGCCCAGTTCGGGCGAGCCGCCCCTGCGCGTCTATGACACGTCCGGCCCCTATACCGATCCGCAGGCGCGCATCGATATCATGGCCGGCCTGCCCGAGCTTCGCCGCGAATGGATCCGTGGCCGCGGCGATGTGGAGGAGGTCGCCCAGCGCGATGTCCGCCCCGAGGACAATGGCCAGCTCGGCCCCGATCGCTCCGGCGGTGTCCAGCCTTTCCCCAATGTGCGCAAACAGGTGCTGCGCGCCAAGCCGGGCATGAACGTCACCCAGATGCACTATGCCCGGCGCGGCATCATCACGCCCGAGATGGAATATGTCGCCACGCGCGAGAATCTCGGCCGCCAGCGCCTCAAGGAATATGCCCGCGACGGTGAGAGCTTCGGCGCGTCCATCCCCGATTACGTCACCCCGGAATTCGTCCGCGACGAAGTCGCGCGCGGCCGCGCGATCATCCCGTCGAACATCAACCACCCGGAATCCGAACCGATGGCGATCGGCCGCAATTTCCTGGTGAAGATCAACGCCAATATCGGCAATTCGGCGGTCGCCTCCAACGTCGCCTCCGAAGTCGACAAGATGGTCTGGTCGATCCGCTGGGGCGCGGACACGGTCATGGACCTCTCCACCGGCCGCAACATCCATGACACGCGCGAATGGATCCTGCGCAACTCGCCCGTCCCGATCGGCACCGTGCCCATCTATCAGGCGCTCGAAAAGGTCGGAGGCATTGCCGAGGATCTGACCTGGGAAATCTTCCGCGACACGCTGATCGAACAGGCCGAGCAGGGCGTCGATTATTTCACCATCCATGCCGGCGTTCGCCTCGCTTATATCCCCATGGCGGCGAAGCGCGTCACGGGCATCGTCTCGCGCGGCGGATCGATCATGGCGAAATGGTGCCTCGCGCACCACCGTGAGAGCTTCCTCTATGAGAAGTTCGACGAGATCACCGAGATCATGAAGGCCTATGACATCGCCTATTCGCTGGGCGACGGCCTGCGCCCCGGCTCGATCGCCGACGCGAACGACGAAGCCCAGTTCAGCGAACTCTACACGCTCGGCGAGCTCACCCACCGCGCGTGGAAGCAGGACGTCCAGGTGATGATCGAAGGCCCCGGCCATGTGCCGATGCACAAGATCAAGGAGAATATGGACAAGCAATTGGAGGTATGCGGCGAGGCCCCCTTCTACACGCTCGGCCCGCTCACCACCGATATCGCGCCCGGCTATGATCACATCACCAGCGGCATCGGCGCGGCGATGATCGGCTGGTACGGCACGGCGATGCTCTGTTACGTCACGCCAAAGGAGCATCTCGGCCTCCCCGATCGCGATGACGTGAAGGTCGGCGTCGTCACCTATAAGCTCGCAGCCCACGCCGCCGATCTCGCCAAGGGGCATCCGGCAGCGCAAATGCGCGACGACGCGCTCAGCCGCGCGCGCTTCGAATTCCGCTGGCGCGATCAGTTCAACCTCAGCCTCGATCCCGATACGGCGGAGGATTACCACGATCAGACGCTGCCCGCCGAAGGCGCCAAGTCCGCGCATTTCTGCTCGATGTGCGGCCCCAAATTCTGCTCGATGCAGATCAGCCAGGAGGTCCGCGAATTCGCCGGCAGGCAGAACCAGTCGGTCGAAGGCTTCCTCGCCACCGGCCCGACAGGCGCCGAAACCGCGCAGGCAAGCAAGGCCGCAGCGCTCGCCGGCATGGAAGAGATGAGCAAGCGCTTCAAGGAAACCGGCAGCGAACTCTATATGGGCGCGGGTGGCCGCGAGCACGATTGACAGGTTCGGCCCGTTGCGGTCCAAGGATCGCAGCGGGTTGGGGCTTCGTGAGGAGTCCGTAAATGTCTGTCGCCAAGAATATCGAAGTCATCGCATCGTCGACCACCAGCATCGAGGATGCGGTCAAATCCGGCGTCGCCAAGGTGGGTGAGACGGTGAAGAACATCCAGGGCGTCTGGGTGAAGGACATCAAGGCGGTGGTCAGCAGCAATGCCGTCACCGAATGGCGCGCGACCCTCGCGATCACCTTCGTCGTGGATTAGCCTGCGCCTCCCCTCCCTTTATGGGAGGGGACGATCTGCCCGATCAGCCATCCGCTATTCGCGCTGCCCCGCGAACAAAGAAAGGCCTCGCGCTTTCCCCGCGATTCCAGGAGACGGCGCGCGACGCGCCACATCGTCGCGTCCTTGCGCGCAAACTCCCTTCTTCTCCGCGCCTTCAGCGCCTCCGCGCGAACAATTTCCGCTCCCCGGGCCTCGCCCTCAATGCGCCGCGCCCATCCCGTCATGCCGGTGCATCAGCACCGCGCGCCAGCTCAGCTCGCCCCGCCAGGCGCGCTCGTGAAAGAAAAACACCACCGCATTCACCATCGGCTCGATCAGCGCGATGCCGCCGGCGATCGCCACCGATCCGGTCAGCGCATAGGCCACCGAAAACCCCACCAGCAGATGGAGCGCGAGAAAGCTGAGCGTTTTGGCAAGGTCGCGGTTCATAGCGCATCTATTTATTGCGAATCGTTCGCAATTCCAGACCCGCGTCTCGCTTTCTGTGATCGCCCCCGCCGATCAATCGAGCGTGCGCCGCCGCATCACGAGGGCTACCCCCATGCCCCCGATGGCCATTCCCCGCAGACCGCGTTAGCCTCCGCTTATGCCGCCCAGCTTCCTCATCATCGATGATTTCGCCGCAAACCCGCACGAGTTGCGCCGACAGGCGCTCGGCCTCGGCTATGATCCCGCGACGAAGCTCGGCAACTATCCCGGCATCACCTCCACGCGCGCGCTCCCGATCAAGGGGCTGGACGATTATGTCGGCCGCGTGATCGGTGCGCCGGTCCAGCCCGCCCCCGGCACCCTCCACGGCCATTGCCGCCTCACGCTGCGCGGCGATCGCGGCGTCAGCGGCGTCCATATCGATCCGGCTTTCTATTCGGGCATCCTCTATCTGAGCCTCCCCGAAGACTGCAAAGGCGGCACCGATTTCTACCGCCACCGCCGCACCGGCCTCGATCGCGTGCCGTTGAGCGCGGAGGGCATCGCCGCCGCCGGCTATACGGACGTGAACCGGCTGATAGAGGAAGTCGTCAATCAGGACACGCTCAAACCCGCCAAATGGGAAAAGACCTTCACCGCCCCCATGCGCTTCAACCGCCTGATCCTGTTCAGCCCCTGGATGTTCCACAATTCAGCGGCGGGATTTGGGGACAGGGCGGAGAATGGGCGGTTGGCGTATTTGATGTTTTTTGCGGGTGGCCTAGGGAGGTAAGCCCGCACAGCATTAGCTCCCCGTGAGCTTGCGGTGTCGCTATCATTCCTATTTCTACCGGATAAGCGTCGCGGCTTGCGGCGGAAAACTCACGTGGAAATCTTCTTTTCGGCGACGTGGGAGAAAGGCAAGTATGATGCCCTTGTTGGCTTTGAAAACGCTGCCTTCCCGCACGATCAACCCCTCTCTAATTAAATTATTAATGTCGCGAGATAGGGTCTTAGATGTCTTATTTGCGTACTCTTCTGCAAGCTCGGCGGTCAACCTCCTAATTTCCGAACGCGGTGCGCCCGCCTCCCGCTGAGTTAAGGCGAGAACTAGCTTTATCTGTCGTTTATCTGAGGAGGTCTTATCCTGACCAAATTTCTCGTAAACGTAATTTTCCCAAGCCACGGTCCATTGATAAGTACGAACTAGCGTCAATTGCGACCGAAGCTGGTCAACAAGGCCTCCAATTGAATAATTAACAAATGGCAGAGGATCTCCTCCATTTTTAGAAGATCTGGATAGCATCCTGTAATACTCACTACGAGTTTCATTGTAGTGATTACTTAGAAGATGAGCCGCGGTAGAGGGTAATCCCGACTCCATTAATATTCTAACCTCTACTGCCCTCGCGGTTCTACCATTTCCATCACCGAACGCGTGAATCCACGCCAAATACAAATGTGCAATTATCGCCTTTAAAATGCCATAGGTGATAACGTCTCCTTGGTTTGGAGCTTTGAATTGGTTGAGCCAGTCGCAAAGTTTTTCCATTAAGTATGGGCAATCTCTGCAATCAGGAGCCTTATAATCCATCACCCCAACGGAGGTTGTTCTATAAACTCCAGGATTTACATGCTCGTCTACGTCGAGGCCTGCTAATATTTCTCTGTTATATAATTTAATGTCATCGGGAGTAATCGGGCGGCATCCATTGGTTTCTATGGAATCCGCGATCTCGTTACTAATCCGCAACACATTATCAATTTCAGTTTGGAGGTATTTTTGTGATTGAGGCACCACCTCGGAACCCTCAATCCGAGCCAATACTTGCTCTTCGCTCAATGTGTTGCCTTCGATGGCGGCGGTCGCGTGGACGCCCTTTGCGAGATAGAGCCGGTGCAGCGTGGATGCGATGTCGGGGCGAAGTGGCACGCCCGCCAGATGCTCGCATTTCGATTTCGCCTCCCCGAGGTTGAGCCACATCGCAGCGACCGCTGCCTTTAGATCCATTCGAAAAGTTATGAATGGATGTGTCTTCTCGAATGTCTCTGGACCTGTCCTTTTGAGGAGTTCAAAAAGTGGCGTATATTCCGGCATATAGCTTCTCTCGATGGCCAGATGTGACGTTCTGATGTCCGCCTTACAGGAGCTATTTTCGGTAGGAAACCCTATATCATCCCTAAGCAGGCGATAATGTGCTCTCGATAGCGAGGTTTCTGAGTGATGCTCTTTGAAGACGGTGACGCGCAGCCTAATCCCGAAAGGATGGATGCCGGAACGCAGGTGGCTCGATCGGCAGATCGATCTTGCGAGTCTACCTTCCCTGATGGATGCTCCCGCGCCACACCTCGGGCGAAATCCATCCACCAATCGCTTCCAATGTAGGATTTCACCTGCTCCAAGCTCGTAGATGAGCAAACGATCCGATCCCGAAACCTTCGCACGCGCCACCAAGGACGCGCCCGAACCCGTCAACCTTGCCGATCTGCAGCAGCCTGCGCCTGCCTCTGCCGGGGCGCTCGCGGTGCGCGCGCCGGGCAGTCCGGGCACCGCGCTCGCCACCACCGATATGGAGGCGGATTCGCCCACGCCCTATATCGACGAGAACGGTTTCGATCCCGCCGATTACAAATGGGTGCCCGTGCGCCGCCGCAAGCGTGACGATGGCTGGACGGAGGAGAAGCAGCGGCGCTTCATCGAAACGCTCGCCGATACCGGCATGGTCGAGGAAGCGGCGCGCACCGTCGGCATGTCGCGCCAGAGCTGCTATCGCCTGCGCCGCACGCCGGGGGCGGAGGCGTTCGCGCGGGCATGGGATGCGGCGGTCCAGCAGGCGGCGCTCCATCTGGTCGATCTCGCCTTTGATCGCGCGATCAACGGGTCGGACGAGCCGATTTTCGATCGCGAGGGGCGTCGCGTCGGGCGGCGGATGAAGACCAATGATCGCCTGCTGATGTTCCTGCTGCGCGCGCATCTGCCCGATCGCTATCGCCACGCGCATCTGGGCACGCGGCATCCGTCCGAGCCGCCCGCGCCGCCCGCCTTGCCGCTGGCAGAGGCGATCGCCACGCTCGAGCCCGCCACCCCGCCCGATCCGCATCTGCTGCTCGCGCCCGAGGAGCTGGATGTCGAGGTGGAGGTCGCCGATATGCTCGATGGCGAGCTGCCGCGCTGGTATCGCGATCCCGGCGACGAGCCGCCCGCGCCCGAGCGGGACGAGGAGGATGAGGAGGAGGATCAGGGCCTTGGCGAAGCCTTCGAACGCGCGCTGGAGGCCGCGAAGCAGCAGGTCGCGGCCACCGCCCGGAAGCTGAAGGAGGCCTCTGAGGGCGACGCCGACGACTAGTGTCTTGGTGTCACTTTAGTGTCACCTTTCGCCATCGCGCGCGTCGGTTCAGCGCTTGCGGACGAACTCGGCGCGCAGCACCAGCCCCTTGATGCCGTCATGCTTGCAGTCGATCTCCTGCGCGTCGCCGGTGAGGCGGATCGATTTGATCAGCGTGCCGCGCTTCAGCGTCTGCCCCGCGCCCTTGACGGTCAGGTCCTTGATCAGCGTCACCTGGTCGCCATCGGCCAGCAGGTTGCCGACCGAGTCGCGGACTTCCACCACGTTCTCCGCGCTCGCCTTGGCGGCGGCATCGGCGGCGCTGATCCATTCGCCGGTTGCTTCGTCATATACGAAACTGTCTTCGTCGTTCGTGCTCATCCGGCCCTTGCCCGTTGCGGTGCGGGCGGCATGCCCGTCACCGGAGCCGCCCTAGCGAGCGGGAGGCGCGGGATCAAATCGGGTCAGCCGGTCGGCGTCGCCACCTCCGCCGCGCCGATCACCAGGTCGCCCTGGTCCTCGCCGTCCCAGTAGTGTGCGCGCTCGCCATGCACCTGGATCAGCACCAGCCCTGGCGTGTCCACGCCCTGCTCGAACCACATGTCGAGATCCTTGGCCCAGTGCGCCTCGAACGCGGCCTTGTCCTGGATGATGCTGGCCGTGCCCTCGATCGATACGAAGACGGGCTTCATCTTGAGCAGCCCGGCCTTGCCCTGAAAGCCCAGCGACACGCTGGGGTTGGCGCGGATGTCGCTGACGAGGCGGGTGTCCTCCAGCGCGAAGAACCAATTGTCGCCGTCATAGTCCACGTCGCGATTGTTGCTCATCGGCCGCGACGCGATCGTGCCGCCGTCGCTGTGGGTGGAGAGCATCGCGAAGTCGATGTCGCGCATCATCGCGGCGATCTCGGCGAGGGTCTTGGCCATGTCCTGCTCCTGTCATGTGTGGAGCGGGTAACGCGGCTGGCCTATTTTGGTTCGGGCAGCGCCCAGTCGATCGGCGCGAGGCCCCGGCTTTCGAGAAAGGCATTGGCCTTCGAGAAATGCCGGCAGCCGAGAAAGCCGCTATGGGCGGAGAGCGGCGAGGGGTGGGGAGCTTTGAGCACCAGGTGCCGCCCGCCCTTGTCGATCGAATCGACGAACGCCGCCTTCTTCTGGGCATGGCTGCCCCAGAGCAGGAAGACCACCGGTTCGGGCTTGGCGTTGACCAGCCGGATGATCGCGTCGGTGAAGCGTTCCCATCCGCGCCCCTGATGGCTCGCCGCCGCGCCCATCCGCACGGTCAGCACCGCGTTGAGCAGCAGCACGCCTTGCTTTGCCCAATGCTCCAGAAAGCCGTGCCGCGCGCGCGGGATGCCCAGATCCGCCTCCATCTCCTTGTAGATATTCTGCAGGCTGGGCGGGGTGCGCACGCCGGGCTGGACCGAGAAGCACAGGCCATGCGCCTGCCCCTCGCCATGATAGGGGTCCTGCCCCAGGATCACGACGCGCACCTGCTCGAGCGGCGTCAGGTCGAGCGCGCGGAACCAGTTGGCAGAGGCCGGGAAGATGCGCTTGCCCGCCGCCTTCTCGGCCACCAGGAACTGCCGCAGCGCCGCCATATAGGGATCGGCGAACTCGTCACGCAGCGGCTCCAGCCAGCTTGGATGCAGTTTCGGTTCGCCCATCCGCGCGGTCTCCCGGAAAGCAGCGTTCTGTGCAAGAGGGCGCCCATGCATATGACCCATGATCCCGCCGCTTTGCCTGCCGATACGATCGGCTTCGATCAGTTCCTCGCCGTCGATATCCGCGTTGGCACCGTGGTGGAGGCGCTGCCTTTTCCCGAGGCGCGCAAGCCCGCCTTTAAGTTGCTGATCGATTTCGGGCCTGCGATCGGCGTCAAGCGCTCCTCCGCGCAGATCACCGAGCATCACGGGCCGGAAGATCTCGTCGGCAGCCAGGTCGCCGCGGTGGTCAATTTCCCGCCGCGCCAGATCGGCCCGTTCATGTCCGAAGTGCTGACGCTCGGCTTTCCGGATGCGGAGGGGAAGGTGGTGCTGATCCGCCCCGCCAAGCCCGTCCCGAACGGTGAAAGGCTGTTCTAGTTTAACGCTAACATTTGCCGTTGAAACATGCCGGACACAGGCATAGCCTCCTCCAAAATTGACGGAGGGGAACCATGATCGCTCGTCTGGCCATCGCTGCCGCCACGTTGATCCTTGCCGGCCTCGCCACCGCGGCGACTGCGCCCGATCCAGTGATGCTCAACAATCCCAATCCGGCGGGCTTCCAGGTTTACGGCGTCCAGCCCCCGCCGCGCACCGTGGTGGACGAGGGCGTCGAGGGCGGCCGCGCGCTGCCGGTAACGGTCTCGGGCAAGGGTGAGGTCTGGGCGACCGGCGTCAACGTGCCGATCACCAAGGCGGTCAAGGCGGGCGACAAGATCACGATCTATTTCTGGGCGAAGCTTCAGGGAGCAACGGGCAGTGCGCGCATCGCCGCCGCCCAGCTCCAGCTGGCCGCCGCCCCCTATACGAAGATCTTCGGCGATGGCGTCACCATCACGCCGCAATGGAAGCTCTATCAGGTCAGCGGCGTCGCCGATGCCGCTTATCCCAAGGGCACGCTCAACGCCGCCTTCCACCTCAACACCGGCAGCCACACCGTGGTGCTGGGCGCGGTGGCGGTGCTCCAGGGCGGCTGATCAGGCGCGGACCGCCGTCACCAGATAGTTGAGCGCCTCGTTCGGCGAGATAACGAAGCCGCGCGCGGGCGAGAAGCTCAGGCCCTGCCGGTCGATCACGCGCATCCCCGCTTCGGCCAGCAACGCTTCCAGCTCCTCGGGGTTGATGAAGCGGCGCCAGTCATGCGTGCCTTTGGGGATCGCGCCCGTGCCTTCGCCGATCGTGATCATGGCCAGCCGCGACAGGGGCGTGCGGTTCGGGGTCGAGAGGATCATCAGCCCGCCCGGGGCCAGCGCATTCGCCAGCCCGCGCACAAAGGCGGCCGGATCGCTCACATGCTCGATCACCTCCATCGACACGACCATATCGAAGCTGCGTCCGGGTAGATCCTCGATTCCACCGTCGACATAGTCGATCGCGAGCCCGCCGGCCGCCGCATGCGCCCGCGCCGCGCCGATATTCTCGGCCGCAGCATCCACGCCCGTCATCGCCGCGCCCAGCCGGGCCAGCGGCTCGGTCAGCAGCCCCGCGCCGCAGCCCACGTCCACCCCCGTCTTGCCGGCGAGCGGGGTGAACGAGGCGCCATCGCCGCCCCAATGCGCATCCACCGCCGCGCGGATATAGCCCAGCCGCGCCGGGTTCAGCCGGTGGAGCATCGCGGATGAGCCCTTTGGGTCCCACCAGTCGGCCGCGAGCTTGCCGAAATGCTCAGCTTCTTTGCGGTCAATAGTTGCTATCATTGCTTTGGCCATGCTCGGCTCCTATCAGCCTGCCGTCCCACTCCCAAGGCCCGGAAGCAAGAACTCCCCAATGGCGCGCATCGTGATGAAGTTCGGCGGTACGTCGATGGCGGGGATCGAGCGCATCCGCAGCGTTGCCCAACGGGTGAAGCGCGAGCATGATGCGGGCAACGAAGTAGCAGTCGTCGTCTCGGCCATGGCGGGCGAGACCGACCGGCTGGTCGGCTTCTGCCGCGAGGCTTCGTCGCTTTACGATCCCAAGGAATATGACGTCGTCGTCTCTGCCGGCGAGCAGATCACCAGCGGGTTGTTGGCGATCGCGCTCCAGGCAATCGGCGTACCGGCGCGTAGCTGGCTCGGCTGGCAGCTACCGATTCGCACATCGGATGGCCACGCGTCGGCGCGCATAGCCGATATCGATACGACGGCCTTGCTCGCCTCGCTGGCGGCGGGGGAAGTCGCGGTAATTCCCGGTTTCCAGGGTCTGGCGGCAGGAGAGCGCGTGACGACGCTGGGTCGCGGCGGATCGGATACCTCGGCGGTGGCGATGGCCGCTGCGATGAAGGCGGATCGCTGTGATATCTACACTGATGTGGACGGCGTCTACACGACCGATCCGCGCATCGTGCCCAGGGCGCGCAAGCTCAAGCGCGTGACCTATGAAGAAATGCTCGAGCTCGCCAGCGTCGGGGCCAAGGTGCTCCAGACCCGCTCGGTGGGGCTCGCTATGAAGGAGAACGTCCGCGTCCAGGTGCTCTCGTCGTTCGTCGATGCCGACGGCGACAGCGAGCCCGGCACCCTGATCGTGGGCGAAGAGGAGATCGACGACATGGAACGCCAGCTCATCACGGGCATCGCGCACGACAAGAACGAGGCCAAGGTGACGCTCACCGCCGTTTCCGATCGTCCTGGTTCGGTAGCCTCGATCTTCACGCCGCTTGCCGACGCCAATATCAATGTCGACATGATCGTGCAGAACATCGCGCATTCGACCGGCTCGACAGATGTGACCTTCACGGTGCCCCAGGCCGAGCTCGCCCGCGCGCTCGATGTGCTGGAAAAGGCGCAGGCGTCGATCGGCTATACCTCGCTGATGCATGACACACGCGTCTCCAAGGTGTCGATCGTCGGTGTCGGGATGCGGAGCCATGCGGGGGTGGCTGCGACGATGTTCAAGACGCTGGGGGATCGGGGCATAAACATCCAGGCGATCGCCACTTCGGAGATCAAAGTCTCGGTTTTGATCGAAGAGGATTATACCGAGCTGGCCGTTCGCGTGCTCCACACCGCTTATGGTCTCGACGCCGAAGACGCGGCCTGACTTTTCGCGCGGCTTCCTGCTAGGGGCGCGGGCGTGACCCAGATTCCGCCCGTTCGCGTCGCCGCGCTGTACCAGTTCACCCGCTTCGAGGATTGCGCGGCGATCCAGAAGGCGCTTGCCGCGATCTGCCGCGCGCAGGGCGTCAAGGGCACGCTGCTCATCGCTCGCGAGGGCATCAACGGCACGATCGCAGGAAGCGATAACGGCATCGGCGCGGTGCTGGAGCATATCCGCACGCTCCCCGGCTGCGCCGAAATCGAGGTCAAGGAATCGCGCGCCGAAACCCTGCCTTTCCACCGGATGAAGGTACGGCTCAAGCGCGAGATCGTGACGATGGGCCAGCCCGATATCGACCCGCTCGACACCGGCCATTACGTCGCGCCCGAGGACTGGAACGCGCTGATCGCCGAGCCCGGCACGATCCTGATCGACACGCGCAACGATTATGAAGTCGCGCTCGGCACCTTCTCCGGCGCGATCGACCCGCACACAAAGAGCTTCGGCGAATTTCCGGATTGGTTCGAAGCGCATCGCGAGGAACTTGCCGCCGCACCCAAGGTGGCGATGTTCTGCACCGGCGGCATACGCTGCGAGAAATCCACGGCTTTCCTGAAAGCCCAGGGCATCGATCAGGTCTATCACCTGAAGGGCGGCATCCTCGCCTATCTCGAGCATATTCCCGAAGAGCAGAGCAGCTGGGAAGGCGAGTGCTTCGTCTTTGACGAGCGCGTAACGGTCGCCCATGGCCTCGTGCCCGGGGGGTATGCGCTGTGCCGCGCATGCCGGATGCCGGTGAGCGAAGGGGACAAGGCCTCGCCGCTCTATGAGCCCGGCGTCTCGTGCCCCGCCTGCTACGCGAGCCGCACCGACGAACAGCGCGCCCGCTATGCCGAGCGCCAGCGCCAGGAGCAGCTCGCCGCCGCGCGGGGCGAAGCGCATGTCGGCGCGGTGTTTCGCGACGCTGACTGACGCAAGCCGCCATTTTCCAGTCGCCTTCCCGCCGCATCCATTGTGTTGGGTCGGCGGGTGACGTGGCGGCTTCCCCCCTTGCGACTGGATTCGGGGCCGTTCCGCCGCCGCGGCGCGGCGTTGCTGCTCACGCTCCTGCTCGAAGCGCTGTTGATCCTCCTGCTCCTGTCCATGATCCCGCCCGTGCCCGGCAACAAGAAGCCTGGCACCACCACGGTATTCTCGGTCGCGGCGGAGGGGGAGGACGAGGCCGATTCAGCCAAATCCGAGACGGCCGAGAGCAAGGCGCGGTCCAAACCCGCCACCGCCACGGTCCGGCCCGCCGTGCCGCCGCCCGAAATCCCGCCACCCCCCGTGCCGCCCACGCCGCGCGGCCCGCTGCCGTTCATCGTGATGACCCGTGACGAGTATCGCGCCGCGCAGATCAGCAACCTGCCCCAGCGCCCCTCGGATCCCGGCGCGGCGGCTGCGCCATCGGGCACGGCGGGCGCTTCGGGCGAGATGGCGGGCGACACGCCGCTCGCGGGTGGAAAGGGGCCGGGCGGCGAGCCGCTTTATGCAGCCGAATGGTATCGCAGGCCGCGCCAGTCTGAACTGGCATCCTATCTTCCGCAGCGATGGGCGCGCGAAGGCACGGGCCTAATCGCCTGCCGGACCGCACCGCGCTACCGCGTCGAGGATTGCAGGATCCTGGGTGAGAGTCCGCCTGGATCGGGCTATGGCTATGCCGTGCTTCAGGCGTCGTTCCAGTTCCTCGTCAGGCCGCCGCGCGTTGGCGGCAAGGAGATGGTGGGCGCCTGGGTCTCGATCCGTATCGACTATACGGTGATCGTCAAATGACGATCCTCTACAGCTTCCGCCGCTGCCCCTACGCGATCCGCGCCCGAATGGCGCTGCTGGTCAGCGGCGTGGCGTATGAGCATCGCGAGGTAAGGCTCCGCGACAAGCCGCCGGAAATGCTTGCGGCCTCGCCCAAGGGAACGGTGCCGGTGCTTGTGCTGTCAGACGGTCAGGTGATCGACGAAAGCCTGGATATCATGCGCTGGGCGCTTGACCGGAACGATCCCGAGCATTGGCTGGCGGGCGATGATACGGGTCTGATCGCCGCCAATGACGGCGCATTCAAGCATCACCTCGACCGGTACAAATATCCCGATCGCCACGCCTCCGATCCGCTGGAGCACCGCGCGGCGGCGCTAGCGCTTCTGGCTCCGCTGGAAGCCCGGCTAGCCGCCGCGCCATGGCTTTGTGGTGACACCCGGACACTCACCGACGCCGCGATCACGCCCTTTGTCCGTCAGTTCGCGGCTGTTGATCGGGAATGGTTCGACGCGCAGCCCTTGCCCGCGCTTCAGCGCTGGCTGGCGTTGCAGCTCGCTTCGCCGCTCTTTGCCGAGGTGATGCGCGTGCACGAACAATGGCGCGCGAGCCCCTTGCCCGACGCCCCTGCCCGCGAGTAGGCGAGGCGCATGAGCAATGAAAGCATCGGCGCCGAGCGCCTGCAACGCCGCATGGCGCGGGGCGCGGAATTCCTGGGCAGCGAAGTCGCTATCCTGTGCGGTGCGATGTCCTGGGTCAGCGAGCGGAATCTCGTCTCGGCGATGTCCAACGCGGGCGGCTTCGGCCTGATCGCCTGTGGCGCGATGAGCTCCGAGCTGCTCGATGCCGAGATTGCCGCGACCAAGGCGCTGACCGACAAGCCGTTTGGCGTGAACCTTATCACGATGCACCCGCAGCTTATGGATCTGATCCAGGTTTGTGCGAAGCATCAGGTCAGCCATGTCGTGCTCGCCGGGGGCCTGCCGCCCAAGGGCTCGGTCGAGGCGATCAAGGAAACCGGCGCCAAGGTAATCTGCTTCGCGCCCGCGCTCAGCCTTGCCAAGAAGCTCATCCGTTCGGGCGTCGATGCGCTGGTGGTCGAGGGGATGGAGGCTGGCGGCCATATCGGCCCCGTCTCGACCAGCGTGCTGGCGCAGGAAATTCTCCCCGAGCTCGCCGAGCAGGTCCCGGTCTTCGTCGCGGGTGGCATTGGCCGGGGCGAAGCGATCGCGGGCTATCTCGATCAGGGCGCGGCGGGCGTCCAGCTCGGCACGCGCTTCGTTTGCGCGACCGAGAGCATCGCCCATCCCAATTTCAAGCGCGCTTTCCTTCGCGCCTCGGCGCGGGACGCCGTCGCCAGCGTTCAGATCGATCCGCGCCTGCCCGTCATTCCGGTCCGCGCGCTCAAGAACGCGTCGTCGGAGCTGTTCACCGCCAAGCAGCGCGAAGTTGCCCAGTTGCTCGACGAGGGCAAGGTCGAGATGCTGGAGGCCCAGCTCCAGATCGAACATTATTGGGCAGGCGCGCTCCGCCGTGCCGTGATCGAAGGCGATGTCGACAATGGCTCGCTGATGGCGGGTCAGTCGGTGGGCATGGTGACGAAGGAAGAGCCGGTCGCCGAGATCATTGCCACGCTGATGGCCGAGGCCGCCCATGCTCTGGAGAAGCGGGCGGCCTGACCTGCCTTCAATTGCGGCGCTCGCGATAGATCTGCCACAGCTCCACGCCGCACTGGAGGATCGTGATCGCGCCGATCGCGGGAATGCCGATCTGCATTGCGATATCGAGCCCCTCCTGAATATGCGCGAGTTGTTCTGCATCCGCGTTGACGGGAATGACCGTCGCCAATTGCCCGGAGCGGTACAGGATCGCGCAGATTGCGGCGGTGCCGGCTGCGCAAGCGACACACAGCAAAGCCCGCAGCGGTTTCCAGGCGGGTACCAATAAAGATGCCGCATCGCGCGCGATCCCTGCCGCGATCAGCGCGGCTACCGGCCAGTACAGCGCGGTCCAGATCGGCGCGGCCTGTATCAGCACGTCCGATTCGCGCGGCATCCAGTTGATATGGAAGGCACCCATCCACCAGCCAAGAAAGGCGATGCCCAGAATAACTCCCGCGATCGGCTCGCCGATCTTGCGCGGCCGGGCCTCGATGCGTGGGAGGCTGGGGAGGGATTCGGGCTTCCACGTGCGCAGGTAATCGGAAAGCCAGCCCGTTCGCTCCATCACCGCAAACGCCAGAGTGACGAGTGCGGCGCTAAGCAGCAGCGAGGTTGCAGCCCCGCTGCTCGCCTGGGAGATCGTCTGCGCCAATGGCGCGGCGCTGGCGATCACACGCCCTCCAAACCGGAACGCTTCGATCACCAGAACGATGGCCAGCACGATGCGGAGCGCCAACCAGTAAAAGGGAAACAGCTGTGCGCCGATCAGCGCGCGCTGATCGTGATAGCCGCCCGCTACGGTGATCGGGTGGCCGAATTCTTTGAGAAGCACGCTGATTTCGCGTTGGTCCAGCGAACGGCCCAGCGCTTCTTCGCGATCCTCGATCCGGCTTTCGATCACTTCGCGCAGTTCGGCGAGAATGTCGTCGGTTTTGCCAGCGGGCAGGTTCCACCGCACCGCGCCAAGATAGCGTTCGATCAGGTCCATTATTCGTCCCCTTTTGTGTCGAGGCGAAGGATCGATTCGGAGATCGCATTCCATTCGCCGAGCAATTGCGCGAGCACAGACTCCCCGTCGGCGCTGAGACGGTAGAACCGCTTGTTGCGCTTGGCGTCTTCGCGCCATTCGCTGGTCAGAAGTCCCTGGGTCTCCAGGCGACGCAGCAACGGATAGAGTGCGCTTTCCTCGATCGGCAGCCCCGCCGCCTCAAGGCTCTGGCGCAGCGTGTAGCCGTAGCGCTCCTCGCGAAGCGCCACGAGCACGGCCAGCACCAGCGAACCGCGCCGCAACTCCACACGCATCTTTTCAAACAGGTCGCCTTCGACTGGCATTTGCTGTGTCTCACATCGTGTACAACATACACTGTATGCCATACAGTATGTGGCGGCGCAACCCTTGGTTTCTGCGATGCGGTTAACGCGATCTTCAGCCTGTGGCGTCACGGGTTGATGACGCCGGGGGGCGATAAGGATTGAACGATGCGCGCCCCGCTTTTCCACGCCTTGCTGCTGGTCCTGATGGCTACGGGCTGCTCGCGCGGCACGCAGCGCGCCGAGGTCGCAGCGTCGGTGGCGCAGAGGCCGGTTGCAAGGCCGATGCCGGTCCCGCCCGCGAGCGCGGCCCCCAATCTCCTATTGCCTGCCCGGCTTCCGGATGGCGACTATGCCACTCCCAATCGCAATCTATCCGAGGCCGCGACGATCTGGCACGTCCGCTCGGCGTTCAACGTGGCGGTTCTGACCTGCACAAGCGAGCCAGGGCTTGCCCCGGACTATAACCAGCTTCTCCGCCTCCACCGCGAGCCGCTGAAGCGCGCGCATGCCAGCCTTGCCGCGGAACAGAGCGGCGGTTTCGATGCGACGATGACGCGGGTTTATAATTATTTTTCGCAACCACCCGTGCAGCGCGATTTCTGCCCGGCCGCAAAGGGTCTGCTCGCCGAAGCTTTGGCGACGCCGCCCGCTGCCTTTCCCGCCTTTGCGCGCGAGGCATTGCTCCGGCTCGATGCGCCGTTCATCGCATTCTATCGTGCGTACGATGCCTATCGCGCCGATCTGGCGCTCTGGCGCGCCGGCGGCGCATCGCCCCGGATCGCTTATGATTCGCATGGATTTCTGAGCGAGACGGCGCTCGCGGGCGGCGGCCCCGCGCAAATCGCGATTCGCTGAACCGCAGCGTTGGAAAGCCCGCGCGCAATCTGTTAGCGCTCACCCATGGCCCAAGCCGCAGCAGCCTCCGCTCGTGAAATCCTGACCCGCCTTCACGAAGTGATGGCCAGGCGCCTGCCAGCGCAATCGAAGCTCAATTCGGTGGTCCAGACGATCGGAGAGGTCCTCAACAGCGAGGTCTGCTCTATCTATCTCCTGCGCGAGGGGGTGCTCGAGCTATATGCGACGCGCGGCCTTTCGCAGGATGCGGTGCATGTGACCAAGCTTGCGCTCGGCGAGGGTCTGGTCGGCACGATCGCGGCCAATGTCGAAACGCTCAACCTCGATGAAGCGGAGATGCACCCGGCCTTCGCATACCGGCCGGAAACGGGCGAGGAGGCGTTCCACAGCTTTGCCGGCGTGCCGATCATCCGGCGCGAGCGCGCGGTGGGGGTACTCGCAGTCCAGCATTCGGACCCGCGCCGTTACGCAGAGGTCGAGATCGAAGCGCTGCAGACCGTGGCGATGGTGCTTTCGGAACTGATCGCAAACGCCGATCTGGTCGATTCCACCGGCGCCGCATCGAGCCGGCCGCAACCGACCAGCGCGAGCCATGCGCGAGGCTTCAAGCTCGTCGAAGGCATGGCGGCGGGCGTCGCGGTGTTCCATCAGCCGCGCATCACCATCGAGCATACGGTCGCCGAGGATACCGAGGCGGAACGGCACCGCGTCTATGCCGCGTTTGACAAGATGCGCGAGCAGATCGACCGGATGGCGAGCCAGGCCGAGTTCGGCGTCGGCGGCGAGCATGACGAGATTCTCGCGACCTACCGGATGTTCGCCTATGACGAAGGCTGGTCGCGCCGGATCAACGAGGCGATCGACAGCGGCCTTACTGCGGAGGCCGCGATCGAGCGCGTGCAGCAGCGTACCCGGCAGCGCATGCGCGAGATCGACGATCCATTGCTGCGCGACCGGATGCACGATCTGGAGGATCTGGCGAACCGGCTGCTCCGTATCGTCTCGGGCCAGCTGGGCACCGCCGCGCAGATGGGGTTGCGCCAGGATTCGATCCTGATCGCGCGCAACATGGGGCCCGCCGAGCTGCTCGAATATGACCGCCGCCGGCTGAAGGGCGTGATCCTGGAAGAGGGCTCGCTCACCGCGCACGTCACCATCGTCGCCCGGGCGATGGGGGTGCCCGTGCTCGGCCGCGTGCGCGACGTGCGGCGGCTGATCGCCGAGGGCGACATGCTCTTGCTGGATACGGCGGAGGAGAGCCTCTTCATCCGCCCCACACCGGCGACCGAGGAGGCCTTTTCGGCCAAGCTCGCGCTCAGCCAGAAGCGCCGGGCCTCGTTCGCCCGGCTGAAGGGCGAAGCGCCGGTCACAGTGGACGGGCACCGCGTCACGGTGATGGTCAATGCAGGGCTGCGCGATGATCTCGCCGCGCTCGATCTCACCGGGGCGGACGGTATCGGCCTGTTCCGCACCGAATTCCAGTTCCTCGTCTCGGCCACGCTTCCCCAGCGCGAAGCGCAGCGCCGCCTCTACAAGGATGTTCTCGATGCCGCCGGCGATCGCCCGGTAACGTTCCGGACGGTCGATATCGGCGGCGACAAGGCGTTGCCCTATCTCAATCATGACGAGGATGGCGACGAAGAGAACCCCGCAATGGGCTGGCGCGCGTTGCGCCTCGCATTGGACCGTGATGGCCTGATGAAGGCGCAGGCGCGTGCGCTGATCGAAGCGGGTGCGGGCAAGACGCTCAACATCATGTTCCCGATGGTTTCCGAGCCCTGGGAATTCGATGAAGCGCGCGCGCTGTTCGAGGCCCAGCGCGCCTGGCTCGTGGCCCGCGGCAAGAAGGTGCCCGTCGATATCCGCTACGGCGCGATGCTCGAAGTGCCGGCGCTCGCCGAAGTGCTCGATATCCTGTTGCCCAAGCTGGATTTCCTCTCGATCGGCACCAACGATCTCACACAGTTCCTGTTCGCCGCGGATCGCGCCCACCCGCGACTGGCGCTGCGCTATGACTGGCTCAGTCCGTCGATCTTGCGCTTTCTCAAGCGGGTCGCCGATGCGTGCCATGCAGCCGAGGTCCCTGTCGGTGTGTGCGGAGAAATGGGCGGGCGTCCGCTTGAGGCGATGGCCCTGATCGGGCTCGGGATCGATCGGCTTTCGATCACGCCCGCTGCCGTGGGACCGATCAAGGCGATGGTCCGCTCGCTCCAGCGCGACGCTTTGGTCGAGACGGTGGAGGCGCTGTTGAAGGACGGCAATGTCCCGATCCGCGAAGCGCTTACCGCCTGGGCTTCGGAACATTCGGTTGAACTGAGCTGATCCGGGGCCGGATTCGCATTTGCGAGCGTTGACAGCGACCTGCGCCTGAGGGACACCCCCGCTGTGGCGGCCAAACGGGCGTACCCGCTGCTGGAGAGCGTGATGGAAGGCGAGACTGCGGAAGACCCTACGCTGTTTCCCGCGACCGTCGGCGAAAAGCTTCGTGGCGCGCGCGAAGCGCTGGGCCTTGAGCTCGCGGAAGTCGCCGCGCGCACCCGGATTCCGCAGCGCCATCTCGAAGCGATCGAAAAGTCGAATTACGATGGCCTGCCGTCGGTCACCTATGCGGTGGGCTTCGCCAAATCCTATGCGCGCGCAGTCGGTGTCGACGAAGTCGAGCTTGCCCGCGCGCTGCGCACCGAACTCGGGCGCAATCCGGAACGGCTTCAGTCCGTACCATCCTATGAGATGGAGGACCTGACCCGCGTGCCGCCGCGCGGACTTGCATGGGCAGGGATAGCGGTCGCTCTGCTTGCGCTGATCGGGGTCACGCTCTGGTACGGTACCGGCCTGTTCCGCGGCAGCGCGCCACCGCCCGAAACGCTGCTCATCCCGGAAAGCAACTCGTCCGAACCGGATAACAGCATAGCTGCGGCACCGGTCGCCGGAGGCCAGGTCACGCTGGTCGCGCTTAATACCGTATGGCTGCGGGTAACCGACGCGAACGGCCAGAAATTGTTCGAGAAGGAAATGGCTGCCGGCGAGCGGTACGACGTGCCTGCCGATGCGCAGGATCCCCGCGTCCGCACGCCGCGCCCGGACCGCCTCCAAGTGCTGATAAACGGTTCGCAAGTGCCGCCCTTGTCGCAGAAGGCGGAGTTGGTCGAAACCGGCATCAGCGCGGCTTCGCTCCAGGCGCGCGGTCAGCCGGTGGCCGCCGCTTCTCCGGCGCCCGCGCCAACGCCTTCGGGAAGCCCGGCACCATCGCTCAGGCTCTCGCCAAATGCTACGCCGACGGCATCGCCGACGCGCGCGCCGGTTTTGCCGTCTCCCACCCCGGCGCCGGTGCGTCCGGCCGCACAGCCTGCGACGGGTAACACCAGCGCTGCGCCGTAAGGACTGGCGGGAGCGGCGGGATGGCCGCTATATGCGCTATTTTCCGTGAACCTGCACCGGGGGGTGTGAACCTATGCGTATCTTGATCTCTGCGGCGCTGATGACCTCCGCTTTTGGTTTGACCGGGACCGCGCTGGCGCAGGATGCTGCGATCACCGGCCGTGTGGACCGGCTTGAGCGTGAGATGCGGGCCGTGCAGCGCAAGGTGTTTCCGGGCGGCGCGGGCCAGACCGTCGAGCCGCAGATCGTGCCCGAATCGAACGTCACCTTGCCCGGCACGCCGTCGGGCAGTGCGCTGGTCGATCTGAGCGCCCGCGTCACTGCGCTGGAGAGCCAGTCTGCATCGCTCACCGGCCAGATCGAGCAGGGCCAGTATCGCCTGCGCCAGCTTGAGGAGGCTTTCGCTGCCTATAAGCGCTCGACCGATGCGCGGATCAAGGCGCTGGAGGACACTGCATCCTCGATCGCTGAACGCGATCCGATCGTGCCGGCGGGTGACGTTGTGATCGCTCCTCCCGCCAAGCCGGCGGCCAAACCGGTCGCTGAAACCCCCGTGAGCCCCGCAGTTGCCGGAACCCGCGCGCAGCAGGTCGCCGCGATCGCAAAGCCCGAGAGCGGGGATCCGGCCGAGGACGGCTACACCTATGGGTTCCGGCTGTGGCAGGCAAAGCTCTATCCGGAGGCGCGCCGCGAACTAGAGGCAGTGGCGACCAAATATCCCAAGCACCGCCGCGCCAGCTATGCCCAAAACCTGCTGGGCCGCGCCTATCTGGATGCCAATGCACCCAGCCTCGCCGCCGTCGCATTCTATCAGAATTACAAGAATAACCCGAATGGGGAGCGGGCGCCGGACAGCCTTTATTATTTGGCGCAGGCGCTGGTGAAATTGAAAAAACCGGCCGCCGAAGTTTGCAAGGTCTATGGCGAGCTCACCCAGCTTTACGGTGACAAATTGTCGGCGGAGATGACAGCCGGGGTTGCCAAGGGGCGCGCCGAACAGAAGTGCAAGTGATCCGGTGACGCTCGATCCGCAAAGGGTCGAGCGCTTCGGGGATGACGCGGTGGCGCTGCTCGGCGCGGAGCCATCGGCGCAGCATCCGCTCGCGCTGGCCGTATCGGGCGGCCCGGACAGCATGGCGATGCTCGCACTGGCGCACGCCGCCTTTCCCGGCGCGATCATCGCCGCGACGGTCGATCACCGCCTTCGCCCGGCAGCGGCGGACGAAGCCGCGATGGTCGCCGCGCATTGCGCCCGGCTGGAGGTGCCGCACGCGATCCTGTGCCCGCCAAACCCGGTCGCAGGATCGAGCATCCAGGCCCGCGCCCGCGAAGCCCGCTACGCCCTGCTCCTGCAATGGGCGCTGGACGCAGGCGCAACGGCGCTGCTCACCGCGCACCATATCGAGGACCAGGCCGAAACCTTCCTGATGCGCGCCGCGCGCAGCTCGGGCGTCGCGGGGCTCGCCGGAATCCGCCGGAGCCGGGCAATGAAGATGCCGGATGGCCGCAGCCTGCGGCTGATCCGCCCTTTGCTCGAATGGCGGCGTGCCGAGCTGCGCGCCATCGCGGAACAAGGCCCCTTTGCCGAAGACCCGACCAACCGGGATCCCGCACATGACCGCACCCGTTTCCGCCAGCTCCTAGACGAAAGTCCTGAGCTCGACCCCGTCCAGATCGCCGCAACCGCCACCTACGCCGCGGAAGCCCAGCAGGCGCTGGAAGACGTCACGGACCTGCTCTGGAACAACCGGGCCATGCTGAGCGAGGGATGCGTCGAGATCGAGCTTGGCGACCTGAACCGCGAGCTTCGCCGTCGCCTCGCGCGGCGCGCCGTGGGGCATGTGCTGGCACGCCCGTTCGACGGCGCGGCGATCGAGCCGCTGCTCGATGCGCTGGAGGCGGGCAGGGGGGCGACCCAGGCAGGCGTGATGGTGTCGATGAAGGGCGCCGCAGCGCGATTTCGCCCGGCTCCACCCCGTCGATCACACTGATCGACCCAAAGTCGCGCCCGTTCCATTGCCATTAACCTGCGCGCGCCTATCTTAGGGTGACCATTAAGGTACCAGGATTCGATGAGCGACAACGACAAGCAGCAGGGCGGTGACAATCAGGGGGGCAGCCCCTGGATGAAGAGCCTGTTGATCTGGGTGGGTATTCTCGCAGCGCTCGCGCTGTTCGTATCCCTGTTCCCGCAGCCCGAAGGGCAGAAGACGGGCAACACGATCCCCTATTCGACCTTCCTGGACAAGGTGGAGGGCGGCGAGGTTCGCGACGTAAGCCTGTCGGCGGCGAATGGCGCGGTCACGGGCACCTTCACCACGGGCGACACCAAGTTCCGCACGACCAATCCCGGCGACGCGCAGCTCGTCGAGCGCCTCCGCGCCAAGGGCGTGGTGATCAACGCGCGCCCCGAAGAGCAGCCGTCGATCTGGCTCTACATGCTGTATAACTCGCTGCCCGTCCTGCTCTTCCTGGGCATCGCTTTCTTCGTGCTGCGCCAGATGCAGAAGAATTCCGGCTCGGGCGCGATGGGCTTTGGCAAGTCGCGCGCCAAGCTACTGACGCAGCGCGAAGGCAAGGTGACCTTCGACGACGTCGCGGGCATCGACGAAGCCCGCGAGGAGCTGCAGGAGATCGTCGAGTTCCTGAAGGACCCTACCAAGTTTGCGCGCCTTGGCGGCAAGATTCCGAAGGGTGCATTGCTCGTCGGCGCGCCGGGCACCGGCAAGACCCTGCTCGCCCGCGCGATCGCCGGCGAAGCGGGCGTGCCCTTCTTCTCGATCTCCGGCTCGGACTTTGTCGAGATGTTCGTCGGCGTCGGCGCGAGCCGCGTGCGCGACATGTTTGAACAGGCCAAGAAATCGGCCCCGTGCATCGTCTTCATCGACGAAATCGACGCGGTCGGCCGCGCGCGCGGCGCTGGCCTCGGCAACCAGAATGACGAGCGCGAGCAGACGCTGAACCAGCTCCTCGTCGAGATGGACGGCTTCGACGCGAACGAAGGCATCATCATCGTGGCGGCGACCAACCGCCCCGACGTGCTCGATCCCGCATTGCTGCGTCCGGGCCGCTTCGACCGCCAGGTCCAGGTGCCGCGCCCCGATATCGAGGGCCGCGTGAAGATCCTGCAGGTCCATATGAAGAAGGTGCCGCTGGCGCCCGACGTCGATCCGCGCGTCATCGCGCGCGGCACGCCGGGCTTCTCGGGCGCGGATCTCGCCAATCTGGTCAACGAGGCGGCATTGCTGGCCGCACGGCGCGGCAAAAGGCTGGTGGCGGCGCAGGAATTCGATGACGCGCGCGACAAGGTGCTGATGGGCGCCGAGCGCCGCTCGATGGTGATGACCGAGGACGAAAAGCGGATGACGGCCTATCACGAGGCCGGGCATGCCCTGGTCTTCGCGCACGAGCCGACCGCCGATCCGATCCACAAGGCGACGATCATCCCGCGCGGCTTTGCGCTGGGCATGGTCCAGCCGCTGCCGGAGCGCGACAGCTATTCGTACCATCGCGACAAGATGCATGCCGATATCGCCGTGGCGTTTGGCGGCCGCGTCGCCGAGGAGCTGATCTTCGGCTATGACAAGGTCAGCTCGGGCGCATCGAACGACATCATGCAGGCGACGCGCCTGGCGCGTGCGATGGTTACCAAATGGGGCCTTTCGGACGAGCTCGGCCCGCTCGATTTCTCCGAAAGCGAAGACAGCTTCACCGGCTATTCGGTGGCGCGTTCCAAGCCGATGTCGGACGAAACCGCCCGGCTGATCGACAGCGAGGTCAAGCGCTTCGTCGAGCAGGGGCTGGCGCGTGCGCGGCAGATCCTGACCGATCATATCGATCAGCTCCACACGATCGCGCTGGCGCTGCTCGAATATGAGACGCTGACCGGCGAGGATATCAAGCGGCTGATCGCGGGCGACGACATCCACCGCGAGGATCCCGGCGCGAAAGCGCCGACGGTCGCGGTCGCGGGAACGTCGATTCCCAAAATCCGCAGGCCCAAGGGGCCCTTCGGCAATCCGACGCCGCAAGGCGCCTGAGTTCAGCCACAAGTGTTTCGTAAAACCCTCCCGGGAGCGATCCTGGGAGGGTTTTTCGTGCGCAAGCTACTGATTCCGGCGGCAATGGGCCTCAGCCTCGTCGCAACGTCCGCCAGCGCGATGACCGTCGCCGAGTTTCTCGCCAAGGCGAAGGCGCTCCAGGCCAGGGGCATGCTTGCGGCCTTCTCGTCCGACGTGACCCTGCTCAAGAACGAGATGGCGGGGATCGCCACGGCCTATCGCGCGGAGCTGGAGGGCGCGCGCGCCGTCGGCCGCACGCCGCATAGCTGCCCGCCGCCCAAGGGGCAGACAAGGCTCCAGCCCGCCGAGTTCATCGCCGAGCTGGAGAAGATCCCGCCCCCGCGCCGCGGCATGAGCATGAAGGCTGCGTTCTACGGCATCATGGCGCGGCGCTATCCGTGCCGATGAGCAGATTTGGCTGGGCGATGGGCCTGTTGCTGCTCGGCGCGGCGGCCCCGGTTCAGGCGATGCCAGTCCGCGAATTCCTCCAGCGCTGGGAGCGGCTCGCCGCGCTTGGCGATATGGTCAAGCTCGATCCTCCTATCTCGCCGCATTGCCGCCCGCCGAGCAGGAGAGCGAGCTCAAGCCCGCAATCTACGCCTATATGATCAAGACCTATCCCTGCTGAAAAGCGTCCCTGACCGAGGGCGATTCCGGAGGGAAAGGGGGACATTGGGCCGGATGGACCGGGCCTAGCTCATGCCCAGCGCGAGCAGGATGATGAGGAACAACAGGATCACGATCAGGATGAAGAAGCTCAGGATCACCGAGCGCACGATCGCCGGGAACCAGCGCAGCGCATAGGCCTGTTTCAACTGGCGGGTGAGGTGGACGAAGGGCACCACCAGCACTGCGAATATGATCAGCCCCTCGCTTGCCCCGATCTCGCCCAGCACCGTGACGGCGATCAGCAGCAGCGACATGAAGGCGATCGAATAGGTGACGAACACCGTGTGATCGTAGAGGTGGAATTCGCGCCGCCACGCGAAGAGCAGCCACATGAAGGGCAGCGACAGCGGGATGAGCAACCAGGAGAATTTATAGCTGCTGGCCTGCAGCTTGTAGAGCATCAGCGACGGGTTCTTCTTCCATTTCTCGATGCCGTGATCGAGCATCGCCCAGCCGCTGAGACTGGTCGATACCCGGTAAGTGCCATTCTCACTGGCCTTTCCGACCGCTGCCAGGCCGGCGATTTCCTCGTCCAGCTCGGCGATGCGCTGCGCGTCGCGCGCGCGCTTGGGGTCATCGGCCGCGCGCGCGTCCCGCGCCTTGATCAGCTCGGCGCGATCGTCGGCCAGCCCCTTGCGCACCAGCTCGATCTGCTCGGACGCGTTGCCGGTCTTGAGATCGGCCGGCGCGGAAATTCCGGCCCAGGAGAAGACTGCGAACATCGCGAAGATCGAGAAGAGGAACAATGCCATCGGCGAGACGAATCGCGCGCGTTCCCCCTCGACATAGCGCCGCGTCAGCTCGCCCGGCCACCATGCGAGCAGCGGCAGCGTGCGCCAGAGCTTGCCCTCGAAATGCGCGACGCCGTGCAATATTTCATGCCCGATCGCGCCCAGAGAGCGATGGACATGCCCGCTCTGCCCGCAGCGATGGCAATGCGCGCCGATCAGCGCCGTTCCGCAATTCAGGCACAGATGCCCGGCGTCATGCCCTTCGCCCCGGTTCGGTTCCACCGCGCGGCCCAGCAATGCGCCGGTCGCCAATTCCCCTGCCGCTTCGATTTCCCCGACCATCAAGCGGGCCTATCAGCTTCGTTTCGCGCGTGCTAGCGGGGCGGAATGGCTGAGAATGTGCCCCAGATGATCGCCCGGATGGGCAGCAATGCCCGGAGCGCCGCCGCGCAGCTCGCGGGCATGTCGAGCGCGGCGAAGCGCAATGCTTTGCTTGCCGCGGCACAGGCGATCCGGGCCGATAGCGCGGCGATTGTTGCGGCCAACGCGCGCGATATGGCCGCCGCCGAGGCAAATGGCCTGTCCGGCGCGCTGCTTGATCGGCTCCGGCTCGATGCCGCGCGCGTCGAGGCCATGGCGGCGGGCGTCGAGGCGGTGGCGAAGCTGGCGGACCCGGTGGGCGACGTGATCGAGCGCACCGAGCGGCCCAACGGGCTGGTGCTCAGCCGCGTTCGCGTGCCCATCGGCGTGATCGGCATCATCTATGAAAGTCGCCCCAACGTGACCGCCGATGCGGGCGCGCTCGCGGCGATGTCTGGCAATGCGGCGATCCTGCGCGGCGGATCGGAAGCGGTGCACAGCAACCGCGCGATCCACACCGCGCTTGCCCGCGGGCTCGAAGCGGGCGGCATGCCGGCCGATGCGGTCCAGCTCGTTCCCACCACCGATCGTGCCGCGGTCGGCGCGATGCTGACGGCCGAGGGACTGATCGACATGGTGGTGCCGCGCGGGGGCAAGAGCCTGGTCGCGCGCGTGCAGAGCGAGGCGCGGGTGCCCGTGCTCGCGCATCTCGACGGAATCAACCACAGCTATATCGATGGCGCCGCCGAGCCCGGCATGGCGCGCGATCTGGCGCTCAACGCCAAGATGCGCCGCACCGGCATTTGCGGCGCGACCGAGACGCTGCTGATCGACCGCGCCTTTGCCGATCCCGCCCCCGTGCTGGCGGCGCTGGCCGATGCGGGCTGCGAGCTGCGCGGCGATGCGGAGGTGCAGGCGATCGAGCCGCGCACCCGTCCGCTCGAAGATGGCGACTGGGACACCGAATATCTCGACGCGATCCTTTCGGTGAAGCTGGTCGACGGGGTCGAGGAGGCGATGGCGCATATCGCCGCGCACGCCTCGCACCATACCGACGCGATCATCACCGAGGATGCGGGTGTGGCCGAGCGTTTCCTCGCGGGCGTGGATAGCGCGATCGTGATGTGGAACGCCTCGACGCAATTTGCCGATGGTGGCGAGTTCGGGCTGGGCGCCGAGATCGGCATCTCCACCGGGCGGCTGCATGCGCGCGGCCCGGTCGCGCTGGAGGGGCTGACGACGTATAAATGGGTGGTGCGCGGAACCGGCCAGGCGCGGCCTTGAAGCGGGTCGGCCTGCTCGGCGGTTCGTTCAACCCGGCGCACAAGGGGCATCGCGCGATCTCGCTCCATGCCCTGCGCGCGCTCGATCTGGATGAAGTGTGGTGGCTGGTGTCGCCGGGCAATCCGCTCAAGCCGGTAGAGGGCATGGCGCCGCTCGCCGCGCGGCTCGCCTCGGCGCGCAGGATGGCCCGGCATGCGCCGATCCGCCCGACCGAGATCGAGACCCGGCTCAAGACGCGCTACACCATCGACACGCTTACGAAGCTGCCGCGCCTGTTTCCCAAACATCGCTTCATCTGGCTGATGGGGGCGGACAATCTCGGCCAGTTTCATGCGTGGCGCGATTGGCGCGGGATCGCGCGTCAGGTTCCGATTGCGGTAATCGCCCGTCCGGGATATGATCGGCAGGCCCGCGCAAGTCCTGCGATGGGTTGGCTGCGGCGCGCTGTGCGGCCCGCAGGCCAGGCAAAGAATTGGACGCGTTGGAGATTGCCGGCCCTCGTGCTGCTGCGCTTTCGCCCCGATCCGACTTCGGCGACGAGCCTTCGGGCCGCCGACCCTGCCTGGCATCGGCGTTTTTCGTCGTCTCCATCAAGCAATCGCGCAGCTATCGTTCACCCTTAGGAGGCCCCTTGGCCACATCGCCCAATGTAACGCGTGCTTCCGGCTCCGAAGGAGTCGAGGCGCTGCACAAGCTTATCCTGGCGTCACTCGACGATGATCAGGCGGTCGAGACCGTCTCGATCCCGCTCGCGGGCAAGAGCAGCATCGCCGATTACATGGTAGTATCGTCGGGCCGCTCGACGCGGCAGGTCGCGTCCATGGCGAACAAGCTCGCCGAGAAGATCAAGGCCGAAAGCGGCCGCAGCCCGCGCGTCGAGGGTCTGCAGACCGCCGATTGGGTGCTGATCGACGCGGGTGACGTGATCATCCATCTGTTCCGCCCCGAAGTGCGCAGCTTCTACAATCTCGAGCGGATGTGGTCGTTCGGCGAAGCGCCGACCGCCAACGCCTGAGCGGCTCCGCGTGCTGCTCCATATCGTAGCGCGCGGGAAGATCGGCCGCAGCCCGGAGGCGGAGCTGGTGACGCGGTATCTGAAGCGCGTCACCTGGCCGACCAGGATCACCGAGCTTCCCGATACGGGCGGCAAGATGCCCGATCTCGCTCCGGGCACGCGGCTGGTCATGCTCGATGAGCTGGGCGAGAACCTGCCTTCGCGCGTGCTGGCCGAGCGGCTGGGGGCGTGGCGCGACGAAGGGGTGCGCGAAGCGCGCTTCCTGATCGGTGCGGCGGACGGGTTCGACGACGCCGAGCGCGAGAAGGCGGACCTGCTCCTTTCGTTCGGGCGGGCCACCTGGCCGCACATGCTGGCGCGCGCGATGCTGGCCGAACAATTGTGGCGCGCCGCGTCGATCCTTGCCAACCACCCCTATCACCGCGAAGGATAAGCGCGTGTTCCGCGCCGCCACCCTCTCGCTCAGCATGCTGGCGATCCTCGCGACGGGCAGCTTCGCCGCTGCGCAGATCCCCAGCCTGGAAGAGCAGCAGTCGCGCCTGCGCAGCGCCAATAACCAGTCGCGCGAAGCGCTGGCCCGCAGCCGAGCACTCGAGCAGGCCGCCGCCGCCGAGCGCGACCAGGCCGCCCAGGCGCGCGCGCAGGAAGCTGCCGCCGCCGAGCGAATCAAGGCCGCCGAGGCGGATATCGCCGCCGCTGCCGCGCGCATCGGCATCGTCGATCGCCAGCTCGCCGATCAGCGCACCCGCGTCGCCGAGCGCCAGGGTCCGATCCTCCGGCTGATCGCCGCGCTGCAATCCATGGCGCGCCGGCCCCCGGTGCTCGGACTCGTCCAGCCGGGATCGACCGAGGATATGGTCCATGTCCGCGCGGTTCTGGGCACGGCAATGCCGGTGGTCGAGGCGCGGACCGCCGATGTTCGCGCCGAGCTTGGCCGCATCCGCGCGCTTCGCGCCGAAGCCACCGCCGCAGTCGCAAGCCTCAAGCAGGCGCGCAACCGGATCGAGGCCGAACGCGTCGCGCTGGTGAAGCTCGAAGCCGAGCATCGCGCGCGTTCGCGCGAGCTCGATCGCGGCGCGCTGATCGAATCGGATCGCGCGCTCGCGCTGGGCGAGCAGGCTCGCGACCTTGTCGACCAGATGGAATCCGCGGGGCAGGCCGCCGAGCTGCAGGGCGATCTTGCCGCGCTGCCCGGGCCGCTGCCGCGCACCGGCGATCCCGCCCCGCCGAAGCGCAGCGCAGGCGGCGCGCCCTATCGCCTGCCGGTTGCCGGCCAGGTCGTGACCGGCATGGGCGAATTGTCGTCCACCGGCGTTCGCGCTCGCGGCATCACCATGGCCTGTGCGCCCGGCGCGGCGGCGGTCGCGCCTGCGGGTGGCCGGATCATCTACGCCGCCCCCTTCCGCGCATATGGCGGGGTGGTGATCGTCGATCATGGCAATGGCTGGACCTCGCTGATCACCGGCCTGGGCGCGGTATCGGTCAAGGTGGGCGATCAGGTGGCGCAAGGCGCACCGATCGGCCAGGCGCCCACAGGCGACGCCCCGCGCCTCACCATCGAGCTGCGCCGGCGCGGCCAGCCGATGGACCTGGCGCAATTGCTCGACTGACACGCCGTGCAAATGCCGTTATCCTGCCCTACATCACTGCTGCGCCAGCCTGGCCGCCGGCTCGTTATCCTGGGCGGTTCGTTATTGTGAAGGTCGTTCCCATGCTTCGTCCCCTTCTCCAGGTCACCGCCGCCGTCAGTGCGCTTGCGCTCATTCCCGTCGCTTCGGGGGCGATGGCGCAGGTCGATACGGCCAGCTACCGCCAGCTCGACATGTTCATGGAGGTCTTCAATCGCGTGAAGGCCAATTATGTCGAGAAGGTCGATGACGCGACGCTGGTGAAGGGTGCGATCCAGGGCATGCTCGCCGCGCTCGATCCGCACAGCTCGTTCGCCGACGGGCTCGATTTCGACAATCTGAAGATCCAGACCGAGGGCAATTATGGCGGCCTGGGGCTCACGGTTACGCAGGAAAATGGCGCGGTAAAGGTCATCGCGCCGACCGAGGACACGCCCGCGCACCGCGCCGGCATCAAATCGGGCGATTACATCACCCATCTCGACGGCAAGTTCATCGTCGGCGGCAGCCTGGACGAAGCGATCGAGCAGATGCGCGGCAAGCCGGGCACCAATATCACGCTCACCGTGGTCCGCCCGGGGGCTGAAAAGCCGCTCCAGTTCACCCTTACGCGCGAGATCATCGTGCAGCGTCCGGTGAAGTGGGAGGTCAAGGACGGCGTCGGCATCATCAACATCAACACCTTCACCGCGCAGACCGGTGCTGACACGATCAAGGCGATCCAGGAGATCGACAAGAAGCTCGGGCGCAAGCCGCTCGGCTATATCGTCGATCTGCGCGAGAATGGCGGCGGGCTGTTGAGCGAGGCGATTGCGGTCGCCGACGTGTTCCTGAGCCATGGCGAGATCGTCTCGCAGCGCGGCCGCGAGAAATCGGATATCGAGCGCTATTATGCCGAAAGCATGGTTCCGGGCGATCTCGCCCGCGGCTTGCCGGTGGTGGTGCTCGTCGATTCGGGCACGGCCTCGGCATCGGAAATCGTCGCCGGGGCGATCCAGGATCATCATCGCGGGCTGGTGATGGGCGTGCGCAGCTTCGGCAAGGGCTCGGTCCAGTCGATCCTGCCGATGGGCGATCGTGCGGCGCTGCGCCTCACCACCGCGCGCTATTATACGCCGTCGGGCCATTCGGTGCAGGAAGGCGGAATCCGTCCCGATCTGGTCGTGCCGCAGATTTCGGACAAGGATTACAAGGAGCGCCCGGTGATCCGCGAAGCCGATCTGCGCCGCCACCTGATCAACAACGACAAGGTCGACGATAACGTGCTTGAAGAAGATACCGCCACCGATCCGCGCTTCTCGGCGACGCCGGAGCAGCTGAAGAAGCAGGGGATCGAGGATTTCCAGCTTCATTATGCGCTCCAGACGATCGGGCGCCTCGGCACCAAGCCGCAGGTCGCGGCGAAGAATCGCTGATCGCATGCGCACCGACGGACTTCGCACCGCGCAGCTGATCGCGCTCTTCCTGCCGCTGGCGCTGATCGCCGGCGCGCTCGGCTCGCAATTCTTCGGCGGCCTGGTGCCGTGCGAAATGTGCCATTGGCAGCGCTGGCCGCATTATGCCGCGATCATCGTCGCGGCGGTTTCGTTCGCGGTTCCCTATGGGCCGACGCGGATGCTGTTCATCCTGTTCGCCGCGGTGCTGATCGCGCTTTCGGGCGGGATCGGGGTGTTCCATGCCGGCGTCGAATATCATTGGTGGCCCGGCATCACGCCTTGCTCCACCACGGTCGCGGGGGGCGATCCGATGAAGATCCTGATGGAGCAGATCGGCAAGCCGCTGGTCCGCTGCGATGCCGCGCAATGGGAATTGTTCGGGATCAGCCTGGCCGGCTTCAATGCGATCATTTCGCTTTCCGGCGCGGTGGCGATCTTCGCTCTGGCCGTCCGCCGCGCGCGATGAGCTGGAAGCCCGGCGACGCGCGCGAGCGCATGCATTCCATGGTCCGCGTGGATCAGGCGGGCGAATATGGCGCGACGCGCATCTATGCCGGGCAATTGGCGGTGATGGGCGATCGGATACCGGCGGCGCGCACGATTGCGGGCATGGCCGCGCAGGAAGAGCGCCACCGTGCCTTTTTCGACAAGATGGTCGCCGATCGCGGCGTGCGCCCGACGGCGCTTCAGCCTTTCTGGAATGTCGCCGGCTTCGCGCTTGGCGCGGTGACGGCGGCGCTCGGCCCCCATGCGGCGATGGCATGCACCGCTGCGGTAGAGACCGAGATCGACCTGCATTATCGCCAGCAGCTCAATGAATTGGGTGACAGCGATCCGGAGCTGCGCGACGCGGTGGCGCAGTTTCGCGAGGAGGAGCTGGAGCATCTCGATACCGCGATCCAGTCGGGCGCGGAGAACCTTCCGGCCTATCCTTTGTTATCCGGAATGATACGCCTGGGGTGTCGCGCGGCGATTGCGCTGTCGAAACGAATCTGACACGTCTGGGATCTGACAGGTGAGGTTAAGCCAGAAGCCGGTACAAGGCGCCGGAACAGGAGCAGGCAGATGCTGAAGAAAATCGCGATCCTGGCCGCATTGGCCGCCGCTCCGGCGCTGGTGCCGAATGCGCAGGCGCAGAACGCGCCCACCAACGGCGTCCTGCTCATCTACGGCGACGACAAATGCCCGACCAACAATGATGGCGAGGAGATCGTGGTCTGCCAGCGCCTCGACGAGGCCGAGCGCTTCCGCATTCCCAAGACGCTGCGAGAACAGGCGGGCCGCCCGCAGGCGAATGAAAGCTGGGCCGTACGCTCGCAGGGCGCGCTCGACGCCGGCCAGTTCGGCACCGGGAGCTGCACTGCGGTGGGCGCGGGCGGCGGCACCGGCTGCTTTGTCCAGCAGGCGACTGCGGCGAAGAAGGAAGCCAAGGCGCGCAAGGAAGCCGAGCAGAATCTGCCGCTGCCCTGATCGCTGCATTGCCCTCCCGATAAGGGGAGGGCGCGGGTTCAGTGCTGCGGGGGCCGGGTCACCCATTCCGGCGGATCGCGGCGCACTGCATCGACGATCAGCCAAAGCATGGCTGCGGCGCGAATGACCGACGCGCAGGCGACGTCGGCAAATTGCGCCGATGGGTGTGCGCCTTCCATCCCCGCCAGATACCAGAATTCGGCGAAATAGGCGGCCACATCACCGAGCAGGAATAGGGCCACCGGCCAGAGGCGGGGCGCGGTGAGCAGCAGCATCGGATACAGCCACAGATCGAATTGCGGCGAATAGACCTTGTTGGTCAGCATGAACCAGGCGAGCACCGGGGTGAACAGCACCCAGAGATGGTCGCGATGCCGCCGCCAGCCGAGCCCCGTGATCGCCGCCGCGCCGAGGGCGAACAGGATTGCGGCGTAGCGGTTCTGGTCCTCTGCCCAGGTGAACAGCCAGCCCATATTGACCAATATGTTCCACGTGCCCGCGGCCGTGCCGCCGCGTTCCTCCGAGAATCGGTAGAACTCGCTCCAATTCTCATAGGCGAACCAGGCGACCGGCAGGTTGACCAAGGCCCATGCGCCGATCGCGGCCGCTGACAGCATTGCCGCGCGGATCAGCCGCTGGCCCCAATCGCGATTGCGCTCGAACAGCGCGCTCAGTCCGATCAGCGGCAGCATCAGCACCGGCCACAGCTTCGCGGCGGTGCCCAGCCCCGCCATCGCCGCCGCCTGCACCAGCCGGTTGCGCCGCGCGAGCAGCATCGCGGCGACCGCGAACGTCACCGCCACCATGTCCCAATTATGCCCGACATAGAGGATCAATGGCGGGGCCAGCGCCCACATCCATAGCCGGCGACTGTCCATGCCGGCGCTGATGAACAGCCGCAGCACCAGCATTGCGAGCAGCGCGTTGACGATCGTCGCGATGGCCAGGAAGTGCGTCGCATTGGCATGCTTGCCGAACAACAGGCGCGCCGCGCCGCCCTCTGCCCAGATCGCTGCGCCGGTGAGCACCGGATATTCCATGCGCGCCTGGAAATAGGGGATCCTGCCCTTGTCCACTTCGCGCGCGGTCCAGAAGGGGATCGCGTCGCTATAGCAACCGGTGGTGTATTGCTCGCCATTGGTCCAGCCGCCGGAGGTGCAATGGCCCTTGAACAGCCAACCCAGGCTGCAGGTCAGCGCCAGCGCCAGGAACAGCAGTCGCACGCGCCGGTCCGCAATCAGCCGCATTCACGCATCCCTTCGCCATGGCTTTCCCACAAGCGGCTGGACTCTGCAATATCAAGAACATAGTATGAACAAATGGCACAATTGGACCTGCGCGCGAAGCTGGCGATCCTGGCGGACGCCGCCAAATATGATGCGTCCTGCGCATCTTCGGGCACCGCGAAGCGCAAGTCCGCGCCGGGCGGCAAAGGGCTGGGATCGACCGAGGGCATGGGCATTTGCCATGCCTATGCGCCCGATGGCCGGTGCATCTCGCTGCTCAAGATCCTGCTGACCAACAGCTGCGTGTTCGATTGCCATTATTGCATCAATCGCAAGAGCTCGAACGTCCGCCGCGCGCGCTTCACGCCTGAGGAAATCGTCGACCTCACGCTCAATTTCTACAAGCGCAATTATATCGAGGGGCTGTTCCTCTCCTCGGGCATCATCGCGACGCCCGATTACACGATGGAGCAGATCGTCCGCGTGGCGCGGCTGCTGCGCGAGGAGCACGACTTTCGCGGCTATATCCATCTGAAGACGATCCCCGATGCCGATCCCGAGCTGGTGCATCAGGCGGGTCTTTATGCCGATCGCGTGTCGATCAATGTCGAGCTGCCCACCGTCGCGGGGCTCACGCGGCTGGCGCCCGAAAAGTCCGCGCCCCGGATCGAAGGCGCGATGCGCGACGTGAAAAGCTCGATCGAGGATCTGCGCGACGCGAAGAAGCGGTTCAAATCCGCGCCGCGCTTCGCGCCCGCGGGCCAGTCGACCCAGATGATCGTCGGCGCCGACGCCGCCACCGACGGCGACATCATCCGGCGCGCCGCGGGGCTGTATGGCAGCTTCGGGCTGCGCCGCGTCTATTATTCCGCGTTCAGCCCGATCCCCGATGCCAGCGCGGTGCTGCCACTCCAGCGCCCGCCCTTGATGCGCGAGCATCGGCTGTACCAGTCGGACTGGCTGATGCGCTTTTACGAGTATCAACCGGGCGAAGTCGCGCAGGCGACGGACCCCGCCACCGGCATGCTGCCGCTCGATATCGATCCCAAGCTCGCCTGGGCGCTCAGGTTTCGCGAGCGTTTTCCCGTCGATGTGAACCGCGCATCGCGGGAGGCGCTGCTGCGGGTGCCGGGGCTGGGGGTGAAGGCGGTCGATGCGATCCTCGCCACGCGGCGCTGGCGGCGGTTGCGGCTGGCCGATGTGGCGCGGCTGACGGTCTCGATCGCAAAGGTGCGGCCGTTCCTGATCGCGGAGGACTGGCGACCGGTGGCGCTCGCCGAAAAGGCGGATTTGCGATCGCTGGTCGCGCCCAGGCGCGAGCAACTGGAGCTATTCGCCGCCTGAACGGTTGGTGGTCCCGCAACGAAGGGAGATACCATGGCCGACGCGCGCATTTTTCAGGATTTGAAGGCCGATCACGATCGCCACCGCGCGATGCTGAAGGAGCTTGCCGCAGCCAATTACGCCGATCGCGCAGAATTGTTCGAAGCTTTGCGGATCGAGATCAGCGCCCATGCCGCCGCCGAGGAGGAATCGCTCTACGCGACGATGCTGGCCAATCCCGATCTGCGCGACGAGGCGCGCCATTCGGTTTCCGAGCATAAGGAGATCGACGATTTCTTCGGCGAACTGGCGGAGCTCGATCCGAAGAGCGCCGAATGGACCGCGAAGTTCAAGGAAATGCGCCACCGCTACGAGCATCATATCGACGAGGAGGAGGAAGAGATGTTTCCCTCGGCGGCGGAGAAGCTCTCCGGCGAGGAGGAACAGCGCCTCGCCAAGATATTCGAGCGCCGCAAGCCCAGGGAATTGGAGCGCGCCGAGGAGGAAGAGCCGGGCGATACCCGCGAATAACTGACAGGACTGTCAATTCGTCTCCGCTCGGCTAGACTGGCCGAAAATGCAGGAGAGAATGATGCTTCGGAACGCCTTGTTCGCCGCAGTGCTGATCGCCGCCCCCGCGAGCGCGAGGGATATCGTGGTCGCGGCTGGCCCCAATGCGCAGGAGCGCCTGCAGACCGCGTTGATCGAGGCTGAGCCCGGCGATGTGATCCGCATCGGCGCGGGACGCTTCGAGCTGACCGACGGACTCAGCCTCGACGTCAACCGCGTCACGGTGCGCGGCGCGGGCGCGGACAAGACGGTGCTCAGCTTCAAGGGGCAATTGGGCGCGGGCGAGGGGCTGCTCGTCACCTCGGACGATGTCGTCCTGCGGGATTTCGCGGTGGAGGACACCAAAGGCGACGGCATCAAGTCAAAGGGCGCGGACCGGATCGTCTATAAGAATGTCCGCGTCGAATGGACCGGCGGGCCAAAGGAAAGCAACGGCGCGTACGGCGTCTATCCGGTCTCCAGCACGCATGTCCTGGTCGATGGCGTCACCGTGAAGGGCGCGTCGGACGCCGGCATCTATGTCGGCCAGTCCGAGCAGATCATCGTCCGCAATTCGTTCGTCAGCCAGAATGTCGCGGGGATCGAGATCGAGAATAGCCGCCATGCCGACGTCTATGGCAACATCGCAACGCACAATACCGGCGGCATATTGGTGTTCGACATGCCCAGCCTGCCCAAGATGGGGGGCGGCGACGTGCGCGTGTTCAAGAATCGCTCGGTCGATAATGATACGCCCAATTTCGCGCCCAAGGGCAATATCGTCGCCAGCGTGCCCACCGGCACGGGCGTGCTGATCATGGCCAACGATAATGTCCATGTCTTCGACAATGATCTGTCGGGCAATGGCACCAGCAACGTGATGCTCGTCGCCTATCGCGAGAAGCATGAGGATCCCAAATTCGATCCGCTTCCCAGCAATATCGTGATCTCGGGCAATCGCCACGGTCGCGCGGGCTTCGCGCCGCAATTGCCCGGGGGCGATCAGCTTGCGGCAGCCTTTGGCGGCAGCATCCCGCCGATCCTGTGGGACGGGATCGGCGATCCCGCGACGCTGCACGTCGATGACAAGGCGCCGGTGCTCAGCATGGGCCTGAAGCCGGGCGCGCCGGTCGAGAGCGCCCAGCCTGCGCCGACCGAGCTGAAGGGCAAGGCGGCGGCCCAGCCAGCCGCGATCGTGCTTCCTGCATCGATGGAGGCCGCCGCCAAGTGAAGGCGCTGCTCGCTGCGGCCTTGCTTCTGGGCGCCGCGCTGCTCGGCCGCCCGGCTGGCGTGAACGATGCCGCGATCGTTGCGGACGGCTATCCCGCGCGCCTTTCGGACTATGGCTTCTTCGCCGATCTGGCGAAGCGGACGCCCAATGCGCGCGTCACCGGCTATGATCTGGAGACGCCGCTCTTCTCCGATTATGCCGGGAAGGAGCGCTATCTCTATCTGCCTGCGGGCGCGAAGGCCGGATATCAGAGCGACGCGCCGCTCGATCTTCCGGTCGGCGCGGCGCTGATCAAGACCTTTGGCTATCAGCAGGACGGCGCGTTCAAGCCGTTGGAGACGCGCCTGCTGCTTCACCGCGCGAGCGGCTGGGTCGCGATCCCCTATGTCTGGAACGCCGACGGCACCGATGCCGATCTCAAGCGCGCAGGCACCCGCATTCCCGTCACCTTCACCGATCCTTCGGGCGAGCGCCGCAGCATCAGCTATGCTGTGCCCAACCAGAACCAGTGCAAGGATTGCCATGCGCTGGAAGGCAGAATCACGCCGATCGGCACCAAGGCGCGCTATCTGAACCATCGCGGCCAGCTCGAAGGCCTGCTTGCCGCCGGCATGCTCGATCGCCTGCCCAGGGACGCACCGCGCATCGCCCGCTGGGATGACGGCACGGCCCCGCTCGACGAGCGCGCCCGCGCCTATCTCGAGATCAACTGCGCGCATTGCCACAATCCGGCGGGTGCGGCGTCGAATTCGGGATTGTTCCTCGACTGGCGGCAACCCAATCCGATCGCGCGTGGCCTCTACAAGCGCCCGGTAGCGGCGGGGCGCGGTTCGGGCGGGCACGATTTCGCGATTCAGCCGGGAAGCGCGCAGGAGTCGATCCTGATCTACCGCATGGAATCGACCGATCCCGGCGTGGCGATGCCCGAGCTTGGCCGCGCAACGGTGCATAAGGAAGGCGTCGCGATGCTGCGCGAATGGATCGATACGCTTCCCGCGCGTTGAGACGCGATGCGCGTCATAGCTTTATCGGCGGAGGATGATTTCGAAGGGTGGCGCGATGCCGCCCGGGCGCTTGCCTCCGCGCGCGTGCCGCCGTCCGAAATCGTGTGGCAAATGGGGGAGCATCCCGCCGATCTGTTCGGCGACGAAGCGGTGCTCGAACCCGCGACGCCCGCCGCCCTGCGCGTGCCGCGCGCCTTTCTCGATCTTGCGCAGAGCGTGATCCTGCACAGCGATCCGCAGCGCTTTGCCTTGCTCTACACCTTGCTCGCAGGGCTTATCGAAGCGCCGAAGCGCATCGAGGATCGGGCCGATCCGCTGGTCCGCCGGCTGGAGGAGATGGCGAAGCAGGTGCGCCGTGACATTCACAAGATGCGCGCATTTGTCCGCTTTCGCGAGATCGCCGATGATGCCGGGCCGCGCTTCGTCGCCTGGTTCGAGCCCGAGCATCATATCGTGCGGGCCAATGCGCGCTTCTTCATGGATCGCTTCGCCAATATGCGCTGGTCGATCCTGACGCCCGAGCTTTCGATCCATTGGGATGGCGAGACGCTCTCCGAAGCGCCGGGTGCGAGCCGCGCCGATGCGCCGTCCGGCGATGCGATAGAGGATGTGTGGAAGACCTATTACGCCTCCACCTTCAATCCCGCGCGGCTGAAGACCAACGCGATGCTGAAGGAGATGCCGCGCAGATATTGGAAGAACATGCCCGAAACCGCGTTGATCGGCGAGCTGGTGGCGGGTGCGCGCCAGCGGGAGATCGCGATGGTGCAGACGGCACGGGAAAGCCTGGGCGGCAATATCGCGGGCGCGTGGGAAAGGTTGCGCGACGAGGCGATGGGGTGCACCCGCTGCCACCTCTACAAGCATGCGGCGCAGACCGTGTTCGGCGAAGGCCCGGTCGATGCCCGCATGATGTTCGTCGGCGAGCAGCCGGGGGATCAGGAGGATCTGTCCGGGCAGCCCTTTGTCGGCCCGGCAGGCCAGATGTTCGACCGCGCCATGGCCGATGCCGGGATCGATCGCGCGGCCGTGTACGTCACCAACGCGGTCAAGCATTTCAAGTTCGAGCAAAGGGGCAAGCGCCGCATCCATGCCAGGCCCGATGCGGGCGAGATCAGCGCCTGCCGCTGGTGGTATGCGCAGGAGCGGCTGTTGCTGCGCCCCGAAATGACCGTGGCGCTGGGCGCGACGGCGGCGCGCCAGATTCTGGGCAAGACCGTGACGATCAGCGCGATGCGGGGCCGGGCGATCGATCTGCCCGAAGGAGGGGTGGGTTGGGTCACCATCCATCCCAGCTTCCTGCTGCGCCTGCCCGACAAGGCGCGTGCCGAGGAGGAATATGCGCTTTTCGTCGAGGATCTGAAGGGTGCGGCCAGGGCCGGCAAATAGCCGAATGTTCCCAATGTTCGCAGTGCTGATGGCCTGTTGAACCGACTATCTGAAGGGGCGGAAGCAATGTCGTCCGCTCTTTGACAGCACCGGATGTCGCGCCAGCGAGTGCGTCTTGGTGTCAACTTTGTGTAACCTTTGGCGGTTCAGCCGTTGACGATGGTCCCGCCATTCGGGTGCAGCACCTGCCCCGACATATAGCTCGAATCCTCGCAGGCGAGGAACAGGAAGGCGGGGGAGACTTTGTTTGGGTGTCTTTGGATCATGTCGATCCTGCCGGTGCCGCTCACGGCGCAGGGTCAGCCGAGTACGGCTGAACCCTGCATGCTGCCGGCGATGATCGCTGCGATGCCCGCAGAGGCGATCATGCCGGTCATGAAGCTGCGAACCATGCTGTCCTCCTGTGTCCGGGGCATCACGCGAAGGGCGCGATGACGCCGGAGAAGAGCACGAGGCTGGCGGTCATGATTACCGCGCCAAACACGGCGGCGGTCTGCTGGAACGAGTCGAGACGAGCGCTCATTTTCTTACTCCCTGGTTCGGCCTGCCGGACCATCCGGCGGCTGATGCAGGAAGCTTTGCAGAGAGCGTGCCAATTCACTAAGTCATTGAATTTACGTCGACGACGTAATTAAATTTCGCGATGTTGGTGTTTTCCACGCCTTGAATTGGGGATTTTCACCATTTAAAAGCGAACACTCAGTGTCCGATTCCGGTCAATCCCAACGCAGGCAGTTTCGGCCGGCGGTCTTCGCCGCATATAAAAGCTGGTCGGCGCGCTGGAACAGGCTGTGGAACCGGTCTTCGGGCTTGGCCAGCGTGACGCCGGCGGAGAAGGTCACCTCGCCCAGCGGGGCATCGTCCTCGCGCAGGCGATAATGCTTGGTCGCGACGGTCGCGCGCGCGGTGTCGAGCATCAGGCGCGCATTTTCCAGCGTGGTCCCTGAGAAGAGAATGGCGAACTCCTCGCCGCCATAGCGCGCGACAAGATGCCCCTTGCACTTGGCCGAGAGCGCCTGCGCGATGGCCTTGAGCACGCGGTCGCCCACGGCGTGGCCGAACCGGTCGTTGACCGACTTGAAATGATCCACGTCGCACACCGCCAGGCACAGGCTCTCGCCCGTCGCGGCCTGCGCAGCATAGGCTTCCTCGAAGGCGCGGCGATTGGGCAGGTCGGTCAGTGGGTCGCGCCGCGCATTGTCGCGCGCTTCCTCAAGCTTCTTGCGCAGCTCGCTTGCTTCGCGCGTTGCCGAATCCAGGCGCGCCTCGGCGGTCTGGACGCGCTCGACCATCGCGGCGGTGATTCGTGCGATCTCGGTGATGTCGCCGCCGCCGGACGAGCGCTGCATCGCCTCGGCGCTTGCGGCCAGGTCCCGGCCAAAGCCCTGGGTCTCGGCGCGGATCGCCGTCACCATGTCTTCGAAACCCTCGACCTGCATCTGGGTCTGGGCGACCAGCCCGTCCGCCTTTTGCGCCGCTGCCTTCGCATTGGGCGCCGGCTTGTGCTCGCACCCCAGCGATTCGATGTCGCGGCGGGTCAGCCTGACCCCGCCATCGGTGAGCGCGGATACCGCGCGCGCCAACGGGCCATTGGGATCGACGAACAAATGATAGGCAAAGGCATAATTGGCTGGATCGGGATCCAGCCGCTGCTCGATCAGGAAAGTTCCGATTCGCGCATACAGACGCCGCGCGGGGTCTTCCCCGCCTGCTCCTCGTATGGCGCTCGCCCCGGCCATGCTTCGCTGATCCCCGCTGCTGGGCCGCTCCCGGATGGACGCGGCGTCTCCTGGGGATGTCGTAAGCGCCGTTTGCTAACATCCGGTGAGCAAAGATTTCCGAGAAGTGAATATGTCAGCGGCGGGGATGCGCCTTGCGATATTTCTGCACCTCGGCGAGCGTCATCCGGATGTGCGCGGCCGGATTATTGTCGGTGTGGGCGAACAGAATCCTGCCCGTGGGCGCGATGACGAAACTGGTGCGGCTGGTGATCGTCGTGGGCGTACCGTCAGGCTTTCTGAGCAGGACGTCATAGCCCTTGATCACTGCGGGCGTGGCGGCGGCGACGGCGAACTTGCCCGCGCAATGCATGCTCGAGAATTTCTCGAGCTGGTCGACATTGCCGGCGGTCATACCGATCACGGTCGCGCCCTCCTTGGTGAAGTCGGACAGCGCCTCGGCAAAGGCGTTGGCTTCGGCGTTGCAGCCCGCCGTGAAGGCTGCCGGGAAGAAATAGAGGACGACCGGGCCCTTTTTGAGCGCCGCCTTCAGGCTCACCGAGATCGGCTTGCCCGCCACTGCCCCCGCAGCGGTAAAATCGGGCGCTTTCTTGCCCGGTGCCAATGCGGCGGTCGCCGGCACCGAGAGCGAAAGTGCGAGGGCGGCGAACAGAAACGGGCGCATGGCGGCTCTCCTGAAATGTCTTAGTTATGCTAGGGCAAGGCGGCGTTCATGTCTAACGGGTGAGTGCAATGCCGATGCGCGCACGGCTCGCGTTGCGGCGATAATCGTCGAGCGCCTCGCCATGGCCGGTAAATGCCTGGCCAAAGATGTAGAAGCCCATCCCTCCGCCGATCCGGGTGAGCGGATAGGAGACAAATAGTTCGCCGGCCCCCTTGCCGGTCTCGAAGTTCCCGCGCGCGGTCAGCGCGACCTTGAGCCCGTCCTTCTGGCCGATCGCGGCGGTGAGCGCGGTGTAGCCAAAGGTGTCGCGCAATCCCGGAGCGGCGCTTTTCGCTCCGGTGTAGAACCACGCCATCGGCGCCACATCGAGTCGCCAGTCGCCGCCCAGATCGAACGACTTTTCGGCGCGCGCGAAGATGCGATTCACATCGATCGAGCCGGGCACGCCGCGCCCGTTTGAATCATGGCGATAGCCGATTGCGATCTTGCTCGTCTCGTCCAGTGGAATGTCGGCATAGACTTCGGGGCTGTAGTTGGTGGCGCGAAACGGCCCCGACGGCCGGTCGAGTGCCCAGAACATCGTCTGGGTATAGGCAAAGCGCAGGTTGCCCAGCCGTAGCGGTGCATCCTCCTCGAACGGGCGAAATGCGAAACTGACTTGCAGCTTGCCGCCCGCATCACCCGTCCCGAACGCTGCATAGATCGGTTCATGCGCCTCGAACCGATCCGTGAACGCAGCGGAACTGCCCGTCGAACTCTGCACCACGGTTTCGCCGGGCGGTATCCGGGCGGCGGGGTGCGCTTCACCTGGCGGCACCGCCCTTCCCGCGACCTGTACCGGTACGTAGCGGGCCTTCGCGAAGCCGCCGGGTGCCACGGTATGCGCGGGCCCCGGCGCACGCTCCAGAATCAGCCGCGTGCCATCGGCTGCGGTGACTTCGAGCTCGCGCGGGCCGCTGTCGCTGACCGGCGCATCGCCTTCGTTGACGAGGAATACCTCCACGCCGCGCAAGGCTTCGGTCTCGGACCCGGGCTGGGCAGGGACGGCGCGGATCTGCGCGGCGGCGGGGCTGGCGGCGAGCAGGCCGAGAGCGATAAGGAGCAGGCGCATGGTCGCGCTGGGTGCCAGCACGCTTGCCGCTTGGCGAGTCAAAACGCGCGAAGCCCGGCTCTTGCCGGTGCTGTCTGCCGACCCTAGGCAAGGGTCATGCCCATCTCCCGAACCGATATCGCCCTTGCCGAACGACTGGCAGACGCAGCGGGGGCTGCGATCCGCCCCTATTTTCGCGCCGAGCATGGGCTGGAGGCGAAGGACGACCTCTCGCCGGTGACACTCGCGGATCGCGCTGCCGAGGAGGCGATGCGCAAGCTGATCATCGCCGAGGCTCCCGCTGACGGGATCGTGGGCGAGGAGTTCGGCGTACGCGAAGGCACGAGCAAGCGCCAATGGGTGCTCGATCCTATCGATGGCACGCGCGCCTTCATCGCAGGCCGCCCGACCTTCGGCACGCTGATCGCGCTGATCGAGGATGGCTGGCCGATGCTCGGGATTATCGATCAGCCGATTATTGGCGAACGCTGGCTGGGCGTCGCCGGGCGGACCACCTTGTTCAACGGCCAGCCCGCCGCCACGCGCCGCTGCCGCGACCTCAAGGACGCCATCCTTGGCACTACATCGCCTGCGTTGTTCGCGGATGACGAGCTCCACGCCTTCGAGCATCTCGATGCGGCGGTGATGAGCGTCGTGCTGGGTGGCGACTGCTATAATTATGGCTGCGTCGCCAGCGGCTGGATGGACATTGTCGTCGAGGCGAACCTCAAGCTCCATGACTTTGCGGCGCTGGTTCCGATCGTTGAAGGCGCGGGCGGGCGGATGTGCGACTGGCAGGGCGATCCGCTCCACGCAGGCAGCGTCGGCCAGGTGATCGCCGCCGGGGATCCGGCGCGGATCGACGATATTCTGGAAGCGCTCGCCTGCCGGGGCCATTGACGGCCCCGGACAGGCAGGCCCCGAACTATTTCGCCAGACCATAATGGCTGGCGACGCGGTCGAGCGCGAGGCACAGCACAAGCTTCCCGGCGCGGCTGGGCCAGCCCAGCGCCTTCTCTGCAGCCACTATGCCGTCGCCCGCGCAGATCACGCGCCACAGGATATCGGCGAGCCCTGGCCCCGCCGCATCGATCGCCGCATCGAAGCGGCGTTTCGCCGAGATTTGGGCGAGGGTGGGATCGAGCCTGCCCGGCGCCCCCTGGCGCGGTGCGCGCGGCGCGGCATCCCAGCGCATCGTGACGCGCGGGCCCAGAGCGGCGGTTTCATAATCGGTGCGTAGCCTTTCGCCCGCCTCGAACTGGCGCGCATCGACGAGCCCGCGTGACCGTAGCCAGCCGAGGGGGGACTCGGCGAGGTTCACGGTAACCGTGCGCCCCCTGCCTGCCCGTGGCGCAAGGCGTCCGTGATCGATCTCCCGTTCGGCCAATTCGCGCATGTTGATCGCCTTCTTCCGTTGAGCGCGATTCGCTTGCCACGACGGCACATTTGTAGGAAAGCAAAAAACCAAACAGGTTAGATGGAGTGGGCGATGATCACGGCGATTCGCGAAGTCCGTCGGGCGAAGGGGCTTACGCTCGACGATGTGGCGCAGCGTTGCGTGCCGCCCACGACCGCGCAGACGATCGGGCGGCTGGAGATGGGAACGCGCACCGTGTCGGTGGGCTGGCTGAATCGGATCGCCGCCGCGCTGCAAGTCGATGCCGCCGATCTGGTGCGCCTGCCCGACCGTCCCGAAATTCCGGTCGCCGCAGTGCTGGACGGCAATGGCGCGCAGGCTCCGCGCCGGGAGGCGACCGTGGTTCCGCCGCGCGGTGAGCCTGGGCTGATCGCGGTCACGGTCAGCGGCGGAACGGGGGATTACCGCGCGGGCGACGAGATCTGGTGCGCAACGCTGGCACCCGATGCATATTATCATGCGCTCAATCGCGACGTGCTGGTGCCGCGCCCGGCGGGGCGCTTCATGTTCGGCCGGCTGATCGGGCGCGAGGAGGGCAAGCTCCATCTGTTGCCGCTCGGTGCGGGCGCGCGGCAGCAGGTTATTGCCGATCCGGCATGGATTGCGCGCGCGGTTCGCCTGGTGCGACCGCTATGACAGGACTTGCCCAACGGTGCGGATAGGCGCAGATTCGGTCCAGCCGAATAGGCACGCAGGGGAGAATGCGATGATGAAGCTGGCCATAGCAGCGGCCGCGATACTGGCGGCGACGCCGGCGCTGGCGGATGACTGGGATTTCGTGCTGATCAATGGCAGCGGAAAGACCATCAAGACGATCGAGATCGCGGCTACGGGGACGACGACCTGGCAGGCGAACAAGGTCGATCCGGAGTTCAAGAAGGAAGATTCCACCGTCAAGAACGGCGCCCGGACGACCGTGCATTTCGACAAGGGTCCGGGATGCAAATATGACGTGAAGCTCAACTTCACCGACGATAGCTCGGCAACCCTCACCGGCGTGAACGTCTGCGACAATTCCTTCGTCACGGCGAAGCTGAACGCGGCGGGCGTCGCGAGCTTCACCTCTAACTGAAATGGTCTGCCCGCCGCGGGAAATCCCCGCAGCGCTGTGCCGCGAAAGCGACGTCCACCCGGGTCATGGTGGGCGCTGACGGGCTCGAACCGCCGACCCTCTCGGTGTAAACGAGATGCTCTACCAACTGAGCTAAGCGCCCTTGCGCGGGGGCGATGCCAAACCCTGCGCTCCGGGGCAAGGCTTTTACGCCAAAGCGAGCCCGGCGCGCTTGGCGGCGGCGACATAGGATCGCATGCCTTCCAGCCCCTTGGCGCTTAGCGCGATATAGGCGCGGCGGCGGTCGCTGGGGTCTGCCTGGCGCTCGAACAGGCCGTTTTCGTGCATTGTGCCGATCCAGCGCAGCGCCGTGGTGGGGGGCACGGCCGCAGCGATGCACAGGCTCGATACCGATACCCGGCGCTTCTCCAGCGTTGCGGCGAACAGGTCGAGCAGCATGTCCCACGCGGGATCGGCGAACAGGTCGGCGGGAAAGAACTGTCCGCGCAACCGCCGCGACCGGATCAGCGCGCGGATCTCGGCGGCACTGGTTTCACCCGTCGCGTACTCGTCTGCCGGGCCGCGATAGCTGTTCCCCGGATCCCGCACCGACCCTTGCGGCTCGCCCCTGGTAAGCCGCGCAAGCGTATCGGCAATACGCGCGACTTCCTCGTTCAGCCGCTGCAGCCGAATCGATTCAGGTTCCCGCGTGACGTCGTGCAGCGCTGCCCCTTGCCATCTCCGCGCCCGCGCCAGTGCGATGGCGGCAACCCGCTCGGAGAGGCTGGGTTCGCACAACAGCTGGCTATGGGGTCCGAACAGATGCGCGGCGAGATCGAGCTGATCCGGCGCCATTGCGACCAAAATGGACATATGTTCGTCGCGGGCCATCGCGTCCGCTCGGGCGAGCACGATATCGAGCTGGTCCGGGGAAGCCGACGCCGTTTCGATCAGGATCAGATCAAGCGCGCCCCCGCCGATATGTGGGGTGGCATGCGCGAAATCGGTGTGCGTGCGCAGCCTTACGCCTGAAAGCGCAAGCGCTTCCGCTGCATCGCTGGCCGCACCCTCTGCGATCAGCAAGGCATTGGTATCGGCCGCATATGCATCGGCCTGCTCGATCTTCAGCATCGCCCCACCGCCCCCGGTTCGTCTTTCGTTCCGAAGCTGACGCATCGCTGCGGAACGGCTGAGTCCGTTTGCCTCCGTTATGGAGGTGATTTGGCGATAGCCGAGCGGGAGGGTTAATTATATCTCCGCTTCGGACCAGTCCTGTGCCGGATCCGCATCCTCACCCCGGTCGATCAGCAACTCGCGGGTCGCGCTGGCGATAACGCCGGGGCCGAGCACCAGTCCCGCAGCGGCGATCAGCGAGCCGATAAGTGTCTGTGCGAGCCGCTCCAGGATCGACATTTCCTGCTGACGCTGGGTGAATTCCAGCGCAGCCAGTTCCATCGCCGCGGGATCGCCACGTGCAGCCCACATCGCTGCCCAATAATCGCCCATGAGCACCCAGCTTATCGCGATGCCCAGCGCGACGAGGAACAGCATGACGATCAGATAGGACGTGAACAGCTTCCAGAATCGCCCGCGCCCCAGCTCCCACGCCGCGTCAACACTGAAGCTGCCGCGATAAAGGGTGAGCGGGAACATCAGCGACAGGCGAACCGCCAGCCAGAGCGTCGCGCAGAAATAGGCGACGAACAGGAGGACCATCACCAACCCGCTGACCATGCCATCCCCAGCCACCATGACGAGGAACGAGCCGAGGAACATCAGCAGCAATTGCGTGAGGAACATGCCGACGAACGCGACGACGGCGGAGATCATCACCAGGGCGGCGATGCGCAATTCGTCCGTGCCTAGGCGGAGCGAGGCGAAGCCGCGTTGTTCGGGGCGGAGGACCGTGCGGAATACAGCGTTCATAAGCACGACGCCCAGGATGAACATCGCGACATAGGCGATCGCGAAGGCCAGCCAGAAACCGGCGGCAGGGACTTCGTCGGTCTGCAAATAGGCGGCCGCACCCGGACCCTCGAGCGAGCCGGTCAGCCAATAGGTGAGGCCAATGCCGACGGCGAGCGAGGCCAGCAGATTCACCGCCGTCCAAACCACCACCGCGTCGGGGCGCTCGCGAAACAGGCGGAACGCGCCGCCAACGATCGAACCCACGCTTGCCATGGCCGGCCTTCCCCCTGTTTCGCGCCTTAATCGAGCGACTTGACGACCTCCTCGACCATCTTCTTCGCATCGGCGAGCAGCATCATCGTGTTGTCGGCGTAGAAGACGTCGTTGTCCACGCCGGCATAGCCCACTCCGCCCATCGAGCGCTTGATGAAAAGGACCGTTTTGGCCTTGCCCACATCGAACACGGGCATGCCGTAGATTGGCGAGGATTTGTCGGTCTTGGCGGCGGGATTGACCACGTCATTGGCGCCGATGATGAACGCCACGTCGGTCTGCGCGAACTCGCTGTTGATGTCCTCAAGCTCGAAGACCTCGTCATAGGGCACGTTTGCCTCGGCGAGCAGCACGTTCATGTGCCCGGGCATGCGCCCGGCGACCGGATGGATGGCGTATTTCACGCGCACGCCATGCTCCTTGAGCTTGTCAGCCATCTCGCGAAGCACATGCTGCGCCTGCGCGACCGCCATGCCGTAGCCCGGCACGATGATGACCTGCTCGGCCTGGCTCATCAGGAACGCGGCGTCCTCAGCCGAGCCGCGCTTCCATGGGCGCTGCTCCTTCGCCTCGCCCGACCCCCCCCCCGTGTCGCCGCCGAAGCCGCCGGCGATCACGCTGATGAAGCTGCGGTTCATCGCGCGGCACATGATGTAGCTGAGGATCGCGCCCGACGAGCCGACCAGCGCACCGGTGATGATCATCGCGCTATTGTGGAGCGTGAAACCCATCGCCGCCGCGGCCCAGCCCGAATAGCTGTTGAGCATCGAGACGACGACCGGCATGTCCGCGCCGCCGATCGGCACGATCAGCAGGAAGCCGATGACAAAGCTGAGCGCCGTCACCGTCCAGAAGATCCAGGGCGACTGATCCTGGGTGAAATAGGCGATCAGCCCGAGGATGCCGGCGAGGACCGCGAGGTTGATGACGTGGCGGCCCGGCAGCAGGATGGGCTTGCCGCCCATATTGCCGTTGAGCTTGAGGAACGCGATCACCGAGCCGGAGAAGGTGATCGCGCCGATCGCGACGCCGAGGCCCATCTCGACTCGGCTGACCGGCAGGATCGCGCCGGCCGCGTCGACGATGCCGAACGCGGCGGGATTGAGGAAGGCGGCGGCCGCGACGAGCACCGCTGCCAAGCCGACCAGCGAGTGAAAGGCGGCGACGAGCTGTGGCATCGCGGTCATCGCGATCTTGCGCGCGGTGACCACGCCGATGACTGCCCCGATGGCGATGGCGGCGAGGATCTGGGCGATAGTCACGATATCGGGGATGTCGCTGATGTAATCGCTAGGGTCCGGGTCAATCCCCATTGGAATATGCGTCAGCAGCGTCGTCACTACGGCGATGGTCATGCCGATCATCCCGAAGCGGTTGCCGCGCTGGCTGCTGGTGGGGGAAGAAAGCCCGCGAAGCGCGAGGATGAAGCAGACGCCTGCGATCAGATAGGCGAGCGACGCCCAGGGGTTTGCTGCGACATGCTCCATCTCAGCGCGCCTTCTTCTTGTACATCGCCAGCATGCGCGCGGTCACCGCGAAGCCGCCGAAGATGTTGACGCTGGCCAGCACCACCGCGAGCAGCCCGAGCCATTTGGAGACCGTGCCGCCATTGCCGATGCCCGCCGCCGCCGCCGCGATCAGCGCGCCGACGATGATGACCGAGGAGATGGCGTTGGTCACGGCCATCAGTGGCGTGTGCAAAGCGGGCGTGACCGACCAGACCACATAATAGCCGACGAAACACGCCAGCACGAAGATCGACAGGATCGATATGAAGTCCATGATTTACGCGCCCCCTTTTGCGCGATCAGCCGGTCAGCCGCTCGTGTACCACCTTGCCGCCCTGGGTGACCCGCACGGCATTACCGATTTCCTCGTCCAGCACCGGCTTGCCGGCTTCCTTGTCCCAAAAGGCCGATAGGAAGTTGAACAAATTGCGCGCGAACAGCGCCGAGGCATCCGACGCCAGCCGCGACGCGACATTCCTGTGGCCGACGATCTTCACGCCGTGCTTTTCGATGACCTCGCCCGCGACTGCGCCTTCGACGTTGCCGCCGCTTTCAACCGCGAGATCGACGATCACGCTGCCCGGCCGCATCGTCGCGATCTGGGCGTCGCTGATCAGCCGGGGCGCGGGGCGGCCGGGGATCAGCGCGGTGGTGATCACGATATCCTGCTTGGCGATGTGTGATGAGACCAGTTCGGCCTGCGCGGCCTGATATTCGGCGGACATTTCGGTGGCGTAGCCGCCCGTGCCCTCGCCTTCGATGCCGGCGACGTTCTCGACGAAGATCGGCTTGGCACCGAGCGAGAGGATCTGCTCCTTGGTCGCGGCGCGAACGTCGGTGGCTGAGACCTGTGCGCCGAGGCGCCGCGCGGTGGCGATTGCCTGGAGCCCGGCGACGCCAACGCCCATCACGAAGACCTTGGCCGCAGAGACGGTGCCCGCCGCAGTCATCATCATCGGGAAGGCGCGGTCATATTCGCTCGCCGCGTCTAGCACCGCCTTGTACCCGGAAAGGTTCGATTGCGAGGAGAGGATGTCCATCGATTGCGCGCGGGTGATACGCGGCATGAATTCCATCGCCAGCGCCTCGATGCCCAGCGCGGCATATTCGTCGACGCGGGCGCGCTCGCCGAACGGATTGAGCCCGGCGACAAGCCAGGCACCCTGTTTGAGCCCCTTGAGGCTTTTCGGGTCGGGTCCGGCTACGCCCAGGACGATATCGGCGTCCTTGATCGTATCGGCGCGGCTGCCCAGGCTGGCACCGGCATCGGCATAGCCCTGATCGGAAATCGAGGCGGCATCGCCCGCGCCCTTCTCGACCGTGACGGTTGCGCCGAGCCCGATGAACTTCTTGACGGTCTCGGGCGTCGCGGAAACCCGCCGCTCTCCAGCGGCGGTTTCCTTGAGCACCGCGATCTTCACGCTAGCTGGCGATCAGGAATACGACGAGCGCGGTAATGAGCGCGCAGCCCACCGTGCCCCATTTCATCATAGCGGTGAACCCGTCCCAGGTCTTTTCATGGGCGGGGTAGTCCATCCCCTGGTTGCCGGTATCGGCCATTCCGTCTCTCTCCTGAACACAGTGTCGGCGCGGACCTTAGCGGCGGGGCTCGGCGCCCTCAAGCCCGGGAGGAGAAAGATGGTGCCCAGGCACCCTTAAGCTCGCCTTTACCCTGTCGTTGTAACGTCGGCGACCTGAAACGGGACGATGGGGACACTATGACGCGCAACGGCCAGCGCCTCCTGATGCTGATCGACGACGAGCCAGCGCAACGCCGCCTTGTCGCTGCGATCGCCGCACGCCGCGGATGGCGCACGATCTTCGCGAACGATCCGGAGATGGGAATCGCGACGCTCGGCACGCCCGATGGCATGGCGCTGGACGCGGTGATCCTGGATCACGCCTCTCCCGATGCGGACGCGGCGAGCCTGATCGCCGAGCTGCGCGCGCGCCGTCCGCAATTGCCCATCCTGATGCTCACCGCCAACAATTCGGTCGCCGCCGCCGTCAGCGCGATGCGCGCGGGCGCGACCGATTTTCTGGTCAAGCCGCTCGCGTCCGAACGGCTGCTCGCGGCGCTGGATGCTGCTGTAGGCGGCAAGACGGCGGGCGAGCTTCGCCCGCTTACCGAGAAGCTGACCGCCAGCCTGGCCTTTGACGAGATCGTCGGTTCCGCGCCGCTCTTCCGCGCGGCGCTGGCGATCGCGGCCAAGGCGGCACGGGCGCGCGTGCCGGTGCTGATCGAAGGCGAGAGCGGCGTAGGCAAGGCTGTGGTCGCCGAAGCCGTCCACGGCGCATCGCCGCGAAACAAGAAGGACATGATCTGCGTCAATTGCGGCGCGATCCCCGCCAATCTCGTCGAATCCGAATTGTTCGGACATGAGATGGGCGCGTTCACCGGGGCTTTCGAACGCAAGATCGGCCGGTTCGTCGAAGCCGATGGCGGGACGTTGTTCCTCGACGAGATCGGCGAAATGCCGCTCGAGGCGCAGGTGAAGCTGCTGCGCGTGCTGCAATCGGGCGAGATCCAGCCGCTTGGCGCGCGTCATCCCCGCGAAGTCGATGTCCGGATCATCGCCGCATCGAACAAGCCCTTGCTCGCCGAAGTCGAGGCCGGGCGCTTCCGCGAAGACCTTTATTACCGTCTGAACGTCGTCCAGGTGGCGATCCCGCCGCTGCGCGAGCGTAGCGGCGACATTCCGGCGCTGGCCCGGCACCTGCTTGGCCGCATCGCCGAGCAGCCGGGGCTGCGACCGCTGGGCATCACCGACGATGCGCTGCAACTGCTCGGCACCTATGACTGGCCGGGCAATGTCCGCCAGCTCCAGAATGCGCTCTTCCGCGCCGCCGTGCTGTGCGACAGCGACGGGCTGACGCGCAACGACTTCCCGCAGATCGCCTCGCTGGCCGCTGGCCGACCGACGGGCACCGGATCGCAGCAGCCCGGATCGGGCAACGCCGGGGTCACGCTGTTCCGGCCCGACGGCAATCTGCGCGCGCTCGACGAGATTGAGGCCGACGTGATTCGGCTGGCCATCGGCCATTATCGGGGGCGGATGACCGAAGTCGCCCGCCGCCTGGGGATCGGCCGCTCGACGCTCTATCGCAAGCTCGGCGAGCTCGGGATCGACCAGAGCGCCGCCTAGGCCTGGCACGCAACGAGCGCCGCGTCGCGCAGGCCCCGCCAGACGCGGAGCGCCTGGACGGTTTCGGGCACATCGTGGACGCGGATGAGCTGCGCGCCAAGCTCGGCACCCTTGAGCGCGAGCGCCACCGAACCTCCCAGCCGCGCGTCGGCCGGGGCTTCGTTGGAGAGTGCGCCGATCATCCGCTTGCGGCTGGCGCCCAGCAGGATCGGGCAGCCGATGCCGTGGAAGAGCGCGAGGCCGTTGAGCAACGCCAGATTGTCCGCCAGCGACTTGCCGAAGCCGATGCCGGGATCGATCAGGATCTTGCCGCGATCGACCCCCGCCGCGACGACGGCATCGACGCGTTCTTGCAACCAGTCGTAGACTTCGAGAAGCACGTCCGCATACCCATTGCCGGCGTGCGGCCCCTTGGCGGGATCGGGCGAGTGCATCAGCGCGACCGGGCAGCCGGAAGCGACCACCACTTCGATCGCATGCGGATCATAGAGCAAGGCCGCCACGTCGTTGACCAGATGCGCCCCCGCGGCGAGCGCGGCCTGCATCACGCCGGCGCGGCGCGTGTCGATCGAGACCGCGGTGCCGCCGCGCGAGAGGCGCTCGATAGCGGGCACGGTGCGGGCGATCTCGTCGCCTTCCCAGACATCCGCCGCGCCGGGCCGGGTCGATTCGCCGCCCACATCGATGATCGCGGCGCCCGCGACCGCCATGTCGGTGCCCGACTGCGCCGCGCCGGCAGGATCGGCGATATGCTTGCCGCCGTCGGAGAAGCTGTCGGGCGTGACGTTGAGGATGCCCATCACCTGGGGCTGGTCCATGCGGATCACGCGCTCGCCAAGCTGGAGCGCGGCGCGGGGCGCGGTGATGCGCGCGGCGAGCGTCCGGACGCGCGGATCGGCGGGCAGATCGGCGATGGGGATGGTGCGCTGGAGGACGCGCTTGCCGCCCTCGACGGCGATCAGCTCATAGGCGGCGAACCAGAGCAGCCCGCCCGCCAGCCGAGCCACCTCGCCATCGCGGTTCACCGGCGTGTCGGCGAACTGGACAGGCCGCAAATATATTTTCGCGGAGGCCGGAAGATCGATCACAGCACCTCGAAAGGTTACAAAGGTTACACCAAGAACGCCGCCTTTGCCCTCCAGACCGGCCAACGACTCGGCTCCGGACCGGCGGCGCGCAATGCCGACCGGCCCAGCCAAGCAGGCGAAATCCTACATTGCAAGCGTGGCTATCAGGGCTGGGTCGCCAGCAAATAGGTCTGGCGGATCGCGTCGATCGGCTTGAGGCCGTCCGCGGCTTCATATTGCCAATAGGTCCAGCCGTTGCACGAAGGCGCGTTCTGGAGCGTCGCGCCGACCTTGTGGATCGAGCCGCTGATATCACCGCATTTGAGCGAGCCGTCCGCGCCGACCGTGGCGCGGTGCTTGCGCTTCGAATCGGTGAGCACCGTGCCGGGAGCGAGATAGCCGTTTTCGACCAGCTGGCCGAAGGCGACGCGCGGCGCGGCCTTGGGCGCCTGCATCGTGGTGAGCGCACTTTCGTCGAGCGGCAGCGCCGCATCGATCCGCTCCTGCGCGGCGGCGACATATTGGCCCTCGCGCTCGATGCCGATCCAGCGGCGTCCGAGCCGCTTGGCGACCGCGCCGGTGGTGCCGGTGCCGAAGAACGGATCGAGCACGACATCGCCCTTCTTCGTCGAGGCGAGCAGGATGCGGTAGAGCAAAGCCTCGGGCTTCTGGGTCGGATGCACCTTGGTACCGCCCTTCTTGAGCCGTTCCTGGCCGCCGCAGATCGGGAATTCCCAGTCCGAGCGCATCTGAAGCTCGTCGTTGAGCGTCTTCATCGAGCGATAATTGAAGGTGTATTTCGCCTTCTCGCCGGTCGATGCCCAGATCAGAGTCTCATGCGCGTTGGTAAAACGCGTGCCCTTGAAATTGGGCATCGGATTGGCCTTGCGCCAGATGATGTCGTTGAGGATCCAGAAATCGAGATCCTGGATCGCCGAGCCCACCTTGAAGATGTTGTGATAGCTGCCGATCACCCAGATCGTGCCGTCGTCCTTCAGGATGCGGCGCGCCTCGGTCAGCCATTCGCGGGTGAAGCGATCATAGGCCGAAAGCGAATCGAACTTGTCCCATTCATCGGTGACGGCATCGACATGGCTGCCATCGGGGCGATTGAGATCGCCGCCGAGCTGCAGATTATAGGGCGGATCGGCGAAGATGCAGTCGATCGACTTGGCGGGAAGCGCGCGCATCGCGGCGATGCAATCCTGCTGGATGATCGTGTCGAGCGGAATCGTATCCACCCAAGCACGCGAGGAGGCAGCGCGAATCCTGCCCTTTTCGATGACCGTCATTAACTAATTCCCCTTGCCGGATTGCCGGTTTCGGTCGCGAAACGGTGCTTCGTCAAGCGAACATTAGTTAACGAAAAAGCCTGCGATTCCGTTAAGTTGTGGAACGCCGCGAGAACTTATCCACATGTTGAGTCGGAAAGTTATCCACAGGCACTAGGGATGGTGTGTGGCGCGAAAGACTCATTTTGCTCGCTTGCGATGAAAGGCTGCGGCTGAACCCCGGCTGTCACCGGCACTCACCGTGCGTTCAACCGTATAGCGGCATCCGGCCCGCATCGGCGGGGGAAACGAGGAGAGAAAAATGACCAGGATCAAGGGTGCGATATTCATGACCATGGCGGCATCGGCCGCTTTGCTCGCGGGCACCGGCAGCGCGACCGCGCAGAGCAATTGGGACTGGGGCGGCGGCCGCCACGGCGACCGCGAGTATCGCCTGACCGGCCCCGGCGTGGGCATGCTGCTGCCCGAACTGCGCCGCACCAACCGTGGCCGCGCCTTCGTGATGCGCAATTTCGACCGCAATCGCGACGGGCGGATCGACCGGCGCGAAGCAGCCGAGGCGAACCGCGCCTTCCGCCAAGTGGCAGGGCCGCGCTTCGACCGGTTCGACTGGGAAGCGCGCGACCGCGTGGTCGTAGAGGAGCCGCGCGCCGGGCAATGGGATCGCCGCGCGATGCGCGACTATCGCTTCCGTCAGACCAAGCTGGGCGCGACGATGACGATGCAGGAGGACGTGCTGTTCGGCACCGACAGTGCGGTGCTGCGTCCGGGCGCGATCGAGAAACTGCGTCCGCTGGCCGGCTATCTGCGCGCCAATCCGGGCGTGCGCGTGGCGATCATCGGCCATACCGATTCGCGCGGCACCGATGCGCACAACCAGGCGCTGTCCGAGCGGCGCGCCGAAAGCGTGCGCAACGCATTCGACCAGATGGGCGTGACCCGCGCGCGCTTCCGCGTCGAAGGGCGCGGCGAGGCCGAGCCGGTAGCGACCAACGCGACTGCCGAGGGCATGCGGCTCAACCGTCGCGTCGAGGTGACGCTGCTCGGCGAACGCGCGGATCGTTTCGATCGGGACGAGTAGGAGCTGCTGCCGAGGCCCCGGCGGGAGCCGGGGCCTCGTGCGGCGGGGGAGTGGCGGTGGAGGGAGATCCCAGCTTTCGCTGGGATGACGGGTTTGGCGCGCGCGTCGTCGCCCCAGCGGAAGCTGGGGCCGCGTGCGGCGGGGGAGTGGCGGTGGAGGGAGATCCCAGCTTTCGCTGGGATGACGGTTTTAACGCGCTCGCCGTCGCCCCGGCGGAAGTTGGGGCCGCGT
>NZ_BCTZ01000013.1 GCF_001591025.1 Sphingomonas soli NBRC 100801
CCAGATGCCGGTCCACGCAGTTCGCCGACACGTTGAGCTTGCCATCGGCGAACCAGCTGATGTGGAAATCGGCCTCCTCGAACGACCAGTCCCCCGCAATCTCAGGACGCTTCATCCAATCCAGACGCTTCGCTGCCTCCAGCCAAAAACTACCTGGATCCGCGAGCGAAGCCCCGTAGATCGCCATATACGCGGCTTCGCTGACGATCGCGGCGTCGCTCCACGCCGCTGGAACCGGATACACTTCCCCCACCTCGACCATCGCCATCACTCGCCGAGCGACAGGGCAGGCATCTTTGCGGACGGTAGCGAGACCTTCAGATACCCGGCGATCGTCGGGGCGATCTGCCGCATGTCGATCTGGCCGAGATTCTTGCCAGCGGGGATCCCGGGTCCGGTGATCAGGAAAGACGAACGCATGTCCGGGCGCAACGTGCGGGTCGAAAAGGCACCATGTGCGCCACCCTTTGCAGGCTGGACGAGCGGTCCGGTCATTGCATTCCCCATGCGGTACCCGACCTTCAGCGCCACGACGGATTCGGCTTCCGCTGAAAGGCCCAGCCCGGCAATTTCCTCCCGTCCGTAGATACGCTCGATCCCGTTGGCGGGGTCGGCAGCGAGCTTGCGCAGAAATGCGTCGAGTTGCGCGCGCGTCTGCTGATCCTCCGGATCGTTCAACACCGCCATCGCCATACCGCCGACATACCAGATGAATGCGCGCCACGAGGTCACGACGGGTTCGGGATCACTGCTCAGCGTGATGAACCCGGCCTCTACCATCGCCGCGTTGAGATTGACCTGGTGCGTCACCGTGAAGAAACCGTGATCCGAGGCGATCACGATCACGGTATTAGGATGCGCCTTCCTTTGCGCCGCGATTACCTGGCCAACAGCGGTATCGATCCGTTCGAGCGAAGCGTGTGCCTCGGGCGTGAAAGGGCCGAACTCATGCTCCTTATGATCGAACGTCACGAAATGGAGGGTCAGGAAGTCGGGGCGCTTCTGCTCGATCAGCGCCACCGCGTCGGCGGCGATCTTCGCGTCGTCCTCGTCCGAACCCTCCATCAGGTTGAAGTCGATATCGGCGGCGTCCCGCGTCACCGGCCAAAAGATGCTGGCCGTGGTCAGCCCGGCCTTCTTCGCTGCGCCCCAAAGCGTGGGAGCCTTGATCTGCGAATAGGAACCGAAGCCTTTTGGCAGTTTCGCGAGCGGAGCGAAGGGCCGGTTATTGACGATGCCGTGCTCAGCCGGGAGCACGCCGGTCACCAGCGTCGTATGGTTGGGATTGGTGACGGTCGGATTGACGTTCAACACTTCCTGCGCATGGCTGCCCTCCTTCAGGAAGCGGCGCAGCACCGGGATTTTCAGACCATATTTGTCCGCCTCCAGAACGGCATCCGGCCGCATTCCATCGATCGAGATCAGCAGGACCGGGCGGCGGTCAGCGGCCTTCGCCGCCGCCGCGCCGTTCTGCGCGCTTGCCGGGCCAGCCGGCATAACGCTCAGCACGGCGAGCACGATCAACATGTTCAGGGTACGCCATAACTTCATGATCGGCTCTCCGGATTTTCTGAGCTTCACCAATAACGGGCTCCTCACAGGCTTCAGAACCTGTGCTCCATCCGCAGCTTGAACTGGCGGCCGCGCGGATTGAAGGTTCCGACGAAGAAGCCTTCATCCTCATCCGCAACGGGCGGCCAGGTATCGAAGACATTGTTGATACCCAAGGTGAGCCGCGTGTTCGCGTTGCTGCCAAAGGCATAGGTGACGCGCAAATTGTGCAGGGTGGAAGGCTTCACGCGCAGATAATAGCGCATCACCCCGTTATCGTTCACCACAGCGATGCTCTTGGGCTTGTCGAGCGCCTCGTAGATCGCCTGCGTGGTTGCCGCCGAAGTGTCGATGGTCGCACCGTAATAAGCGGTGTACCAGTCCGCCGACCACGGACCGCTCTTCCAGCCCAGCGTGAAGTTGCCGACCCACTTCGCGCGGCCGTTCTTGCCGAGCTCGTCGATCACCACGCCATCGTCGGCAAGCTCTTCGTCGCGCTTGAGGTTGCGGGTCGCTTCCGCGCGCAGCGAGAACTGGCCGATGCCGAAATCGGGCACGCGGTAGTGCAGCCCGAAATCCACGCCGGAAAGCCGGCGCGAACCCAGGTTGATATAGTCGTTGATCATGCTGGTGATCTCGCCGACGACCGCGCGCTTGGTCGCGTTGGTCGGCTGTGCAGCGTTATAGGCGGCAAAGGTGGCGATGTCCGCCGCGGTGGGCGCACGGCGCGTCACGCGGTTGCTGCCGGCATAGCCCGAAGTACCCGAGCCCAGATCGACCTGGTCGATCGTCTTGCCCGAAGCGAGCGCCGCCTGGGTAGCCAGGTCGAGCGCAAGCTCGTCGAGCGCAAGCACCTGGGCGTTCCCCAGCGCGGTGATCGCGTCGCGCTGCTCGAGCCGCCAGTAATCGGCAGTCAGAGTAAGACCGCGAATGCCGGGCATGTCGAGAACGAAGCCCGCACCCCAGTTGCGCGCCTTTTCGGGATCGAGCCGGTCGTTGCCCTGGCGGAAGGTGCGGCGCGGTCCGCTATTATCGACCGCCGCGTTGGTCACGTCATAGCGATAGGGATCGGCCGTATAGTTTACGCGCAGCAGCGGCGACGTGTCGGTCTGGGCAAGGTTCGGCGCGCGGAACGATTCATTGTACGAAGCGCGCAGCTTCAGCCACGGGGTCGGTGCCCAGAGCACGTTGTACTTCGGCGTGGTGCTCTCGCCATGAATCGAGAAACGTTCGTGACGGATCGCAGCGCCGAACTCGAGGTGCTGGAAGCCGAAAAAGGCGTTGTCCCGGGTGACCAGCGGCAGCGAGATTTCGGCGTAGCCCGATTGCACTTCCTGCTGCGCATGCACCTCCCCATTGGGGCTCATCGCGATGAAATCATTGTCGTCATCGCGCATATAGGGGAAATCCGCGCCCGAACCGGGAGGGTTCAGACCCGCATAGGGTGCCTTCCACGAATCATAGCGTTCCCAGCGCACCTCCGCGCCGGCCGCCACCTGGATGCGGCCGCCACCGAAGGGCAATTGCCACAACTGGCCCGCGATCTTGGCATCCCAGGTCACGATGCGGGTTTTGCCGTAACGATTGTCGGTGTCGTACATGGGCTCGGTCACCGAGTCCGGATTGACATAGGGTTTGTCGACAACGACCTGGTTGTTCACGACCTTGAACGTCACGGGAAACGGATTGTAGGCCGTGGAGTCAGTGCGGCCGAGCGCCCTGCGCAACAGCGATTCACGATAGATGTTTTTCTCGGTCTCGTGGCTATAGGCACCCGAGATCAGTACGCCGCTTTCCCATGACCAATTGTCGCCGAGGGTGCCGCGAATGCCGCCCAGCGCACGGTAGAAACTGGAATCCACCTGGATGTAGCGCAGCTTGGTGCCCGGAGGGATAAGCCCCGCGACGATCGTGACGTCGGCAGGCGCGCCCGTGATGCGCGGCGTTCCGTCCGCATTGGGCGCCCCCGTCGGGTGATAGAAGCGCACACCGAACGGGTTGTAAGGATTGGATGCGGGAACGTAGAGCCCGGGCTCGTTCACGTTCTGCATATTGGCTTCTTCGCGCTGGCTGTTTGCGCGCGAGCCCGAATAGAGGACATCGCCGAAGAGCGTGATGCTGTCGGTAAGCTCGTGCTCGACAAACAGGCCCGCATTGATCCGCTTGATCGCGGGTACCAGCGCGCGGTGCATCAGGCGATTGTCGTAATATTCGTCCTCCGGATTGCCCAGATTGCGCGACGGTGTCGTCTGCTTGAAGTTCACCGCGCCGTTGGCGTCCGGATAGAGGAAGAAGGTGCCGTCCGCCGCCAGGGTGGCGACGCCGCCCGCCGGAGCCGATGCGGTCGAGATGCCGGCGTTTCCGGCCGGGCGCGAGCCGTTGAACGTCAGATAGTCGGATTGGATATAGCCGCGCCGATACTGCCCGTAATGGTTGATCGTGCTGCCATTATCCATGTCGTTGTCGAGCGCGAAGGGGGTGCCCGTCGCCGGATTGGTCACCGGCAGGCCGTTCCACGGCGCTGGCAAGCTGCGGGTCCGCCGCAGATCCGAATGGGAACCCCATGCGCGATCGCCGAAATTCAACTGGGTCCGCTTGAAGAGATCGAGCGAGACGCCGACGGAGGTCTTGCCCAGCTTGAAGCTATTGGCGGCAGTGAAGCGATATTCGTTGGCCCCGCCATGCTGGGTGAGCAACGTTTCCGCGCCGACGCGCCCGCCGCCCGTCTTGGGCGAGATGATGCTGTTGATCACACCGGCTGCGGCGTCGGCGCCGTAAATCGCTGAAGCGCCGTCGCGCAGCACCTCGACGCGCGAGAGCAAGGCGGTGGGGATCACGTTCGCGTTGGGCGAGAGCGCCGGCACGCCCTGGTCCGTACCCGAAAGCGGATGCGAAGCGATGCGGCGGCCGTTGATCAGCATGAGCGTGCTGCCCGCGCCGATGCCGCGAAGGTCGATCGAGGCGACGTCGCCGCGCGCGCCCTGCGATGCGATCGTCGCTTCGTTGATCGCCGGCGGGCCGGCGGAGGGAATGCTAGCAAACAGCTCGGCACCGGTTGCACCGCCGCGCACGTCCATTTCTGCGCTGTCGATGACAGTTACCGGCAACGCGCCTTCCTGCGCGCCGCGAAGATTGGATCCGGTAACGACGATCCCTTCGCCGCTATCCGTTTCTTCGTCCACGGCCGGTTCCTGGGCGGTCGCGGTCTGGGAGGCGGTCTGTGCCTGCGCGGCGGAAGCCGCAACGAGTGCGGCGGCCATTGCGGTGCTGCCTAGAATCCAACGGCGTGCGATCATTTCCCTCTCCTTTGTTCTGATCTTTCGCCACGATCGGCCGCCTTCTGGCGTGTCCGTATCCCGGCGCACTTCTTCCACGTGATCCCCCGCCCCGCGGCGGGAAGTTCACCTCCTTATGAACAAGGCTATTGTTGCACTGGCGGCGCTCGCCGCAGCGACGATGAGGAACACCAGCGAGGTGTCATGGTGGGTATCCATGAACGCGCCGATCAGCGGTTCTCCCAACCCGGCGAAAAGATAGGCGAAGAAGTTCATCACCCCGATCGCGGTGCCCGCCCGCTTGTGCCCGACAAGATCGGGACAGAGCGCCCAGAACGAGGATTGCGGGCCGTAAACGAAGAAGCCGCAAAGGAAGAGCGTCGCGATGCCGAGATACACCCGGTCGGTGGGGATCGTGTACATGACCAGCGATGTCGCGGTGGCGAGCGCCATGTAGAGCGCGATCGCCAGATACCGCTTCGATCCGAAGATGTTGTCGGAGACCCAGCCGTTGGTCGCGGCGCCGATCGCCATCCCGACAGGCAAGGCGACCGCGATCCACTGGGGATTGATGAACGTCCCCGCCGATGCCCCGCTGGCACCCCCGCTACCCAGGAAATGAACGGGCACCCAGACGAGCAGCCCGTATCGCGCCGCGTTCTGGAAACCGATGGCAAGGCCGCCTAGCAGCAAGCGCCAATTGGAAAGCACCGCCTTGTAGCGGCCCCATGAGGTTTCCCCGTCGGGAACCGGCGCGGCATTCTCGTCCTCGACGCCGTCATGCGGAGACTGGAAGCCCATCTCCTCCGGATGCTCGCGGGCGATGAAGTAGAATGCGACGCCGCCCACCAGCATCAGCAGCACCGGCAGGCGGAAGATCCAGCGCCAGTCGAGATGCAGCGTGTGCACGACGATGATCGAGGTGACGAACGACAGGACCGAGGCCATGCCGGCCGCGAACACATAGAAGCCGAAAATCTTGCCGCGGTCGTTCTTGCCGAACCAGTTCGAGAGCAGCCTGCTGCCCGGCGCCCAGCCCATTGCCTGGAAATAGCCGTTGATGCCCCAGAGCACGCCCAGGCTCAGCACGCTCGTCGTAAAGCTGACAGCCCAGTTTGCTGCGCAGGAAAGGATGGCGCCCGCGCTCATCACGCGGCGGCCGCCGAACTTGTCCCCCAAATTGCCGTTGATCGCCTGGCCGATGGCATAGCACCACAAGAGCGCCGCGCTCACCCAGCCGAGCGTTTCCTTCGAAACGCCATATTCCGCCTGGATGCCCGGGATGGCGAAGCCGAAAGTCTGCCGCCCCGTATAGAAGAACAGGTAGCAAAACATCGCGGCGAACAGCATCCGCCGCTGCGCGCGGCGGAACGGAAGGCTCGCGGCGGGCGTCACGCGGTCCACGGCAGCGACCATGTGCGGACATTCGTGAAGCTCTTCATCGCCTCCACGACGCCTTCCTTGTCGCCCAGCCCCGAATCCTTGATGCCGCCGAAGGGAGACATCTCGATCCGGTAGCCGGGGACCTCCCACACATTCACGGTGCCGACTTCGAGTTCGGCCACGAAGCGCTCGATATAATCCAGCCGGTTGGTGCACACGCCGGACGACAAGCCATATGCCGTCGAATTGGATATCAGGATCACTTCCGAAATGTCGTTGGGGCAGCGCAGGATCGGGATGACCGGGCCGAACGTCTCTTCCAGCACCAATTCGCAATCATGCGGTACGTGGTCGACCACGGTGGGCGCGAACAGAGCGCCGCGACGCTCCGGTCCGTGCAGGATCGCAGCGCCCTTGGCCGCCGCGTCCTTGACGCGGCTTTCGAACAGGATCGCCGAGCGCTCGTTGATCACCGTTCCAACGTCGGTTTCGGGATCCATCGGATCGCCGCTCTTGAGCTTCTTCGCCTTCTCGGTGACCAGCCGGGAGAACTCGTCTGCCACGGCGTCGACGACTAAGATGCGCTTCACCGCCGTGCAGCGCTGGCCCGAATTCTTCGTCGCACCCGTCACCGCGAGTTCCGCCGCCTTGTCCAGATCGGCGTCTTCCATCACGATGAGCGGGTCGTTGCCGCCAAGCTCCAGGATACGGCGCTTGTAACCCGCCGTATTCGCGATGTGCTTGCCCACCCGCACCGATCCCGTGAAGGTGATCAGATCGGCATCGGGATCGGTGATCATCGCGTCGCCCATCGTCGAAGGGCTTCCCGTGACGACAGAGAGCATTTCGGGCGGCAGTCCGGCTTCGTACAACACGTCTGCCAGAGCCAGCGCGGTAAGCGGCGTGAGCTCAGTCGGCTTGAGCACCACCCGGTTGTTGGTGGCGATCGCCGGTGCCAGCTTGTGGCTGACCATGTTGAGCGGATGGTTGAACGGCGTGATCGCAGAGATCACGCCGAGCAGCGGCAGGCGCGTGGTGAAGATCTTGCGCGGCTTCCCCATCGAGGAAATGTCGCAGGCGTAGATTTCGCCATCGTCCTTGATCGTGAGCTGGGCCGCGAACGACCACACGTCATAGGCGCGGCTCGCTTCGTACAGGCCGTCCTTCCAGCACAAGCCGGTCTCGGAGACGATCAGCCGCGCAAACAGCTCCTGCCGGTCGCGCAGCAATTCCGCGGTCCGTTGCAGGATCCGCTGGCGCTCATGGCGCGTCAGCCTGGGCTTGAACGCCTTCGCAGCCTGGAAGGCTTCACGCACATGTTCCGCGCGCGCCGCGGGCACGGTCCCGACAACGCTATTGTCATACGGATTGGTGACTTCGATGACGTCGTCGGTCCGCACGAGCTTTCCGGCGATCCGCATCGCTTCGAGCCGCATCGGCAGTTTCCCCCCCTCGCCCATGATCAGGCCACCAGGTTCAGGGCGACGTCGAACGCGTCGAAGTTGCGCAGCACCCTGTCTGCCGGGATTTCCGCCGGGCGGTTCGCGATCAGCGGCACCCTCTGTTCGGTGAGCCCGCCATGGCTGCGCAGCGGCTCGGTAAGGCCCGAGAAATCGTGCCGCGCGGCAATGGTGCCGAGCACCTTGTGGCGATCCGCGAGGATCACGACGTCGCCGATGCGGTCGGCGGGCAGCTCGAAGCGCGCGCAAGCCTCGTCGGCGGTGATCGCCACGGTGATCCCATCGATCGCCTTCGCAGCGTCGATGACGGCCTGCACCTTGTCGGGATCGACATAGACCGTCGCGAACGAACCGAGCGAGCCGTGATGCGCGACATAGGGGTCGGTGATCGGCAGGATGACGCGCGTGGCGCCCGCGCCGAGCGCCGCGTCCATCGCTTCCTGGAGATAGATGACGTCGGGTTGGCCGTCGCTGCGGTGCTTGTCGTTCATGCCATGATCGGCGGTGACGACCAGCGTGCAGCCGAGCGCATCGAGCTGGCCGATATAGCTGTCGAACATCGCGTAGAAATCGTTCGCGGCCTTCGACCCAGGTTCTGCCTTGTGCTGCACATAGTCGGTCGTCGAAAGATACATAAGATCGGGCCGGAAGCTATTGAGAAGCTTGACGCCAGCCGCAAAAGCGAATTCCGAGAGGTCCGCCGAATAAACCTCGGGCAAAGGCAGCCCGACGAAATCGAGGACGTTCTCGATACCGTTTTCGGCCAGGGTGGCCTGATCAGCCTTTTCCGAGGAAAAGGCGATCGCGGTGCCGCTGGAGAAATCGAGCCCCTTGCCGAGCAGGGTCCGCAACTTGTCCTTCGCGGTCACCACCGCGACCTTCATCCCGGCTTTCTGGAACTCCGCGAAAATGGTGGGCACGCGCAGGAATTTTGCATCGTTCATCATCACTTCTGCGCCGCTCTCGCGATCGTAGAAGAAGTTTCCGGAGATCCCGTGCACGGCGGGCGGGCGCCCGGTGACGATCGAAAGGTTGTTCGGATTGGTGAAGGTCGGAACTACCGAAAGCGCGGTCGTGTTGGTCCCTTGCTTCATCACGCGGTCAAGATTGGGGGCGAGGCCCGCCTCGATCGCGCGCTCGATATAGCCGGGCTCGGAGCCGTCGAGGCAGATGACGACGACAGGCCGGTCAGGGCGCCGGTAGGTGCGGCCGTTGACCAGCAGGCCGGCACCGGTGTCGATGGGCGAATTCATACTCTTCTCCTCAGGCAACTGCGGCCAGAACAGCGGCGCGCGTGCTGATAAAATTGCGTCCACGCTCGCCATCCAGGGCGTCGTCGATCGCTGCGATCCAGTTTTCATGGGTGACGCCGTAGTCGGTCGCGCGGGTGGATATTCCCAGACCGGTCAGGAACGCCTCGAGCTGCTCCACTCCCTTGCTCAGATCACCCCCAAAGATCCGCGCGAGCGCCGCGTCGCAGGCTTCGTTCTGGCCGATCACGCTGCGCATCACCGCCGAAAGGGTGAACGAGCAGGCGATGCCGTGGACGGTGCCGTGATGCAGCGTCAGATAATAGGATAGCGAGTGGGCAAGCGAGGTCTTGGTGTTCGAGAAAGCCAGCCCCGCAAACAGGCTCGCGCGCGCCACCCGGGTGCGCAGATCCACATCGTCAAGTTGCTCCACCAGCTTGGGAAGCGCGTCCAGAATCTCGCGTGCCGCGAAAACGGCGTGGTTGGTCGAGACCGGGTTGGCGTTGACGTTCCAGATGCTTTCCAGCGCATGCGACAGCGTATCAAGACCGGTCGCCAGCGTCAGAGCGCGCGGAACACCAAGCGAGGTCATCGGATCGATGATCGCATGCTGGGGATACAGGCTCTCGTGGTTCAGCGAGTATTTCTTCTTGATCTCGGTGTCCCAGACCGTGGCCCAGCTCGTGACCTCGCTTCCCGTTCCGAACGTCGTCGGCACGGCGATGATCGGCGTGGCGCTCAACGTCTCCGCATCGGCGCGGCCTTCGAGAAAGGCCTGGACGCGCGCGAAGTCTCCCCCCGCTGCGGCCAGAACTTTCGCAGTGTCGATCACGGAACCTCCGCCGAACGCGACGATCACTTCGGGAGGGCTGGCCGCGGTGCCATAGGACCGGCACGCGATCCGCAGTCCGTCAAAGCTCGGATTCGGCTCCACGTCGCGCACCACCACTGCGGGCACGCCAGCCTCGCTGGAAATCGCCGCGACCATTTCGTCGAAATACGGATGGTCGTTGTACGTGAGCAGGCAATAGCTGCGGCCTGCAACCTTATCGCGGATCGCCGACACGGCGCTTGCGCCGAACGTCACCTCAACCGGGTTTGCGTATTTCCACGAAACGGCCATCGCCGCGTCTCTCCCCTGCATTTTTTCTGCGGGGATTGAAGGCGATTACGGCCGCATGGTCCAATTGATAGTTTTGTCGATATCTATATAAAAAACCTATGAGGTATACCCAGCTCCGCTCGTTTCACGCCGTGGCCGCGACCGAGAGCGTCACTGCCGCGGCGAACCAGCTCAACGTAAGCCAGCCGACGCTGACCACGCAGATTCGCCAGTTGGAGGAAGAATATTCGATCGAGCTTTTCGTCCGGACCGGCAGACGCATGCGGCTCACCGATGCGGGCCGTCAGCTTCAGCAGATTACCCGGCGAATCGTCGCCGACGAAGCCGACGCGCGGCATTTCCTCACCGAAAGCCGCGAACTTCGCACGGGCCATCTCCGTGTTGGTGCAGTCGGTCCGTTTCACGCGACCGAGATGCTGATCGCCTTCCATTCGCGCTATCCGGGCATCGAGATCTCGGTATCGGTCGGCAACTCGAACGACGTTCTTCAGGACCTTCTGGAATTCCAGTCCGATGTCGCGGTGCTCGCTTATGTCGAAAATGACGAACGGCTTTGGTTCTCCCAATATAGCCGCGATTCGATCGTGGCGTTCGGTCGTCGCGACCACGCGCTTTTCGCGCCCGAGCGAAGCGGCATCCGCATCGCGGAGCTCCACGACGAGCCGATGGTGGCGCGCGAACATGGTTCGAACACCCGCCGCGCCACCGAAGAAGCGATGGCAAAGGCCAATGTCCGGCCCAGGATCGCGATGGAGATCGGAAGCCGCGAGGCAGTACGCGAAGCCGTCGCCAGCGGTGTCGGGTTCGGCTTCGTATCAAGTGCCGAATATATCGGCGACGACCGCATCCGGAGCCTTCCGGTCGTAGACGCGGAGATATTCAACTATGCGCACATCGTGTGCAGGCGAGACCGGTTGCAATCGCGGCTTATCTCGGCGTTTCTGGAAGTTACCGAGACCCTGCGCAGACCCTGACATCGCGTCCGAAGCGCGACCTGAACGCCATCCGCAGGAAGACATCGGTCCGGATTCCGCCTCTGGATTTGCACGGTGTGCGCAACCGATTCGGCCACAATCATTATCCAAACGAATATTCGACATGCGACTCCATGCAGATCCCGCATGTCCATCGATCCCATACAGCGCAAAGAAGCGCAGTTGATCACAAGCAATCGTGATCAGGTGTCCCCTCCAGCCAAAGGCGGAGTCGGCGCCGCGCATGTGGCGTGACTTAAAAAGGGGGGATCATGAGCAAGAATTCAATGAAATTGTCGTGGTTGGTTGGGGTGAGCATGTTGGCGGCCCTGGTTCCCGCGCATGCATTTGCGCAGTCTGCAGACCCGGTCGAGGTTGCGGCAGAGGCGCAGGACGACGGCGGCGAGATCATCGTCACCGGTTCGAACATCTGCGGCGCTGCACCCGTCGGTTCGCCGGTCATTGCGCTGACGCACGACGATATCAGCGCGGGCGGCGCGGTCAGCACCTCGCAGATGCTGCAGCAGGTGCCTCAGGTCCTCAACATCGGTGTGTCCGAAACCTCGCGCGGACAGGCCGGCGGCTCGGGCAACCCGACCTATGGCACCAGCATCAACCTGCGCGGCCTCGGCCCGTATTCGACGCTGACCATCGTCAACGGGCAGCGCGTCGTTCCGCAGGGCACCACCGGCCAGGCGCCCGATCCTTCGACCATTCCCACGCTCATGCTGAAGCGCATCGACGTGATGGCTGACGGTGCGTCGGCGGTGTACGGCTCCGAAGCGATCGCAGGCGTCGTCAATCTGGTGCTTCGCCGCGATCTGGATGGTGTGGAAGCAAGCGCCCGCTACGGTTTTGCCGATGGCTATAATGAGCGCCTGATCGGTCTCGCCGCCGGCACCAGCTGGAGCACCGGCCAGATCACCGCCGCGATCGAACAGGGATATCACTCGAACCTTCCCGGTATCGATCGTGATTTCTACGCCAGCGATCTTCGCTCGCGCGGCGGCGGCGATTTCCGCGCCACGCAGTGTGCGCCCGGCACGCTCACGATCGGCGGCTCCACCTACGCGATCCCCGCAGGCGGCGTGACCCAGGCAACGGCCGCCCAGCTGGTCGCGGGAACGTCCAATCGCTGCGACAACGCCAAGCTTGGCGATCTGCTTCCCGAACAGAAGCACAACAGCGCGGCATTCACGTTCGATCAGCGGTTCGGCTCCTCGGTCCGCCTGTTCGCGGACGGCTTCTACAAGGAGCGCGAATTCTCCTTCACGCCCGCGCCGCTGACCGTGAACCTCACCGTGCCCAGTACGAGCCCCTCCTTCGTGCGCCCGGCGGGTGCAACCGGCACCAGCGGGACGGTCGCCTATTCCTTTGCCGATCTGCTGCCCGCAAACCGGGTAAGCGGCACGTCCAAGTCGTGGAACGTCACGTACGGCGCAGAGGCGGAGCTCGGCGCAGGCTTCGTGGTCACGCTGCAGGGCGGCTATGGCAAGTCGATCGAGCGGGCGCTGTCCACCGGCGGCCTCGATACCCGCTCGGCAGCAGCTGGCGGCGTCCTCAACACCGCCATCGCCAATGGCAGCTTCAATCCGTTCCTTGCCAACCCCGGCAGCGTCGCGTCCTTCGCCACCTCGGTGAGCGACACGCGTGGCGGCGCAACGCTGGAGCGCTATGGCGCGAAGATCGAAGGCCCGCTTTTCGAATTGCCGGGCGGCACCCTGCGCGTAGCGGTCGGCTATGAGCGGCAGTATCTGGAAAGCCGGAACGGCACGTTCAACAACGTGCCTGCTGCGACCGGCTACACCGTCGCGCTGCGCCTCTTCAAGCGCAAGGTGGATTCGGCCTATGCCGAAGTGCTGCTGCCGCTGATCGGCGCCGACAACAACATCCCGCTGATGCAGCGGCTTGATATCAACGTCGCTGGCCGGTTCGATCATTATTCCGACATCGGTGCATCGACGTAAGCGTACAAGTTGACCTGATCCTCATACCCGATCGGATCAACCTGCAAAAACCGCCCGATCTTCGGAGCATACACGCGAGCCTTGTAGTGATACATCCCGATCTCCGGGATCCAAGCCTGGCCGGTATACTGGAACCGCCCGGCATTGCCGCTCGCCGGCACGCCATGCTCGTCATAGCTGTTGACGTTGAGCACGCTCCCCGAGCTATCAGTCACCGCCACGATCGAGTCCTGGTGATCGGCATAGAGATAGCGTGGGCTCGACATCCCCGAGCCTTCGTACCAGACCTGCGGATCGTCATCCCCATCGCCATGCACGTAGCGGCGCAGCAGATTGCCCGAGGCGTCATATTCCGCGGTCAACCGGTCGCCATCGTAGAGGAACCGCGTGTCGGTCGAGCCGCTCGCCACCTGGTAGAGCCGGCCAAGGGGATCATAGACCAAAGACGCGCCCGCCGAACTCGACACCAGCCGGTTCTCCGCGTCATAGCCGTAGGTGACCGTGCCGTCCGAGGTCAGGTTGCCGCTGTCGTCATACGTGTAGCTCGCCGCGCCCACCGCCGCATATTGGTTGGGCCCGTTCGGCGTGTAGCTGGTGCTGGCGTTGGTGTAGCCCGCATAGGCATAGGCGTCATTGTCGCGGCTGCGCGAAACGATCTGGCCCGCCGGGTTATAGCCAAAGCGCGCATCGAGATCATGGCCGCTGCCCGCAACGTCGGTGATCGACCACACCATCCGCCCGACATCGTCATACCCCACCTGCGTGAAGTTGTTCCAGTAGCCCCCCACCCAGCGATACACCGCCGCCGCGCCGCCCGCCGGGTAATATGGCGTGTGGAACAGCGGCAACGCGCCGTTGAGGGTCGTGTAATAGAAGCGGTCCATCCCATCGCTGACGTAATTCACGAAGTTGCCGTCGGGATATTCGATCAGGCTGCGATTGCCGTTCGCATCCCAGCGATAGGTGAGCGTCCGGCTGACGCCTCCCATGCTGGTCGTGCTCGAGAATTGCCGACCGAACCCGTCATAGCTGCTGGTCACCGCGTCGCTGCCCGACGCGCTGTCAAACCGGGCCCCGGTCTGCGCGCCCGTCAGGTCATAGCCGTAATAGACGTCCCGGCTCTGCGCCGAGGTCAGCGTCGTGCAGACATGCCCGCCCGAACAGCCGCCATCGGGCACCGTCTTCACCGTGACCCGGTTCAGCGCATCGTAGCTGAACCCCAGCGCCCGCCCGTCGCGCCGCGTCAGGCTGGTGCGGTTGCCGCCCGCGTCATAGCCATATTCCTCATAGTCGGTGGTCGAAACGGTGCCGGGGGTGGTCTTGCTCGGGAAGCTCCACTTCACCTGCAGGTCATGGCCGTTATAGGCGAAGGCGGCCTTGTTGCCGCCCGCGTCGGCCATGCTCGTCTGCTTGCCGTTGTCGCTATAGGTGTAGCTGGCATAGTCCTGCTGCAGCGCCGTGCCGTACGCCTTCTGCACCGTCACCACCTGGCCCGCCGCGTCATAAACGCTACGGGTGATGCGATCGGGCCCGTCGCTGCCCACCGTGCCGAGCGTGCAGGCCGAGGATGGCAGCGAGGTATAGATCGCCGGGTTCATCCGCACCGCCGTGCATTCCAGACGGCCGAGCGGGCTAAAGCCGGGCTTTTACGGGAGCGCTACGCGGTGGCTGGCATCGGTGGAAGGTAGCGAACATCGCCATAGCAAGGGCGGCGGGATCGATGATCGCCGCCGCCCCAATTAAGTATCGTGTCCCCGGAATTCCGGAATTCGGTGTCCTCGGAATTCCTAATTTCTCCAGCTATCGCAATTTTCATCTATTTTCAAATTGCTTTTATCAGGAAATCCTTGAACAGAAACGAACCTTCTTACAATGTTACCATTGATATTTATTATATAAACTATGCTAATATCAGAAACGAGATCAATATCATATATTAGCATTACATTATTATTGTTTCCGGTATTATATGATTCCCGCAATTCTAAATTGTTAGTACGCCTAAACGGTTTTAATTTATAATCCCGTTGAATGCTTTCAAGTGAAATATGGCTAATACTTTCTCGAGGTACTCGGGCCGCACCGGAAATGTCGATACATCCCAATGTCCAATTTTCATCCTTATCAGGAATATTCTGATTTAAATAAAATGCATTAAATATTGCTGAAATAATAATTAGAAATTTCATAGCTCCCTCAGTAAATAACAGTTAGACCATCATATTTATATCTAAGAGGATATCCCATTGCGGATCTAAAAATATTTTCCACTTTTACCGCTCGCACCTCAGACTCTTTAATCGGTACATTCTGGTTTTGAGAACCATCATATTTACCAGCACCAAAATCATATGCGTGAGAAAGAACCTCGTGAGCCGCTTGCGTCCCCGCCGAGAAAAACAATTTTGTTCCACCATTCCCCGTGTTGGGTAGCGACACTCCATTTAAGTTAATATATGAAGTGCTCCCAGTTGGTATTCCCGCTTTTGCCTGTTCGCTCGCTGTAGGATTCATTATGGAAAAATTCTTTTCAGAAACACTAGGCTCACTTGTAGGCATTCCTTCTGTTTCATAAACATTATGAATCAACTTGGATTCTTTCATCTCCGTGTAACGAGCCATCAATTCCGGACTAGCACTTGCGGCTTCGATAACAGCAGCCTCTAATTTGTCCTTATTAGGGCCGTGGTATGCAAACTCGAGTTTCCCGGTCGGATCCCGTCGATTGACGGGATCGTTCCCCACATAAGTGTACAAATTTACCTGATCCTCATACCCAATCGGGTCCGTCTGCAAAAACCGCCCAATCCTCGGATCATAAACCCGCGCCTTGTAATGGTACATCCCGATCTCCGGGATCCATGCCTGGCCAGTGTACTGGAACCGTCCCGCGACGCTGACGCTGTTTCCAGAGTTCGGGTTGCCGTATTCGTCATAGGCATTGACCCGCGTGACGTTGCCTGCGCTGTCCGTCACCGCGACGATCGAGCCCTGGTGATCGGCATAGAGATAGCGCGGCGACGACACGCCAGAGCCTTCGTACCAGACCAGCGGATCGTCCTGGCCAGCGCCATCGACATAGCGGCGCAGCAGATTGCCCGACGCATCATACTCCGCGACCAGCTGGTCACCGTCGTAAAGGAAGCGCGTGTCGGTGCCGCCGCCGGCGGTGCCGGTCACCTTGTAAAGCCGCCCCAGCGGATCGTAGCTCAGCGCCGCGCCCGCCGAACTGCTCACCAGCCGGTTCTCAACGTCGTAGGTGTAGCTGGTCGTCCCGTCCGAAGTCAGGTTGCCATTGTCGTCATAGGTATAGCCGGCGGCGCCGACCGCGCTGTACTGGTTGAGACCATTGGCGGTGTAGCTGGTGCTCGCGGTCGCATAGCCGGCATAGGCGTAATTGTCGTTGCTGCGCGTGCGCGTGACGATCTGGCTGGCGGGATTATAGGCATAGCCGGCGGTGACGTCGTAGCTGCTGCCGGTGAGATCGGTCGTTGCCGAACTCAGCCGCGAGATGCCGTCATAGCCATAGACCGTGCTGTCAGCCCAGCCGCTGCCGATCCAGCGATACAGCACGGACACCCGCCCCGCCGCGTCGTAAGGCGGGTAGAACAAGGGCGTCGAATTGAGCTCGGCATAGTAAAGCCGGTCCAGCCCCTCGCGATAATAATTGACGTAATTGCTGTCGGGGAAGGTCATCCGCACGCGGTTGCCATTGGCGTCGTAGCGATAGCTTAGCGTCCGCGTCGTCCCGCCCATATCGGTGCTGCTGGTCACCTGCCGCCCGAAGCCGTCATAGGCGCTGGTCACGCCCTGGCCCGAATGCGACACGAACCGGGCATGGGTCTGGGCGCCGGTCAGGTCATAGCCGTAATAGACGTCCGCCGAGGTGCCGACCGAGATATTCTTGAGCGTCACCCGATTGGCGGCATCGTAGCTATAGTCGATATAATTGCCGTCGCGCTTGGTCAGCCTGGTGCGGTTGCCGCCCGCGTCATATTGATAGGCCTCAAAATCGGTGGTCGAGACCGTGCCGGGCGTGGTCTTGCTAGGGAAGCTCCACTTGATCTGCCGGTCATGCCCGTCGAACGCGAAGGCCTTGTTGCCGCCGACATCGGTCATGCTCGTCTGCTTGCCATTGTCCGAATAGGTGTAGCTGGCATAATCCTGCTGCAGCGCGGTGCCGTACGCCTTCTGCACCGTCACCACCTGGCCCGCCGCGTTATAAACGCTGCGGGTGATGCGATCGGGCCCGTCGCTGCCCGCCGTGCCGAGCGTGCAGGCGCTCGACGGAAGCGAAGACCAGACGGCGCTGTTCATCCGCACCGCCGTGCACTCCAGACGGCCGACAGCATCGTAGCTATAGTGCGTCAGCGCCGCCGGCACCCAGGCCGAGCCGTTCCAGCCCGATACGGTATCGGTCAGCTTGCGGCCCATTGCGTCATAGACGGTCTCGGTCTTCTGCTGGAGCGAGAAGCCGCTCCAGCTGGCCGGGGCGACGCTTTCCGACTGCCAGCTCGCTAGTTCGCCCTTCTCGACCTTGGTCAGGCGCCCGGCGGCATCATAGGTGTTGCGCACGGCAAGGTGATGCAGCCAGCCCGAGGCATCCGGATCGGGTGCGATCGTGCCGGTGACCCTCCCCATCGCATCGTAGCGGGTACCCGTCGTGAAGTCCGACGCGGCGCTCTGCGCCATCGCCTGCGTGCTGACGCCGAGGCACAGCAGCGCGGCCGCGCGCGCGAATATCCTGTTGTTCCTGATATGTTCCCCAAATCTCTTGCGATCAGTTGCAGGCGGTCAGGCCGGCGCGCGGCGTGGTTTCCCAGATCTTGTTGCCCTGGCTGTCATAGCCGTAGCAGGTGCGCAGCGTGATCGGGCCGCCGGTGACGAAGTCATAGGCAGTGACGGTCTTGCCGCGCAGCCACAGATTGTTGCCGACCAGGCCGGTGTCCGGGCCATAGTCATAAGCCGTGACGATCTCGTCGTTGCTGCCGCCGCTGCAACCGGTCGTGGTTGCGCTGCTGGTGGTGGTCGTCGTCGTCCGGCAGGTGCGCTCCTGATCGAGCACCCACACCGGCGTTGCCGCCTGGCTGAAGGTGCCGCCCGAATTCTTGAGCCACGCGTAACGCTGCACATAGGCATAGCGCTTGATGGGCGCGATCGCCGATCCCGCACCATCGACCTGCACCGCCGGAGCCGTTTCGGTCAGGACGCCGCCATGCTGGCCGTCATAGGTGTAGCTGGTGGTATTGCCGCGTGCATCGGTAACGGTGATCGGCTTGTTGCACGTCTTCGCCGTGATTCCGGATGCGCTGCACGACGCGGGATAGGTCGCGCTGCTGACGATGTCGGCCAGGCCGGAGCCCGGCTTTGCCTTGCGTCGCGTCTCGGTAACGTTGCCCCGGTCGTCATAGGTGAGTTCGACGCTGTTGCCTTCGGGAAGAGTATAGACGCTGGGGCGCGTGAGATCGGGATAGTCGATGTCCGGCCCGGTGTAGCTGATCGTCGTGGTCTTCCCCAGCTCGTTCTGGATCGAGTCCGGTGCCGAACTGGGCGACGTGCCGATCGTGACGCTCTGGCTGTCGCGCGTCATCACCGCCTGCGAATTGCCCCGGCACGCGATCATCGTCGTCCCCGACGGAATCTGCATGTTGGTGTACGAATATGCGATGCTCTCGCCCGTCGCGAAGCTCTGCGCCGTCACGCGGTCGCGGCTGCCATTCCACTGATCGTCGTAATAGGCATCGGTTCCATAGCCATCGCAGGTGTCATAGGTGTTGGTCACGGTGCAGCTGCTCTGCCCCGGCTCGGTCACGCAGGTGAGATGGCCATCGTCGCCACGCCCGCCGCTGCCATAAGTGAAGCTGGTGACGCCGCCGGCCGGATTGGTGATTGAGGTGATCCTTGCGCCAGATCGGGCCACCGTCACCGTGGGAACCGTGCTCGGGCACGCGCTGAGCGCCGGCAGATAATATTCGGTCAGGTTGATCGCGCAGACCTTGCCGCTGCCCGATTCATAATAAAGCGCCACGCCGCGGTTGGTCGAGATGCTCGACGCACCATAAGTGATCACCGTGCCGTCGGGCTCGGTCCAGCTTGCCGGGGGTGAATTGGAAGTGCCGGCGAGCGGCATGACGTCGAATACGATCTCCGCGCCATCGCTGCTCGTATAGACATATTTGCCCGTATAGGTGCCCGTCGGCGTCCATTCGAGTTTCGCGCCGTCCAGCTGCGTGGAAGTATAGGTTGCCGGGCCAGCGCCTGGCCCGGTCTTGTAGAAACTTGCCGAACGATGGCCGACGACAATATTGCGCGACCAGGTGAAATCGCCCGGATTGCAATAAGGCGGGCAGATCGATTCCATCTGCGTGTTGGTCTTCGTCAGGCTGGTGCGCACGTCTAGATTGGTCGTCCACGGCGTGCTTGGCGTGCGCGCGCCATCGCTGCGATATTGATAGGTGAGCTGGAGCCCCTGCGGGAAGCCGCCGGCGCCGATCGAGAGGGCTGGCACCTCATAGCTATAGCCGCCGGTCGCATAGCTAACGCCGCCCGGGCTGGTGCTGTCGATCTTGGGCGCGCTTTCCTTCTTGTCCTGCGCGGCGGCCGGAGAGGCGGCAAAGCCTGCGACCCCCAGCAGCGCGGCAAGCATATAATGGTTGGTTTGCATGGATTGAGCTCCTTTTTTCAGCTGCAGTAGAGGGAAGAACCGACGCTGTTCACGGTCAGCGTCCCGTTCGACTGAGCGCCCAGGCTGTCCTCGACGACGTACGAGAACACCGTAGTGCTATGCACCGAGTCCGCCGTGACGGACGCGGAGGTGCTCGATGCGACCGACGCAGTGGCATCGCCGCCCGAGCTATAGGCGATGCTGACGAGCACCAGCGGTGTGTTGCCCTCCGGATCGCTGTCATTTGCGAGCAGGTTGACCGTGCCGCTGGTACCGCAGACCAGCGAGATGCTGTCCGCCACCGCCGTCGGCGGCGAATTGGTCGGCGTGGGAGTGGGAGTTGGCGTTGGTGACGGCGTCGGCGTTGGACAGGCCGGGATCGCCGATGTCGCCGCGTCCTGGCGGATGCGGTTGCCGGCCGCATCGAAGCAGGTGCCGGTCAGCCGCCCGCTATTGGGGCCGCCGGCAATGGTGCTCCCCGTCAGCCGGCCGAGCGCGTCAAAGGTATAGGTCGCGGTTTCGTTGCCGATGATGCTAGTAGGGGATGAGTGTGCGGCAGCGGCGAGGGCTAACGCCGTCATCCCCGCCGCGAACCCGATTTCGGTCTTTCGCATAATGCCTCCTCGAATGCCTCGAACCGAGTCGGCGCGAGGAACATTCTAGGAACATTTGAAATCCTACATTGCAAGCACGATGCTCGGCGGGCCCGTACCGCCACTGTTTGGACAGTGCCTCGCGCGCGATTGCATCGCCGCCTGATCCGGTGACGCGGCGGCGCTCCGCCACCGGCGGCCCCTCTCGGCAAGCTTCGTGTTGCCGATCTCAACGCGGCTGCTTGCGCCAATCGCCTCGCGACGCTCGTGCGCGATGCTCGGCATGAGACCGCTGCTTGGACGATGGATTTGCAGATTTTCGTGGTTGTGCCGCTTACAGGGCTCGAACCGGAGACCCCCGCATTACGAAGGCCTGCAAAGGCAGGCGAGGAAACATATATAAATCAACGTCGTAACCCGGCTCTCGTGTGTGCGAGTCACGATCACCCACGCGATTACCAAACTCGTGCGAGTTCGCCGGTCGACGCCTTCATACCAAAAGCACTTTGGCCCGATCAGAGTCGGAAAAGTGACCTGCGCTATACCTGCCGTCGGGTGAACCGAGCATAGATCGCAGGCAGCACAAACAAGGTGAGCAAGGTCGCCGAGACCAGCCCGCCGATCACCACGGTGGCCAGCGGCTTTTGGACTTCGGCACCGGCCCCATGCCCCAGCGCCATCGGCAGGAAGCCAAGGCTCGCCACCAGCGCCGTCATCGCCACCGGGCGCAACCGCGCAAGCGCACCCTCGCGTGCGGCTTTCGCCGGGTCTTGCCCCTCCTCGACCAGCTTCTGGATCGAGGTCAACATCACCAACCCGTTGAGCACCGCAATGCCCGACAGAGCGATGAACCCCACTGCTGCCGAGATCGAGAATGGCATGCCGCGCAGCAGCAGCGCGAGCGCACCACCGACCAGCGCCAGCGGCACGCCGGTGAACACGATCGCGGCGTCACGGACGCTGCGTAGCGCGCCGTAGAGCAGCAGAAGGATCAGTACGAAGCAGGCTGGCACGACCAGCATCAGCCGGTCTCGGGCGGAAGCAAGGTTTTCGAACTGACCACCCCAGGTGAGCCAGGTGCCGGCCGGCAGCGTCACCTGCTTGGCGATCGCCGCCTGCGCCTCCGCGACAACACTTGCGACGTCGCGGCCACGGACATTGGCCTGCACCACGACCCGGCGCTTGCCATTCTCTCGACTGATCTGGTTGGGACCATCGACGATACGGATATCGGCGACGCTGGCGAGCGGCACGAAGCTGCCCGTCGCGGTCGGCACCGGCGTCTGGCCGAGCGCGTCGAGATCGGCGCGGCGCGCATCGTCGAGGCGGATCATCACCGGGAAGCTGCGGTCACCCTCATAGATGCGCCCCGCCTGCCGCCCGCCGACCGCGGCAGAGACGGTATCGGCCACATCCTGGGCGGTGACGCCGACCCGGCTGGCCTTGTCCTGGTTATAGGCGATGTCGAGCATCGGCAGACCCTCTGTCTGCTCGACCTTGACGTCTTCGGCTCCGGCCACGCGGCGCAGCACGCCCGCGATACGGTTGGCGGTGGCGTTCATCTCGGCGAAGTCCTCGCCGAACACTTTTACCGCTACGTCGGAGCGGACACCAGCGATCAGTTCGTTGAAGCGCATCTGGATCGGCTGAGTGACTTCATAGGCGTGGCCCGGAACCTGGGCGAGCCGCGCCTCGATCCGCTCGACTACCGTAGCCTTGTCCTCCGACGGGTTGGGCCACTCCTTGCGGTCTTTGAGCATGATGAAGGTATCGGTGGCATTGGGCGGCATCGGGTCGGCTGCGACGTCCGCAGTGCCGGTGCGCGAGAACACCGTGCGAATCTCGGGCATGCCGTGCAGCGCCCGTTCAATCTGCGCCTGCATCTTTTGGCTCTGCTCGACCGAAGTGCCGGGCACGCGGAAGGCTGAGACTAGCACGTCGCCCTCATCGAGCTGCGGCAGAAACTCCTGCCCGAGCGTCGAGAAGGCCACACCGCCGAGCGCGACTGCGCCGAGCGCAATGCCGATCATCGTTTTCGGCTTAGCCAGCGCGCGATCGAGACCGGGCTCGTAGCGCCGCCGCAGCCAGTCGATAATGCGGTTCTCCTTTTCCTCAACCGGCTTGGACAACCAAATCGCAATCGCCGCCGGCACAAAGGTCAGCGACAGCACGAAGGCGAAGGCCAGCGCGATGATTACGGTGAGTGCCATCGGCTCGAAGGTGCGGCCTTCGACGCCGGTCAGCGTGAGCAGCGGCAGATAGACGAGCATGACGATCGCCTGGCCGTAGACCGAGGGCCGGATCATCTCGCGCGCGGCACCGGCGACGGTTTCCAGCCGCTCGGCGAGGCTAAGCGGACGCCCCTGTTCGTGCTGGCGCTCGGCGATGCGGCGCAGCGCATTCTCTACGACGATCACCGCGCCATCGACGATCAGCCCGAAGTCGAGCGCGCCCAGGCTCATCAAATTCGCCGACACGCCGATGCGCAGCATTCCAAAGCCGGTAAGCAGCATGGTGATGGGGATCACCAGCGCCGCGATCAGCGCCGCCCGGAAATTGCCGAGTAGCACGAACAGCACCGCAATGACCAGCAGCGCGCCTTCGGTGAGGTTCCGCGCGACAGTGGCGATCGTCGCATCGACCAGCCGGGTGCGGTCGAGCACCGGCTCGATGACCACGTCTCGCGGCAATGAGGGAGCGATGGCCTTGAGCTTGGCATCGACACCCGACGAGACGGTGCGGCTGTTCTCGCCGATCCGCATGATCGCGGTGCCGGTGATAACCTCGCGACCATTCTCCGAGCCTGCGCCCATGCGGACGCCCTGGCCGAGTTTCACCTCCGCGACCTGGCCAAGCGTGATCGGCACGCCGTCTCGCGAGGCGATCACGCGGTCGCGAAGCTGCGCAAGGCTGAGGATGCGGGCGTCGGCGCGGACCGCCAGCCCTTCGCCATTGCGGTTGATCGTGCCCCCGCCGGTGGCGACATTGTTGCGTTCGAGCGCGGTGGCGAGGTCGCTCAGACTGATACGCAGCGAAGCGAGCTTCTGCGTATCGGGCGCGACCAGATATTCCTTCTCATAGCCACCAAGCGAGTCGATGCCGGCAACGCCGTCCACCGCCTTGATCTGCGGTGCGACGATCCAGTCCTGGACGGTGTGGAGATAGGTCGCCTTGTCCGCCTCGCTCGCCAGCCGGTCGCCTTCGCGCGTGATGTAGCTGCCATCGGGCTGGAGCCCGGGTTCGCCGGGACGATGCTGCTCATGCGCGCGTTCGGCATAGCGCAGCGTCCAGATATAGACCTCGCCGAGCCCGGTCGCGATCGGCCCCATCTCGGGCGTGACGCCGTCCGGCAGGTTCTCCTGTGCTGCCGTCAGCCGCTCCTGCACCTGCTGACGCGCGAAATAGATGTCGGTGGAGTCGCTGAACACCGCCGTGATCTGCGCAAAACCGTTGCGGCTGAGCGAACGCGTGTTCTCCAGCCCCTTGATCCCGGCAAGCGCGGTCTCGATCGGGAAGGCAACCTGCTTCTCGATCAGCTCGGGCGAGAGCGCCGGGGCAAGCACATTCACTTGCACCTGATTGTTGGTGATGTCGGGCACTGCATCGATCGGCAGGCGCGACAGGCTGATGCCGCCGATCACGGCGGCGATGGCGGTAAGCAGCAGAACGAGCCAGCGCCGCTCGACCGCCCAGGTTACGATCCGGTCGATCATGACTCAGTCCTCGTGCCCGGCTTCGGCGGCGCCGAGCGCCGATTTGAGCGTGAAGCTATTCTGGGCGGCGATCCGCTCGCGGCCCGTCAGGCCCTGCGTGACGACGATCATCGCGCCGTCCTGGCGGCCCAGCGTTACCGGTACGGCTCGGAAGCCATCCGCCGTTCGGACGAACACAGCGCTGCGGCCTTCGACGGTCTGGACTGCCGTGGACGGCACACGGATCGCGCCATCCCCGTCGCCGGGAAGCTCGACCGAGGCGATGACAGTCTCGCCTGCACGCCATTGGCCCGCGCGGTTGTCGAGCAGGGCGATCACCGGCACCAGCCGAGTCTTCTCGTCGAGAGCCGGCGACACGAAGCTGATGCGTGCCTGAGCAACACGGGTTCCCGCCGTGATCCGAACCGCCGCATCCGACCGCACGCGCGCTGCATCTGCCGGCGACAGGGACAGGGTCACGTTGAGACGATCAAGCTGGGCGATGCGAAACATCTCGGTGTCCGGTGCATCGGCGGCGAAGTTCTGACCCAGCACAGCGGTACGGGCGACGACCTGGCCCGAGATAGGTGCGGCGATGACAATGCGGTTGAACCGCCCGCCCCGCCCGCCGCTTGCCGCCAGCTGCTCGCGCGCCAGCCGCAGGGCAACCGTCGCCTGCTTGTATGCAGCGCGCGATATCTCGACTTCGCGTAGCGGACGAAAGCCCTTGGCAAACAGCGCCTCGTCCCGCGCAAGTGTAGTGCGTGCGAGCTCGGCGGCAGCGCCTGCGCGTTGCACCTCGGCTTGCAATCCGGCCGCCTCGCGGCTTTCCAGCACCGCCATCGGCTCACCGGCGCGGACGCTGTCGCCGATATTGTGGCGCAACTCGACGATGCGGCCCGGCACCGTGGCAGCGACGATGCGGGTTGCCTGCGGATCGCTCTCCAGGAGCGCGGGCGCCTCGATCGCGCCGCCGCTGCCGCCGATCGCCGGACTGACGATCTCGATGCCGGAGGACGCGATTTGCTGCGGTGAAAGCGTGACAAGGCCCTCGCCATGCGCTTCCTCGGCAGGCTCGGCCTTGTTTTCGGGAGGTTGTTTGCTGCCGCCACAGGCGGCAAGCAGCAGGGCAAGCGGCAGCGCCGCATGGGTGAGTTTCATCATATCCGATCCTTGGCCGGCGCATGGCCGGCATTTGCGTGCTTAGGTGAGGCCGCGCATCAGACCCTGGGCGGGCGCAAAGCAGGATCGATCAGCAAGGATGGCAGCTGCGAGCTGTGCAACACGATGCGCCGCCCGAAAAGCTGTAGCGGCGGCACCGGCGTCACGCCGCTCGCCTGTACCGCAAAAGCATGACCGTGGCAGACTCCGTGATGATGGGGCATGCCTTGATCCGCATCGGCAGGCGTTGAATCCTGATCACCATCAACATGCGCGTCGCCGCTGCAACTGATCTCTGTTGTCCCGAGCGCCTCGCGGGCGTGCACCGTCGCAGTCGCCGTCAGCGAGACGGCAAGCATGGCAATCAAAAGGAGCCAGAAGCGGCGCATGGCTATCTGCATATCGCGTTCAATCTTCGCTGTCATCGCAACACCTCCGGCGGCACCGGTCGTGCTTCGCGCCAGGCGGGAATGGCAGAGGCCAGCACCCGCCATGCCGAACGGAAGAGGATCAGCGCAATCAGCGCGCCCACCGCGATGTCGGGCCAGCCGGCGCCGGTCATCGGCACCAGCCCCGCCGCGACGAGTACACCGAGATTGGAGGCGACATCGTTGCGCGAGCATTCGAAGGTGCTGCTCATGTTCACATTGGCGTGACGGAACCGCCACAGCATCGCGAGGCAAGCTAGGTTAGCGACCAGCGCCGCGCCGCCGAACGCCAGCATCAACCCACTGGAGGGCTCAACGCCGTTCGCCAGCTTGTCGGCGATCTCGACCACGACTGCGACCGCCAGCAGCAGGATCAGCCCACCCTTGGCCAGCGCGGTGCCAGCCTCCCAACGCGGCCCGCGATGCAGGGCATAAAGGCTCAGCGCATAGACCAGCCCGTCGCCGAGCATATCCACCGAATCCGCCATCAGCGCCGACGAACGTGCGACAAGTCCGCCGCCGAACTCGGCGGCGAACATCGTTAGATTGATCAGCATCACCGCGATCAGCACGCGGCGCTGCCCGGCCTTGCGACCTAGCTCGCGCCGGTACGCTCGACATTGGCTTCGATCAGCGCAGCGGCGCGGGCGTGGGTGTCGGGATGGGCTTTGGCGATTTCGCAGATCGCCGACAGGATATGGCCGAGGCTGTTGTCATCGGCGCTCGCAGCATTGGCGGTGAGGGCGTCGACGGCGCGGGTGCGCCGTACGGCGTCGGTGAGGTCCAATGTGCCGATCGCCTTGGCTGCGGCCGAGCGCGCCGGCCCGGCATTGCCGCCGACATAAAGGGCTGCGCGGTCGAGCGCCGCATCGGGTTCGGTTTTCGCCAGCGCCTGCAACGCCAGGAAAACATAGGCGGCATCGTCGCCATCCTCGGGGCTGATCGCCTCGAGCGTATCGCGTGCCCGGCTGCCCTGTTCGGCCCAGGTCCGATAGGCGCCATTGGGCATGCCCGAGGCCAGATCCTCGCCGGCGCGTGTTGAGAGCGCTTTGACGGCTGCGAGCGTGTGCGGGACGCTGGCGTCCAGCGCCGGGATCAACTCGGTATAAACGTGCATCACCGTAAAGAAATCATGCTGGTTGATGGGGGAAGTCTGGATCATGCGTGCGGGTTCGAGCACGTCGATCGTACCGTCATTGTGAAGTTGGGTCAGCGTCGCGCGAAACGCCTTGCCGAGTTCGTCGGTATGGTGCCGGCGCAGCCGCTCGACGAACAACTCGGGCAGCGTGCCCGCTGCCGCTGCTGCGATGATGTCATCCCGGTCGCTCAATCATCCCCCATTGGCGGCCGCGTGGGTTACGCCGCGGTTCCCATATAGTCGATACTTGGCGGGAGTTCATCCGTTCGGCGTGCCAGAATGCACCCGCTCTGGACCGTTCGGCACGGAGATATCGCGATTGCGCGCATGATGCGCGCTAAACGATGCCGTCGACGAAGATACCGCAAATGTCTATGTTTCATTGCGGCTACGACGCCACATGAAAGCGCTTCCGCTTTCGTTGCCAGTTGACCGAAAGCGGACAGGCAGCAACCGGCCCAATAGCGGCTGCCTGAGCTAATTCAGTCGGACGATCTGTGGTACCTTTCTCATGTGCGTGGAGCGTAGGTCGCGCCCAGTTCCCCACCCAAAGCACCCCACGCAAGACCCAAACGCCGCACCTATCCTAAAGCCCTTCCTCAAGGCGCCGCCCGCTTGTCCTTGTTTCTACGCCATAAAGTAGGTGGTGCCGCTTACAGGACTCGAACCTGTGACCCCCGCATTACGAATGCGATGCTCTACCAGCTGAGCTAAAGCGGCCTGGTGCAAGGGTGTGTGCCCTCGAAGAGCGGCGCGCTTACCAGCACAATTCGGGGCTGACAAGCGCCAGCAAGGGCATTGCGATACGATCCCTTCCGGTCGCGGCGGCTTTACGCGGCGTTTACCACATGGCGTGCACAAGGATGCAATTGGACAAACGGGCAGTGTTCGCCCGGAGTGGAGCATGTGCATGGATATGTCTCGCGGCATCAACGATCCGCTCGGTTCGGGTGATCCGGAGCCGAACGAGGCCGTGTCGGATCGGCCGCTGGATATCGGCACCGACGAACGCCGGATGCACGTGCGCGCCTACAATCACTGGGTTTCGTTGCTCCGCGGCCGCGCCTATCCCTCTATCGAGGACCTGGACCCCGGCAGCATCTCCGATTTCGGCGCGCATTCGGTGCTGCTCGATTTCTCGCAGGGGATCGACGATCCCGCGATTCGCTTCCTGGGCAAGGCGCTGCGCGAGGAAACCGGGCTCGACGCCACGATCACGCTCGTCGCCCAGGTGCCCAGCCGCTCGCTGCTTTCGCGCCTGACCGATCATTATCTCCAGATCATCGCCAATCGCGCGCCGATCGGCTTCGAGGCCGAATTCGTCGGCACGCGCGGGCACAACACCATGTATCGCGGCATCCTGATGCCCTTCTCGTCGAACGGCGAGGAGATCGATTTCATTTACGGCGTGATCAACTGGAAGGAACTGGTCGACGCCGCGACTCAGGCCCGGCTCAATGCCGAGGTGGATGAGGCGCGCCGCACCGCGCCTTCGCCCGCCATCCCCGCGCCGGTCTGGGCCGATGGGCCCAGCGCAGGCTTTGATGCGGGCGACGACCTGATTGCCGAAGATCTGGCCGCCGGCGCGGCGGTCGATTCGACGCTGGCGGACCGGCTGTTCCTTGCGCGCGAATCGGCCGCGGCCGCGCGCGCATCGGATACGCGCAGCCGTTCGGCGCTCTATCGCGCGCTTGCCCGCAGCTATGATTTCGCGCTCGCCGCCGAAAGCGATCAGGCCGCTTATGCCGAATTGCTCGAGGATGCCGGGCTCAAGGCCCAGGCGCGCGCGCCGATGACGCCGGCGGTCAAGCTGGTCTTCGGCGCCGATTACGACAAGACGCGCCTCACCGAATTCGCTGCCGTGCTCAGCTTTGCGCGGCGCACCGGCGTGCCTTCGGGCGGGCTCGATTCGTTCCTCGATGCGGCCGACGGTGGCATCAAGGGCGTCGTCGCCGCGGAGCGCGCGCATCGCCGTCCCGCGCCCCGGCCAGATCGATTCGCCAGGATCGCCGAGGAATTGCGCAGCCGCCCGCCGATCGCGCACATCGATCTGCCCGCCGATGGCGAGTTCGTCGTGCTGCTCGCGCGCAAGGGCAAGAAGGGCATGGATATCCTCGCCCAGCTTGCCGATACGCCGCTCACCGAACGCACGATCCGCAAGGCCGCCGCCTGAAAATAGTTTCACCTGAAACTGCTTCGCGGCCTTGAAGCGCTGACTCGGGGGGAGTAGCGCTTCCTTCCATGAAGAACATGATGACGTCGCTTACGCGAGCGTTCGAGGCGCGGCTGCTCGAAGGAGCGCTGCCGGGAGAGTTGGAAAGCTTCAACGAAGCTGAGCGTGCGGAGGCGGCCGATTTCGTCGCCGAAACCGCCGCTGTGCGCGGAGCGGGAACGCCGCGAATCGCCCTCGCCACGTTCATGGCGGGTGATCGCCGCCGGATGCGGCTGGCGGTCATCAACGACGACATGCCCTTCCTGGTGGATTCGATCGCCGCTGCGATCGGCGCGCACGATATCGCGATCCAGCGCATCCTCCATCCCGTGATCGCCGTGTCGCGCGATGCTGCGGGCAAGCTCACTGCGATCGATTCGGACGATGCCGCCGCCGCGCGCGAGTCCATGGTCTATATCGAGATGGACCGCGCCGATGCGCGCACCCGGCGCGAGCTTGTCGCCGAGCTTGAGCGGGTGCTCGATCAGGTCCGCGACGCGGTGCATGACTGGCGCGCGCTGCAAACCGCGATGGCGGCCGATGCTGCGGCGGTGCCCAGCAAGGAGGGCGGCAAGCTGCTGCGCTGGTTCCACGATGGCGCGATGACGCTGCTGGGGCATGAGAACTGGACGGTGGATGGCGCGATCAGCGATCAGCTCGGCATCGCCCGCTACGATCTTGAAACCCCTGTCCTCGCCGAAGCATCGCGCCACGCCGCGATCGATTATTTCCGCAAGGGCGGCGAGGCGCCGTTGCTGCTCAAGTCCAATTCGATCTCGCCGGTGCACCGCCGCGTGCCCTTCGATATCGTGGTCGTTCCGATCCTCACCGGCAGCCAGGTCACCGGCCTGTCGATCCATTCCGGGCTGTGGACCAGCGCGGCGCTGTTCACCGCGCCCGACGAGGTTCCGGTGCTGCGCGAGCGGCTGGGCAGGCTCGAGCAGAAGTTCGGATTCGATCCCAAGGGGCATACCGGCAAGGCGATGGCGCACGCGCTCACCGCGCTGCCGCACGATCTGACCACCGCGTTCGACGTGGATTCGCTCGAACAGCTCGTGCTCACCTCCATGTCGGTCGCGGATCGCCCGCGCTCGAAGCTCGTCTTGGTCAAGAGCCCGCTCGGGCGGCATCTGTTCGCCTTCGTGTGGCTCCCGCGCGACGAGATCGCCACCAGCCGCCGCCAGGCGGTGGGCGCGATGCTCGAAGAGGCGGCAAACGCCACGCTGATCAACTGGTCGATCGCGCTGGAAGACGGCGTCGTCGCGCTGCTGCGCTTCACGCTCGATCTGCGCCATGGCGGGGTGATGCCCGATGCGGAGAAGCTCGACGACCAGCTTGAGCGGATGATGCGCGGCTGGGTGCCGGCGGTCGAGGCCGCTTTGGGCGATCTCGCGGGTGCGGCCTCCACGCGCCTCGCGCTGCGCTTCGCCAACGCCTTCCCCGCCGCCTATCGCGCCACCGCCACGCCGGAGGAAGCCGCCAGCGACATCCTGCGCATCGCCACGCTCGATGGCCCGGGCGATCGTTCGGTGCGGATCACGCCGACCACGAAGGAAGGCAATTACCGCATCAAGCTCTATGCCCAGGGCGGCGCGCTGGCGCTGTCGGATGCGGTGCCGGTGTTCGAGAATTTCGGCTTCCGCGTGATCGAGGAAGTGCCCAGCCAGCTTTCGGGCGGGGCGTTCGTCCATGACTTCCAGGTAGAGGCACCCCATCTCGCGGGCGATCTCGCGACGATCGAGAGCGCCATCGCGGCGGTGCTGGAGGGCACGGCGGAGAACGACCTGTTCAACCGGCTGATCGTCGAAAGCGGCATGGCCCCTGCCTCGGTCGTCCTGTTCCGCGCCTGGTTCCGCTATCTGCGCCAGACCGGCATGAGCTATGGCATGGCCACCGTGGTCGATGCGCTCCGCCGCGCGCCCAAGGTCGCCGCCGGGCTGATCGAGCAGTTCGACGCGGCGCACAATCCTGCCCGCGCAGGGAAGGATGCCGGCGCGATCGAGGCTGCGGGCAAGGCGATCGACGCCGGGCTCGACAAGGTCTCCGCGATCGATGACGACCGCATCCTGCGCACGCTGCGCGGCGTCGTGCTGGCAACATTGCGCACCAACGCCTTCGCCCCCGCCGCGAAGGAAGCGCTCGCCTTCAAGCTCGACAGCGCGCGCGTCCCCGGCCTCCCCGCCCCGCTGCCGTGGCGCGAGATCTGGGTGTACAGCCCCCGCGTAGAGGGCATCCATCTGCGTGCCGGCCCGGTCGCGCGCGGGGGTCTGCGCTGGTCAGACCGGCGCGACGATTTCCGCACCGAGATCCTCGGGCTGATGAAGGCGCAGCGCGTCAAGAACGCCGTCATCGTGCCGACGGGCGCGAAGGGCGGCTTCTACGCCAAGCAGCTCCCCTCGCCCGCGATCGACCGCGATGCATGGTTCGCCGAAGGCACGGAGAGCTACCGCATCTTCATCCGCTCGCTGCTGTCGATCACCGACAATATCGTCAGCGGCAAGGTCGTCCACCCCGAGTCCGTCGCGATCCTCGACGGCGAAGACCCCTATTTCGTCGTCGCCGCCGACAAGGGCACCGCCACCTTCTCCGACGTTGCCAACGCCATCGCGATCGAGCGCAATTTCTGGCTGGGCGATGCCTTCGCCAGCGGCGGCTCGGTCGGCTATGATCACAAGGCGATGGGGATCACGGCGCGCGGCGCCTGGGTCTCGGTCCGCCGCCACTTCCTCGAGATGGGCACCGACATCCAGTCCGAACCCGTCACCGTCGCGGGCTGCGGCGATATGTCGGGCGACGTGTTCGGCAACGGCATGCTCCTGTCGAAAGCGATCAAGCTGGTCGCCGCGTTCGATCACCGCCACATCTTCTTCGATCCCGATCCCGATCCGGCGAAGAGCTGGGCCGAACGGAACCGCATGTTCGCGCTCCCCCGCTCCAGCTGGGCCGATTATGATCCGAAGCTGATCTCGAAGGGCGGCGGCGTCTTCGCGCGCAGCGAGAAATCGATCCCCTTGAGCGCCGAGGTCCGCGCCATGCTCGGCGTCGATGCGGCGGAGATGGACCCCACCTCGCTGATCTCGGCGATCCTGCGCATGCAGGTCGGCCTGCTCTGGTTCGGCGGCATCGGCACCTATATCAAGGCCGCGAGCGAGAGCCATGGCGAGGTCGGCGATCCCGCCAATGATCGCCTGCGCGTCAATGCCGAGCAATTGCGCTGCCAGGTCGTCGGCGAAGGCGCAAATCTGGGCGTGACCCAGGCGGCGCGCATCGCCTTCGCGGCGCGCGGCGGGCGCATCAACACCGATTTCATCGACAATTCGGCCGGCGTCGATTGCTCGGATAACGAGGTCAACATCAAGATCGCATTGAACCGCGAGATGATCGAGGGCCGCCTGGAATTCGAGGATCGCAACCAATTGCTCGTCTCGATGACCGACGATGTCGCGCATCTGGTGCTGGAGGATAACCGGCTCCAGACGCTCGCACTCTCCTTCATGGAGAATGACGGCGCGGTCTCGCTGCCCTCCTATGTCCGCGTCATCGAGATCCTCGAAGGCTCGGGCCGCCTCGATCGCGCGGTCGAAGGGTTGGGCTCGAACGACGATCTGCTCCGCCGCGCTCAGGATGGCCGCGGCCTCACCCGCCCCGAGCTTGCGATCCTGCTCGCCTCGGCCAAGCTCGCGCTTCAGGACGCGATCGAGCATGCCGGCCTCGGCCATGATCCCGCGCTCGAAAGCGATCTCCACGCGGCCTTCCCGCCGGCGATGCAGCAGCGCTTCGGCAAGGCGATCGACGAGCATCGCCTGCGCGGCGAGATCGTCGCGACCAAGCTGGCAAACCGCGTGATCAACCGCCTCGGCGTGCTCCACCCCTTCGAGCTTGCCGAAGAGGAAGGCGCGTCGATGGCCGATATCGCGGCGATGTTCGCGGTGGCCGAGCGGCTGTTCGGCCTGCCCGCGATCTGGGAAGCGGTGGAAACCGCGCAGATCAGCGAAGCCGCGCGCATCGCCTTGCTCGATGAAGTCGCGGTCGCCGCGCGCGGCCAGGTTGCCGATCTCCTCCGCATCGCCCGGCCCGGCGCCAGCCCGGCCCAGGTAACCGCGCGCCTCAAGCCCGGCATCGACGCGCTCGACAGCCACGCAAAGGCGCTGATGCTCGACGAGGTTCGCGCCCAATCGGGTCGCATCTCGGCCAGGCTCGAAGCCGCGGGAGCGCCGCGCGATCTGGTCGCCAAGGTCGTCCGGCTTTTCGAGCTCGACGGCGCGGTCGGGCTTGCCGAGCTGGGCGTGCGGCGCGGGATCGATGAGACCGTGCTCACCCGCGCCTTCACCGCGCTCGGCCAGGCGCTGGGGCTGGACTGGGCGCAGTCGGTCGCGGCGCGGATCACCACCGGCGATCCGTGGGAACGGTTGCTCATCGCGGGCCTTGCGCGCGATTTCCAACAGATCCGCCTCGAATTCCTCGCCCGCGATCACGGCAAGGATCCGCAGGCCACGGTCGAAGCCTGGCTCGCCGAAAATGCCGCGCGCGTGGCGCAATTCGCCCAGCTCATCGCCCGCGCCCGCCAGTCGGCAGTCCCCAACGCCGCCATGCTGGCCCAGATCGCCGGCCAGGCCCGGGTGCTGCTCGGGCGGGAATGACCCCCCAAACCCCTCTCCCCTTCAGGGGAGAGGGTGGCCGAGCAAAGCGAGGCCGGGAGAGGGGCAGTTTGCGCACAAACTCACCGCCCCCTCTCCCTTCCGTCGCTTCGCGGCTCCCTCCCTCTCCCCGCAAGCGGAGAGAGGGAATCATGCCGCAACGTTTGCAATTGCGAATCGTTCGCGTTAATAGCCGGGCATCGTTTCCAACCTCCCGAGTCTAGTACCCCCTCATGGATGCAACCGCCGCACCGGCTCCCCGAAAGCGCAGCCGGAAGAGCTTCTGGCTGAAGCAGCTCCATACCTGGCACTGGATGAGCTCGGCGATCAGCCTGATCGGGCTGATGCTCTTCGCGATCACCGGCTTCACGCTCAACCATGCCGGTGAGATCGAAGGGTCGCCAAAGTCGGTAGAGGCCACCGCGCAGCTTCCCGCGCCCCTGCTCGCCGAAGTGAAGCCGGACGACGCCCCCGATTCCCGGAAGCCGCTTCCCGCCAATGTCGCCAAATTCGTCGCGGACAGCCTAAAGATGAAGGCCGATGGCGAAGCCGAATGGCGCAGCGACGAAATCTATCTCGGCATGCCCCGCCCCGGCGGCGATGCATGGATCGCGATCGATCGCGAAACGGGCGCGGTCACCAGCGAGGTCAGCTCGCGCGGCTGGATCGCCTATCTCAATGATCTCCATAAGGGGCGCAACGCGGGCACCGTATGGAAATGGTTCATCGACATCTTCGTGCTGGCCTGCGTGATCTTCTCGCTCACCGGGCTCGTGCTGCTCCAGATGCACTCGAAGCATCGCAAGAGCACCTGGCCGCTGGTCGGTCTCGGCCTCGTCATCCCGGCGATCATCGCCATCTTCCTGATTCACTAGGCAAAGGTACGCTCATGCAGTTCCGCATCACCGGATTGACCGCCGCCGCGCTGGGAGGCGCCGCGTTCACCCCTGCGGCAAACGCGCAGACGCTCGATCTGTCGGTCGCCATCCCCAAGCTTACCGTCGCCGAATATCACCGCCCCTATGTGGCGATCTGGCTGGAGAAAGAGGGCGTCACCCCGCGCACCATCGCGGTCTGGTACGATTTCGATCTCAAGGGCAGCGAAGGCGAAGGCACCAAATGGCTGCGCGACGTGCGCCAATGGTGGCGCGCCTCGGGCCGCAGCATCGCCTTCCCCGCCGATGGCATTACCGGCGCCACCCGCGCGCCCGGCACGCACAAGCTCAATTTCACCGGCGGGCGCGGCTCGATGCCGAACCTCACGCCGGGCGCCTATCGCCTGATCGTCGAGGCCGCGCGCGAAGCGGGCGGGCGCGAGGCCGTAACCCTCTCGTTCAACTGGGACGGCAAGACCGCCGTTTCCGCCAGCGGCAAGGGCGCCCATGAGCTTGGCGCCGTTTCCATGACCCTCAAGCGCTGATCCAGGAGCCGAATCGATGAACCTGCGCAATCCCATGATCGCCATCGCCGCCCTGGCCGTGGTCGCCGCTCCCGCCGCATATGCCCACCGCGCCTGGCTGCTGCCTTCGTCCACGATCGTTTCGGGCACCGATAATTACGTCACCGTCGATGCGGCGGCATCGAACGAAGTGTTCTTCTTCGATCATCGCCCGCTCGTGCAGATCCCCACCGTGTTCCAGCCAGACGGCACCGAGGGCAAGATCGAGAACCACGCTGTCGGCAAGTTCCGCGCGACCTTCGATCTGCATCTCACCCAGCAGGGCACCTATCGTCTGTCGATCCTCAACGAAGGCGTTGTCGGCAGCTACAAGCTGAACGGCGAGACGAAGCAGCTTCCGCGCGGCACCACCGCCGCCACGCTCGCCGCCGCGATCCCCGCGGGCGCGACCGACGTGACGACCTCCGAATCGATCGGGCGCAACGAGACCTTCATCACCCAGGGCGCTCCGACCAACACGGTGTTCAAGACCAGCGGGCGCGGCATCGAGCTGGTGCCGGTCACCCATCCGAACGACCTGATCGTCGGCGAACCCGCCACCTTCCAGTTCATGACCGATGGCAAGCCCGGCGCGAACCTGAAGGTCACCGCGATCCAGGGCGGCATCCGGTATCGCGATGCGCTCAATCCGATCGATCTCAAGACCGATGCGCAGGGCAAGGTCGTGATCAACTGGCCCGGCCCCGGCATGTACTGGCTCAACGTCACGCCCGAAGGCGCTCCCGCCGCACCGGGCCAGCCGCAGCGCCGCCTCGCATACATCACGACGCTTGAGGTGCTCGCGCCCTGATTTCCCGCCCGCTGACCCCTCGCATCGCGATCCCCGCCAGCCTGTCTCCGGCAGCGTTCCACCGCCGGCAGGCGGGCGCTGGCATTGCCACGCTGCGCGGCGAGACGATGGGCACGACCTGGTCCGCGCGGATCGCGGGCGGCGCGCCCGGTCTCGCCGCTGCGGTCCAGGAGGCGCTCGACGGGGTCGTCGCCCAGATGAGCCATTGGGAAGCGGGCTCGAATCTCGGCCGCTTCAACGCCAGCGATCCCGGCCGCTGGCAGCCTCTGCCGCCGGCTTTCGAAACCGTGCTGCGCGCCGCGCTCGATGTGGCGAGCGCCAGCGGCGGCGCGTTCGATCCCGCGATGGGCGCGCTTGCCGATCTATGGGGCTTCGGCCCCGCAGGGCCCCGTCCCTTCCCCGATGATGCAGCGGTCGGCGCGGCTCTGGCAGTCTCCGGCGCGCGGCATATCGAGCAGGACGGCCGCCGCGCCCGCCGCCTCGCGCCCGCCGCGCTCGATTTCTCGGGCATCGCGAAGGGGTATGGCGTCGATGCCGTGGCGGAGCGTCTGCTCGGGCTCGGCCAGCGCGACTTCCTGATCGAAGTCGGCGGCGAACTTCGCGGCGAGGGGATCAAGCCCGATGGCCAGCCCTGGTGGGTCGATCTGGAGCCGGTGCCGGGCGCTGTGCTCGCGCCCATGCGCGTCGCGCTCCACGGCCTCTCGATCGCCACGTCGGGCGATTATCGCCGCGCCTTCGTCCATGCCGGCAAAAGCTATGCGCACACGCTCGATCCGCGCACCGGACGCCCGCTGGATAATGGCGTTGCCTCGGTGACCGTGCTCCACCCGCACTGCATGCTCGCCGATGCCTGGGCGACCGCGCTCACCGTGCTCGGCCCCGCCGGCATGGCGCTCGCCGAAAGCCAGCGCCTCGCCGCGCATATGGTCGTCCGAACCGAAACCGGCGTGACCGAACACCTCTCGCCAGCATTGGAGGCCTTGCTGAGTTGATCTCCCTCTCCCCTTCAGGGGAGAGGGCCGGGGAGAGGGGCACGCCGCAAGTACCGCGCTCCAAGCTCTGGCACGAAGGTCGCGCACTCCGCCCCGCAATCCGGCTCAGGCGTCGGGCCAACTTCACCCGTCACCCCGGGCTCCGACCCGGGGTCCCGCTTCTTCTTCTGAAATCTGGCTCAGGCGTCCGCCCAGCGCCGCAACAGATTGTGGTACACGCCCGTCAGCGCGATCACCGATGGATCGCCCTGCCCCAGCGCCGTCGCCGCGCCCTGCACGCCCTGGTCCATCTCGAACAGAATCCGCCGCGCATTGTCGTCGCGCACCATCGACTGGATCCAGAAAAAGCTCGCCACCCGGGTGCCCTGCGTCACCGGTTCGACGCGGTGCACGCTCGACGATGGATAAAGGATCGCGTGCCCGGCACCCAGCTTCACTTTCTTCTCGCCGAATGTATCCTCGATGACGAGATCGCCGCCAACATAGTCGTCCGGATGTTCCAGGAAGAGAGTCATCGAAAGGTCGCTCCGAATCCGGAAATCGCTCCCCCGCTGGATCCGAATGGCGCTATCGACATGCGCCCCAAACGCCTGTCCTCCCGCATAGCGATTGAACAAGGGCGGGAAGACCTTGAGCGGCAGCGCCGCCGCCACGAACAGCGCCGAACGCGCCAGCGCGTCGAGGATGATCGCCCCCGCCTCGCGGTGCGCCGGGCTGCCCTCGGGCAGTTGCTCGTTGCGCTTGGCGAGCATGGATTGCTCACCCGAAGTGACGTTTCCGTCCACCCATTCGGCCGCGTCAATGATCCCGCGCACCCGCGTGACTTCGTCCGCCGAGAGCAGATCCGGGATGGCGATCAGCATCCCCTTAGCTCCGGCCAGGGCGATGCCGCGAGGAAGGCGCGGGCCTTCTCGGCAAATCCCGGCGTCGCGGTCTCGAAGCACCGCCCGATCCATTCCCGCGCCTCTTCCATGCGCCCGGTGCCGGCCATCATCCGCGCATGATTAAACGCTCCGCGAAAGTCGCCGCCCTCGGCGGCAAGCCTATAAAATCCCGCCGCTTTCTCCATATCTTTCGCCACCACCCAGCCATCCTCATGGAAGCTGCCGATATAGTTGATCGCCTTGGCATTGCCCATCGCCGCTGCCTTCTCGAACCAGGCGAGCGCCGCGGCTTTGTCCTCGGTCAATCCTTCGCCAAGCGTCAGCGCCGTGGCATAATTATACATGCCCCATTCCAGCCCGCGCTCGGCCGCGATGCGGAAGCATTCGGCGGCGCGGACCTTGTCCACGGCCACGCCCCAGCCGAGATCATAGCAACGCCCGACCATGTTTAGCGCCATCAGATGGCCCTGCGCGGCGGCCTTGTTGAACCAGGCGAAACCCTCCGCGCCCTTGCCCATGTCGAGCAGCATCTGGCCCAGCACCGCCTGCGCCTCCGCCACGCCTTCCTCCGCCCCCTGCCGAATTAGCGCCGCCCGCTCCTCCGGCGAACCGGACAGGCGGGCGGCCACTTCCTCCGGAGAGAGATCGTCGATCAGAACTTCACTCCGATCGTGGCAAAGGCCGAGCGGCCCGGCGCGATCGCCGCATAGTGATTGGTATAGGCCTGGGTGAAATAGACCTTGTCGGTCAAATTCTGCACGTTGACGCTCAGCTCGATATTCGGCGTGACCGAATAGCCGAGCCGCGCGTCGAAGCGCCAATATTCGGGGATCGTGCGCGACAATATCTTGGTGGCCGGGTTGACCGTCACCACGCCTGCCGCGCTCTGCGTCGCCGAGCGATTGTCGGCATATCCGCCATATTGCTTGCTCGTGTAGAACGCGCCGCCCCCGATGCTGAGGCCGGGAAGGGGCTTTACGTCAGCCCATAGGGTGAAGCTGTTCTTCGCGGTCTGGGTCGCCATCCGGCCCGTGTTGACCGACGGCACCAGCACCACCTTGGCCGCCTGCGCGCCGACTGCCGGTGCGGTGAGCGCGGTGAAGCCGCCATCGACGATCTTGGGATCCAGATAGGTGTAGCCGCCAAAGACCGTGAGCCAGCTGGTCACATTGCCGTTGAAGCTAAATTCCACGCCCCGGATACGGCGCTTGCCGATGAACTCGATCGTGTTGTTCGGGCCGGTGACGCGGGCATTGTCGGTATCCGTCTGGAACAGCGCCAGCGTCAGCGCGAGCTGGTTCTCGAACAGGTCGGCCTTGGCTCCAACCTCGTACGACCGGGTCTTCTCGGTCTTCAGGCTGTCGAGCACGGCCAGGGCTGCGGGCGTATTTGCCGTGCCCAGGCTATTGCCTTCCTGCCCTTCGCCAAGCAGCGCGTTGGGCGGCGTCGCGGCGGTGGCGTAGCTTGCATAGAGGCTGGTATTGCGGGTCGGCTTGAAGACCAAGCCAGCCTGCCAGTTGAACAATTTGTCGGTGCGTTCCAGCGTGAAGCCCGGAGCGTCGGCAAGCGCCTGGGCATAGGTCCGGCCCGGCGTCACCTTGCTGGTGAAGTGGTCATAGCGCACGCCCAGGTTGAGGATCAGCGACGGCAGCAGCGTGATCGAATCGAACGCATAGATGCTCGCGGTGCTGGCCTCGTTCTGCGTCTCCCCACCCAGCAAAGTCTTCACGATGGGTGCCTGCGCCGTCGAGGTGTCGCTAGCGTAATTGACCCATGGCGCGTTCGGGTTGGGATTGAACAGACTGGCGCAATAATAGCGCGCGATCGTCGCCGTGTTGCAGCGCGGGCTAATCGTGCTGCCACTTGCCAGCGTTTCCGCGCCGGCAGTGGTCAGAAAGCCGCGGCTGACGAAGGTGCCCCGGCGCGCCTTCTCGAAGTTGAACTCCGCACCCAGCGCGAAGCTGTGCTTGATCGAGCCCGTGTCGAACGTACCGAACAGGTCGGTCTGGTTGGTCATGACGGTAGTGGAGCCATAGCGCGTGTTCGCACGGGTCCACACATAGCCGCCGGTCAGGACATCGCCACGCGCTCCCGCCGCGCCCGTCGTCGGGTTGGTCGCCGCGGTGCCATAGACATTGCCCTGGCTGTCGTCGGGCAGAAGGAAGATGTAGGATTGGTCATTGCGCGACCAGCGCGAGGTGTTGCGCAGCGTCACGTTCCCGAAATCATGCTCGGCCCGAAGCGTTGCCTGATGGGTGGTGGCGTCGCGGAAGTCGCGGCTCTTCAGGCCGTAGAACGCGGTGCGCTTCACGGTCCCGGTCACGCCGCCCGCCGTGGTGATGCGGCCGATCGCGGGTCCGGTCTCGACCTCGCCGGTGCCCGGATGATTGCCCAGCGTGTAGAGGAACGGAATGCCGCTATCGGGCAGTTCGTGGCTCTCCAGATAATAATAAGCCGCAGTCAGGCGGGTATCGGTGCCCAGGCCCAGCGTGACCGATGGTGCCACGCCCCAGCGCTGCGACCACACTGCGTCGCGTCCCGCTACATCCTGGTCGTGCCACATGCCAGCGATGCGAACACCGATATTGCTGCCCAGCTCACGGTTCACATCTACCGTGAAGCGCTTGTAGTCCGATGTTCCGACGCTGGCATTGGCGCGAGCGAAATCGCCCGTGACGGGAAGCTTCGAGACGATGTTGATCGATCCGCCCGCGCTGCCGCGTCCGCCCAGCGTCGAATCCGAGCCACGCACGATCTGGACCTGTTCGGTGGCGAAGACCTCGCGCGTCTGCGCCGCGATGTCGCGCACGCCGTCCACAAAGGTCGAGCCCTGGCCGTCAAACCCGCGGATGAAGGGACGGTCGCCGATCGGATTGCCGCCCTCCGCCGCGCCGAAGGTGATGCCGGGCACGGTGCGCAGCGCCTCGGAAAGGCTTGCAGATCCGGTCTGCTCGATCACCTGCGCGGGCAGGACAACTACCGAACGCGGAGTGTTGACCAGCGGTGCGGTCGTCTTGGGGCCCACCTGTTCGACGCGAACGCCGGTAACGACGATCTGGCTGTCGCTGCGATCCTGCTGGTCGTCTGCCGCCGTCGGCTTGTCTTCCTCTGGTGACGCCGAATGTGCAGGCGCGGTGGCGATGAAGCCGACCGCTGCGAGCGCGAGATAGGCTGGCGTGCGGCCCGCCGCAGGAGCGTTACGAATCACTGGGAATCCCTTCCTTGTTATGAAGGGGCGGCTATTGCGAAGCGTTCTCAGAGTCAACGCTATTGCGAGTAATTCGCAGGATTGTCGCAATTATGCTGGGTTACGCGTCCGATCCATCAGCCAGGTGCGGATCGCGCTGGCCAGATTGGGCGGTTCATCCGCGCCGATGCGCGCATGGTCGATCGCGGCGACCAGCGCATTGAGCGGCAAGCCCAAATCCCCGGCGGCCGTCTCCAGCGCTTCCCAGAAGATCGGCTCCAGGCTGATCGATGTCTGATGCCCCGCGATCGTCACCGAACGCTTGAGAGGCCCGTGGAAGCCGCCTTCGGGCGGCTCGACGTTCATTCGCTGTCGAACAGCGCCGCGAGCTGCTCGACCATCGTGCCCGCAAGCTGCTCCGCATCCATGATCGTCACCGCCCGCGCATAATAGCGCGTCACGTCGTGGCCGATCCCGATCGCCACCAGCTCGACCGGCGAGCGACTTTCGATCCAGGCGATCACCTGCCGCAGATGGCGCTCCAGATACGATCCCGAATTCACCGACAGCGTCGAATCGTCAACCGGCGCGCCGTCCGAGATCACCATCAAGATCTTGCGGTCTTCGGGACGTCCGATCAGCCGGTTGTGCGCCCAGAGCAAGGCCTCGCCGTCGATATTCTCCTTGAGCAGCCCCTCGCGCATCATCAGCCCGAGCGACTTCTTCGCCCGGCGCCATGGCTCGTCGGCCTGCTTGTACAGGATATGGCGGATGTCGTTGAGTCGGCCCGGCTGCGGCTGGCGCCCCTCGGCCAGCCATTTCTCTCGGCTCTGCCCGCCTTTCCATGCGCGGGTGGTGAAGCCCAATATCTCGGTCTTGACCCCCACCCGCTCCAGCGTGCGCGCAAGGATGTCCGCGCTAATCGCCGCGATCGAGATCGGCCGTCCGCGCATCGATCCCGAATTGTCGATCAGCAGCGTGACCACCGTGTCCTTGAACTCGGTGTCGCGCTCATGCTTGTAGCTGAGCGACAGCATGGGGTTGACCACGACGCGCGCCAGCCGCGCGGCATCGAGGATGCCTTCCTCCTGATCGAAGTCCCAGCTGCGGTTCTGCTGGGCCATCAGCCGGCGCTGGAGCCGGTTGGCGAGCTTGGTCACCGCCGATTGGAGATGAACCAGTTGCTGGTCCAGATAGGAGCGCAGCCGGTCCAGCTCCTCGGGATCGCACAGGTCGGTCGCCAGCACCTCTTCGTCGAACTGGCGCGTATAGGGCTTGTATTCGAATTGCGGCGGCAGGTCGCTCCATGGGCGATTGGGGCGCGTCGGCAGCATGCCGTCCTCCCCTTCGTCCCCGGGCTCGCCCTCGCCATCGTCCATCGCGTCGGATTGCTGCTGCTCGCCCTCTTCGCCCGCTTCGGAATCGCGCTCCTCGCCGCGCGCCTCCATCTGGCCCTCGCCCTGCTGGGCCTCTGATTCGCCATCCTCGTCGCCGGGCTGGTCCTGGTCTTCGCTGCCTTCGTCGTCCCCCCCGCCTTCGTCATCCTCGTCGGGCAGCATGTCGCCTTCGACCAGTTCCAGGTCGCGAAGCAGCTTGGCGGTGAGCCCCGCGAAAGCCTGCTGGTCATCGATCACCAGGCGCAGCGCATCGAGATCGTCGCCGGCGCGCTCCTCGATCCATTCGCGGATCAGCGCCATGCCCATCGCCGCGCTGGCCGGCGCCTCGCGCCCGGTCAGCCGTTCGCGCACGATCATCTGCACGGCCGTCGACAGCGGCACTTCCTCGCGATTGCGCGCGCGCGAGATCGGATCGGACTTGAGCCGCATTTCCAGCGCATGATCGAGATTCGCGGCGATTCCCGCATAGCCACGCGAACCGAGCGCCTCTACGCGGGCGGTCTCCACCGCGTCGAACACCGATCGCGCCACCGCCTCGCTCGGCGCGCTCTTCAGATGCAACCCATTGTCATGATATTTCAGGCGCAGCGCGAAACTGTCCGCAAAGCCCCGCGCCTCGGCCACCTGATCGGCGGGCAGCGAGCGCGACGGCATCGGCACCTTGATCGCCTTGCCATCCTGTCGCGGCGCATCGGCGGTGAAGCTCAGTTCCGCCTCCGCCTCGCCCGAAAGCGCGCGCGCGGTGCCGCCCAGCACGTTGCGCAGTTGATCGAGGGGGGAGTCGACGGCCATATCCGCCTATTGAGCGGCAGTGGCCGCAATCGCAAGAGCGGGCACGCCTAGCCGCGCCGCAGACTGCGCCAAATGCGTTGCCAGCGCGTAAGCGGCGGCGGAGGGGGTGGGGCCGGTTCGTGCTTCACCGCGCTGAAACGCTCGGTCTCGAAACCCATGCGCGAATGGACCAGATCCTTGAGATAGGCGAGGTCGTCGCCGCTGATAGGGCCGTCGGGATCGTCCCGCCAATTGCTCTTCCACCGGCTGGGATGGAGCGGATCGTCTTCCGGCCCGTTCCCGCTCAAGCCTTCGCCACCACGCTTTCGGGCAGATCCTTGCCGAACACGCGCTGATAATATTCGGCCACCTGCGCACGCTCCGCTTCGTCGCACTTGTTGAGGAACGAGAGGCGGAAGGCGAAGCCGACATCCTTGAAGATCAGCGCATTCTGGGCCCAGGTGATGACCGTGCGCGGGCTCATCACCGTCGAGATGTCGCCGTTGATGAAGCCCTTGCGGGTCAGGTCAGCCACGCGGACCATGTTCTCGACGGTCGCCTTGCCCTCGGGCTGATCATATTCGCCCGACTTGGCAAGCACGATCTGCGCCTCGACCGCGGCGGGCAGATAGTTGAGCGTGACGACGATGTTCCATCGGTCCATCTGGCCCTGGTTGATCTGCTGCGTGCCGTGATAAAGCCCGCTGGTATCGCCCAGGCCCACCGTGTTGGCGGTCGCAAACAGGCGGAAATAGGGGTTCGGGCGGATCACGCGGTTCTGATCGAGCAGGGTCAGCTTGCCCTCGGTCTCGAGGATGCGCTGGATCACGAACATCACATCGGGGCGGCCGGCGTCATATTCGTCGAACACCAGCGCCGTGGGGGTCTGCAGCGCCCAGGGGAGCAGGCCCTCGCGGAATTCAGTGACCTGCTTGCCGTCCTTCAACACGATCGCGTCGCGGCCGATCAGGTCGATGCGGCTGATATGGGCGTCGAGGTTGATGCGGATGCACGGCCAGTTGAGCCGCGCCGCGACCTGCTCGATATGCGTCGACTTGCCGGTGCCGTGATAGCCCTGCACCATCACGCGGCGATTATGCGCAAAGCCCGCCAGGATCGCGAGCGTGGTGTCGCCATCGAACACATAGGCGGGATCGAGATCGGGCACGCGCTCATCCGCCACGCTGAACGCGGGGCATTCCATGTCGATATCGATGCCAAATACGTCGCGGACCGAGATCATCTTGTCGGGCGCGGGGAGGATCGTGGTGTCCCGGCTATCGGGCTGGGTGTTCGGAATGTCGGCCATGATTCAATCCTGTTTCGCCCGAGCGACTAGAGCCTCGCGTCCCCCGCCGCAACGCCAAAGCGGCGCGCATCTTCCCACTACCGCGCTTTCATGAGATTATGACGTCACCGAAACGCTTGCGCGAGGGGAAGTCGATGATCAGGCAGCTGATATTCCTGGCGCTGGCAGGCGCCTCGCTGAGCTCCTGCGACTGGGGCAAGAGCCCTCCGCCGCCGCCCCCTGCGCCCGAGCGCCCGCGCCCCGCACCCGAGCAACCGATCGAGTGGATCACGCCGGACCCCGAATGCCGCGGATCGCTGCACCGGGGCGAATGGCTGGTCTGCGACAACAAGAATGTCCGCTATCTTCACCGCACGCTTGCCGAGCAATGGGCAAGTGCGCGTCAGGGTGCCGATCGCCGCCAGATTCGCCTGATATATCGCCAGCAGGAAGCGCTGCTCGCCGAGCGCCGCTTGTGTGAGGACGCCGCCTGCGTCGCCACCGCCTATCGCCGCTACATCACGGGCTATGCTCAGCCCCAGCCGCGTCCGACATGGACCCCGAAGCCGCGCAAGCCCAAGCCACAACGTCCGCGCAAGCCGCACGGCGTGCATGGCGGCGGCTGGTACGACAGGGACTGGCAACCCGGCCGGCGCCGCGGCGAGCAAAGCTGCGCCGCAGAGGTTGGCGGCTCGGCATCGGCCTATCTGGTGAAGCAATGCCGCGTCGTGAACGGCCGCTGGGACCGGAGCTGCACCGCCGACATGACCTGCGACGATCTGCGCGACAAGATCGCCAATGGCTGCTCAAGCGGCGACCGCAGGCCCGGCTTCTGCAACCGCCGCTAGGCTTAAGGTCCGTCAGTCCGCAGGAAAGGCCGGGAGCCGAAAGAGCGTTACGAAGCGCTGTGCCTGGCCGAGGTCGCCAGTCACCTCGACGCGCCCCTCGCGGATCGATTCCGCCAGCGGCGCGGGCCCGTAAAAGGTCGCGGCGAGCTTCAGCGGCTCACCGACGAAGACAATCCCCGCGCCCTCGGGCTCGCGGCGCTCGATCGCGAGCCTGCCCTGCACGATCGCCGCGCGGAACGGCTCGCCGCCGATGCGGAAGCCCAGGTCGGGCGCAAAGGCCGGGTCCACGCGCGGGTCCATCATCGTGCGCAGCGAAAGCATGAAGGCCGTATTGCTCAGCGGCAGCGTCACGTCGTGCGCGGGCGATCCCGCCGCCCAGCGGCTGAGCGCGAAGATCGGCTCCTCCAGCGCATAGCCCCAGCGGGTGAGTTCATAGACCTGGGCGTTGGCGGGCGACGGCAGAGTGCGGCGGCGCATGATGCCCGCTTTCTCCATCCCCTCCAGCCGCTGCGTGAGGACGTTGGCGCTCAATCCGGGAAGCGCGCCCCGGATCTCGCCGAACCGGCGCGGCCCGAGCAGCAGCTCGCGCACGATCAGGAGCGCCCAGCGCTCGCCGATCAAATCCATCGCCAGCGCGGTGCCGCATGCGTCGCGATACCAGCGGCGAAGCTTGCCATAGTCAGCAGTTATCTTTTCTGACTGCATAGTTGCTTTTTGTAACCATGAAAGGCATCAACATCAAGGAACACGATTCGCCCCTGTAAGCGGAGCCTTGCATGACGCTCGTACCGAGTCAGTCCGCGATTGCGAACGATCTCCCGTCCCCGACCGAGCTCGCCGCGCGCAGCGCGATGCGCTGGGCGAATGAGAGCGCCACCTATCGCGAAGCACGGACCGCGCTCCTCGCGCAAGAGATCGCGCTGCGGCGTCAGATCGAACGCGTGGCGGCGCAGCGGCGCGCGCTTCCGCCTGGGCCGGTGATACGCCCCGATTACGCCTTCGAAGGTGACGGCGGACCGGTGACGCTCGCCCAGCTGTTCGGCGACGAGGATTCGCTGATCGTCTATACTTGGATGTACGGCCCGCACCGCGAGCGGCCCTGCCCGATGTGCACCTCGATGCTCTCGTCGCTGGATGGCGAGGCGCTCGATCTGCGGCAGCGGGTGGCGCTGGCAGTGGTCGCGCGCTCGCCAATGGCGAAGCTCAGCGCGGTCGCTCAGGAGCGTGGCTGGCGCCATCTGCCGCTCTATTCGGATGGCGAGGGTAACTTCAGCCGCGATTTCGCGGGCGTCGCCCCCGACGGCAGCGATCAGGCGCAGATCCTCGTTTTCACCCGGCGGGACGGTGCGATCCGGCTGTTCTGGGCGGCCGAGATGGACGAGAATACCGCCGATCCGGGCCAGGATCCGCGCGGCGCGCCCGATGTGATGCCGCTCTGGACGTTTCTTGACTGTACACCCGAGGGACGCGGGACAGACTGGTATCCTTCGCTGACCTACGAAAACGACTGAACCGGAGAGACGCATGCCACAGATGATCTTTGTGAACCTTCCCGTGGCGGATGTCGCCCGGTCCACTGCCTTTTACGAAGCGCTCGGCTTCATCAAGGACCAGCGCTTCAGCAACGAGATGGCTTCGGCCATGCAGTTGTCGGACACGATCGTGCTGATGATCCTCAATCCGGATTTCTTCCAGACCTTCACCCCCAAGGCGATCGCCGATGCCCACGCGACGACCGAGGTGCTGCTCTGCATTTCGCGTGAGAGCCGCGCCGAGGTGGACGCCATCGTCGAACGGGCCGCCGCAGCGGGCGGGCGGGCCGACGTTCGCCCGGTGCAGGACATGGGATTCATGTATAGTCGTGCCTTCGAGGATCCGGACGGCCACATGTTCGAGCCGATGTTCATGGACATGGAAGCTGCGATGGCCGCCTTCCCCGACGGCCCCGCCCACGAGCCGGCCTGACCGGAACGAGGAGAGAGAGACCATGAGCGACAAGATCACCACCGTCCTCTGGTTCGACCATGTCGGCGAAGAAGCGGCCAGCTTCTACGTCTCGCTGCTTCCGGACAGCCGCATCGACAATGTGATCCGCGCGCCCGGCGACAATCCCAGCGGCCCCGAAGGCGGCGTGCTCGTCGTCGATTTCACGCTGGCGGGCCGCAAATATTCCGCGCTCAACGGCGGGCCGAATTTCAAGCCGAACGAGAGCATCTCCTTCATGATCCTTACCGAGGATCAGGAAGAGACCGATAGGCTGTGGAACGCGATCGTCGGCAATGGCGGCGCGGAAAGCGCCTGCGGCTGGTGCAAGGACAAATGGGGCTTCAACTGGCAGATCACCCCGCGCATCCTGCTCGATCTGCTGAGCGATCCCGACCGTGCACGCTCGAAGCGCGGCTTCGAGGCGATGATGACCATGCAGAAGATCGATATCGCGGCAATCGAAGCCGCGGCGAACGGCTAATTCAGGAGAGAGATGATGACCTATATAGAGGGTTTCCTCGTCCCCGTGCCGGAGGCGAACCGCGAGGCCTATGTCGCCCATGCCAAAAGCTGCCTGCCCTATTTCAAGAAGCACGGCGTCACCCGCGTGGTGGAGGCGTGGGGCGATGACGTTCCCGACGGAAAGATCAACGATCTGAAGAAATCAGTAGCGGCCGAAGCGGGCGAGACGGTCGTGTTCGCCTGGTTCGAATATCCGGACAAGGCGGCGCGCACCACAAGCCAGGCGGGAATGATGGCCGATACCGAAATGGCCGCGATGGGCGCAGACATGCCGTTCGACGGGCGCCGGATGCTCATCGGCGGCTTCGAAACGATCCTCGATGAGGGATCGCCCACGGGCACCCAATATATCGACGGCTATATCCTTCCCGTGCCGACCGAGAAGAAAGAGGCGTATCGGAAGATGGCCGCGGAGGTCACGGTCCTGTTCATGGAATTCGGCGCGCTGCGCGCCGTGGAATCCTGGGGCGACGACGTGCCCGACGGCAAGCTGACCGATTATAATCGCGCATCGCTCAAGGAGCCGCATGAGTCGGTGGTCTATTCCTGGGTCGAATGGCCCGACAAGGCGACGCGCGACGGGGGCTGGGCCCGCATGATGGAAGACGAGCGCATGCAGTTCCGGGACGATCCGGTGTTCGACGGAAAGCGCATGATGTGGGGCGGCTTCGTGCCGCTGATCGATACCGCCAAAGGCTGAGGAATAGGGCCATGCCGAACCAGCACGGAAGCTTCATCTGGTACGAATTGCTCACCCGCGACGTGAAGGCCGCCAAGGCATTCTACGACAAAGTCGTCGGCTGGAATATCCAGGCCGAAGCGCCCCCCGGCGACATGGATTATCGCATGATCGAGGCGGCGGACGGCAATGCGGGTGGAGTGATGCAGCTCAACGCCGATATGGTCGCGGGCGGCGCGAAGCCGGTCTGGCTCGGTTATCTCTGCGCCGAAGATGTCGATGCGACGGTCGCCGCAATCGCCGCCGATGGCGGGCAGGTCCAGCTTCCCCCCTTCGACATTCCCGGCGTCGGCCGCCTCGCGATGGTCACCGATCCGCAGGGCGTACCATTTTACGTGATGCGCGGCGCCAGCCCGGAAAACAGCACCGCATATCAGCGCATGGGCTTCCAGCATGTAAGCTGGAACGAGCTCAACACGTCCGACGATGCCGCCGCGCTCGCCTTTTACGGCAAGCATTTCGGCATCACCAAGATCGGCGCCATGCCGATGGGGCCGATGGGCGATTACAGCTTCATCGCTAATGCCGAGAGCCAGGGCGATGCGATAGGCGCGGTGATGCGAACGCCTGAGGGGGCGAAATCCGGCTGGAAGTTTTATTTCCGCGTTCCCGACATTCATGCCGCCAAGGCCGCGGTCGAGCAAGGCGGCGGAACCGTGCTGAACGGCCCGGATGAAGTTCCCGGCGGCGAACTCACGCTGCACGCGCTCGATCCCGATGGCGCATTCTTCGGGCTCGTCGCGCCCGGCAACGGCGGCTGAGATCAGGCGAAGGCGGGCGAGCGTTTGAGCTGTTGATACGCCTCGATCACCGCCTGCAGCTTGTTCTCATGGCTGCGGTCGCCGCCATTGCGGTCGGGGTGGTATTTGCGGACCAGATCGGAATAGCGCCGCCGTAGCGCCATCCGATCGGCATCGGTGTCGAGCGCAAGCACGCGCATCGCCTCGCGGTCGCGGCCCGACAGCGGCTTGCCGTCCTTGCGCCCGGCCGCATCCTGCATCCGCTGGCGGAAGCGCGCGCCGATGGCATCGAGCGGATCGGCAAAGTCGGCCCAGCGCGGCGGGCGGTCGGCGCCACCGGTCGCGTTGAACGCACGGGTCTCGCGCTCCCATCCGGCGAGCGGACGCTGTGCGTCATGGATTTCATCGGGGCTCATGCCGCGGAAGAAATTATAGCCCGAGTTGAACGCGCGGACATGCTCGAGGCAGAGCCAGCGGAACGGAGGCGGCCCATCGCGGCCCACCTGCGCACCCTCTACCAAAGGCGCGCGAAACTCACCGGGCTCGCTGCAGCCCGGCTCGGCGCACACGCGTCCCTGCGCCTCCACGCGGCCGTGGAAACGGGCATTCGGACGATCCTTCCTTGGCTGGCTTTCGGCCACGCGACTCCCTCGAACAAACGCCCTATATAAGCGCGATGACCGACCTCGCCACCGCCCCGCTGGGCGAAATCATCGCCGCCCGCCTCACCGCCGCACTCGCCCCATCGCACCTGGAAGTGATCAACGACAGCCATCACCATGCCGGGCACATGGGCGATGACGGCACCGGCGAATCGCATTGGACCGTCATGGTCGAGAGCCCGGCCTTTTCGGGCGTTTCGCGCGTCCAGCGCCAGCGGCTGATCAACAACGCGCTCGCAGATCTGCTCGCCACGCGCATCCATGCGCTTGCGATCAAGGCCCGCGCGCCTGGAGAGTAAGGCGCCGAGTGCGATCCGGAACAGGATCGTTTCGGCATCGGCGGTTGTCCGCAGGACGCATCGGCGTATCCTGCCCCGATGAACGACAGCCTGATCCTCCAGACCATCGAGCCGGTGACCCATGATCTGGGCGGCTTCAAGGTCCATCGCACCCTGCCCTCGCGCCCGCGCACGATGGTCGGCCCCTTCATCTTCTTCGACCAAATGGGCCCGGCCCGTCTCGAAATCGGCACCGGGATCGACGTGCGCCCGCACCCGCACATCAACCTGGCAACCGTGACCTATCTCTATGCCGGCGCGATCGACCATCGCGATTCGCTCGGCACCTTCGCGACGATCGAGCCGGGCGCGGTAAACCTGATGACCGCGGGCAAGGGCATTGTCCATTCCGAGCGCTCGCCCAGCGCCGAGCGCACCAAGGGTCCCGAGCTTTCGGGCCTCCAGACCTGGCTTGCGCTCCCCGAGCAGTTCGAGGAAGTGGACCCCGCCTTCGAGCATGTCGCCGCCGCCGACCTGCCGGTAATCGAAGGCGACGGCGCGACCTGCCGCGTCATCATGGGCGATCTCTGGGGCGCTTCGGCCCCGACCACGACCTACGCCCAGACCATCTATGCAGACATCGCGCTCGATTCCGGGGGCAGCGTGCCGATCGATCCCGCCGCCGACGAACGCGCTCTCTACCTCGCCACCGGCGAAGCGACGCTCGACGGCATGACGCTCGAACCGATGACGCTCTATGTCCTCCGCCCCGGCACCCGCGCCACGCTCCGCTCGGAATGCGGCGCGCGCGTCGCTTTGTGCGGCGGGGAGGCGTTCCAAACCCCGCGCCATGTCTGGTGGAACTTCGTCTCGTCCAGCCGCGACCGCATCAACCAGGCCAAGGCCGAGTGGAAGGCGGGGGCGTTTCCCAAGGTCCCCGGCGACGACAAGGAATGGATCTCCATCCCCGAAGTCCCCAACACGGTGAGCTATCCCTAAGACCCGCGCCAGCGTCTGCGCCCGAAAACAGCGCTACGCCAGCGAGGCGGAGGCGCTGGCGGCGATCGCACGCTCGGGCCTGCCGCTTCGCCTCTATTGCTGCGACCGGTGCTTTCGCTACCATCTGACCAGCCGCACCAAAGGAAAGCGGAACATGGGAGAGAAGAATGCCGGGCTTTGACCTTCAGCGGATCGCGCTCTCCACCAGGGTCGAGCTCGATGTCGCGATCGCAGGCGATCCCGCGAACCCGCCGCTGATGTTCCTCCACGGCTTTCCCGAATCGCACCGTACCTGGCGTCACCAGATCGCCGAGTTCGCCCGCGATCATTATGTGGTCGCGCCCGACCAGCGCGGCTTTGCGCGGTCGTCCAAGCCCGATGGGGTCGAGAGTTACACGCCCGACAAGCCCGTCGCCGACCTGCTCGCGCTCGCCGATCATCTGGGCATCGGCCAGTTCACGCTTGTCGGCCATGATTGGGGCGGCGCGATTTCGTGGATGGCTACGCTCCAGAACCCGCAGCGGATCGCACGGCTGATCATCGTCAACGCGCCCCACCCGCTCGTCTTCCAGCGCTCGCTCTATGACGATCCCGGCCAGCGCGAGGCGAGCCAATATATGACCGCGTTCCGCAATCCGGGCTTCGAAGCCTTTGTCGATTCGCTCGGCATCCCCGGATTCTTCGACACCACCTTTTCGAAGCACGCCAATCCCGAACTGCTCGCTCCCGAACGCGACGCCTATATCGACGAATGGTCGCAGCCCGGCGCGATTACCGCGATGCTCAACTGGTACCGCGCCAGCGCCGTGGTTGTCCCCGCCCCCGGCGAAACGCCCGATCGCCCCGCCTGGCTCGACGGCCCCTTCCCGCCCGTCACCCAGCCGACGCTGGTTATCTGGGGCACCGAAGACAAGGCGCTGCTGCCGGTGCAACTCGAAAAGCTCGATCGCTACGTGCCCGACCTCACCGTGATCCGCGTCGATGCCGGGCATTTCGTACCGTGGGAAAACCCTGTTGCGGTCAACGAAGCGATGCGGGAATGGCTGGCCAGCCACTCTCCAGTAGCCCCGTAGGACAGCAAGGTCAGGCGTCGACAGCCAGTCCCTCGACCCAGGCGCCATGCGCCTGCGACGCCGCGACCATCCTGCGCGGCGGGCCATCGGGCCAACTTCGTACCCAGACTTCCTGCCGGTGCATCGTCCGATCCGGCTCCATCTCGACCCAGGCCAGCGGTCGCTCCGCACTCGTCCGCGCACCGCTGGCCTCGATCAATGCGGTTATCCGCCCCTGCGTTTCCAAAGGCAGATACTGCCACACCACCGAATGCATCACCACCCGCGTCACCCCGGCGGCTTGTGGCGTGGCCAACTGCGCCTCCAGCCAGTCCGCTGCGTCGGCCTGAACCAGATCCACAGGCCGCTCCGCGATCATCGCGATCGCTCCGGTCATCCGCGCCTGCCGCTCGGGATTGTCCGCCCACACATAGGCCCGCAGTCGGTCCGCAGCGGCGGGATCGCGCACATCCACCGGCGCCTGATCGCAGCCGCGCACGTTCGCGAACCGCACCGGGGCCTGCGGCGGCGCTTTCCCGCGCCATTCGGGCCGGATCACCACCGGAGCATCCTCCGGCCCAAGCGTCACTCCGCCCAGATCGAAACGATAGCGATCGATCAGCAGGTTGAGCCCGGCGCTCGATCCGATCTCCAATATCTCCAGCGGCTGACCGAAGCGGCGCGCAACCTCGATCAGCCCGCACATCAATGCGCCCGATCTGCCCGCTTCATTGGTCTGGGGCGGTCCGTCGAGCCAGCCGTACAATTCGTCGTCATGCGCGATCAAAGCCGCGGATAGAGCCGCTTTGACCGCGTCCGGATCGGTCACGGCCCCATCGAATATATCGGCCAGCGCCTTGCCCTTCAGCGCCAGCGAATGCAGCCCGCCCACCGTGCGCAAAGGCAGTGCCGCCTTGGTCGGGTCCCCTTCCCAATCCAGAGCACGTGCGCCGGTGCGGCTGTCGCGGTTCAGGCAATCGGCCAACGCGAGGCTCACCCGTCCCGTGATCGGCGCGTCCATCGCGACGCAATAGCGGCTCTGGAAGCGATAGGCTTCGCGGTTGGTTGCTTCGTCGGCCACACTCGATCTCCTGAACAGCTTTTGTTGCGCGCGAGGGCACCCCCAAGTAAAGCCCGGCTCTCCATGACCGAACCGCTCATCCTCGCCGTGCCGAAAGGGCGCATTCTCGAAGAATGCCTGCCCTTGCTCGCCCATGTCGGAATCATCCCCGAGCCAGCCTTTGCCGATGAGAACAGCCGCGCGCTGCGATTCAAGACCAACAGCCCGGCGATCGACCTGATCCGCGTGCGCGCATTCGACGTCGCCACCTTTGTGGCGCATGGCGCGGCGCAGCTCGGCATTGTCGGATCGGACGTACTGGCCGAGTTCGCGTATTCGGAACTGTATGCGCCGGTCGATCTGGGCATTGGCCATTGCCGCATCTCGGTCGCCGAACCTGTTGACATGGCGAAGAAGGACGATCCGCGCGGCTGGAGCCATGTGCGCATCGCCACAAAATATCCGCATATCACCCGCGCCCATTTCGAGGCGCGCGGCGTGCAGGCCGAATGCGTGAAGCTCAACGGTGCGATGGAGCTGGCTCCGGTGCTGGGCCTCGCGCCGCGCATCGTCGATCTGGTCTCGTCGGGCCGCACGCTCAAGGAGAACGGGCTGGTCGAAGTCGAGGTGATCGCGGAGGTCACATCGCGCCTGATCGTCAATCGCGCCGCGTTCAAGATGCGCGCGGGCGAAGTCGTTCCCTTGGTCGACGCCTTCCGGAAAGCAGTCGCATGATCCGCCTCGATTCCTCCGTCCTGGGCTTTGGCAAGGCGTTCACCCAGCTCGTCAACGCGCGCCGCGAGGCCGATGAGGATGTCGCGCGCAACGTCACCCACATCATCAAGCGCGTCCGCGAGGAAGGCGATGCTGCGGTCAGGGATCTGACCCGGTTGTTCGACAAGCATGATCTGGACGCCACCGGCTGGCGGATCAGCAGCGGCGAATGCCTGAAAGCCTGGGAAGGGCTCTCCACCGAGTTGCGCGACGCGCTCGAACTCGCCGCCGAGCGGATCGCCGCCTATCATGTCAGGCAGATCCCCGAAGACAGCGAGCATGTCGACGATCAGGGTGTCCGCCTGGGCGCGCGCTGGACGCCCGTCGAGTCGGCCGGCGTCTATGTGCCCGGTGGCCGCGCCGCCTATCCCAGCTCGGTGCTGATGAACGCCCTGCCCGCGCGCGCCGCAGGAGTCGGACGCCTTATCATGGTGACTCCCACGCCCAATGGAGAGGTCAACCCGCTGGTCCTCGCCGCCGCGCACCTTGCCGGCGTGGACGAAATCTGGCGCATCGGCGGTGCGCAGGCGATCGCCGCGCTCGCCTACGGCACCGATCGCATCTCGCCGGTGGACGTGATCACCGGCCCCGGCAACGCCTGGGTCGCCGAGGCCAAGCGCCAGCTTTACGGCGTGGTCGGCATCGATATGGTCGCGGGTCCGAGCGAGATCGTGGTGGTCGCCGACGCGAAGAACGATCCCGATTGGATCGCCGCCGATCTGCTCAGCCAGGCCGAACATGATCCGACCAGCCAGTCGATCCTGTTCACCGACGACGAAGCCTTTGCTGACAAGGTCGCTGAAGCGGTCGATCGCCAGATCGCCGCGCTCAGCACAGCAGAGACGGCGCGGGCAAGCTGGGACGCGAACGGCGCGATCGTGCTGGTCCGGACGCTGGCCGATGCCATCCCCCTGGTCGATCGCCTTGCGCCCGAACATCTCGAACTCGCCTGTGACGACGCCGAGGCGCTGTTCGAGCAGGTTCGCCATGCCGGATCGGTATTCATCGGCCGCCATACGCCCGAGGCGATCGGCGATTATGTCGCGGGCCCCAACCACGTACTTCCCACCGGCCGCCGCGCGCGCTTCGCATCGGGGCTGTCGGTGCTCGATTTCATGAAGCGGACCAGCTTCCTGCAGCTGGACGAAGCCAGTCTCGCCGCGATCGGCCCCGCCGCCGTCGCGCTTGCGGGCGCCGAGGGTCTGCCGGCACACGCAAAGTCGGTGGCGATCCGGCTCGAGCAGAGCTGATGCGCACGCCCGATCTGCACGATGACGGCTGGTGCCTCGAAAGCGGGCTCGAGCGGCACCTGCTCCATCCCGAAAGCTTCCCGATCCCCGACGAGCGGGCACGCCGCTCGCTCCATCCCGGCGACTTCGCCAAGCTGACCTTCCTCGTCCAGACGGAGGACGACGAAGATCCCATCGTCGAGCGCATGTGGGTCGTGGTGCGCGAGGTCGCGGGCGATACGTATTTTGGCTTGCTCGATAACGAGCCGGAAATAGACGAGAATGACGAATTCTGGCTGGGAACCGAGCTTCCCTTCGGCCAGGAGCATGTCATTGAAATTCAAAAGGGCGAAGCGGGAAGCCGCGACTATGCCGCCCGTCCCCCACTCAGGAGTTGGCCCCGTGCCTAGCCCGAAAGCAAAGACCCGTTCCAAGGCGCGCGCCGCCGCCCGCCTCGCCGCTGTCCAGGCGCTGTATCAGCGCGAGATGGAGGGCACGCCGATCACCGCATTGCTCCACGAGTTCCACCAGCACCGGCTGGGCGCGACGATCGAGGACGTGGAATATGCCGATGCCGACGTCGGATTTTTCGACGATATCGTGAAGGGCGTCGACGCGCGCCGCGACGAGATTGACGGGGTGATTTCCGCCAGACTCTCCGCCGACTGGTCGCTCGAACGGCTCGACAAGCCGATGCGCCAGATCCTCCGCGCCGGCGCTTATGAACTTATGGCGCGCCGGGATGTGCCGGTAGGCGCGGTGATCAGCGAGTATCTGGACGTGACGGACGCGTTCTACGACCGCCGCGAGAAGGGCTTCGTGAACGGCCTTCTCGATGCGATCGCGAAGGAAGTGCGGAGCTGACCGAAGCCGAGTTCATCGCAGCTCTGCGCACCCTGCCGCTCCACGCGGGCGCGCACGGGCTGATGGACGACACCGCCACGCTTGAATTTGGCGGCGAGACATTGGTGCTCACCCACGACGCGATCGCGGAAGGGGTGCATTACAAGCCCGGCACCGATCCCGCCGATGTCGCGTGGAAGCTTGTCGCGGTAAACTTGTCTGATTTGGCCGCCAAGGGCGCGGAGCCGATCGGCGTGCTGATCGGGGCAACGCTCAGCGACGCGCGCTTCATCCAGGGCCTGCGCGAGATCCTGACCGCATATTCGGTGCCGTTGCTCGGCGGCGACACCATCTCTGTGCGCCCCGCAGTCTATGGCTGCACCGCCATCGGCCGCGCCCCGGCCGTGCCGAAGCGCACCGGTGCCAGACCGGGCGACGCGCTATGGGTCACCGGTGAGATCGGCGCGGCGATGCGCGATTTCGCCGTCGACGGCCCTGCCTATCGCCGCCCCCGCCCCCGCCTTGCCGAAGGCCGCGCGCTCGCCCCGCATGTCACCGCGATGATGGACGTGTCCGATGGACTGCTGCTCGACGCGCGCCGCATCGCGGAGGCAAGCGGATGCAGCGTCGAGATCGCGTTAGGCGAGATACCCTTTGCACAGGGCGTGGACGATCGTCTCGCCGCGGCGGCCTGGGGCGATGATTATGAATTGCTTTTCGCAGCGCCCGCAGGCTTCACGCCCCCCGTCCCCGCCGCCCGGATCGGCGTGCTGACGTCCCCCGGCGAAGTCGCTTTGCGCCTCGACGGCGAAATCCCCCCGGGAAAGCTGGGTTATCAGCACGGTTAAGCGCGCTTGCGCTCCCTAGAAGCCTGCTTATACCTTTCACCCGCGCCAAGACCGACAACAAAGATCGGCGTGGCTCTGACTTTCGCAGTCTAGGGGAAGGACTTCACCAACATGACGATCGTTTATATCGCCATAGTCTGCGGCCTGATCGCCGTACTCTATGGTATTTTGACCGCCCAGCAGGTGCTTAGCGCGCCCGCTGGAAACGAGAAGATGCAGAGTATCGCCGCCGCTATCCAGGAGGGCGCAAAAGCCTATCTGGGTCGCCAGTACCTCACCATCGCAATCGTCGGCGCGATCGTCGCCGTCATCCTGTTCTTCACCCTCGGCACCTTGTCGACGCTCTGCTTCCTGATCGGCGCGATCCTTTCGGGCGTGGCGGGCTTTGTCGGCATGCACATTTCGGTGCGCGCCAATGTCCGCACCGCAGAGGCCGCACGCGGCTCGCTGCAGGGCGGGCTGACGCTGGCGTTCCGCTCGGGCGCGATCACCGGCATGCTGGTCGCGGGCCTCGGCTTGCTCTCGATCGCCGGCATCTTCTGGTACCTCGTCGGCCCCGCCGGCAAGGATCTGGGCGAGCTTGCCGATCGTCGTGAGATCATCGCCGGGCTCACCGCGCTCGCATTCGGCGCTTCGCTGATCTCGATCTTCGCGCGTCTCGGCGGCGGCATCTTCACCAAGGCGGCCGATGTGGGCGCCGATCTGGTGGGCAAGGTCGAAGCCGGGATCCCCGAGGACGATCCCCGCAACCCCGCCGTGATCGCCGATAACGTCGGTGACAATGTCGGCGACTGCGCAGGCATGGCTGCCGATCTATTCGAAACCTATGTCGTCACTATCGGCCTCACCATGGTCTCGATCGCGCTTCTGCTCGCAAATGTCGGCAGCGAAGCGCTGATGCAGTTGATGTCGCTCCCGCTGATCGTTGGCGGCGTGTGCATCATCACGTCGATCATCGGCACCTATATGGTCCGCCTCGGCGGCAGCCAGAACATCATGGGCGCGCTGTACAAGGGCTTCTGGACCACCGCAGTCCTCTCGATCCCGGCTATCTATGTGGCAACCAGCTACACGCTGACCGGCCAGTTCTTCGGCGACATGAACAACGTTGTGGGCACGCTGGGAGACGATCCCGCCGCCGTGATCGAAGGCACGGGCGACATTTCCGCGCTCGTCGCCAAGGAATTCACGGGCATGAGCCTGTTCCTGTGCATGATGATCGGCCTGGCCGTCACCGGATTGCTGGTGTGGATCACCGAATATTACACCGGCACCAATTATCGCCCGGTCAAGTCGATCGCCAAGGCATCGGAAACCGGCCACGGCACCAACGTGATCCAGGGCCTGGCGATCAGCCTTGAATCGACTGCGTTGCCGACGCTGGTGATCGTCGTGGCGGTGATCGCCGCCTTCCAGATCGCGGGCATCATCGGCGTGGCGTTCGCCGCAACGTCGCTGCTGGCGCTGGCCGGCATGGTCGTCGCGCTCGACGCCTATGGCCCGGTGACCGACAATGCCGGCGGCATCGCCGAAATGGCGGGCCTGCCCGACGACGTGCGTCACAAGACCGACGCGCTCGACGCGGTGGGCAACACCACCAAGGCGGTGACCAAGGGCTATGCGATCGGCTCTGCCGCGCTCGCCGCACTGGTGCTGTTCGGCGCGTACACGACCGACCTCAAGGAGTTCTTCCCCAACGTCTCGGTCGATTTCTCGCTGAGCAATCCTTACGTCATCGTCGGGCTGCTGCTCGGCGCGCTGCTGCCCTATCTGTTCGGCGCATTCGGCATGACTGCCGTGGGCCGCGCAGCAGGATCGGTGGTGGAAGACGTCCGCGCCCAGTTCCGCGACAATCCGGGCATCATGGAGGGCACCAGCCGTCCCAATTACGCCCGCACCGTGGACATCGTCACCAAGGCAGCGATCAAGGAGATGATCGTCCCCTCGCTGCTGCCGGTGCTGAGCCCGATCGCGGTCTATTTCATCATCACCGCGGTCGCCGGCCAGAGCGAAGGCTTTGCGGCGCTGGGTGCGATGCTACTGGGCGTGATCGTCTCGGGTCTGTTCGTCGCCATCTCGATGACCTCGGGCGGCGGCGCATGGGACAATGCCAAGAAGTATATCGAAGACGGCAATTACGGCGGCAAGGGATCGGAAGCCCATAAGGCTGCCGTGACCGGCGACACCGTGGGCGACCCCTATAAGGACACCGCGGGCCCGGCCGTGAACCCGATGATCAAGATCACCAACATCGTGGCGCTTCTGTTGCTCGCGGCGTTGGCGGGGCATGTCGTCTAACGGCGACCGCCTCGACGAGAACAACAAAGCCCCGCCCGGACCCTGGTTCGGGCGGGGTTTTTTGTTTGGGGGCTACGCTTCGACCGACTTGACCTCTATAGGAAGCCAATGATCGGCATCCCCCTCCAAACGGCCGCTGAGGCTTTCGACGCAGCAAGCATGGGCCTTGAGACCTACAAGTTGCGCCATCTTCAGAGCGATTTTATTTGCCCGTATCCAGATTGTCGCTCCTACACGATTCATCACTGGGGTGTGATGTACGCCATTTCGCGTTTGGTGGGCGCATCGACATACTCAACGCGAGAACTTGAAGGCGCTCATATAACTACTGCGTTTTGCCAGTCATGCGAACGCGACGTGATTTTTCTTGACGGTAAGATGGTTAAGCCCGCGACAAGCGAGGCGCCGCCCCCCGCGGAGGATATTCCAGTCGAGATATTGAACGAATATACGGAAGCAGCTGCAATTCTACCGGGTTCACCCCGCGGAGCAGCGGCGCTACTAAGATTAGCAGTTCAAAAACTGCTGCCGTTACTTGGCGCCACAAAAAGAGATATCAACGATCAAATTGGCGAGTTGGTCGCGAAACAGGTAGTATCACGGCGCGTCCAGCAAGCGCTCGATACTATGCGCGTCATCGGCAACGAAGCAGTTCATCCTGGAACGATCGACCTCAAGGACGACGCTGCTACCGCCATGGGACTGTTTCGCCTGCTAAACTTCATCATTGAGAAGGCCATTAGTGAGCCGAAACACGCTGATGAAATGTTCGCGAAGCTCCCACAAGGCAAAGTTGAAGCAATAGCACGTCGCGATGATGGGACTGAGTCAGTCTAGATAATCAATCCAGCCCCAGCAACCAGCGATCTAGCCGCACCACATCCACCCGCGCTTCAGGCAGCGCAGCGTTCAACTCCAGCCGGTGGCGCATCACCCAGCGCTGACAGGCGGGCTTGCTGGCGAAAGCAGCGAAAGCGGAACGGTTGGGGCGGAGCGTATGGCGATCGACGAGGAATCGCGCGCCGCGGGTGCAGCCTGGGGCGGCGGTCCAGTCGCGGCATGGAGCGACGACGCTCGGCACCCAATAAGCGCGGCGCGCGTCCAGAAGATCAACGTCGGCTCGACGCATCGCCTTCCTCTCCCAACAATGTCACGCGGCGGGCGCGGCGATTTGCCGCCTGCGCCCGCCGGTGTCGTTACGCCAGATCGAAGCGATCGGCGTTCATCACCTTGGTCCAGGCCGCAACGAAGTCCTTGACGAACTTCTCTTCGCAGCCGTTTTCGGCATAGACTTCTGCCACCGCGCGCAGCTCGGAATTGGAGCCGAAGATAAGGTCGGCGCGGGTGGCGCGCCAGGTCTCGTGGCCGCCCGCGCGATCGGTGGCGACGAACTCCTGATCGTCCGATCCATCGACCGCCTTCCAAACATTGGTCATGCCCAGCAGGTTGACGAAGAAGTCGTTGGTCAGCTGCCCCGAGCGCTTGGTGAAGTGGCCATGGCCGCGCTCGCCATGATTGGCGCCGAGCACGCGCAGTCCGCCGATCAGCACGGTCATTTCCGGCACCGATAGGCCGAGCAACGATGCGCGATCGAGCATCATTTCCTCGGTCTTCACCGCCAGCTTCTTCTTGCCGAGATAGTTGCGGAAAGCATCGGCCTCCGGCTCCATCACGTCGAAGCTGGCTGCGTCGGTCTGTTCCTGCGTCGCGTCGCCGCGACCGCCGGTGAAGGGCACCGAAACATTGGATCCGGCATCACGGATCGCCTTTTCGAGCCCAACGACACCACCGAGCACGATCGCATCGGCCAGCGACATGGTGCCGCGCAGGCCGTTGAGCGTGTCGATCACCTTGGCCAGCATTGCGGGCTCGTTGACCTCCCAATCCTTCTGGGGGGCCAGCGCGACGCGGGCACCGTTCGCGCCGCCGCGATGATCGGACTTGCGATAGGTGCTGGCCGAAGCCCATGCGGACTTGATGAGCTGGCTCACCGTCAGCCCGCTGGCCGCGATGGCCGCCTTCACCGATGCGACTTCGGCGTCGGACGGCATCCGCCCGGCCGGGACCGGATCCTGCCAGATCAGGTCTTCGGCCGGAACTTCGGGTCCAAGGTACCGGGCCTTGGGACCCATGTCGCGGTGGGTAAGCTTGAACCATGCGCGGGCGAACGCGTCCTTGAAGGCTTCATGGTCGTTGCGGAACTTCTCGCTGATGACGCGGAATTCCGGATCGACCTTCAGCGCCATATCGGCGGTGGTCATCATGGTCGGAACCTTGATGTTCGGATCCCAGGCAGCGGGGGCCTTGTCCTCTTCCTTCTGGTTGATGGGCTGCCACTGCTGCGCACCGGCAGGCGAGCGGACCAGCTCATATTCATAGTCGAGCAGCAGGCGGAAGTAATTCGCGCTCCACTCGGTGGGGGTGTTGACCCACGCGCCTTCGATCCCGCTGGTGACGGTATGCTCGCCGATGCCGCCGCTCTCATGGCCGCTGACCCAGCCAAAGCCCTGCGCGACCAGATCGGCGCCTGACGGCGCCTTGCCGAGCAGCGAGGCATCGCCGTTGCCATGGGCCTTGCCAAAGGTATGGCCGCCTGCGGTGAGCGCGACGGTTTCCTCATGGTTCATCGCCATGCGTTCGAACGTCGCCTTAATGTCGCGCGCCGAGAGCAAGGGATCGGGATTGCCGCCCGGGCCTTCGGGATTGACGTAGATCAGGCCCATCTGGATCGCGGCGAGCGGCCCTTCGAGCTCATTCATGCCGTGTTCGGGGGCGATGCGGGTCTGAACGCCCTCGTTCACCCATTTGTCTTCCGAGCCCCAATAGATGTCGCGCTCGGGCTCGAACACGTCGGCACGGCCGCCGCCAAAGCCGAACACGGGGCCACCCATGCTCTCGATCGCGACATTGCCGGTGAGGATGAAGAGATCGGCCCAGCTGATATTCTTGCCGTATTTCTGCTTGATCGGCCAAAGCAGGCGGCGCGCCTTGTCGAGATTGCCATTGTCGGGCCAAGAATCGAGCGGGGCGAAGCGCTGCTGGCCGCTATTGGCGCCACCGCGACCGTCTGCGGTGCGATAGGTGCCGGCAGCGTGCCAGGCCATGCGGATGAAGAAGGGGCCGTAATGCCCGTAATCGGCCGGCCACCAGGGCTGGCTGTCGGTCATCAGCGCGACGAGATCGGCCTTGAGCGCTTTATAGTCGAGCGCCTTGAAGGCTTCGGCATAGTCGAAATCGGGTCCCATCGGGTTGGTCGGACCGTTGGGATTGAGGACTTCAGTCGCCAGCATCTCCGGCCACCAGTCCTTGTTCGTCCGGCCGAGAAGCGAGCGGACCCCGCCATTGCCGTGAACCGGGCAGCCGCCCGCCGTTCCAGTTTCTGCGTTCATGCTAATGATCCTCTCGCTGCTTAGGAAACAGGAGAGTAGGCCCGGCGGGATCAGCGCAGAAACGACTAAACTCGACCAGTATCAATCATAAAATCGATCACAGGGACGTGTTTCAGTTACTTAGTTGCGCAAGCTCGTGACGCGCGGCGTGCAGCGTCATCTGGGTCCGCACAGCGGCAAGGTTATGCTCCGCGAGATGGCTGCCGCAGCCGGGCATGCTGCCCTCCAGATCGGGGCGCTCGCCGATCGCGAGGCAATGTTCCCATGCGCCGGCCGCAAGCGGCAGCCAGTCCTGCACCGCGCGAGCAGGATCGATCATCGCCTTGTCGAGCAGCAGGTTGCCGAGGACGAAGTAGAAATCCGGCGATTTTCCCCAGTTGGGAAGTTCCGCATCGGCCAGCTCGAGCGCGGCTTCGAGCCGCCCTGTCTTGCTGAGGCAGCGCATCTGGCGAATGACCAGCCCGTGCCGCCAGTTCTCGCCGCTCGCGGTGCCGGTGAGCGACTGTGCGTAATAATCCGACGCCGCCTGCAGGTCGGCGTTCATCTCGCTATCCTTGCCGAGCTGGTAGAGCAGATAGGGATCGCCGGGCCGCGCGCTCAGCTCCGCCAGCAGCAACGGCCCGTTGCGGCCGCGCTTGCGGGCAAGCTGGTCTTCCAGATAGCCGTCATGTCCCACCTGCAATTCGATGCGCTCGCGCGGCAGCGGCGATACGGCCTGCTCGTGGATCCTGCCCTCATAGCGAACGCCGCGCGGCAGCAACCGCGTCATCCAGTTGCGCCGTGATGCGCCTTTGGGGCCCTGCTCCGCCTCCACTGCACTCTGCACGCAGAGCTTGCCCATGCGCGGGCGCCCCTTGCACCAGCGCCGAAGCTCGACGCCTCCTGAGATGATCCATTCGTCGGCGTCGAGAACTAGGTTCCAATCCGAATCGGCGATATCTAGCGCGTGATTGCGCGCGGCGGAGAAATCGTCCGGCCATTCCATATGGTGCACTTGCGCGCCCATGCTCGCCGCGAGCATCGGGGTGCCGTCAGTCGAGCCCGTATCGAGCACGACCATCCGGTCCACATGCGGCCGCACGCTTTCGAGGCACCGCGCAATGCAGCGCGCCTCGTCGCGCACGATCATCACAAGCGCGATCTCGGGGGCTTTCGTGGGTGCAGCTTTTCGCATGGAGGCCATGATGCCCCGAACAAGGCAAACATAGTGTTAACCATGCCGCTTTATCGTCGCACCCAACGGGCGGGAGGAAAGACGATGATCCCCAAGATAATGCACTTCATCTGGGTGGGCGACGAAAGCAAATGCCCCACCAATTGCATGGACACCTGGCGGGCGCTCAACCCCGACTGGGAGTTCCTCGTCTGGGGCAATCAGGATCTTGCCGAGCAGGACTGGTTCAACCGCGCGCATATGGACGCGATGTACAGCCGCGAGCTGAACGGCGTGGCAGACATGATGCGCTGGGAGATTCTCCATGCGAAGGGCGGCGTCGTCGTCGATGCGGATAGCATCGCGCTGCGCCCGCTCGACGATCACCTGCTGGACTGCGAGGCATTCGCTTGCTGGGAAAACGAGATCGCCCGGCCCGGGCTGATCGCTGCGGGCTATTTCGGCTGCGAGGCGGGCAATCCCTTTGTCGAACAGATCATCCGCGACATCCATGACGAGCCCAGCGTAACCCACGAAAAGGCATGGAAGACCGTGGGGCCGCAACGGCTGACCGACGCCTATCGCAAATATAATTATTCGCGCCTGCGCATCTATCCGAGCCATTATTTCATCCCGCAGCATTTCACCGGGCGGGGCTATGATGGCCCGGATCCGGTCTATGCCGATCAGCTGTGGGGATCGACGCTGCGATCCTATGATCAGATCCACAAGCGCGAGATCGCCGTTCCGGCCGCGCCCGTATCAAGGCTGGAGGCGAAGCACGCGCCCTATTTCGTCCAGCGCGTCAACGTCAGCAACGCATTCGCCGGGCTGGGCCGCGGCGCCGTGCTCCGCGAATTCTGCGCGGGCAAGCGCGCGCTCCATGTCGGCTGCGCCGATTGGCCCATCACCGATCTCAGCCGCTCGCTGCACCTGTTCCTCGAATCGATCTGCGCGTCGCTGGACGGCGTCGATCCGCACACCGAAGCGCTCGACATGCTGCGTCCGCATGTGAAGGGCGGGCTCTTCTCCAGCCTCGCGGAAGCGACCGGCAGCTATGATGTGGTGCTGGTGCCCGAGGTCATGGAGCATGTCGCCAATGTCGAGGAATTCCTGGGCGAGCTTCAGGCGATCGACGCGGCGGAATTCCTGATCTCCGTCCCCGATGCCTTCCAGTGCCGCGGGCGGCATTTCGATTATGTCGAGAGTACCGAGACCTTTGTCGAGGTCGTCCATCCCGACCATAATGTCTGGTACACGCCCTATACCTTCGCCAACACCGTCCAGAAATATAGCGATCTCGCGCTCGAACAGATGTGGTTCTTCAACCACATCTCGCTGCTCGCACGATTCTCGAAAAAGCAGATTGCGCTCGCAGCCTAAAGGCTGCGGGCGATCAGCAGCTTCATGATCTCGCTCGATCCGCCATAGATTCGCTGCACGCGCGAATTCCGCCACATCCGCGCGATAGGATAGTCGTTTACATAGCCATAGCCGCCATGGAGTTGCAGGCACTCGTCGACCACCTGCCCCTCCGCCTCTGTCACCCATAGTTTCGCGATCGCCGCGCTGGTCAGGTCGAGCGTGCCGGCAAGCTGGCGCTCGATGCAGTCGTTGACATAGACGCGCGCGATCTCTGCCTTCGCCTTGCACTCGGCGAGCTTGAACTGAGTGTTCTGGAAATCGAAGATGCGCTGGCCAAACGCCTTGCGCTCCCGCGTATATTCCGACGTGACCTGAATCGCCTTTTCCATCGTGATGACGCTGGAGACCGCGATCACCAACCGTTCGCGCGGCAGCTCGGCCATCAATTGGCGGAAGCCCTGGCCTTCGGTCGTGCCGAGCAGATTCTCGGCGGGAACCCAAACATCGTCGAAGAAGAGCTCGCTGGTGTCCTGCGCGTCGAGGCCGATCTTGTCGAGCGCCTTGCCCCGCCGGAAACCCTCGGCACTTCCGGTTTCGACCACCAGCAGCGAAACGCCCTTTGCGCCCTGTTCGGGATCGGTCTTCGCGACGACAATGATGAAATCGGCGATCTGGCCGTTCGAGATGAAGGTCTTGGCGCCGTTGATCCGGTACCCGTTGCCGTCCTTCAGCGCGGTGGTGCGGATCGATTGCAGGTCCGATCCCGCGCCCGGCTCGCTCATCGCGATCGCCGCGACGCTCTCGCCCGAGCAGAGCTTGGGCAGCCAGCGCTTCTTCTGCTCCTCGGTGCCGTGGGCAAGAACGTAGGGCAGGATGATGACGTTGTGCAGCGACAGCGCAAAGCCCTCGACGCCGTGGCGCACCACCTGCTCGACCAGGATCGCGTCGTGGCGGAAATCGCCGCCCGATCCGCCATATTCTGCGGGGATCGACACGCCGAGCAGCCCGGCCTCGCCCGCCTGCCACCAGAAGGCGCGCTCCACCTGCCCCGCCTCGCGCCATTTCGCGATCCGCTCGGGCGGCGCTTCGCGCTCGAAGAAACGCGCCGCGCCATCCGCCAGCGCCACCAGTTCGGGATCCTCACGCCACGAAGTCATAGATCAGCCCCTCAAGAATATCGTCATCCCCGCGAAAGCGGGGACCCAGGGTTATCGAGCGATGCCCTGCTTGGCTCTGGATCCCCGCTTTCGCGGGGATGACGGATTTGGTTGCAGCGCTCGCGCAGCTTCACCCCCGCGGCGCCATCCGGATCGCGCCGTCGAGGCGCACATCCTCGCCATTGAAATAGGAATTGCGCAGCATCTCGAGCGCGAGGCTGGCATAATCGTCGGGATTGCCCAGCCGCTTGGGGAAGGGCACGGCTGCGGCCAGCGCTTCCTTCACCTGGGGCGGGGCGGCGTTCATCAACGGCGTATCGAAGATGCCCGGCAGGATCGTGTTCACGCGAATCCCCTCGCCCGAAAGATCGCGCGCGATCGGCAGCGTCATGCCAACAATGCCGCCCTTCGACGCCGAATAGGCCGCCTGTCCGACCTGGCCGTCCTCGGCCGCCACGCTCGCGGTATTTACGATCGCGCCGCGCTCGCCGCTCTCGTCCGGATCGAGCGTCAGCATCCCCGCCGCGGATTTCACGATGCAGCGGAAGCTGCCGACCAGATTGACCTGGATCACCCAGTCGAACGCCACTGCGGGGAACTGCTTGATTTCACCGGTATTGCGATCGCGGCTGACCGTCTTGAACGCATTGCCCACGCCTGCGCAATTGACCAGGATCCGCTCCTGCCCATTGGCTTCGCGCGCCTTGGCGAAGGCCGCGTCGACTTCCTCGTCCGAGCGGACATCGACCTTGCAGAACACCCCGCCCAGTTCGGCGGCGAGCGCCTCGCCCTTCTCCGCGTTCATGTCGAACAAGGCGACCTTCGCGCCCGCTGCCGCCAGCGCCCGCGCGGTTGCTGCGCCCAATCCCGATGCGCCGCCGGTGATGACGGCGGCCGTGCCTTCAAACTTCATTCTGCTCTCCTGATAGCCAGATTGGTGAGGTGGGTGTGGATGCCGGCGTCGCCGAGAAGCGCGGCGCGGGCGCGGGCGCGCCGCCGGCAAAGGTGCCACGCGCCGCATTGTGCGGATGCGCAGCTGCTTCGTCGAAGGTGAGGACGGGCGAAACGCACGCCTCGGGCGTGAAATGCGCTACCCAATCGTCGCGGCTGCGCGTCGCGAAGATCGCGACAAAGCGTTCGGCGCGCGCGGGCCATTGGCGCACGTCCATCTGCGCCTCTCCGCTTTCACCCAGCCCCGCCACCAGCGCCGCATAGAATTGCGGCTCGATCGCGCCCACGGCGACGCATTTGCCGTCCGCGCAGGCATAGCTTCGGTAAAAGGGCGCTGCACCACTCAACACATTGGCCGAAGGGCCATCGCGCCACATGCCTGCCGCCTTGAAGCCCCAGCTCATGCTGGCGAGCAACGCCGCACCATCGGTCATCGCGGCATCGACCACCTGGCCCGGCCCGCCCATCTTCACCGCCAGCAGCGCGCTGACCATGCCGAAGGCGAGCAGCATCCCGCCCCCACCGAAATCGCCGATATAATTGACCGGCACTGCGGGCGGCAGGCCCGGCGATCCGATCGCATCGAGCACCCCAGCGATCGCGATATAATTGATGTCATGGCCCGGTGCCTGCGCCAGCGGACCATCCTGCCCCCAGCCGGTCATGCGGCCGTAAACCAGCCCGGGATTGTCAGCGAGCAGCACTTCGGGGCCGAGCCCCAGCCGCTCCATCACGCCGGGGCGGAACCCCTCGATGATCCCGTCCGCGCCGCGGCACAGCTCGCGCGCCTGCGCCACGCCTTCCGCCGATTTCATGTCCAGCGCGACCAGCTTGCGCGACCGCGCCAGCGCATGCGGCCCCAGCGCCGCCCCCGGCCGCTCGATCCGGATCACCTCCGCGCCATGATCGGCGAGCATCATCCCAGCAAAGGGGCCGGGGCCGATCCCGCCGAACTCGACGATACGGATGCCTGTGAGGACGGGCATCAGGAAAATCCTCCCCCGGAGGGGGAGGGGGACCGCGAAGCGGTGGAGGGGGAATTGCCCCAAAGGATGGCGGATCGCGTGCGGAGACCCCCTCTCCACCAGCTTCGCTGGTCCCCCTCTCCCACCGGGAGAGGAATTAGGAGCATCCCCCTCACAGCGCCTCGACGATGGTGACGTTCGCCAGCCCGCCGCCTTCGCACATCGTCTGCAGGCCGTAGCGCTTGCCCCGCTTGCGCAGCGCATGGACCAAGGTGGTCATCAGCTTGGTGCCCGATGCCCCCAGCGGGTGGCCCAACGCGATCGCGCCGCCATTGACGTTGAGCCGTTCGGGATCGCCGCCAATGTGGTCGAGCCAGGCCAGCGGCACCGGCGCGAAGGCCTCGTTGACCTCGTACAGGTCGATATCGCCGATGTGCATGCCCGCACGCTTGAGCGCGCGTTCGGTGGCGAACAGCGGCTCTTCCAGCATGATCACCGGATCGCCGCCCGTCACGGTCAGGTGATGCACCCGCGCCATCGGCGTCAGCCCGTGCGCCTTGAGCGCAGCTTCGCTCACCACCATTACCGCCGATGCGCCGTCGCAGATCTGGCTGGCATTGCCTGCGGTGATCACCCCGCCCTCGGCGATCGTCTTGAGGGCACCCAGCCCTTCCATGCTCGCGTCGAAACGTACGCCTTCATCCTGCGCGTGCAGCCCCGGCCCCTCCGGCGTTTCGATCTCCAGCGCCAGTATCTCGTCGGCAAAGTCTCTCCGCTCGATGGCCGCCACCGCGCGACGATGGCTTTCTAGCGAGAAGGCGTCGAGCCGTTCGCGGTCATAGCCATATTTGCGCGCCATCATCTCGGCGCCCATGAACTGGCTGAACCCCTTCACGCCGAAGCGCGCCAGCGCCTTCTCGCTATAGGGCTTCGCGCCGACCACCGAAGTGCCCATCGGCACGCGGCTCATATGCTCGACGCCAGCGGCGATCACCACGTCCTGCGTGCCGGACATCACCGCCTGCGCGGCGAACTGGATCGCCTGTTGCGAGCTGCCGCACTGGCGGTCGATCGAGACTGCGGGAACGCTCTGCGGCAGCGTCGAGGCCAGCACGGCATTGCGGCCGATATGCAGCGCCTGTTCGCCCGCCTGCGTCACGCAGCCCATGATCACATCGTCGATTGCGGCGGGATCGATCCCCGATCGTGCGGCGATCTCGGAAAGCACCGCGCCGCCCAGATCGGCCGGATGCCAGCCGATCAGCTTGCCATTCCTGCGCCCGCCCGCCGTGCGCGCCGCCGCCACGATATACGCTTCCGCCATCCCGCTCTCCTTCGCCCCTCGCTGGAGCTTAACTTACATGAATGTAAGTGCCGAACCCTCGCGGCCAGCGCAAGTGGCAGTCGCGCTTTCCTTTTGCAGCGTCAGAGAGTAAAGGCACCGCGATTTAAGGCGCGCACACCCCAAGAGGTTATTTTTGGCCAAAGAAGAACTGCTCGAAATGCGCGGACAGGTCGTTGAGCTTCTGCCCAACGCCATGTTCCGCGTTAAGCTCGAAAACGATCATGAGATTCTCGGCCATACGGCGGGCAAGATGCGCAAGAATCGCATCCGCGTGCTGGTCGGCGACGAAGTCCTCGTCGAACTCACGCCCTACGACCTGACCAAGGGCCGTATCACCTACCGCTTCAAATAAGCCGCGCCCGTGCGGCTCGTTCTGGCATCGACATCGCCGCGCCGCCTCGATCTGCTCAAGCGGATCGGGATCGAGCCTGCGCGCGTGGCTGCCCCCGACATCGACGAAGATCCCCTGCCCGGCGAGCTGCCACGCCCCTATGTGCTGCGCATCGCCGCGGCCAAGGCCCAGGCGGTGGAGCGCGCGGCGGACGAGATCGTGCTCGCGGGCGACACGACGGTGGCGGTCGGCCGCCGCATCCTCGCCAAGCCGGAAGACGAAGCGGATCTCCGCCGGATGCTGGGGCTGCTCTCGGGCCGTCGCCATCATTGCTATTCGGCGGTCTGCGCGATCGGCGCGGACGGCAAGGCGCGCACGCGCATCTCGGACACCATCGTCGCGTTCAAGCGGCTGACGAGCCAGGAGATCGACTGGTACGTCGCCTCGGGCGAAGGCATGGGCAAAGCGGGCGGATACGCCATCCAGGGCAAGGCGGAGAGCTTTGTGCGCTTCCTCTCGGGCAGCCATTCGGGCGTGGTGGGGCTGCCGGTGTTCGAAACCCGCGCGCTGCTTCTCGCCGCCGGGCTCCAGCTTGGCTGAGTGGCTCTACGAGGCCGGGATCGGCGAGAACCGCGCCGCCCTGATCTCACGCGGCAGCATCTGGAAGGCGCGAATCGAGCTGGAGCATAGCGGGCCGCGCGAAGGCAGCGTGGTCGAAGCGCGGATGACCGACCGCTCGACCGCGCGGGTCACGCTGGCCGACGGTAGCGAGGCGCTGTGCTCGCCCCTCCCCAAGGTGACCCAGGGCGGCCGCTTCCGCGCATTGATCGTGCGCGAGGCGATTCCCGAGCCGGGCCGCCCGAAGCTTCCCAAGGCGACGCCGACCGATGCGCCGCTCTGCGACGGGCCCGATCTCTTCGCCCGCATCACCGCATCCGGGCTGCCCGTGCGCATCGCCCGCGCGCATGAGCCCGACCTGCTCGAAGAGGCCGGCTGGTCCGAAGTGATCGAAGAGGCGTTTACCGGTGAGATCGCGTTTGCCGGGGGCGCGCTGCGCCTCTCGCCCACGCCTGCAATGGCCTTGTTCGACGTCGATGGCCCCGCGCCGCACGACGCACTCGCCGTCGCCGCCGCGCACGCCGTGGCGCGCGCCTGCGAACGGCTGAACATCACCGGTTCGATCGGCGTGGATTTTCCCACGCTCACCAGCAAGGCCGCGCGCCAGGCCGTGGCCGAGGCGATCGACGCCGCGCTGCCCCAGCCTTTCGAGCGCACCACGGTCAACGGATTCGGTTTTCTCCAGATCGTCCGCCGCCGCACCCGCCCGTCCCTGCCCGAACTGCTCCGCGCCGATCCGATCGGAGCGGAGACGCGTGCCGAGCTGCGCCGCGCCGAACGCCTTCCGCCGCCGCTTCCCTCTACCTATCTTGTGAGCCAGCGCATTGCCCGCCGCCTCGCGCAGCAGCCGGATTGGACCGCCGAACTGGCCCGGCGCATGGGCGGCACGATGCAGTTCACCAGTCCCAAGGAAGCATGATGCCCAAGCGAAACGGCTGCCCGATCTGCGGCCAGCCCCCTTCTCCCGACACCAAGCCCTTTTGCAGTCGCGGCTGCAAGGACCGCGATCTGCTGCAATGGCTGGGTGAGGGATATCGCGTCCCGGGCGAGCCTGTTGACCCGGAAGCATTTACCGGGGTGGACAGCGCCCGCGAGCCTGACTAAGAGCGCGCTTCCGGCGTTCGCCGGAGCAGTTCGTTCCCGGCTTCGCCGGACGGGCCCGGGTAGCTCAGTTGGTAGAGCATGCGACTGAAAATCGCAGTGTCGGCGGTTCGATCCCGTCCCCGGGCACCACTATCAAGCCATCACTTTAAAACGATTTTTCCTCCGGATCCCGTCCGGAAGCGCCGTGCGTTTTCGCACGCTCCCGACGGACGCAATGTGATCTTCGGTGTGAGAGCACCGCAAGCTCGCCCTTCGTTCGCCTGACAACACGCCGCCCGGCGCTATTGCGCTCCATATGGGTGCAGGTCGTCCAGCGCCGCGCGATAGTTCGGGCCGACCGGCACCACCGTCCCGTCGATCAGCGTCAGCGATATCCCGCGCCCATGCCGGTCGATCGAACGGACCAGCCGCATCCGCACGAACGCGGAACGATGAACCCGGCGCAGCCCGGCGCGCGCGGCCACAGCCTCGAACTCCTTCATCGTCATGCGATGCAGATAGGTCTGCTCCCCGCAATTCAGGTAGAGATGATCGCCGGCAGCCTCCACCCTGTCGATCCCCGCCAGTTCCACGCGCACCAGCCGCTTGCGCGTATCCACCCACAGGCAATCGTCATCGGCAGGTGGCACCGGACCCGTCATACCCGCCGGAGCGAGGGCGGCCTTGGCCTCGAATCGTCGCAGCGCCCGGTTCAGCGCCTGGTCGAGACGATGGCGCCGCACGGGCTTGAGCACATAATCGATCGCGTCGAGATCGAAGGCGATAGTGGCATGCCGGTCATAGGCGGTGACGAAGATGACGTCCGGCCCGCCCAGATGCGCCAGCGCGAACGCCGCGCCCAGTCCGTCCAGCCCCGGCATGTCGATATCGGTCAGGATCAAGTCGGCGGCCGTTTCGCGTGCCATCCGCACCAGTTCCTCCCCGTCCGCCGCCTCGCCGACGATCACCACGTCCGCCCGGCCCGCCAACAATCCGCGCAACAGCTCGCGCGCCAGCGGTTCGTCGTCGGCGATGATGATCCTCATCGCCACGCCATGCCGCAATAGGCGGGACGGGACGGGGATCGGCGGTCGCGAGAACACTGCCGCACCAGCGGCACGCCGAACACTTCGCGTTCCATACGAGACATGCGCCTCTCCCTCTCACGCCCGAATAGACGCCAATGCGCGAATGCCCAATGCGCTTTCGTCGCACCGGGCGTCATGTTGGTCGTAGCGCAAATACTTCACAGCACCCAGATCCTCGTTTGTCGCGGACCGGCTTGAGCGCGCGCGCATCGTGATCGTTACTCGAAGGAAAGGGAGTTCGAGTGCGATGAACCCGGTTGTTCTTCTGGTTGTCGTGGTACCCGGCGCCGCAATCTTCGCCCTCCTTTGGTACGCGGCCAATCGTGCCGAACGGCTGATCGAGGAATCGCGCGGCTGGCCGAGTGCGAAGGGGCGCGTCACGGCTTCGCGCATCCAGCGCACCCGCAACACGCGCTCACCCCGGATCGACTATGCCTATGAAGTGGCCGGGGTGCCGTACAAGGGCAAGCGGCTCGGCTTCGTGCGGGAAAGCAGCTCGTTCAAGGATTGCCAGTCGGTTATCGAGCGCTACCCGCCGGATGCGATCGTCGACGTCTGGTACAATCCCCAAAAGCCCGGCTTTTCCGTGCTCGAACGCACCGGCAACCCGCGCGCGCTGCGCATCGCCGCCTTCGCCACCGCCGGAATCTTTTTCTTCACCTTCGTCATCCTGGGGTTCGGCAAATGAAGCATCTGTCTCTTGCGGCCATATCGCTTGCGAGCGCGGCCTTTTTCGCCACGCCCGCACAGGCGCAAAGCTGCCCCGCAGCCGGCACAACCTTCGAATATCACGACAGCTACAAGGGCGCCGTCTATTCCTATGACAATGGCTGGATACGGGTGACGTCGCTGGGCGGCGCGCGCGACAATATCGGCCGATGCCAGTATCGCGATGCCAAGGGTGAGGTGTGGAAGCTCGCCGCCGACGCCCCGCTTCGCCCGGCCAGCGCGGGCACGCCCGCTGCCCGCCCGCCCGCGCAGGCGGGCACCAGCGGCGCGATCCCCGTCGGCGTCTATGAATGCGATGCGCCGATCACGATCGGCGGCATGGTGATGGGATCGCCGCAGACCGGGCTGATGTTCGGCATCATTGGCCCCGGCGCCTATCGCGACTTCAACGGCGGGCGCGGCACTTATGCCCTCAACGGCACCATCCTGACGATGACCAGCGGCCCGCTGCGCGGCACCCGCTACGAACGCCAGGGCGCGACCTATTTCAAGCCGCTGAACGCGCAGGGCAAAACCGGTTCGATCCGCTGCGTCCTCAATCGTTCCAAATCACTAAACGGCCGCTGGTAGGGCCGAGACAGGAGAGTAAGCGATGTTCCGCAAGTGCTTCATCCTCGCCGCCGTCGCGGCGGCGGCGGCGGCCAGCCCGGCCGGTGCCCAGGTCTCGGTCCAGGCAAGCGGCGGCATGCCCGCCATCGTCAGCTATTACGCCACCGGAAGCTGCCTCGATGTCGGCAACGCCAATGTCATCATGATCGCCGCGTGCAACGCATCGCGCGGGGCGCAGGGCTGGCGCTTCGTGTCGGGCGGCTATGGCATGATCTCGCTCGGCAATCAGACCTGCCTGACCGCGAACGGCAGTGGACAGCCGCTCACCGCCGCCCAGTGCGCCAACACGCCGAACCAGCGTTGGGGTTTTCAGGGCAGCGGCGAACTGCGCAACGAAACCGGCGTGTGCGCCGATATCGAGGGCGGCAGCCGCGCCTCCGGCGCACGCGTGGTCGGCTGGTCCTGCCATGGCGGCCTCAACCAGAAATGGTACCAGGGCGCGAGCGGCGCTCGGGCGACCTTCCGCATCAGCGCCAGCACGCCGCTGACCACGTCATTGCGAGGGCGCGCGCTCATCGCATCCTCCGGGCCAAGTCAGAACAACATCGTCGCCGGCGGGGCGGGGAACATCGTTGCGGGTGGTGCGGGCAACATCGTCGCCGGGGGCGCCGGAAACATCGTGGCGGGCGGCGCGGGCAACCTGATCGTCCAGGGCATCGTCGCGGGCGGCGCGGGCAATCTCATCGCCAATGACGGCACCTCGCTGCGCGAGATCGCTGCGAGCCAGTTCCGTTGAGCGCCGGGCAGGCCATGCTGCGTCCGGCCCTCGCGCTCGTCGCCCTGCTCGTCTGCAATACGGCATCGGCGCAGGACATTCCCGCCGCCCCGATTCCGCCGGGCAATGCGCAACCGCCGGTCGTCTCCGCGCAACCCGCGCCCGTCGCCCCGCCGATCGCCCCGCCGGTCGCCCCGATGCAGCCCGCGCCCGCCACCCCGGCCGCAGCGCTCTACAAGGAGTATCAGAAGGTCGAGGTCGCCGACGCTGAGAATCCGGGCATGTGGAACACCTGCACGGTGATCACCGTGTTCACCGGCGCCTATGAGGTAAGCTGCAACTATACCCACAGCATTGTGCGCGATGTCCATGTCCGCAAGCCCGGTGGCCAGCCCCAGGGCCAGACCGCGGCCCAGGCCGTCACCGGTCCGCCGTTCAAGGCCGGGGACATCGTCCTCGGCACGATCATGGGCCTGCCCGACGACTGGCGACTATGCGTCATCCTGCGCAACCAGCTGCAGAGCAGCAACGGCTATGTCGCCAAATGCGGGCGCTCCGAGATGCACCTGCTCCCCAAATGGGTCCGCGCCGATCCGGACGCACCGCAATAGCTTGTCCAGGCATGGGGTGCTGGCCTGCCTCACTGGGTTGGCCCGCCGGGCTGACCAGAGCCAAGATCGGCAAGCTGCCGGAACCAGTTGCCAGGCGGCGTCTGGTTCCGGACAGACTATAACGCCCCTCAGACACGCTCGATGGCGAGCGCGATTCCCTGGCCCACGCCGATGCACATCGTGCAGAGGGCATAGCGCGCGCCCCGCTGCTGCAATTCCTCGGTCGCCGTCAGCGCCAGCCGCGCGCCCGACATGCCGAGCGGATGGCCCAGCGCGATCGCGCCGCCATTGGGGTTCACATGCTCGGCATCGTCGGGCAGGCCCAGCCGGCGCATCACCGCCAGCCCCTGGCTGGCGAAGGCCTCGTTGAGCTCGACCACGTCAAAATCACTGATGCGCAGCCCCAGCCGCGCCATCAGCTTCTCGGTCGCGGGCGCGGGGCCGATGCCCATGATCCGGGGCGCGACGCCCGCCACCGCACCGCCCAGAATGCGCGCGCGCGGGGTCAGCCCGTGGCGCTTCACCGCCGCTTCGCTGGCGATAATCAGCGCCGCCGCGCCGTCATTCACGCCGGATGCGTTGCCCGCGGTGACCGTTCCGTCCGGGCGGACGATCGGCTTGAGACGGCCCAGCGCCGCCATGTCGGTGGCGCGGGGATGCTCGTCGCGCTCGACCAGGATCGGATCGCCCTTGCGCTGCGCGACCGAGACCGGGACGATCTCGGCGGCCAGCCGCCCATTCGCCTGCGCGGCAGCGGCCCTGCGCTGGCTCTCGACGGCGAAGCGGTCCTGATCCTCGCGGCTGATCTGGAAATCCTGCGCCACATTCTCGGCGGTCTCCGGCATCGAATCGACGCCGAAGCGTTCCTTCATCAGCTTGTTGACGAAGCGCCAGCCGATCGTCGTGTCGTAGATCGCGTTCGCGCGGCTGAAGGCGCTGTCGGCCTTGGGCATCACGAAGGGCGCGCGGCTCATGCTCTCCACGCCGCCGGCGACGATCAGTTCGCCATCGCCCGCCTTGATCGCGCGGGCGGCCACCGCGACGGCATCCAGCCCGGAACCGCACAGGCGGTTGATCGTCCCGCCTGGCGCGTTCTCCCCCAGCCCTGCGAGCAACGCGGCCATGCGCGCGACGTTGCGATTGTCTTCGCCCGCCTGATTGGCGCAGCCCAGGATGACATCGTCGACCAGGCTCCAGTCGATGCCCGGATTGCGTTCGCGCAGCGCGGCGAGCGGGACCGACGCGAGATCATCGGCGCGGACACTCGCAAGCACGCCGCCGTAACGGCCAATCGGCGTGCGAACGCCATCGCAGATATATGCGTCAGTCATGTATCATTCTCCTAAGCCGTCCGGGCGGCGGGCGCCGCATCCCAGCGATGTGGAATGCGCGGATCGCGCATTATTACGTTATTTGCCAGTCTCAGTTGAGCGTGCGCGCACCCAGATCAGCGGGAACCGTGGGCGCATAACCGGGCTTCACCCGCGCCTGGGTCGCCTGTTCATAGGCATAGCCGGCCCGCAGCAGATCGCCGTCTGAAAAGGCCGGGCCGATGAAGGAGAGGCCCGCAGGCAGGCCCTTCACCAGCCCCATCGGCACGGTGAGGTGCGGATAGCCCGAGATCGCGGGCAATGCGCTGGCCGAAGGGCCGGAGAACTGATCGCCCGCCACCGGATCGCTCAGCCATGGAATGCCATAGGTCGGCGATACGAGCAGTTGCGCGTTCGCCTCCTTCATCATCCCGTCCAGCGCAGCCTTGGCCAGCCGCAGCGATTTCTCGCGCGCGGCCTTATATTCGGGATCGTCGAGCCCCTTGGTCTTTTCGGCCTCTTCGAAGATCTCCTGCGCGAAGAAGGGCATCTCGGCTCCGGCATTGGCCTGGTTGAAGGCGATCACGTCGGCCAGCGTGCGCACTTTCACGGTCTTTTCCGGCGTGGTTGCCAGATAGGCCGCGAGATCGGCCTTCAATTCGGCCTTCAGCACCAGGAACTCGGCCTCGCTCATGCCTTCCAGCTTGGGCATCTTCACTTCGGTCAGCACCGCACCCGCCGCGCGAAGCTCTTCCAGCGCCTGATCGAAACGCTTGCCCAGCTCGCCCGGCATTTGCGGCTTCCAATAGCCGATCCGCACGCCCTTCAGCGCATCGGGCGACAACGCCGCTGCAAAATCCCTGGCGTGGCGGGCCGCGCCCTTGGTCGCCGGGTCGGCCGGATCGTCCCCGATCATCGCGGAAAACAAGAGGGCCACGTCCTTCACGCTGCGTCCCATCGGCCCGGGCGTATCCTGGCTATGGCTGATCGGCACCACATGGGTGCGGCTCACCAGGCCCAGCGTCGGCTTCAGGCCGACCAGCCCGTTCATCGATGCCGGGCACACCACCGACCCATCGGTTTCGGTGCCCACCGCAACTGCCGCGAAGCTGGCGGCGATCGCGGCCCCCGATCCGCTCGACGATCCGCACGCGGTCCGGTCCAGTGCATAGGGATTGCGCACCAGCCCCCCGGTCGCGCTCCATCCGCTCATCGATGCGGTCGAGCGGATATTGGCCCATTCGCTCAAATTGGTCTTGCCCAATATCACCGCGCCCTGCGCCCTGAGCAGCGCCACCACCGGCGCATCGCGCTTGGTCCAGTTGCTGCGAAGCGCCAGGCTGCCCGCCGTGGTCGGCAATTCCCAGGTCTCGATATTGTCCTTGATCAGCACCGGGATGCCGTCGAGCGGGCCAAGCAGCTTGCCGGCCCTGCGCCGCGCGTCGCTCGCCCGCGCCTGATCGAGCGCGCCCGATGTGACCGCGATCACGCTGCGCAGCGTCGGCCCCTTGCGATCCATGGCGGCGATTCGCTCCAGATACTCCTTGGTGATCGCCTCGCTGGTCGTGCCCAGCGCCATCTTGGCCTGCAATTCCTCGATCGAGGTTTCGACCACATTCTGCGCCACGGCAGGCATCGCCGCCATCAATGCCAGCGCCAGCAAGCCCATCCGCATATCCGCAGCCCCCGAAAACCAGGCCAGCAGCCTAGCCCGCGCCATCTGCGGCGGGAACCCCACAGATTGTGTCCACAGGATTCACACGGCGCTAAATTTTTTCCGTTTCCGTATTTCCCCTCTTGCCTTTCAAGAACCCTAGGAAGGTCCATGCGTCGCGGCAGCGCAGCACGCGGGGAGGTGCCATGAGGCGAGTCATTTTAGCGACGAACCGAGAGGCCAATTAACCATTTAGCATCTTGTGCCGGGATCGGCTTTGGCACAATCTGTAGTGGTTGCACTGAGGGGCAAACTCAAGCACTGGTAGAACCAGCGCCGCATACCCATATGCGGAACAGGTCCTGCTGTGTCCGGCTTCCGGGCGATGGACACTTTTTGTTCTCGTTCGAACGCCGCACCGATGCTAGGATCGGTGCCCGCCCCCGAGTCGACCGGAGCCTCCCCGTGATGGAGGCGCGTGAAGGGCATTAGGGGCTTAGACGACATGGAATTCAGGGACACCGAAAGCGTGAGTGAAAGCGTCACCGAAGCACCTGTTGCGGCCAAGCCCGCCGAAGCCGCCGCGCCCAAGGCTGCGAAGCCGGGCAAGGCGAAGGATTCGAAGACGGTCGACGTTCAGCTTTACGCGGTCGAGGTAGATCATTCGCGTGATGCTCTGCTCACCGAGTTTGGCAAGGAAACCCTGACCGATCGCTATCTGCTGCCCGGCGAGAATTTCCAGGATCTCTTCGTCCGCGTCGCATCGGCCTATGCCGATGATCAGGCGCATGCCCAGCGCATCTATGATTATATCTCGCGCCTGTGGTTCATGCCCGCCACGCCCGTGCTCTCGAACGGCGGCACGGGTCGCGGCCTGCCCATCTCGTGCTTCCTCAATTCGGTGCCGGACAGCCTGGGCGGCATCGTCGATACGTGGAACGAGAATGTCTGGCTCGCCTCGCGCGGCGGCGGCATCGGCACCTATTGGGGCAATGTCCGCGGCATCGGCGAGCCGGTCGGCCTCAACGGCAAGACCAGCGGCATCATCCCCTTCGTCCGCGTGATGGACAGCCTGACGCTCGCCATCTCGCAGGGTTCGCTGCGCCGCGGCTCGGCGGCTTGCTATCTCGACATCTCGCACCCGGAGATCGAGGAGTTCCTCGAAATCCGTAAGCCCTCGGGCGATTTCAACCGCAAGGCGCTCAACCTGCACCACGGCGTGCTGATCCCCGACGCCTTCATGGAAGCGGTACGCGACGGCGCCGAATGGGTGCTCAAGAGCCCGAAGGACGGCTCGGAGCGCGGCAAGGTCGATGCCCGCGCATTGTTCCAGAAGCTGGTCGAGACCCGTCTCGCCACCGGCGAGCCCTATATCGTGTTCGCCGATCACGTGAACTCGAACATGCCCAAGCATCACCGCGATCTGGGCCTCAAGGTCTCGACCTCGAACCTCTGCTCGGAAATCACCCTGCCGACCGGCAAGGATCATCTGGGCAATGAGCGCACCGCGGTCTGCTGCCTCTCCTCGCTCAACCTCGAAACCTGGGAAGAGTGGAAGGACGAGAAGGGCTTTATCGAGGACGTCATGCGCTTCCTCGACAATGTCCTGCAGGACTATATCGATCGTGCCGAGCCCGGCATGGAAAAGGCCGCTTATTCGGCGGCGCGCGAGCGTTCGGTCGGCCTCGGCGTGATGGGCTTCCATTCCTTCCTCCAGGCGCGCGGGCTTCCGTTCGAAGGCGCGATGGCGAAGTCGTGGAACCTGCGCATGTTCAAGCATATCCGCGCGCAGGTGGACGAAGCGTCGATGCAGCTCGCGGTCGAGCGCGGCCCCTGCCCCGACGCCGCCGATATGGGCGTGATGGAGCGTTTCAGCTGCAAGATGGCGATCGCGCCCACCGCTTCGATCAGCATCATCTGCGGCGGCACCAGCGCGTGCATCGAGCCGATCCCGGCGAACATCTACACGCACAAGACGCTCAGCGGCTCCTTCTCGGTCAAGAACCCGTATCTGGAGAAGCTGCTGATCGAGAAATCGAAGAACAGCGAGAATGTCTGGAACTCGATCCTCGAGCATGGCGGCTCTGTCCAGCATCTCGATTTCCTCAGCCAGGAGGAAAAGGATTGCTACAAGACCAGCTTCGAGATCGATCAGCGCTGGCTGCTCGAGCTGGCGGGCGATCGCACGCCCTATATCGATCAGGCGCAGTCGCTGAACCTGTTCATCCCGGCGGATGTGGAGAAGTGGGATCTGCTGATGCTCCACTTCCGCGCATGGGAGCTGGGCATCAAGTCGCTTTACTATCTCCGCTCCAAGTCCGTGCAGCGCGCCGGCTTCGCGGGCGGCGTGGAAGCCGACAACACGATCGACGCGCCCAAGTTCGAGCTTGGCGAGTCGACCGATTACGACGAGTGCCTCGCCTGCCAGTGAGGCCGTAATGTTCCCTCTCCCCTCGGGAGAGGGAGGGAGGCGCGAAGCGCCGGAAGGGTGAGGGTGATGCGCCTCTACCAGAACCAGCCTTCAGGGACGCTCCCGCGCGCACGGCAGCTTCGCCGCGACGCGCCCGAACCCGAGCGCCGGTTGCTGCGCGCGCTCCGCGAGGCCTTTCCGATCCTGAAATGGCGGCACCAGGCCCCGGTCGGCCCGTTTTACGTCGATATCCTGTGCTTTTCGCAAGCGCTGGCAGTCGAGGTGGACGGAGACACCCATGCCGAGGCTGCGGCGCGTGATGCGGCGCGTACGGCTGTGATTGAAAGTGAGGGCTTTCGCGTGATCCGCTTCACCAACCATGAGGTGATGCAGAATCTGGATGGCGTCCTGACGCAAATCTCCCTCTCCTTCCAGGAGAGGGAAGGGGCCCGCCGCGTAAGCGGTGGGAAGGGTGAGGACAGCTAATGCGTTCCGCCCTCACCTTTCCGGCGCTTCGCGCCTCCCTTCCTCTCCCACAGGGAGAGGAAAACAATGGCTCAGGCTTCCTCCTCGAACGTCACCGCCACATCGGCGTTGGCGCTCAGGCGCACCTTGTCGCCCTCGACGCCGGCGATCAGGCCGGTGGAGATATAGTGGTGGTGCCCTTCGTGCGAGCCCTGCCCGCTATCGGCCTTGGTCAGCTTGATGCGGTTGCCCTCGATTCCGTCGACGGTGCCGACATGGACGCCGTCGGCGCCGATGACTTCCATATGCTCGCGGATGTTGCTGGTATCGGCCATGGTCTCTCTCCTGTGCTGGCGTCCGCCGCTCAACGCATGGTTTGGGGAATCGCTGCATGACCCGCGCCCGCATTGCCCTCGCGCTCGCCGCGCTCACCCTGCTCGCCGCCTGCGCGACGCAGAACGCGGCGGTCGCGGTCCAGCCCGGCAGCCCCGGCTTCCTGCTCGGGCTGTGGCACGGCTTCATCTTCCCGGTTGCCTGGTTCCTCTCGCTGATCGTGCCCGACGTCGCGATCTACGCGGTGCCCAATAATGGCGGCTGGTATGATTTCGGCTATTTCCTCGGCATCTGCGTGTTCGGCGTGGGCGCCAATCGCGGCAAGAAGGTCGTGGTCCGCGAACGCATCGTGACGCGCGACGGCGGCCGCGTGATCGACCACGAATGACCCGCAGCCTCGCCTTGATGGCCGGGGTGGCCGTGCTCGCCGGAACCACCGGCCTCACCACCCTCGTGCGCCCGTCGCTCGCCCGCCGCGCGCTCGGCATCGCCGACAGCGAGGCGGCGACCTATGCGCTCCGCATCGCCGGCATGATGCTCTTCGCGCTCGGTCTGTTCCTCGGCGGCTTTGCTGCTGCCTTCGCCCTTTTTTCAGTAATATAGTTCGTCTCGGAGTAACCCCATGTCCCTTCTCGAAGCCCGCAAGACCTACAAGCCCTTCGAATATCCCTGGGCCTATGAGTTCTGGAAGCGCCAGCAGCAGATCCACTGGATGCCGGAGGAAGTGCCGCTAGGCGAGGATTGCCGCGATTGGGCGCAGAAGCTCTCGGATCATGAGCGCAACCTGCTGACGCAGATCTTCCGCTTCTTCACCCAGGCCGACGTGGAAGTGCAGGATTGCTACCACGAAAAATACGGCCGCGTGTTCAAGCCGACCGAGATCAAGATGATGCTCGCCGCCTTCTCCAACATGGAGACGGTGCACATCGCCGCGTACAGCCATCTGCTCGACACGATCGGCATGCCCGAAAGCGAATATGGCATGTTCCTCGAATATAGCGAGATGAAGGACAAGCACGACTATCTCGGCACCTTCGGCGTCGACAGCGACGAGGATATCGCCAAGACGCTGGCCATGTTCGGCGGCTTCACCGAGGGGCTTCAGCTCTTCGCCAGCTTCGCGATGCTGATGAACTTCCCGCGCTTCAACAAGATGAAGGGCATGGGCCAGATCGTCAGCTGGTCGGTCCGCGACGAGAGCCTGCACTGCGAAGGCATCGTCAAGCTCTTCCACACCTTCGTGCGCGAGCGCGACTGCTACACCAAGTCGGTCAAGAACGACATCATGGACATGTGCCAGACGACGGTGCGGCTCGAAGACGCGTTCATCGATCTCGCCTTCGAACAGGGCCCGGTGAACGGCATGACGCCGAAGGAAATCAAAAAATATATCCGCTACATCGCCGATTGGCGGCTGGGCCAGCTCGGCCTCAAGCCGATCTACATGATCGACGAACACCCCCTCCCCTGGCTCGCCCCGCTCCTCAACGGCGTCGAGCACGCCAACTTCTTCGAACAGCGCGCGACCGAATATTCAAAGGGCGCGACGCGCGGCAATTGGAACGAAGTATGGGATTCGTTCGACAAGCGGCAGAAGGCCAAGGCCGGCCCGGTGGCGAACGAAGACGGCGCTGGGGACGGCGCGGATATGTTCGCGAAAGCGGGAATTGCGGCGGAGTGAGGCAGTTTACTCCGTAATGGAGATAACTACCTCGATTTTGGACCTTCTCCGGTTGACCGCAAGGGATCGGAACAGATACGGAACGGCGTGATCAATGCCGGAGTGGGAATAATGCGGTCGATCGAATTTTGCGCCGGCGCAGGTGGCCAAGCAATTGGCTTGGAACAAGCGGGCTTCAATCACGAAGCACTGGTGGAAATCGAACGCGACTTCGCAAAAAGCCTGACGCTGAACCGTCCTAACTGGAACGTTTCCGCGCAAGATATGAATACGTTCGATGGCCGCCCGTACAAGGGCGTCGAGCTTCTAGCAGCCGGCTTGCCATGTCCTCCATTTTCGGTGGCAGGTAAGCAGTTGGGCGACAAGGACGAACGCAATCTATTCCCGGCAGCGTTGCGCTTAATCGATGAAATCCAGCCGAAGGCGGTAATGATTGAGAACGTGCGCGGCTTCCTGTCCGCTGTGTTCGAGGATTACCGAAATCATCTTAAAAGTGAGCTTCACAAACTTGGATACCACACCGAGTGGAGACTGTTGAACGCATCCGATTTTGGCGTACCGCAGCTTCGCCCCCGTGTGGTCATTGTCGCCCTCAAGAAAGAACTGACCGACCTATTCGATTGGCCGACTGTCCAGCCGCATAATCCCCCGACAGTCGGCGAAACTCTCAAGGATCTAATGGCGGCAAATGGCTGGCGAGGTGCGGAAACGTGGGCGCGCCGCGCTAATGAGATTGCGCCAACAATCGTAGGCGGATCGAAGAAACATGGCGGCCCAGACCTCGGGCCGACCCGTGCACGGCGGGCATGGGCATCGCTAGGTGTCGAAGGCAAAAGCCTGGCCGAAGAAGCACCGCTACCAGATTTCGTCGGCATGCCTCGCCTGACCGTCCGGATGGTGGCGCGCATCCAAGGTTTCCCGGATCACTGGCAATTTTATGGCCGCAAAACCACTGCGTACCGGCAAGTGGGCAATGCGTTCCCTCCCCCTGTTGCCAAAGCGGTCGCAAATTCGCTTCGCATCGCGTTGTCTGTGGGACGACACTTTGCAATAAGGGCAGCTTGAGCCCTTTACTTCCCTCACGCCAGCCACTCCCTGCGACGCACGTCGATTACGAGGACTTGTCGTCGCTAGAGGCCAATTTGCTCTCTGCCGTCGGCGGCCTGCAGCTTTTTGAAGAAAAGCTACGGGGATTCTTCCGCTCCTCTATCGATGAAGTGATCGATACGGCAAGAACCGGCCGGTTCTTTTTCAGTGAGTTGGAAAAGACCGAGAAAACTTATCTCGGCACCAAATTCGAGATAATCCTCCGGGATTGGCTTCAGGTCCCAAAAGGGGTGTTTCTCGATCTGATGGTCGGCGGTCAGGAGGTCGATGTGAAGTCGACCACATCTGGCTTCGGCTGGATGATACCTCCCGAGGCGTTTGAACAGCTGTGCATATTGCTAAAAGTCGACGAAGCGAAGGCAAAATGCGCGGTCGGCTTGGTACGAGCACGATCCAATTACCTAAGGGCGGGTGAGAATCGCGACCTGAAAACGTCTTTTAGCGCATCGGGCCGCTCGAATATCTGGTGGGTCGCGGTTGATTTCGATTATACAAGAAATTTCTGGCAGATCGTAAGCCCCGAAGACCGGCTGGAAATCATGGGCCCGGGCGGCGGATCACAGAGGGTCGCGCTCCTTTTCGAGAAATATCAAAATATCGCGATTTCTCGAGTTCAGATCATCGCAGTTGCTGCCCAAGATGATCCGATGCGGCGAGTGCGCCGGAATGGAGGCGCACGCGACATCCTGGCGCCTAAGGGGATCGCAATCCTCTATTCCGAAACCGACCGTGACATCATGCGCAGTCTCGGTCTTACATTTGGCACCCGCGAGTTCATATCATACGCACCGCAGAACGACGCGGAAGCGATCTTGCTGAGGAACGCTGGGCACATAGATTAAGGCTACCGATAAACTAAGCCCGGAATGGCGCACATATGGGCGCGGTCAAATGCGAGGAAATGAACCCCGAACTAGCTGGGCGGCACACAGCCTCCACCTTGGGACACCGCAATAGCCGACCCGCCGCCCCCAAACAAACCACTTGCAATGTAGGATTTCGCCTGCTTGGCTAAGGACCGGCGACCCGCCACAGCTCTTTGAAATCGCTGGAAATAACCGGTCTCTAGAACCGCGACCCGCCCCGATATTCGCGCAGTTTTTCTCCCGCGCGAAATGGCGCGTTGGTGTCACCTTAGTGTCACCTTTCGCCGCATCAGGCCCGCAGCCTGAAGCCCTCGGGCGCGCGTGCTTGCTCGCCGCCATGATCGCAATCGCCTTCGCCCAGGCAGATCAGCCGATCATAGCCGCTGCCCGGGCAGATGGCGTGTGCGCTCAAGGGTGCGGGGAGCAGGCCGCGCAGGCGGAAGCCGCGCGGGCGCAGCAGATTGGCGAGCCGGCGGGGCTGTCGCGCGCCGGCCCAGGTCGCCAGCGCCTTGCCCGCCGCGTCGCCGCCCACGCGCTCGCCCACCGGCTGGTAATCGGCATAGGTCAGCTTGGGATAGAGTGTCCGCGCCAACGTCTGCACGAAGCCCGGCATCTGCGGCCCCGGCGGCAGATGCGGCACGGGATCGCCCGAGAGTTCGTAGCGGATGCAGGCGATCCGGCTCGCGGCATAGCTGCGCGCAAAGGCCGAATTGCCCGCGCGTGCGGCGGCGATCGTCGCCACGCTGATCGGCATCCCGTCCCAGCAGCTTTGCCGCGACGCGCGCATCGCGAAAAGGTTGGCGAGCGCCCCGCCCTTGCTGTGGCCGGTGACGAACAGGTGCCGCGCAGATCGCCGGTCGAGCAGGCTCTGGTCGAGCATCGCCTGCACCGCGGTCTTCAGGCCGGGTCTGCCGTCCAGATCGCCCCACAGCCGCCGCATCGAATCCGAAAAGCCCAGATGCACGCCGCCGCCATACAGCGGATCATCGACGCAGAGCGACAGCGATCCGTTCAGCCAGTCGAGCACCGTCTGCCACTCGTCATGGCCGCTGAAAAAGGGCGGCAGCGATCCGCGAAAAGCGATCACCACGCCTTCGTTGACGCGGCCGACCATCGCCTGGTCGATCCCGCGCGCGATCACCACCGGTGCCTCGATCCAGCCGACGCGGCGGTGCTGGACTTCCATCCGGGGCTGATAGGCCTGCGATGCCGCGTAGAGCATCCGTCGTTTCATGCACTGTTTCATGCCGCACCTCTGCCGCCATGGCCGGTCTTCGCGCAATTACGCGCAATTCCGCTTACGGATTCAACCGGAAGCACCTCGCTCTGCCGCGCGGCAGGCGAACGGAAGCTGAATGGAAATGCGTGCGCGCGATCAGGCTGTGGCGCACCAGGGCTGGCGCCGCCCGGTCCAGCGCCGGGCAAGCCCCTCCGCTACGAGCTGCTCGCCGAGCGATTTGCCGCCCCGCGTCACGATGCGCAGCGCCCTGCCATAGCGATCGGTGGCGCGCTCGGGCGTGACCAGCGTCACCGGCCCGGCACTGAGCAAAGCCTGCAACCGCCGCGTCGCCGCTTCGCCCAGCCGTGCCTCTTCGGGGCAGCGCGCCGGGTGCGTCTCGGGCGCGTCGATATCGGCCACGCGGATCTTCTGGCCATCCATCCAGAAGGTATCGCCATCGACCACACAGTCCCTGCCGCCGCCCGTGTGGCAGAAGCGGAATTCGCGCGCGGGGGCTTCGTCTGCGGCGGCGGCCACCGGTCGAGCGGAGGGGCCGGAGGGCGCGGCCAGCATCCATCCGCCAGCCGCGGCGGTGCCGATCAGCAGGGCTTCGAGCAGATATCGCATGCAGGCGATTCTGCGGGCACGCGGCTAACAAAGCGTGTGCAAGCGCCTCCGCCGTGGAGCTTTCATGCGGGAATCGCGCCGGTTTCGGAGGGAAACTCTATTTCGGCTTGCGATAGGTGTCATGGCACCCGGCGCACGTGCCGTTCACGACGCCCAGTTGCGCAGCGAAGCCGGCCTTGTCGCCTGCCCTGGCGAGGTCGGCCAGCTTGGCGGTCGCTTCGGCATAGGCCGCCGCGCGTGCTTCGAATCCGGCGCGGTCGGTCCAGATCACCGGCAATGCCTCCGATGCGTCGGACGTGCTGCCGGCGGGGAACATGCCCGGCAGCGCCGCCGCCCAGCGGGCCAGTCCGCGCGTGGGGAAGGCCAGGGTCTTCACATCGTCGCCGCGATCGACCGCCGCCTTCAGCCCGCCGAATATCCCGGCGGACATCAGGAACGCCGCCTTGCGCCCGGCAATCACTTCGTCCTTGGCGTCGGGTGCCACGGCATTGTCGCCTCGCGCCGATGCCATTGCCGATCCGAACAGCAACGCTGCGCCTGCCAGAGCCAAAGTCGAATGCCGCATGATCGTTTCTCCCCGAATTTGCTGCCACGCTACCGCGCACACGGCATCGCCGCAATCGCGATCAACTGCCTCCATTTCGGAGATGCTTGCCGCCAAAACGGAGGGAAGCGGGCTATGCTGCGGGGCATGGCGAGCGAAGATGCCCCCGTCCGGATCGAGTTCGCATGCGAGCGTTGCGGGGGCACCGCCGTGACGCGCGACGCCTGGGCCGAATGGCATGTGCCGTTCCAGGTCTGGACGCTCAGCGAAGTGTTCGACTTCGCTTTTTGTCACCAATGCCACCGCGATACGCGGCTGGTCGTTCGCCGAACCAATTAGAGCCGCATCAGCCCTCCACGCCCAATTGCCACAACACGAACGCCATTTCGTCCGCCGCTTCCTTCAGGCTCTCCCAGCGCCCCGATTTGCCGCCATGCCCCGCGCCCATATTGGTCTTGAGCAGCAGCACGTTGCCGTCGGTCTTGGTCGCGCGCAGCTTCGCCGCCCACTTCGCCGGTTCCCAATAGGTCACGCGCGGATCGTTGAGCCCGCCGGAGATGAACATCGGCGGGTAGGCCTGGGCCTTCACATTATCGTACGGGCTGTACGAGCGGATCAGCGCAAAGGCGTCGGGATCCTCGATCGGGTTGCCCCATTCGGGCCATTCGCCGGGAGTGAGCGGCAGGCTTTCGTCGAGCATGGTGTTGAGCACATCGACGAACGGCACATCGGCGACCACCGCGCCCCATAGTTCGGGATCGCTGTTCACCACCGCGCCCATCAGCTCGCCGCCCGCCGAGCGCCCGGCGATCGCGATCCCGCCCTTATGGGTGAAGCCGCGCTCGATCAGCCCCTTCGCCACATCGACGAAATCGTTGAACGTATTGGTCCGCTTCTCGAGCTTGCCGTCGAGATACCATTGCTGCCCCAGATCGTCGCCACCGCGGATATGCGCGATGGCAAAGGCCATACCGCGATCGAGAAACGACATGCGGCTGGTCGAAAAGCCTGGCGGTATCGCATAGCCATAGGCACCATAGGCGTAGAGATAGAGCTTGCCGCTGCCGTCCCTCGGAAAGCCCTTCGGATAAACGATCGACACCGGCACCTCGGTCCCGTCGCGCGCGGCGATCTTCAGCCGCTCGGTGCGGTATTTGCCCGCATCATAGCCGCTCGGGATCTCCTGAACCTTCAGGACCTCCAACTCGCCTGTCGCGACGTGATAGTCATAGACCGTCCCCGGCGTGACCATCGACTCATAGCCCAGCCGCAGCTTGTCGATGCTATATTCCGGATTGTCGCCCGTCCCCGCGACATAGCTCGCCTCGGGGAATGCGAGCCGCACCGGCGGAACGCTCGGATCGTAGCGATGCAGCTCGACCTGATCGAGCCCGTCCTCGCGCCCCTCGACGATGAAGAAGTCCGCAAAGCACTCGACACCGGTCATGTAGAAATGCTTCGAAGGACCGATCCGCTCGACCCACTCGCCGGGTACCTCGACGCTGGCGGTCACCAGCCGGAAATTCGGATCGACATCGTTGGTGTGGATGAAGAGCGTGCCGTCATGCTCATCCACGTCATATTCACGGCCGGTCTTGCGCGGCGCGACGAGCTTGAGCGGCGCGGCAGGGTTGTCCGCCGGTAGCAGATAGACCTCGCTGGTGACGTGATCCCCGGTCGAGATCAGCAGCCATTTGCGCGACTGGGTCTCGCCCACCGAGACACGATAGCCTTCGTCCGCCTCGCGGAACAGCTCGACATCCTGTTCGATCGGCTCGCCCAGCTTGTGCCAGCGCGCGTTGTCGGTTCGCCACTGCTCATTGGCGACGCCGTACAGGAACCCCTTCGAATCCGCGGTCCACACGATCGCCGACAGCATCCCCGGGATCGTGTCCGGCAGCAATTCGCCACTCTCAAGATTCTTGACCCGAACCTCGAACCGCTCGGACCCGTTATCGTCCACGGCATAAGCCAGCCAGCGTCCATCAGGGCTGACCACCGCTGCACCGAGGCGGAAATACTCCTTGCCGGCGGCCAGCTCGGGCTCGTTCAGGATGAGCTGATCCTCGCCGCCATCCACATGCCGCCGCCAGTGCCGCGGATATTCGCCGCCGGTTTCGTAATCGGTCCAGTAGAGCCAGTCGCCATCCTTTTGCGGAACGGTCGACTCGTCCTCCTTGATCCGCGCGCGCATCTCCTGGAACAATGTCTCGGAGAGCTGCTTGTGCGGTGCCATCACCGCTTCGAAATAGGCGTTCTCTTCCTCAAGATAGGCAAGCACGTCCTTGTCGGTGACTTCCGGGTAGCCCGGATCTTTCAGCCAAGCCCAGGGATCGTCGATAACGACTCCGTGGCTCTCGAAACGATGGGGGCGGGTGGCGGCAATCGGCGGGTTGGGATAATCGTGCATCCCCCTCCTTAGCCGAGCCATGAAGGCCTCGCCAATCGCATTGCGCCCCGGTGAACCGTTGTCCGGCATGGCAGGAACTTTTCGCGCGGCGCGTCTGTTTCCCGGCCATGAAGCCTATTCAAATGTTCGCAGGTGCCGCTCTGGCGCTCGGTCTCACCCTTGCCTCCACGGCCCCCGCTTCCGCCCAGTCAAGGCAACAGCGCCCGGGTGCACAGGCGCAGTCCGACATGGCCGCCTTTCCGCGCGCCATGCGCGGCGAGCGTCAGCACGTTATCCGCCTGCCGCGGCTTCCGAATGAGGATGTGGTCAAGGTCGAACTCATCGCCGGCAAAACGATGAAGATCGACTGCAACAATCACATGATGAGCGGCCGGATGGAGGAACGCACCGCGCAAGGCTGGGGCTATAACTATTATGTGGTGCAGGATTTCGGCCGTGGCGCATCCACGCTGATGGGCTGCCCGCGCGGCGCCAGCCGCACTGCCTTCGTGCGCATCGGGGATCAGCCGCTGATTCGCTATAACAGCCGCCTTCCACTGGTGGTTTACGCGCCTGCTGACGCCGAAATTCGCTACCGCATCTGGCGTGCTGAGCCGGAGCGTTTCGTTCGCTAATCCTTACCTCTTCGCGGCGGCCTTTCCTTCCCCGGGGCCGCCGCGTCTTTTTCAATAGTCGCTTACTCCGGCGATCGCTCCCATAGCTTCCACACCTGCTCGCCGATCACGGTATCGGCATAGGGTTTGCCGCGCGCGTCCTTGCTAGGCGTGTAGCGGAAGCGCTGACGGATCAGTCGACATGTTGTCTCGTCCAACGCCGCGTTGCCACTCGATTGCGTTACCGTGCAATCTGTCACGCGCCCGTTCACCCCCACCGTAAAGCGAAGATAGACGGTCCCTTGCGCGTTCACATCGAGCGCAGCCTTGGGATAGTCTCGATTGGTGATCCGTCCGCTACGCAGCCGCAGCGGCGTATCTCCGCCGCCACCACGCCCATCGCCAAATCGCCCGCTGCCCGATCCGTCGCCTTCTCCGCCCGCCCCCGTGCCCGGCCCCGCCACCGGGGCCGCGCCAGATGTCGCCTCATTGCCCTGCGCAGGGGTCTCCGCCACGGGCATGGTCGGCGGCGCAGGCAAGACTGGCGGTGGCGCGGCAATCTCTGTGGCGCGCGAAACCAGATTGGGTGGCGCTGCGGCACCTTCCTCACGCGGCGCGCGCTCCGCCTTCCGCTCTGGCTCGACCTCGGGCGGCGGCGGATCCATCGCGAAATCGAGCAGCGGCATCCCCCGCCGTTCCATCGGCGCGATATCCACGCGCAGCCCGCGCGCCAGCGCCAGGATGATAAGGCCAGGCAGCACCACAGCCCCCGTGGCGCTCAACGCCCGGCTGCGGCGATTGGTGTACGCATACATGCTGGCACAATGCGCGTGACCGCGCCTGCGATCCCCTGAACGGCAGGTTGTTTCCTGTTCATGCAACCAGTCGACGGTTGATCGGGTTTAACGTCAGTCAGTTCACAAGTCAGGGATGTAAGCATGCGTAAGATGATCTTCACTCTCGCCGCCTTCGCAGTGGCGGTCCCCGTCGGCGTCTCGCTTCCGGCCGACAGCGCCGAAGCGCAGGCGCGCTCGTCCCGCTATTATGCGGGCACCAACTACAGCAAAGCACGCTACAAGAAGGTCTGCCGCCGCTCGTCGGGCACCACCGGTCTGGTAGCGGGCGGCGTCGCCGGTGCGGTCGCGGGTCCGGCGATCATCGGCGGCGGCCTGGCCGGCACGGTGGTCGGCGGTGTTGCCGGCGCGCTGGGCGGCCGCGCGATCGATCGCACGATCACCGAAAAGCAGCGCTGCCGTTACATCCGCCGCCGCTAAACGGGTCACGGCTCCGTTCTTCCGTTCGCGTGAGGAGCGGAGCCGCGCTGACTTCAATAGCTGCCTGGCGGCTTGACCAGCGGCGGCGCGCGTCTCGACCAGCGGACACCATAGGTCGATCCGCACCATTCCGACGCACGGTACCACGCCTTTGTCTGACGCCCGCGCACCGCCCGAATACGGCAGACGACGTGCGCATTTGTCGCAATGCGTGCAAAATAGACGATAACCAGCGGGCCATTATCCGCCGAGACGCCGTGATACCCGGCGGTGCCGTTTTTGCCGAGCACGCCCTCCTGAACCCCGCGCGAAGAGGCCAGTCCCGCCCGCTCGACCAGCACGCGCGCATAGGCTGCGCCGTTCGTTCCTGCAGGCACCAATATCCGCTCCGCGATGATGCCCTCCATCCCCCCTTCCTTGTCACGCAAGGTTTCGATGATGCGCGGCCCTGCTTGCGGCGGCACGATGAGCAACGCCAACGACAGCATCATCAACTGCCCCTCCCCCGCGCCGTAACCGGCCAGATCGCGACGACCTGTTCTCCAGCGATCACATGATATCTATCGTAGAGATTCACCGTGGGGTCACAATGCGGCGGCATCAGCACGATCCGTTCCGCCAGACCCGGCAGCACATCGCCGATCACCGCGCCCTGCTCATCGCCCATGAATGCGTAGCGCCCCTCTGCGCCCGCCAGCACCTCTGGCATGCCGGCATCGGTCGCCAATGCCTTGAGCCCCGCATCGATCGTCACCCGGCCGTGCGTGTTCGCACTGATAACGCTGGCGTCGACGAACAGCGAAGGCTCGAACACAGGCCCGCCCAACTCGCAATCGCGATATTCGCGGTCGAGAAAGATATAGCTCCCCACCTGCAATTCGGTGAGCACGCCCAGTTCGGCATCGATCGCGAAGCTGCCCGTGCCGCCGCCTGTGACGACCGGCACTGCGATGCCCGCGCCGCGCAGCGCATCGAGCACGGTGCGCAGATAAGCGGTCTTCTCCGCCAGCACCGCGCGGCGATCGGCGGCGACCGCGACATGCTGCTCCGATCCGCAATAGAATTGCACTCCGCCGATTTCCCCGATCGCCCGGGCCAGCGCCACCGCAGCCTCGGGCGAGGTGACGCCGGTGCGGTGCACGCCGGGATCGACATCGACGAACAGGTGCGCGCCGCACCCGGAAAGCGCGCGCGCATTGTCCGGGTGATCGACCACCACCGAAAGCCGGATGCGCTGCGCCAGCACCCGTAGCCGCGCGATTCCGCCGGGGGTCACCACGGGTGAGGTCAGATGGATGTCTCCCACCCCGTCCTCGGCCAGCGCCTCCGCCTCCCCCAGCTTGGCGCAGCAGATTCCGATCGCCCCCGCATCGATTTGCCGCCGCGCGATCTCGCCCGATTTATGCGTCTTGGCATGGGGCCTTAGCGCCAGCCCGTGTGCCTTGGCGAACGCCGCCATAGCCGCGATGTTTCGCTCCATCGCTCCGGAATCGAGCACCAGCGCGGGAGTGGCCAGATCGGCACGGGCAAAGGGCAGGTCGGTCATCACCGCTGCATATCAGCCCTGCCAAAGCGCTCCATCCCCCTCCCTCTCCCGCATACCACGAGAGGGAAACTCCCGGATTTGCCGCTCTCCCCCGCAATGACTAGATGCATCCCCATATTCCGCGCGTAGATCCCCCCACGCGCGCCCGACACGCAAATACTGGAACACGCCCATGTCCACCTATGCCGATCGCCTTCAGGCCCTTCGCCAACAGCTTCAGGCAGACCGGCTCGACGGCTTCGTCGTGCCGCTTACCGATGAGCATATGTCCGAATATGTCGGCGCTTATGCCCAGCGCCTCGCCTGGCTGACCGGATTTCAGGGTTCGGCCGGTTCGGCGGTAGTCCTGCCGCACGAAGCCGCGATCTTCACCGATGGGCGCTACACGCTCCAGGTCCGCCAGCAGGTCTCCGCCGATCACTGGCAATATGTCCCCGTGCCCCAGGTCAGCATCGCATCCTGGCTCGGCGAGCACGCCCCCGAAGGCGGCCGCATCGGCTATGATCCCTGGCTGCACACCCGCGCCTGGGTCGAGGAAGCGCGCCGGGCGCTGGCCGAACGGGGTGCCGAACTCGTCGCGGTTGACACCAATCCGATCGACAAGGTCTGGCCCGACCGGCCGGCGCCTTCGGACGCCCCCCTCTCCGTCCATGACGACGCTGCCGCCGGCAAATCCTCCGCCGCCAAGCGCGCCGAAATCGCCGACTGGCTTCACGAGCGCAAAGCCGACGCGGTCGTGCTCTCCGCGCTCGATTCGATCGCGTGGGCGTTCAACATTCGCGGCAATGACGTGACGCACACGCCGGTCGCGCTCGCTTATGCCATCGTCAATTCGGACGGCACCGCAGATTTCTTCGTTGCCCCTGAAAAGATGACCGACACGGTTGCGCAACATCTCGGCAACGCCATCCGCGTCCATCCGCGCGATGCGTTCGCGCAGGCACTGGCGGGCTTCAAGGGCAAGCGTGTCGCCGCCGATCCGGGCAGCGCGGTGGCGGCCATTTTTGAAGCGCTCGATGCAGGCGGGGCGAAGGTGCTTGCGCTGCGCGATCCGGTGATACTCGCCAAGGCGATCAAGAACCCCGCCGAAATCGCAGGTCACAAGGCGGCGCAGGCGCGCGATGGCGCGGCGCTCTGCCGCTTCCTCAAATGGTTCGAGGAAGCCGCGCCGCAGGGCGGCCTCACCGAAATGTCGGCAGCCGACAAGCTGCAAGCGTTTCGGGAGGAAACCGGCGTGCTTCGCGATCTGAGCTTCGACACCATATCCGCCACCGGCCCCAATGGCGCGAGCCCGCATTACAAGGTCACCGACGAATCGAGCCTGCCGATCCAGCGCGGCCAGCTCTACCTGGTCGATTCTGGCGGCCAATATGCCGACGGCACCACCGATGTGACTCGCGTCATGCCGGTGGGCGAGGCGTCGGACGAGATGAAGGACCGCTTCACCCGCGTGCTCAAGGGGCATATCGGCATCGCCACCGCGATCTTCCCGGACGGCACGGTGGGCGCCCAGCTCGACAGCTTCGCGCGCGCCCCGCTCTGGGAAGTCGGGCTCGATTACGGCCACGGCACCGGCCACGGCGTCGGCTCCTATCTCTCGGTGCATGAAGGCCCGCAGCGAATCGCCCAGCCTTTCTATCCCGGCGGCCAGTCGCTCGAGCCGTTGCGCGCCGGCATGTTCCTCTCGAACGAGCCCGGTTATTACAAGGCGGGCGAGTATGGCATCCGGATCGAGAATCTCGTTCTTGTCGTCGAAAAGGCGATCGCGGGCGCCGAGCAGCCGATGCTCGCCTTCGAAACGCTGACCTTCGCTCCGATAGAGCGAACGCTTATTTTACCTAAGCTGTTGACTCAAAACGAACTTGCCTGGCTTAACGACTATCATGCGCGGGTGCTTGCGATTGTCGGCCCGCAATTGAGCGGGGACGAGTTGGAATGGCTGGAAGCGAAATGCGCACCGGTAAGCTGATGTGGTTCGCGGCGGGTGCCGCGGCGATGGCGATCTATCTCCAGGGCCCGCATGCGATCATCGATCGGGCCTATGCCATGGGTCATTCCGCGTCGGAGTGGGTCCGGACGCGCTGATTTGCTTCCCCGGCCTGTTCGCGAGCCTGGGCCTTTCGCTTGCGCAGATTGGCCCGCAGCGCCTCCGCCAGACGTGCTTTCTTCTCCGTTTCGTTCATGTGCATGCGATAAACCGCGCATGCTCGGCTTGACAATCAGCTTCCCCCAAGCACATAGGCCCCTCCCGCTCGGGCCCAGGCCAGAACGAGTGCTGCCGTAGCTCAGTGGTAGAGCGCATCCTTGGTAAGGCTGAGGTCGTGAGTTCAATCCTCACCGGCAGCACCATTTTCCCCCGGAAAATCAATGATTTACCGCCGCCTCCCGGAGAGGCGGCGGAGGATCATCCCGCAACTGGAAGCATATCGGAAGCAACAGGATTCGCAGCGCCGGACAGCGCCGCGTAGGAAAAGTGCCCGTACTTGGCAGGTTTCGTTCGCAGATCGTGGCAGCAGCGGCTTTGCCGTTGGGGCTGCGCCGGTTCGATCTCCTTTTCTTGCGTATGCAGTCAGTCCCGTTGCTACCGGGTTCCGCAAGCAACGCCGGGTGAGCACGAAGGCTCTTCGCCGCGCAGGTACAAGTCTGCGGCCAGACGACGCCAAGCGGACCACGATAATTGCTCAAAGTTGCAGATTTTACTGCCAGCCCTTCTCCAAGGCGCGGCGCGCTATCGAAGCGAACCAACCCGAGCTAATTTCGAACCTGTTCAAGGTTACGCCAGCCTGAACCATAGTTACTGGCACACATGATCGTGATCGAATGGACTCCTGCGCACGGGTGGGGGCCATTTTGTGCCAGTCAACTAGCAGATTAGCCGCTTTGACGAAGCAGCAACTACAATTACTTGTTTACAGCGAAAGGGTTTGGCGCAATCTAGCGCCCATCAACGCTCGACCGACTCCCTTGAGAAGTTGCTCGGCCATGAGCCCAGTATGGGGCGCTTCCGGGGGGCACGCGGGTTGAGGCCTGCGCCCGCGAGCGGCCAGGGTAGCCATGCCGCGTTTTCAGATCGCCGAAGTCTTTGTCGAGAATGCGTGTTCCGCACCGACGCGAGATGCTCTGTACGATGCACTGGTCCAATGTTGCTCGGACATGGGCGTGCGATACTTTGCTCTTACCCATCATATCGATTTCGGCAGAGAGGCGGGGCCCGCGGTCCGGCTCCACAATTATCCGGCGAGCTGGGAGGCGTGGTTCGATGAAAAGGGCCTCGGCCGCACCGATCCGATTCACCGCGCGTGCAATCTGGCGGGCGTCGGTTTTGCATGGTCGGCGGTGCCTCGAATGATCAAGCTGACTGCGGACGACCGGTGTGTGCTCGATCGTGCCTATCAGATCGGAATCGGGGAAGGCTTCACGATTCCCGCGAGCGTTCCAGGCGAAGCGCTGGGCTCCTGCTCCTTTGCCGTCGATGCAGGCCAGCCCTTTCCGGAGCAATTCCAGTTCGTGTGCCAGCTCATCGGAGCCTTCGCGTTCGAGGCGGCCCGCCGGATTTCCGGCTCCCGCATTCTCTTCGCGGATCACGGGCCGATTCTGACCGACAGGCAGCGTGACTGCGTGCTCTGGGCGGCACGCGGCAAGACCGATTGGGAGATCTCGGTGATCCTCGGCGTCGGCCATGAAACAGTGATTCAGCATCTGAAGCATGCCCGCGAGCGGTACGGCGTCCAGAAGCGCGCGCTCCTCGCGGTCCGGGCCCTGTTCGACGGACTGATCAGCTTCTCCGATATCCTGAAGCACTGACGCAATCCCCATTTCTTGGAATATCGCGGCCTGGCACTGATCGGGATGCTTGGCCCCTCGTCACTTCGAGGGGTTTTGCGTCATGGTTCTTCTCGTCGATTCCACGGTCGACTCCGTTGCCGATATCGCGTTCCGGTCAATGTTCGCCGCGCGAAAGAGCGTCTTCATCGATCTGCTCAAATGGGACCTGCCTGTTCTCGACGGGCGCTACGAGATCGATCAGTTCGACGACCAGCACGCGCGCTATCTGATTATCACCGATAGTGCGCACGAGCATCTGGCGTCGGCCAGGCTCCTGCCGACGACGCGGACCCATATCCTGGACGGCCTCTTCCCCGCGCTGTGCGCCGGCGAAATCCCGCGGGGTCCGCGCGTCTGGGAGATTACGCGGTTCTGCCTGGGCCGGCAGCTTCGCTCCGCCGAGCGCCGCCAGGTCCGCAACCAGCTCGTCTCTGCGCTGGCCACGCACGCGCTCGATACCGGCATTGAGACCTATACCGGCGTCGCCGAGATAGCCTGGCTACAACAGATCCTGAGCTTCGGCTGGGACTGCCGGGCGCTAGGCGAACCCGTTCGCAACCAAGGCTGCCTGCTCGGCGCGCTCGAAATCACGATCACACCCGAGACGCCGGCCGCGCTGGCCGAGGGCGGCGTCTGGTCGCCCCTCACCGCCCACGAAATGCCGGCGCGCCGCGCCGCCAACGCCTGAGGTATCGCCATGACACAAGTTCCCAACGCCAAGCCTGCCGGCTACGACGCCGCGCTGGACCTCCTGATAACTCAGGGATGGTGCGTCATCCCGAACGCGCTGCCGCGCGAGACGGTCGAGTCGCTCGATGCGGATCTCGCGCCGATCTACGAGGCGACGCCCTTCTGCGAGGGCGATTTCTATGGCGGCCGGACCAAGCGGTTCGGCAGCCTGCTCAAGCGCTCGCCCCATGCCGCAGCGCTGGCTATGGACGACCTGATCCTCGCCGTCAGCGAAGCGGTACTCTCGCCATGGTGCGACACGCTCCAGCTAAACCTGATGCAGGCAATCGCGCTGCACCCTGGCGCACCGGCACAGTTCCCGCACCGAGACCAGGACATGTGGCAGGGGGTCAAGGGCGAAGTCGAGTATCTGGTCAACGTCATGTGGCCCCTGACGCCGTTCACGGTCGAGAATGGCGGGACGATTCTCTATCCCGGCAGCCACGGCAACGAAGCGCTGAGCGACGCTATGCCCGAGCGCTCTATTGTCGCGGAATTCGGGCCGGGGGACGCCTTCCTCTTTCTCGGATCGACGCTGCACGGTGCCGGCGCCAACCGAAGCACTGAAATCCGTAAGGCTGTGGTGGTGAGCTACTGCCTCGGATGGCTGAAGCCGTATGAAAACCAGTGGCTCGCCTATCCACCTGCGATCGCTCGCGGCTTCTCCCCCGAACTCGCTGGTCTGGTCGGCTACCGCCAGCACCGCCCCAACCTCGGCAATTACGAGGGCGTATGTCCGTCGCACCTCCTTACAGGGAACCTCCCGGTCCATATCGGGGCTGTCGACGCTCTGAGGCCAGATCAGGCCGACGCCGTTCACGCACACCGGGTGGCACAGGAGGCTGCCGCATGAGTCCGGTTCAGGCGATGGAACGCAGCTATTCTGCGCTCAAGCAGATGCTGCGCGAGGGGCGCTATGCGCCGGGCGCTCGGCTGGAGGCCAATCGACTCGCCGACGAGCTTGGCGTGAGCATGACCCCCGTGCGCGACGTGCTGCATCGTTTGGTGGGCGAGCGCCTCGTCGAAGCAAGCAGCGGGGAGGGGTTTCACGTCCCTCGGCTTTCGGAGGCAGGCCTGCGTGATCTGTACGAATGGCATTCAGCGTTAATCCTGATCGCCGTTCGAACAACGCGGGTTGAAGAAGAACGTCGATCGGATGAGATCCCCGCGACCCTTGCCGACGCGGCGCAGTGGACGTTTGAGCAAATCGCCAGCGGAGCGCCCAATCGCGAAGTGCGCGCTGCCGTCGCAAGTGCCTCTGATCGCCTTCATCCGTTTCGCATGATCGAACACAAGGTTCTGGAACCCATAATCGGCGAGCTCGACGAACTCACGATCCGATCACCAGGTCAGGCGCCCGCTATCAGGCGCTACCATCTGCGGCGCATGCGCGCCGTTGCCGAATTGCTCGAGGTCCAACGAGCCGAGCAAAGCACGAGATTATAGTCGGATTATAATCTTCTTATAGTCGAGCGGACGGTCAACGCTCCGACGGTCGCATCCCGCGACAAGGAGCATGACCATGGACCGCGAAGCCACCGAAGTCGCCGATCTCATCGATCTGGGCACCGCCAGCGCCGAGACGCAGGGGTCGGACGACCACCTGTTCGACAATCTCGGCAAGCAGCCCCCGATGGGCCTGTCGAACGACTGATGGGCACGCCGGTCCGGCATGTCGCCGGGCCGGCGCTGTCGCTATACGGATGAGGCTGCAGCTCCATTTGCAGACCGTCCGCTCCCGCCCTCGCGCTAGTTCCAACGCATTCCTGGGCCATTTCTCGCGTACTCTAAGGTCACACCAGCCGACGCGATGTTGGCGGACAGAGCGCGGATTATAACTGCATTATAAACTTCTAATAATCCGGAGGGGGTCTGATCCTTTTCCTGTCGCATCCCGCGACCGGAGAATGACCATGGACCGCGAACCAATCGAAACCGTCGAGCTGATCGACCTCGGCGCAGCGAGCGTCGAAACCCAGGGTGCCGACGACATCTACGTCGACCAGCAGGGCAAGCAGCCCACCCTGGGCCTGTCGAACGACTGACCGCAGCGCGTCGGTCCGGCCACTGGCCGGATCGGCGACGTTGGACATTCGGGGGCCACGCAGCATGTTCTGGCGAATCCTACCGCATGCGACCGAATGCTCGGCATCCGACAAACTGTTTCTTCTCGACCTGCGGCAGGACCGGTATTTTGCCGTTCCGGAGGCACTGGCGGGGTCCATGCTCGAATGGCTCGATCGCCGATACGCCTGCGCGCCGCCTCACGATATTCGCGAATTGCTGGCTCGCGCGCGAATCTTGCGCGACGGCGATCCCGATCCGACCAACGCCCTCAAGGAGCGCGTTACATTTCCAACCGAGCTGGAGAGACCGAGCGGCGCAGATCATCGCATCATTGGACGCCTCGCTCTTTCCGCGCTGATCGCAGGGACATGGACGAAGCTGCGGGCGCGGTCTTTGCAGGGGGTATTGGCCAGCCGAGCGGCGCGACCTGCTTTGCCGGCTCGTGGCCACCGCAACGAGATATCGGCAATCGCGGCCAGTTATGACGAGCGCCGGAGCAGCACGCCGATTTCACGGAATTGCCTGCTCGACTCGCTGGCGCTCGACGCACTACTCGCCCGGCACGGTTTCGGGGCGACGCTGGTTTTCGGCGTGTGCGCGACACCCTTCGGGGCGCATTGCTGGCTCCAAACGCCCGAGCTGGTTCTCAACGACAGCTACGACCATGTGGCCCGCTTCACACCGATCCTCGCACAATGAACAACAGCGCCTATGTCGTCATGTGGAGCGAGGCCGAACGAACTTCGAGCAGCAGCCGCTTTGCAGACGAGCTACGCCAGCGACACGCCTTTAAGGTCTTGGTCGACACCCCAAGGCTGCTTGTCCTCGGCTTGGCCGGTGCCCCGCACCTCCTGCTTCCACGCTGCCAAGGCATCCTGTGGGGGCACCTGTTCAGCAGGGCGGCGAGCGACCGAATCGTGTCCGATGATGGCGACGCGCTTGCCAATGGCGCGGCCGAACAGTTCCTCGAGGACTATTGGGGCGGGTATGTTGCAATCCGCACGCGGTGCAACGGACTCGAAATCCTGCGCGACCCCTCCGGTGCTGTCGCGTGTTATCATGCCGAGGTTGACGGGACTCATATTGTCACTTCTCGGCCTGACCTTTTGTTCAGCCTCGGTCTGATGAGACCGGCGATCGACTTCACCATCGTTGCTCAGAGCCTGGCTTATAGCGATCTCCGGCCAGCGACGACGGCGCTTCGCGGTGTCAGTGAAATCCTGCCCGGTGTCGCGATCAGCCTAGATGGCGGCAAGATCACTAGCCGTTGCGCATGGTCTCCTTGGGCGCATGTCGATGGAAACTCCGACACCCGGGAGTTCACACCTGCGGTCGCGAAACTGCGGGACGTGATTAAGGTAACGCTTCGGGCGTGGGGCGGCGCCTTACCCCGGCCAATGCTGGAGATCTCGGGCGGACTGGATTCGTCGATTGTCGCCGCTGGTTTCGGCACCGAAGCTGGAACCAAGTGTCTGACCTTCGGCCCGGCTATTGGCGATCCTGACGAGCGGCCTTATGCCCGCGCCGTCGCCACACATCTCGGGCTCGACCTCGTGGAGCTGATGCCCATGGTCGAACTGGTCGATCTCACCCGTTCCGATGCGCACCACCTTCCCCGCCCCTGTGCCAGAGGCTTTTCGCAGGCGCTCGATCGACCAATCCAGGACTTGGCGGCAGATCTGGGCGTGGATGCATTCGTCGGCGGCGGCGGGGGCGACAGCGTATTCTGCCACCTTCAATCCGCACTGCCGGTAGTTGATCGCCTTATGCACGAAGGTCCGACGAAAGGAGTGCTCGATACGGCCCGTGAGATAGCCAGCCTGTCTCGGACAAATACCTGGCAAGTCCTGCTAGTTGCCGCGAAGCGCTGGGGAAGGCGATCGAGCCGGATGCCGAAGCCGAGGCCGAACCGCTTTCTGGCGGAGTCGGTTTGGCGTTCCCTGCCATGGCCTGCGGGCAACCCATGGTTGGAGGCACCCCCAGGTGTCCCGCCTGCGAAGAAGCGGCACGTCTGGTCGCTGATCGGCATTCAGAACCATCTCGAGGGCTATGGCCGGGAGGCGATGGCACCGCTGATCTCGCCGCTCCTCTCTCAACCGATCGTCGAGACCTGTCTCGGCATCCCTAGCTGGCTGTGGTCTGTCGGTGGCAACAACAGGGCGCTGGCCCGCGAGGCGTTTCGCGGCATGCTCCCCAATTCCATCATCGATCGCCGCACAAAGGGAGGGTTCGACACCTTCGTCGTCCGCCTGATCGAATCGAACCAGGCGCTAATCCGGACCATGCTGACCGAAGGCACCCTCGCCAGGGAAGGCTTGCTGGATGGCCAGGCGATCGCCGATTTCCTCAACAGCCGCCTGGCCGATAACGAAGGAGTCGCCGAATTGTTGGCGCTCGTGGACGCAGAGGCTTGGGTAAGTAGCTGGCAATCTGCTCCGTCATATTTTTGACGGTCAGCGTAACCGATCGATGTGCGCAAAAGCTCTCATATGGCGTGACTAAGGTAGTTGCCGCGCTGGGAGGTGTTGCATAATCTGCCGTTCAGCAATGCGCCCCAATTGCGGTCGTTCCGACCAGGCCAGTTCATTCCTGAAAGCAGTCGTTCGATCGTGCTCGACTGCTCGGGTCATGGAACCCTGCACTGGAGCTTTCCGCATCCGCTCGATCACGGTCGCTCACTGCCCAGTCGGCGCGAGGGGAAACGCTAGATGAACGGCCTCGCGAGCCCTTCCCTTTATTAGCGCTTTCTGCCGGTCCTGTGGTCAACGCGGAAATGGAAGCCACAACCTCTTCGGGAACGGCATAATGCACGAAGTGCCCCTGATGCGGCACTATGCGCAGCTCGGCACCGCAACTCACGGGCAAGCCGTTCAGCGTGCTTCGGCGCATGCGTGACGAGGTCGCCCTCTCCCGCCATGACGATCACCGGCAAGGCCAGATCGCCATCGCGGCGAACCAGTGCGATCGCTCCAGGCACCATCATTGCGCCTTCGGCGGCCGCAGCGCGCTTCTTTGCCGGGCGCAGAGCCAAGCCCCCGGAAAATCGATCATCTTGTCGGACACCGACGCGCGAGCGAATCTGAACTTCAGCGCCGCCAGTCCGGTCGCGATTCCCAGAAGCGGGGATATCGTCATCGCCACCAGGTCGCCGGGGACCGGAAGGACGGAGAGCGAGGCAAGGAGCGGATCCTGCTCGACTGGACGACCGCGCGAATTCGCTTCGCTCCCGCGTTCGCCGCCTGGTACGCGAGGCACCGACGCTGGCGCGGGGCGGCTATCGCGACCTGCTCCAGCGACGAGCGTAAGCGTCGGATGCTCGGATCGGGGGTGTCAGAAACTGAGGCTGGATCGGCGGCGACCGATCGTGCCCGGTTGCCGGTCATGACGTTCGCTCCCGTCGCTTTCGCGCGGCCCGGCGCACGAGCGCATTATTCGCAAGCGTCCAAACGCATACGCCGACGAGTAATGCGATCACGCTTGTAAGAATGTAGGTGATGAAGAGGTGCAGCTCGATGTATAATTCCCACGTCCCCGCTCGCGGCGCACGGGGGCGATTAGAGATGGACTAGAACGCAATCTCCAGAGCGGCGGTTTCCCGCCGCTCTCGCTGCTTGCTCTATCGGCAGCGGACAGTACCGCGTTCGATCGCCCGACCTGCAACGCCGCCGGCGGCGACACCAACAAGGGTTGCGAGGACCTGGCTGTCGCCGCGCGCGATGGTGTTGCCGAGTAGCCCGCCGGCGGCCGCGCCGATGATCAGCCCAGTGGTCCCGTCCGGACGGCGGCAATAATAACGCCCGTTCTGGCCGCGGTAGACGCGGTCGTCGGCGGTTAGCGTGCGGGCCCGATAGTAGCTGCCGCTGCGATAATAGCGCCCGGCATCATAGCCATCCCTGCCGGGCTCACGACGATCCCAATCATAGTTGCCGTATCCGCGCCAGCCGCGATTCGCCTGCCGCGCGTGGCGATCGGCTTGCGCCAGATTGCGCGCATACTCGCGCCGAGCCTGTCGAACCTCACGCGGGTTGTCCGCATCGCGCATATCCTCGCGATACTGCCGGTCGGCCGCGCGGACGTCCTTGCGTTGTTCGCTGCGAGCCTCATCGGACTGCGCCAACGAGGGCACAGCCGGCGCCGCGACCGCCAATATGGCGGCCGTCCAAAACACATTTCTCATGATTGTTCTCCTGACCTCATATAAGGTCGTGGATAGAACGAACGTCGGTAAGTTATGTTGCGGAAAACAAACTAGGTCGAAAATATAAATGTTTTCGGCTATTAAAAGTCTTAGTTTCATCAGTCGTGAAACCATTTAATATAAGACTCTCTTATATTTATCTCAATTGAACATATAGAATTCTCAACGTGCCAATATTATCCTGACGAGGTCGGGTGCTAAAGGGCCTCACATGGGCGGGCCGCAATGCCCCACCGGTCAAGAAGGTCGCTGCAATTGGGATGCCGACGCGATGGCGCGGTTCGGCTCCCGCTTCAGGCGTCCGACAATTCCGTATGGCTGACCGAGACCGTCGTGCCGGGATATCCGCCCTCCGTCTCGACCGTGGCATCAAGCTGGTTGGCGAGCGCCTCGACGATGCTGGTGCCGAGGCCTGGCCTGGCCGCCGCCAACGCTTCCGGCGTGCCAACGCCATCGTCGCTGACCGACAGGGTCCAGTCCGGCCCATGCGCATGATAATCGACGAGGATCTTGCCGCTGCGTTCGCCTGGGAAGGCATGCTTGAGCGCGTTGATCACCAGTTCGGTGACGATCAGTCCGAGGCTGACCGAAACGTCCGCGTTCACGCTGCTGCGATCGGCAGTGACCGCGATCGCGATCTGATCATGATCATGGATCATCGATGCACCGAGGCTCTCGCAGAGTTGTGAGAAATATCCGCGAAGCTCCACATCGCCCAGTCTCGACGCGGCGAGTTGCTGCTGGAGGGTGGCAATCGACATGACCCGATGGTGGGCATCGTGGAGGTGGCTGCGCACCTCCTCGGACTGCACCCGTCGCGCACTCTGCATGAGCACGCTGGCGATGATCTGCAGGCTGTTGGCGACGCGATGTTGGAGTTCCTGAAGCAGGATCGCCTTCTCGCGCAGCAGATCGTCCTTGAGCTTGGCACTGAGCCGCGCCTCGGTGACGTCGCAGATCGTCAGGAGTAGGCGGACCTGCTGGACAGCGCCATAGTCGAGCTTCCGGGCGTTGAGGACGAGCCGGCGCGGCGCGGCATCGCCTTTGAGATCCATCTCATAGGCGTCGATCCTGGCGAGATCCGCAAGGGCGACGCCGAGCAGCGAGCGGAGCTGCGGTACGTCCCACTCGCCTGCGCCGAGGTCGAACAGGGGGCGTCCGGCCACGTCTTGCGGCTCGAGCGCGAAGGCGCGGTAGAAGGTGTCGCTGGCGGCGATGACGGCGAGGTTGCCGTCGAGCAAAAGCGCAGGCGCGTCGGAGGAGGCTAGGATCGCCAACGCCAGATTGTGCGCGACGTCGGGATGAGCTGTCGGGTTCATGGAATTCCCCCTTCCGGGGAAAACCGGCAAGCTCTCGGGAATGAAAGCTATTCCGGATAGTCGCGAGCCGTTCATATCTCGGCCATATCGACTCACGGCTACACCATAGCATGGTCGGCGCTCCGCCCGGCATGAATTCGGCAACGGCCCAGACCGCCGAGGCGCGGGCGCCGATCAGCACCGCTCAGGAGCCGTTCAACGTCGATGCGAGCTGGTTCGACGAGGTCGCCGTTTCTCCCATGCCGATCATCAGGCCACGGATGATTTTGCGATCCGGCCTTTAACTCCGTCGTGAGACAGTCCGGAGGGAATCACCGTGGCCGGTTGGCCCAGCCGGAGGAGACCACTCGAGTTATCGCGGGATCTCGCCGCGGCGTCGCTGCCAGCGATCGAGCAGCCGCAGCGCCGGTGTCACGGTGATGCCGTGCAACAGGATCGAGGCGAGCACGACGCCACCCACCATCGCCCAGAGCCGCTGAGGCTCCGCAAAGGAGGCGTGATTGAGCGCGAAGGCGAGATAGTAAATCGAGCCCATCCGGCGGATGCCGAAGAAGGAAATCACCAGCTGCTCGCGCCAGGGCAGCTTCGATCCGACCAGGCTGAGCAGGCCCGCGGCGGGGCGCGCCACCAGCAGGGCGCCGGCGACGAACACGAGCATCCACGCGTCGAACGCAGCGAGCAGGCCCCCGAAGACCACAATGCCGCCGAACAGGATCAACAGCAGCATCATCAGCAGCCGCTCCGCCTCTTCGGCGAACCCATGCAGCCGGTCGTGATAGTCATGATCGCGACTGGCGTTGCGGAGCGCCAGCGCCGACACGAAGACCGCCAGGAAGCCGAACCCGCCCAATATCTCGACCACGCCATAGGCAAGCAGCGTCACCGCCAGCGCCACGAAGCCGTCGCCGGTGCGAGACAGGCTCGCCCGCGTCGGCAGGTGGAAAGTCAAGTAGCCGAGCCCGCGTCCGATGGCGTAGCCCCCGACCGCCCCGAGGAGTGTCTTCCACAGAAGGTCGTGCCCGAACCACGCGAGCAGATCGCCGCGCCCGAACGATGCAGCACTGAGAGCGATCGCAAGATGGACGAAGGGGAATGCGAAGCCGTCGTTGAGACCGGCTTCCGACGTCAGGGCGAACCGCGCTTCGTCCTCTTTCCCTTCGCCGGGACCGCCCACCTGGACGTCGCTCGCAAGCACCGGGTCGGTCGGCGCGAGCACCGCCGCGATCAGCAATGCCGCCGCCAGGCCAAGTCCCAGCAGCCCCAAGGCCAGCCCCGCGACGATCACCATGGTGACTGGCATCGCGATCCCCAGCAAGCGCCAGGTCAGCATCCAGCTACGCAGCCCAATCATCCGGTCGATCTTCAGACCTGCGCCCATCAGCGAGATGATCACGACGAGTTCGCTCAGTCGCTCAACCAGGATCGGGAATTGCAGCGGGTGAACCGCGAAGGGTCGAAGTGGGGGCAGCGCGAACAGCGTAGCACCCGCGCCCACGCACAGGATCGGCAGCGACAGCGGTGCCCTGCGCAGCAGCATCGGCAACCACGCCGTCAACAGCACCAGCACGCCGCCCCCTGCGAGCAGTAGCACGTACAAGTGGTGCGAAAGCTCCAACGAATTTCCTTCCGCCGCGGCGCTCAGCGCATCAGGCCCGCGGCGCGCAATGCATCTTCGATTATGCGTTCAACGTGGCGGGAGGCCCTCTGGGGCCGAGACTGCGCTTCGCGATGATTGGCGGGCACGGCCATGCCCGGGCTTGGCGGCAGCGCCGGCTCCGGTCGCCTTTCCGCTTGCGCCGTGACCAGACCCCAGAAACTTGCGGTGCGCCGGGTCGAGGAAATTCCGGCCTCGAGCATGTACGGCCCAGGGACCCCGCAGGCATTGGCGCCCGAGGTGCTGAGCGGAGTGCCGTGGCCGAGGCCGCCGATGCAATATTCCTCGATCACGTCGCGCCCATGGGCATCGCGCCAGACATTGCGAAGATGGCCGTCGACGTGCTCGACGGCGGTCCGCTCGCACGCGATGCCGTGAATGGCTCGCCATTGCTCGACGATCAGCGCCGAATTCGCATGGCTCACGCTCGCGTCGCTGTCGCCATGCCACACCGAGATTCTCGGCCATGGGCCCTTGTGTGGTGATGCACCGGTTACAAGCCCGCCAAGCGCTGCCGCCGGAGGCCCGCCATGCGCTCGCATGCGATCGAAGGCCTCGGGAATCGACGCGGCCGTGCCATAGGGAAGGCCAGCGATGATCGCGCCACCGGCGAACACGTCGGGATAGGTGGCGAGCATGACCGACGTCATCGCGCCGCCCGCCGAAAGTCCGGTGACGAAAATGCGGGCGGGATCGATTGCGTGCTCCGCGACCATCGCCGCGACCATTTGACGGATCGACAGCGCCTCACCGCAATCGCGCTGCGTGTCGCCCGTATTGAACCAGTTGAAGCAGAGATTCGGATTATTGCTGCGCTGTTGCTCCGGGTAGAGCAGGGCGAACCCCTGTTCGTCGGCGAGCTGGGACCAGCCCGATCCGTGGTCGTAGCCGGCGGCGTTCTGGGTGCAGCCGTGGAGCACGACCACGAGGGCCGCGGACGAACCTAGCGACTGAGGAACATAGAAGCGACCTCGAAGCGCGCCCGGATTGGAGCCGAACGCGGGGAGGTCGGAGAGCCGATCTGCGCCGGCGCACCCAGTCGCACCGGGTGCGATCTTGCTTCGCAATGCGGAAAGGCGGTTCAGGGTATCGTTCAGATTTCGCACGCGGCGGTCTCCTGGCCACGGCGGAAGCCCTGACGTGCGTACAATCCTGGAGTGAATTGCTGCACTGCACAATGTCGTGGCCAGGCGTGCTGCCGACAAGGCGGCAAGCGAACTATTTCTCGATCAACGCCGACGCGCCGCGATTGTTAAACGCTAGCTGGGCCTTCGATGCGTAGACGAAGGCGCAGGGCCATCGCACGGGTGTCCTCGACGGTGCGCCCGAGCGCCTCGGCTATGCCCTCGATTTCCACGCCGCCAGCGACACCACTTCGCAGATCGTTGATGTCCGTTTGTGTCCAGCGCTGGTGCTTGTCGGTCACAGGGGCTTTTCCGCGGAGGCGGCGTCAGGCGACGCCCTGGTAGCAAACTCCCATTTGCATCGATCGCCCAGCCCCGACGACGTCCGCATCTCGGCGAGCCCGGCAACCACCTTGATCGAGCAAGGGAGCGCGGGCCTGTACACGAACCGCCAGCACCAGCGGCATTCGGTCGACCCTTGATTGGATGGTGGCGTGGTCCAAGGCAACGGCAGTTCCTCGCCGGCCTGTGCGTCGCGGTCGTCGAGGAACATCAGCTTGTCACCTTGGTCGCCGTACAGCGCGGTTCAAAGGCCGACGCACTCAGCTTCAGGATCGCCCCGACAATGTTGTGTCCGGTCGATTGAGTCACAAGGACACGGCTCAAACTATTCGCAGATTCGACAAAGGGGGATGGCGCCGCAGTGTGTCCGTCCCCACATTACAGGTATCGCGGGCCGTCTTCTCGAGCTTGGCCGCGACTGAGAGTGCTTCATGCTCCCGCTCTGACGCGGAGCCTTCTCATGCCCTCCATCCCCGACGCCCGGTCCGCACCACGCATCGGCCATGTTCGCAGCCCGAGCATCGACGCGAAGGCTGCCGCGCACGCGCAGGTTCGCAGCGGTCGGCAAATAGCTGCAGTTCGTCCGATTCTGTCGCTGTTCGGCGGCTGAGCGTCATCCTCGGCCCGCCGGGCCCGCATCAAGGAGATCACGACATGGCCAAGGGCCAGCAACGCGGCAACCGCGAGGCGCGGAAGCCGAAGAAGCCGGAGCCGCCGAAGCAGAACGCTTCCAATCCCTCGCTTAAGGGCACGCCCCAGGCTCAGCCGCTCAAGAAGGGCTGACCTCTCCCCCAAACCGAAAGGCCCGTTCCATGCAGCCGTCCTCGATCCTTTGCCGCGCCCAGGAAGCGCATCACCATGCGCTTGCCCGCGCCGCCACGCTCAACAATGTCCGGCTGGTCGCGAACGCTGCCGCTGCCGCCTGGGCGAAGGAAGGCATTGCAGCCGACCTGCGCGAAGATCGGAAGCTGCGCACCCGCGCATTCGCGGAGGCGCAGGTTGCGCGGAGCGAACCGCCCGCGGCCGGCCTTCGCGAACTGAGCGAAAATCCCGACAGGGGACACGCCGACCGCGGGTGATGCCACGCTCGGGACTTCGAGCCCTTAATTCAGGAGGTGACGGAATGAGGCTGCAAATCCTCCACGTCACCACCTATACCTACCGGGCTCCCGTCGCGCTTCTCGCGCATCGGATGATGCTGAGCCCGCGCGGCTCGCATGCACTCCGTCCGATCTCCGCCGACCTCAGCTGCGAGCCCCCGGCGGAGTTCGAGTGGACGGAGGATATCTTCGGCAACCTTATCGCCACGGCATCCTTCCCAGACCCCACGGCGCGGCTGGTGATCACCAACCGGGTGACAGTCGAACAGACCGCTGCCGCATGGCCCATCCTCAAGATTGCGCCGCATGCGCACTACTATCCGTTCGACTATTCGCACGAGGAACGCACCGACCTGGGTGCATTGCTGGTTCCCGAACATCCCGACCCGGAGGACCGGCTTGCCGACTGGGCGCGCGCTGTGGTGCTTGGCGGCGATACCGACACGCTGTCACTGCTGCAGGACGTGAACGCGGCCGCCCGGATCGGCATGACCTATGTCACGCGCGACGAAGTCGGGACGCAGCCTCCGCACCTGACACTCGATCTCGCTTCGGGCTCGTGCCGCGATCTCGCCACGCTGTTCATCGAGGCGGTCCGGCACCTCGGCTTCGCCGCGCGCGCAGTGTCGGGCTATCTCTTCGATCCGCCGATTTCAGGCGATCCCGCCGATCGAGGCAACCAGCACGACGCGACGCACGCGTGGGCCGAGGTCTATTTGCCCTGCGCGGGGTGGATTGCGTTCGATCCCACCAACGGGCGCATGGGCGAGGCGCATCTGGTGCCCGTCGCTGTCGGCCGCAGCATCGGTCAGCTGAGCCCGGTGGAAGGCCGGTACATTGGCGCGGCTGATGCCTTTCTCGGCATGACGGTCGAGGTCACCGTCTCCGCGGCCAGCCAGAACCTCGAATTCGACGCAAAGGATGCGGCATGGAACCTCGATTGATCATCGCCTACAGCATGATGCTGGTCTGGACGCTGCTGTTGGCAAGCTTCGTGGCGTACCGAACCTATCACGCGCGCGATCGCTCATACCGTCGTCGAGTGCGCAAGAAATATCGCATCTACGAGGATCGTCGGGCGCCGCCGGGCCTGCGAGCTTGCGGGCGGCAGCCCGTATCCGTCTATCCAGGCTCGCCAGAAGCTGCGTTCCCGTCGCGCTTGGCCTGGGCGAGCGCGTCGCTAAGCCTAGTATAGCGATATTCCCGATAGTGGAACATGTCTGCGGGCACCCGAGTGATCGCGTACCGCGCCATCTCGGCACCTGCGTCCTCTGGCGTGGACATCAGCCCTTCGCGAGCCTCTTCGCGCGGGCTCACGACACCGTCACCGCGTCCTGCGCACGCATCGCAGCGAGGCTTTCCGTCATCTGGCGCAACACGCGCGAACGGTGCTCGAAGGTGTTATGATGCTCGCCGACCCTCCCGTTGACGAAATCGCTGGAAAATGCGGCGGTCATGTGCGAAATCGCCGCCTCCAGCGCGTCCGCCGCATATCCAGACCCACCCGACGCTATGACCGATGCGGGTTGCTCGCTATCAGCCGGCGCAATCATCTGGTGAATATTCATAGCGTGTCTCCTCGGTCGAGCGGGAGCACGAAGCATCTCTCAGTCGCGGCGGCGCTCGTGGCAGGGGCCGCGATACCCATGATATGGGGTGGGCAGGGAGCGGTTGATAGAGACGTCACAGAATCTTGTGCAAATTGACCGCGTCTGACTCATCGATGAGCGCCAGGCCCCCTTCTCAGCCGCGCAGGCGCTTCGGGGAGGACAACTTCGCTGGGCGTCAATCAATTGCAAAGCGCGGACAGAGACGCTGACTCCCCGCCCGTCCGCTCTTACTGCAACAAAAGCTGTTCAACCCACGGCCAATCAAGGCCGTGGAGAATGACCATGGGTTACTCACGTTTTGATCCCGGCGTTCAATCGCGACCTGCATGGAACGCAGGTAAGGTGGTGGGGACGAAGCGCCCGTTAACGCAGAAGCAAATATGGGCCGTCCGCTTCTTCCTGGACCGCGAGGGGCGCCTTCGCGACAGAGCGCTCTTCGACTTGGCGATCGACAGCAAATTGCGTGGCTGCGATCTGGTCAAGATCAAGATCGATGACTTGGTGTCCGGAGCCGAAATAAGAACTAGGGCGATCGTTATTCAGCAGAAGACGGGCCGACCTGTTCAATTCGAACTCACTGCAGATGTCCGCGCGAGCCTCCATGCATGGCTCGGATGCCGGGGCGGCACCAAGAGCGACTACGTTTTTCCAAGCCGCGTTGATCGCGCGGGGCATCTCAGCACGAGGCAGTACGCCCGGTTGGTAGATGAATGGGTCGATGCGATTGGCCTTCGACGAGCCGAGTACGGTACACACTCTCTTCGCCGGACCAAGGCGTCCATGATATACAAGGCGACCGGGAACCTCCGTGCGATCCAGATCCTGCTGGGACACACCAAAATCGAGAACACGGTTCGATATCTCGGCGTTGACATCGAGGATGCCTTGCTCCTCGCCGAGCGAACGGAAATCTGATCTCCGAGCGGCCCATCGGGACTGTAGATGGGCCGCTCTCATGGTCGGCAAACGCCACTTTTCGGGGGCCAGCCGGCGGTTCGCGATGGGTAAATCTGCCGATCGACAGCTCTCCTCACGCGCCGTGCTGCAACTGACGTGTTTGGCCAAGCACGTCTGCTCTCGCCGTTCGCATGCCGAAAGCGGACCGACGGCTGTCGGCCCAATTCCGGTCACCCAACACGGAATTTTGAGGTCGCGCCATCTTTTCGCTTTTTGCGCCAATTACGGCCTTCTCGCTGGAGAGACCGGCTTGCGTCTCAGACGCGCAATCAACTCCTCACGCAACTCTGACCAGCGCATGTTTGCGTCGGGGTCGATCGGGGGCTTTGAGTTCAGCCAGAAATCGAACCACGCCACGCCGCGCGTGTAGACCGCGAACCTGTGCGCGGGATGCGATTTGATATGGTTCTCGTCCGGGAAGACGTACATCTCGACCGGCGCGCCGTGCGCCTTCAGCGCCGCAAATGTCTCGGCGGCCCCTCGCACTTCACTATCCGAGACCTGCATCAGCAGTGGGACACGCATTCCGTCTGCATTCAACGCGAGCGACTGAGGTTTCCAGAAAGCGCGGCCGTCCGAACCAGCAGGCGGATAGCCCCAGCGTGCACCCGAGGAAGCGTAGCTGGGGCCTGCGACGAACATCATTCCAGGCTCGTCGCAGCATGAGCTGATTGCGGCGGCCTTGAACCGGTTCGAATGGTTGAGCGCGAATTGAACGGTGCTGGCGCCGTCGCTGAATCCTGTGATGCCGATCCGGTCCGGGTCGATTGAGCCGGTCGATACCGCGGTGTCGATCCCGGCATCCAGCGAGCGGAAGATACGGGTGCGCTCCGCCCACCCGGTGACGTTGATGCGTTGGGCTGCGTTCTCATCGCCTGCCGCGAGCATGGCAGGGAGCGGTTCGGGCTTCTGGAAGCTCAGCACGGCGAAACCATGGGTTGCAAGCAACTGGATCGGATAATCGTCGCCGGTCCCGCCGCGCAGGAATCCGCGGCTGAGATATTGCACGATGATCATCGGATGCTTGTCGCCCGCCTTGTGCGACGGCGGCAGGACCAGATCCCCGAAGGAGGGTACGCCGTTGCCGTCCACCCAGCGAATTCTCTGGACGCTTCCGAGCACCACGTCGGCCATATGCGGGTTCGGATCGAAGATTGGGCGAGCATCGCCGGTGTTGAGGTCCAGCTCAACGATTGTGCGAGGACGCGTCGCAGACTCGCGAGCGCACAATAGACTTCCCGCAGCCAACTGGCAGCTCGCTAGCAAATCGGTCGTCTCGAACAGGCGAACGGGCGGCCGATCGGCTCGGATATGCCAGCGGAAGAATGCGGTGCGGCCCCCATTTGAAGAAGTGCTGCCGCGCATCACGATAAGCTCGTCTGGACTGAACCACCATAGCCCGGCTATCGGACTGTTGCAGATCGCGTCGGCGCAGATCAGTTCACGCCCGCCCGCCTCAACGTGCAGCTTGGCGCCGCCGAAAGGCTGCGCGGGGTTAGCCAGCGCAACCCACGCTCGGTTCCCGGCAGGCGAACCCGCAAACAGCGTCGCATTGTTCGGCCTGAGGTTCGAAAGTCCTGGGCCGGTGCTTGCAGGCTGGGGTTCGTCCCGTACGGCGCCGGTCACTGGATCGACACGTACCGTCAGGCGTGGAAGCGGTGAGCGCGGATGCGGCCGTGCGTCGGCGGAAAGGCGAAACCGCTCGTCATAGAAATAACCGGTCGCCGCCTCGCGATCGATTTCGGCACTCTGCGCCCGCAGCGCTGGCATCGTCGTCAACAGCAGCGAACGTCCATCCTCGCTCCAGGCGATGCCAAGGACATCGTCCACTTGGCCGGGGACTGGCGTCGCCGGACGACCATCCAGGCCGACGACCCATGCCCGGCTCACGCCCTGGTCGCGTCTAAGAAATGCCAGCGACTGGCCATCGGGGGACCAGACCGGGTTCCCCTGTTTGACGGCGCCCGTCACGACAGCTTCGATGCCGAAGATGTCGGTCACACTCAGGATGAGTTCGCCTCCGACATCGAGGAGCTTTGGCTGCGCGCTGCCGTCGATCGCGATCAGGACCAGACCGATGCAATAGCTGTCGGTTGCGACATCGGCACGCCTGAGCGTCAACGCTGCATATCTGCCATCCGGGGAGATGCTGAAAGCCTCGGTGGCGCCTTCAACGCGCCCGAAGTCGCGCAATTCGATGAGGTCCTGGGCCGTTATCGCCCGCGGACCTGCTGCCGCCTCACGAGGAGGCGGCAACAGGCGCTCGATACAGGTCGCGGGCGTTGCGTGCGCCACCGCGATCCCGACCGAGACGTTGAGGAGGAGACACGCGACCGCGCACTTCACCATGTCTTCGTGACCTGGAGTGCGACGAAGCGGCCGAGCGGGCTGGCGTTCTCACCGTCATATCCGCTGGTGTAGGCGCCCGCGAGATAGGTCAGGTACGGCGGATCCGCATCAAACACATTGGTGGCGTTGAGCGAGATGCGCAGCCCTCTCAGAGGACCGCGATCGCGGTCGAACGCGTAGCCGATGTTGAAATCGAACGTGGTCCACGAATGGACTCGGGCGACCGGATTCACCGTCCGGTTCGTATAGCCGTCGGTGTAGTTGACGAAGACCGTCGCGCCGAAGCCGCCGCTGGACCAGCCGGCGCGACCCCGCACGCGCAAGTCGACCGGGTTGCCGGTGGTGTCGGCAACGTCGGCGGGCTTCGCCGTCACCGTCAGTTGCTGCCGGATATGCAGGATATAGGTCCCGACCGCGCCCAGTTCCACGCGCCCGCCGGCGGCGTCGAAGCCATATCCGATATCGAAATCGATGCCCGACTGCTTGACGATGGAGAGATTGGTGAGCCGCGCATCGACTTCCGCCGCGAAGGTCGCCGTGCGCGGGATGCCAGCCAAGTCGAGATAATAGGGCGAGTCGAAAATCTCGGCGACGCGCGCTGCCGACGGGACAGAAATCACCGGCGCATAGATGTCCCGGTCAGTCAGGAAGCTGTTGATGTTGGTGGCGACCGAGCCGATCCGGTCGCGATAGTCCACGTTGAACCAGGTCAGCCCGGCATGGAAGCCGGGCAGTCCCTTGGGGGCGAAGTCGGCACCCAGCGTCCAGCTGGTGGCTCGCTCGGGTGTCAGGTCGGGATCGTTGCCCCGGATGACGAGGATGTTCGACATGCCTGTTGGCGAGGCCGGATCGGCGACGGGATAGGCGAAATATCCCATCGAGCCCGGGTCCTGACGAAGCTCCGTGAAGGTGGGAGCCCGGAACGACTTGCCGTAGCTTCCGCGCAACGTGAGGCCATCGATAGGCTGCCACGAGATACCCAGTTTCGGGTTCGTGGTTTTTCCGAAATCGCTATATTCCTCCGTGCGGACCGCCGCCGACAGGTCGAGCTTGTTGAACCCGGGCATGATGGCATCGCCGCCGAACAGGGGGATCAGCAATTCGCCATATAGCCCCTTCACCACGCGGGTACCCGGCAGCGGGGCCTTGGCGATCGGTATGGGCGTCAGCGTTGAAACATAGGTTGTGCCCCCACCATCACGGTAGCTGTCCTCGCGATACTCGCCGCCAAAAGCGAGCCGCACATCGCCCGCCGGCAGCGCAAAGAGCGGTCCATCGGCGCGTAACGTGCCCGACCAGACGATGCCGTCATAGTTGCGATCACTATAGCCTCGAATCGAATCGATCGTGGCGCGGTTGGTTGAGGGGCCATCGCCGAAAAGATTATAGGCAGTCGCAGGGTTTGTGTCGGCAAGAGCCAGCGCAAGCCGGGCGGTGTTGACGCGGTTGAGCAGCAGATAGCGCTCGGCAAGCCGCCCCCAAGTACCATGCGCATCGACCGTCCAGCGCCCGAATGTGGCTTCCAGCCCGGCGGTGCCGCCATAGGCCCGGACCTGTCCATGTTGGGTCTGGGGGCCGAGATCGCGCGCGAAGCTATACTGCACACCGACCGGCAGATGCGTACCGATTGGATCGACATAAAAGGGATTGGTGACCGGCACCGTGCGGCGCGTGTCATTCTCCGGCCGTACGCCTTGGTCGAACTTGCGCCAGGTCGCGAGCCCATGTGCGTAGAAGCGTAGCGTCTCGGTCAGGTCCTGGCTTACAGCGGCGAACAGCGAATGGCGCTGCTGCTGAGGAAGAATATCGACGCCGTACCAATTGTCGCCGCGATTGATCGCGTCGGGAGTGAGCCGGGCGGCGGTCAGTCCGACGCCATTCTGGCCGCTTGGAATCGCGAAGTTCCGGCCGCCCGCGATGATCGTCCCCGGGCTCGCATAGTTGCTGCGGCGATCGGGGCCGCCAAAGGCCCGCAGATCGTCGGTGATATAAGGACGATCGGCGGCCTCAAGCCTGCCCCGCTGATAGAATTCATAGGCCAACACCGCGTGGCCGCCCGTCCAGCGAACGCCGATAAGCTGACTCGCCTGATATTCGTCGGCATGCCCGTCAGCGGTGCCGATCCGAAAGCTCGTTTCCGCGCCGCTGAAATTGTTGCGGGTGACGACGTTGACGACGCCCGCGACCGCGTCAGACCCATAGATTGCCGACGATCCGTCGGGCACGATTTCGACGCGTTCGATCACTGATGCCGGGATGACGGAAATGTCGGCGAAGGTGCCGCTGATACCGCCAAGTGGCGGACGGTCGCCGTTGATCAGCACCAGGGTCGAGGTCTGTCCGAGCCCACGCAGGTTCACTCCGGAGCCCCGCGATACGTTGCCGTTGCCGGCGGCAGAGAGAAGACCGGTGGTATTCTCATTGGCTCCACCGGCGAAGTTCTGAGGGATCGACTGGACGATCTGCTGGGTCGTAGCGAACCCTCCCTTGGCTATGTCCGAGCGGTCTAGGGTGATGACGGAAACGCCAACCGGGCCGCTCCCGCGGATCCTCGTGCCCGTGACTAGGATCTCCCCCTGCCCCTCAGCGGTTTCGTTTCCCTCCTGGCCGGTATCCTCGCGCTGCACGACGAGCGTGTTGCCGACGAACACCACGCGCAGCCGGCTACCGCGAAGCAACAGCGAGACCGCGTCCTCCGGACGGAATTTGCCCTTCAGCGCCGGCGCCTGATGGCCCGCCACGAGTTCGGTCGGCGCAATGACCTGCGTGCCCGACTGCTGCACGATCGCGCGCAGCGCAGCGCCCAGATCCTGGCTCGGAATATTGAACTCGCGCGCATCGTCCGCCTGCGCAAACGCCACCGGCGCAACCATGATCATCGCCGTGCCGGCCAAAGCCAGCGCACCCATTTTCCCCATGCGCATCTATCGCTCCCCATTTTGATGCCGCCGATTTGGCGGTCTGGGGTGCGAGACGAGGTTGGGCGGAAAACCCGCCTAAAATAATTTTGGGGTCATTTAGATTATGGGCGGCGAAGGATCAGATCGCCTTGCGGCGAGCGCTCGACGCGCAGCGAGAAGGCCGCGGCAAGGGCGGCGGCAAGTTCATCGACCGGAAGCGGCCGGAACCCGCCAGTCACGCGCTGGGAAGCAAGCGAGGGGTCGCCCAGGCGGATCTTACGCGGCGAATAGCGATTGGTCTGCTCGAGCACGTCGCCCAGCGGCATGCCGTCGAATTCGAGCATGCCGGAAACCCACTGCTGCGTGCCCGGCGGCGCCTTGGCCACCTGAGGCCTGCGGGAAAGATCGGTGAAGCATTCGCCGGGCGAGAGCCGCGTCACCGCCGCCACGCTGCCCGCGGGCGCAAGGCCGCGAACATCGACCGAACCGCGAAGCAGGCTCACCCTCACCCCTCCCGGCTCGAACCCGACATCGAACAAGGTCCCGAGCGCCGTGACGGTCCGGCCGCCCGCCTCGACCCGGAACGGGCGCGCCGCATCATGGGAGACATCGAACCGGGCACGCCCCCGGACGAGACGAACCAGGCGCAGATCGCCCGACAATCGGACCTCGATCGCGCTGTCGGTGTCGAGAGTCACCGTCGATCCATCCGCGAGCTTCACAGAGCGGATCTCGCCCACGCGAGACACTGTCGGCTCGGTGGCAGCAACCAGCGGCCCGTCGGGCGCTCCACTCGGCGCGCGCAGGAGCCAGAAGCCTGCCAACACCACCAGCAGCAGGGCAGCCACCGCGAAGGCCGGTCGCGCACCGGGCATTTCCCAGATCGGAGGCCTGCGCTCGGGCAGGCGGCGGTTGCGCCCCATCTCGGTGTCCGCGAGCCCGCCCGTCTTGAGCCATTGCCCGCCGGCCTCCTCATAGGCCTGGCGATGCGAAGGATCTGCGTCGCGCCACCGCTCGAACTCTGCACGCAGCTTTTCGCGATCGGGCCCTCGCATCCGCGCGAACCAGATTCCTGCCTGCTTGGCGACGGCAGGGCTGTAGCCGTCGTTGGGTCCGGGACCCGGCATCAATCCTTGCCCGCGAACTGAATAAGCATCGTCATTGCCTTGGCCATCTGCTTCTCTACGCCCGAGACGGACATGCCGGTCCGTTCGGCGATTTCGGTATAGCTGAGGCCGTCGAGGCGATGCGCCATGAATATTTCCCGAGTCTTGGGCTTCATCCGACGCATTACCGCCTCGATCCGCGCGAGACTATCGCGAGCTTCGAGCCGGGACACTTCATTTGCCACCGAAATGGCATCTTCATCGAACGGGACGTGCATCCGCTCGCCCCGGCCGGACGCGCTCTTTGCCCGATCGCGCAGCAGGTTGCGAGCCACCTGGCGCAAAAACGCGCGGGGTCGCGCGATCGGCTCGCTGCGCGCCTGCTCGCTTTGCGCAAGCCGCAGGAACACTTCCTGGGCAACGTCGCCGGCATCCTCAGGATTGGATCGATAGCGGGTGATGAACCGGACGAGCGCATGGCGTTCATTCCGATAGATCATCTCCAGCCCAAGCGGGGCTGCGTCCGCGTCGTCGGCATCGCTGAAGACCGGAACGGTCGAAGGCGCTGGAGGCGACATCAGGCCGCTCCACGCCCGCTGGACAGACCGCCGCCCTTCCCAACCATGGCCTCCATCTCCCCGCCTTCCGAACGCGAGGCGGGCCGGCAGAAGCCGGGTGTTGAGAACAAGTTTGAGGACTTGCGCCGACGCCTTTAGCCGCGAACGGCCTGGACATGCGCGTCGGCCACCCGGCAACTGGTCGCCTGGATAGGGATCTCAAACGAGGTTCTCACGCCTCGGCACCGCATTTTGAACGGTGCACTCCAAGACTAGGATTGGAAGGGTTCAAAAGGCAAGCCAATCAGGAAAGTAAGGAATCGCAACCGCTTCGGACGAATCTTCGCAGTCACTGCGACCTAAAAGTCGCACGCGCCGCAGGCGCCAAAAAAGGACGCACCCTTGCAGACGGACGGCCGTCGCGGCGGCGTGCGCGCGGGCCTGGGGGCCAGCCGCCGCCGTGACCTCCGGCCGGTCGCAAGCGTGCCACGCGGGTCAAAGAAGCGCGGACCCTGACGCCTTCGCAGAAGGCGCAGAGCACGCTCCGCTGATCCCCCGCGTTCCGATTTAATGCACGCCTGTGAACTAGGCGACGGTCGCATCCGTCTGGCCTTTGGCAAGGCAGGAAGTCACTCTCGCCAACCCAAACACAGCATTCAGCAAATGCCGCTGGTCAGTAATGCTGGAGACCGGCCCGACGCCTTCGTACGTCTGCGTGTATTGCTCCTTGAGCCCCTCCCACGCTGCGATCACGATTTCGCGGATGGCCTCGCGAGGAGGGAGCGTGTCGGGCGGCGCGCTCGCCGCGAGACAATAGGATTCGGCGCCATGAACCGAGAAGCCGCGGACCGCCACCTTGAAGCCCAAGGCAAGGAACAGGTCGGCCAGCCATTGCTGGGGGACCGGGATCGCGAAGCGCTCAGGGGCGAGCAAGGGGTAGATCTCGGTCACGAGCACAATGCCATTTTCGACGCCGGAGATGGCGTTCCACGCGTCGATGAGCGCGTCGCACCATGCCTCGGGGTCGAGCACGTGCAACACATTGGTGAGCAGGACGAGCCCGGCACGGACACCGGCCAGATCGGCTCGCGTTCCCACGACCTGTACAGAAACACCGTCGATCGGGGATCGGGCCAGTAAAGCCGCCCGGGTCGCGGGGACCGGCTCGTAGAGGATCCATGAGACCGGTTCGCGACTGGTCGTCGCCGAACGCTTGGATAATTCGGCAAGGGTTCGTCCCAGACCGGCGCCCCAATCGAGCACGACCCCGCACACGGGAGCGAAGGACGCGATGAACGACGCAATCTCCTCGGTCTGCCTGTCCATATACACCCGACGATTGGACGGCGCCGGATCGCATCCGAACAGGGTCCGCACCGCTTCGTTCAGATGGAGGTCGACGGACTCACGGACGAGGGCGGCTGTCGCGAGAAGCGCAGCGTCGGTCACATCGAACAACCGGTAGGCGCTGGCGAGCTTGGCTCGATCCGTTTCGAGCCGGGTGATCCGGCGCGGCGCGGATGGCTGCTTTTGGTATTTCAGGGCCTGAGCTGCGAACATCGGCCGGGGCGATGGCAATGCTTCCACATAGAATACCGCATCGACCGCGCGCCCGAAGATCAGATGGGGATGGTGGCTCGACAGGATCGTCTGACGGCAGTTGCGCTTGAGGTACTCGATCGTGCGCGAGATCAGTTCGGGATGCATGAAATTTTCGACTTCGTCGAAGATGTAGACTTCGGGCTTGAGAGCGAGAGTCGTTGCCAGAACGGTGAAGTAGGATTTCTGCCCATCGCTCCAGTTGGCAAAGGGCGCCGTAACGCCGCTTGCCCATCCAATCACCAGCTCGATGCCATCTTTTGCACGGCGGACACCGAGCCGGCAGTCGAACATGTCTTCGAACAATTTTGCGAATTCAGGAAGGTCGCTGCCCAGCCAGTATAGGCGCTCTTCCTCTTCCGGCCCGATCGCCGCAACCACGGTCTGCCGGTAGGCAGGATCGATTCCCCAGCGGGCATGATCGAAGTCCTCGGGCAATCCCAGAGCCTGGATCAGCAGGCCGAAGATGACGATCTGAACCTGGAGGTCGTGATCATTGTCGGCAATCGCTTTACCGGCTCGCGTCCCGGCCAGCATTCCAAGCGAAGTCATCTGCACCTTGTGGTGGTGCGGACGGTGGCTGGTGACCTTGGCAGTCAGATCGGCCGTCCAGCCATGACCCTTGTTGAAGCCGGCGGCGCTTTTGCCGCCGAGCAGGTCCTTCAGCATGCGCAGGATGAATGACTTGCCGCTGCCGTTTGGTCCGCACAGCACCGTGACGGTTCCCAGGCCTCCCTCGGACGGCAATGGGAATTGCAACGGGTTTTCGCCAATGGTCGAGGCCGGCATTGCGAGCGAACGGATCATCGGCACCTCGAGCCTGCGCCAGTGTTGCCGCAGATAATCGATAGTAGCTCACTTGCACACGCGCTCATATGCGTCGGGAGGGTTCGACCGGATGGCGGAACTTGCGCCTGCTCAATTCCCAGCGTTCGCATTCTCACGACCGTCACTATGCCGCCTTACAACCGTCACGAGCGGATCGCCGAAGACGGTCATGGCGATGTCGTCGACCGGTCGTTGTCCGCGGGCGGCGCGCACGGCCTGGTTTGCCTCGAAACAGGCGTCGATGACTGGCGCACCCTCCGCCCACCGGTCGAGAACGCGGGCAGCCACACCGGCGGAATCGACGTGTCGAGCGGCCAGGGCGGCGCTACTATCGCCCGGCATCCCCGATCGAGCAGTTGTTTTACGAGCCCAACCGTCGTGTTCGCGGCAGGATGCTTGTCGAGCCGTCCGCCCGAACAGACGAACAGGACGACCACGTTGATGTCCGAAATCTTACCCGAAAATGCCGAAGCAGCGAGCGCGAGATCGACATCGTCGGTGATGACCCGAAAATACTTCTTATCCTCGCCGACCCCGCCATGGGCGGCTATGATCGCCAGCCCGGAACCGGACATGTCCTTTGTCGGGGCCTCTCCTGTGGAGAGCGCGACGTCATGCTTGACCAAGCTGTCCTTCACGCGGTCGGCAAGGATGGCGAGCGCGGGTAAGCCCTCTTCTGGCTCTGCGTCGGGGATCCATGCCGCGATGCGATGATCTCCCGGCGGCGGAGTCTCTCGAGCGGCAGCCAACCATTCCAGAGACGGCGCGAGACACAGGCGATGCGTATAGCCCGCAAGCTGCCGTTCGACCTGAAAAAGGTTTGGCGGGAAGCCTTGTAGCTCGGCGCTTGCGACGATCACCGAGCGTGCGGGAAGCGAAGATAGGCCGAGTCTTTCGGTACTGACGTAAAAGTCCTGCGAGGTGTCACGCTTCGGATCCTGATAGGCGTAGGGGTATTTCGTACTCCATTCAGCAAGGGCTTGCGTTGAGAAGGTAGCGGCTGGCTCCACGGCGCAGCACGCTCCTTCGCCGCTGAAGACGACGCGGGTGAGGCCATTGTCCGCGCGGCCGAGCAGGACCACGGCCAGGTCGGCAACGGCGATCGCGCGTGCCGCTTCGCTGGGCGCGGCCGCATGGCGTAGAATTTGCCGGGCAGCACCCTTGTCGCCGGGAAGCCGCAGCGCATGGTCGGCAAGCGCTTCGATGGCATAGGCAGCGTCCTCGGGCGCATCTTGCAGACCAGAATCGAGCAATCGGCTAGCGCCAACGGCAAGGTGCTTTACATCGAAGCCAATATCCCCGGCATTTCGCGCGACATCCATTCTGCTGGCAAGGCCGACCAGCGCCTCGACCGAGGGCACACGCTCGGCAGATATGTCGATCAGGCCTTTGGCAGCCTCGCCAAGTCGCTCCATGCCGGCGGCAATGCTCGCTTCGGCGGATGCGGGAATATCCACGCCTGCATCGCGCGCTATTCGCACGAGAGAGGCGAGCATCAATGTCGGCGGCGCGGCGTCGTCATTGGCATCTACGACCTGAACGACATTTTGGGCGGCGCGTTCGATAAGTTCGATGAGGATGCCGACATCAAGACTCGTCCGATCTAACTCGGCTAGCCGCATCTGCAGTTCGATCGAGTCGAGCCAGTAGCTCCGACTGGCTTCGATCCCGGCATGACGAAGGGCCTCCCGCGCCTTTTTCAGAATCGGCCCGGTAAGTGCAAAGAGCCCCAAGTCTCGAAACAGCCGCAGGGCCAGGTGGTTTTCGTACCACATCTGGTCCCAGTCCGCGGCCTCGTCGCATGCCAGCGCGCAGGCCAACCCGATCAGGCCTTCGAGAGTATTGCCGGTTCTCGCATAGATGTCACCGAAACTGTACCAGGCCACGCGTCTTCGGTGGGGATCGGCCCCGGCGACGTTGAGCGCCTGTTCAGCCAGATCGCGAGCACGCTGGGTCAAACCCGCAAGCGAGAAGCGTCCGGCTACAGCGCGAAGTACGAGCAAGTCGGCGTCGGGCTCGTCGCCGAGCGGAGCGACCGCGGTCGCGACAAGCAAGCAATTCTCGATCAGTTGCTCGTCCGCTCGGTCGCTCATCTGTTCGCCGGCATGCTCTATGAGGCGCAGGAGCCCGGCGACAAGCTGCTCCGCCGGTGCTGGCAGTTCGTTCTTGGGCAGGCGCATCCGTCCCAGGATGATCGCAGGCTCGCGTGAAAAACGCTCGAGCGCGCTTTCGATAAATGGGACCAGCAGTTCAAGATCGCAGGCGCGTGCGCGATCCTCCACCGGCACACTGGGCCGAAGCAATAGGGGGCGCTGGCCGAAATCCAGGGCCACCTTCGCGATCACTGCGGCCCCCGTAACGCCGCCCAGAATCTCCGGTGACAGCAACCGGACCAGACGGAGTCGGGTCCAGCCATCGGTCGGGTGCGAGGCGAGCCAGCGTATTGTCGCTCCGGTCACCGCAGCAGACATGTCGTTGTCGCAGCCCGGATCTCGCGTCAGGATGCCACGCTCGAGCATTTCGAGCGCCGCCCAGAGCGTTGTCTCGTCTAACTCGCCGTCAATGGCGGGGCCGGCAAGGAGCATGTCGAGCGCATCAGCTCGGAGCCCCGAGGCTTCCATCGCGCCGGCGAGCGCACGCAGATTTTGCTCACGCCGGTCCGGCCATCGCTCATGCGCCTCGATTAGCAAGGCCTCGGGGTCTACAAGAGGGACGCCAAGCTTTTCCGCAAGCCAGCGCTGATAATCGGCTTCCTCCTCGAAATGGGCGTCGCCGGTTGCCGAGAGGGCGGCAGCTGCATCATCTCTACGGTTATTCGCGAGGTGGCGGTGGGCCTCCCGCTCCGCAAGAAGCCTCGATCGCGGGAAACGGGCATTGAGCGCGGCCTCAAGCACCGCGGCGCTCTCGGCGTCCTCGAGATTGTCGGCGACACGCAGTGCCTGCTGGAGCACCTCCACATGGGTTAGCGTGCCGAGAGCGCCGCGCAGCAGTTCGATCGCGAGCGCTTCATTTCCGACGGTCCGGGCAAGTTCGGCAAAAGCGAGTCTGATGCCGGCGGGCGCCGCGCGGATTAACCCGTCCTCCCGCTCCAACAGCGCCAGCGCTTCCTGCGAATTTCCGGCAAAGCGGAAGGCCGACATGCGTTCAAACAATTTTCGGTCGTCGGAGAGATCTTCCGTCGCATCGATCTCCGCGAGCGCCTCGCCAAGCGCTCCGGTTTCGGCAAGCTCGCGCCATCGCTTCGTCAAGGCAAACATCTGGAGCGGGGTGAGCTGTCCCAACGGCGCGCTGGCGACCCCGCAGTGATCGACCTTCAGCAATGCCTCCTGGTTTGATTCACGCTCAGGCCAGAACTCACCCGCGTCGAGCGCGACGTAACTGCCGGTTTCGCGTGCGATCGGCACCAGCACATTCGCCAGCGAGACGAGTTGCGGCACCCAGACATCCTCGGGCGCCTCGACGAGCTCGGGTAACGGCAAGGGCGAGCGATACGCGGCGGCAAGAGGAATGATGAACGTGATTCCTTCCGCGCCTCTGCTGAGCAGCAGGTCGCGGAGGCTGTCGGCATCCTGCAGAGCGGCGTTGACGAATTCGATCCTGGGCGAAAGAGCCGCTGGCTCATCCGCGAGGGTTTCCGGGCGCAGCACCAATGACCCGCGACGATAACCGTCCCCCACCCGTTCCTGCTCGGCCTCTCCACTGCCCGGCGGCATCACCACGATGGTCCGCCTTACCAGCGGGCCGTCCTCGGTCCCGATCGCTACGTGATAGGCGGCGTGCTCACCGGCTCGCTCGATCGAGCCATTGCCAATGACAAAGAAGTCGCCGCCGGGGCTGACCCCGTGCTGCATATAAAAGCTGAAGATGCCGCGCGGCCCCACGACATCTCCACCGGCCTCTCCGGTTTTGCCAGCCAGATCCTGCGCCACGGCCTAGCGCACGAGTCCAAGATAGCGCGCGAATATCGGATCGCGCACCTTATCGGCGGGCAAGTTGGGATAGGCCTTCCGAATGCGGGTCAGCTCGATCGCGTGGCCGCGGAAGATCGTATCTGCGCGATCGAACGCTATCGCGTCGCCGGTCTTGTGAAACGGCGTGGATGCGCATTCGATGGTGTCGTAGCTCCCATCGACCCGGACGGCCGTTATAAGGGCAACGTGTCCGGGGGTGCCTTCGACACCAGGCGCGATCTGATAATTCGGATAGAGGACAATATCTCCTATTTCCGGGGCGTCGATGCGGGTGAAGAGTGCCTTGTCCGCCGTGGCGTCCTTGTAAATCTGATCGGTCCCGAGCTTGGTGCCGACCCCGATCTGCCTGGGCGTTCTTGGGAGACCGACGCACCAACCGACGAAGCCGCTGCAGTCCGCATTATGACCCCGTGGCCAAGCCGCCAGCCGTTCCGACGGAGGCTCGGCGTAAAGGGCATATTTCGTGCCGCGCCGCTTGGCGGACTCAGCTCGCGCGAGAACTGTTTCAAGCGCGATCTTCGGCGCGCGCTGTGCGGCGGTTGCAGATCGTGAGCTTCCGGTGGCCATTAATGCCGAAGTTGCTGCGATTCCGCCAAGCACCGAACGACGATTTACCTGCGCCATCTCGCACCTCCCCATGTTTCCCTCGCATCATATCGCATCAGCGGCGCGATGATACCGGTACGTGCGACCAATTCGGAAGTAATACCCAGCCTGATTTCTCAAGATTACCACCCCATTTCTTGGAATGGCTTCAAAGCGTTGCGCGCAGGATGGTGCGCCAGCGCGATCGCCAGCCGGACATCGGTGCAACGGCACGCGCAGGAGCGGGCATGATCGAGGTTCATTTGCTGCGCTACGCGCTCGCCGCCGCCGAAAGCGGCAGCTTCAGCCAAGCAGCTGACAGGTTCGGCATCAAGCAATCAACGCTCAGCAAGCGCATCCATTATCTGGAGGACCGGCTCGGTTTTGCGCTCTTCCGCCGCTCAAGCCGGGGCGTAGTGCCGACCGACCCCGGCATCGGTATCCTGCGCAAGGCGCGCCAGATCGTCGAGGACATCGACGCGCTCGACCAGGATTGCTTCGCAATCGCGCGGGGCACCGCCGGCGTGTTGCGGTTCGGCTTCCACGGATCGCTCGGAAGCGGCGACCTCTCCGCCGTTGTCCGGGATTTCAGGGCGGCATTGCCGGGTGTGGAGTTGGCTGCGCGCGAGCGCAGCCGAACGCGGTTGCTGCGCGCGCTGGAACGCGACCAGCTCGACTTCGCGGTGGTGAGCGGTCAGGCGCAGCGCCCCGGCATCGTCTCGCTGTCCTTCTGGAGCGAGCCGGTGGTGATCGGTCTGGCCCGCAGCGACCCGCTATGCGCCCGCGATCCGCTTTACTGGACCGATCTGCGCGGCATGACCTTCGTGATCAGCAAGGTCGATCCCGGCCCCTTTCTCAACGATCTTGTCGCCTCCCGGCTGTCGGGGCCCGGCTTCGGTCCGAGCGTCCGGGTCCAGGACGTGCGCCGCGAGAATCTATTCACGTTCGCGGGTAACGGGTCGGTCGTCGTCACGACCGGGGTGGCGCGAGAAGATGAGGCGCTGGTGCTGCGTCCGGTGCATGACGCGTTCGGTGCCACCCATCTCGAACAGGCGATCCACTGGCGCCGCGACAATGACAGCGCCGCCCTGCGCCGCTTCCTGGAGATGCTTGCGCACCGCTACGGACGTCCGCTGCCGTCCTGATTCCCCTTGCAGATATTCGAAGGGCCGCCGCGCGAGGGGGGAGCGCGGCGACCCTTCCCGCTGACCGGCTGTCCCAGGGGGCGCGGGACAGCCGGCGCGGATCAGCGAAGGCTGGTGACGGTGTTGGTCGCCTGGTTGCCGATCGCGACTGCACTCACCTGATTGCCGGTGAGCGCGAAGCTGCTCCCCGTCATCGCGCCAAGCGGCATGGTCAGCCGATTGCCGGTCGCGAACGCGATCACCGGACCGTAATTGGTCTGGCTGCTGACAACCGCCACACTGGGCGGCGAGCCGACGGACGACAGCGTCGCGGCGTTGGTCGCGGTGTTGCCATAGGCGGCGGCGGAAACGCTGTTGCCGCCGACCACCAGCGAGGACCGGCTCATGCCTGCGAGCGGCCCGTTGAATGCCGCGCCGACCATGCTGTCCGAGGCCGCGGCGGTCACGCTGCCATAGTTGGTCTGGGCGTTGAGCAGCGGGGCGCCGGCCTCCGCCCAGAGGTCGTACCGGCCGGCCCCGGCCGACGCCGCCGCCATTGCCACGCCGCCGCGCACGACCAGTTGGTTGTCCGCGGCATTGCCGCGGGCGAGCGCGCTGGTGGCATTGTCGGCGATCGACACCAAGGACCCGTCGATCATCGGCGTCCCGGGGAATGGCGAGACGCGATAACCGGCGTCCAACGACGCGCTCGCTGTGACATTGGCGGTGCTGAACTGCTGGTTGCCGAGCGCCGACGCCGCGCCGCCGCCCACTGCAGCGAACTCGACGACATTGGTCGCCCGGTTGGCCGCCGCCTCCGCCGTGGTCGCATTGTCCGCGACCACGAAGCGCGAGCCGGCCAACCCGATGCCGCTGTCGGCATTCTCGATCGACGTGATGGCGTCGGCGGAAATGCCGCCGCCGGCAAATTGCAGATTGCCGAAAACATGGTCGCCCGAGACCGCGACACTGCTGCCGATCGCGACCTGTGCGTTGCGGCCGGTAAGCGCGCCGCCATAGACAGCATCGAGCGAAAGCCGATTGTCGGCCTCGTTGATGCCGACGTAGGCTTGGTTGATATTGGCTTTCACCGACACGCTCGAGCCGTCCAGCGATCCCGGCGTGACCAGCGCCTGATAGGCATGCGCCTTCCCGATCACCTGGCCATATTGCGCCGAGGACAAGGCGGAGCCGGGCGCCGGCAAGTCCGCCGCGCCGAGACTGACCGCATCGACCGACACCCGGTTGGCGACGGTGTTGCCGATGATCGTCGCGGCGACCTGATTGTCTTCGACGCCATAGTCCGAGCCATAGGCGCGGGAGTCTCCGAGCATCCCGAAACGGCCGGCGACAATGCTGTCGAGGCCGACCGCATCTTCCAGCGCGCCCGACAAGCCGAGCGTCTGGCTGCTGGCCAGCGCATAGTCCGCCGCGGCGCCATAGCCATCGGGAAGCGGTCCCGAGACTGCTTCGTCATGCGCGCTGCCATTGGCGAGGCCGGTGCCCGTCACGTACACGCTGTTCGACGCCGAATTGCCGATCGCGGTCCCGGTCAGCGCGTTATCCCGGACCGACAGCTCGGAGCCGAGCACCGTCGCCGGAAGCGCCAGGACCGTACCGAGCGGTGCGAGGCCATTGCCCGCTTCCACCCGGATCCCGCCACTGCCGCTCTGGATATTGTTGAGGTCCGCGCTGGTTCGCAGCGCGGGTGCGGCGAGTGTGAGACCGCTGGTCGCACCATTGCCCGTCGCCGCGACGCTGACCGCATTGCGGTCGGCGGCCAGTGCCGAGCGCAGGACAGGACCCGCCACGCCGAGCTTGAGCGCGCTGGTCGAGACCGCGGCGATACGGGCCTTGCCGAAGTCCTGGACATTCTGGACACTGAAGGCGGCGGTCACGCTCGAGCTGTTGTCGTATCCGCTCGATGCGGTACCGACAGGTCCTGATCCCGGCAGGCCGACGGTGTCGATGTCGGTCGCCTCGACGCTGAGCAGGTTGCGCTCCGCGAGATTGGCGATCGCGACGGCGCGTGCGGTATTGTCCGACAGCGAAGCCTGCGCCTCCGACATGGTCCCCAGAATGTTGGACCGCATGCCGCCGACGGTATCGGCCCTGATGTCGATATCTCCGGCGCGCTGCACGCTGGTGATGTTGGCGACCGCGCCGCCGCCCGAGACCGTGCCGATCCGCAGCGCCATCGCATTGTCCGACTGGCTGCCGTAGCTGCCGGCGACGAGGGCATCGCCGTCATGCCGCGCGCTGGACCGCGAGAGTTGGCCGAACACCACCAGGTGGAACGGGTCCGACCCGTCGTAATCGCCGGCTCGAACCGTGACGGACCCGTCCTGCTGCTGATGGCTGAGCGTCGCGAAGGTCGCCGAGACGGCGGGGTTCCCATCGGACGGAACCAGCGACGCCGGTGCGCCACCATCCGCCCCCCATGCATTGGTGCCGGTGACGGAGAAGTCGCTTGAGAACGCGTTGCCATAGCCGAGTGCGCGGACGAGATTGTCCGTCATCGCGATCTCGCTGTCGAAGGTCGCCCCCACGCCGATGCGCATCGCGGCCATGTTCGTGGCAGTGACGGCCGATCGCGGGTCGTTCGACTGGAAGCCGAGGATGCCGCCCGCAGCCGGTTCCTGCAGCCCCGCCAGGGACAGCGCCGCGGCCGCATCGTTGCCGAGCGCTTGGGCATCCAGACGGTTGTCGGCGACAGTGATGCGGTTGGCATGGCTGGTATCGGCGCTGATCGCGAGGACACCGCCGGTGCTCAGCGCGGTCGTGGTGGCGGCCATGCCGCGCTGGGTCGTGACAAGCAACGCGGCACCGTCGGCGACAATGCCGCCATTGCCCGACATGAGTTCGGTGGTCCGGCGCCAGCCAGCTTCGGACACTTCGGTGGCAAGCTTGCTGTCCGAACGGTTGGCGCGCACCGAGGTGGTAACTGCGTTGGCACGCAGCGCGATATCGGAGCTCTCGGCCGGGGGTGTGGCGGCTACGATCTCGAAGCCGCTGGTATCGGCAAGCGCGCGGCTATGGTCGGCACGCTGGTGGCTCTCGGCGACGCGCGTGCCGTTGACCTGATCAGTGGACTGCGCGGCGGCAGGCGAGACAGCAAGCATGGCGGCAAGCGCTGCGGTGGCGGCGCCGATCATCAGCGCGGTGCGGGAATGAGCGATACGGGACATGGGGGTTACTCCAGTTGAAGGATGAAGGCAGGCAGTGGGTGAAGACTGAGCTGTCGGGTCGGCGCCTCCCTGAGACGTGAGGGATCGAGCCGCTCAGCCGCCGATGCGGCGGCGAGCGAGGTTCTGGGCGCCGGCTTCACCGCGATGCAGGGTCGTGTCGGACGAGGCCGGCCGCCAGCGCAGTGCAATCACGGCCTTGCCGACGCCGCGGGCGGCCAGGGCCGCGACCACCGCCGCGATCCGCTGGTCGGTGAGCGCGTCGCGCTTTGCCGGTTCGAGCACTTCCACGTCGCGCGCCGCGATCCGCAGCTCGACCGGCGCCGCGCGCGCCGCGCCGGCAACGCGGTCGAGCAAGGCCTGCGCCGAACCGCCGAGATCGGAGGACCCCGGCTCGAACATCAGCGCCACCCCGTCGCCGGTCCCCGAGCCCGGCTGCGCCGCGGTGTTGAGCGCCTGCGCGGTCACGACCGCGCCCTTCGAGACGGGGTCAGCGCGTTCAGCGAAGCCGATGGGCGGAAGCGAGATCGCAGGGTTCCAGGACTGCATCGCAATGCACCCTTGGGGATCGACGCCAGCGACGGCGCCCACCAGCCGCATCGTCGCTTCCTCGAGCGTGGTACGGATGCCCAGCTGCAGCGGCTCCTGCCCCTTTGCGCCGAGGTTCACGTCGAACAGCTCGGACCCGAAGAAGCGGAAGGTGTTGAAGCCGACCTCATAGCCGGTGAACTGCTTGGTGAGGCTTACCGTGCGGGCGACCAGCAGCGAGCGGGTATCGACGATCCTGAGATCGATCGCGACCGACTGGGTATAGGTGCGGACCTTGGGCCCGACCTGCCCGACCCGCACTTCTGCGCCGCCCGAGCGGATATTGTAGTTGAGCTCGGTGATGCCGCCGACGATGTAATAGTCCGAGGCAGCGATGCTCCCGCCATAATAAGGCAGCCACGGAACGTTCGACGCGCCAGTAGCGCCGCTCACTTTATGGGCATTGCCGTCGCCGAGCTGACGGCGCTCGGTGTAACCAAGCTCACGCTCGCCGATGGTCGGGTCGAAGCGTTCGGCGAGCGTGACCGGCCCCGCCAGCTTGCCGAGCGCCGATGCGACCATCAGCGCGCCGCCCTGGGTGATGGCGGTGCCTTCGCTGACCGAATATTTGCCGGTGAAGTCGCGGACGTCGCCGACCGCAATCACCAGTCGGTCCCGCTGCGCTGCCGAGAGCTGCGCGCTGAAGCACGCAAGCGCGGGGTCCATAGGCGTGCGGTTGTCGCGGGCAGCGGCGCCGATCAGCACCGGCTCCTCGCCCGGCGCCAGGCGCTGCTGCTTCAGAGTCACGCATCCTGCCAAGGCAGGCAGCAGCAGAGCGGACAGGAGCGAGCGGGTACGGGAGCGCGTACGGCTCGATAAAGGCGGCGCCATCAGTTGAGCGCTCCGAAGCCGCAGGCGGTGCTACCCTGGACGCTGGCACGCTGGTCGCCGCCATTGGTCTGCGAGGAGTTGAGCGCCTGCCAGGCCGGGCCGTCGGCACTGGCGCCGGTGGAGCCGATCGCAGTCGATGCGACGGGACCGCTATTGTCCTGATCGAGCGCGAGATTCGCCCGGCTCTCACCCGAGGCCGAGCCCGCATTTCCGGTCGCCGCCGAATTGGCGCCTGTCACGCTGGGCGAATTGGCGATGGCGCTTTGCGCGCCGCTATTGCCGACCGCGCTTGCCGCGACAGAGCAATTATACTGGCGCGCGATGTTCGTGTTGTAGACCGGCGGCGCATAAATGCCGGCGCGGGCCCGTGCGATCAGTTCGGCCATCGCGGCCTGGGCAGCGAGGTCTTGCGGGGTCTCGAACTGCCAGGCGCGGTTCTCGCCAACCTCCTGCGCGAAGGCCGGACCGGCCGCAAGCGATGCGAGAACTGCCGCCGCCGCACTCAGGCGCAGCCCGCTGAACCCCGAAAATTCGAACCCCTTGATCATGACGATGCTCCTTTCGCCGGCGCGGAAGCGCGGCGTCGGGAGCAAGGAAGAGAAGCGCAAAGGGCTGGGCCGCAACAGCAATCGGCGGCCGTCGCAGCGTGGCGTAGAAGTAGAAAGCTATGGCGGTGGCGAGGGTCCGGGCAGTGCGCGCCTGGAATCCAAACGCCGCTTCGATTTGGCGGGACAGCAACCGCGAGTCGCGTCGGCTGGAACCGTCAGCGCCTGCGAAGCTTGCGAGACTTCGGACCGGGCGTCATCCTCACCTTGTGAAGCATCATTATGTTCCGCAATTCCTGCTGCGGCGCTGGGCGAACGCTCAGGGCAAGGTGCAGAATCTCAGCGTCCGCCGCGGCCGCCTGGTGTGCAGTGCCCGGATGCCCGAATATACCGGCTACGAAAATGGCCTCTACGCAATCGTCGCGAGCTCGCTTGGACTATCGCCCGATCATCTCGAGCGCAGCTTCTTCAGTCCGATCGACAATGATGCGGCCAAGGTGCTCGAAAAGTTCGAGCAACACGCCGAGATCACCGCCGATGAGCATCGCGCCTGGACTTTGTTTCTCAGCTCGCTGCGCATCCGTCAGCCCGACGTGCTGGCCCATCTGCGCAAGCAAGGCATCGCGCTCCTGAGGGCGACGCTGGCGGAGCGCGACAAGGATACGCTGCCGGAAGGCTGGCCCTCGACCGAGGAGTGGTTCGCGCAGAATTTCCCCGGCGCGCTGGACGCGGCGCCGCTGCTGCACTGGCTGCCGGACATGATCCGGCAGGACGGGGTGATGGATGCGTTCGCCGGTCTGAGATGGTGGTTCCGCGAGTTCGATTCGGCCGGCCCCAGCCTTCTGCTTTCGGATCTGCCGATCCATTGGGAAGGCGGCTTCCACAATCCCGGCTTCATGATCCAGCTGCCGGTCGGGCCTCACCGCGTCTTCTTCGGCGCCCGCTCGGCCGAAACCGAGCAGCTTCTCGACCAGCTGCCGCCAGCCGATCTGACTGAGCGGATAAACCGGACCTCGATCGCCGCATCGGCACAGCGGCTCTGGGCCTTGGACAAGGAAGAAGCGTTGGCCCTGATCGGGGCGAACCTCGATATCCTGGGAGCCAATGTCACGCCGTTCGGATCGATCATGCCAACCGGCTGACCAGCGTCAGGTCACGTCGATCAACACAACACGCACTCCGGGATCGTCAACGATCCCCGCTGCGCGGCGTTATGCCGACCTGAACCTCGACGGTTGGCAGCTCCAAGAGCCGGCGCGGCAGGCAGCCAGGCCTGCCCTCGGCCTTTTCCACCAGCGCGGCGTAGGGGTCACCTATCCGGAGTGCGAGCGCGTCGTAGGTCAGCCAGTCGGCAAGCGAACGGGATGCGGTGGCAACGACTTCCTTCCGCAACCTCGTCCCGGATCCTCTATGCTCAGATAGGTCGGCAACAAGCTGCGTCGGGATCACGGGAACGCCGCGGCCGAACAAAGGCGGTGCGAGGAAGAAATAGACGCTCGAATCGGTTTGTGCCTGAAGCGCGAGCCGCTGTTCCCGGTGGAGCGCGAAAGAGGTCTGCCAGGTCGGCTGCACCTTCGCCCTTCTGTTTCGATAAAGTCGCTTGGCCTGGATGAGCGTGACGCGCCTTCCCAGCGAGATGCCGTCGAGCATCGGATCAACGATCAGGCAAAGGTCGGCCGAAAAGCTCTTGGCCCCCTTGATGCCCTTGCGGCCTTCCTCGGGCCGATCGACGTTGCGGTATCGCATGCTCACGGAAGCTCGATGCGGCGCCGCCGAAGCGCGAGCGAGCGCTTCAAGTGTATCGTCGAGCGCCGAGAACCGGGTCGAGAGGTCGCGAAACAGCGTCGCAAGAAGGCGGTCTTCGCCCTCGTCGCCATGCGCATCATATTCGCTGGCGACATGGGCCTCTACTCGAGAGATCGTGTGCTCGATAAGTCGCTCGATATTGCGGTCGCCCAGCCAGGTGCGGGGAAACTCGCCGGTGTCCGGCGTCCCGCTTTCCAACGTGACCAAGCTCCCGACCAAGCTATTGGTGCTGGGAAGGACGGTAGCCATCGGCAGGTCGCTGAACTTGGCCGCGCGGACTGCGCGCGCCGCGTATCGGACGAGATCGACCGGATGGCTTTCGAGCTCGATCAAAAAGTCACGGTCATCGGCATGGACAAGCGCCACCGCTGCAAATTGCGCCAGATCGGCAGCCTGACCGCTCGGCCACCACAGCAACGCCTCGATCGCCGCTTGTCGAAGGTCGGCATCGTCTCCGATCAGCTCCTGCAGGCTATCGACATAGGCGGCACGGGTTTCCGCCGGCCGGGACAGGAGATCCGTTTCGCCATAGCCTGGGCGATGCTGGACCAATTCGAGCAGCATGACGGCCAACGCGCGGACCTTAGTCTGCCCTTCGATGGCGCGCGCCATTTCATCGCGGGCTGAAACGAGCAGTCGAGAATCCGATTGCAGTTTCGGGATTTCGAAAGCTGCATAGGGTTCGGCATATGCCGGCCGGACTCGAAGGATCGCCATGAGGACGGTCCAGGGAGTCCATCCAACACCGCGACCGATGGCGGCGAACAGACACGTCGCAAAGTCGCGTTCGTCACGCCCGCCGATCGCCGCGATCAGGGTGCGCGCCTGAGCCTTGGTCTTTACCGCCAGTTGCGAGAGCAGGTCCTCAAGCCACAAATTCTGTCGGGTCGTGCCCTTCAGCTCGTCCGCAAGTCTGGCAATAAAGAGCGGTTCGTCGGCCAGGCGCGGAAAATGCTCGAAGAGCGAATATCCCATATGCCGTTGCGCGGCATATGCGGCGAGCGCCGCTTCGAAGTATGACCAGCGCCGTTCGACATGCTTTACGATTCCTGCCCGCAGCGCTTCATCGCGGCCTGTCGAACGATGGTCCTTGCTCAACTCGAGCAGCTTGAGGACAACATTCAGGTCGACATGCGCGTCAGCGGTTTCCTGGGCGAGGGCCGCGACCGCCTGCTCCAGTTCGTTGAATGACGGCACCCTACCACTGCTCCCTAGATTGAGGATGCGGCGTACACGATATCGGGGCCGACGGTCAGGGAGCAGCGTGTCGATAACCGCGACCAGCATATCCTCAGCGGTCGGCGGCTTGTCGCTTGTCGCATCTTCGTCCGCCAACACTCGTCTCTCCCTGCTCGATCACACATTTTGCGGATCTTGGCAGGCGGATACTAGGCCGAACGAAGATGATTGCGACTCTTCAGCTTCCGAGGTCTGGCGATTACCGCCCGATCGTCATCGCCTGATCTTAGTGAACTCGCGATCGCTCGCCATGAACTGAGCGAGCATCGGCACGACGAGCTTTGCGGGGCCCTGCGAGGCCTGTCCGGTCTCCGCGGCGTGCGCCTCTGCATAGGCGGTCAGGTCGCGATAGACATCGGCGGGCATGTCGATCGTGACCTTCACCGGCTTGTCGTCCGCGATGGGGCCGAGCTTGAGCGTCATTTCGAGCCCCCATCGCCCGAACCAAAAACGATATCGCGCGTCACGATCACGCGCAGCTGAAAGCCCGGCCGGATCGTCAGCGTCGGTTGCACACCCATCTGGCGCCGGACGAGATCCTGGCCCGTTCGCCCGATCGATTGCGCGCTTCGCTGCCGCAAGGCCCGGACGAGGTCGTCGTCATCGCTGTTACCGACTTCGGTTCCGACGCTGAGCAGGGTGGAGATCAGCGCGGCGCGAAGCATCCCGCCCCAGTGCTGGTTTACGTGGTCCTCGAGACCCGAATAGCCGGCGACGTCCGCGCCCGGCACTCGGTCGAGCTGGATCGAGCGGCCGTCGGGCAGGATGAGGCGGTCCCAGGCGAGGAGCACGCGATTCTGGCCGAACGAGACCTGCGAGTCATATTCGCCGATCAATCTGCTGCCTTGCGGGATCAGCAAATACCTGCCGCTCACGCTGTCGTAGACATTCTGGGTCACTTGCGCGGTGATCGTGCCGGGCAGGTCGGAGCGGATGCCCGTAATCAGTGCAGCGGGAATGACGCTCCCCGCCAGGACGGTGTGAGGCGAGGCTGGCGCGACGCGGTAGCTGCTCTGCGTGGGACCATTGCCGGACCCCCGCAGGAAATCGCGCTTCCCCGACTGGTCCGTCCCGGCGTTCGTCGAGCCCGGTGCCGCTGGGACCGCGGCAGCGCCGGCGGGCGCAGGCGCAGACAACGACGGGGCTCCCGCCACAGACATGGATGCAGCGGTGCTTTCCCCGCCCGCAAAGACCTTGCTGGTGCGCGCAGCGTCACGCTCCTGCCGCACCCGATCGCGCGCGGCATGGGCAGCGTCTGCGCCGGCGGCCGGCACCGGCGCACCCATCGGCGGCGGCGAGACGTCGACCCCGCGTTGTTGGGCGGAAAGAATCGGGCGGCCGAGATCGCCTGGGAGCGGCGGGCCGAGCTTGGGCACTTGTGAATAATCCTTCGGCGCACCGGCGAGATTGTCCGAGGTCGCACGGTTGTCGGTCGCATAAAGTTCGGTCTGACCCTTGGGCGCCGAGGGCTGGAGCGCGTAGATCAACGCACCGCCAATCCCGGCAGTCGCGACCAGGCCGACCGTCGCCAGCGCTTTGCGAGACAGTCGCATCACGCGCGGCGGGTCGCCGCGCAGGCGCAGGTCTGCCGCGCCGATCGAAGGTTCGGCGGACGCGGTCATTTCGACTTCTCCCGGCGCGCGGGATCGAGGCGAAGGATGCGGACGCGTTGCTCGGCCTTGCCGCCGCCTAGGCGCATCTCGGCGCCCGCGAACAGGCGATCGACAACCAGATAGCGGCCGCGCACCCGGTAATTGACAAGCTCGCCCTCGCCCTTGGCGCCGGCAATGAACAAGGGCGGAAGGTCGCTCTGGCCAACACTCTGCGGCAGCTCGATGAACACCTGGCGGCCATCGTCGAACGCGCGCAGCGGACGCCATGCCGGCCGGTCGCCTTCTATACGGTAGCGGAAGTCGAGCGCATCGATATCGATGCTGGGCACGACCGGCGGCGCGTCCGCCGCCTCGCGATTGCGTGCCGCGAGCGCGATCAACGCATCCTGCGGATAGGTCCAGGACACCGACGCCATATAGGTCTCGGGTGTCGAGTGAAGTTCGACGTGGTAGGTGCGGCGGTCGGTGTTGATGACCAAGTTGGTCACCAGACCGCTCCTCGTCGGCTTTACGAGAATGTGGACGCGCTGCGCGACCCCGACGCCGCTCACGGTATCGCCGATGATCCAGCGGACCGTATCACCCGCGGCGACCGGACCGGGGCCAACCAGCTGCTCGCCCTCCTGGAGAGCGATGTCGGTGACTTGCCCGGGCGCGGTGTACAGCTGATAGAGGGCGCCTTCGGCCCAGGGATAGAGCTGGATCGCATTGAGAAAGCCTTCGCGTACCGGCTGCATGCGCGCGGCGGCGTTCGCCGTGCCGATCCGCGCTCTCGGATCAGCAGGCTCGCGCGCGGCCGGGGACGATACCGGCTTCAACTGCCCAGGCAGCGGCAAGGGCTCCGGGATACGAACGATCTCGACCGATCTGGGCGGGTTGGGTTCGGGCACCGCAGCCGGCGCGGCGTCGAACGCCAGCGGCGGGGTCTGCGCTTGTGAAGCGGTGCAGGCGGCGAGCGGAAGGGCCGCTAGGACCAGTGCCGAACGGATGGGGGTCATTGCGAGAGCTCCTTTGACCAGTTGAGGGCATTGACGAAGACGCCGAGCGGATTCTTGCGCAGGGCATCTGGCGTGCGGGGGGTCTGGATCACTACGGTCGCGATCGCCGACCAGCGTTCGGTGGCGGCGAGGCTGCCGTCCTGATAGCGGCGCTCAGTCCAGGAGATCCGGAAGCTGTTGTCCGAGGCGCGGATCACGCTCGATACGTCGACCGCTACCTGAGACTTGCCGACCTGCGCGAACGGGTCGTTGTTGCGGGCATAGTCGTTGAGCGCGAGCGCACCCTTGGCGGTCGTGAAATCATAGGCTCTCAGCCAGCTCTGGCGCAGCACCACGGGGTCGGCGGGGATGCCGCGGACATTCTCGATGAACCGCGCCAGATGATAGGCGATCTGCGGGTCGCTCGGCCGATAGTCGGCATCGGCGGGAGCGACGGCCTGCGCCTCGCCCAGCTTGTCGACCTGGACGATCCACGGCGTGATCGTGCCGCGCATCGCCATCCCGATCAGGCCGGCAATGGACAGCGCCAGGAGTGCCAGCGACGCGAAGCAGGCGAGCCGCCAGCTGCGGGCCTGGACCCGGCCCGAGCCGATCCGGTCATCCCATTCCTGCCCAGCGCGCTGGTACGGCGTCACGGGTTCCGGCGTTGCGCCGTAGCGCACGGTCGATCGTCGAAACATGATGATTTACTCCTTGTCGGTGACGCTGACGGAGGCCCCGGGGCCGCGGCTGTCGCCGCCTCGCAGCGTGTGGGTTGCAACGTTGGCGCCGTGGACGATCGCCTGGTGGCGACGCATCGATTTGGCCCAGGCGGGAGGCTCGCTGCGCGGCGTGTCCGCTGCGGGTGGCGGCGTGGATGGGGTTTCCTCGGCCTGCCCCGTGGCAGCAGTCGTGGGCGTCGCTTCGCTCTGGGGCATCGGAACTCCGCCGCTGTCGCGCTCGACCGGGCCGGCGCCGGTCTGAGGTTTGGGGGCGCCACCCGAATCGCGTTCGGCCGGTGCCGGTGCGGGCGATGGTGCCGCGGCGCTCCCCGAAACCGGGGCACCGCTGCCGCCGCCCGATCCGCCAGTGCCGCCGCCGGAAGCGCGGCGAAGCGGCGACATGGCGCTGTTGGCGGCTGTGCGGCCGACATTGCCGAGCCCGGATGCGACCCCGGCGATGCCCGACTTGCCTTCGGCACCCGCGCGATAGGCGCTGGCTGCCGTGCTGACCGTGCGGCCCGCACCCGCCAGCGCGCCGCCTGCGGCGCCCAGCGCTGCGCCACCGGCGGCGGCGCCTGCCGCGACCACGCCGCCTGCGGCAAGTGCAGTGCCAGCTGCCGCGCCGGCGCCCAGCTGCGGGCCGCCCGAGACGATGCCGCTGGCGATACCGGGGCCGAAGATGCCGAGGCCCAGCAGGCACAGCGCGCCAAGCACGATCGCCATCGCGTCCTCGATCGTCGGCTGCGCGTTGCCGATCGCGTCGGTGAATTCGGAAAAGAGCGTCGAGCCGATCCCGACAATGACCGCGAGCACGAGGACCTTAATGCCCGACGACACGACGTTGCCGAGCACCCGCTCGGCCATAAAGGCAGTCTTGCCGAACAGTCCGAACGGGATCAGCACGAAACCGCACAACACGGTCAGCTTGAACTCGATGAGGGTCACGAAGAGCTGGACGGCGAGCACGAAGAAGGCGAGCAGCACGATCACCCACGCGAACAGCAGCACGACGATCTGAATGAAGTTCTCGAAGAAGCTGATGTAACCCATCAGGCCCGAGATCGAGTCGAGGATCGGGCGTCCGGCGTCGAGGCCGACCTGGGCGACCCGACCCGGCTGCAGCAATTCAGCGGTCGTGAATCCCGTGCCGGACGCCTTCAGGCCAAGTCCGGCGAAGCTCTCGAAGACGATCCTCGCGAGCATGTTCCAGTTGCCGATGATGTAGGCGAAAATGCCCACGAACAGCGTCTTCTTGACGAGGCGCGCGATGATGTCGTCGCCTTCGCCGAAGGTCCAGAAAAGCGCCGCCAGCGTCACGTCGATGACGATCAGGGTCGTCGCAAGGAAGGCGACCTCGCCCTGGAGCAGGCCGAACCCGGAATCGATGTAGGAAGTGAAGACCTCAAGGAACCGGTCGACCACGCCTGTGCCGCCCATGTCACTGCTCCTGCTGGAAACTGGGATCCGCGTCGTTCGCGACGATCGTCGGTTCGGAAGACTTTGCCGGTGCCTCGCTCTGCGCCAGCTCGGCCTCCTGGTCAGGCCGTAGTCCGAAGAACCGCCGGCGGTTCTCGGCCCAGGCTGCGAGGCAGCCCGGGTCCGAGCCCGCCGCCTGTCCGGCCAACTGGCAGCTCCGGAGCTTCGCCTGGAGCGGGTCTGTGGGCAGGTCGGTCGAGAGGGTGGCGGGTGGCGATGCCGGTTTCGGCTCCTCGCGAAAGGCGAGCAGGCCCATTGCGAGCGCCACGCCGAGGCACGCACAAGCGCCGATGCGAGCCGGAAGCCGGATGTTCATCGCCCCGGCCTTCAGCGGTGGAACATCTGCACCGCGGTCGGCTGATAGCCGGTCCCGGGCGTGAGGAAGCGGCGCAGCTGCTCGCGCGCCTGGTCCTGCGCGGCGGCGCGCTGCGCGCTTTCCAGCGCCTGTGCGCGACCCTGGGCGGCGACCACTGCGGTCAGGTCGGCGAGTTGCCGGGCTTGGAGCGCGAGCAACTGGTTGCCCGCTTGTGCCGCCTGCAGCGCGCCGGACGCGGACTGGCTGGAGCCGATGATCCGGTCCATCGCCTCGCGCGACCCTTCGATATTCCCGACAACCCCGGCCTGGACCTTCAGCGCGTCCTCTAAGCCGGCAACCGTGTCTTCCCAGCGCCCCCGGGCATTGTCGACCAGCGCCTTGTCGGTCGCGGACATCGGTGCACCGCGGTACCGCTTGGTGAACGCCTCGTCGATCGACTGGACCGAATAGGCGATACGCTGGGCGTTGCTGAGCAGCTGCTGGGTCGCACGGACCTGCGACTGGAGCTCCGCAAGCGCGGATGTGGGCAGCGATGCCAGGTTCTTGGCGTCGTTGATCAGCGACTGGGCTTCGTTCTGCAGCGACTTGATCTGGTTGTTGATCTGCTCGAGCGTGCGCGCGGCGGTCAGCACATTCTGCGAATAGTTGGTCGGGTCGTAGACGATCCCGCCGAACTGGGCATGGGCGGGCGCCGCCATGCAGGACAGCAGCAATGCTGAAGCGCCGGAAAGCGCGAGGCGGCGAAGCGATTTGATACGCATGACAGTTACTCCTGGGCAGTGAGGGGCAGAAGATCCGCGGCCCAATCGAGTCCGCGGGCGCGCAGCCACGCGGCGGCGAAACCGGCGCGGCCATGGGCTTCGAGAAGTTCGGCGATGCGCCGCTGGTCGGTCCGGGACGACGCGGCGGAAAAGGCGAGCGCGACCTCGCCTAGTCCGAGATCGAACAGGCGATTGCCGCGGCGCGACTGGCAGTAATAATCGCGCTTCGGAGTGGCCCGGGCGAGGATCTCGATCTGGCGATCGTTGAGCCCGAACCGGCGATAAATGGCAGCGATCTGCGGCTCGAACGCGCGTTCATTGGGCAGGAAGATGCGGGTCGGGCAGCTCTCGACGATCGCCGGCGCGATTGCCGACGTTTCGATATCGGCAAGACTCTGGGTTGCGAAGACGACGCTCGCATTCTTCTTGCGCAACGTCTTCAGCCATTCGCGCAGCTGCTGCGCGAAAGCCGGGCTGTCGAGGACGAGCCAGCCTTCGTCGATGATGATCATCGTCGGCTCACCGGTGAGATGCGCCTCGATCCGGTGGAACAGATAAGAGAGCACCGCTGGCGCTGCAGCGCTGCCGACCAGCCCTTCGGTCTCAAATGCCTGGACGCGTGCCTCGCCCAGATGCTCGGATTCTGCGTCGAGCAACTGGCCGTGGGGCCCGCCGACGCAATAGGGTCCAAGTGCCTGTTTGAGCTGCTGGGACTGCAGCAGCACGGCGAGGCCGGTGAGCGTCCGCTCCGAAACGGGCGCGGAGGCCAGCGAGTTCAGCGCCGCCCAGAGATGCTCCTTGGCCTGGGGATCGAGCGGCACGCCTTCCGAGGCGAGGATGGCGCCGAGCCACTCTGCGGCCCAGCTGCGCTCGGCAAGGTCGTCGATCCGAGCGAGGGGTTGCAGCCGCACGCCATGGGGACTCTCATCCTGGGGCGCATGTCCGAGGTCCTGCCAGTCTCCGCCCATCGCCAGGGCAGCGGCGCGGATCGACCCGCCAAAGTCGAACGCGAAGATCTGCGCATCCTCGTAGCGCCGGAACTGCATGGCCATCAGCGCCAGCAGCACCGACTTGCCGGCGCCGGTTGGCCCCACGATCAGCGTATGGCCGACATCGCCGACATGGAGCGAGAAGCGGAAGGGGGTCGAACCTTCGGTCCGGGCAAAGAACAGCGGCGCCGCATCGAAATGCTCGTCGCGCCCCGGCCCCGCCCAGACCGCCGAGAGCGGTACCATATGCGCGAGATTGAGTGTCGAGATCGGCGGCTGGCGGACATTGGCATAGACATGGCCGGGCAAGCTGCCGAGCCAGGCTTCGACTGCATTCATCCCTTCCGCAATGACGGTGAAATCGCGGCCCTGGACCACCTTTTCCACGAGCCGGAGCTTCTCGGCGGCAAGGCCGGGATCTGCATCCCAGACGGTGACCGTCGCTGTTACATAGGCCTGGCCAACGACGTCGCTGCCAAGCTCCTGCAGTGCGAGATCGGCATCGGCGGCCTTGTTCGATGCGTCGCTGTCGACCAGCACCGACGCCTCGTTGGTCATTACCTCCTTGAGGATCGCGGCGATTGATTTGCGCTTGGCGAACCACTGCCGGCGAATGCGGCCGAGCAGCTTGGTCGCGTCGGTCTTGTCGAGCGTGATTGCCCGCGTCACCCAGCGATACGGAAAGGCCAGCCGGTTGAGATCGTCGAGCAGGCCTGGGAAGGTCGAACTCGGAAAGCCGGTCACGGTCAGCGTGCGCAGATGCTGGCTGCCAAGCCTCGGCTCCAGTCCTCCGACCAACGTCTCGTCCGCCAGGATCGAGTCCAGATACATCGGGATGTCGGGGACGCCGACCCGCTGGCGCCGGCAAGAGACCGTCGAATGGAGATAGGTCAGCGTCTCGCCGTCATCGAGCCAACGCGCTTCCGGCACGAATCCTTCGAGCAGCTGGAGCAGCCGGGTGCTGCGATCGACGAAGCTGGCAACCAGCTCATGGGGATCGACGCCCGTGCGCGAGCGGCCCTCATAGAGCCAGCCTTCGGCGCGCGCCGCATCCTCGGGTGGCGGCATCCATTGCAGCGTCAGGAAGTACGCACTCTCGAAATGCGCGCCTTCCTCGGCGAACTGTTCGCGACGCTCGCGCTCGACCAGTGCCGAGGCCGGATCTGGAAACTGGTCCAGCGGGTAGTCGAGCGCCGGAATGCGCTGCGCCTCGAAGAAGATCGCCCAGCCAGAGCCCAGCCGCCGGAGCGCGCTGTTTAGCCGTCCGGCCGTGGCGACCAGCTCCGCGGGTGTCGCCGAGTCCAGGTCGGGACCTCGGATTGCGGCGGTCCGCTGGAACGAGCCATCCTTGTTGAGGACCACGCCCGGCGCGATCAGCGCCGCCCAGGGCAGGAAATCGGAAAGCGTCGTGCCGCGCGCACGATATTCGCGGAGGAACATCATCGTCGCCTCACGCCCGCAGAAAGGCGGGGTAGCGCATATGGCGCCGGCCGACTTCGAGGAATTGGGGGTCCCGGCGGGCCGCCCAGACTGCGGCGGCGTGGCCGACCGCCCAGATGAGCAGCCCGACCAGCCACAGCCGCAATCCCAGGCCGACCGCACCGGCAAGCGTGCCGTTGACGATTGCGACCGAGCGCGGCGCGCCGCCGAGCAGGATCTGCTCGGTCAGCGCGCGATGGACGGGCGCGAAATAGCCGGGGATGGCCGCGCCGGGATCGAGCGTCTCCATCAGATCAGCGCCCCACCGCCGAAGCTGAAGAAGCTGAGGAAGAAGGAGCTGGCGGCAAAGGCGATGCTCAGCCCGAAGACGATCTGGATGAGACGGCGGAACCCGCCCGACGTCTCACCGAAGGCGAGCGTCAGGCCGGTCACGATGATGATGATCACCGCGATGATCTTGGCGACCGGGCCTTCGATGCTCTCCAGGATCGACTGGAGCGGGCTCTCCCATGGCATCGACGATCCCGAGGCATGCGCCGGGCTGGCGGCAAGCGCGACCAGCGCGCAGGTGGTGAGGGCCGCCACGCGGGTGCGGGCGGCGGAAAGCGAGACGTTCATTCGGCTTCTCCGTGGTCAAGGAAATGGAGGCGATATTCGCCCGAGGGCTCGAGTCCTTCGACGCGGGCGAGTTCGGCGAGGCGGCGGCCGGTACCGTCGCGCACCAGCACTGCGATCAGGCCGATGGTCTCGGCGATCAGCGGGCGGGGCACGGTGGTAACGGCTTCCTGGATCAGTTGTTCGAGGCGGCGCAGCGCGCCGATGGCGGTGCCGGCATGGATGGTTCCGAACCCGCCGGGGTGGCCTGTGCCCCAGGCCTTGAGGAGATCGAGCGCTTCGGCGCCGCGGACTTCGCCGATCGGAATGCGGTCCGGGCGCAGGCGCAACGAGGAGCGGACGAGATCGGAGAGTGTCGCCACCCCTTCCTTGGTCCGCATCGCGACCAGATTGGGTGCGGTGCATTGCAACTCGCGCGTGTCCTCGATCAGGACGATACGGTCGCTTGTCTCCGAAATCTCGGCGAGGAGTGCGTTGGTGAGCGTGGTCTTGCCGGTACCGGTGCCGCCAGCGACCAGGATGTTCTCGCGCCCGGTCACCGCGGCGCGAAGCGACGCGCACTGGGCGATGGAGATGATGCCGGATGCGACATAGTCGTTGAGCGTGAACACCGCGACTGCGGGCTTGCGGATCGCGAAGGCCGGCGCGGTCACAATCGGAGGCAGCAGCCCTTCGAAGCGCTCACCCGACTCGGGTAGTTCCGCCGACACCCGCGGGGAACGGCCATGCACTTCGCTGCCGACATGGTGCGCGACCAGCCGGATGATCCGTTCGCCATCGGCTGCCGAGACCATTTCGCCGGTGTCGGCGAGCCCGGCGCCGAGCCGGTCAACCCAGAGTCGCCCATCCGGATTGAGCATGACCTCGACGATCTCGGGATCGTCCAGCCACGCGGCAATCGCGGTACCGAGCGCCGTCCGCAGCATGCGGGCGCCGCGGCGCGAGGACTCGGATCTGGCTGGCGTTGCCGTCACGATCGGACACCCTGGCTTCAGGCCGGAGCGTGAGTGCGCCGGCGACAGGGCTGACTAAGGGCGCACGAAATATTCTCAGCGCAACAGCTACTTAATTCCGTCGCACAATAGCGTAGAAGAAGAAGGTTGCGGCGTGGGTGCCGGCTGGAGCAAGCGGGCAAAACCCGCTTGGGCAGCGTCTTGCTATGCAAGCACGCGACTCCGCAGTTTGCGGCGGCCTACGGATCTTGACCGCCGCAAACTGCGTCAAACCTAAATTCGCCGCTCGCGGTTGCTTATCGGCCGGCGATCCTAGCTTTGAAATTCTTTCGCAGCACGCGAAGCACCGCTTCGAGCGTGAGAATGACGGCCAACGAGAGCCCGAACAATGGCAGCAAGGCGCCGAGCACGATAATAACCGCAATCGGCCATCGCTTGGACAACGAACCTTGTACCGGGGGTGCGCCTACTGCGCCCTGCGGGCGGCGTTTCAACCACATCGCAACCCCTAACCCGCTGATTGCCACGAGTAAGATCGCAGTGATCAAGCCCATCAGTTGATTGGCGAGCCCGAACAGCTGGCCCTCATGCCAGGCGATGCCGGTATTCACGATCCGGTCGACGACATGCTTGTCTGCGAAACCGCTTCGCCCCGTCTCGGCACCAGTCTCCGGGTCGTAGGTTACTTCACGACCCAAAGGCCGATTCTGCGCTTCGGATTTGGCGGTCCACACATCGCCGGTCGGCGGGCCGAAGCGCTGTGGCGCGTGGGGCGGGATCACCAGTGCAGGAAAGGCCAGATGCTCGACCTGCGCCTTGGCGACGAACGCCGATAGCGTCAGTCCGGCGGGGATCGACGCAGGCAACATGTTCATCGGCATTGGCATACCCTCTGCGTGATGATCGTGCTGCGGTTCGCTCGCGGCGGTACCGATCTTCCATTCCTGCCGCCCTTCGACCAGCCCGAGTTCGGTGCGCGCCCATTTGAATGCGCTGCCCCATGCCCCGGCCCAAGGCAGACCGCTTGCCAGCATCACCAACACGAAGCCTGCGATCCAGAAGCCAGTGACCCGGTGGATATCCTTGAGCAGCGGGCGCCCCTTGAGAGAGAGGCGCGGCCACAAGGTCCCAGCGGCACTGAACGGTCGGGGCAACCACAGATAAAGCCCGCTCAGGATCAGCACGATCGTCCAGCTGGCGGCCAGCTCGACCAGCCAATCGCCCCATTTGCCCAGCAGCAGCGTTCCGTGGATCTTCGCCACCGTCTCAGAAATCTTGCTCGCCGGATCGCGCGCGCCGAGCAGCTGGCCCTGGGGCGACACGAACACGTCCAGTTTGTCGCCATTGGCGAAGACGAGCGTGATCATAGCCGCATCGCCTGCCCTTTGTGGCAGGCGATAGGCATTCAGGCGCCCCGTGGGGAATGTGGTCAGCGCCGACGCGAGCTGCTGGTCCGGCGATACCGCATTGTCCGTCGGGAGTGCCTGATAGGAGCGTTCTTGCCATCTATCGATCTGCGGCTTGAACAGATAGATCGTGCCCGTCACTGACAGGATCAGGATGAAGGGCAGGACGAACAGCCCGGCGTAGAAATGCCAGCGCCAGATCCTGCGATAGAGCGTCCCCGAGCCGGTACCGGCCCGGGGCTTTGCTGCGGTCGTCACCATTTGAACCGCACTCCAGCGAAGACCGCTCGGCCGGTGCCCGGATTGAAAAGCTCCGAGCCGGGGCTGGCGACACCCGCGACCGCGACGGTCGAGATATAGCGCCTGTCGGTCAGGTTGCGTCCCTCGACATAGATCGACCAGTGTTTGCCCGTGTCGAACCCGGCCTTGAGGTTGAACAGCGCATAGGGATTGACCGTCAGCGTGTTGGCATTGTCGGCATAATAGGATTGGGGCGACCATTCGGCATTGGGTCCGGCATAGAAGCCGCTCTTGTGCTTGTAGAGCAATTCGGCGCGCAGGAAGTGCTGCGGCACGCCAGGTAGACGGTTGTCGCCATAGGTCGCGTCGTCGTCGAAGAAGAAGTCGCTATAGGTGTAAGCGCCGGTGAACGAGAGGCTGTCGCCCGAGTTGGACAACGGAATCGTCGCGTCGACGCCGGCTTCGATCCCCTGATGCACGGTGTGGCCGACATTTATGATGCCGCACGCGCTGAATGGGCCGGTTGTCAGGCACTGCAGTTCGTCGGTGAGCTCCGAGCGGTAGAGCGAGACGTCCCAGCCGAAATTGCCGCGATGCCCGCGCGTGCCGATCTCATAGGTGGTCGCTCGCTGCGGCCTGAGATTGACCGCGGTGATGACGTTGGCGTCGTAGCTCGGCACTTCGGCGCTGCGTGAGACGTTGGCGAAGATCTGGGTGCCGGGCTGCACTTCCCACAGCACGCCGAACTTCGGGCTCCACAGGCTGAAATCCCTGCGGCCGGACTGGTCGCCGTTCGAGAGGAAACGGTCGCGCCGGTCGCGGCTCGCATCGAGGTACTGGATGCCGGCGATCAGCGAAAGGTTTGGCCGCACATATAGCGAGTCCTCGGCGTAGAAAGACAGGTTGCCTGACTTGTCGACCATCGAGGCAGCAAGCGCACCCTTGGTGGCCGCGACGTTGACATATTGATTGGTGTCGATCGTCCCGTTCTGGAGATTGGCGCCGACCGTCAGCCGGTTGCGCAGACCGCCGAGAGAGCGATCGTCCACCACCCGCACGAACGCGCCGTAGTCGTCGACCGTATAGTCGAGATACTGGAAGATCGGATGATCGACATGGCGCCAGTTGTAGAAAGCGCCGACATCGAGCGTGGTGTCGCCGAACGTGAAGCTGGTCTTGTTCGACACGCGGATCGATTCGACGTTACGCTGCTGATCCTGCGCCTCCCAGACGGCGTTCGCGGCGCGCGGCGTGTTCAGCGCCTGCGCTTTTGTCACTTCGCCGGGAATGCGCTGATTGGTACTCGCTGCCGTCACATAGAAGCGCGTCTCGACCGTCGGCGATAAGCGGTAGCCGAAGTTGAGGTTTCCGCGAAGCGCATCGCCGTTGCTATGATCGCGATAGCCATCGATGCGCTGGCCCGAGACGGTCGCGAAATAGTCGAAGTTCCCCGATGCGCCGCCGGTGCTGACCTGCCCCTTCACATAGCCGAAGCTGGCGACGTCAATCCGCGCATCGAGCATTGACGCATCGCGCCCGGTGGGCGTCACCAGATTTACGGCTCCGCCAAGCGCGTTCGAGCCGTAGCGCAGCGCGTTCCCACCCTTGAATACCTCGACATAGCGGTAGGCGCTGGGATCAATCTCGAAAAAGTCCATCAGGCCGTCCGACGTGTTCATCGGAATCCCGTCGAGCAGAACCGTGATGCCGCGGATGCCATAAGCGCGCGACAGGCCGGAACCGCGGATCGCGACACGCGCGTCGTCGCCCATGCGCAGCTGGGTGATGACGCCTGGCACATAATCGAGGATATCCTTGATGTTCTGGACCGGCGTGTTCTTGAACGTGGTGTCTGACACGACCTCGACGCCACCGGGCGTGCGCTCGATCTCGGTCCTCGCCTGTTCTGTTTCGCGTGCGCCGATGACGATAATGGTGGTCCGGTTTGTGCGATCCTGATCGTCAGCGCGATCCTGCGCAAACACCGGCGTGGCAATCGTAGTGGCGAGCAGCGCCGCCAACATGGTCTTGTTCATTTTGTCATAGCCCTTTTCAGGCGCGGCGAAGCCGCACCCGTAATCCTGATCGGAACGAGAGGACGGGCCTCGCGTCCGCGTGAAGCAGTCGGATCAGGCCAGGACCGGAGGGCCTCTGAGCGGCGGGCGCAACCGAAGGATGGCGCGTGGCGGCAGGTATGGCGAGAAGGTGAGCCCAAGCGCCAAGACAAACGCGACCAGCACGGCAAGCTGGATCGGATCGGCGCCGGCCAGCGAAGGAAGTGATAGATCGGCGAAGGCGCATGGGCTCTGCGCCTGACGATCTTCGGGCTGATGCTTAAGCCCGGGAATCTCGACGACAATCTTTGTCGGTCCCATGCCCGAGCAAATGCTCATGACCATCCTGCCGTCCCGCACCACCGGCATGAACCCCGCGGGTACCAGAATGCGCAACAGCAAGGCCGCCACCACGATCAGTGCGGCCAGATTGCGATGGGTGCGAGCAATGGTGCGGAGCGAGGCCACGGGCGGCGCTCTAATACCCGCACGGTTGGTTGTCACCCGGTCAAGAGTCAATCCAGGCTGTCATCCTGCGCAGGGACATCTTCTGCGATCTCATTCCTCAATCGCGGCCCGAACTCCATGCGTCGGTTTAGTGTCTCGACAAACCGCTCCCAGCGTTCCCTGCCCATGGCCTGGGCCGCGGCAAGCGCGGTGTCCGGGAGCGGCGGATTGTTGATGAGCCAGAACCTCACGAATTGTGCCAGCGCTTCGTTGCCAAGCTCGACGTTCCAGGCGAGGCGATCGGCCTGGCGAGATAGCCGGTCCAGCCGGCGACTCAGCACCGCCTCGAGATGTTCGCTGCTGTCCCCGGACAGGAAAGACGTGAGTGCCGTCTCGACCACCAGCGCCTGAGGCACGCGCTTGCGCGACGCATAGTCGGCGAGTTGCGCCGAGAGGTCGGGCGGGAGCCGGAAGGTATGCTTGATCCGAAGCGCGCTCATAGGTCGATTCCATCCTTGGGGTCCAACGACGCCTGACGCGCGGTGCCACGCATCCGGTCGGTGAGGCGGCGCGCCGCGGTCGCATCCTCGGTTGCGCCATCGTCGAATTCGAACTCGCCGGGCGGCGGCGCCGGCCGCGGCACGATGTCCTGCTCTTCCGGCAGTTCGGGCTCGCGGCGGACGCCGCCATTGGCGGGATCGTCATCGCCTTCCGTCGTCCCGGCAGCAGGCTGCCCGCGTTCCGGGATGGGCAGCGCGGACCAGTCGTTCTCGCGCGGGGCGCTAGACCCGCTTGGCGACGGCGGATCCATCACACGGGCGACCAACCGCTTATCGGCGAAATAGCGTACCTTCTGCGCGCGGATCGGATGGGTGCCCGCCGCCATCACGATCTCGTCATCGGGCGGAAGCTGCATGATCTCGCCCGGGGTCAGCAACGCGCGCGCGGTCTCGGTGCGCGAGACCATCAGATGGCCGAGCCAGGGCGACAGCCGGTGGCCGGCATAGTTCTTCATCGCCCGCATCTCGGTGGCGGTGCCCAGCGCGTCGGAGATCCGCTTGGCGGTTCGCTCATCGTTGGTCGCGAAGCTCACCCGGACATGGCAATTGTCTAGTATCGCATTGTTGGGGCCATAGGCCTTCTCGATCTGGTTGAGCGACTGGGCGATCAGGAACGCCTTGAGGCCATAGCCGGCCATGAAGGCGAGCGCGGACTCGAAGAAGTCGAGGCGGCCAAGCGCCGGGAACTCGTCGAGCATCAGCAGCACCTTGTGCCGTTTGGCACTGGGCCTCAGCTCCTCGGTCAGCCGCCGCCCGATCTGGTTGAGCAGGAGCCGGATCAGCGGCTTGGTGCGGCTGATATCGGACGGCGGGACGACCAAATAGAGCGTTGCCGGGCGATCAGCCTCGACCAGATCGGCGATCCGCCATTCGGATCGGCTGGTGACCTGCGCGATCACGGGATCCCGGTACAGGCCGAGAAACGACATGGCGGTCGAGAGCACGCCCGACCGCTCATTCTCGGACTTGTTGAGCAACTCGCGAGCCGCGGACGCGACCACCGGATGGACCCCGGCGTCGCCCAGGTGCCGCGTCGACATCATCGCCGCCAGCGTCGCTTCGATCGGACGCCTCGGGTCGGACAGGAAGGCCGCCACGCCGGCAAGCGTCTTGTCGGGCTCGGCGTAGAGGACGTGGAGAATCGCGCCGACCAGCAGCGCATGACTGGTCTTTTCCCAATGGTTGCGCCGCTCGAGCGAGCCTTCGGGATCGACCAGAACATCGGCGACATTCTGGACGTCGCGGACCTCCCACTCGCCTTTGCGCACCTCGAGCAGCGGATTGTAGGCCGCCGATGCGGGATTGGTCGGGTCGAACAGCAGCACCCGCCCGATCCGCGCCCGAAAGCCAGCGGTCAGCGTCCAGTTCTCGCCCTTGATATCGTGGACGATCGCCGAGCCGCCCCAAGTCAGCAGCGACGGGATGACCAGACCCACGCCCTTGCCCGATCGCGTCGGCGCAAAGCACAGTACATGCTCGGGGCCGTCATGCCGCAGATAGGCTTGGTCGAGACGGCCGAGCACAACGCCATCGTCGCCGAGCAGCCCGGCACGCTCGACCTCTTTATGGGTAGCCCAGCGCGCCGAGCCATAGGTCTCGGCATGCTTGCGCTCGCGGGCGCGCCAGACCGACATGGTGATCGCGACCACGACCGCGGCTATCCCGCCCGACGCCGCGATATAGGCGCCCTGCACGAAGACATCCGGCGCATAGGCATCGTAGCTGAACCACCACCAGAAAAAGGCAGGCGGCGGATAGACTGGATAGCCTTCCAGCCGGAACCAGGGCGGCCCGAGCTCCGGCTGATATCCAAGTGCCTGGGCGGTCCATTGCGTCGCGCCCCAGACCGCGCCGAGCACGATCAGCAGCACGACCGTCACTTGCCCCCAGAGGATCTTCGAGGATTGCATGGGGTCTGCCTTTCTAGATGCCGTGGCCGCGGCTGCGGCCGAAGGTCCAGTCGATCCCGCCGCCGGCTGCCATGGTGCCGGTGACGCTTGCCCCCAGCTGCCGGTCGAGCGCCGGGCGCCACGGCACGAGCTGGAAGCCGAGGCCGTCGTCGATCATCGCAAAGCGGCCCGAGGCGAGCGTGACGCGCTCGCGATAGGTGCCGGCGATCGTCGAGCCGGGTGCCGTCTCGTAGGGTGTCAGTCCGGTGCGCGCGGCGATGCGAGCGGACGCCTCACGCAGGTCGGCCGAACGCAGCGTATCGATCAGATTGGGGGCAAGGATGACGCGCTTGCCGTTCCGGGTCGCCAGGCCCTCGGCCACGAGATGATCCTCGCGTGCGCGCATCGCGTCGCGAACCTCGGCGCCGAACCCCTGGCTGGCCGGCGCGAAATCGCGCGCCAGCAGCTGGCGGTCGAGCCAGGTCGCCCCGCGCGCGGTGACCTGGCTTTGGAGTGGCAGATCGCTGCGCACCGCCAGCGCGCTGCGCTGGACGCCACCCCTGTCCTGCCAGCTGCGCAGCTCGACGATCGCGCCGGCCGCGGCATCGCCGGTCAGCTCGAGGTCGCCGAGCCGCAGGTGATGGTGACGTCCATCGATTCCGTCGACGATCGCATAAGCGGTGCCGGTCAGCTCGTCCTGGAGCCCGCGCGCGACAAGGCGCCCGACCAGCGGCTCCGCGGCGCCGGGAGGGTGAATGGCGAGCCGGCTTTCCTGGATGGCATGGCCGCCCTCCCGCATCGCGCGGTGCATCGTCTTGATGATGTCGCCGCGATCGCCAAGCTCGCGAAGCCGCGGTTCGATATTTGGCTTGAGCCTCCAGCAGGCCGGACCTGCCGGTGTCGCGAGCCCGAGCCGCTCGAGCTTCTGGGCGCGGCCGGTCAGCAGAAGCGACCGGCGATCGGGCGTCGAGCTCGCTCCGGGCCGGAGATCCACCACGCCGTCCTCGCCGGCGCGCGATCGCAGCCCCTTGTCGAGGCTGGTCCACCGGTCGGCCTCGACTTCCCGGGCTAGCGCGTGCTGGATCTCGCGCTCGCTGCGCGGTCCGAGTTCCAGGGTGACGCGGGCCTCGGCGCGGTCGCGCAGCCCATGGGCCATATAGCCGCGGTCGATGACGAGATCAGCGCCGTCTTCGGCGACCCCGCGGACCAGGATATGGACGTGGGGATTGTCGGTGTTCCAGTGATCGACCGCGACCCAGTCGAGCCGCGGGCCGAGGTCTTTCGACATGTCGCCCATCAGTTCGCGGGTGAAGGTCCTGAGATCGGCGAGCTCGCCGGCATCTTCGGGCGAGACGATGAAGCGGAAATGATGCCGGTCGTCCGCGCACCGCCCGGCGAACGCGTCGCCGCTTGCCCGGTCGGATCCGGCATCGAACATGGACGCATCGCGCCCGTCGCGAGTCACGCCGTCGCGCTCGAGATAGGCAATGTGACGCGCGAGCGGCGCGGCGCGAAAGCGCGGACCCGAATGGCGGACGATCCGGGCTTTGACGATGACCCGCCGCGATGCCGCGGAATGCCGCCCGGCGAGCGCGGCGCCGCGTCCCCGCCCCAGCCGCCCGGTGCCGCCACCGCGCCGGGTCGGCCGGCGCGCGAAGCCGGCGCGCGCTGCGGCACGCTTGACCTGCGCGGCCAGGCTGAGCGGCCGGACGCTTCCCGACCCCCGGCTTTTGCCCTTTCCGGGTCGGACCTGGAAGTCGTCGTCGCCCGCGGTCATTGGCGTGCTCCCGGTGACGCTGCCAGCGCACGAAGTGTTGATTTTCCAAGATAAAATGGGGCAGGCGACGGCAGGGTGTGGGGACAGACGGCGCAAATTCCACAATCGGAACAACCACATGCGCCCAGGCCGACGGCGGCGCTTTTATCTCGCCATCCCCTATGTCCTCCTTCCTGCACTCCCCCCAGCCTGTTTCCCGATGGCTGCTCCCAACGGCCACAAAGCGAGCGAAGGACGAGTTGAGCCATCATTTCGGAACGCCCGTCCGAGGCACGAACACGGAGTCCCGGGGAGGTCCGGACGGGCGTGAGTCGGTTGCTGTTTGCGGTTCGGAAGACGAAGATTCGAGCGGCTCCGCAGCCTCCCCGGCTGGACTTTCGGGCGCGCGGACGAACAGGCCACCGCGCCGCCAGGCCTCGGGATCGGGACCAATTCGCCGCGTGATCGAAGCCCCGTCGGCCAACATCCGGCCCGACAAACGGGCGACATAAGCGACGGTCTCGGCGGGCAAGGGTCGGCCGGCCAGATAGGCTTCGTAGCGCCCCGGACCCGCATTATAGGCCGCCAGAAATCCCGGATCGCCATATCGGTCGAGCAGTTCGCGAAGGTAAGCAGTGCCTGCGAAAATATTGTCGCACGGGTCGAACGGATCGCTGCCGAGCGCGTAGCGCCGGCGCAGCTCCGCCCAGGTGCCGGGCATCAACTGCATCAGCCCCATCGCGCCCTTGGGGGACACGGCATAGACCACGCCGCCGCTCTCCACGGCGATGACTGCGCGGATCAGACTGTCCGGAATGACGAAGCGCTGAGACGCGCGTGCGATCGGTTCATCGAGCGCTATCGAGGGCAGGCACGGCACCGCGAGCAGGGCGGCATGCGCGCTCGCCATGGGCGGGTAGAGCCACGCCAGGGCGAGCGCGACGCCAACAATCCGATGTCCGATCGCACGGTCCATCACTGCTGCTCGCTCTCGCGGCGGCGTGACCCACGCTGCCAGAAGAGCAGATGCGGCTGGCCTTCGACCGCCGGCCGAAAGAGGTTTGCGCGCAGCGGGCGGGGAAAGACGGGATCGTCGATGACGATCGCGACATAGGGTCCGGCCTTCTCGCCGGTGCGCTTCCAGCCGGCGCCGACCTCGGGTCCCTCGCCATTATCGCCGACATGCACGCGATAGTCGGGCGCATTGCGGATATCGCTTCGGGTCGCCGGCACGATGGTCAGTGCCGCCCCGATCGCGAGGGTTTCGAGGCGCCCGGCAAAGCCGTCGCCGCGTTCGTTGAATTCACCGATATGGATCATGGGAGTCTCCTTGGGCCTTGAGTTCGGGGGAAGTTTCGCGCACGAGCGGCGCGCTCGCCGGGGCAGCTTCGCTGCCGCCGGGAAGCCAGAGCGGCGTGAGCACCGCGACGATTCCGCGGGCGGGCACCGGACCGAAATAGCGTCCGTCAAAGCTGCCGGCGGAGGCGGGATTGAGCAGCAGGACTTCGCCGGAGCGCAGCGTCCGGCAGCCGTTCCACGACGGCAGCGGGCGGCCGAGGCGATCGCGCGGTCGGGCCTTGGCGACTGCCAGGCCGTCGATCGTGACGACGAGGCCGGAGCGGCAGACGGTCTGCCCGGCCACGGCCATGACATGCTTGAGCATGGGCACGCGCAGCGGCAGATAGCCGCGCTCCGCCATCAAGCGGGCGACGGTTGCTGGCGCATGCGCCGCGACCAGGTCGCCACGTTTCACGCCTGTTGCCGGGCGCGCCGCATAGAGGCCGACCGGCACGCTGGCGCTGGCGTTCCAGACGAGGCGCGGCACCGGGCGAATGACGGCCGGGAGGATCACCGCGCCGATCGCGCAATAGCCGGTGAGCAGGATGCCGGCCCGCTTCATGCCCCGATCTCGCGGCGCAGGAGCCAGGCGCGATGGCGCGCCAGCGAATAGGCGCGCGGGCGAAACCCGGCGATCAGCCGGTTATGCGCATGGCGCCAATAGTCCGGTGCGACCGCGCCGGGATCGACCCCCAGAGTCTCGATCCCGTCGATCAGTTCGAGGCAGGCGCGGACCTTCGGCCAGCCGCCAAGATGGAGCAAAAGCTCGCCGCCCGGCGCGACGCATGGGAGCGTCGTATAGGCTTCGCCGGGCGCGACCGTGCGCACGATATCGAGGCGGGAGAGGATGGTGCCATAGTCGTTCGATGCCCAGCGAACGAAGGCAAAGACGCTGTTCGCGGCGAAGGAAAGCAGGCGCCGCCGCCGGTCGAGGATTTGATCGAGCAGCGGCGTGCCGAAAAGGATCCAGCGCTCGGTTGCTTGCTCGACCCAGGTCAGTTCGACCGTGGTTATCCCCGTAAAGGGATAGGCCTGGCCGCGAACGGGGACAGCCGGATCGGCGCCGGACGAGGCGATGGCGGCGCTCATCGCCGCACCGGACCCTTGCGATCGAGAATGCTCGGATCGATGCGCTTGGCGGGATGGACGGTGCCGGTCCCGCTGTCCGAGGTCGAGCGGCGGACGCCCTGGTCCGCCCAGCTGATGAGGTCGTCGACCGCATAGACGATGCGCCCGCCAAGCTTGCGATAGACGGGCCCGGTTCCATAGCAACGATGCTTCTCGAGCGTGCGCGCCGACAGACCCAGCAACAGGGCGGCATCGGGCGTCCTGAGCAGCCGCTGGGTGGTCTCACCTGTCATCAAAACTCTCCGGGCGTTGGCCCGGCAAGCGCGGCGGGCCCATTCCAATCACGGGCCTCCAATGGCGGCAGATGGCGGGGCGAAGGGAGCGGCTGAAACCGCACCCCGACAAATGTCGCCCCTAGCCGATCAGCATGTCCCGATAGGCCGAGGCGGCGAGGCCATGGGCCTCGTCGACAAGGCGCTGGACGCGGCGGCGCTCGCTCGTCGCCTTCCATGCGATTGCGTCGGTGCCGGCGAGCCAGGGATAGACGATCTGCGTCCCGATCGCGCGATTGGTGGCGCCGCCAAGCGAGGCGTCGAGCACGCGCAGCAGCAACGCGAGGCGCTGTCGCTGCAAGGCGCTGGGCCGCATGACGCGCACCGTTTCGGCCATGCGCAATCCCGCGAGCATGCGCCGCGCCGCATCGCAGGCAGCGGTGGCGAGCGCGTTGCCGAGCGGCGGCAGGAGGATCGCGAGCGCCCCGCGATCGGCTTCCCGAACCTCAAAGCGATGCCGCGTGCCGGCGATGTCGAAGACGAGATGGCGCATGCCGGCAACCGCGAATTCCGCGGTCGCCGATATGCCGGGCAGCGGCGCCGCGCCGCTGAACCGGGCAGGCGCCGCGACCAGCGGGACGATCTGCGACGCGCAGTCCGCGCGCCAGATCGCAGGTGCGGCACGCACCGCGCGATCGGGGTCGAACAAGCGGATCAGCCCCCAGCGGCGGGCCTCGGCCAGCGCCTCGTGCCCTGCCAGATCCCGATGAGAGGCGCGCCAGGCAGCGCGATACGCCGCGTTTCGCCGCAGATATTCCTGCGCGAAATCGGCGCGGTCGTGCTTCGCAAGGCCGGAGGCGGCATAGGCCGGCAAGGGCGAGCGAATGGCGACGGTATCAGCTCCGGCTCGGGACTATTCCCGCCGCCAGAGCGCCACTTCACGTCCACGCTTCGAAGTCCCCGCGGCGCAGGATCGCTGCGCCCGCATGGGGACAAGCCAATCCAAAGAAGCGCGTTGAAAAGGACATGCGAAAGGCGCCCCGCCGTTTCCGGCGGAGCGCCTTGGCCTCGATCAGTCGTTGCTGGAGCGCCGCGGGCGCGACCAGATGAGGCTCGAAGTGTCGCCGCCCTCGTCGTCGAAAAGGTTCGCGAAGATGGGCTGGGCGAAGCTGGGATCGTCGAGCTTGACCGAGAGGTAGGGTCGCTGCTCGGCCGAGGTCTTGGCCCAGGCGGCGCCGATTTCCGCGCGGCCGACATAGACCCGGTGGGTGGGCGCATTGTCGTTGGTGCTGGCGGGTTCCGGAACGATCCGGACGCCTTTGGCCTGGACGCTCAGGGTCACGATCGAGCCCTGATATTCCTCGCCGACTTTCTTGAAGCTGCCGATGTTCGCCATTGTCTTAATCCTCAATTCCTCAAGACCGCCCCATGCGGCCTCGATGGCGTCGAAAGGACGGGTGCGAATGACGCCGCAGCTTTGCCCGCAGCGCAGCGGAGGACTGCCCAGCCGGGCTTTCTTGCCTCGCGAGGAATGGGCGCAGCCCAGGGGAAGAAAGTTTGGTTGGGCAGTTGCGGCTAGTCAGGCGAGGCGAAGCCGGTATCCGTCCATACAGCCATCAACGAGGCCTCAGGGGCGGCTGGCAAGCCGAGGATGACACTTAGCGGGACCATCGCTTCAACTGCGTCGGCATGGCAGGTCAGGGCCAGGCGAACCCCGTTTCCAGGACAGGTCCGGACCTCCCTGGTCCGCCCGACCAACAATGCCGCCAGCCATCTCGGGAAGGCCTGGGCCGCACGCATCCGCGCCACGGGCCTAACCGCCAGGAAGCACCGGTTCGAGGATCTGCCGATGCCCCTCGTCCCCCGCCGTATCGTCCCTGCAGTGACGGGAAAGGCGATCCCTGCCGTCGGCAGTTCGCCTGGCAAGTGCTGCTACGATCGAGGCCGAGGCGTCCCGCCGGACCGCGGGCGCCGATCGTGCAATCTTACCGCGGAAGGGCGCGGCGTTGGACTCACATCGCCAATGTTCTATATTCGTTCCAGAGAATCGATACGGGATTTTTTGAAAGTGGCTAGCGTGACCAAGGCAGGCGAGGACGACAGGGCGCTCAGCGAAAGCGAGGCGGATTATTCCAAGCGATTGTTCGATGCCGTGCTTGATACCGTGATCAGCCTCAACGCGGTTCCGGGGACGGAAGGTGGTTATGTCAGCCCTGACATCGTCCGGATCGCGTTGACCGATGTGATGGTGGCGGTCGATTTCAATTGCGGGCTTGGCCGCGTGCCGAGCGCGCGCCGCAAGACCGGCGAATATATCGGATCGCGTTATGCGAGGCTGCTCAAGGACTTCATCGACAATCCGGAATGCGCATGGACACCGGCCATGCAGGTAAGCCGCGAGGGCACGCTGAACTAGCCTGACGTCGCGCGCCGTCAGCGCGCGAACGGATCATATTCGCGAACGATCAGCGACGGATCGCCGTCGAAGTCACGTTCTTCGGCAACGCCGAAATTGCTGCCTTCGATGCGGAACACGACGACGATGGTCATGAGGGTCCGTGCGAGGTTCCAGGCGTTCCTTTGTGCGAGGGTGAGCGGCATCTCGAAGCTCCTGTCCGGGAGCGGGGACCGCCCCCGCTCGACAGGCGCCCGAAGTGTCCGGCGCACGGCCGCAATCACCGCGAAGACGCAGGCGCAGCGGCCGCATGCGAAGCATAGCGGACCCTTTACGGGTTGATGGCGTCAGGCCGTGGGCCGGTCCAAGGAAGTGCCTCAAAGAGCGGGGGGCGGCTCCGCTGAGGCAGAGCAATTCAGCTCGGGCGTTCATACAAGGAACGGCTGGTTCTGGGCCGTAAACGGTCCGGCCGATATAGTTGATTGGGAACGGGAATGCAGACTTGCGAAGCGTAAGTGGCACGACAAGGGTCCCGCACGCGTTCTCACGAGGGGGATCATGCAGAATGCTTTACCGCCAAGAATGGGCATGATACCCGTTCTCGTCGGGAAGATCGGGCATCATACCCGTTCTATTGGGGATTTGCTGTGCGCTTCGTGCCGACGCCTGTTGCGTGCAAGCTGACGGGACTATCAACAGAGAAGCTACGTGAATGGACAAGCCGTCGCGCAATCGTGCCGGCAGATGTTCGCCCCAAGGGCAAGGGTACTGCTGCCAAATTCAGCTGGCAGTCGGTCCTGACGCTGCGCGTTGCCGTGCTGCTGCGCGACCAGTTCAATTTGGAACTCCAAGCGCACAAGACGTCCTTCGATGGCTTGCGGACGATGCTCGGCGAAAACTCCTTTCTTAGCCTATGGGGCAACCGGCTCGTCTTGCGGCCCGGAGGCGCTTGGTCCTTGGTGGACGCGGATAAATTGCCGGTAGTCGGCGACGCCATTGTGATCGTTCTCGACCCGCATCTGGTCGCGTTGCGCGATGGCTTCGCGCTACCGGACGCGAGCGACGGCCAGTTGGACCTATTCAGCCTTCCTGCCGTTCGTGGCGCGCGGCGCGGTTCCTCTTCTCCCGAAACGACAGCTAGGCGCCATTCGGCATGATCTGCTGTACCGCTCCCTTCGCGCGCGACCGGAATAGGCACTTTCCCATTCCGAATGTTCCTGATATGTTCTCATGCTGTCTCGCCCTTTGGAGCGTGTCGTGAGTTCGGACCATGTCACAAGCTGGCTTGAGAAACTCGGCTACGCGGCCGAGCCGAACTTGCTGCATATGGCGGACGGGGCAGTTCCCGACGCTCATCCTTATGGTCTCGAAATTCGCGCCCTGTTGAATGCCGAAGGTGCCATTCGTGCGCGCGCGGTTTTTGAGGTCGAAGGCGTCCCGACGGTCGTATTCGTCGGAAGCGACGACAAGCCGCTAACCGCTGCCGAGCTCGATCTGGCGCGCAAGAAGATTTGGAATCAGAACCTTGCGACGATAGTAATCGAAGTCATGGGCACGCAGGCGCTGGCCGTGCCAGCGCGCAAGCTCAAAAACGCCGGGGAACAGCTCACGCTCGATGAAGCGCGGCCCGATGGTCCGTTCTCCGCACTCGACGTCGCAACGGCAAACCTGTCGCGCCGCATGCCAGAATGGTTCGACGTCAAGGCCCGCGTCGATCGAAAGCTGCTCTACAACCTTTCAACGACGGTCAAGAAATTGACCGAGGCCGGGTTCGCAGACGCGGTCGATGCTCGAACGCGCAGGCGACTAGCAGAACTGCTCATGGGGCAGCTGCTCTTCATCTCGTATCTCGAGCATCGCGAAATCGTCGGCGAGACGTATCGCGACCGCCGTAAGGTCAGCCAGCTGCCTCTGCTCGTGGGCGCGGAGGACCGTCACGGCCTGCGGTCACTGATCGATAATCTGAGAGCCGACTTCAACGGCGACTTTCTCGGCGACGATCGCCACGACCCCTGGCAAGGCCTGAACGATACCGGCTTCGGGTTGCTCAACCAGTTCTTGCGGCGCACCGACATGGTGACCGGGCAGGGCGACTTCTGGAACTATGACTTCAGCTATATCCCGGTCGAACTCCTGTCGGGCCTCTACGAGAAATTCCTGACCCCGGAGGAACAGGCCAAGGAAGGCGCGTATTACACGCCGCGCAACTTGGCGATGCTCGCAGTCGATCAGGCGCTATTGCAGTCACCCGACCCGCTTTCGGAGACGATCTTCGACGGAGCCTGCGGTTCGGGCATCCTGCTCACCACGGCCTATCGACGCCTGCTGGCGCTCTGCGAAGCGCATAAGGGGAGCAAGCTCGGCTTTGCCGAACGCGGGGCGTTGCTCAAACGACAGATCTTTGGCGGCGACATCAACTTCATGGCTTGCCGCGTCACCGCGTTCAGCCTGTACCTCTCTCTGCTCGAGGGGCTCGACCCGGCCGACATCCTCGAAGCGCAGGAGCGTGACGGTACCAAGCTGCCGTCGCTCAAGGGCAGCAACCTGGCGCATGGCCGAGACCAAGCGGACTTCTTTAAGGCGGATCACCTCTTCGCCGACAAACGCTTCTCGTTGATCATCTCCAACCCGCCTTGGGCCGAGCCGGAAGGCGAGAGTCACACGACCGCCGACGATTGGGCCGCGCAAGCGAAGATGCCATTTGTGCGCCGCCAAATTGCCGGCGCTTATGCGCTGCGCGCCAGCGAATTTCTGGCGTCGGGCGGGCGCATTTGCCTGATCCTCCCGATCGGTCAGCTGCTTGGCGCGTCGAGCGCCGATTTCGTCGCCCAACTGCTCAAGCTCTATCGTCCCGAACGGTTGATCAATTTCGGCGACCTGCAGGGACTGTTGTTCCCGACCGCCGAGAATACCTGCCATGTCTTCCTAGGAAGCGTGCGAGATCTGGTCGCGCGGGACTATGTGCCGTCTGGCGAGACGTTCGAATATCTCGTTCCCAAAGCCGACCTGAGCCTGGCGCTGGGCCGCCTGACGATGCAGTCGGCCGACAGGCACCAGCTGCAGACCCGCTCGGTCGCCGAGGACCCGCAACTCCTCGTTACGATGATGTGGGGCGACAACAGCGACCTCGCAATCTGGTCAAGGCTGACCGTTCGCGGTACGTTCGGCGACCTCTGGAGCGGGCCGCGCAAGGCACGTCGCTGGACCAATCGCAAGGGCATTCACCTCCAGGACAAAAGCCGGGAGGCCGTGGATGCCGCACCCTTACGCAGGCACCGCTTCATCCCGATCGCAGCGCTGAGCGCCGGTTCGCCGGTCCTGCATCCCACGCTACTGACGGCTTGGCCTGCCAATTTCACGACCGTGGTCGGGCTTAGCGAGGAAGTGCAAGCCGTCTTCGACGGGCCGCGCGTCGTGTTTCCGGACGGGTTCTCGCGCGGCGAGCAGAATATTCGCGCGGTCTATTACGACAAGCCGGCGAGTTTCACCCACAGCGTGGGGGTTATTGCCGGCCCCAAGGAAGATGCCTCGCTCCTGAAATTTGCAGCGGTCTATCTGCGCTCCACACTGGCGCGATATTTCCTGATGATGCGCGGCTGGAAAATGCTGTGCGAGCGTAACAGCCTGCATCTGGCCGATGTCGAGCCGTTCCCTTTCTTTCCCCCTGAACACGCTCCAGATCCTGACGCCGCAGCCCAGGCGATCGTGCAGGTCGCCGCGAGCGTCGATGCGATTGCCGGGCTTGAGGAGATCGAGCAGCCAGCGCGCTATCAGGCGCTCCGCGACGACTTGGACGAAGCGATCTTCACGTATTTCGGACTTGAAGCTCAGGAACGGGCCCTGATTCGCGAGACCGTTACCTTGCTGATGCCGTCGATCCGACCGCGCAGCTTCAAAAGCCTAGACACACCGGCCCAGCACATCGTCGAGAAGCAGCAGCTCGGGATCTATGCTCGCGCGCTTGCAGAAGCGCTTAGCGAATGGCGCAAGCGGATGGGGGGGCGCGGCAGGTTCAAGGTTGAGGTAGCATCCAGCGATCCGTCGCGTGCCGGCCCATCCGGCATCATTCGGATCCTTTATGAAGACGTGATGCTGCACGGCGCAGAGTTCGCAACGCAAGTCAGCGATGAAGTCGTCTTGCAGACCCTCGATCAGCTTCGCCATGCTGGTCTGAGCGCCTTGCATAGCGGTGATTTTCTGACGTTGGTGCCGGATGCGCGTTTATGGGTGGACGGCACGCTATACCTTGTCCGGCCGCTCACGAAGCGGAGCTGGACCGTACGGCAGGCCCTGCGTGATGCCACACGGATCGTGCGGGACGTGCAGTCCATCGGCAATGCCGATAAGCCGATGGTTGTCGCATGAGCGCTGCGGCCGGATGGCTCACGGCATTCCCGATTCAACCGGCTTCCGCCGCGGTCGATGCCTTGATCGAAGGCTGGAAGGAGCTGAGCGCGCGAGAGTTGCCGCACTTTAACCACAAAACCCGAGAGGACATCCTCACCAAAACCCTGAAGATATATGTCGAAAACCATGTCGCTCCGCGCCATGGCCTACTCGGAATGTGGTCGGCAGAAGACGTAATCGGCGATGTGGATCCGGCTACGGGCGAGCGGGTCGAGGAACGGCGCACTGATATCGTCTACGGCTGGAATGACGCGACGCAGGGGCTCAAGCTGGTCTTCGAGTTCAAGCGCCTTGGGCGCCAAAAGAAGCACCGCGATCATTATCTACGGGACCGAGGACTCGGCCGGTTCGTTTCCGGGATCTATAGCCGCAAGCAGGCCGTCGCGGCGATGGTTGGTGTCCTATTAGATCCGGAGCCTGATGTCGTTCCACCGATCCGCAATGCGCTGAAGGACACCGTGCTCGGAACCGAATTGCGTTTAATTGCCACAGCGTCGGGCGAGCCGATTTCGAAGCCGTCGGCCCTGTTTCCTGCCGCCGATTTCGATACCGAGCACGTCCGAGATGCTGCGCTTGCCCCGACCCATGGGTCGATCCGCGTTTCGCACTTCTTTTTCGCGTTCGGTTATCCGACCTCCACGGTGAAGCCGAAAAAGCTTGCAGCGCCCAAAGTCTGAGACCCTGTGGATGCATCACATGCTGGTGTCTCGGCGCGAAGCGGGCGTCGAAGGCGCATATCCAACGGCAAGTTGTGTGCCCACGTTTGATCAGGCTGAATGATTGAAATTAGGGCGCCTCGTAGACCGGCAACTCGTGCCAAAACCAGCCCGGCGCCTCTTGGGCCGCTTGCTGACGGGCAGCTTCAAACAAATCCCCACCCGAAGCAGACGTATTTTCGTCACGATCGCGCGGCCCAGATCTACCTGAAATCGTCAGTGCAAAGGCCGCCAATGCGCCCCCGGGCGCGGCGGGCACCCGATGAGCGATTTCAGACAGTGCGAATGGTTCCGCCGTCGATAACGAACTCGGCTCCGTGGATCGCCGCGGCACGGTCGGCGGCGAGATAGGCGATAAGATCGGCCACCTCTTCGGGCTGGGCGCCGCGCCCGATCGATATTCCGCCCAGGGCATCGAGCACGGACTGGCGCGCGTCCTCGATGGTGCCGCCATGGGCTGCCTGGATCGTCCCGAGAAAGTCTCCCGCGGCCTCCGTCATGATCCAGCCGGGAGAGACGGCGTTGACGCGCACGCCCTTGGGACCGAGCTCTTTCGAGATCGACTTGCTGTAGGTTCTGAGCGCGGCCTTGGCGGCAGCATAGCCGGTGGTGGATTCGGGTAGCGGCAGGACGGACTGGATCGAGGTGACGTGCACCACGACGCCCGCACCCCGCTCAACCATCTGCGGGATCAAAAGGCGATCGAGGCGGACGGTCGCCAGCAGGTTGAGATTCAGTTCGGCAAGCCAGTGCGCGTCGGTCAGCGCGGCGAAGCCGCCGGCGGGCGAAGCCGAGCCCCCGACGACATGGGCAAGGATGTCGATGCCGCCCAGCCGTTCGATCGCGGCGCTGGCCAGCATTTCGCTGCCCTCGGCCGTGGCCAGGTCCGCCTGGACATAGTCGACGCCGTCGATGGTGTCCCGGATCGTCCGGGCGGCGGTGATGACCCGCGCGCCGCCAGCCAGGAAGCGCTCGACCGTGGCGCGGCCGAGACCCTTGGTACCGCCGCTGACGAACACGCGCTTGCCGTCGAACTCGGTAGGATCTGCCTTGATGCTCATAGCGTGACCTCCAGCGTCCGGATGGCGCCGTCCGCCAGCATGAAGCGATAAGTGAAGCGGAGCGGGCTGCCCGGAAAGTCGCCATGCGCTGGCCCTTCGACGATCACGTCGCCGCCTTCTTCCCGAACCGTGTCGGGCGTGAAGATCGCCTTTACCGGGATGACCTCCGTTTCCAACAAATGGCGGATCGCCGCCTTTCCGGCAAAGGGCTTGCCGTTGTCGATGAACACGGCGTCGGGATGGAAGGGCCTCAACATGCCGTCGATATCGAGACGGGCGTTTGCCTCGACATAATCGGCGATCGGCTTGGGTAGATTCAGGGACATGGTCATCTCCTCGATGGTCACGAGGCTGATTTAGCGATGGACTTTCCTCCTGATAATCGAGACAAATCGGCATAGCGTGTCACGGAAAGCGGGATAATGAATCGCCATTCGCTGATCGAGCTGGAAGCGGTGCTGGCCATCGTTCGGTGCGGCTCGTTCCGGGCGGCCGCGCTCGATCTTGGCCTGTCGACCACGGCGATCAGCAATGCGGTGGGCAAGCTGGAGCGGGAACTCGCCGTGCGATTGTTCAACCGCACTACGCGGAGCGTGTCGCTCACCCATGCCGGGCGCATTTTCGTCGCCCAGATCAAGCCGGCGCTGGAAGACATTCAAAAGGCGATGAATACGGCGCGCTCGCAGCAGGAGACGCCGTCCGGCACCTTGCGGATCAACGCTTTCGCGACGGCGGCGCGCGAGATCATGGCGCCCCTCGTCCTGACCTATCTGCAACGCTATCCGCAGGTGCATATCGACCTCGTCACCGAGGGACGGCTGGTCGATGTCGTGGCGGCGGGCTTTGATCTGGGTATCCGCAGCGCGGACCTGGTGCCGAGCGACGCAATCGCAATTCCGCTTGGTCAGGCGCAACGCATGGCGGTCGCCGCATCCCCGACCTTTTTCAAAAGCAGGCCCATCCCCCGGATGCCACAGGACCTGCTCGCCTATCCCTGTCTTCGCGTCCGGCTTCCCAACGGGGCGCTGTTCCGATGGCGGTTCGAGAAAGACGGCGGGGAATTGCAGATCGACGTCGAGGGACCGATAACCCTCGACGAAGCATCCTTGGCCCGGATCGCGGCAACGAACGGCGTGGGGATCGGTTATTTCATGGAAGCCGATGTGCGTGAGGACATGGCGGTTGGGCGGCTGGTCCGCATCCTTGAGGACTGGACGCCGCCGCTCGCGCCGCTCTGCCTCTATTATTCGAACCGTCGCAATCCCTCGGCGGCCTTCCAGGCGTTCATCGCGCTCGCCCGCGACTTTGCCGCCGGACGGCTGGCACAGCCGTGACCTGACCGATCTCGCCCGGTTCGCCCGATAGCGGGGGAACCGGGCACATCAGATTGCCGTTCAGTGGGCGAATTCCGCCGGTGCGAAGTCGCCCGGCAGCAGGGCAATTCGGCTCAGCGAGGAGGCGACGGCCGTCTCCCGCTGGTTAGGGCCGATGGCGACGCCTTCGGCGACCACGAACTCGGGCTGGGTGATGCCGATGAAGCCCAGCATCGCGCGCAGATGCGTTTCGGCATGTTCCATCGCGGCCGCGGGACCATCGGCATAGTGGCCGCCGCGTGCCAACGCGACGAGGACGCGCTTGCCACCCGCCAGGCCTTCGACGCCTCTCTCGCTGTAGCGGAAGGTCTTGCCCGAGACGAGGATGTGGTCGAACCAGCCCTTGAGCTGGGTCGGGATTCCGAAATTGTACATCGCGGCCCCGATCACCACGATGTCGGCGGCAAGAAACGCGTCGAGCGTGGCCGTTGCCTCGGGCGTGGCGAAGCCGGGCAGCGTGAGATGGGGCAGCGGCTGTGCGCCGAGATCGCGGTAGGACAGCTCAAGCGCGCCGTGCGACCGGCGCAGTTGCTCGACAATGGCGGCGGACAAGGTGCGGCTGACGGAAGCGTCGCCTTGGATCGATGAATCGAGATGAAGTAGGTGCATCGGGCCTGTTCCCTTCTGACGTGACCCACACCACGTAGAGTGCCCGTTTGGACCGCCAAGAACGCATATTTTCGAGACCTAGTCACATGGATATGACCGCTTCCACCGCCCATAATCCCGCTCGCTGCCAGGACGTGGCGCGCCATCTGGGATGGATCGGGGATCGATGGACATTGCCGGTCGTGGTCGTGCTCGCGTCGGGGACGCTGCGCTTCAACGGGCTGCGCCGGGCGGTGGCGGGGATATCGCAACAGATGCTGACCCGCACGCTGCGCCGCCTCGAGCGCGACGGCGTGGTGACCCGGACGGTGCACCCCACCGTGCCGCCGATGGTCGAATATGCGCTCACCCCGCTGGGGCATTCGCTGGCCGACCTCGGCAAGGATCTGGGCTGCTGGGTCGTGGATCACGAACAGGCGATCCAGGCCAGCCAGGCCGCGTTCGACGCCCGGGACACCACGGACTAGGGTCTGCGCGTTGGATCTGCCGGAGTGGCGCGACAATGGCCCGGGCAGATCTCCCCGGGCCATGCACGCTTGGGGGTCAGTTGCTTACCGCGACGTTGAGGGTAACCTCGATGTTGCCGCGCACCGCGTGCGAATAGGGGCAGATCGTGTCCGCCTCTGCCACCAGCGCCTCGGCGTCGCCCGCGTCGAGACCGGGAAGTGAGATATCGAGCGTCACGGCGAGCCCGAACCCCTTGTCCGAGCGCGGCCCGATGCCGACCGTCGCGCTGACGCTGGCATTGGCGGGCAAGCGCGCATGCTTGCCCTGGGTGCCAACGAATTTCAGCGCGCCGAGGAAACAGGCGGCATAGCCGGCAGCGAACAGCTGTTCCGGGTTGTTGCCCTGGCCGTTGCCGCCCAGTTCCTTCGGCGTGGCGAGCGCCACTTCTAAGGCGCCATCGTCGGTCCGCGCCTTGCCATCGCGGCCGCCGGTTGCGGTGGCGCGGGTCGAATAGAGAATCTTGGTCATGTCGGTCTTCCTTTCCGGGGGGGATCAGCGGACAAAGCTGCTGCGCAGGCGGGCGGCGCCCTGGGCAATGGCAGCGCGGGCCGGTTCGCTACCGGCCAGCGCGTTGAGCATCACGAAGTCGTGGATCGTTCCGTTGTAGCGGGTCACGGCGACCGGCACGCCGGCTTCGATCAGGCGGCGGCCATAGGCCTCGCCCTCATCGCGCAGCAGGTCGTTCTCGGCGACGATGATGGTCGCCTCCGGCAGACCGGCAAGCTGGTCGAGCGAGGCGCGCAGCGGGAAGGCAAGCACGTCCTTGCGGCGCTCGGCCGGGTAGTTCGCCGCCAGGAAATAGTCCATCGCCCGGCGGGTCAGGAACGGTCCGTTGCCGAACGCGCGGTAGGATGCATTGTCCGACACGTCGGCGGTCACCGGGTAGAAGAGCAGCTGATGGCCGATCTTCGGGCCGGCGCGGTCCTTGGCCATCATCGTCACGGCGATCGCCATGTTGCCGCCGGCGCTGTCGCCCGCCACGGCGAGCCGCGACGCATCGATGCCGAGCGCGGCGCCATTCGCCGCGACATAGTCGAGCGCGGAATAGGCCTGTTCGTTGTTGACTGGATAGCGGACTTTCGGCGCATTATCATATTCGACGAACACCACAGCAGCGCGCGCCTGCACCGCCAGTTCGCGAATCAGGTGATCATGCGTATTGCGATCGCCCATCACCCAGCCGCCGCCGTGATAGTAGAGGACCGCGGGCAGCGCGCCCGAAGCATCCGCCGGGCGGACGATGCGGACGCGGACCTGCCCGGTGGGGCCGATCTTCCACACCAGATCCTGCGTGGTCGTCGCGGCGGACGCCGCGACCTTGTCCGCCTGAACGCTCGCCAGCACGGCGCGGGCGTCGGCATAGGGCAGTTCGTAGATCGGCTTTCCGGCGGCAGCGGCCTTGGCGAAGGCGTTGGCAGACGGCTCAAGCGTCTGTGCCGAGGCGGGGACCGAGGAAAGGGCCAGCAATGCAGTCGAAGCGAGAGCAGCGAGGCGAGGCATGGTGCGCATGATCAATATCCCTTGTTAAAATCGTGCACGATTCAATCGTGCGCGACCTAAATAGCCGCGCCATCCGCGCTGTCAACCCTTGCGATTAAATCGTGTGCGATTTATATTCGCCGCATGACCGATACTCCCCGTCCCGCCGATCAGGGCGATGCGCTCGACCAGTTCCTGTGCTTCTCGGTTTATGCAGCCGGGCTCGCGTTCAACCGCGTGTACAAGCCGCTGCTCGACCGGTTCGGCATCACCTATCCGCAATATCTCGCGCTGGTTGCGTTAAGGGACAGCAATGGCAGAACAGTCAGCGAGCTGGGCGGAAAGCTGCATCTGGAATCGAACACCCTTACCCCGCTCATCAAGCGGCTGGAGGCTGGCGGGCTTGTCACGCGGAATCGCGACAAGCAGGATGAACGCGTTGTCCGGGTGGCGCTGACCGACGCCGGCCGCACCGTGGTGGACGAAGCGCTCGGCTGTGTTCCGGCCGCCATTCTAGAGGCGACCGGCATGCAGCCCCAAGACCTGAAGGCGCTCAATGTCAGCCTGGCATCGCTGGGATCGGCGCTCAGAAACGGCGCTGCCGCCTCCGACGCGGACGGGCGGTAACCCGCCGGTGCGCCTGCCATTGGGCAGCGACACCGTGGCTGCGATCGAGGCGAAGCATGCGGCCGACGCGACCATCCTGCGCGACTGGCGGGTGGTATCCGTATCGACCGATTTCCCCGCTGAAACCGCGCTTCCCGGCGCGTGATAGCACAGGGCGTCGGCGCTTTATGCGCCGGCGCCAGCGCACCTAGGAAGGCACGGCCACCCGAAAGGTCATCTATTTATAACCAGAGCCAAGGCCAACCGAAACGGACGTCCTCCACGTGGAGGCCGACCTGCCAAGACGGGTTTGCGGTGACCGCTTTCAGAAAGAGCTAGCGATTGGGCTGATGACCGGAATTAGGGCGCACTCCCGACAGGCCGGTTGTGCCAATATCGACTTGGCTGCTCGTGGGCCGCAACCGGACTGGCGGCTTGTGGCCGCCGGAGCGGCATAAGCAGACATCGTAGCGGGTGGTGCGCGTACAACTCGAATTGGGCCGCAAGCCGCCTTACCGCTTTCGTGCGGTGCCGCCGCGATAGCTGGCGTGAGTCCCTCCGTTACGCGCCATGCTCCCCACAGTATTGAGTCCTGGGCTTGCCGCAACGATCGACGCAGGTCGGCGGTCGTGCCCAGTGGCGCGACCGCGGCGGTTGCGTTATGCCCGCGCTCTGCTCCCTCTTCCGCTGAGAACCTCATGGCATTGGTCAAGAAATCGAACATCGACAGGCGCGCGAAATCCGGGAGCGATGCGACGCCGGAGCCAGTGACCTCGACTAAGCCCGCTGCCGTTACGCGGCGCAAGCCACCCGCGCGGACCGGGAGAGCTGTGACCGCCGCCGACCGGATCGAAGTCGCGACCGAGGAACTCGCCAGCGGCCTCGCCGAATCCGCCTCCGCGGCGGCCGAACTGCAGCGCGCGATGGATCAGATTTCGGCCGGCGCCGAGGAAGCCGCGGGCGCCGCGCAGGAATCGCTCGGACTGATCGGCGCGCTCGCCGACGGCTTTCGCGAGGCGCGCGACCGGGCGGAAGCCTCGCGGCGCCAGGCCGAACTCGTCCAGAGCGCGTTCCTGGAGACCAGCGCCCAGATCGACAGTTCGCTCGCCGCGATCGAACTGAGCGCCAGCCGCCAGCTCGTCTCGGTCGAGATCATCGCCGCGCTGGAGGCGTCGGCCAACAGCATCGGCGATATCGGGCAGAATGTCGCCGATATCTCCGACCAGACCAGCCTGTTGGCGCTCAACGCCACGATCGAGGCGGCGCGCGCCGGCGAGGATGGGCGCGGCTTTGCCGTCGTCGCCGATGAGGTCCGCGCGCTGGCCGAGGCATCGGAGGCCAGCGCGAGCGAGATCCAGGCGCTCGCGCTCGGCATTTCGGAAGAGGTGCGCTCGGTCGCCGAACGGATCCGCAGCGCCGCCGCGCTCGCGGTGGACGAAGCCGAAGCGGGGCGTTCGGTGGTGACCGTGCTCGACGCGGCGCGCGGCGATCTGGCCAAAGTCGTCGACGGCACCCAGGCGATCCTGCTTGCCTCGGTCGAAGCAGACGGCGCGGCGCGCGAGGCGCAGCGCGGCGCCGAGCAGATCGCCAGCGCGGCCGAGGAGCAATCCGCCGCGGCCGCCGAGGCGCAGCAGGCGGTGCAGCAGCAGAGCGTGTCGCTCGACCAGAGCCAGGAGACCGCCGAGGCGCTTTCCGAGCAGAGCGCGCGGCTTCGCGACGATGGCGACAATCAAGCGGCCGCGGAAGACCTGGCCTCGGCGGCCGAAGAGCTGTCGGCGACCGTGCAGGAGCTTTCCGGCGCGTCGGCGCAGATCCTCGTCGCGGTCGAGCAGATCGGGCGCGGCGCGCAGATTCAGGCGGCGGCAACTCAGGAAGCCAATAGCGCGATGGCCCAGATCGAACGCTCGGCGCGGGCGACGCAGGAAATCTCGAATGCCGCGCTGGAGCAGATCGGCACGGTCGCCGGATCGGTGCGAGGCGCCGGCGAGACGATCGGCAAGCTGGCCGGCGGGGTCGAGACCGCGCTGGGCGACACGCGCCAGACGCTCGGCCTGCTCGGCGGCCTGAACGACACCGCGCGGCGGATCGAGAAGATCACCGACGGGCTCGCCTTGGTCGCGGTGCAGACCAACATGCTTGCGGTCAGCGGCTCGGTGGAAGCGACGCGCGCGGGCGACGCGGGACGCGGCTTTGCGACCGTGGCGGGCGATATCCGCAACCTTTCGCGTGATTCGGCGGCCAGCGCCGAGCGCGCCGGCGATGTCGTGCGTATGATCCAGGAAGGGGTCGCATTGGTGAGGCGCGACCTCGACCAGATTGTCGCCGCCTCCGAGATCGAAGCCGCGCGCAACCGCGCGGTAATCGAGCGCTTCGGGCAGATCGTGAGTGACCTGGAGGGCGCGCGCGCGGCGAGCGAGGCGATTTCGCACGGCGCCGAGGCGATCTTCCGCTCGGTCAGCGAGATCCAGAACGGCACGGCGCAGATCGCGACCGCCGCCGAGGAAGCGTCGGCCTCCGCGGTCGAGGCGGGCAGCGCGGCGCGGCAGCAATCGCTGGCGGCGGAAAGCCTGGCTGCGGCGATCGAGGATATCGCAGCGCTGGCCAACGCGCTCGTCGACAAATCGGCCTGATCGCATGGCGAGCGCGCCCCTCGACGCCGGGCAGATGCTCAGCTTCAACGTCGCCGACGCGCGCTTCGCGCTGCCGGCCAGCGCGGTGCGGGAAGTGGTGCGCCGGCCCACAGTAACGCGGGTGCCGCACGCGCCCGCCAGCCTGCTCGGCCTCGGCAATCTGCGCGGCACGGTCGTGCCGGTGGTCTCCCTCGGCGCGCTCATCGGCAAGCCGGTCGGCGCGGGCGGACGGGTGATCGTGCTCGAACAGGCCGATCCTGTCGGCATCCTGGTCGACGAAGTCTCGACCGTCACCGGGCGCGGCGGCGAGGACGAGGCGCGGCCGATCGACTTGCCGGCGCTGCTGCGCGAGGCGTTCGGGACCGAGCGGGCGGCGCGCCCTGCGAGCATCGGGTCGCTCGGCGCCACGCTGCGCGAGGAAGCGGCGGCAGAGGATATCGTGCTGCTCGCCTTTTGGGTCAGCGGGCAGGAATATGCCCTGCCGCTAGATCAGATCGAGGAAGTTACACGGCTGCCCGACGACATCACCTTGCTGCCCAGGGCCGATGCGGCGGTGGTCGGATCGGTGGCGCGCGCGGGCAAGCTGCTTCCCCTGCTGTCGCTGCAGGCGCTGCTCGGGCTGAAGCAGCGCGAGACCGGGCAACGGCCGCGCATCGTGATCGCGCGGATCGGCACCCACAAGGTGGGGCTGGTCGTCGACTCCGTCAGCGCGATCCTGCGCGTCGACGAAAGCAGGATCGATCCTGTGCCGGCGGTGCTGTCGCGCGGATCGAGCGAGGCGCGCATCCAGGCGATATGCCGGTTCGACGGCGACAAAAGGCTGGTGTCGATCCTCGCCACCGACCATCTGGTGCGCGACGACGTGACCAGCAAGCTGCTGCAGGCATCGAATGTCGAGGGGGCGGATATGGCAAGCGAGGCCGAGAGCGCCGATACCGAGCAGATCCTGGTCTTCCGCCTCGGCGACCAGGCGTTCGGCCTGCCGATAGGGGTGGTCAGCGAGGTGACGATGCTGCCCGCGAAGCTGACGCCGCTGCCCAAGGCGCCCCCATTCATCGAAGGGGTGATGAACCTGCGCGGACAGGTGTTGCCGGTGATCGACCAGCGGCGGCGCTTCCTCGGCGATGCCGCCTCGGGAAAGCGGCGGCGGGTGGTCGTGGTATCGCTCGGCGATATCCAGGCCGGGTTTGTCGTCGATGCGGTCTCCGAAGTGCTGCGCGTGCCCGCCAATGCGCTGCGCACCGCGCCCGAGCTCGGCAATGACGAAACGCGGGTGTTCGACCGGGTCGCCAATCTAGACAGCGGCATGATCCTGATCGTCGAGCCGCGCGAGCTGCTCGACCGCGCCGAGCGGGATATGCTGGCGGCGATGGCCAGCGAGGACGCTCCGCCTCCGTGATCAAGCTGCTGATCGTCGACGATTCCCCGCTGATGCGCAGACTGCTTTCCGACTTGTTCGCGGAAAGCGGGGGTTTCGAGGTGGCGATCGCGCGAGATGGCGCCGAGGCGATCGAGCAGCTTCACGCTTTCGCCCCCCAGGTCATCACGCTTGACATCCACATGCCGGGCATGGACGGGCTCGCCTGTCTCGACCGGATCATGCTCGAACGGCCGACGCCGGTCGTGATGGTGTCGGCGTTGACCGCGCAGGGGGCCGACGAGACGCTGGAGGCGATGGCGCTCGGCGCGATCGACTTCATCGCCAAGCCTGGCGGCGCGATGTCGATGGAAATCGACAAGCTGGCGGGGGTGCTGATCGACAAGGTCCGTTTGGCGGCGAGCGCGCGCATCCCGCGGACGCTGCGCCTCGCCGAGCGCGTGCGCGTGCGCACCGCGGCGCCCACGCGACCGGCCGCCCCGCGGCCCGCCCCCGCGCGGCTGCCCAAGCGGCTGGCGGCGCTGCCCGGCCAGGGGCTGGTCGTGGTCGGCTGCTCGACCGGGGGACCGCCGGCGCTCGAGGCGCTGCTCACCGGGCTTCCCGCCGATTTCCCCTGGCCGATCGTCATCGCGCAGCACATGCCGGCATCGTTCACCGGACCGCTCGCCCGCCGCCTCGACCGCATCTGCGCACTCACCGTCAGCGAGGTCTGCCGGGCGACGCCGCTTGCCCCCGGCAACGCCTATATCGGGCGCGGCGACGCCGACGTGGTCATCGCCAAGCGTCCCGCCGGGATCGTTGCGATGGCTGCCCCGAGCAGCGCCGACTTTCACTGGCATCCCAGCGTCGATCGGCTCGTCGCAAGCGCGATGGCGCATTTCGGGCCCGATCAGCTTGTCGGTGTGTTGATGACCGGCATGGGAGCGGACGGCGCGGACGCGATGCGGCAATTGAAGCAGGATGGTGGCGTGACGATTGCCGAGGCCGAGGAAACAGCGATCGTCTGGGGCATGCCCGGGGCGCTTGTAAAGCTCGGTGGGGCGAGCCTGGTCGCGCCGCTCGACCGCATCGCCGCGGAGCTGGCCGGCGTGATGGGCAGGAAGTGAGCGAGCCCACCGCACCCCCGCCCGAGCCGTTCCATCTGTCGCCCGAGGATCTGGAGCGCGCCACCCAGCTCATCTACCGGCTGACCGGCATGATCTTCGGCGAGAACAAGCGCTATTATATCGAGCGGCGGATCGCCGACCGGATGGCGAAGAGCAACGCGCCGGACGTGCGGACCTATCTCGCGCTGGCGGCGGCCGGGCCCGAGGCCGAGCGGCTGATTAACGCCTTCACGGTCAACGAAACCTATTTCTACCGCGAGGACCATCAGCTCGCGGCGCTTTCCAACACGATCCTGCCCGAGGTCGTGAAGAGCCGCCGCCCGGGCGATCTGATCCGCATCTGGTCGATGCCCTGCTCGACGGGGGAAGAGCCCTATTCGATCGCGATCTGGCTGCTCGAGAACTGGCCGCTGGTCGACGCATACAATATCGAGATTGTCGGGTCGGACATCGACACCCAGGCGGTCGCCGCCGCCAGGGCCGGCTATTTCAACCAGCGCTCGCTTGCCAAGCTGCCGGATCGGGTTCGCGAGGCCTATTTCGAGCCCGAGCATCGCCATCGCCGCAAGCTGATCGACGATCTGTGCGAGTCCGTGCGCTTCACCGCGGCCAATCTGGTCGATACGGCGAGCGTCGTCGCGCAAGGAAAGTTCGACGTCGTGCTGTGCCGCAACCTGCTGATCTATTTCGACGACGCTTCGCGAGCGATTGCGGCCAAGAACCTTTATACTTGCCTCAACCCCGGCGGCTTCCTGTGTCTTGGCCATAGCGAATCGATGGCGCGGATCACCGAGCGTTTCACCCTGGCTCGCCTTGACGACGCAATCGTCTATCGTAGGCCGTGATGGACGAACTGCTCTCCCAGTTCCTGATCGAGGCGCGCGAGCTGATCGCCCAGGCCGGCGACGATTTCGAATGGCTGGCGCGCGATCCCGCGGACAGCGCCCGGATCGACAGCGCCTTTCGCGCGATCCACACGCTCAAGGGCTCGGTCGCGATCTTCGACATGGTTCCCGCCGGGCGCGCGCTTCACGCCGCCGAGGACGTGCTCGACCGCGCCCGGGCCGGCCGTCACCGGCTCGGCCGGACCAATGTGGACGCCCTTGTCGCCGTGCTCGACCAGACCGACCGCTGGGTCGATGCGATGGAACGCGATGGCGCGCTTTCGCCGCGCGCGGGCGCCGAGGCGGATGCGCTGCTCGCCCGGTTGCAAAGCAACGTCGCGCGGCCGCCCAAGCTGCCCGCCGCCGAGACGCCGCCTTGGCTTCCCGCCCTGCTGGCGCGCGAAGCCGCTGCGATCGAGGCCGCGGCCAGCGATCTGGTGGCCTTTCGCTACAACCCCGACAGCGAATGCTTCTTCCGCGGCGAGGATCCGCTCGCCACCGTGGCCGCGCTTCCGGGTATCGCCGCGCTGGCGATCCTGCCCAACGCCGCCTGGCCGGCGATCGACGCATTCGAGCCGTTTCAGTGCATGGTGACGATCGAGGGCCTGAGCGCTGCCGCGTTCGACGATGTCCGCACGGCGTTCCGCTTCGTTGCCGATCAGGTGATGCTGTTTCCCGTCGCGGCGGCAAGGGCGGCCGAGGCTGAGATCCAGACCGCGGCCGCCAAGTCGCTGCGCATCGACACCGCTCGGATCGACGCGCTGGCCGATGGCGTCGGCGAGCTGATCGTCGCCAACAACGCGCTGGCCCATGTCGCCGCCGAAGCCGATCGCGTCGATCCGCAGATCGGCGCGCAGGTTCGCGCGGCGCACGCGGCGCTAGAGCGCGCAGTGAGCGGCATGCGTCGATCGGTGATGACGGTTCGGCTGGTGTCGCTCGGTCCCAGCCTCAGGCGGCTGCCGCGGATGGTGCGCGAGATCGCCGCGACCTTGGGCAAGCCCGTCCGCTTCGAGATCAGCGGGGAAGGCATCGAAGTCGACAAGGGCATCGCCGACGAGCTGTTCGAGCCATTGCTCCACCTCGTCCGCAACGCGCTCGATCACGGGATCGAGCCTGGGGTGGTCCGCCGCAAGGCGGGCAAGCCCGAGACCGGGCTGCTCAGGCTGGCTGTAACGCGAGAAGGCGATCAGGTCGTCGTCGCTCTGACCGACGACGGCGCGGGCATCGACACGGCGCGGGTGCGCGCCATCGCTGTCGAGCGCGGGCTGCTCGATCGCGATGCCGCCGCCGCGCTCGACGAGATGCAGGCGATGCGGCTGATCTTCGCGCCGGGCTTCTCGACCGCGGCAACGGTCAGCGCGGTTTCCGGGCGCGGAGTCGGCATGGACGCCGTCAAGGCGGCGATCGACCGGCTCGGCGGCCGGGTCGAGATCGGCAGCGTGTTGGGCCGGGGCACGACCATAAGGCTGCGCCTCCCGCTCAACGCGATATTGACCCGGCTGCTGATCGTGCGTGCCGGGGGCGAGCGCTACGGCATCCCGCTCGACCGCATCGTCGAGACGACAAGCATCCCGACCGAGCATATCCACGATGTCGGTGGCGGGCGCAGCTGCGTGCTGCGTGATCGCGCGATACCGGTGCTCAGCCTCGCCGCGCTGCTCGGCGCGGAGGACCGGCGGTCCCCCTTCACCAAGCTGATCGTCACCGAAAACGCCGCGGAGCCGGTCGGCGTGATCGTCGACGGCTTCGGTCAGCGGATCGACGGGCTGGTGCGCCCCAAGACCGGGCTGATGGCCGGCGTGCGCGGACTTGCCGGCACGACCACGCTCGGCGATGGCGGGGTGCTTCTGGTGCTCGACCTGGCGGAACTGGTCGCGTGAGCGTCGCGCTCGCCGGCGATGCTATCCGCCTGACCGGCAATTGCCCGGTCGAGGACGCTGAGACCTTGCTCGCGCTGCTCCAGGAAAATGCCGTGGCGTCAATCGATATCAATGACTGCGGATGCCTGCATATGGCAGTGGTGCAAGTGCTGCTCGCCGCAGCGAGGCCGGTTCGGGGAGCCCCGGCAAACGCCTTTGTCCGGGAATGGCTTGTACCTCAAATGCTTAGCCTGACCGATTGAATGCTACCGGACTTTCATCCCTTGCTCTAAGCCCTATCCGCAACGAAACGAACCGAGTCGAAACGAATGTCCGTCACCATCCTCATTGTCGATGACAGCAAGCTTGCGCGCATCGTCGCCGGAAAAGCTCTGACAGAGTTGCAGCCCGATTGGCAGCGAGTCGAGGCAGGCAGCGCCGCCCAGGGCCTCGAGATCGTCGCGAGCCAGCGGATCGATGTCGCGCTGATCGACTTCAACATGACCGAGAAGGACGGCCTTGCCCTTGCCGCCGAGCTGCGCGCGCTGCGTCCCGACATGCCGATCGCGATCATCACCGCCAATATCCAGGACGAAGTCATCGCCCGTGCCCGCGAGGTCGGTGCCGGCTTTGTGCCCAAGCCCGTGACCACGGAGAGCCTTCAAGGCTTCATCTCCGGCGCCGCGCTTCGATTGCGATCCGGAAAGTGAGTACCGAGCCCGCCGTCACGCTGGACGAACTCGAAACCGATGCGTTGACCGAGATCGTCAATATCGGCGTCAGCCGTGCCGCCTCCAACTTGCGCAAGATGGTTGGCGACCAGGTGCTGCTTTCCGTGCCCTCGATAGAGGTGGTGAGCCAGCGCCGCGCCGCGCGGCTGATCAACGAGCGCGAGATCACCCAGCTGATCGCAGTTCGCCAGGATTTCGCGGGCCCCTTTTCCGGCCGGGCGCTGCTGATCTTTCCTGAGGAGAACAGCCTCGAACTCGTTCGCGCCGTAACCGGCGACGAACTCAGTCCTCAAGAAGTTCAGGACATCGAGCACGAAGCTTTGGCCGAAACCGGCAATGTGATCCTCAATTCGTGCCTGGCGACCATGGCCAACATGCTTCAGCGGTCGCTCACCATGACGATCCCCGAGGTGCTGCGCGGCGACGGCGCAGCGCTGTTCGAGACGCGGGACGAAACCGCCGCCGACGGTCTCGTGCTGTTCCTCTATATCGACTTCGCGGTGCGCAAGCGCGACATCCGCGGCTATATCGCCATGCTGATGGATCTGCCTTCGCTCCAGGCGCTCAAGGCGCTGCTCGGCGAGTTCATCGAGCGGGTCGTCGGGGACGATGGCTGAAGCGCCGGCCAGCGACGAGTCCGTGGCGGAGCGGCTGCGCGCCGTGCTTGTCACTTCGGGGGCCAGCGGCAGCTGGGACTGGGACATCGCCGCGGACACGCTGTATTTCGACGAGCATTTCGCCGATCTCTACGGCCTGACCCCCGAAGCGGGCGTCGCCGGGGTTCCCGGCGCGACCTTCTTTTCGGCGATCGATCCCGAAGACCGCGCGCGCATGAAGATCGCGGTGGCAGGCATTCTCGGCGGCGCCGAGCTCTTCTCGAAGGAATTCCGCATCCAGCGGCCCGATGGCTCGGTGCTGTGGATGCATGGCCGCGGCCAGGGTCATCTCGACGATCGCGACCGGTCGGTGCGCTTCACCGGCCTGCTGGTGGACGTCACCGAACGCAAGCGGACCGAGGAACGGCTGCGGATCGCGCAGAGCGCGGGCGGGGTCGGCACGTTCGAGCATGTCGACGGCTTCGCGACCGCGTCGGTCTCCACCGAATTCTGCCGCCTTCTCGGGCTGCATCCCGCCCGGGTGCTGCCGGTCCGCACGATCAACAGCGTCTTGCTTGTGGGCGACAAGCCGATCATCCCCGATACCGAACAGACGGGTGAGCCGCTCGACGGCGAGTTCCGGATCATTCGCAACGACGACGGCGCGGAGCGCTGGATCGCGCGGCGCGGCGAGATCGTGCGCGACAGCGAGACCAGCGGCTATCGCTTCATCGGCGTGATCTATGACGTCACCGCCGCCAAGCAGGCCGAGGAACGGCTTCGCGAGCTCAACGAGACGCTCGAGGCGCGGGTCCAGGAGGAGATTGCCGAACGCCGCCAGGCCGAGGAGACGCTTCGCCAGGCCCAGAAGATGGAGGCGGTCGGGCATCTCACCGGCGGCATCGCGCATGATTTCAACAATCTGCTGACGATCATCATCGGCAATATCGACACGGTCACGCGCAGGCTCGATTCGTCAAGCGACCCTCGCGCGAAGCGCTCGCTCGACAACGCGCTCAAGGGCGCCGAGCGGGCGGCCGCGCTGACTCAGCGGCTGCTCGCCTTCTCGCGCCGCCAGGCGCTCGATCCCAAGCGCACCGACATCGCGCGATTGCTCGCCGGCATGTCCGACCTGCTGACGCGCTCGATCACCGAGACGATCGCGATCCGGATCCATGCGCCCGGCGATCTGTGGAACGTCGAGGTCGATCCGCACCAGCTCGAAAACGCGATCCTGAATCTTGCGGTGAACGCGCGCGACGCCATGGCGGACGGCGGAAATCTGACGGTCGAGGCGCACAATCTCGTCGCCGAGGCGGGCAACACGGCCGCCTTTGTCGAGGCAGGTCATTATGTCGTCGTGAGCGTGACCGACACGGGCACCGGGATGACGCCCGAGACGGTGGCGAAGGTCTTCGATCCGTTCTTCACCACCAAGGAGGTCGGCAAGGGCACCGGTCTCGGCCTCTCGATGGTCTATGGCTTTGCCAAGCAATCGGGGGGCTATGTCCATATCGACTCAGTCCCCGGCGCAGGGACTACCGTTGACCTTTATCTTCCCAGGGCCGCGGACGGCGAGGCGGAGGCGGCGGCTGAGGAGTCGGTGCAGGCCATCGAGCTCGGAAATCGCGATGAGACGATCCTGGTCGTCGAGGACGACGACGATGTCCGCACCTACACCGTCGAGATCCTGCGGGAGCTGGGCTACCGCGTCATCGAGGCGCATGATGGCCAGACCGCTCTGGGCCTCCTGACCCGCACCGAGCAACCCGTGCACCTCCTGCTGACTGACGTCGTGATGCCGGTGATGTCCGGTAGTGAGCTCGCCGACCGCGCCCGAGCCATACGGCCGGACATGGAGGTGCTCTTCACGTCGGGATATACCCGCGATGCAATCATGCGAGACGGCAGAATTGCGCCGGGCCTGGACCTGTTGCCGAAGCCGTTCACGTTCGCGTCGCTGGCTGCAAAGGTGCGAGAGATGCTCAATCGCAGTGTAGCCTGATATATCGGGATGATCTCCCCAAGCCCTCCGATATATCGCCCTTTGGGCCGCCGCCGCTCGGCGCGTTGCCTTACGAGTTCGTTTGCGCCACGGCGCGATCCCACAGATTTCCGCACGAGCGAAAGTTATATGGCTGCGCTGATTGGGCTGACCGCCCATCAGTTGCTGATGGGCGGCCTCGATTAGATTTCGGTCCTCTCCGCGATTGTGAGAGCATCCTCGATGTCCACTCCGAGGTATCTGACCGTGTTCTCGATCTTCGTGTGTCCGAGGAGGATTTGAATGGCTCGAAGATTTCCCGTCGCTTTGTAGATCATTGCTGCCTTCGTGCGCCGCAGTGAGTGTGTTCCGTATTCAGTGCGTCGTAAGCCGATGGCGGTGACCCATTCATCGACAAGGCGCGCATATTGCCGGGTGCTGAGATGGCCAGCGCAGTCAACACGGCTTGGGAAAGCGTAATCTGCGACAGTGCCGCCGCGGCGTTCCAGCCAAGCAAGCAGACTCGCGCGAACATCAGCCGTGAGCTCAAACTGCACCGGTCTTCCCGTCTTCTGCTGGATGACGATTGATCTGGTCCGGATCTCGGCACCAGCCACGACATCGCCGATCCGAATCTTGACCAAATCGCATCCGCGCAGCTTGCTATCGATCGCAAGGTCAAAGAGCGCTCGGTCTCGAAGCCTTTCCTCCCGGTCTAGGAAAAACCGGACCGCCCATATCTGCTTCTGCGTGAGAGGCCGTTTGGTGCCGACCATCTTACCCGAGTTCCATGCGGTCCTGTTCTGCATGACAGGGTCGTACTGTGAATGTCCCATGTTCCAGCTCCTAGGCCTTAATTGGCCACGGAAATGCTCGCGCGAATGTCCTTCATCTTGGTTCCGGCTACTGCGCGAGCTCTCGACGCTAGTCAGCCGTGGCGAGTTGGATGAAAAGGCTCGGTCACGATCGTCAGCTTTCAGGATTAGCGGCGCTTGTCTTCAACGACCGATTTTGGGGCGCAAACCTGCCCTCCCATGTCGGCGCTAACAATTACAAAAGCTTTCCCGGCCGAAATCAGACAGGAGGCCGGTGCCGCGCTGCCGTATAAAGCGCGGTTGAGCCGGAGGCGCGAAACGCCGACGCATCACTACGCCAGTTAGAGGTCCGTTGCGGCGCGCAATTGTTCCAGCCGCTCCATGCTGAGAATCTCGACGATATCGCGCAACCGGTTCACGGAAACGGCGAGCGCGTCGAGATCATCCGCGCCAATTTCGTAGCTGGGCGAGTAGCGTGCCTCGACATAGGCGCGCTTGAGCAACTCGAAACGGCGGCGATCGAGGCGAGTGGCACGCGGCCAGGCATTGACAAGGCGGGACTCCTTGTCTTCCGACAACGAGCGGAGGAACTTGATGTTGTGCGAGCGCGGGAAATATAGTGTCCGCACCAACAAGAAGCAGGCATAGGCTGTTTCGGTGGCTTGGTGCAGGTTGAAGACAGCCTTGTTGCGCCAGTCGCGATCTGACCCTTCCATCCTCGCCAACTCTGCCATGCGGAGCCAGTTCGAGACCGACTTGCTCTCTGCTTCGAAGTAGCGCGTTGCCATGGCCAGCGCATCAGCGGCAGTCGCCGGCTTTGGCGCCGCAAGGGCATGCTGGGGCAGCTCGTACACCACAACCCCGTCGCGCACGATATCGACCCAGAAATACTCGCCTCGCTGGAGAGCCTTGTTCACTTCGTCCAGCGTATGGACGATGATATTGACCGGCCGCTGAACCTTCGGGTCGTGGAGGATCTTGTCTTCGGCGATGTACCAGTAGCCGGCGATATCAGTCAGATCCTCGTGGTTGACGATCACCAACAGGTCGAAATCGGATTGATACCCGTTGTCCGGTTCATCGACCCAGTCGTTCCGCGCATAGCTGCCGAACAGGATGATCTTCAGGATCTTGCCGTTCTTCTTCCACGGCTGGGTCGAGGTCGAAATCGCCTGCGCGAACTCCGCCATCAGCGTGTCGCGCACGCGCGCCAGCTCGGCCTGCTGGACATCTGGAAGGTGGTCGAGATCGACGCGCATGTTCATTTCCTAGCTGTGGCTCGCCGTTTCCTCAATGTTCCTGCCGGTCATTTGGGAAATTGCGTCAGATGGACCATGGCGTCGCCGAGAAGGCGTTCGACTTCCGAGACGGTAATGTCGAGCTCGGCGGCGATCTGAAAATAGTCGAGATCGCGGTAGCGCGCCCGTAGGAATACCTGCCATTCGGGATCAGGCATGGCCTGGATGGCACGGCGAAGTCTGCGAAGCTCGCGGTTCATGATCATTCTCCATCGTATATCGGCCGAAGCCGGGGGAGAGACGGTGCGGGCCCGCGACAGGAGGCGGGGCGCACCTGAAGGCCGAAACGAAGTGCAGGACGTGGGCCTTGCCCACGTTGCGCCGCGCCGGCGCGGGCCCAGGACAGGCTCGCCCGGCTTCGGCTGAATCGGAGACGGCGATCATCGCCGGCGATGATCGATGATCGCAATCCCGGCGCTGCGGGCCTTGTCGAACAGATTGTCCTGGATGCCGCCGCCGGGGAAGATGATGATGCCGCGGGGCATCAGGCCGATCACCTGATCGTTGCGCTTGAAGGGCGCAGAACCACGGCTGTGCCTGGCGAAGTCGGGGGCGATCGGAACTTGCTGGACCTTTCGCTCGCGGGCCCAAAGGGCAGCGATGTGCTCGGCACCGGACCGCGAGGCGCCATGGAGCAGTACCATGCCGGGATGGCGGCCATGCACCTGGTCGAGGACCTGCCAGATACTGCGATAGTCGGAATAGTCCGCACCGCCGCTGACATAAATGCGCTCGCCGGGAGGGACGAGTAGCTTCGCGTCTGCATATCGCCGGTCGTTGACGAATTCGCGGCTCTCGATCACTGCCGCGGTCATCGCGCGCCGGTTGAGCATCGACCCGGACTTGGGGAGCCAGGGCTTGCGCAGATAATGGCGGAACTGCTCGGCAAAGGCCTCGCGGAATGCTTCCATCGCGTCACGGCGCTCGATCATCGTGCGCCCTTCGGCGATCAGCGTCTCGAGCTCGACCGATTTGACTTCCGAACCATCCTGCTCGCGCTGCGAGCGCTTCTGCGCCAGCTCGTTGGAGTCGAGCTGGTGGTCGGCGCGCTCGACCGCGCGGTGAAAGACGTTGGTGAACCCCCAGAGCAACTCCTCCAGTTCGGGCTCGAGGCGGGTATCGGCGAGGCACGCCGCCATCGCATCGAAGGTGTCGGCAGCTGCCGCCTCGACCAGCCTGCCCTCGGGCAATGGCCTGGGATCGATATCGTCGTCGAACGGCCTGCGTCCGAAGAGCTCAAGTTCCTGCAGCAAATGCGTGAACTGCGATCCGCCGTCGCCAATGTCGTGAAGTTCATCCATTTCGAATTCTCCCAAGCTGCAGCCGCGTCGCTCGCGGCCTTCCTGGCGACGAAAGGCGGTGGCGCCGGCGGCAGTGCACGGCCGAGCGGAGCGGACGGCGCAGCCGGCGGCCGCCGAAGCGTCAGCGAAGGACCTGGAAGCGCGGCTATTTTGCTTCGCGATGCAAAGCGGGCCGCAGGACCGCGGCGGAAAATAGCCGCGCGGACGGGTTGCATTGGCGCGGGCGCTGCCGACCGGTCGCCCTCTGGGAAGGCGCGCGACGCGGACTCCGGCAGCGGAGGTCGAAAGCAATGCTGCGACAATGCTAAGGGCGGTCATCGCCTTTCATCTGCGCACTGATCTGTGCCCTGAGCCGGTCGAGCCCGATCGCGCGCAGATCCGCATTTAGGTCACCACGCTCGGAATCGATGGGCAGGACTTCGATCCCTGCGCGACCGGCGCGAGCCGACAATGCGACAAATGCCTTGCGGCCGGCGGGATCCGCTTCCCGGGCGACATAGAGCCGTCGAAGCGTCGGGGGAAACGCCAGGGCGGCCAGGTGCGCGGCAGACAGCGCGGCGATCGCCGGCAGGTTCGGCACGGCGGCACGGAGCGACAATGTGGACTCGATGCCCTCGCCCGCCGCCATCACCGAAGCCGTCTCGCCGAAGCGGACACCGTGGCCGAGAAGGTGGCCCATTGCCCGTCGCGGACAGGCGACCGGCGCCTTGCCGGTGCCGTCGGGAGTGAGCCAGGTGCGATGGGCGCCCGCGACCAGTCCGGCCAGGTCGGTGACCGTCGCGATCATCGCCGGCATTGCCCGCAAGGTGTCTGGCAAGTCGTCCGCGGAAGGCCGGTACCAGCATCGCGGGTGATAGCGCAGTACGTTCAACCCGGTGACGGGTGGAATGCCGCGGCCTTGGAGGTAGGTCGCGACCGGTGTCCCGGCGATCGGATCGGCGATTGCCAGCAGCCGCCGAGCCGCTTCGGGCGATCCCGATCGAACCGTTCCCCGAGTGCTCTGTCCGCTTTCGGCCGTTTTGGCAGGCAGGCTCAGAAAGCGCCGCGCTTCCGCGATCGCGTCGGACAGCGTGCCGGTCACCGTCCTCGCTCTGATAAGGTCAAGCAGGTCGCCATGCTCGCCCGACTGCGCGTCGGTCCATTTGCCCGCGCGCAGAGTACCGTCCGGAGTATCGCGAAGCCGGACATAGAGGCTGCGCCCCGGAGCGTTGTGCAGATCTCCGACCAGCCAGTAATTGCCTTCGCGCTGGCCATTGGAAAGGTAACGCCGGCAGAGGCGCTCGGCCTGGCCGGCAAGGTCGCGCGCGATCGCGCGGGCGGGATGCTCCATCGTCACTATCCAGTGCTGCAGCCAGCGCCAGGCGACGCCGGTTTGGGATGGAAATGGGGCGAGACGCGTAGCGTCCCGCCCCAGTCAGTCATTCGGCCGCGATCGCCAGCGGCTCCTCGTCGTCCGCGCCGTCTTGTTCGGAGGGTGCGGCCGAGGCGCTCGCCGTCTCCCCGACGCCGGGCAACTCGGCCTGCGCCGGCAGCTCGGGCGTGCGCAGCGGCTCGGGAAGCCAGCCGACATCCGCCATCAGCCGTTCGGCTTCCTGCGCCATCTCGGGCTTCTTGAGATGGTCGATGCGGGCAGCGGCCTCCCCGCCCTTGGCCTCGGTCACCGCTTCGATGATCCGCGCCTTGGTCACCTTGCCGAAGAAATTCTCGGCGGTGGGCTTCCAACCGGCGGCGACCATGTCGAGGCCGGTCGCGCGGGCGAGGATGTGGCTGTGCGCCAGCCGCCGCTCGACGGTGTGCGCCGAGATGCGCCCATTGTCGTATTTCGGCGCAACCTCGAACAGCGCGTTGACCGAATAGGCGGCACAGTGCGCGAAGAGTTCGGCCTGCTCCTCGCCGTCGAGCTGCTGGAGCGCATCCCACAAATCGCGATCGGATTCGGGCAGCCGCTCGCTCCATTTGGCGTGCCGTCCCTCGATCGCGGCGGCGGCCGGGCTGTGCTTCATGCTCGCGGGCTGAACCGCGAAGCCGACCCGGGACAGGCTGACCATCAGGCAGCTCTCGGTGCGTCCGTAATAGAAGGTAGCGAGCACGAAATTGTGCAGCACTGCCGCGAATGCGATCTTGGGATTGCAGGCGACGGCCTCCTGAAGCGCAAGCGTGCGCTCGGCGGTAAGTTCGGAGACGAGGCGGTCGGGCAAGGGCTTCAGTCCCTCATCCTCCTCTTCGACCTGCTCCAGCGACTCGCTATCGGACGCGGGCTCCACAGGCTCTTCATCGCCCCCGGCGGACCGCTCGCCTTCGCCCGGGACGGGCTCGGTCAAGGGCTCGTCCTCGGCACGCACCCAACCGGCCTCGATCTCGAACGCCCCGCTCCGGTCGAACGAGACGAACACGCCGGCGATCGCCATTTCGGCAGGATGATAGCTCCAGCTGCCGCCGGCGAGGGTGCCGATGCGCTCGTCGAGCTCATTCACCCGTGCGTCGACTTCGTCGGGGATGGAATCGGCTCCCGACCATTCGGCCTCGATCGCGTCGGCTTCGGCCTGAAGCGTCGCCACCTCGGCGAGCTCTGCCTCGGTCGGCGGGGTGTGGATCGGCTCGATCTGGCGCATGCCGTGGCTGAAGCCATAGGGCAGGTCGATCACGGTCTCGACCCATTTCCAGCCCTCGGCGCCGATGCGCTCGGCTTCGACATCCAGCTTTTCGAGCACGAGCCGGTCAAGCAGCGCGGCATCCTGCAGCCATCCGCCACGATCCTCCTCGAAAAGGTCGCGCAGCACGCAGCCACCAGCCTCGACATAGGCCTCGACGCCCACGAACCGGACGCGAGGATCGGTGGCGGCAACCGTGGACTCGGTCAGGCGGGAGCGGATGAACCAGGCCGACTGATTGGGATGCTGTTGGACCAGCTCCCAGACCTGTTCCTGCCGGGCATGGTCGTCCGAGACGCTGAATGCCATCAGCTGCTCCAGTGTCATGCCATCCGTGGCATAGACCTCGTGCAGAGCCGGCGAAACCGCCGCGAGCTTCAGGCGCTGGCGCACGACCGCGGGAGTCACGCGAAAGCGTGCGGCGACCGTCTCGATGTCGTCGCCCTTGTCGACGAGCAGCTTCATGCCGCGGAATTCGTCGAGTGGATGGAGCGCTTCGCGGAACACGTTCTCCGCATAGCTGTCCTCCTCGGCCGAGACGGCGCTGTCGGCCGGCTTGACCACGCACGGCACAATCGCGTCGGGCGCGAGACGCTTGCGCTTGACGAGGATCTCGAGCGCGCGGAAGCGGCGACCGCCCGCCGGGACTTCGAACTTGCCCGTTTCCTGGCTTTCGGCGTCCAGCTGGGGTCGCACGCTGAGACCATTGAGCAGGCCCCGACGCTCGATATCGGCGGAGAGATCGTTGATCGTGACGCCGTTCTTGACCCGCCGGACGTTCGACTGGGACAGGACCAGCAGGTTGAAGGGAATCCCCTGCGCAGGCGCAAGGACAAGCTTGGGTTGGCGCTTTGCCATGTCGGTTCTCCATGGCGGGTGGCCGGGAGACTCTCTCCCAACCTTCATCCCGCCATGGGAGCGGCGCAGCCCTCTACCTCTGGGAGGGAGGGCCGCGCCGCGGGGGGAGCAGGCGTTGGTCAGGCAACGGCGGCCAGGATCTTCGAGGCCTTGCCTTCCAGGTCCAGTCGCGCATCCTGGTGGGGCTTGTCGCGGGCAAGCGCGGTGATCCCCTGGACGAAGTCGAAGATCGAGGCGGGTGGATGCCCCTCCTCGTCGAGCACGGTGGCGATGATCCGGCCGGTCTCCGCCCTGGAGAAGCCGCGCTTGCGCAGGAAATCGTGCCGGTCCTCGTCCGTGCGAGCGACGATCCGCTGCCGCGCAGCCAGGATGCCCGACATGAAGGGCTGCGGTGAGGACGTCGCGAAGTTCTCGAGCGCTGGTGCAGCCTCGTGCGCGAAACGGTTCGCGGCGAACTTGGAGTGCCGGATGCTGATCTCCTCGAAGCCCTCCGCGCCCCAGATGTTGCGGTTCATGCAGACCGCACGGAGATAGAAGGAAGCCATGCCGAGCGTCTTTGCGCCGACCTCGCTGTTCCAGCAGTAGAAGCCCCGGAAGAACAGGTCGGGATCGCCATTGGGCAACCTGCCGGCTTCGATCGGATGCGCATCATCGACCAGGAACAGGAACACGTCGCGGTCGCTCGCGTAGAGCGTGGTGGTATCCTGGGTGATCTCGACATGCGGATTATGGGTCATGGTCGACCAGTCGAGCAGACCGGGTACCTTCCAGCGCGTGTCGCCGGTGCCGTTGCCGGCGATCCGCATGACGGCTTCGACCAGCTCGTGGTCCCAGATCCGCCCATAGTCGGGACCGGTCACCGCACGCAGCTGGGTGCGCCCATCCTCGGTCTCGAGAGTCTTCATCAATTCGCCCCGGTGAGTCAGCAGCCCGTGCTGCAAGTTGATGCCGGCGAGCGGCGCAGGGAGCTGGCGCAGATAACCCGACGGCGCGCCGACCAGGCTCGCAAGCTGGCCGAACGACCAATGCGTCGGCGCGACCGGCTCGTCGCGGCCGGGCAGGATCAGGGAGAGGCGCTCGGCATCCTCGCGGCTCGCCTCCACCCGAACCTCGCGGGTCTCGATGGTCCGGGTCGTGGCGCGCCTGGCCCGCGCGAGGGTCGCGGCGTGAAGTTCGCGCAGCGAAAGATAGCGCTCGTCGTCGGGACGCGAGAACCATTCGGACGAAACCCGCCCAATGCGCCGGCCCCTCGAGATATCGACCTTGTAGGGTGCGGTGCGCGGTGGCGGCGCGGAAGCGTGGTTGAGGACAGTGGCCATGGAAATTCTCCGCGACGGGCGCCGGGAGACTCTCTCCCGACCCTGACCCGTCACGGCCGAACCGGCCGCCCTTTTCCTCTCCGGGGCGTTGCGGGGCGGAGCGCCCGCAGAAGGGGTACGGCCAGATGCGGCTGGCCGTCAGGGGAAGGCTTTCCCCTTCCGGCATTCGGCAACACCCTAATGGCAATTCTCTGAGAGAATTGCGCGCCCTCACGCGCAGAGCCGCCGCAGTACGCAGCTTTACGTACCTTTTCGGTGCTGAAGAGCGCAGGCCCGACAAGGTGTCCGAAATATGTATACACTTTTCGGACCAATCGCTTGCACTATCGAGCATATATGACAGATTGGACCCGTTATCGCGTCAGATATGACTAGATAACTCTAGCAAGCTCCGCTTCGTCATGTTCGAAGGCGGGCTCGAAGCTACGCGCTTGCGCACCGCTGATGCCGGCGTCGCGCATCGCACCGCGCCAATTCTTCTCGACCGTGGTCGCCACCTCGCGGATCAGCGCACGCGCATCGGTCGGCTTGATCTCGAAGAACTCGCAGGCCTCGAAAGCGAGCCTGATCGATCGGTCATGGGCGCCTCCTTCCAGGATCGCCGTCTCGAGATGCGGATTGCGATCGGGCGCCGGATTGACGTCGAACATCGGCGACAGCCGCCACTGGCCCCGGCCGACATAGAGGAAGCCATGGTTCTTGAGATGGTCGTCCTTGTTCGACACCAGAATGGTGAAGATCAGGCGGCGGTAGAGCTCGACAAAATCCCGCAAGGGGTCGGCGGAATGACCGCGCATGAAGTCCACAATCTCGGTGTAGGAGCCGAGCGCGGTGCCGCGCTTGGCAAGCGCGGTCCGCGCGGAAATATATGGAATCCGTCCCAGGCCTTGCCTGTCGAACCGCCGGAGCAGTGCGACCGGATAAGGGGTGTCGGCCAGCTCGAGCCGGACCTCCGGCACGGTGATGCCGCATTTTGCCGCGAGACGCAGAACGGCAACCTCAGCGCGCTCGACCGGCTGCTGATCGAGCACCGAAGTGAATTTGGCGAGCCACAGATGGTCGCCGTCGCGCACATTGGCCTTGGGACGGGCACCGCCCGACCCGCCCGCGCCGGCAAGCGTCGCCAGGTCCTCGGCGGAAAGCTCGGCTCCCTGTTCATAGGCGCGGGCGATCGCCGTCAGCGCTTCGAGATCGATGAGGCGCGGCACCGCATCTGCGGCGGCGCCGGTGATCACGGCACCGTCCAAATCCAGAAAGCGCAGCGCGCCCTGGCGGCAGGCATCGTCGGACAAGGTCAGATACTCGAACTCGCTCAGGCCATTGCCATAGTTGCGCTCGAGCAGCCTTCGGCCCCAACTGTCCGGCGCCGCATCGGCAAAGGCGCCACCAAGGGCATCGCGCTGCTCGCCTTGCTGGGCGGACGCATGAAACGGCCCGCCGTCGAGCGGCATGTCCGGGGAAAGATCGAAATGGCGCGGGTTGTCGACCCATGCCTGATCATAAGCGAAGCTCGAGAATTGCCGCGGCCCGGCGTGCGTGAACCGCAGCAGCCCGACCGGGACCAGCGCGTCACCCAGCGCGACCTTTGCGCGATAGTCCGCCATCAGAATGCGACGCCATCGTCATCGGATACGTCGTCCATGCTGCCGACATCGCCTTCGTCGCGCCTGCGCCGCCGCGCCGCCGGAGAGCTTCGTCCCCTTTGCGGCAGGCTGTGATCGGTCAGGGCGAGGCCAAGTTCATCGTGCCGGATATCGATCAACTCGCCGAGACGCTCGGCAAGGCCGAGCACGATCAGGACATCGGCGAGCGTTCCGATGCCGATGCCCGGCTCGCCCTTCTCCAGCCGGGTTATGGTGCTGGGAGACGCCCCGGACCGCAGCGCGAGGTCCGCCACCGACATGCGCCGCCGGAGCCGTGCCGAGCGCAGGTCATTGCCAAGCTGGCGCAATAGAGGTCGAGATTTGGGCGAGGACATAATACAGCATATATAACGCACAACGGGCAATAATCAATCAGATATGACACAATGTGATAGAGACGGCGTATGCCTTCCAGTCACGGCCGCACGGGCGGTGCGGCCTGCTAGTCCTTAGTCGAAATCGTGGCTGCGCACCTTGATGAGGTCTTCCGGATCGACACCGTTCGGAAAGGGCGGCGAATAGAGATCGCGGGGCCCAGGGCGCCAACCGGCTTCGCCGCGATCGGGACTCCCGGCATGCGTTGCGCCGTCCCCGCGCCCAAACGGGATCGGCATCGCCATCCGCCCGATCGAGCGCAGCATCTCGTCGCGCGGCACCACGCGATCGACGATGACGTGGATGACATGGCCTTCCTTCTGCAGCCGCCCGCGCAAGCTCACCATCGACGCCGACATCACCACGCGGCGCTGTTTCTCGAACCGGTCGGGCCACAGGATCCCGTTGGCGACGCCGGTTTCGTCCTCGATCGTGATGAACAGTACGCCGCGCGCCGAGCCGGGCCGCTGGCGGACCAGGATCACGCCCGCGACCTCGACATGGCGTCCGTCGCGGATGCTGCCGAGATCGGAGCAGCGCACGATCTTCTCGGCAGCGAGCTGCTCGCGCAGAAACGAAAGCGGATGCGCACGCAGCGACAGCTGCAGCGTGCGGTAATCCTGAACCACCTCGCGCCCATCGGTAAGTGGCTGCAAGGTGACCCGCGGCTCAACGCCTTCGGGCGAAAAGCCGCCCTCGCGCGCATCGGCCGCGGCGAACAGCGGCAGGGGTGCCTCGCCCAGGCCTTTCACTTTCCATAAGCCCTGACGGCGGTCCTCGGCGATGCAGTGGAACGCGTCGGCCTCGGCGAGCCGCTCGATCGCGGCGCGCGGCACGCCGGCCCGGCGCCACACTTCCTCGACGCTTTCATAAGCGAGATCGCCCCGGGCTACGGCAATCGCGGCGCCATGGACATTGGCGAGGGAACGCACCTGCCGGAACCCGAGCCGGACGGCGAGGTATCGCCCGCCGGTCGGCTCCAGCGTGCAGTCCCAATGGCTGTCATTGATCGAGACTGGCCGCACTTCGACTCCGTGCCGTCGCGCGTCCTGGACGATCTGCGCGGGCGCGTAGAAGCCCATCGGCTGCGCGTTGAGCAATGCCGCGCAGAAGACGTCGGGATGATGATGCTTCACCCAGCAGGACGCATAGGCGATCTTGGCGAAGCTGGCGGCATGGCTCTCGGGGAAGCCATAGCTTCCGAAGCCCTCGATCTGCTTGAAGGTGCGCTCGGCGAAATCCTGCGGATAGCCGCGCGCGACCATGCCGCCGACCAGCTTGTCGTAGAAATGGCTGACGCCTCCGGTCAGCTTGAAGGTCGCCATGGCGCGGCGCAGCTGATCGGCCTCGGCCGGCGTGAAGCCCGCGCCGACGATCGCGACCTTCATCGCCTGCTCCTGGAAGAGCGGCACGCCAAGCGTCTTCTCGAGCACGGCGCGCAGCTCGGGTTTGGGATATTCGGGCTTCTCCTTGCCTTCGCGCCGGCGAAGATAGGGATGGACCATGTCGCCCTGGATCGGTCCTGGCCGCACGATCGCGACCTCGATCACCAGGTCGTAGAATTTCGTGGGCTTCATCCGCGGCAGCATCGACATCTGGGCGCGGCTCTCGATTTGGAAGACGCCGAGCGTGTCGGCTTTCTGGATCATCTTGTAGACCTCCGGATCATCGTCCTGGAGATCGGCCATGCCGATGCGGATGCCCTTGTCCGCCTCCAGCATGTTGAAGGCGCGGTTCATGCAGCCGAGCATACCGAGACCCAGCACATCGACCTTCATGAAGCGCAGCGCGTCGATATCGTCCTTGTCCCATTCGATGATCTGGCGGTCCTCCATCCGCGCCGGCTCGATCGGCACGAGATCGTCGAGCCGGTCCTGGGTCAGCACGAAGCCCCCTGGGTGCTGGGACAGATGCCGCGGCGTGCCGATCAGCTGGCGCGCGAGGCGCAGCGTCAGCTTGAGGCGATGGTCCTTAGAATTGAGGTTGAGGCTGGCGATCTGCTCGTCCGAGATGCCGTCCATCGACCAGCCCCAGACCAGCCCGGTCAGCATCTTGGTGAGATCGCGGGGCAGGCCGAGCGCCTTGCCGACCTCGGCGACAGCGCCACGGGTGCGATAGCGCGTCACCACCGCGGTCAGCGCGCTGCGGGTGCGGCCATAGGTCTCATAGATCCACTGGATGATCTCTTCGCGGCGCTCATGCTCGAAATCGACATCGATATCGGGCGGCTCCTTGCGCTCGCCGGAGACGAAGCGCTCGAACAGCAGCTCGTGCTGGATCGGATCGATCGAGGTGATGCCCAACAGGTAGCAGACACAGCTGTTGGCGGCCGAGCCGCGCCCCTGGCAGAGAATGCCGCGCCTGCGGCTCTCCTCCACGATCGAGCGGACGGTCAGGAAATAGGGCGCATAGCCGAGCTGGTCGATCAACCGCAGCTCATGAGCGATCTGGTCGGCATAGGGTTTGGGAACGCCGCCGGGGAATTTAGCGGCCGCCGCGTCTTCTGTAAGGTAAGCCAGCGCTTCCTGCGCGGTCTTCCCCTCCATCACCTGCTCGTACGGATATTGGTAGCGGATTTCGCCGAGATCGAAGGTGCACGCTCGCGCAATGTCCGCGCTCGCCGCGATCGCATCCGGAAAGTCGGCGAAGCGGCGCTCCATTTCCTCCGGCGACTTCAGGTGCCGGTCCATGAACCGCTCGCGCCGATAGCCGAGCGCGTCGACGGTGGTCTTTTCGCGGATCGCGGTCACCACGTCCTGCAGCGGCCGTGCCTCGGGCGAATGATAGAGGATGTCGCCGGTCGCGACGGCACGAACGCCGGCCGCCCGCGCCTGGGCATCCAACGCATGGAGGCGTTCGATATCATCGGGACGCCGCCGGTACGACAGCGCCAGATAGGCGCGAGAGCCGAAGACCTGCGCCAGCTCGGCGAGATGCGCACCGGTCTCGGCGTCGGACAGGTCGGGCACGAGGATCGCGACGATCCCCTCCGCGTGCTGCGCGACATCGCTCCAGCCGAGGATGCAAAGGCCCTTGCCGCCACGCGCCTTGCCGATCGAGAGCAGGCGCGTGAGGCGCGACCAGGCAGGACGGTCGGTCGGATAAAGCAGCAATGCCCGGCCATCGGTCAGATCGACCCGGCTGCCTGCGATCATGCGCACGCCCGTCGTCTTCTGGCCATCCCAGCCGCGGACCACGCCCGCGACCGTGCTCCAGTCGGCCAGGCCGAGCGCGGTGTGGCCCAGCAATTGCGCCGCGGCGAACAATTCCTCCGGGGCGCTCGACCCGCGCAGGAACGAGAAGTGACTGGTCACCTGAAGCTCAACATAGCTGGCCATCAGCCGAAAAAGCCGTGCAGATACCAGCTGAGATCCCCGGTCTCGGGGACGACGCCATCGCCGCGGCGGAACAGCCAGAAGCGCTGGCCGCCGTCCACCTCGACCCGGAAATAGTCGCGCACCGCCCAGAGCTCGCGGTCCGTCCGCCACCATTCGCCATGGATGCGCTCGGGCCCGTCGCCGGCAATCACGCGATAGGGCTTGCCCCGCCAGGTAAAGCGCCGTGGCGCGTGGTCGGGCAGCAAGGCAACCACATGTGACAGCAGCTCAGGGCGCGGCAGGATTCGCACCGGCCGTTTCCAGGCGGGCCAGCCCTGCGGCTCGGCCAGGGCGCCCAGACGGCGAACCGCCCGCTCGGGCACGTCACTCTGCTCGAGCCCGATGCGGAACACCGCATCCTCCCCGGCGCGCCCGGCGAGTTGGTCGATGGCGGGCGCGAGGTCCGGCTGCGCATCGCTATCGGGAATGAGCGCGCCGGCAATGCGCGCGCCCAGCGGTTCGCTGTGCGGCACGACCAGCCGCATCGCCTCGATGCCGAGCCCGGGCTCGAGCCGGTCGATCTTGAGGCCGAACATCCGGACGAGGTGGCGGGGATCGCGGGTGGCGCGTGACGCGCCGATGCCAAGATGCTGGTCGGCGCCATCGACCCGTTCAGCGGTGATCACCGCGGCACGTACGCCAAGACCTCGCGCCCGAAGCACCGCGACAAGGTCGTCGACCAGATCGGTGATCACCTGCGCGATCGCCTCAGGCGTAGCGATCGGTTCGAGCAGGCGCCGCGAGACTTCGGGCGCCTCGAACGGAATTACCGGCACGATCGGCTCGGCGGCACGGCCGAGCGCCTGGTCGAGCCGGGTGACGGTCGACAAGCCCAGCCGTTTGGCGAGCGGTCCCCGCGGCATCGGATAGAGATCGCCGACGCGTTCGAGTCCGAACCGGGCGGCGGCGGCCAGCGCCTGAGGCTCAAGGCGCAGCGCGGCAATCGGCACCCCTGCAAGCGCCGCCGCCTCCGCTCCAGGTGCGAGGATGGTGACGGCCTCCCCGCCAAAACGGGCGATCGCATGCGCAGCGCCGGCCGTTCCCGCGACCCCCACGCGCCCGGTAAATCCGATCCGCGCGAGAAAGCGCAGCATGCGGGCACAAAAGCGTACCTCGCCGCCGTGCAGATGGCTGGTACCCGTCAGATCGAGCCAGATCCCATCGGCGCCCGAGGGCGAGGCAATTGGCGTCCAATGCGTGACTGCGTGCAGCGCCAGCCGGTCGATCCATGCCTGGTCACCGCCTGCGTCGGCGTCGCGCACATCGAGATCACCGACCAGCGCGCGCGCATGCGCCGCCGCCATGCCGGGCACCAGGTCGAGCGCCAGTGCCACCGGACAGGCGGCAGTCACCACCTCGCGCTGGCCGATGCGCTCGATCAGCACGGTCGGGCGACCCCAGGGCAAAGTGCCAAGCGCGGCCGTCGGCATCGCCGCCCGCGCCGAACCCCGCCCCCCTTCGTCCGAAGGCATCGCGCGGAACGGGTGCTCGACCGGCTCGGAGCGCCGCCCGAGCAGCCGCATCGGCGGCTGCTGGTGCGCGGGCAGCGCCGCGATCCGCTCCGCTTCTCCTTCCCGGCCAAGCCCACCCTGCGCCCAGCGCGCGCCGGGGCGCCAGCCCCCGCCGCGCGGGACCGAACAGGCTCCGGGCTCGTCGTCGATGCTCGGCGGCAGGATCGGTGCGGGAGACCATGGCCGCTCAGGCGGCGCGGCGGTCCGCTCCAGCCGCCGCAGCCGCTCGATTGCGAGCTGGGGCAGGTAGAGCGAGGCGACCCTTGCCATCGCAGGCCTCGACTATAAGAGAGAAGGGATTGCCGCCGCGCTGGCGGACAAGATCGACCGACCAGCAGGAGCGGCCGACGCCGGCATGCGGCAGCGGCACCGAAGGCGCGCAGCCGATCCGCCACCGCGTGCAGGCGGCGGACGGGATTTCGAGTGGATCCCGCGCGGCCCGCGCCCAGCGTCGCAGGAGCAGCATCGGCGTTCGGCCGTCGGCGGCGGCAAGCTGGAGCCGCCTTGTGGCGGTCTGGTCGGCGGCCTTCACTTCGGCGACCACCGCCGCGAAACTGCCGTCGCGCAGGCAGTCTTCGGCAAGGGCAAGCGCCATCACCTCGTCCCGGCCCTCGCAATAGAGCAGCTTGCCCGGAGACAGGCCGGCTTGCTCGAGCCCGGGCGCATAGAGATCGAACCGAGTCAGTGCCCAGGCAACGCTCGCATTGGTCTCGGCTGCGAATCGTGCCGCCGCTCCTGCGGTGAATAGCGTCGCTGCGGCATCGTCTCCGAGCGTCGGCAAGGCGGCGCTAACCTCGTGCAGCCCACCGCCATCGAGACCGCCGCCGCCCAGCCGCGTGTCGATTGCCTCGATCCCGAACGGCAGCAGCGGCGCGCCGCTCGCCACCGGCACGGCGATACGCGCCTTCAGCTCGGCGAGCAGGCGTGCGCGTTCAGTCTCGGCAAAGGCGGCATCCGTCAGCATAAGGGAATAACGACTCGTTCGTTCCCATTATGTTCCGGTGAGTCGGGCGATCCGTCAAGCGCCAATCATCGGCTGCGCTTTTGCGCAGGCTGCTTGCCCTTGGCCTGAGGCGCCCAATCCACGGTGGACAAGTCCCGCCGGCGGATGAAGCGCGCGTCGATGGACGGGTTCGCCTCGACGAAGTTCATGGGCTGGGGTGTGTCCACCACGACCAGCCCATGGACCTGCGGCACCCCATCGAGCTTGAGCCGCTTCGCCAGATCGGCGGCGTGCGCGCGGACATAGGCGACGCGATCTAAATGGCGCAGCAAATTGTCAGGCTTTCCGCCTGCGCGCAGTTGCCCGCGATAGTCGGAGAGCCGCCGCGCGGTCTCGCCGAGGGTCCGGCAGAGCTTGATGTCCTTCGCCTCGATCACCCAGGCGTGGCGGCGATCCGGACTGAACGCGAGCACGTCGATATCACCGAGCAACTTGATCGTTGGCGTCGCCTTGTGATTCAGGCATGCCCAAGGCGCGATGGAAGCATCCGCCTGCAAGCCCAGGGCGCGCAGATCCTCGGCAATGCCGTCGTTGAACGCCATGCCCGCGCGATTGGCGGCGCGCCCGACATGGCTGCGCATCGTCTTGCTCGACCAGAAGCGGTCCTGAAGATTGCCGGTCAGCGCGCCGGAGAGATTGTGCAGAAAGGCGCGCTCCACCGCCGCCGGACCAACCGCCAGGAGCGGGTCCGGCCCTTTCGACAGCGCGAGCAGCGGCCTCCCGATCAAGGATTGGGGGCGGTCGAAGCGGCCAAGATCATAGTCGTTCGAATGCGCGCCCGGTGGCACGTCATCCCAGCCATCGCGGCACGGCAGGGTGAGGCGGTCGACAAGCAGCGCCAGCGTCGCCTCGTCGATGCCCTTTGCGTCCCGCACCCGCGCGATCAGATCGGAGCGCGTCAGCAGCAGAACATCCTGGCCCGCGGACACGGCCACATCGCACAACCCGGAATTGAAATCACCGAAGACGGCGGAAGTCACGCCGTATTCGGCCTTCAGGGCCGCGATGAGATCGGGCTCCAGGGTGGAGGGCGCGCCGGGCTCGCGTGCCAGCCACCAGCCATAATCTCCGATATGGCGCTGCCGCTGCTCCGAATGCATCGCAGCGGCGCTCGGCGCCAATGTCCCATCGCCGAAACTATGGTCGTACAGCAGATCGCCGGTCGGGCTGACGATCAGCTTGGGCGTAAGCCGGTCGCCGGCCAGGCTGAAAACAAGCTCGCAATATCCGAAATGGTGCAACGCCATCGCGGCAAGCTCGTCATAGTCCATCTCGCCGACCCGCATCCCACCGCTTTCGAGCGCATGCGATGCCGCGACCTCGGCCAGGATCGCCGATGCGCGCAGAACGGCGTTCACGCGGCTACGCTGGGCCAGGCTCACCACCAGATCGGTATCGTGTCCGTAGATCCCGCGCAGCGCCCGCGCAGTGAGCGCCCAATGCTGCTCATCGGCAATGCCGGCCTGCATCATGCCGAGCGCCATCGAGACGAGGTCGGTGCGGTCATAATATGCGACCCCGCCGAGCAGCACCGCCAAGCTCGACGCATGCAGCTCACCCAGATGTCGCGCGCATGCCTCCTTGCCGGTGATCACCGTCCCGGGCGTGCGCTCGGGACCGAAAGCATGGCCGTGCTTGATCAGCGAGACCGCCGAGCGCGACATTTCCCGAAAGCGCTGGGACAGGATGCCGTGAAGCCGAAGCACATCGGCCGCACGCTCCGGCTGATAGGCATGTCGCCAACGGACGTCGCTCGAGGGCACCGCTTCCAGAACTCGCGCCAAGGCCTCTGTGCGTTCGATCGGCCTGCCAGTCGCCCGGCTCACGCCTTCGAGCAGCGCAGCGGCAAGGGCGACCTCGCCGCGATTGTCGATCCGCCTTGCGCCTTGCTGCCAGATGTCGCCGGTCCGCACCGCGATCTGGTCGGACAGGATCTCCACCGAGATATCGGCATCCAGCGCCACCTCATCCGGCACCTCGCCACCGAAATCATTGGAGCCGGATATTTCCAGCGTCACGCGCACGGGCAATTGGGGTCCAACGACATCATCATCATCGAGCAGCGGCATGACCAGGCTCAGCCAATGGAGCGCGGCGGCCCAATTCTGATGGGCTGCGGACAGCGCATCGGGATCCTCGGGCCGCACGATTTCCAACCAGGCGGGGCGTGCGCCGGCAAGCGAGACGCCGACCAGGCGCTGTGCCTTGAGCGCCTGGAACGAGACGTAGATCGGCTCGAGCGTGCCGAAGCTGGCCATCGGATCGAGGCGGACGACGGGGCGGAAGCCACCGTCCGGCCAAGCCACGGCGCGGCGGTCATAGGCCTCGATCCCCTCGCGGCGCGCGGCGAACAGGCTGTCGGTCGGCATGCTCAGCTGAATCGGTGGACGAATGTCGCGTTCGTTCTGGGGAACGAGCGTGTAGTTGGTCTCCTTCCACCACTGGAAGAGATTGAGCGGGCCGCTGAGATTCTGGAGGCCGAAGCCTTGCCGGCGAACCATGTCGGCTAGCACATCCACTCGCCAGAAATCGCCCAATAAGCCGTCCGAGCACCCGCTCAGCGCGATCGCATCGGCGACCTCGATGCCCATGAACCGCCAGCCTTCGAGATCGTCAGGCCGCGCGAAGTCGATACGCTCGCCCTTGCCCCAACCACCCATCAGGTAGAGCGTCGCACCGAAGCAATAGCCTGGCTCGTCCTTCACGGCCTCGTGCGCCTTGCGCATCGATGCGACGATCCGCGTGCCACGCGCGCTATTGGCAGGCCAGGGCTCGCCGAAGCCCAGCTCGCGCCAACCCGCGAAATCGCCGGCAATCTGCTCGAGGTGCATGTAGCGCCCGGTCGAATATTCGAAGACATGGGACCGGATCGGCTCGCCGAGGCCCCAATGAGTGGCGACGTCGTCGGTCTGAGCGAAGCGGGTCTCGGAGAGGCGTTCGGCCTGGACGACGAGAAGCGCCTCGGTGAGCGCAGCTTCGCGGCCGGTCTCAAGCACATGATCGGCTATTGCCGCCCGCACTGCCATCGAGATGGCCGCCGGCGAGGCCAGCAGCAAATCTGACCCGAGGGCGACCAGCGGCTTGAAGTCGAGCGGGGCGTTCGCCGGCTTGGCATCAAGCGTCGCCGTCATCTCCGCTTCCGAAAGTACGAACCGGGCAAGCGCATCCCTGGGGATGTCCGCACCGCCCAGCGCCGCCTCGGTCCAGCGGACATGACCGGCAAGCCTGCCGAGCCGGGCTTCCGCGGGCAAGGCGATGGTGGAATTCGGCTCGCCCTCGCCCGCGATCCGGCGCTCGAGTCCTGCGCGCGCTACCACTGCCTTGGAAAGCGAGAGCAGCGCTTTGACCGACCGCATGACCTCGGCGTCTGCGGCGCCGGCCATGCGCGTGAAGGCTTCCACCAGGCAGTCGACGTAGAAAGCGGGGTGCGACCAGACGCCCATCACGATCGGGATTTCGCCAAACCGCGTCGCGATCGGGGAGAGAAAGAAGTCCTCGCTCGGATCCTCGATCCGCAGCACTTCGGCCTTGTCGAGGTCCGCGTTGAGCAACCGCATCAGGTCCGACCGCCCGACCTGCTGCTTGCCATCGGCGAGCCCGAGGACGAGCCTCGTCGCCCAGGTCAGGCGAATGTGATTGGCGTGGAAGCGCGGCTCCAGTTGCAAGCCTGCGAGCAGCGCGAGCGCCTGGCCCTGGTCCCAGCGTGCGATACGCCGCGCCAGCTGCGGCACGCGTCGCACCGCATCAGCCGGAACGGCCGGGAGGTCGCGCGACGAGAAGAACGGATGCGTGATGTCGGTCGGTAGCGAGGCCGTACCACCGAGCGGTCCGAGTCCCGCCGGTTGTGCAAGCGATGATCCGGCTCGCAGAATCGCGCTTCCAGGCGGTTTGCGGGCCATGATCTGTGCGCGTTCCCTTCCCGACCAGATGCTCCTTCCGGACCGAACAGGCATGCCAGCATGTTCGAATTCCGCAAGCGAAACGGCATTGTCGCTACTATGGGCGACAGCAAAGCGACGCTGACTCCAAATAGGGAAAACCTAGAACAAGCCCTCCCGCATCGCAGATTGCCACGTTCGCGAAGATACGCGACAACAAGGTGCCGAGCCTCATTCCTAAAGCTGGAAGGTCCCCCACCGAGCCTTGCAGCCGGAGATCTTTGCCGCAGTCTTATCTTACCGGGCGGCCGGACAAATCCGCGCCAGCTGACCACCGTTGTCCCACCAAGACTTGTAGATAGCCTGGCCGTGCGACAGCTGCCAGCAGCTCAGGTCGACGCCGCCCGCGCTGACAAGCGCCAGGGTAGGGCCGTAATGATCGGTCCCGAACCGCCTGAGGGAAACGGGTCCGCGCGACAGCGCTGCCCGCAGTGATCGAGTCGAGGCGTAGGGATCGCCCGGCGCGCAATGCCGACCCTGCTGGCAATGCCACGGCAACTCGGGCGCGTCGATGCCGAGCAGGCGGACGCGCTCGTCCCCGCACCGCAAGGTGTCGCCATCGACGGCGACGCAGGCGGCGCCCGCCGGCGCTGCAGCGATCAGCAGTGAAAGGGCAGCAAGCACAGATCGTCATCCTTGATCGTTCGGTTGGCGCAGCATTCCGTAGCCGCTTGCAGGCGATGCGCGTAGAGTCACAATGCGCCGGAGCAGTTACATGAACAGGCGATACGGATAGACGTTTCGCGGCAGGTCCGGGACGTTCGCAATCGTACGGGCCAGCTTCTGCGAATAGCGGATGCTGACCGGTACAGGGTCGTAAAGCGCGTCGTTGTTCCAATCCATCTTGGTCAGCGCCAACGCCTCATGGGCTGTCAGCTCAAGCGGCCCGCTACCGGCGTGGCGGATCAGCTGCAGCGGCCTCGGGATGCTCTTCTTGCCCTGATAGTAATCGCCCTTGGTCGAGACCTCGGGAGCATTGCCCGCCACCCAGACCAAGGCGGAGTTGCCGGTGCGGACAACCATCGTACCGCGCGGGACGGGGAAGCCCGATGGCCGCGACGGCGGCTTTTCCACCCCTGACTTGATCAGCCAGACGCCCCGCCAGCACGATGCCGAACTCACCTCGATGCACTCTATTTCCGGAACGCCGGAGAGCGCGTCGAACGCGCCCTCAATTTCGCTCTCCTTGAAAGCCGTGGTCTTGTGAATGACCATGCGCTTCGGCAGGTTGCCGCCGTTTCGCCCCTGATAGAGCTCCAGGCTGCGCGCGAGGACCGCGCGCATGTCGTCGCGGCTGAGGAAGGGATTCCTGCGGGCTTCGGCGACATCGGCCACCGGGTCCCGCGCCTCGAACGCAACGAATTGCATGCCGCCGCCGTCCATGTCGAAAACTTGCGAACAGCAGGTCACATAATGCGCGTCCTGCTGATCGCCGCGCAGCGCATAGGCCAACCCAATATAGGCGGTGTCGGTCGGCACACCCTTCAGCGGCGCTAGCTTCCATGGCGTGCCTGCAGCCTTGACATACAATGCGGTCGACAGGCGCCACGCAAGCGACGCCTTGTAGCCGAAGGTGAAGACACGGTCGTTCAGGACCTGGGTCGGGATATTGTATTTGGCGCCCAGAGCTTTCAGCACATCATGCGCGTCGAAGTATTTTCCGCGTGTCGCGGTGTCCCAATTGTCGGGAAAATGGACGAGCACCACATCGAATTCATTGCGCACCGAGTCGAGGCGCCGAAGCGCGGCATCCATGGCGAAGTAGAGGCGGTTCTGCGCGTCGCCATCGCCCGGTAGTTGGTCGAGGCGGTCGGGCCATTTGATGTGCGCACTTGCGGGCGCGGCCTGGAGCGCCACGCGGAAGAGGCGCTCGAAGCCAGGATATTCCGGCACATATTCCGAGCGGTCGGACGGCCGATGCACGTTGCGCAGCAGCTTCATCAGGTCGCCGCGACGATGGAATGCGCTCTCCGGGCCGACCGTCGCGATGCGCACGCGCGAGGTATAGCCGCTGAACGAACCCATCGAGTATGGCCCGTGGTTCACGAGTCCCCGGAGCGGATGGACATCGACTTGGGTCGCGTCGGATGGCGAGAAGGACAGGTCCGGCTCGTCCAAGAGCGTGAATGGCGGCAGCTCGCTAAGGGCCGGGTTCGCCATCATTTGCTCCTGTCGAAATAAGCATGGTGATGCGACGGGCGGCTATATCCGGTGACGGGCGAAACCTTGAACACGGCGTCGAAGCCGGCACCTTCCTCGAGGCCGAAGGCGCTGCGCGTAGAGCCCCCAGCTTCGGTCAGAAGCTGGGCCCAGGCTCCGATAATGCTGGCCCAATTTTTATTGTAGCGCGGAGCCCAGCGTTCGCGGCGCCAATCACCGGCAGGGTCACCTCGACGCTCGGCCTGCATGCCCATTTCAGCCGGGGCTTGGTCGGCGACTGGATCCTCAGCGCCTTGTGGTGGGGCGGACTCCTGCCGCGGCAGCTGGACGAAGGTGTAGGGCTCGAAGCCGCACCACCATCTGCCGTCGACCTGTTCGAGCTTGAGGTGGACGCCTTCCTGAAAGGGGAAGCCAAGTTTGGGCACCGCGCCGAAGAGATTGGTCCCGTAGGCATCGCGCATTCGTGACAGGGTCTGCTGCTGGCGCCGCGTTCGCTCAGGATCATCGCCATCGCGCGGTGCAGCGACGACGAGCGAATGACCCGATCGCCGGTAGCGCGGAATGAGCGGGCGCTGCCGGGCCAGGGATCGCACGAGCGTATCGTATAGCAAGCCCATGGCCCAGCTGTCGGCGGCCGGGTCGAGGTCGATCGTTCCAGCGAGCGATGGGCCGAGCGGACCCAGGGCGTCCAAGATTTCCTGGTCTCGGCCGAACACTGCCAGCTCCCGCCCCAGCGCGGCTGCCGTCGCCCGGTAACCCTTCGCCTTGAAGATCTCACGCACCTCTGCCGAGGTCGTCGACTGGCCCAGCCGGATGCGCCTCGCCGCTGTCGGCATCGATTGAAGCAGAATCGCCGAGTAGCGCAGCACCGGAAATGCACGGGCTTTGGCACTCGGAATGTGGACGGGTACGAGGCGCGGGGTAGGCCGCCCTTCCATCACGTTTTCGTAAAGCGTCTGCGGCAGGTCCGTTGTCTTTATGATCTCAGCAACCAGCTCGTCGAACGTCGTGCATTCGACAACCGCGACATCGACTCCCGCGGCCTGCGCGCGATCCAGAAATTCGGTGACCGCCGGGAGCAGGCGGCTCGCTGATGCGGTAACCCAATAGAGTCCGTTCGGGAACGGCGATGGTGCAGCCAGGACTTCATTCAAAGTCTCCAGGATCGAGGCATCGCGCCCGCTATAGCCGACGAACAGCATACCGAACCGCTTGCCGGCCTCGACCAGCACGTGCCGCATCCGGGCGTCCTGCTGCTCCAGCTCCGATCCGCTATTCTTTATCGCGATCGACTGATAATCCCCATGGAGCTTTGCGATTAACGGCCAATCGGATTCATCGAGGCACCGCATGGCCCGATCGGCGGAATCGATCGCAGCCACAGTCGGCCGTTTCTGGTCGGCGGCGGGCAGGATTGCGTTTGCGGAAACCGCGGCGTCTTCTGCGAGCGGGTCGAAATTGGTCGTAAAGATGCAGTCGACCTTGCCGGCAGCAACGAGGCTTCCCAGCACCTTATGCCCGAAGCACGGCGTGCCCTTCGCGATCGCATCCGCGATATATTGGCGACGGTGGCGGGGCTCGGGATAGACCGCCTCAAAGGCGGCGGCATATTCCGTCGGATCTCCGTCCGGCGGCAGCAGCGAGGTCCGGCGAAAGAAGTCGTCGATCCGGTCGATCCAGATGGGATCAGCGGTATCGATTTCCCGCTTGGAGAGATTCGTCTCCCGGCAGAAGATTTGCGCCTTGAAGTCTCGGATCATCGCGTAGCCGGTCGGAATCCCGGACGCCGCCGACGCGCCCGCGCCGAGGAACCATGCCACAAGATTTGGCCGCAGGGCGAAGGCTGTCGCGAACTGAGCAGCGGACATGGTTCGGACGGAACTGATGGGGCTCTCCTTCGACGATGCTCGGATTAAGGGATAGTTCAGGACTTCCAAATTCAATCAAAGTATATCGTGCGGACTGCGCCCATCCCGGGCCTTAAAATCCATAGTCTATCAATTGCGGGCGAGATCAGCGGTAAATCGGCCCGTACATGCCCGAATTGACCATCGCCTCGTATATCTTCTTCATGGCCAGCGCGGTGTCCTGAGTGACGAACAGTGACGATCGCGAGCCATGCGGCGAGCCCAAAAGGTACGAGCGCATATTCTCCCATGTCTCCCCGACCTCAGACCAACGCCAGGCCGGAACTTCCTTCTCAAGCATCAGCGGCACGGCGAGGGATTTCGGTATGGTGAAGCCTTCCTCAAGGTCGGCCATCCACTCGCACTTCACGAGGATCGGGGTGGTCCCGGTCGAATAAAAGGGTGCGTCAATCGCCTCGGCGCTGACGTAAATGTCCTTGGGTCCGACAATGTCGTTCGCCGAGCGCATCACGTCTTCGCCGTCCCCATAGGGGCAGGTGACGAAGCCATGCGCGAAATACACCGTGTGATCGAGGCCGCGGTATCCGCAGCGCTCGCTGGGGGTCGTGACCTGATCGCTCGCTTTCAGCGATTTCGCCACGAGGGGATGCCAGCTCGGATAGCCTCCCACCGCCGGCCCGCATGTGGCGACGATCTCCGCCAGCGCATGCTCCGCCTGTTGCCGCTCGTCCGCCGACAGGCTGCGCGGAATGAGATACCTTCTAACCCGCTCCAGGCCGGCCTCGGCCGCCTCATCCGCGCGAAATGCCACCTGAACCCTCGCAAATTCCTGTCGAAGCGCTCCGATACCGCATCGCGCACGAAATCGCAATATCATGCGCAGTAAATTGAATTTGCGCGCGATCGGTTGATGGAATGACGATTTCTTCGGCTTTGCCGAGGAGCCCGGATGGCAAGGTGGGGGTCCTATGCAGGCGTTTCTTCCGCTCCCGGACTGCGTCGGCCACGAGCACGAGCCGGTGCGCCCGCGACTGCGTCCGACCCGTTTCCACCCCGGACGCCCACCGCTCGTTCATCATCCGGCATCCCAGCTGGCGTTCGAGAGTCGAAAGGGTCGAGGCTGGCTGCGGCCTCCCGCCCTTCATGACCGTGTCCCTTGCCGCACTTGGTGTAGCCGCCCAGCGCCGCGCTCACGAACGACGCTTCCTCGTACATCTCGGCCATATCCGGTTCCCGGGTGAGCAGGCCGTCGAAGAACGTGGCTATGGCCGTGATCTTCATGTCCAAAATCTGGTTGAGGAGGCGCTTCGGATTGCTGATGTCGTTGCGGCCGGTCTTCACCCAGCGCGCGAAGAACATCGCCACGACCAGGCTGTACCGTAAGAGATAGGTGTTGATGGCGAGCCCCGCTTCCTTGGGGAAGCGGTCTTGCTGCGCACCGATCAGGACCTCCCGGATGGCGAAGGCAAGGTGCACGAGCTTCTTCTGCAAGTCGGCTGGATAGGATTGCCGCTTGCACAGGTGCCGGACGTCGCTCGCATCGAAGGCGCGCTCCGCCATCCGGAAAAGGTTGAAGAGCCGCGGCGCGGTTTGGGCGACCTCGGCCAGGTATTCCCGGGATTGCTCCTCGAAGAAGGCGAATTGACGTTCGATCGCGGTGTCCAGCGGCGCATGGATGATCGTCTCGCAATAGGCGCCGAACTTGGCCGTCTGGTCGGCATCGATCATGCGCCGGCTGAGCCGGGCCGTCGTCCCGTCCATATTGGTGAGATCCACAAGATCGCGCAGGATGATGATCTGGCCGGGAAAGCGGCAAGCGATCTGCATGAGGCGCCGGGCATTGGTCGCCGCATATTCCTTATGCACCTCGACCATCGTGATCTGGTTGATGAGCCCGAAGTTGTGGCGCGACGCTGCGAGGTAGTTCTGCAGCCCCTCATCGGCGAGGTAATTGGTGTCGATGACCAGCCGCTGCATCGGTTCGCATTTTCTGTTCTAAGGGTCTCGCAGCGCTTTGGTGCGATACGCGGCGCAATGCTATCACCGAACGCCGATCGCGGCGACTACGCCGACCGCAAGATCGTTCCTGGCCTAGCTCAAAGGCTCAGCGTTGCAGTAATTCCAGAGTGGCCGGATCCCGGCTTCCGCCGAACCAGCGTTCCAGCGCGGCGTGGAACAACGGCCCGGCGCCGGCCTCGACGAACAAGGTCAGCGAAGACCGAAGCTTCATCGCGTCGATCTGGCCGAACACTGCCTCGGCACTGATACTCATGTCGGTGATGTCCTGCAGTGCTTTGACGCACTCGACATAGCGGCCCCCAAGGACCGGATGCGCAAGATACGCCCGCGCTTCACCGAGCGATCGGATGCCGAAGAACTGCGCGGTCTCGCTCCGGCCCAGCCCGGCGAGCTGCGGGAAGATGAACCACATCCAGTGCGAGCGTTTGGCGCCGCGCCGGATCTCGCCGAGCGCGGTGGCATAGACCGGCGCCTGCGCTTCAACGAACCGCTCGAGCGAAGTCGTCGCCGCCGTCATAGCAGCGACGCTTGCATGGGTTCGGGCGGATAGACCCGCACCGGCACCAGGCTGCCCTTGGGCAGGACGCCGAGCACATCCTCTGCCGCCACGTCCGGATCGAGCCAGGCCGCCCAGCGGTCGCGCGGCAGAGGAATGATCTGGCGGTGATGATAGGGCGCGACATCCTCGCCCGCATCGAGGGTCAGCATAGTGAAGGCCTCGCCGAGCGGGCTCTCACGCCAGATTCCGGCGATGCAGAACCAGCGATGGTCCCTCATCGTGAAGAGCCATTTGTCGAGCCGCTTCTGCTTCGGCGCCTCGGGGTCGGTGAACTCGTAAAAGCCGTCTGCCAGGATCAGGCAGCGCTTGTCCCCAAACGACCGCCCCTCGGCGCGGTAATTGTAGACGGGCTTGCTCTTGGGGCCATGGCCCGGCCAGCTCCAGCGCCGGTTGACCAGCTCGCCGCCCCCGCCGGCCGCGGTGCGCACGATCGGCGCGATATCGGTGATCTTGATGTCCTCGCGCGCGGCGACATTGGGCGTGCCTTCGGGCAGATCGACCTTGATCTTGAGGTCGTCGAAATCCTCCATGATCGAGGCGATATCGACTTCGAGCCGATAGTCATTGCACATCGCCGGTCTCCGATTTGCGCCGCGCGTTCGTTCGCATTATGTTCTCACCATGAAAGCGAGTCCCTTCGAGTCGGAAGCCGCGCTCGGCACCCGTCGCCCGATCATCCGGCGGAACCCCGACGATGCACAAGAGGTCGAGATGGTCGAGGCCGGCTGGGGCCTCCAGCCCTGGGAGGGCCAGGGCGCCAAGCCATTCAAGTTCATCCGTTCGGAAGGCAAGACGTTCCCGACCCATCGCTGCCTGATCCCGGCAAGCGAGTTCCAGGTCAAGAATGGCGACCGGCACTTCCGGGTCACGCTCGAGGACGGCAACTGGTTCTATCTCGCCGGCGTCTGGCGGCCGGCCAATCCCGACTGGCCGCTGAGCTTCGCGGTGGTGACGATCGAGGCCAACCCGGATGTCTTTTTCTATCAGGAGCGCCAGGGTTCGGTGCTGCGGCGACGCCAGAACATGGCCTGGCTCGACCTGACCGTACCGCAGGAGGAACTGCTCCAGGCGCTTCCGGCTCGCAGCTTCACGGTCACCGAGATCGCACCGCGGGCGCCCGAGCTGCGCCAGACCGGACTTAGTTTCTGAGGGACCAAGGACATGTTTCCGATGCAAGCCGTAGCAAGCCCGCGCGAAAAATCCGTGAGCGCAACCGACCTGCTCAACGCAGTGCCGATCAGCGCCGCGCAGATCGAGGCCGCGCTCGAGGTGCTGGCCGCGCTCTCTGCGCATCTTCGGGCCCGGCCGCAGGCGCAGGCGCTGGCGCTGCAGGCCTATGCGCGCGAAGCCGGGTTCGAAGAGGATGCAGCGTCCGCGGCGCTCCACGCCCGTGTCGCCGCGCTGGCGCGGTGGACTGCGGCAAACGATCCCGAACGCCAGTCCGACCCCCGCTCGGTGCTCGAAGCCACCGCGCGCTTTCCGCTCAGCGACACCGAAGCGGGGATCGGGTTCGAGGCCGGCGGATTCCAGGAGCTCATCCTCTTCATCGACGATCTGCCTTTCTGAACGCCGGGCCCCCGGGCTGGCAGCATCGGCGGATCAGAACGCGCGAGGGCCATGCCTCTTGCCGGAACAGGCCGGGGGCGTTGCGGGGGCCGGCCCCCGCAGAAGGGGTATGGCGAGACCAAAGGCTCGCCATCAGGGGAAGCCCTTCCCCTTTCCCCTCCCCTTCCGGGGACCTGCCAGTCGCTAGATCGTCATCCCTTGCTCGGCTCGTCTGGCGGCCGATAGCTGAAGTCGGTCTTCATCTCGGCGTCGAACGACCAGTTCTGCGTATCGAGCGAGTCCATGAACCCGCGCACCTCGCCTGAGGTGAAGAAGCTTTCAGGCTCGAAGCGGAAGGCGCCGACGAGGTCGGCAAAATCATCGTCGTCGAAAAGCGCGTTCAGCTCGAGATTCAACCGCTCCGAGGCCTTGAGATAGGCGCGTTCGGTAAGCGCTTGCGCATGTTCCAGCAGACGGTGCAGGGCATAGGCATCCTCGGCGCGCAGCAGGCGGCGCTCGTTGGGATAGCTGATCCCCATCCTGTCGTCGCCGAGCACGAGCACGACGCGATAGTCTTCCCATGAGCCGCCGGAGACATAGTGCGCGAAATGCTGGTCGCGAAGCGCGAGGATGCGGGCATGCTCGGCGCGGAGATCGTCCGGCAAGTTCCCGCGCAGGTCGAGGGTACTGCGGTCGCGTCCCTGGCTGTGGACCGCGCGCGCATAGAGGAACAGCGGAGTCACGAAGAGCGAAGAACATAGCAGCCCCTCGGCTTCGGTGGCCGGCACGCCTTGCTCGCGCTTCGCCGCGATCGCTGCCTGCTGCTCCGACAGCAACTGCATCGTGGCGAGCGCACGGTGCAGGTCGAAGCGGATCGACACCATGGAATGGGCATTACGCACCAGCTTAGACAACAGCTTGTAGCGCGGATCGCCGCCATAGGCGTCCACGAAACTGCGCAGATCAATCAGCAGCGGCGCGTCCGGCATAGCGAAATTCAGCGCCTGACGCGGCAGCTGCGCTTCGCCGCGCTCACCGGGGAGCGGCGATCTGCAGGTCGAGCCTCGCGATCTGGGTCCGCAGCGACTGGACCCATTGCTGCTGCGCCTCGCGCAACTTGCGATAGGCCTTCTCCACGTCGCTCACGCATTTGGTCGCTTCGACCTTCGCGGCGGCACACCGCGCCTCAATAGCCGCCCACTCCTCATCCGAGAAATTGTTGTCCTCGTCATGCTGGTCATTGATATCGGCCCAGTGCGCATCGCCCGCGGTCTCGACCAGACGGGCAAGCGCGGACTTGAGCTCGGACTTGCGCGACTCGATATCGGCATGCTCGGTGTCCTTCAGGATCACGAGATACCAGTCGAGCACGCCGTTCATCGCGCCTTGCAGGTGATGGGCGTCCTCGGTTCCGAGTTCGAGCGGCTCACCCATCGGATCGCTCGTCGCCCGGCTGGCGAAGGACAAAGGGTCACGGATCGACTTCTCGACCCTGTCATACCGCCGCAGCGCATCGCGCAGCAGCGTCGCCAGCGTCTCGCGGTGAGAGATGCGCGTCTGGAGATTGCTGTCCTTGAGCTGGCGCCAGACCGGAATGCCGGCAATGACGGCGACGCCAATGGCGACGATGCCGGTCAGCAGCGTCTGGAAGTCGTAGATGAAACAGCCGATGCTGCTCAAAATACAGTGGCTAGTCTCGCTGCAGCTTGTCATGCCGTCTCCTGCTGGACGCAATAGGGCCAAGGGAGGGGAGTGAACAGATGGGTGGCAACAACTTTGGCCTGACCGACCGCGACTATGCGGTGCTGCTGCTCGGGGATGCCGATCTCGATGCACAACTTCGCGCCATTCACAGTCTTTTGCGCCGGCACGCCGAGGCGGACGCCGCGCTTCAGGAGGAGATTGGCGAGCTTGCCAAGCGCGCCAGCGAAGCCTCGGGCGAATATGGCATGCATCTGGAGAATAGCTGGGTCGACGAGATGCACGGCACCGTGTTCCAGGGTGCCGCCCACTCGGCCTCGGCGATCGGAATGCTCGCGCCGTTTCTCGAATCGCTGTTCGTCGGAATCTTCGCCGGCATCCGGGATATCGAGGCGCCGGTGCAACCCGTCACGCTCACCGGCACGCGCGCTGCGCACGCCGCCGACCCGGACTTCTGGGACCCGCACCTCGTGTTCAACGCAGCCGGGAAGAAGAGCACGAGCGTGCTGCGTGGCATCGTCGAACTGGTGGAGGCCACGGGCCTCACGCCGCATATGCCCGCCGACTATGCGAAGACCCTCGGCGCGATCTTCGGGTACCGGAACAAGATGCTGCACCACGGCTTCGAATGGCCCCAGCTGGAGCGGACCAACTTCGAAGCGACGATCGTGCGGGAGGGCTGGCCGAGCGACTGGTTCGATCGCTCGCTCACCAATGGCGAGACCTGGATCATCTATATGAGCGACGTGCTGATCCGCCACACGCTGAGCCGGATCGACGAGATGCTCGACGGCATCGGCGCCTTCATCCAGGCACGCTATCCGTGAGAAGCCTGGCCCGCAAAGCGCCCCGGAAAGCGCAGTCAATCCGATGACCGACCCTTCCGATATCGTCGTCCGGTTCGAGCGCGAGCCGCTGCAGCTGCCCTGGCCGGCGAACGGCAAAGCGGGCGGATTCCTCACATTCGAAACCGGCGCCGCCTGGCGCGAATTCATCGCTGCGCTCGGCATCGACTCGCGCATCCCCGACATCGTGCAAGCCAAGTTCGACCGCGCACAGCGCCTCTATATGCTGGGATGGATCGACTTCGCCACGATCAAGGCCGGCGAACTCGCCGCATTGATCGCCCTCGAAGTGGCACTGATGGACCGGTACGGCGGCGCCTACTCCAAGCGCAAGCGCAGCTTCTCGACGCTGCTTGTCCATATGGTGGAGGCCGATGGGTTGACCGACGCGCACATCCCGATGTCGGTACGCTGCGGGGGAAGCGCCATCGGCCAGCTGACCGGCGACGTGCATCCGACCCTGGCCGAACGTCGCAACCTGCTCGCGCATGGCGACCCGTTCGACGGCTTCGCAACCGGCGGTTTGCTCGAGCTGGTGCGGGACCTGATCAACTATGCCTATCGCGGCTTCATCGCCGAAGCGGCCGCGCTCGGCCGGCACGCATGACCGGTCCCGCGAGCCGCCCCAAGCGGCTCAGCCGATGCGCAGTACCATCAGGTCGACGAGTTGGCCCGGCCGATCGGCGCAGACATGCTCGAGATGGATCGCATAGCCGTCGCCCGCATTGGCACGAACCCGGCGCACCAGATTCTGGAATGAGGCAAGGTCCGCGTCGCGATCGCTGGCCGGACTGAGCGAGGCGCCACCATCGGTCTGCTTGAAGATGAAGTTCCCGCCGCCCTCAACGAGCTCATCGATAAACGCCAACGCTGATCCCCTTCCGGCCCTGTTTCATCCTGTCGCGGGCCCCTGTCCAGGGGCTTGTCGGACACCCGGTGGTGCAGCTCGGACCTCGCGAGGAGCGCGGCTGAGGACGCGGTTGCCGGGGGCGATTGATCCAGACGACAGCCTTTGTCCGCGAGCTAATCGGCATCGAGCGGCGGCGCCGCTGGGTGGCGGTACAACCGATCGCTAGGGTCCGGGCCTCCCCAGTTCCTGAAGCTGGCGAGCACATCCAGCAGCGGATGGTCCTCGACCGCAGACGGCCGGTTGAGATCAGAGTAGAGATCTTCCGGCGGGCGATTGTGGAACAGGTGGCACAGGCTGTTCGCCAGCACGTCGGCCGCCACGACGATAGGATCTTCGTCGCCCACCGGCGTGATGGTCAGGTTTTGAACCGTGGTCGCGACCTCAAGCGCCGGCGGTATCTTCGCTTCGAAGCGCATCTCCGCGCTCACCACCGCCTTGGTGACCGTGTCGAAGCCGGTCGCGGTGCTGGTCCGCGGACCCGTGTGGAGCAACTCCGCTGCCTCTTGCCGGAACAGCTTGGCGATCGGCGCATCGACATTGTCGGTGCGCACGACGATCTCGACCGGGCCTGGCCGGCGCTCCTCGATATAAGCCACGATATGGCTGTAGAGGCCGGTGAACAGCATCGCGTGGAGCGACTCCGGCTTCTCGCGCGGACTGCCGATCTTGACCCTTGGATTGGGGTTCCGTGCCGCCATGTCGGTTCGCGTATCGGAGAGGATTTGCTGGGTCATCCGGTGGAAGTTGTGGAAACCCGCGACGTGGATCGCATACCAGAAGCACGGCAGGTTCAGCTCGAGGATCGCGGCGAATATGTCCGCCCGTAAACCGTGCTGCTGCTCGGGCGGCAGGTCGGTGATGTGGAGTTTGCCGTCGATGCTCCGATAGGGCGCGATTGCTGCTTCGAGCCGCAGCTCCGCGGCAGCAAGGACTTCTTCGGGCACGAACACGCCCGCGAAGACACCGACCTCGCCGGGGTCCTGCTCGTCCTGGTCAGCATAGCCCTTCGCGCCGGATTCGTCGCAGGCAAGAATGATCTTCATTGGCGATCGATGTCCTTAGCCGTCCGGGCGGCACCGGTGAGCGGCGTCGACAGGATGATGGTTTCATGCGGCCCCGCCGGTGCGCGCCCGAGGACGTGCAGCGCATTCAGGTAGCGGTGCCGCTGGTGCCCCTCGACGATGACCAGTCGCACATCGGGCAACAACTCACCGCCGTCGATGACGCCGAACGGCGTAGATAGGAGCACCATGGGATAGTCCCAAGTGCCCTGGTCGAGCGCGACGGCCGTCGGATGACGATCCGCACCGCCGCGTCGCTGGAAGGTGTCATAGTCGAACTGGGGATGCAGCTCGCCACCAAAGGCCCGGTGAATGGCGGCCAAGAGCTGCTCACCGGTCCAGGCCCGCCGTTCCCATCCAAGGCTGTCGAGCGGCAGGAAGCTGAACGGGGAATAGGTCCAGTGCTTGTAGATCCATTGCTCGCACAGGTCTTCGGGCAGGTGCGCCAGCACCGGCCGATTGCGCTCCCACCAGCTGTCGAAGCTCTCCTTCTCGTGCGTGTATTCACCGATCGGGCGAAGCGATTCCGGCCAGGCGGTCGGCGGCACATGATCCAGGTCGAAGGGCGGCATTGCCTATCCATAGCGGGCAGGCGCATGACCGGAAGCCAAATCGATATGCCGGGAGAAGCAGGTTGGACGAAGAAAAGGGTCGCTGGGGAATCTGGATCGACGTCGAAGGATTCAGCAACCTCTGGAGCGCGGGCGATCTGGCTCTGCGCGGGCTCGGCCAGCTCACCAGCCTGATCTTCGAGATCGGAAGGAAATGCTATCCGCGCGACGGCGAACGTCTCTTCGCGCACCAGGTCGGTGACGGCTTTTATATCGCCAGCGACTTTCATGAGGTGAGCCTGGACCGATGCGCCGCTTTGGCGATCTTCCTGATGCGCGGCATGACCGAGATCGGATGCGTCGCGCGCGCCTCCATCGCCGAGGGGGACTTGGCCGACTATAGCGGCTGCCGGCCCCGCGAGGTGCAGGCCGAGGCGCACCGCAACGGCGATTCGGACGTGGTTTCGCTCGGCGACGGGCTGATGACCTTGCAGGCCATCATGGGCCAGGGTCTGATCAATGCCGTGGCGCTCGACAAGCTGACCAACACCAAGGGCGCGATCGTGACCATTGAGGCCGCCAAGGTCGGCCGGCTGTCGTCTGGCTTCATCTCCCGAGCGCTGGAAGAGGCGCCTGCGATCATGGCGATCGATTGGGTCCATTCCACGTCTCCGCGGATCGACGAGATCGCCGAGCGTACGGGCTTATCAAGCCCGTCGCCGGAGACGCTCGCCCGCCGGCTCATCGACTATGTCGCGCAGCACAGCTTGCAGCCGAAATGGAGCAATCCGACGTTCCGCTATGCCGGTGTCGGCGACTGATCGCGATTGAGGGAGCGGGTTCGGGCTCCCATATCCGGCCCGGCCAGACATAGGGGGAAGAAGTGTCCGAAGCGAAACGCAGATCCGCTGAGCGCGCAGCGTCGCACGCGCCGCTCGACCAGAAGCTGCGCGATCTCGGCGTCGATACGGGCGCGTTCGGCTTTTACGACCAGCCCGCCTTCATGGCCCAGGAGGCGCTCGATCGGCGCTTTCTCGACAATTATGCGCTGTGGGTCCAATCGCGGCCGCGCAGCGCCGACGACGACGCGCGCGCCCGGGCCATCGTGCCGCGCCTCGCCGCGTTCCTCGCGGACCTGTTCGAGCAGGAGGATATGCAGCGCAGCTGCGTCCATGTCTCGTCGATGATGCCGCGCATCCTCGACCGGCTGGGCGTGTGGAGCTTCGCGCTCAAGGGTTCGATGATCATGTCGGTCCCCGCCAAGGACATTGTCAGAGCCCAGGCCGTGAAGGACCTTCCGGCCACTCCGGGCCAGGAGATCGGACACTCCTGGGTAGTAGCGCCGCCCTTCGTCATCGTTGATCCCACCATCCGCCTTCAGAACCCGCCAGGCGATGCCATCAATGCGTACATCCCGCCTATCGTCGCGGTGGAGGACGCGCCGCTGACCAAGCCGACGGTCGACGATGTCGTCAGCGTAGCGCTGCGCGCGCACACAGCCCGGCAGGAGGGCCGCGAGGACAGCCAGCTCCATCACCGCGCCGTGCCGCACTTGCGCGAATTCGGAAGGGAATTTCCGAGCCGTCAGATCACCATCGGCCAATTGCGGGTGCGGTACGTCCCGGTCGCGGTCCGGATTAGCGATGTGCCGCTTGAGCTGATCAACGGCGGCGGAGACAGGCTGCGCGGATCCGAGGTCTGGAACGATTATGTCGCCAAGGCCTTTGCGGAATATATCGTCGGCTAGCCGGCCCGGCGATCTCCTCGCCCAAGGGGACAGCTTTGAAGGCTCTGCCGTCAGGGCTTGGGCTCATGGTTGGCCGGGGCATAGCGGCCCCACCTGCCCCAGGGCAGCGAACGCAGTCCGTCCTTTTCGACAAGGTCGGCGCATTCGCGCATCATGTCGGCGACCGCCTTCCAGCGCGGGCGGTCATTCTTGGCGTAATAGACCAGGGCCGCGGCGCCGGTGGCGATCCAGACCTCGCCGACATCCCATATGAAATCCATCTTCCGGCGGCCGGCGGGAAGCGCATAGTCCTTCATGTCCCAGAACCAGCGGTTGAAGCTGGTGTAGAAGTCCTTCCGCCAGGAATCGCTTTCCCAATAGCGGGCATGCTTCACGTCCGGCACCCGGGGCTCGCCTTCGGCAGGAGCCTGCAGCTCCGCAATCTCGGGCTCCGACCAGTCGGGCTCCGGCTCTTCTCCTTCCTCCGGAGGACCGAGAAGGTCCCGCACCACACGCAAGACTTCTGCGACCTCCTTGCGGTAGTCGGTGGCGGGCTCGAACCGATCGTGGGTGGAAAGCAGCCCGGCGACGCTCTGCTTGAGCATCGCGAAATAGACGGCGGCTTCGTTGTCTCCGGGATTGCGGCCCCAATGCTCCTCGACGACCCGGTCCATCCAGACCGCCACCACATCATCGAGTGATCCGTCTCTCACCAGCTTTTCTCCGATACTGACTACAAATGGTTTCGTAGCGGCTGAATGCCATCGTCGAAACGGCTGGCGGAAAGCGGATGTGGGATCGTGCGTGCCGGTCACCGCCGGGGGCCAGTCAGTTCACGCAGCCATGGCCTGCAATTCGCGCCCCTGGGACTTCGCCCAGGCAGTCAATGCGTCGGCCGAATAGACGATGCGGCGCCCGATCTTGCGGAAGGCGGGGCCGGTCCCCATCCAGCGGTAGGTCTGCATCGTCCCGACCGTGAAGCCCAGCAACAAGGCTGCGGCGCGCGTGTCGAGCCACTGCGTGCGGATTACCGCGCCGAGCACCGGGTCGGACGGAAGGGATTCATTTTCGGAATCGACCGCCCAATAGGCTTCGAGCGGATCGCCCGGCATGGTGTCGTTGGCGGCCACTACTTCGAGACCCTCGCCAAGGCACCGTGCGATCTCGTCGGAGATGCGCTCGGCCGCCGACTTGAGCGGGTGATCGGACAAATGGGTGTAGCGTTCGGTCGTCTTGGCGCTGCGGTGCCCGAGCAGCGCACCGATGATCAACATGCTGTCGCCCGTGGCCGCGCCGATCGAGGCGAAGCTGTGGCGCAGGTCGTGGATGCGCACGTCCTCCAGGCCGGCGGTTTTCCGGATCCGGACCCATACCGCCTGCAGGTCGGTGACATGGGTGCCGTCCTTCTTGCCCGGCAGCAGATAAGGGTTGCCTTCCACCCTCGGCACCATCGCGATGATCCGCATCGCGGGTCCGCCCAGATGGACGACCTTGGCGCCCGTCTTCGAATCCGGCAGACGCAGGCAGCGATGATAGCGATCGATATAGCTGTGCTTCAGCTTCAGGATCTCGTTCTTCCGGCAGCCGGTAAGGACCAGCAGCCGCAGCGCCGCGATCGCGTACTGGCTTTCCACGCCGAGCGATGCGGCAGCGGCCAGTGCCTCACCCAGCCGCGCCAGCTCGGCGGGCGAGAGGAACCGCTCCATCTTCTTGCCGGGAAATTTCCGGACGCCGATGGCCGGATTGTCCGGCCGCAGCTTGCGTTCCACTGCCACGCCAAGCATCGCACTTATGGTCGTCACGCACTGGTTCGCGGCGCCTTTCCCGCCGCGCACGCGCGACAGTCGCCGATGCCCCTTTTTGAGGGTTCGGGCGGTCTTGCCGGCCGCGATGTCCCGCAGCATCTGCTCGATATCGCTCCGCTCGATCTTGGACACCCGACGCTTGCCGAGCAGCGGCAGGATGTGGTTCTCGATATTGTTACGCGCCTGCCGGACCGAACTCTCCTTCGCGGTAAAGAGAGTCTCGTTCAGATAGATCTCGCTAAGATCGGCGAGCGTGAGTTCTTTACGCTCCGCAATCTTTTCTTGCTGCGGGTCGATGCCATCTACAATCTTTCCCAAAAGGCTCTGCGCCTCGCTACGCGCGGCTTCGGGCGTCCAGGGCGAGCCGTGCGGCCCGATCTTGAACCGGCGCTGGCGACCCTCGATGCGGTACTGAAGCACATAGACCAGCTTGCCAGCGGGAGATATTCTCAGCCCGAAACCAATGACATCGCTATCCCAAAGGAAGCGGTCGGTGCCATCGGCCGAGAGGCCATCGACGATGCGCTTGGTGATTCGAACGCGCTCGGTGGACATGCTATACTACTCCAACCCGACCTCAGCCTTCCGAGAGCATCCGAAATTTGGAAGCAGATTGGAAGCAAGAGTCAGAATATCGTGGGTTAAAGTTTCGCGTTGTCGGCTATCTGAGTCAAGAAAAAATGACTGAAATCGTAGGTTTGGATAGATTAGCGCAAGTAAAAAAGCGTCTTGGTAAGGCTGAGGTCGTGAGTTCAATCCTCACCGGCAGCACCATCATTTCAATGACTTAGCGACATTTCCCCGGCAGGGGTCCGCTCGGGGTAGCACCGGGGCAGCACGCGCGGCCATGTGATACCCACGGTCGCAGCGGCCTTCATTTCGTGATGCGAAGATCGGCGCGCATGGACGTCTTCAGGTCTTCGTGGGCGGCATCCCGGCCCGCGCGGTCACTGTTGGTTTCGACAATGCGGCGAATCGCGTCGCGCACCGGCTCGGGGGCGACTAACTCGCACCGCATCTGCCAGTATGCGAACGCCTTCGCTGCTTCGTCGCTGCCTTCGACCGCCGCACGATGATAGGCTTCCAACAGCCCGACATATGCGGCCTGCTTCTCTTTGAAGCGACGTTCGTCTTCCTGCGATCGTCGCGACAACCAAGCCTGAACAAGCGCGGTGACGATTGAGCCGAGCCCAAATGCGGTGAGAAGCGGGATTAATTGCGACATGCCCACACTCTAGCGACGATCGTTGCCCGTAGCGATGCCACGCTTATAACTGTGACGATGCGGGATCAGATTGTTGCCGAGATTAAGCGAATTGCTGCTGCGACCGGCAAAGCGCCCGGCCGCACCCTGTTTGAGCGCGAGACGGGTATTCGAACTTCGCAATGGCTCGGCATCTATTGGGCACGCTGGGGCGATGCAGTTCGAGAAGCCGGTTTGACCGCCAACGATCTTCAGGGCCGCACCGATAACGACTTCATTCTTGAACAGATAGCGCACGCTGCACGGCACTTCGAACGTGCGCCGACGTATGCGGAACTGCGGCTCTACGCACGAACCAATGAGGGCTTCCCCGCGCATAGCACCATCTTCAACCGCTTCCCGGCGAAGGATGACATGGTAGTCGCGTTGCGCGAATGGATCGGCGACAAGCCCGAGTTCGCCGACGTTGCCGCATTGCTGCCCGAGCCGAAACCTGATCGTGCTGCACCCCGGCCAACGCCAAAGGGCGCTGACGGCCATGTCTATCTTCTCAAATCCGGCGATCACTTCAAGATTGGCCGCAGCGACGAATTGGAACAGCGTGTGAAGGAAATTCGCGTCGCGCTACCGGAAGCTGCGGCTCTTGTTCACACGATCCGCACTGACGATCCGCCCGGCATTGAAGCGTATTGGCATCGGCGGTTCGCCGACAAGCGCGCCAACGGCGAATGGTGGCACCCGTGCAGAAGCGTGTTTCCCCTGACGAGCTGCTGATTTGTCACGTCGTGGCGGGACGCTACCTGCATCAAGCGAAGCTCGCGGAGTTCGTGGCATTGCCGTTTTCTGACATCGTCACGACCGCCTGGCTGGATCGATGCGAGCTTCCGGCGCAGTTGGTGACGCCGCGGCTTACAGTGGGCGAAATCCGCAAGGCGGCTACGACAACGGCGGCGGGTTGGACGCGCGTCCTCAGGGTGCTCGAGGCAGCGAGGAGCGCGGTGTCCTCCGCCGCATCGGCGACTGTGCGGGATTTCCTGCAGGTTCTCCGCAGCCAGATCGGGCCCGAGGCTCTCCAGACGGGTAGGGATTGAGGCCCGCCGTTCGGGCTGGCGATGGACGGGCCTGGGGGAACCTACCGAAATCTCGACGATTCAGCCTCGCGAAGGAGAGAAATCATGAGCGACAACAAGGCGCTGCGCGCGCCGCAGGATTCCTCGCGCATTGCCATGGGCGAGGATTATGAAGTTGCCTATTGGACCGACAAGTTCGGCGTCGGCCGCGACCGGCTGCAGGAGGCGGTCGATGCTGTCGGCAATGGCGCCGATGCAGTGGAGGCATATCTGAAGCGCTGACCTGGCTCAGAACCTGATCGCCGGGAACCCAGTGAACGGACGCAGTTCGCATTGCAGGACCGAGCGGCTCTCGATCCCGCGCACCACCAGCTTCGCTAAGAGCAGCCCGGTCTCGCGGTCGATCGTCACGGAATAGGCCTGGACATCGAAGATCGGGGTGGCGATGTCCTGCAGGGTTATCACGGTCGGTTCGATCTTCGCGATCGCGATCGTCGAAGTGCATCGATCGAGGCACCATCGCCCCTTCTTGAGATCAATCCGGTAGGTCTCGCTGGTCTGATAGGTTTCAGGCGCGCTGTAGGGGTCGGCGGGATTATGGAGATAGGTCGTCCCGGTGCACAGCAGGTTGAACGCACTCGCCGCGACGATGAGCCATCCAAGCATTGGGTCCTCCTTTTAGAATGCGGCCTCATGGGCCTGGACCTCCCCGCTGCAGCTGTGACCGGTTCGGCGGGCTGCTGCAGTACGCAACGACCCGGAACGTTCCCGGCCATGCGACAAGCTCGGAACATTTTCCGGGCTGATACGCAGCTTTGCGTATCGGCTGGCCGGGCGGGAGCGGCGATGCTCGGAAGCTTCGAGGGAGCGCTGTACTTCTCGACCTCGACCTATACGACGATCGGCTATGGCGATGTGGTGCTGCCGCGCGGCTGGCGCGTGTTCGGCGCTATAGAGGGCGCCAACGGCATCATCCTGCTGGGCTGGTCGACGGCCTTCTTCGTCTCGGTGGTCGGCCGCATACGCTTGATGGAAATCGAAGCCCGCGAGCGCTGAGCTGCGGATATTGTGCAGCCAAGTCCTCGGCGTCAGCGAGTCTTGTCCGAAATTTGTTGTTGTTTTTCGGACAACCTATTATGTGCTGCGTCCGAAATATGTAGGCAAATATCGGACATGGACACGCCTGACCTCAAGACCGGGATCCTGCAGCGTATCGCCAAGGCGAAGCCGCGCATGGTGTGGACACCCGCCGACTTTCTCGACCTCGGCGGCCGCGACGCTGTCGACAAGGTCCTGCAGCGCCTGGTCAAGGCCGGCGACCTGCGGCGCATCGATCGCGGCCTCTATGACCAGCCGGCCGTCAACAGCCTGACCCGCCAGCCAAATGCGCCGGACCCGCGCCAGGTGATCGACGCGATTGCGCGGCGCGATCAGATTCGGGTGCTGGTCGACGGGATGACGGCCGCCAACGATCTCGGCCTCACCAATGCGGTGCCGTCGAAGATCGTGGTCCATACCGATGCGCGGCTGCGCTCGGTCCCCCTCGGCAACATGATCATCACGTTCAAGCCGACCGCGGCGAGCAAGCTCTATTGGGCAGGCCGCCCGGCGATGCGGATCGTGCAGGCGCTGCACTGGCTGCGCGACACGCTCGGCGACCCGGACGGCCTGGACGACCTCAGGCAACGGCTCGACGACCTGCTGCACAGCGGCCCCAATGCCGCCAGGATCCGCAACGACCTGCGCGACGGGCTGTCGACCCTGCCGGCCTGGATGCAGGATTTCCTCAAACCCCTGCTGACCGCGAGGCGCGCTGCATGAACCCCGCCTATGACACGATCCTGTCGGCCGATGCCGAGACCCGTGCCGGGCTGTTCACCGCGACCGCGCAGCGCATCGGCACCACGCCGCAGAATGTCGAGAAAGACTTCTGGGTGTGCTGGACGCTCGACGCGCTGTTCAACGGGCTTCCCGACGGCCCGCGCCTGCTGTTCAAGGGCGGCACCTCCCTGTCCAAGGGGTTCGGGCTGATCCGCCGCTTCTCGGAGGATATCGACGTCACGGTGTTCCGCGACGATCTCGGCGAAGACTATTCGGTCGAGGATCTGCAGGCGATGACCGGCAAGAAGCGCGAAAAGGCGCTCGATGCGATCCGAGAGGCATGCGAGGCCTTCATCAACGGCGCGATGCTCGACGGTCTCACGCAGATCGCCGCGGATGCCTCGGAGCGCTGCGGCATCGCGCCCGGCCAACTGAAGATCGTGCCCGACGCCAAGGACCGGCAGACGCTGCTCGTCAAATATCCGACCGCGACCGAGTTCGACGCCTATATCCCCAAGGCAGTGAAGATCGAGTCCGGCGCGAAGTCGGCGCTCGACCCGAACTCGATCCGTTCGATCCGCCCGTATCTGGAAGAGGATGCGCCGGGTCTCGATCTCGAAGTGCCCAACATCACGGTCGTCGATGCCGAGCGGACCTTCTGGGACAAGGTCGTCATCCTGCACGGCCTGCGCCACTGGTACGAGTCCAAGGGCGTGCTGCGCGGCGGCGGCAACCGCATCTCGCGGCACTATTACGACCTGCACGAGCTGATGCAGTCGCCACTCGGCGCGCAGGCGATCGCCGATCCCGCGCTCGGCGCCGACTGCGTCGCGCATGCCCGCATGTTCTTCAACCGCCCAGCATTCGATCTGGCGAGCGCCGTGCATCCAACCTTCGCGCTCATGCCGGAGCGCGAGATGTATGACGCGCTCAAGCTCGATTATGCAGCGATGTCGGGCATGATCTTCGGCACCGCACCCGGCTTCGAGGCCGTCACCGAGAGCATCGCCGAGCTCGAAAGACGCGTCAACGCCGCCGCAGCCAGTTGAGCGCATCCCTAGGATTCGAACATGGTACAGCTGCCGGTCACCAAACGCCCTAACTTCGGCCGTTCAAGCGGTCCGCGGAGAATCCCGAAATCCGTCGTTCGTTAAGATGCCCGTCCGCTACGCCTCGGCTTCGGACGCGCAAAATACGCCGTGGAGTGCTTCAAGCACCCGCGAAGCGCCCTCATGGGCAATCGAGTAATAGAGCGTCTGACCGTCTCGCCGAGCCGTCACGATGCGATCCTTACGCAGCAGCGCAAGCTGCTGCGACACCGCGGCGTCGCGCATGCCCGTCAGGCGCACCAGTTCGCCAACCGGTTTCTCCCCCTCCCAGAGATGGCGGAGGATCATGAGCCGGCTGCGTCCCGAGAGTGACTTCAGCAACTCCGATGCGCCGTCGAGCGCGCCAAGCATGTCTTCTTTCACAGCTCCACAGCTATGCAGGCGATGGTTCGGTTGCAACCCGGCCATCGTCGCGCAGCACCACATAAATCGCGGGGATCACGGGCACGGTCAGCAAGGTCGAGGAGGCGAGGCCGAACAGCAGCGAGATCGCCAGGCCCTGGAAGATCGGGTCGGTAAGGATGACGCCCGCCCCGATCATCGCCGCCAGCGCGGTGAGAAGGATCGGCTTGAACCGGATCGATCCGGCCGCGATCAGCACCTCGCGTAGCGCCTTGTCCTTCACCTGGGTGTGGCGGATGAAGTCGACGAGCAGGATCGAGTTGCGCACGATGATCCCGGCGAGCGCGATGAAGCCGATCATCGATGTCGCGGTGAACGGCGCGCCGAAGAGCATGTGGCCGATGACGATGCCGACCAGCGTCAGCGGGATCGGGGTCAGGATTACTAAGGGCAGACGGAAGCTGCGGAACTGCGCGACGACCAGGAAATAGATGCCGAGCAGCGCTGCGCCGAATGCCGCGCCCATGTCGCGGAAGGTGACCCAGGTGATCTCCCACTCCCCCTCCCAAAGCAAGGTCGGCCGACTCTCGTCCTCGGGCTGGCCGTGCAGGCTGTCCGCCTTCGCCGGTCTCAACATGATCCAGGCGGCATTCTCCGGCTGGTGCCCGGCGGCGATGCTGTTCAAGGCACTCGGCCTGCGTGCGGGCAACGCGTTTCGATGAGCGCCGCCGCCTGCTGTCCGATCCGCGACGAAGCGCTAGAGCAAGCGAACACAGTGGTTGCCGCTGCGCTCGATGCGCCGGCGCTTCGCCCCCAGGTGCGCGCATTCTTCGACGACGCGACGTTCACGGCAAGCTATGTCGTGCATGATCCCGCAACGCGCCGCGCGGCAATCATCGACTCGGTGCTCGACTATGATCCGGCAGCGGGGCGGACCTCGCACGCCTCGGCCGAGGCGATCCTGGCTTATGTCCGGGAGAACGCGCTGAGCGTCGACTGGCTGCTCGAGACGCACGCGCACGCCGATCATCTCTCGGCCGCGCCCTGGCTCCAGCAGCGCCTCGGCGGCAAACTGGCGATCGGCCGCGCGATCACTGTCGTGCAAGAGACCTTCGGCAAGCTTTTCAACGCGGGGACCGAATTCGCGCGCGACGGATCGCAGTTCGACCGGCTGTTCGACGATGGCGACAGCTTCGCGCTCGGCAATCTCCAAATCGCCGTCATTCATGTGCCCGGCCATACTCCCGCCGACCTCGCCTATGTCATTGGCGATGCGGTGTTCGCCGGCGACACGATTTTCATGCCCGACTACGGCACCGCGCGCGCCGACTTCCCGGGTGGGGACGCGGCGCAGCTCTATCGCTCGATCCGCCGGCTGCTCGAGCTCCCTCGCCAGGCGCGGCTGTTCCTGTGCCACGACTATAAGGCGCCGGGCCGCGAACGCTTCGCCTGGGAAACGACGATCGGCGCCGAGCGCGACGCCAACATCCACATTCACGATGGGATCGGCTAGGCGGAGTTCGTCGCGATGCGCACCACACGCGACCGAACGCTCGACATGCCGAGGCTCCTCCTGCCCTCGGTGCAGGTCAATATGCGCGGCGGCCACTTCCCCGAACCCGAGGCGAACAGCGTCCGCTACCTCAAGATTCCCGTCGACGCGATCTGATCGCGTCCGTCAGCAAGCAAAGGCATCCCATCAATGGCACATAAGCCACTCGCTCCCGGCATCGGCATCACCACCCAGCTCACGCCCGAAGGCATCGCCGCCGCCAAGGCGGCAGGGTTTCCCTTCGCGGCCGTTTCGGTCGTCGACCGATCGCGACTATGGCTTGCGGTTTCCTACGGCTTCGATCCGCGGGAATTCACCCGGCCCGACAGTTTCTGCGACGCAGCGATCCAGGTTCCGGGCTTTGCACCCCTTTGCGTGGCCGATGCGTGGACGGAGCCCCGTTTCAATTCGCTCCGGCCGTGATCGAGATGAACGTGCGCGCCTATTATGCGGCGCCTCTGGTGTCCAGCGGCGGCCATGCTCTGGGCACGCTATGCCTCCTGGACCAGAAACCTCGCACCGCGGACCTGGGCACGCTCGAACTATTGTCCTCTCTCGCCGCAGACGCGGCAGCCGTGATCGGCCGGGAAAGAAACGCGCTCGCCTATTCCGAACACGCCATTGCGGAACTCTGCACACGGATTCGCTTTGCGATCGGCGAACAAAACGACGCAGAAGTTGCTATTCTCGATGCGGAGCTCCGCCGGCTCGAAGCAAAGCTGAACCCGCAATGGCAGTCGGGGCGGTCCCAATAGGGTCAGGATCGCGGCATATCAATGCGCAAGACGCAGATTCTCGCCGTGCCGCCAGGCGGTGACACGCTTCCCGAAGAGCTGCGGAAAATCCTCATAGATGACGGATCGCACGTTGGACTCACACCGGCGTGATTTGCGTAACGCGGCCTTATGGAACGCCATGCGCCGGATTCAGAAGATTCGAGACCCCGGTCCGGACGCGACGTCGCTTCGAGACCCTACGAAACCAAGCAGCATCCGGGCCTTGGGCAGTTCGCATTCGAAGAAAAAGCGGCAAGCCTGCAGTTTTCCCTCGACCAAGCGTCCCGCCTCGACACCCCTTTGCGTCGACCCGGCGGCCGCTATGGCCTGATCCAGCCACAGCCAGGCCACCACGACATGGCCGAACGCCCGCAGGAACGCCGTCGCATTGTCGAGCGCGGAATTGCCGGGGCAGCCGCGCAGGTCCGCGATTGTCGAATTCACCCTAGACCAGGACTCGCCCAAGGTCCGGGAATGACCCTCCAGACCGGCGTCGGCCCGCGCAGCACTTATGGTCCTCAGGATCGCCTGATCCAGCACTGCCATTCCGGAACTGTCCTGCAAGATCTTGCGCCCGATCAGGTCAATCGCCTGGATAGAGGTGGTGCCTTCATGGATCGGATTCAGGCGGTTGTCCCGCCAGAGCTGTTCGACCTCGAAATCGCGCGTATAGCCATAACCGCCATGGATCTGGATCGCGATGTCGTTGGCGACCAGGCCATATTCGGACGGCCAGGTCTTGGCGACCGGGGTGAGCAGGGCCAGTAGCGCCGCTGCCTCCGCATCATGCTCCGCGAGATCCACCAAGCGCGCGCAATAGAGGCACAGCGCCAGCGCGCCTTCGGCATAGACTTTTTGCTCGAGCAGCATCCGGCGGACATCGGCATGCTCGACGATCGCGACCGGTGGACCACCGCGCTGGCCGGGCGGGCGTCCCTGAAGCCGCTCCTTCGCATAGTCGACCGAAAGCAGGTGGCTGCGATAGGCCATCGCGGCCGCGCCGATCCCGACCCCGATCCGCGCTTCGTTCATCATCTGGAACATCTGGCGCAGCCCCTGCCCCGGCGCGCCGACGATCCAGCCGGTCGCCCCGCCCTGCTCGCCGAAATTGAGCAGGCAATTGGCCGTGCCGCGATAACCCATCTTGTGGTTCAGTCCGGCCACGCTCACATCGTTGCGCGTCCCGTCGGGCAGGACCTTGGGCACGATGAACAGCGAGATGCCGGCGGTGCCTTCGGGCAGCTTCCCATCCGCGCCGGGTACCTTGGCGAGCACCAGATGGACGATGTTCGCGCTGGCGTCCTGGTCGCCGCCCGAGATCCACATCTTGTTACCGGCGATGCGATAGCGGTCGCCTAACCCGTCGCAGCCATCGGGTTCGGCGCGGGTAGTGACATCGGCGAGGCTCGATCCCGCCTGCGGTTCGGACAGGCACATGGTACCAAACCACTCGCCCGCAATCTGCGGCCGGGCAAATGCCTCGAACTGCGCGGACGTACCAAAGGTCGCGATCAGCCGCGCATTGGCGACGGTCAGCATCGGATAGGCCGCGGTGGCGGCATTGGCAGCCGCGAAGAAGGCGAACGATGCCGCGCACACGAGATAGGGCAAGCCCAGCCCGCCTTGCTCGGCTAGGAAGCCCGCCGAGAACAGGCCCACCTCGGCATATTGCGCCAGCGCCTCGCCGATCGCCGGGCAGATGCGCACCTGTCCATCGTCCAGATACGGTTCCTCGACGTCGCTGCGCTTGTAGTGCGTCAGGAAGGAGTGGGCAGCGAGCTTCTCCGACAGGTCGAGAACCATGTCGATCGTCTCGCGATCGGTCAGCGCCGCCGCACCGAGCCAGTCGTGGAGCAGGAAATCAACGTCGCGACGGCTGAGCAGGCGAGTCATATGATCGTCGTTCCTCCATCCACCACCAGCACCTGCCCGGTGATATGCCCGCCCGCGTCCGATGCGAGCAACAGCGCCGGCCCCATCAGGTCGGTATCGCCGCCAAGCTTGCCCAGCGGCGTCTGGTGCAGCAACGCCCCGCCATGCGTATCCAGCGTCGAGCCGGTCATCTTCGACGGGAAGAAGCCTGGCGCCAGTGCATTGACGCGAATGCCGCGCGGCCCCCACTCGGCGGCGAGCGCACGGGTCAGGTTGATCACCGCGCCCTTGGCGGTGTTGTAGGCGATCGTGCCGATCCGGTCGGGATGATGGCCCAGCAGCCCCTCAATCGATGCGACATTGATCACCGCACCCTTGCCCTGCGGCAGGAAGGCGGCGCGCGCCACCGCCTGGGTCAGCAGGAACAGGCCGGTGACGTTGAGGTCGATCACCTTGCTCCATCCCTCCAGCGGATACGCCTCCGCCGGTGCTCCCCAGCTTGTGCCGGCATTGTTCACCAGGACGTCGATCCGCCCGAAATGCGCCATCACGCGACTGGTGAGATCGGCGACCGCTTCAGGCGTGCCTAGATCGGCAGCGAAAGCCACCGCGTCGCCGCCCAGCTCCGCGACTGCCGCGTCGAGTTCGTTCTGCTTGCGTGCAACCAGCGCGAGCGACGCCCCATATTCGCCAAGCGCCCGGGCGATCTGCAACCCCAGCCCCCGCGATCCTCCGGTGACGATCGACACGCGGCCGGTCAGGTCAAACAATCCCGCGAGGCTCATCGCCGTTCTCCGATCAATCTGGCATAGTGTCGCGCGCTGGGTTTCATGCTGCGGACGAAGCTGGCCCGGTCGACATCGACCAGCCCGAAGCGCTGGCCATAGCCCTGCGTCCATTCGAAATTGTCGAGCAGCGACCAGTAGATATAGCTGTGGACCGCGATGCCCTCAGCTTGGCAGCGTTCCACTTCGGCGATGCTCGCGTCCAGCCACGCGATCCGGCGCGCGTCATTGTCGGTACCGATGCCTGTCTCGGTGACGTAGATCGGCCTGACGGTCTTGCGCGCTGCAAGCCGGATCGTGTGGCCCAGCGCCTGGGGGTAATATTCGTAACCGGCGCCGGTCAGTTCCGCGCCTTCGGGCGGCGGCATCAACCCGTTCGCGTCCGCGCGCATCCGGGTGTAGGTCTGAACGCCGACAAAGTCGCTGGCGTTCACTGCATCCCACCAACTGCCATAGAGTTCAGATTCGAGGCGCGCTGCGACGCTGTTCTCACCGAACGGCTCGACGGCTTGGGTCGAGAGCGTCACGCCGACCAGGAAATCGCCCGGCCCTGCCTTGATCGCCTGATAGGCCTTGGCCTGCGCGTCGAGCAAATTGCCGTCGATCCGGTCGGGATCGGCGAACAGGATCGAGGAGAAGGCGGGCGCGTTCGTCGCTTTCGCGGCCGCCGCGATCATCGCGACGCGCTTCGCCCGATATTCCGGCGTAGCCGCCCCGCGCCACAGCTTTGCCAGCAAATGGATATTCGCTTCGTTGAACGGCGACGCCATGCCGATCTGGTCGCCCAGCGCGCGCGTGGCGGTGTCGCAGAAGCGCGCGAACAGATCGGCGCTGTCGGCCACTTCCCACCCGCCACGCATCGCGAACCAGCGCGGCACGGTGAAGTGGCTGTAGGTGACGATGGGCAGCAGGCCATGCGCGCGGCAGTCGGTCAGGACGCGCCGGTAATGGTCCAGTGCCGCAATGGAGAATTTCCCCGGCTCCGGCTCGATTCGCGCCCATTCGATCCCGAAGCGATAGCAGTTGAGACCGATCGCGCGCGCGATCGCGAAATCCTGCTGGTACCGGTTCAGGCTGTCGCACGCGTCGCCCGACGGTTCCTTGTAGACCGTTTCGGGCAGATGCTCGAGCAACCAGCTATCCGACGCGACATTGCCGCCCTCGCTCTGATGCGCGGAGATCGCGGCGCCCCACAGAAAGCCCTTGGGCATTCGCCGCCGAGCGCCCTGCGCAGGCAGCGCGACGGCCATCGACGCCGCGGTCATTCCGGCGATCACGCTGCGCCGCGTGGCCGTGATGTGGTCAGCCATAATCCGCCCCCAGCCGTTTCTTGTCGATCTTGCCGGTCGGCGCGAGCGGCATCTCCGCCACCCGAATGATGGCATCCGGCAGCCACCAGCTCGCGACCTTCGCGCGCAACGCCGCCATCAGGGTCTCGTCGCTGATCTCAGCGCCCTTGCGGGGTTCAACCACCAGCACCGGCCGCTCTCCCCATTTCGGATGTTCCCGCGCAATCACCGCGGCCTGCGCCACTTCGGGCAGCGAACCGACGATGGCTTCGATCTCGCCCGGATTGATCCACTCGCCGCCCGACTTGATCAGGTCCTTCGCCCGCCCGGTAATGCTGACATTGCCGCTGGCGTCGATCATTGCGAGATCGCCCGTGTCGAACCAGCCATCGCCGTCGGTCGCCGGTGCGTCATGCCCGAAATAGCGTTCGACCACGCTTGCCCCGCGCACCCGCAGCCGCCCTTCCCGCCCCCGCTGTTCGGGTAGCGCCACGCCCTCGGCATCGGTGAGCAACAAATCGACTCCCAGTGGCGGGCGGCCCGACTGGGCAGCGCGCCGGACGGGTGCGGTCGCTGGTGTGGTGGTACCCAGCGGGGACATTTCGGTCATGCCCCAACTGGTCTGGACGGTAGCGCCGAGACGGTGCTCGAGCCGGTCCATCAGCGCCTGTGGCACGGGCGATCCCCCGAGCAGCACGCGCTGGAGCGACGGAACCGCGCCGCCGGTCCGATCGAGATGATCGACCAGCCCCAGCCAGACCGTCGCGACCCCCACCGCCACGGTGACGCCTTCGGCCTCGATCAGTCCGGCCAGGCTGGCGCCATCCTGATGCCGCCCCGGCAGCACCAGCTTCGCACCCGCCGCCGGCCCGGAGAACGGCACCCCCCAGCCATTGGCGTGGAACATCGGCACCGCGACCAGCACCGTATCGCGCACGGTGAGGCCGATCACATCGGCCTGGAGCTGGTGGATGGTGTGCAGATAGTTGGAGCGATGCGTGTAGGTGACTCCCTTCGGCGCGCCGGTGGTGCCCGAGGTGAAGCAGAGGCCTGCGGGCAGGTTCTCGTCGAACCCGCCCCATTCCACCGGCTCACCATATTCGGCCAGCCATTGCGCGTACCGCCATACCGGCACGCCCGGAATATCCGGCAGTGACAAGTCCGCACCGGGCTCCTCCAGCACAACGACATGCCGGATGCCGGGGCACAGCGGCATCAGCGCCTCGGCCAGCGGCGCAAGATCAGGGCTGATCGCCAGCAGCGGATTGCCTGCCTGCCGGATCACGTCGGCGAGATGCGCGGGGGCGAGGCGCGGGTTCAGCGTGTGGCAGACCACCCCGATCCCCATCGCGCCGTACCAGCATTCCATATGCGCCTGGCTGTTCCAGGCCAGCAGGCCGAGATGGTCGCCTTCGCGCAGCCCCAGCTTGCGCAGCGCCCCGGACAGCCGGTTGCTGCGTTCGCGAAGCCCGGCATAGCCGATCCGGCTGGTCGCCCCGCCCTCGCCTGCACTCACCACCTCGGCCGCGCCATGCCATTTCGCGGCATGATCGATCAGCCGGTCGAGCGTGAGCGCATAGGATTGCATCGCTCCGGGGATCCTCGCCCCGATCATTGCCGGGCCTCGCGCCCGAGCCGGTGCGCCAGCGCAAGATGCAGCGCGATCGCGATCAGGTAGAACGGCACCAGGCTGTAGAAGGCGAGTTGCAGCGAGTTGTCCGGATGCGTCGGGCGGAACCAGTCGCTGACCGCGCCGACCCATGTGGGCCCCAGCCCAAGCCCGATCAGGTTCATGATCAGCAGCAGCACCGCGCCCGCCAGGGTCCGCTGCCGCGCCGTCACCGAATTCTGCACCAGCGTCACCGCCGGGGTGAGATAGAAATAGTTCAGGAAGGTCGGCACGGCAAGCAGAGCCAGCGCCACCGGCCAGGCCGGGGCGTGGACGAAGCCGATGAAGAACGGCACCGCAATCGCCAGAGCGATGCCGGGTAGCAAGCCATAGACTTGCGGCTTGCTCCGCCCGAAGCGATCCACCAGCCGCCCCGACAGGAAGATGCCCGCGCTGACGCAGATCGCGAGCAACAGCGCATACCAGATCGCGATCTGGTCGAGCGTCATGCCCTTTTCGCGCATCAGAAACAGCGTGGTGAAGCCCATCGTCGCATAGGTGACGAACTGCGTCGCGCCCGCGGCCAGCGCGACAAGGACCAGCGTCGGTCGCGTCGCGAACATCCGCATCGTGCCCCAGAAGCTCGGCGCGTCGTCGGGATCCGCGGTGCCGGCGACCGGCATCCGGATGTCCGTCGCGCCGCGCTTCGGCTCGCGCACCATGCCCCACACCGCCAGCGCGGCGATCAGCCCCGCTCCGCCGAGCAGGATGAACGCCAGCCGCCAGTCATAGGCAGACGCGATCTTCGCGCCGAACGCGACCCCCACTGCCTGACCGATCGGCGGCCCGAGATTGAACAGCGCCAGCGCGGTGCCGCGCCGCTCGGCCGGGAAATAGTCCGAGATGATCGAATAGGAAGGCGGCACCCCGCCCGCCTCGCCGATCGCCACGCTGATCCGCGCCAGCGCGAGTTGCGGGTAGCTCTGCGCGAGGCCACAGGCGATCGTCGCCGCGCTCCACAGCGCGCAGGCGATAGAGAGGATGCGAACCCGGTTGCCGCGATCGGCCATCCACGCGACGGGTATACCCAGGATGCAATAGAACAGTGCGAAATAGAGCCCGCCCAACAGGCCCAGTTGGCCGTCGCTGATCGCCAGATCGTCCTGGATCGGCTTGGCGAGGATCGACAGCAACTGCCGGTCGAGGAAATTCAGGACATAGACGAGGCACAGCAGCGCCAGCACGAACGACGCATAGCGTGCCTCTCGCGCGCCGATTGTCTTCGGATCGGTCGTCATTGGACGTGTCTCCTCGATAGGACGCCAGACGGCACTGCCGCGCCTCCCCGGCGCGACACATCCGAACGGCAGTCAGTTGCGGCTGGCTATTTCTGTTCGGGCGTGCCCTGGCAGATCGCTTTGAAACCGGCGGCCATGAAGGTCGCCATATGCTTGCGGATGGATGTGAAATCGTCGGACGAGCAGAGGCCGTGAGACAATTCGTCCAGCCGGCCGGTGCTCGCCATGTTGTGAGTCATCGCGCCCGACAGGAAGTGATAGCCCCAGAAGATCGTCTCTTCGTCGCAATCCGGCATCGCCTTCTTGAGCAGTTCGATCAGCGCGAGGACGACCGGGTTGTAATATTTGGTCATCTTCTCCGCACCCCAGCCGGCGGCGCTGTTCGCCTGTGCGCTGATCTTGCCGATCGCGCGCCAATAATCGCGATCCTCGATATGGACGTTCAGGTCGGGATCGATCCAGGCATGCAAGGCGCCTTCGACGGTGACATTGTCGCCCGCTTCCTCGGCATAGCGGCGCATGGCCTCGAGCCGGTTCTCCGACGAGATCGTCGCCTTACGCGCCCAGATCGCTTCGTAGATGCTTTCCTTCCCGCTGAAATGATAATGAATCAGCGTGGAGCTGACCCCGACGCGGTTGGCGACATCCTTCAGCGTGACGCCGTGATAGCCGAACTCGGCGAACAATTGCTCGGCCGCATCGAGGATGCGCTCGATCGATTCCTCGCGGACGCGAGCCTTGTGGTTCTGCGCGCGCGGGCGTGCCGGCGCCTTCTTGTCGTTGCCCATCGGTGGAAGGGTGGCGACCTGCGAAACTTGCGTCAACGTTGTGTTCCTGACTGAGGGGATGGCGCGGGAAAAGCAGAGAAGCCGATATCGAAGCGCCAGCCGCGTCCCTGCCGCCAACGGCTCGCGACGAGCGCATCGGCCCAGGCGAACGCAGCGGGATGCAGATCGCGCGCCGCCAGCGGGCGCTCGCCGATATCGAGATAGCCGCGATCGGCCGCGGTGAAGCGCGGCCACTCGGTGCGGCCCGCGATCATCGGCTCGCCACGAACGAAGGCGACCCAATAGCCCATCATCGCATTCGAAAGCCGATCCTCCTCGGCCGTCGCCGGCGGCACCGGCCAGTTCGGCCCGATCGCCGCACCGGGACCGACCTGCCCGAAGATATAGGGGATCTCACTGGCGTGGAATGCGGCCAGGTTACGCTCGCGCTGGGCCGGCGTCGAATGGCGGAAGTAATAGAGATAGGCCGCCTGTCCCGCGACCGCCTGCTGCCGCACCACATATTGCGCGGCCCAGCCGTACAGCCCGTCGCGGATCGAATCCATCGCGTCGGCCTTGGGATCGGTGCCGGGATACAGCGCAAGAAAAGCATCGGCCTGGTCGCCGAAGCGCTGGCGGATATCGGCCTGATAGCCGGCCTGGGTCGCGGGCGTTTTCGGTGCAAGGAACAGGAGCGAGCGGATTTCCCCCTCGTTGAAGCCGGCAAGCGCCGGCACGCGGTTCTGTTCGCCACGGCCGAAGGTCACGGCGAGTTGCTGCTTCAGCACCACGCCGTCGATCACCGGCTCGGGTGCCCAACCGCTCGCAAGGCCCGCCTGGAACAGCAGGACCGGATCGGCAAACCGCAATCCTTTGGCAGTCGAGACTCCCGCCGCTTTGCCCAGCGCGGCGCCCGCATCCTCGGCAGAACCCAGTCCCAGCGAAACCGTGTTGAGCGCCCGGTAGGACGGCATATATCCGCTCTGCGAGATCGCCCGGTGGAACAGCCCCTTGGCCTTGGGGCTGGCCAGCAAGGCGATGACGCTGAGCGCGCCGGCGGATTCACCTGCGATCGTCACCTGACCGGCATCTCCGCCGAACACCGCGATATTGTCGCGCACCCATGTCAGCGCCGCGATCTGATCGAGCAGGCCGTAATTCCCCGAGATGCGATCGGGCGATTCCGCGCTGAGCGCCGGATGCGCCAGATAGCCCATCAGGCCCAAACGATAGTTGATCGAGACGACGACGATGCCCTGTTTCGCCAGTTTCGCGCCATCATAGAGTGGCTCGGCGCTGCTGCCGCCCAGCAGCGCGCCGCCATGGATCCACACCATCACCGGCGTCTTGCCGGTGGCATTGCCGGGCGCCCACACGTTGAGCGTCAGGCAATCCTCGCTCATCGCCAGCACGCCGCCATAATAGATGGTGGCGGAATTGGGCGGCGGCTGAAGGCAGGACTTGCCGAATTTCGCGGCATCGCGAACGCCCTTCCAGCTCGCGGCCGGCAGGGGCGCCTTCCAGCGAAGGTTGCCGACCGGGGGCAGCGCATAGGGAAGACCCTTGTACGCAACAACGCCCGTCCCGGCATCGACGACGCCTTCCGCCAGTCCCTGCGCGACGCGGACCTGCGGCCGCGCACCATCCGGCGCGGCCGGGGCAGCTGCGGCGGCCAGGAACAGCCAAGCTGCTCCTGGCCATCCGCACGCCCGCCCGGCGATCGTCGGTTTGGCCCCGCTCACCACAGATTATAGCCCAGCCGGATGCCGAAGGTGCGCGGCCGCAGGATGCCGTAGCGGCTGTACACGAACGCTTCGGGATGGATGTAGGTCGTCTTGCGGCTGTTGCCGAGATTCTCGACATACAGCGTTGCGTTGAAGTCGCCGATCGTCACACCGGTCTGCACGTTGATGAACGTGTAATTGTCGGTGAAGCCGTACAGCGGGCTGCGTGTACCCAGCGTCCCCGGCGTGTTGGGGAACATGTTCGGATAGGACCCGACATACTGGATCTGGAAGCTGGTGAAGCCCTTGGCTTCGCCGCCCAGGTCATAGCTGTAGGTGCCGTAGAATGACCCCTGCGCCTTGGGCGACGACAGCCGCCCGCCGTCCACCGCGCCCGAAATCTGCGACTGCTGCGGCGTGATGTCGGTGATCTTCGCGCCGTTGAGCGATCCGTTGAGCCCGAAGGTCAGCCCGGTCACCGGCTTGAAGCGTAGTTCCGCTTCGAGGCCGCGGCTATAGGCGCCACCGATATTGGTGGCGAACTGGGCCGAGTCCGACACGCGGTTCGCCTGAACCTGGATGTTGGTCCAATCGATATAATAGGCCGCGAGCGAAACGGTGAGCCGCCCGTCGAGCCAGCGCCCCTTCAGGCCGATCTCGTAATTGACGAGATTGTCCGACGTTGCGCCCTGCGGGATGATCAGGTCGTTTGGATCGAGCAGGCTCGCCGTGCCCGCGCGTGCGTTATAGACCGGCGTGCGATAGCCGGTCGAAACCGTGCCGTAGAGGGTGAGGCTGCGCGAAGGGCGATAGGTCAGGCTCGCCTTCCACGATGCGCGCGCAGCCGTCGGGTAGCGGAAGCTCGACGGCGCCGTGGTCACGAGCGGGACTGCGCCGGGAATGAAGAACAGCGCCCGGGTGAAATAGGCGCTGGTGAAGCCGCCGACCGTCGTCGCCGTCCCGCCATATTTGCCGTAGCGCAGGCCGCCCGAAACCGCGAACTGCTCGCTAAAATTATAGGTCAGCTCGCCAAAGCCCGCGAGTTCATAGTTGCGCGCATTGTTGTTGTACTGGGCGAACACCGAGTCCGGCAGGCCGGTGATGTTGCGCGCGGTCAGGAAGGCCGGGGTCGAGCGATCCTCGCGGAACGTGTCGAGGTCGCGGTTGAGGTAGAAGGCGCCGATCACCCAGTCGAGGCCACCGTCCGAAGCGGAAACCAGCCGCGTCTCCTGAACGAAGGTCTTGGTCTTGTAGTCGATGTCCATCAGGAACGGCACGGCGAGCGTCGCGCCGAACGTGCCGCCAAGATCGACGTCGAAATCTCCCGAATTGTACGACAGCGTCGACGAGCTGGTCAGGTGCGCCCAGTCGAAATCATATTCGAGCGTGGCGTTGTAGATCTGCGTCTTCGACGTGTAGCGATCCGGCCGGATGCTGCTGCGCTTGCGGTCGCCGAGCGACGGCGTGATCAGCGACGCGTCCTCGGGGCCGCTATTCTCGTACGCGCCGGTCACCCGAATGCTCAGCCGGTCGGTCGGCCGGAACAACAGCGTGGCACGGCCGCCAAAGCCCTCCAGCGTGTTCGAATTCTTCACGCCGGTCCCGATATTGTCGAGGAACCCTTCTTCGTTCCGGTAGAAGCCCACCGCGCGCAGGCCGAGCTTCCCATCGACCAGCGGCACGTTGACCATCGCGTTGTAGCGCTGGCGAATGCCGCCGCCGTCGGGCGTCACGCCCAGATCGACCAGTCCCGACGCATCGAACCGCGACAATTCGGGCTTGCGCGTCAGGATGCGCATCGCACCCGAGAGCGAGCCCGATCCGAACAGCGTGCCCTGCGGTCCGCGCAGGAACTCCACGCGCTCCACATCGTACAGGTTCGAATCCAGCGTGATCGAGTTGCCGATCGTCGTGATCGGCAGTTCGTCGATATAGACCGCGGTCGTGACCTGGAGCCCCGCGCCCCAGCCATTGGTGGAAATGCCGCGCGTGGTGAAGCGCGCATTGTTGTCGGTCGCCTTGCTCAGCGAGACGCCGGGCGTTTCCCGCGCAATGCCTTCGAAGCCGACGACTCCCTTCTGGGTCAGTTCTTCCTGCGAGAATGCGGTGACGCTGAGCGGAACGTCCTGAAGGCGCTGACTGCGCAGCGTGGCGGTGACGACGATCTCGTCCGCCGGCTGGACGTCCTGCGCCGAGGCCTCCGCCGCCGAAGCGTTGCTCGTCTGCGCAAAGGCGGGCGTCGCGACCGAAACCATGGCCAGCGCAATCAGCGACGAAGTGCACGCTAAGTGGTTCATAATCCCCTCCATGTCGCTGCCACGCCTGAATGACGTTGTTCCGCGATCCGGATGGAACATGACATTACCAGCCGAGTGGAGTCAATACTGACTTACTCATCAGTCAGTTTTAGAATGCGACACGCTCCATCAGGGTCTGAAAGGCGCGAGCCGTACGGGCGACATTGGCGGCGGATACGCAGCGTGCATTGTCGCTGGCGACATGATGAAAGCGATGCGTGCCGAAGACCGCCGCGACCGTCGCATAGCCCGCCGCGAGAATTTCCACCTGCTCGCCCGCGGAAACCGTTTCGCTCGAATAGGGCGCTTCAAGCCCCGGTTGTCCGGCGAATATCTCGCGCGCCAGTGGCAGCAGTCCCGGCGTGACCGAGAGATAGCGCTGCGTATCGACGCCCGGCAGCGGCGCTCCGGTAAAGTCGTGCCAGTCCTGCGAGGCCAGATTTGCGCCCAGATGCAGCCAGAAATGCGTGTCCGCTGGCCTGGGCGCCGTCGCTTTCAATGCTTCGGCCGCACCCAGATTTTCATATTCATGTCCGCTGTTGCAGACGAAAGCGAGGTTGTAGCCGGTTACGACCCTGCTCGCCCAGCGCGCCAGCCAGAGCCATGTGGCGACGCCCCCGCCCCGCTCGCCCGCACAGTCATACCAGCCCGATCGCGGAGTCGATACGACCACCCACTTCTTCCTGCCGCGATCGATCCGGCCGATGAAGTTGGTAGCGGGGCGCCGGCCGCCTTCGCCAGTCATCACCAGCGTCGCGACCTCCGCGCGCATTGCCGCAGCGAGGAAGGGGCCGGCATCTTCCGGCGCCAGCAGCGCGACCGGTCCCGCGAAAATCGGCTGGCGCCCATCGGCATTGAGCGCGATCACTTTCCCGCTGGGTCCATGCGTAACCACGATCACCGCTTTGGCCCCCATCGCGAAGGCCGCGTGTACAGGTTCGCGTATCGCCTTGCTCATCGCGCTGGAATGGCGCGCGAAGGCCAGTTCGAGCAGTGCGATCGCGCCGGAAAGCGGCACCTCCGCCATGCCCGCGCCATCGACTCGCACGAGCGGGCCCGATACGCCGCCCTCGCCCGTCGGCATCACGATCGGCTGCGGGCACACCTCTGTCCGGGGTCCCCCACAGCGGAGTTCGCTTGCTCGCGGTTCAAACCAAGGCACTGAGATCGATTGCCGCTCGACCTCGAAACCAAGCGCTGCAATCTCCGCAGCAAGCCAGGCGCCACAGCGATTGTCTCCGGTGCCGCCAGCCTGCTTGCTGCCAAAACGGATATAGCGATCCAGATCCATTGCGACCCGCGCCACGGGATCGTCCTGCCCCCCGGCGAGCACCGCCGTCGCAGGCAGCACCGCGCCGGTCGCCAGGAATTCGCGCCTGTTGGGCATCACGTTTCTCTCCAATGACATGTGCAAAAATGCGCGTCCGAACACTTCCCCGCAACGCGAACTTCTTCGTTTGACGCCCATCGAAGCCGCCGGGATCATGTACGCGTACGTGTGCGTGCGTGTGTCCTGGCATCTTGCGATGCCGCTCACACGACTCGGGAGCAGGAGAGATCATGACTGGCCGATCGGTTGTCCGTTACCTGTCGCTTGCAGCGATGCTCTATGGGTCGACCATCGCCCCCGCCGCATCGGCACCGCCCCGGCCCGCGGCGGCCGACGCCTCGATGACGACCCTGCTCGCCTATCTCCGCGATCAGAACAGCACCGGTTTCCTCGTTGTCCAGGACGGCCGGATTCTGGTCGAGAAGAATTGGGATCCTCCCGCGGGCGACCGGCAATTTCCGCTGTTCGTCCATGGCCGTGCGGCGAACGGCGCTCTGCTCGAGGATGTCGCTTCGCAGCAGAAGAGCTTCGTCGCCGTGCTGGCCGCGATCGCTGTCGACAAGGGGCTGATCCGGATCGAGCAGCCCGTTTCCGCTTATCTCGGAAGGGGCTGGAGCAAGGCGACGCCGGACCAGGAAGCGAAGATCCGCGTACTCGACCTGCTCCAGATGAGTTCGGGGTTGGACGAGCGGTTCGGCTATGCCGCGCCCGTCGGCGCCAGCTTCTTCTACAACACGCCGGTCTATGCAGTCTGCAAGCGCATCCTTGCCGCAGCCGCCGGGCAACCGCTCGAAGTCATTACCCGCGACTGGCTGACCGGACCGGCCGGCATGAACGACACCGCGTGGCGCACGCGACCGGCGGCGATGGCGGGTATCGGCAACGATACCGGGCTGGTGACCACCCCGCGCGATACTGCGGTGTTCGGGCAGCTTATCCTGGCGAACGGCGTCGCGAAGAACGGACAGCGGATCGTGTCCGAATCCGGTCTGAGAGCGATGTTCGAGCGTGCGCCAACCAATCCCGCCTATGGCCGGCTATGGTGGCTCAACGGCGGCGACTACCGGATCGGTGCCCTTGGCGGCCGCCAGCCCGGCCCGCTCGTCGCGGCAGCCCCCGCAGACATGGTCGCCGCGTTCGGAGCGCTCACCCGCCGCCTCTACATCGTCCGCAGCCGCAAAATGGTGGTCGTGCGGACCGGGGCAGCCGCTCCCGACCCGGGCTTTGACCAACAGCTCTGGCTCAGGCTGAACGCAGCGATCCGCTAAGGTCGAGCGGCTCACCGGCGGGCCAAGCGATGCCCGTTGCGATCGACGCCAGGTGCCTCGCCGATACCGGCGCGCTGGAAGGATATTGCCGATCTCGGACGGCAAACCGAAATTCCCTTCAATCGGTCTCGACCCGGCCTTCGCAGAATGTGCACGCGGGCCCGTGAACTCGTGACCGGCGCGAACCACCAAACCACGCCGGGCCACCTGGCTTCGCGAACTCAACCGATCGCAGGTCGGATTTGCAGACTCTGATCGCCTCCGGCGCAACTCCGATCATTCAGATCAAGAAAGCTTTGAGTTCCGCTAAAGGGCCGGAAGAGGAATGGCAGCTTGTCGACTCCAGTCGTAAGAAGCCGCCATTCATTCAGCCCCACGACAAGATAAACCGAAGCGCAAGTGTTTGTGGCGCCAGTTGACGCGGAGAGGCCAGCTTGCGATCGTGCGTTCAATAAGTCTTCGAAGCCAGGACCGAGCCGTCTGCCGCGTCAGTGATGGTAACTTGGCGGAATTTTGCGCGGATCGCCGACTGGTCGACGCCCTTCACGAAGCTGGAACCGACCGGCGCGAAGGTCACCGCCACCACCACTTTCCGCTCCGGATTGCGCTGGGCGAAGTTCGCCGCATCGTCGCGCGTCATCGCGATCGCGGGCAGCATTTCGCGCGACTTGTAATTGGCTAGGCCGCCCATGCCGCGATCGACATCGCCAAACACCACCCACCATTGCGACTGACGCTGGAATTTATAGACCTTGGTCTTGTCCGCCGACACGCATTGCGGCGCGATCAGCGATGCCTGGAAATGGTTGATCGCCTGTCCGGTGCGGTCGCTCCACAGCTCGACATTGGCGCCATCAGGATAGGGATCGATCGCTTCGATGTCCTCTGGCTTCAGCGTCGTCGCGGTGCTGAGCGACTGGAGCTGGAACGTGCCGGTCGCGTCGTTCCACTGGCCGAGCTTTGCAGTGAAATAAAGCGTCAGTTCGCGCGGTTGGGTTGCTGCCCAGGCCTTGAGATCGTTGCGCGATTTGGTCAGGCCCGCCTTGCCGCGTTCGCGATTGCCAAACTCGCCGGCCAGATCGTCGTTCAGCTCGATACCGCGCGCGCACGACCGGATCGCGGTGTACCACACCCAGATCGGCTCGAACGCTTCAGTCACGCGAGTATCATTGGCCACGGCCCATAACGTGAAGGGCACCGTGTTCAGCATATTCTGCCGCGACTTCAGGATCGTCTCGGCATCGGTCAACTCGCCCGAGCCGGAATAGGCCTCGCGGTCCCAGTCGGCGGGCATCCAGCTTGCCGGAACCACCAGTCCGGTCGGGTCCGGAGCCGAAGTCTGCTCTAACGGCGCGGCGGGCGCGGCAGTCCCCATGGTCTGATTGCCCTGGACGGCATTGGCCACTGGCGAACCGCCTTCATTACCGCAGCCTGCCAGCAGCAGCGCCACCGATACTGCACCTGCACCTATCCGAACCATCGCATTCTTCCCTTCTCTCAGCGCGCGCGGAACCGGGCCGGGACCTGATCCCGTCGGCAGATCCGCATCGCGGGGCCGTCATCCTGAATAGTGAGCGCGATGCGCCTGCCCGGCAGCTTGCGCAGTTCGATCTCGAGCGATTCGATGAACAGCGATCCATCGCGGGCGCGCATCACCCGGCCGACCGGCAGGACTTCGAGGCCCGTCGCATCGCCGTTGCGGTCATAACCCGGTACGCCGACGCGCTTTCCGTCGTAGAAGAAGATGTCATACGCTGCGGCGCACGGCGTCGCGGCATCGACATAATAGCCCGGCGCGATGCCCAGCGGTCCGACCGGGGCGGGAAGCGGGGCGGCCTGTTGCGCGGCCGCCCCTCCCCCCATGGCCAGCAGAACGAACGCAAGCGCGATGCGCATGCTCAGCCCTTCGCCAGCGGATTGCGGATGATGCCGAAGCCCGCAGCGATCAGCGCGGCGCCCGCCAGCAGCAGCAGCCACACGCCGATCCCGATCCCGACCGAGTCCGACATCTGGCGCGCCATGAAGTCGGGCACCGCGTCGATCGCCGCCGAACGCAACATGATCGGCAGCAGCCCCGCGACGATCGCCGCGACGCCCGCGACGAGCGTGGCAGTGCGCAGCGCCTTGCCGCTCCACGCCGCCCAGATCAGCCACAGCGCAGCCAGCGGCGCGCCGAAGCGCAGCACCAGCAGCGTCTCCAGCATACCCAGCCCCCCGCCTCGCCCGCTCATCGCGGCGGCGCGGGACAGCGCGCCCATGCCGGTGCGGCTGTCGCCCAGCCCGAACAGCGACAGGCTGTCGAACGGGCTGGTGATCGCGGGCAGGAAACAGGCGATTAGCACCACTACCGCCAGCGGCGTGGCCAGCGATCCGGTGAGCAACGACTTGACCTTGTCGGCCTGAGGCGAGCCGGAAATGTCTCCCAGATCGACATTGATGTTGCCAAGCGCGGCGAGCACCGCGCCGCCGACCGGATAGATTTCCTTCGCCTGTCCGTCCGCACCTTCGAAATCGACGACCGTGCCGGTTGCGGGCGGCCGTTCGCCGCGCCAGTCGGCACGAGCGAACCGATAACGCGAGCCGTCCTCCGCCGAGATCGCGCCAGTGCCGTCAGCTTCGCTGAAGCCTAGAATCTTGCCCTTCATCGTGACTATTCCTCGTCTGATCGGAATGGCGGCCTCAGCCTGCCTTGCACTGTTCGCGGATCTGCGGGTTCACCACGTGCAGCGTCTCGCGCAACTCGGCGACTGCCGAGGAGATGGCGCGGCGATCGGTGGGATCGATTCCGGCTTCGCGGAGCATCGCGCCGTTCACGGCCTCACGGTCCTGCGGGTCCGGGCGCAACGGCCATTGGAGCGCAACGAAGGCAGGCTTGAGCTTTTCGGGAACCGCCTTGTCGAGCTTTTCGGCCACGCAACCGCAATCCATGCCGCTATACCCCGGCAGGCCGCCACGCGGTGTCCCGTCCGACATCGGCTCGGTGCAGATCTCGCCCAGTTGCTTCGCGAATTTTGACTGGCCGCAACCGGACAGCGTAAGCGCACCGGCCAGCGCAACACCCGCGAACAACAGACGGCCGGCGAGCGGCTTCACGTGCTTTTTCATTCCATTATCCCTTCGCGATGCAAGCGTGGCGGACCGTGTCGCAGTCCTTCCCTCTCCACGGCGTTGGGATGTAAAATTCCTGCACCCTCAAAGTCTTGAAGCCATTATCAAGAAATTCTAAAGGTCGTTACGGGAGCGGCATATGGATAGGGATAGCGTATCGTCCCGTCGCCGGCGCAGAATCTGGCGCTTCGTGGACGCCGAATTCGACGAAGCCGGATGGATGCTGCGAATCGCGGGCCAGCCCGCCCCGCTCGAGACGAAGCCGCTCGAAGTGCTCCACGAATTGCTGCTGCGCGCAGGTGAAGTCGTCACCAAGAACGAACTGCTCGATGCCGTATGGTCGGGCGTCACCGTCGTCGAAGGCTCGCTGCCCACGGCGATCTCAAAGCTGCGCAGGGCGCTGGGCAAATCCCGCGAGCATGTGATCGAAACGGTGCCGCGGGTCGGGTATCGGCTGATTGGGCCGCTCGCGATCGAAACCGTGGAATCGCCGCTCGCACCGCGCTTCGCATTCGAACCGGGCGATATCGTGCCGGGCCGCGGCCAGTGGCAGCTCGAACGGGCGCTCGGCGACGCCGGAACCGCCGATGTCTGGTCAGCAAAGCATATCAAGACGAGCGAACGGCGCGTCTTCAAATTCGCCGATGCGCCGGACCGGCTGCGTAGCCTGAAGCGCGAAGCGGCATTGTCGCGCCTGTTGTTCGCAGGGCTGGGTGCGACGGCCCCGGCGCCTGCCCTGCTCGAATGGAATTTCGACGCTTCGCCCTATTTCCTCGAATATGCCTTTGGCGGACATGATCTGATCGCATGGGCGGCAGAAGCGGGCGGCCTTGCGGCGATCCCGATCGAACACCGCCTCGCCGTCGCCGCATTGATTGCGCGCGCAGTCGCCAGCGTCCACGACCTCGGCGTACTGCACAAGGATCTGAAGCCCGCCAATATCCTGATCGCGCAAGGCGATGCGGGGCCGGTGGTGAAGCTGGCCGATTTCGGCAGCGGCCGCCTGCTCGACGGGACGATGCTCCATGCCTTCCGCATCACCGATCCGGGGTCGCTCGACGCCGGGCTGGGGGCGAACGAGCCGCGTTCGGGCACCTATGCCTATCAGGCGCCCGAACTGGTCGGCGATGCGATGCCGACAGTGAAGAGCGACATCTATGCGCTCGGCCTGATACTGTTCCAGCTGGCCAGCGGCGACTTCGCCGCCGCGCTCGCCCCGGGATGGGAGGACAAGATTCGGGATCCGGTGCTGCGCGAGGATATCCGCTTGGCCGGCGAAGGCGTGCCCGAGCGCCGCATCGCCAGCGCCAGCGAACTCGCCGACCGGATCGAACGGATCGACGCGCGGCGGGCGGAAGCCGCGCTTGCCGCCGAACAGGCGCACTGGATGGCCGAACGCAAGCGCATCGACGATCGCCGCCGCGCCCGCCTGCCCTGGGTCCGCGCCGCATTCGGCAGCATGGCGATCGGGCTGATCGTCTCGTCCTCTCTCGCAGTCTATGCCTGGACCCAGCGCAATCACGCGATCGCCGCGCAGGCTCAGGCCGATGCGGGCTATGACTTCATCGCGCAGGACGTGCTGGCAAGTCCCGATCCCGCGAAATCGAGCGCCGATGAGACCGTGCTTCAGGCGATCAAGCGCGCCAGCCTGAGCATCGACCAGCGCTTCTCCGGTTCGCCGGGCGTCGCGGCCCGCCTTCATCTGTCAGTCGCGCGCGCTTTCGCCCAGCGATCGGACGTCGACGCCGCGCGGAGCGAATTTGCCAAGGCCGATCAATGGTTCGCCAAGGCCGGCGAAAGCGAGAGCGACGATGCCGCGATGGGACGGATCGCGAGCATCTATCTAGAAGCCACATCCGGCCAGCCGGGACGGCTGGAGGAAGCGGGCCGGATGATCGAGCGCGAACGCAAGCGGCTCGGCGAACGCGCCGATCGCGGCAAGACCGGCTTTGCGCTCGCGCAGGCTGAAGGCGCGTATGGCTATATGTCGGATCTCTCCGTGGCCGAACGGGCGTTCGATCGCGCGGTAAGGATCGGCGAAGCCCCCGGCTCGGGCGTGAAGCCGACCGATCTGCTCAAGGCCCGATCATCACGCGTCCTGACGCTGATGCGGCTCGGCCGCGCCGGCGAGGCTGAGCCACTGGCGCGTTCGATCTTAGCGGAATCGGTGCGCGTCCGCGGTGCCGATCATCCGGATACCATGGTGACGCGCCAACACTGGCTGAACAGCCTTTCGATGCTGGGGAGGCATCAGGAGGTGCTCGCTGGCAGTACGCCGCTTATCGCGGCCATGCAGCGACAGCTTGGCCCCGCGCACCGACTGACGCTGGGCTTGCATTCGACGCGGTTCGAGAGCTTTTCGGCGCTCCGCCGGTATGACGAGGCGTCTCGCGAAGCCAAAATCGTGTGGGACGGCGCCTCCGCGCAAAACGGCGGGGCATCGCACCAGGCTCTGGTCGGGCAGATCGATTATGGCGCATCGCTGTGCCAGACCGACCGGCGCGCCGAGGGCATGGCGATCGCGCAGCAGGCGCTGGCGTCGGTGCGCAAGGCCTTTGAGACAAAATATCCACTGACCCACACCATTGCATTCTACGCCGCCGAATGCCTGATCGCGAACCGCCGCTATACCGAGGCGCGGGCATTGCTCGAAACGGTCGATGCGAAAAAGGTGACTGAACTGACCGGGCAGCTCAATTTTTCTGCCATGTTGCATTTGGCCCAGGCAGAAACCGCATTTGGAACGGGAGATCGGAAGCAAGCGGAGGCGCTGCTTTCTGCAGCCTTGAAAGATGTGGGCGCCTCCAGTGACACCCAGGCTGCCAGACGAGCTGAAGTGCTAAGGAGAAGACTATCTGCGGGAAAATGACTGGATGGTAGCGACATGAGGCAGTTGATTGGCATATCAACCTCTCAAGTCGGCAATGACCGTCATCTGCCAGCAACTACCGCTTACCCGTCAGCGCAGTGAGCGGCCCCTTTCGGCCTGCCCTCGGCCTGCCCCAAATGACGGGCGCTGGACCGACTGCTGACTGACGGCTTCGGAACCGAATAATATCCAGAAAAGCAATTTAGGATACGGAATAGCCAAAAAAGCATCCGTAAATATCCATGAACTAGCTTCTACCTCTCATATTCCTACAGGGCGCAAACAGTTTGCATTCAGGCAGGGGTTGGTGAGCCGCTGCTTTAGCTTGCGCCGGGGTTTGTCCCGCACGACAGCGGCCTGCGCGAACGAATGATGATCCGCCATCCGCCTGCCCGCCGAAGCCCGCGCAGCGCCGTCCGCTGCCCCGGCGATCGGCCAGCACAGCGATGAAGTGCTGGCGGAGATTCTCGGCATGAGCAGTGGCGAGATCGGCAAGCTGCACGATCGGGGCCTTGTCGCATGACCGCGATCGACCCGGCGGAGCTACTGGAACTGCGCGCCGCGATCGGCCGTCAGGAAACCCAGGTCGCGATCCTCGAGACCGAGAGCCTGCGCCGCTACGCGCTCGCGATCGGGGCCGATCCCGATGTTGAGCGCTGCCAGCCGCAATTGGCGCATTGGGCCTTTTTCCTGCCCGCTGTTCGCGACTCTGAAATCGGTGCGGATGGCCACCCGCAGCGCGGCGGTTTTCTCCCGGCGGTGAAGCTGCCACGCCGCATGTTCGCGGCCGCCGACATGACCTTCCACGCCCCGCTACAGCTCGGCCAGCCCGCCGAAATGACCGGCACGATCGCGGATGTTGCACACAAGAGCGGACGTTCGGGCGATCTCCTGTTCGTCGAAGTCGATCGCGTCGTGACGCAGGATGGCCTGCCGCGCGTGTCGGAACGGCAAAGCTATGTCTATCGCGGCGATAGCGGACCTGCGCCTATGCCGGCGCCCTCAGCGGACCCAATCGAGGGGGAGCTATGGCACCCGGACGAGGTCAATCTTTTCCGCTTCTCGGCGGCGACCTTCAATGGTCACCGCATCCATTACGACCTGCCCTATGCAAAAGCGGAGGAAGGCTATCCGGCCCTAGTCATCCATGGCCCGTTCACCGCGAGCAAGCTTGCCGAGCTCGCCGGACGCCTACGGCCTCTGGCCGGCTTTTCCTTTCGTGCTCAGGCACCGTTGTTTCTTGGTCAGCCAGTCAGACTGCAAACCAGCGCCGATACGTTTCGTGCCATTCGTGCTGACGGGATGATTGCAATGACAGCACTCCCCATTTGGTCGAAATGACACGAACGGCTCGGGAACGCTTCAATCGATAGAGTTCGCCGTCGCAAGGGCGAGTTCGTGAGTTCAATCCTAGCAGGCAGCGCCATTGCCCCCTCAGGAGGCGCCCGGCCTGAATTCGGCCACGAGATCGTAGCGATCCCCCGGGAACAATTGCTCGACCAGCGTCACCGGTGCGTCCATCCGCCAGGTCCGCCGCTCGATCAGCAGGCACGCCTTGCCAGCCGCCATTTCCAGCAGGGCCGCCTGCCCCGCATCCGCCTCGACCGCGCGGATGCCATGGCGCGCCCGTGTCCACGGAACATGGCCGAGCAGCCAGCTTCCGGGCGAAACCGTATCGAAGGATTCCTCCCCCGCTTCCGGCACCGCCGCGAGAAAGATCGTCCGCGTCTCCAGGCAAAAGGGCCTTCCCGCCGCATGGTGCACGCCGGTGACGAGCAGTTCCGCGCCGTCGACCCGCCGGTCCAGCAATTTCCAGCAATAGGCCTCGCCCCGCGCCGCGATCATCGCGGCGAGATCGGGCACTTCCAGCACCGCCGAATGCACTTGCGGGTCGGCCACGAACGACCCCGCCTTGCGCCGCCGTTCGATCAGGCCCGCGCGCGCCAGCCGGGTCAGCGCCTTGCTGACCGTGGCACGCGAGCAGCCATAGGATGCGACCAGCTCATGCTCGAAGGGGATGCGATCCCCCGGCCGCCATTCGCCCGAATGCACGCGCGCCTCGATATCCGAGCGGATCCGTTCCTCGACGGTCATGCGAGCAGGGCCGCGACTGTCTGACGGTAGCGCGCTGCCACGGCGTCCGCCGCGATATGGCGACCGTTCGCTACCATCTGCCGCCCGCCGCGCCACACACCGTGCACCGCGCCGTGCCGCGCGGCGAAGATCCATGCGTCTAGCACGCTGTCTCCCGCCATACCGGCAAGAGCTGGATGATCGCTATCCAGCGCGACGAGATCGGCGGGGCTGCCCACCGTCAGCCCGCCGCCCACGCCCAGCGCCTGCGCGCCACCGGCAAGCGCCGCATCGAAGAGCGTGCGCCCTACCGATGCGCCCTCTGCCGCGAGTAGCGCCCGGCGGCGATGCGCCAGCCGCTGGGAATATTCGAGCGCGCGGATTTCACCGGGCGCATCGATCAGAATGTTGGAATCGGTGCCGACACCGATCCGCCCGCCGCTCGCCAGATAGCGGATCGCAGGGAAAATCCCGTCGCCCAGATTGGCCTCGGTCACCGGACACAACCCCGCCACCGCCTTGCTCGACGCCAGCCGGTCGCATTCCCGGTCGCTCAGATGCGTCGCATGGATCAGGCACCAGCGAGGATCGACATCGGCATTGTCGAGCAGCCACTCCACGGGGCGCGCGCCGCTCCATGCGAGGCACGCCTCGACTTCCTTCACCTGCTCGGCAGCGTGGATGTGGACAGGACCGTCGCCAGCCAGCGGCAGGAGTGCGGCCAGTTCGTCCGGCGTCACCGCGCGCAGCGAATGCGGTGCGATACCAAGCACGCCGTCCGCCGGAAGCTTCGCGCGGCTTGCTTCGACCAGCCGCGCAAAGTCTTCCACATCGCTGAGGAACCGCCGCTGCCCCTGCTTCGGCGCGGCGCCACCAAAATCGGAATGGGCATAGAAGACCGGCAGGAGCGTCAGGCCTATTCCACTCGCCTCCGCAGCCACAACTATCGCGCCCGCCGTCTCCGCCGGATCGCCGTAGCGTCCGCCATCCACGTCATTGTGCAGATAGTGAAACTCGCCCACGCGGATGAACCCGCTTTCGAGCATTTCGACATAGGCCTGCGCGGTTATCGCGGCGATGTCATCGGGGGTCAGCCGGTCGAGGAAGCGGTACATCACTTCGCGCCAGCTCCAGAAATCATCATCGGGCCGCCCGCGCCGCTCCGACAATCCCGCCATGCCGCGTTGAAATCCATGACTATGCACGTTGCAAAGGCCCGGCAACGCCACGCCGTGCCGTGCATCGCCCGGACGCGGAGGCGCGCCTGGTTCGATCGATGTGATCGCATTGCCCGCGATGCCGATCCGCACGTCGAGCGCCCAGCCGGTGGTGAGCAGTGCGCTTTCAAACCAGAGATACATCAACTGGGCCTCCTGAATATTATGTCTAGACATAATCCAGAGGCCCGCGCAACATCGCGCCATGGACCGGCTATGGACCAATGCGCGACTCGCGACGATGGCGGGCGACGATCTGGGCGTGATCGAGGATGGCGCGATCGCATGCCGCGACGGCCGCCTGGTCTATGCCGGGCCACGCGCCGACGCGCCCAAGGCGGCAGAGACCATCGATTGCAGCGGTCGCTGGATCACGCCGGGCCTGATCGATTGTCACACCCACCTGGTGCACGCGGGCAATCGCGCGAACGAATGGGCGATGCGTCTGGAAGGCGTATCCTATGAGGAGATTGCACGCGCGGGCGGTGGCATTCTTTCAACGATGCACGCCACGCGCGACGCGAGCGAGGCAGAACTGGTCGAAAGCGCCCTCCCCAGGCTCGATGCGCTGCTTGCCGAGGGTGTCACGACAATCGAGATCAAATCCGGCTATGGGCTGCGCGTCGAGGACGAGCTCAAGATGCTCCGCGCCGCCCGTGTGCTGGGCACAGTGCGCGACGTCCGCGTCTCGCCCACCCTGCTCGGCGCACATGCCTTGCCCCCAGAATATGTCGGCCGCGCCGACGCCTATGTCGATCTGGTGTGCGAAGAGATGATCCCCGCCGCAATCGGCCTGGCCGACGCGGTGGACGCGTTCTGCGAAGGGATCGGCTTCACCCCCGAACAATCCGGACTCGTGCTTGCCGCAGCGCGCGAGGCAGGCTTCGCGGTGAAGCTCCACGCCGAGCAACTCTCAGCGCTGGGCGGCGCAAGTCTTGCCGCCAGTCATGGCGCGCTATCCGCCGATCATCTGGAACATGCGACCGAAACCGATGCCCGCGCGATGGCCGAAGCAGGCACGGTCGCAGTGCTGCTGCCGGGCGCATATTATTTCATGCGCGAGACGCATCTGCCGCCAGTCGACCTGTTGCGCACACACGGCGTGCCCATCGCGCTCGCGACCGACTGCAATCCGGGCACCTCGCCGACCACCTCGCTGCTGCTGATGCTCAACATGGGCGCGACGCTGTTCCGCCTGACCGTGACCGAGGCGCTACGCGGCGTCACCGTGCATGCCGCCCGCGCGCTCGGCCTTTCCCAAGAAGTTGGCACGATCGAGCCCGACAAGGCATGCGACCTTGCGATCTGGAACATCGCTGACCCCGCCGAGCTGGTCTATCGCATCGGCGCCAATCCCCTGCACTCCCGCGTCAAGGATGGCCGATGCTGCTGACTCCCGGTGCCGTTTCCTATGCGGGCTGGCGCGCAATCTATCGCGGGGGGCCAGTGACGCTCGATCCCGCCGCGCGCCCCGCCATCGCCGAAAGCGCAGCCTCCGTTGCCCGTATCCTGTCACGCGGTGAGCCGGTCTATGGGATCAACACCGGCTTCGGGAAACTCGCCAGCGTACGGATCGAAAGCGAAGATCTCGCCACGCTCCAGCGCAACATCGTGCTGAGCCATGCGGCGGGCGTGGGCGAGCCGATGCCAATCCCCATCGCACGGCTGATGATGGCGCTGAAGCTTGCCAGCCTTGCGCGCGGCAATTCGGGCGTCGCTCCCGCCACGGTCGATCTGCTCGAAGCGATGCTGACCAAGGGGTTGGTGCCCGTCGTCCCGGCGCAAGGCTCGGTCGGCGCATCGGGCGATCTCGCGCCGCTCGCGCACATGACCGCGGCGATGATCGGCGTGGGCGAGATCTTCGTCGATGGCACGCGCCTTCCCGCCGCACAGGCGCTTGCGGCGGCGGACCTCACGCCACTCACACTTGGCCCAAAGGAAGGCCTTGCCCTTCTGAACGGCACGCAATTTTCGACTGCCTATTCGCTGGCCGGGCTGTTCGAGGCCGAACGCCTTTACCGCGCCGCGCTGATCACCGGCGTGCTCTCCACCGAGGCCGCCAAAGGCTCCGACACCCCTTTCGACCACCGCATCCATGCGCTGCGCGGCCACGCCGGGCAGATCGAAACCGCCGATGCGCTGCGCGGCCTGATGCTGGGCTCCGCGATCCGCGCCTCGCATGCGATCGACGATCTGCGCGTGCAGGACCCCTATTGCCTGCGCTGTCAGCCGCAGGTGATGGGCGCGGTGCTGACGCTGCTCAGGCAGGCGGGCGACACGCTGGTCACCGAAGCCAATGGCGTGTCTGACAATCCACTTATCTTCTCCAATACCGATGAGGCTCTGTCAGGCGGCAATTTCCACGCCGAGCCTGTCGCCTTTGCCGCCGACATGATCGCGCTGGCCTTGTGCGAGATCGGCAGCCTTTCCGAGCGTCGGATTGCGATGCTGGTCGATCCCGCGCTTTCGGGCCTCCCTGCGTTCCTGACCCCGCAACCGGGGCTCAATTCGGGGTTCATGATCCCCCAGGTTACCGCCGCCGCGCTCGTTTCGGAAAACAAGCAGCGCGCCTATCCGGCGAGCGTCGATTCGATCCCGACTTCCGCGAACCAGGAGGATCATGTGTCGATGGCCGCGCACGGGGCGCGGCGCTTGATCGGCATGGCGGAAAACGTCGACCACATTCTGGCGATCGAGTTGCTGGCTGGCGCACAAGGTTGTGATTTCCACGCGCCACTCGCGTCCAGCACCGCGATCGAAAAGGTGCGGGCGATGCTTCGCGCACAGGTGCCGACGCTCGATCACGATCGCCACATGGCACCCGACATGGCGGCGGCGGCAACGTTGATCCGCGATCCGGGGTTCCTCACCGGCGATCTTCCGGGGATTGCGGCGTGAACTGGCTCCACGTCGAGCGCAGCGACAGTCCGCTGATCCTCGCTTTCCCCCATGGCGGCACCGATCTCGCTGGCTTTGAAGCCGCGTTCCGATCGCGCTGGTGGGCGATCCGCGATGCCGATTGGCACATCCGGGCGCTCTACGAAGGATTGGCCGACGCGACCTTCATTTGGACCGATATTTCACGCAGCGTGATCGACTGCAATCGCGATCCCTCCGGCCAGTCGCTCTATCCCGGCCAGACCACCACCGGCCTCTGCCCCACCGAAACCTTCGATGGTGAATCCCTATATCGCGCAAGCTATGAACCCGATCTGGCCGAACGCATGCCGTGGTTCACGCCCTATCATGCTGCCATAAAGGCCGAGATCGCGCGCCTGCGAGAGAATCACCCTATGGTGGTGCTCTATGATTGCCACTCGATCCGCAGCCGAGTGCCGCGGCTGTTCGATGGCGAATTGCGCGAACTCAATATCGGCACCGATATGGGCAGGACCTGCGACCTTGCGCTGAGCGACGCCGTGGTCGCCGCCAGCGCATCGCGCAGCCATGTCCTCAACGGCCGCTTCCGGGGCGGCTGGACCACGCGCCATTACGGCCGCCCCGAAGGCGGCGTCCACGCGATCCAGATGGAGATCGCGATGCGCGCCTATCTCGACGAGCCCGGGGGCGTGCCGGACGAGACCAACTGGCCGCCGATCTGGAACCCCGATCGCGCCGCCCCGCTCCGCGCCCATCTGGAACAGATCCTCGCCGCCGCAACGGCCTTTGCGAAAGCACCCGCATGACCCGCATCGACAATGCCCGCCACATCCAGGCCACGACCGGCAACGAACTGACCGCGAAAAGCTGGCTCACCGAAGCCCCAATGCGGATGCTGATGAACAACCTCGACCCGCGCGTCGCGGAAAACCCCGCTGAGCTGGTCGTTTATGGCGGAATCGGGCGGGCAGCGCGCGATTGGGAGAGCTATGACCGGATCGTCGATACGCTCAAAAGGCTCGGCGATGACGAGACCTTGCTGATCCAGTCGGGAAAGCCCGTCGGCGTTTTCCGCACGCACAAAAATGCGCCGCGCGTACTGCTCGCCAATTCGAACCTCGTGCCCAAATGGTCGACCTGGGAGCATTTCCACGAACTCGACCGCAAGGGGCTGGCCATGTACGGCCAGATGACCGCCGGCAGCTGGATCTATATCGGCAGTCAGGGGATCGTGCAGGGCACCTATGAGACGTTCGTCGAGGCCGGTCGCCAGCATTATGGCGGCAGCCTTGCGGGACGCTGGATCCTCACCGCAGGGCTGGGCGGGATGGGCGGCGCGCAGCCGCTGGCAGCGACGATGGCGGGAGCCTCGTGCCTCGCGGTCGAATGCCAGCCGAGCCGGATCGAGATGCGGCTGGAGACGGGCTATCTGGATCGCGCGACGGATAATCTCGACGAGGCGTTGCAAATCGTCACTAACGCCACCGCGCCCGTTTCGGTGGGCCTGCTCGGCAATGCTGCCGACATCTATCCCGAACTTGTCCGGCGCGGCGTTCGCCCCGATCTGGTGACCGATCAGACATCGGCGCACGATCCGATCAATGGCTATCTGCCGCAGGGATGGACGCTCGAGCGCTGGTTCGCCGAGCGCGAAAGCGCTCCCGAAGCCGTGGCGAAAGCCGCCAAGGCATCGATGGCGGTCCATGTCCGCGCGATGCTCGATTTCCACGCAGCGGGCGTGCCCACGGTGGATTACGGCAACAACATCCGGCAGGTCGCCTGTGACGAAGGCGTGGCAGATGCCTTCGCCTTTCCCGGCTTCGTCCCCGCCTATATCCGACCGCTCTTCTGCCGGGGCGTCGGCCCGTTCCGCTGGGTCGCGCTCTCGGGCGATCCGGAAGACATCTACAGGACCGATGCGAAGGTGAAGGAGCTGCTGCCCGACGATGCGCATCTCCATCGCTGGCTCGATATGGCGCGCGAGCGCATCCATTTTCAGGGGCTGCCTGCCCGCATCTGCTGGGTGGGCCTGGGCGACCGGCACCGTCTCGGCATGGCGTTCAACGAAATGGTCGCATCGGGTGAGCTCAAGGCGCCGATCGTGATCGGCCGCGATCATCTCGACAGCGGATCGGTCGCCAGCCCCAATCGCGAGACCGAAGCGATGCTGGACGGATCGGACGCGGTCTCGGACTGGCCCTTGCTCAACGCCCTGCTCAACACCGCCAGCGGCGCGACCTGGGTCTCGCTCCACCATGGCGGCGGCGTCGGCATGGGCTATTCGCAGCATTCGGGCATGGTGATCGTCGCCGATGGCACCCCAGAGGCGGCGGCGCGGCTGGAGCGGGTGCTGTGGAACGATCCCGCCACCGGGGTGATGCGCCACGCCGATGCAGGCTACCCGCAGGCCATCGACGCCGCGCGGCGCGCGGGCCTCGACCTACCCGGCATCACAGGCTAGTCGAACTCCCGAATCCAGTTCGGGAGTATAACAATGAAGACCCGCGCCGCGGTCGCGTTCGAAGCGAAGAAGCCACTCGAAATCGTCGAGCTCGATCTCGAAGGCCCCAAGGCCGGCGAAGTGCTGGTCGAGATCATGGCGACAGGCATCTGCCACACCGATGCTTATACGCTCGACGGTTTCGACAGCGAAGGCATCTTCCCCAGCGTGCTGGGCCATGAAGGCGCAGGCGTGGTGCGCGAAGTGGGCGCAGGCGTGACCAGCGTAAAGCCGGGCGACCATGTGATCCCGCTCTACACGCCGGAATGCCGCCAGTGTAAGTCGTGCCTGAGCGGCAAGACCAACCTGTGCACCGCGATCCGCGCGACGCAGGGCAAGGGCCTGATGCCCGATGGCACCACGCGCTTCAGCTATAAGGGCCAGCCCATCTACCATTATATGGGCTGCTCGACCTTCTCGAACTTCACCGTGCTGCCCGAAATCGCGGTCGCGAAAATCCGCGAAGACGCGCCGTTCCAGTCGAGCTGCTATATCGGCTGCGGCGTCACCACCGGCGTTGGCGCCGTGATCAACACGGCCAAGGTGCAGGTGGGCGACAATGTCGTCGTCTTCGGTCTGGGCGGCATCGGCCTCAACGTCATTCAGGGCGCACGCCTTGCTGGCGCGAACAAGATTATCGGCGTCGATATCAACCCCGATCGCGAGGAATGGGGCCGCCGCTTCGGCATGACCGAGTTCCTGAACTCGAAGGGCATGAGCCGCGAAGACGTGGTCGCAACGATCGTCGCGATGACCGATGGTGGTGCTGACTATACCTTCGACGCGACGGGCAATACCGAAGTGATGCGCATCGCGCTAGAGGCCTGCCACCGCGGCTGGGGCACCAGCATCATCATCGGCGTGGCGGAAGCAGGCAAGGAAATCAGCACCCGCCCGTTCCAGTTGGTCACCGGCCGCAACTGGCGCGGCACCGCCTTTGGCGGGGCGAAGGGCCGCACCGACGTGCCGAAGATCGTCGACATGTACATGGCCGGCAAGATCGAGATCGATCCGATGATCACCCATGTCATGGGACTGGAAGACATCAACAAGGGCTTCGACCTGATGCATGCCGGTGAGAGCATCCGCAGCGTCGTCGTCTATTAAGGAGAGAACGATGTTCACGCATATCATGATCGGCGCGAACGATCCTGCCCGCAGCAAGACCTTTTACGATGCAGCCCTCGGCGCGCTGGGCATCGCAGCGGGCTTCGCGGCGGGAGACCGGGTTTTCTATCGTGGGCCCAATGGCGGCGCGCTCGGCGTGGGCAAGCCAGCTAACGGTGAATCCGCGACCTTCGCCAATGGGGGGACGATCGGCTTTCAGGCAAAGACGACTGCTGAGGTCGATGCCTTCCACGCCGCCGGTTGCGCCAATGGCGGCACCTGCGAAGGTGCACCGGGCGTGCGCGAGAACGCGCCGGGCAAGGCCTATGGCGCCTATCTGCGCGACCCCGACGGCAACAAGATCTGCGCCTTCGCGCCCAATCCAAACGCCGGATGAGCGCGCCTGCCTGGATCCTGACGCTCGATTGCGTTGACCGCCCCGGCATCGTCGCAGCGGTCAGCGGCTTTCTGGCCGAACGCGACGGCTTCATCCTCGACAGCCAGCAATATGCCGATCTGGATGCCGGGCGCTTCTTCATGCGCGTCGAGTTCAAATCGGCAGGTGCGCCGCTCGATACCGAATCGCTCCGCACGGCCTTCGCGCCGGTCGCGGAGAGTCTCTCGCTCAACTGGCAGCTTACCGACGCCGCCGAACTGCCGCGCGTGCTGATCGCGGTATCGAAGGGTTCGCACTGCCTGAACGATCTGCTGCATCGCTGGCAGACCGGATCGCTGGGCGTCGAGATCGTCGGCGTGGTTTCGAACCATGACACGCTGCGCGGGCTGACCGAATGGCATGGCCTGCCCTTCGTCCTGCTGCCCGAAGGCAAGGAGCCACGCGAAGCGGCGATGCTTGCCGAGTTCGAGCGGCTGGGGGCCGATTATCTCGTGCTGGCGCGCTATATGCAGATCCTGTCGAGCGAGCTGGCCGATCGGCTGGCCGGGCGCTGCATCAATATCCATCACAGCTTCCTGCCCAGCTTCAAGGGCGCCCGGCCCTATCACCGCGCGCATGATCGCGGCGTGAAGCTGATCGGCGCGACGGCGCATTTCGTCACCAGCGATCTCGACGAAGGCCCGATCATCGAGCAGGCGGTAGAGCGCATCGATCACCGTGCCCCGGTGGACGAGATGATCCGCATCGGCCGCGATATCGAGGCACAGGTTCTGGCGCGCGCGGTGCGCTGGGTAGGCGCACGACGCGTGTTCCTGAACGGCATCCGCACCATCGTATTCCGCTGACGAGGACAGGCATGGAAACCGTTTCGACCAACCGCTCGCATGGCGGCACGCAGGGCGTGTACAAGCACAGCTCCTCTGCCACCGGCACCGACATGACCTTTTCGGCCTATGTCCCGCCGCATGCCGAAGGCGCAAAGCTGCCGGTGCTCTGGTTCCTTTCAGGCCTCACCTGCACGCATGCCAATGTCACCGAAAAGGGCGAGTATCGCGCGGCCTGCGCCGAGCATGGCGTGATCCTGATCGCGCCCGACACCTCACCGCGCGGCGAGGGCGTACCCTATGACGAAGCCTATGATTTCGGCCAGGGCGCGGGCTTCTATCTCGACGCGACCGAGCAGCCCTGGGCGCAACATTTCCGCATGCGCAGCTATATCGAACAGGAACTGCCCGCGCTGATCGGAGCGAACTTCGCAGCGGATATGACGCGGCAGGGCATTACCGGCCACTCGATGGGCGGTCATGGCGCGCTGACCATCGGCTTGCGCAATCCGGGCCGTTTCAGGAGCGTCTCAGCCTTCTCCCCGATCGTCGCACCCAGCCAAGTGCCCTGGGGCGAGAAGGCGCTTGCCGGCTATCTCGGCGCGGATCGCGCTGCGTGGCGCGAGCATGACGCGGTGGCGCTGATCGAAGATGGCGCGCGCCTGCCTGAATTGCTGGTCGATACCGGGTCCGCCGATCCGTTCCTTGAAAAGGAGCTCCGCCCCGAATTGCTCGAGGCCGCATGTCGAGACGCGGGCATTGCTCTCACCCAGCGCATCCAGCCGGGCTATGATCACAGCTATTATTTCGTCTCCACCTTCCTCGGCGAACATGTCGCCTGGCACGCAGAGCGGTTGAAAGCATGAGCCATTTCGATGTCCTGATCGTTGGTGCCGGCCATAGCGGCGCACAGGCCACGATCGCGCTGCGCCAGAACAAGTTCGAAGGCAGCGTGGCGATGATCGGCGACGAGCCGGAACTGCCCTATGAGCGCCCCCCGCTTTCCAAGGAATATCTGTCGGGCGACAAGCCCTTTGAACGCCTGCTGATCCGCCCCGCCACCTTCTGGGAAGAGCGCGACGTGACGATGCTGGGCGGACGCACGATCGTCGCGGTCGATCCCGGCGCGCACATGGTTCGCACCGCTGATGGCGAGACCTTCAGTTATGGCACGCTGATCTGGGCGACGGGCGGCAAACCGCGGCGGATCGCGTGCGACGGCCATGATCTGCGCGGCATCCACACCGTGCGCACCCGCGCCGATGTCGATGCGATGATGCGAGAGCTGGCGGATGTCCGCGAGGTCACGGTGATCGGTGGCGGCTATATCGGGCTGGAAGCAGCGGCCGTGCTCGCCAAGCTCGGCAAGCAGGTGACGGTCCTCGAAGCGCTCGATCGCGTGCTGGCGCGCGTCGCCGGCGAGCCTTTGTCGCGCTTCTTCGAAGCCGAACACCGCGCACATGGCGTGACGGTACGCACCGGCGTGCAGGTGGAGGCGATTGAGGGCGATGGCAGCGTAAGCGGCGTGCGCCTGGCATCGGGGGAGAACGTGCCCGCCCAGATGGTCATCGTCGGCATCGGCATCATCCCATCGGTCGAACCGCTGCTCGCGGCCGGCGCGGAAGGCGGCAACGGCGTGCTGATCGACGGCCAGTGCCGCACCTCGCTTCCCGATATCTATGCGATCGGCGACTGCGCGCTGCATGCAAACGCCCATGCCGGCGATCGGATGATCCGGCTCGAATCGGTACAGAACGCCAATGATCAGGCGACGACTGCTGCAAAGACGATTTGCGGAATCGAGGCCAGCTATGATGCGGTGCCCTGGTTCTGGTCGAACCAATATGATCTGAAGCTCCAGACCGTGGGGATCTCGGCGGGTCACGACCAGTGCGTGGTTCGCGGGGATCCGGCGACGCGCAGCTTCTCGGTAATATATCTGGCCCAGGGCCGGGTGATCGCGCTCGACTGCGTCAATTCGGTGAAGGACTATGTCCAGGGCCGCAAGCTCGTCGTCGAAGGGCTCGCAATCGATCCTGCCGCGCTCGCCGACGCTACCGTCCCGCTGAAGGAGTTGTCAGCATAACCTAACAAAGTGTCAGGTTGTATTGACAACCCCGTCGCGACTCGGCATGTAAGCCATACCTGACAGATAGTCAGGTAGTGGAGACATGCCGCGATCATGTGGAATCGGCTGAAGATATTACGCGCAGAACGCGACTGGAGCCAGGCGGAGCTTGGCGGCCGGCTCGGCGTATCGCGCCAGGCAATCAACGCGATCGAGACGGGGAAGCACGATCCGTCGCTTCCGCTGGCGTTCAAGATCGCGCGCCTGTTCGCCATGCCGATCGAGGAGATTTTTTCCGATGTCGAACAAGCAGGCAGTGATGACTAAGGGGCCGGGCGAACGCGCGGAGACGGTGCGCCGGCGCAATTATACCCTGATGGTCGCGGGCTTCATGGTGCTCGGCGCCATCACCGGGGCTATATTCACGGCGCAGGGCGCGCATATCGAAGGCCTGTCGCCCCTCGCGGCGATCGCCGTGGCCGCGTCGCTGATGGTCGTGATGCCGCTGGGCAGCTGGTATTTCCTGCGCCACGTGGATGAACTTGAAATCCGCATCAATCTGGTCGCGAGCGCCTGGGCGTTGAACTTCTACGCGCTGGCCTATCCCGTCTGGTACGTGCTGTGGAAAGGGCACCTCGTGCGCGAGCCCAGCCACGAAATCCTGTTTCTAGCGACGGTCGTTGTGATGAGCGTAATCTATCTGTGGAAAAAGGCGCGGGCCTGAACCGCTGCCTGTGGAGTTATTCGGATGCTGAAGAAGAAGCTTTTTGCCCTGGTCGCGTCGCTGGCGGCTTTCATCGCTGCGCCCGCCTGGGCGCAGACGAAGGACGCCGATCCGGCAATCTGGGTGGTCAAGGACGACGACACCACTGTCTATCTGTTCGGCACGGTCCATGTGCTCAAGCCCGGTCTGAGCTGGTTTGACGAGGCGGTGAAGGACGCGTTCGACAAGAGTGACGAGGTCGTGCTCGAAATGGTCGAACCCGAGCCTGCTACGATGCAGGGCCTCATCATGAAGTTCGGCCTCAACACCACCGGTGTCCCCTTCACCGACAAATTGTCGGAAGCGAACCGCGCCAAGCTGGCGACCGCCGCCGCCGATCTCGGGATGCCCGTCGAGGCAACGGGCGCATTCGAGCCATGGCTCGTCGCCGTCATGGCGAGCATGGCACCTCTCAAGAAGCTTGGATACGAACCTGAGAGCGGCGCCGAACGTACGCTTTCGGATGCCGCAAAAGCCGCGAACAAACCTGTCATCGGGCTTGAGACCGCCGAACAGCAGCTCGGCTTTTTCGACACGCTGCCCAACGATCTTCAGATCAGCTATCTCGCCACCACCCTCCAAAATTACGACAAGGTCGGCCCCATGATCGAGAAGATGGTCGCACAATGGGCGGCCGGCGATCCGGTGGCGCTTGGCGATACGATGAACGAGGGGATGCGCGAGACTCCCGAGATCGGCAAGGTGCTGCTCAGCGATCGCAATGCGCGTTGGGCCGAGTGGATCGAGAAGCGGATGGAGAAGCCGGGAACCGTCTTCGTCGCGGTCGGCGCAGGGCATCTTGCGGGCAATGACAGCGTGCAGAGCTACCTCGCCAAGCGCCGCCTGACCGCCACGCGCATCGCATATTGATGGCGAAGCCCCGCCCGTTCCTCGGTCTGGTCGCAGGCGTCGCCGCGGGGCTCGTTGCCTCCGCGGCGATGGCTGCATTTCAGGCACAGGCCAAAAAACTGCTGCCCGATGATGAAGGCGGGGACGACCCGGCAACGGTGAAGGCCGCCGACAAGCTCGGCGAAGCCGTCACGGGTAAGCCTGTTCCCGAACCGCTTCGCGAGACCAGCGGACAGGCCGCACATTATGTCACCGGCGCGGTGCTGGGCGGCATCTATGGCGTGCTCACCGAATATCGCAGCGAAGCAAGCGCCGGTTTCGGCAGCGCTTATGGGGTCATCACGTCGGCGCTGATTGACGAAACGCTTGTGCCCGCCGCCGATCTGGGCCCGGCGCCGCAGGAGACGCCCCTCGCGACCCATGCTCATGGCGCGATGTCTCACCTTGTCTATGGCTGGGTCCTGGAAGGAGTCCGCGCGCTGATCGCCGGCAGGCGCTAGAGCAACAGGTCCTGCGGCGGCACGCCGCTGCGCTTCACCGCGCCGCCGCCTTGCCTGCGCGCATATTCCGTCTCCGCGCTGAAGCGAATGTCGGGATCGCGATCGTTCATGAACGCGATCAGCGCATCCTCGTCGATCTCGGCATATTCGCGCCCGCGATCGGGGCCATAGCGCACGCGCGGCTCCAGCGCCGGCTCCTTCGACCATGCGATCAATTGCTCGACGCTCGTCTCGTTGAGCATGTCGCGCAGGTGGAACGCCGTCACATAGGCGTCGGGAAAGGCGCGGTGCGCGGGCAGGCCGCGTTCGTGATCCATGCCCTCCGGCATCCGCCAATAGCGCAGATACTGGTTCGAGAAGCGCGGACTGCCCGGCCATAGCCGGAGCGCGCATTTATAGGTGCAGATCCAGTCCGCTCCACGCGTGAGCGCAGGCGTGCAGAATTGCTCCTCGAAACTCGCCCGATGGGCCGCCAGCGCCAGCCGGCGGGGCCAGGGATCGAGCAGCGGACGCGCGACATCGTGCCACCACGGCGCATCGGCAACGTCCTCGTCGCGGATATGGTGGACCGCCATGGTCAGCGGCGGGATCGGCCGTCCCGGATTGACCATCCGGCTGCCGCCTTCGCCATATAATTCCCAGCGTCCGTCCGCCCCCAGCGCCACGTCCTGCCAGCCGATCTCGACCACGGCATGCGCGGGCGGCTTTTCGCCGGTGGTCTCTAGATCGATAACGCGGATCAGGGTGGGCTGGGGTGGCGGCATTGGCGGCTAATTGGGGATTCGACCGCCCAAAAGCGAGTCCTAATCCTTCTGGCGCAGCCGTCCCTCGCCCGCCTTGTGATAGAATTGGCTCGCGATCAGCCAGCCCTTGATCGGGCGCAGCGGCAGCACGGTGAAGGCCAGCAGGATCGGCAGGCTCAACACCATATGCACCCAGAAGGGCGGGCCCACATAGATCTCCAGCAGGATCGCGAACAGCACGCCCGGGACGCAGGCGAAGAGCTGGACGAAGATCGCTGGACCATCGGCGGGGTCCGCATAGCCATAATCCAGCCCGCAGACTTCGCAGCCTTCGCGCATTTTCAGGAAGCCCTGAAAGATATGCCCCTGCCCACAACGCGGACAGCGCCCGCGCACGCCCGTCTGCACGGGCTCCAGGCGCGGCCAGCATTTGCCGGTCGCATCGATCTGCTTGGAGTATTCGACGGCCATTCCAACAATATAGGAAGCTGGATCGCTGCGCGCAGTTGGACAATTTGTCCCACCGCGCGCCGGGCGATCAATGCCCCGCCTGCGGGCCCCGCTCCAGCCCGCTTGCCGCGAGCTGCGCGTCGATCATCGCCATCAGCCGGTCCAGGCGTTCCTGGCTCCTCGCCTCGGCGCGGGCGACCAGCACGTCCTGCGTGTTCGAAGCGCGCAGCAGCCACCAGCCATCCGGCGTATTGACCCGCGCGCCATCGGTGCGGTTCACATCCGCGCCCTCGGCCTCAAGCCGAGCCAGCACTTCGTCGACCACCGCAAACTTGCGGCTCTCGTCCACCTGGAATCGCATTTCCGGCGTGTTGACGAATTCGGGCATCTCGCCGCGGATCTCGGTCAGCGACTTGCCGATCACATGCACCGCGTTGATCAGCTGGACGGCAGCATATTGCGCGTCGTCAAAGCCGTAATAATCCTGCGCGAAGAAGATGTGCCCGCTCATCTCGCCCGCCAGCGGTGCGCCGGTTTCCTTCATCTTGGTCTTGATCAGCGAATGGCCGGTCTTCCACATCAGCGGCTGGCCGCCCAGCTCGGCGATGCGGTCGTACAGCATCTGGCTGGCCTTCACGTCGGCGATGATTGTCGAGCCGGGCGCCTTGCGCAGCACGAGTACCGCCAGAATGGAGAGAAGCTGATCGCCCCAGATCACCCGGCCAGTGCCGTCGATCGCGCCGACACGGTCGCCATCGCCGTCGAAAGCCAGTCCGAAATCGAGCTGCTTCTCGGCGACAAGCCGCTTGAGGTCGGCCAGATTCTTCTCTTCGGTGGGATCGGGATGATGGTTGGGGAAATTGCCGTCCACTTCGGTGAAGAGCGTGTGATGCTCACCCGGCAGCAGCTTGACGAGCTTCTCGATCACCGGGCCGGCGGCGCCATTGCCCGTGTCCCAGCCGATCCGGTAGGTGCCGCCCGAATAGCCCGCCAGCAGCCGGCCGACATACAGGTCCTCGATATCGGCGTCGGTCACCGTCTCGGTGCCGTCACCGTCTTCCCAATCACATTCCGCCGCCAGCTTGCCGATCGTCTGGATGTCCTGCCCGAAAAACGGAAGATGCTGGAACACCATCTTGAAGCCATTGTAATTGCCGGGATTATGGCTGCCGGTTATCTGGATGCCGCCGTCCACCTCTAGCGTGGCTTCGGCATAATAGAGCATCGGGGTCGGCCCCATGCCGGTGCGCACCACGTCGCAACCCGAAGCCGTCAGCCCCTCGACCAGCGCATCGCGAAGCATCGGCGAAGAGATGCGCCCGTCCCAGCCCACCGCGACGCGCTTGCCGCCCGCGCGGCGCAGCAATGTCGCGAAACCGCGCCCGATCGCCCGCGCGTCGTCCGGACCCAGGGTCTGGCCGACGATGCCGCGTATGTCATATTCGCGCAGCGACGTGGGGTCGAAACGATGTGTCATGGTGCCTCCCGGAATTTGTTGAGGGCCTAATCCGCGAGCCCGCGCGAAGTTGCAAGCAAAGCTACTTGAGCAACGCGTCCCGCGCCGCGTTGATCCGCCGCGTCAGTTCTGCCGATCCGCCCTTGTCCGGATGCAACGCTGCCACCAGCCGACGGTGCGCCGCGCGGATCTCGTCGGCCCCCGCCTCGGCGCTCACCCCCAGGATCTCGCGTGCCTCGTCGCGGGCGAGCACGGGCCGGGGCTTGGGGCGCGGCCGGATAAACATGTAATAGATCGCCCCGGCGATCAGCGCGGCGAAGAGTATCTTCGCCATCAGGCGAACAGCGGCAGCGCGACTTCGGGCAGCGCCAGCCCGCTCATCATCTCGCGCAATTCCTGCCGCGCGGCGACATGGCTGAGTCCCATCGCGCCAAATTCGCCCGCATCCAGCATGGTCAGCCCCTGCGGGAACAGCTCGCGATAGATGACGCGCTCGGACAGGCCGGAGATCACGCGGAAGCCGACGCGCTTGGAAAGCTGGTCGATCGCTTCGGACACGCGCTTCATGTTGCGCGCCTCGATATGCTGCATGCGGTTGCGCAGCACCACCCAGTCGATGCTCTCGCCATCCGCCTTGGCGCGTCGCTTGCGCGATTCCCAGATCATCTCGGAATAGAAGCTCGGGCGGGAAACGCGGAAGGTTTCCGGGTCCACCTGCCCGATCAGGTCGAAATCGACAAAGCTGTCGTTCATCGGCGTGACCAGCGTATCGGCGTTCGTCACCGAAATCCGGGCAAACTTGTCGTCGCGTCCCGGCGTGTCGATCACCAGGAAGTCGGCATTCTCGCCCAGCCGCTCCAGCGTGGACGAGAAATAATCCATGCTCTCGCCGTCATGCGTTTCATAAACCGGCATCGGCAGGTCCCGCCCGGTCCGCCGGATCGTTTCCCGCCGATTGTCGAGATAGCGGCCCATGGTGCGCTGGCGATGGTCGAGATCGAAGCACGCCACGCGCGCGCCCTTGAAGGCGAGCGCGATCGCGGCATGCACCGCAGTGGTGGACTTGCCCGTGCCGCCTTTCTCGTTGGCGAAAACCAGTACGTGCAATCGCTTCGATCCGTCGCTCAAGACTAACCAACTTCCGTTATTGATCGTGCCGCCCCTCCCCCATAGAAGGCCGCCCTTCCTCTGTATCGAAAGTGTTAACGCGTGCAAACCACCCGTCGCGTCGATGAGCTTCGAGAGACGATTTCCGCTTACCGCGCCGCCGGTGCGCGTATCGCGCTGGTGCCCACTATGGGCGCGCTCCATGCGGGACATATGGCGCTGGTTGAAGAGGCCAAGCTTGCCGCCGATCGCGTCGTCGTCTCGATCTTCGTCAATCCCACGCAATTCGCCCCGAACGAGGATTTCGCCCAATATCCGCGCAAGGAGCAGGCGGATTCGCGGATGCTGACCGCTGCGGGCGTCGACCTGCTCTGGATGCCACCGGTCGAGGAAATGTATCCCAACGGCCCGGAAATCGACGTGCGCGCAAGCGAGATCGGCGATGTGCTCGACGGTGCGCACCGGCCCGGGCACTTCGACGGCGTCACCACGGTCGTCGCGCGCCTGTTCGATCAGGTCCGTCCCGATGTCGCCTTGTTCGGCGAGAAGGACTGGCAGCAGCTTGCGGTGATCCGCCGCATGGTGCTGGATCTGAAGCTCCCGCTCGTGATCCAGGGGGTGCCGACCCAGCGCGAGGATGACGGCCTAGCCCTCTCCTCCCGCAACGCCTATCTGTTACCCGAGGACCGGGCGAAGGCAGTTGCGCTGCCCCGCGCGCTGGGGGCCGCCGAGCGCAGCATCGCGACCGGGGGCGATCCGGCGGCTGCGCTGGCCCAGGCGATCGACACGCTCACCGCTGCCGGCTTCGATGTGGATTATGTCGAGTTGCGCGACGCAGCCACGCTGGGCGCCCCGATCGAGGGGCAGCCGATGCGCCTGCTCGCCGCTGCGCGGATCGGCGGGACCCGGCTGATCGACAACATCGCCGTAACCCATGAATAAGCACGGTTAAATGGCGTTAACCATTTGTTGTGAGATTGCCTGCGAGAACCCGCAACGACCCAGTGAGGGTGGAAAAGGGGTAGCGGCATGGGCAGCAGTCTCAAGAGCGCACAGTTTCTGATCGAAAGTCGGCTCCGCGATGCGGCGCGCGGCGATACCAATGCATGCTTTGATCTGGGCATGGTCTATTCGAGCGGGGCGGAGGGCATGCCCATCGACCTGATCGAAGCGCACAAATGGTTCAATCTGGCCGCCATGTCGGGGGACGAACGCGCCAAGGATTGCCGCGCAGAGATCAGCGAAGACATGACCGCGCGCGAGATCATCGAAGCGCAGAAGGCCGCGCGTGCGTGGCTGATCCTCACCCAAGCCCGCGCCGCCTGAGCGCACGCACAGCGATACGCGCCTGATATTCGACTTCGTCGCAGCATCGGCCTAGCTTTCTCCCGATAGAGGGAGAGCACCGATGCATTTGACGGTAACTGGCTTCACGGCCGCCGCGCTCGCGATCCTGCTTGTGCTGCTTGCGCTCGACACGATCCGAAACCGCTTTCGCACGCGCAAGCCCTTCGGCCTCGGCGACGACCCCGGTCTCACCTCAGCCAGCCGCGCGCATGGCAACCTCGCCGAAAACGCGCCGATTACGCTGATCCTGATGGGCCTCCTCGAATTTGGCGGGGCGGACCGCCAGATCCTCATCTATCTCGCAGTGGCCTTCGTCAGCGCACGGCTACTCCACGCGCTGGGGCTCTACGTCCAGACGAAGGGGCCGCCCCCGCTCCCGCGCGCGCTGGGCGTCATCGCCACGCTCGCGATCCAGCTCGGGCTGGCTGCCTGGCTGATTGCGCGGCTGCTTTAGCCCGCAGCGACGATGCATTTCTCGAGCGTCGCGCGTTCGCTCTCGCGCATCGGCTGCCCTTTGTACGAATAGAAACGGACCCGCCGCCTTTCGCCCAGTTCGGCCACGTCGACCATCGTCCTGCGCCCCTCGTTGAGCGCGCGCTTGATACTCGGCTCCCAGCGTAGTGAGCCCCAGGCTTCCTGGCCGGACAGCCCCAGGCCGCCATCCTTGATCAGGCAATCGCGTATCGTGCTTTCCGGCGTAGCCGTGGTTCGCTCGAACACCACCACGGCCTTCGCGGCTTCCTCGGCCAGCTTCCGATCGCCATCGCGCCACTGGATCGCCGCCACGATCAGGATCAACGCGCCAAAGGCGAAGATGACCAGACGTGGCGGCCGCATCCTATTCCTCGGCGGCCTTCGCGGCAGCCTTCTTGGTCGGCGCCTTCTTTGCGGGAGCCTTTTTCGCCGCGGGCTTCTTCGCAGCAGCCTTTTTCGACGCGGCCTTCATCTTGCCCTTGGCCGGCCCCGCCGCCGCGCGCGCGTCGATCAGTTGCGCGGCTTCCTCCAGCGTCAGCTGATCCTTGTCGATCGACTTGGGCAGGGTCGCGTTGGTCTCGCCATCGGTGACATATTCGCCATAGCGACCGGCCATCAGCTTGATCTCGGCTTCGGTGCGCGGATGCTTGCCGAGAATCTTGAGCGGCTCGCGTGCGGCGCCGCGCGCCGGGCGTCCGCCATTGGCCGCCGCCTCTGCCAGCTTGACCACGGCCGCGTTCATGCCGGTCTCGAACACCTCCATCGTGCCCTGAAGCCGCGCATATTTGCCCGCATGCGCAAGATACGGCCCATAGCGCCCGATCGACGCCGTGATCGGCTCGCCTGTCTCCGGATGCGCGCCGATCGTGCGTGGCAGGCTGAGCAGCTTGAGCGCCAATTCCAGATCGAGCTCGACATCCTTCGGGATCGAGGCGCGCTTGGCGTCCTTCCCGTCGCCGAGCTGGATATAGGGACCAAAACGCCCCGATTTGCGCTCGACCGGCAGATTGGTCTCCGGATCAACGCCCAGGGTCTCATCACCGCCCGATGAATCGCCCTCGCCGCCCGGCTGGGCAAAGCGCCGGGTGAATTTGCACTCGGGATAATTGGAGCAGGCAACGAACGCACCGAAGCGGCCGCCGCGCAGCGCCAATTGGCCCTCGCCGCATTTCGGGCAGAGCCGCGGATCGCTGCCGTCTGCGTTGGGCGGGAACAGATAGGGCGCAAGGAACTGGTCGAGCGCCGCCGTGATCTCGGACGGCTTCTGCTCCATCACCTCAGCGGTACGCGGCTTGAAGTCCTTCCAGAAGGCATCGAGCACCGCCTGCCACTGCGCGCGGCCGCCGGATACCTCGTCCAGTTCCTCTTCCAGCCCCGCGGTATAATCGTAATTCACATAGCGCTCGAAAAAGCGCTCGAGGAACGCGGTCAGCAGCCGCCCGCTTTCCTCTGCGAAGAAGCGGTTCTTCTCCACGCGAACATAGGCGCGGTCCTTGAGCACCTGGATCACCGACGCGTAGGTCGACGGGCGGCCGATCCCCAATTCCTCCATCCGCTTGACCAAAGACGCTTCGGAGAAGCGCGGCGGCGGCTGGGTGAAATGCTGCTCTGCTTTCACGTCCTTCTTGGCAGGCGTGGCACCTTCGCTCAGCTTGGGCAGGCGACGCGATTCCTCGTCGCCCTCGTCATCGCGGCCTTCTTCGTATAGCGCGAGATAGCCGGGGAAGAGCACGACCTGACCAGTCGCGCGCAGCCCGTGCTGGCCCGTCGCATCCTCCAGTTCGATCGTGGTGCGCTCCAGCCGCGCGCTCGCCATCTGGCTCGCCAGCGCGCGCTTCCAGATCAGGTCATAGAGCCGCGCGTGATCGCCGCCGCCATAGCTGTCCTTGCCGAAATCGGTCGGTCGGATCGCTTCGTGCGCTTCCTGCGCATTCTTGGCCTTGGCGGTGTAGTGGCGCGGCTTTTCGGGGACGTAATGCCCGTCATAGCGGTTCACCACCGCCCGGCGCGCCGCCTGGATCGCATCGCCATCCATCTGCACGCCATCGGTACGCATATAGGTGATCGCGCCATCCTCGTAGAGGCCTTGCGCGATCCGCATGGTGTGGCTGGCCGAGAAGCCCAGCTTGCGCGCGGCTTCCTGCTGCAGCGTCGAGGTGGTGAAGGGCGGCGGCGGATTGCGCATCGCCGGCTTGGTCTCGACCGATGCGACGCTGAAGCGGCCCTGCTCGACCGCCAGCTTCGCGGCCTCGGCGGTCTTGCCATCACCGATCGAGAGCCGGTCGAGCTTCTCGCCCTTATACTTGACGAGACGGCTGACGAACGCCGTGCCGTCCTGCTCCATATCGGCGGTAACCGACCAATATTCCTGCGGCTTGAACGCCTCGATCTCGCGCTCGCGGTCCACCACCAGCCGCAGCGCCACCGATTGCACGCGCCCCGCCGATTTGGCACCGGGCAGCTTTCGCCACAGCACGGGCGAAAGCGTGAAGCCCACCAGATAATCGAGCGCGCGGCGGGCGCGATAGGCGTCGATCAGATCGGTATCGAGTTCGCGCGGATGTTCCATTGCGGTTAAAATTGCGGGCTTTGTGATCGCGTTAAAGGTTACCCGTTCGACCTCTTTGGGCAGCGCCTTCTTTTGCTTGAGCACTTCCTGCACGTGCCAGCTAATCGCCTCGCCCTCGCGATCAGGGTCGGTGGCGAGGATCAACCGGTCGGCCTTCTTGGCCTCATCGGTAATCGCCTTTAGCTGCTTGCCCTTGTCGGAATAGGCTTCCCATTCCATCGAGAAGCCCTCGTCCGGGTTCACCGAACCATCGCGCGCCGGCAGGTCGCGGACATGGCCGTAGGAAGCGAGGACGCGATAGTCCTTGCCCAGATATTTCTCGATGGTCTTCGCCTTTGCAGGCGATTCTACGATGACAAGCTGCATGAGTTGTAAGTGATCCCTTACGTGTACGCGTACGAGGGTGGTGGCCCGTCCCGCGCTTCGTCAAGCCCGGAAGGTTTTGCAAGCGCTTTGGCCATGCGCAACCCGTGCGGTCCGGCACGCCGCGCTCGCCGGGGAACCGTTACGCGCGCGAAAGCGTAGTCCCCCGCATCTCCCATGGGGTTGCGAACCTTTGTCTACAGATGCCCAGGCACCGGCCGGCTTCCGGCGGCACCGTATCGCGATCATCGCCGCCGCGCTGATCGTCCTCGCCGCTGCGATCGCCGCGATCCTCTTCTGGTCGCGTAACACCAGCCTGGAGCCGCCCCCGCGCGTCAATGATCCGGTGGAGACGCCACAACAGGCGTCGCTGATAGCGGTGCCGCTGGAGGCGGATGTATCGGCGCTGTCGCAGGCGCTGGAGCGTGCGATCCCGCGCACGCTTTGGACGATCAACCAGAAGTTCGACAAATGCGTCGAGGGCCAGCGCGTCAAACTCTTCAGGGCGAAGATCAAGGTGACGCCCGATCTCAGCTGCACCGTGACGGGCACGGTGACGCGCGGCGCGATCCGGCTGCGCGGTGAGGGTGAGCTGATCATCGCCGACATTCCGATCAACGCCGCGATCAGCGCAAAGAATGTCGCCGGCGTGCTCAAGGAGACCGCGACCGGCAGCGCGATGGCGCATGCCCGCGTCCGCCTGACGCTGCGCGAAGACTGGACGCCGGTGGCCAAGGTTGACCTTTCCTACGGCTGGACGACCCCGCCGGGGATCGACTTCCTTGGCCAGCGGATCACCTTCACCGAACAGGCCGACGAGAAGCTCCGCCCCATCGTAGCGGATCTGGAGCGCGATCTGCCCAAGGAACTGGCCAAGCTGGATGTTCGCGCCAAGGTGGCGGATGCGTGGCGACAGAGCTTCACCGCGCTGCTCCTGAACGAAGCCAATCCCAGCGTCTGGATGCGCGTGACGCCCAAGCAGCTCAGCTATGGCGGCTATTCGCTGGCCGGCAACAAATTGCGCCTGAGCCTCAGCATGGAAGCGGGCACCGAAACCTTTGTCGGCCCGCGCCCGGAAGACCCCAAACCCACGCCGCTGCCCGCGCTGCAAAAGGAGCTTAAGGGCAATCAGCTGCGCTTCTTCATCCCCGTCATCGCCGATTATTCCCAATTGGAGCCGGTGGTGCTGAAGGCGCTGGTAAAGCGATCGGCCCGTCCGTTCGACCTGCCCGGGCTCGGCCCCGTCACCGCCAAGTTCGGCAAGGTCACCGCCTACGGCACCACAGGCGGCCGCATCGCGATGGGGCTGGACATTGCTGCGCGTCCGCAATCCTCAACCGAGGATACGGTGGGCACCGTGTGGATTTCGGCCAGGCCGGTGAACGAGAAGGATTCGCGCAAGGTCTCCTTCACCGATCTGGAGGTGCGCGGAAAAACCAACGGCATTGGTGGCGATCTGCTGGTGCAATTGGTCAACAGCCCCGCCTTGTCCGAAGTGGTGGCCGGTGCGCTGACCCAGAACTTCACCAATGATTTCGAAAAGCTGCTCGGCAAGATCCACCGTGCGATCGAGCAGAAGCGCGAGGGCGATTTCGTCATCCGCGCCGATATCACGAAGGTGGAAACGGGTGAGCTAAGAGCCGCAGGCCAGGGCATTTACCTGCCGGTCTGGGCCGATGGCACGGCCCGGGTGCAATATGTACCGCACTAGAACGGACGCTCGAATGCCGCCGGTCAGGTAACGGCCCCTCGCGGACCTTGAATTTTCGTCACCCCGGACCTGCTCCGGGGTCCACTCAGCCGCACGGCTTGGCGCTTGAACCTCTTGTCCGGCGCATGCCGCTGCGTGGACCCCGGAGCAGGTCCGGGATGACCGTGCGCATTCAGGCCAGGCTCACCTTGCCACCCGCGTGACGCTCCAGCCTCCCGCCAAGTTCCAGTTCGAGCAACACCATCTGAACCACAGCCGAGGCGAGGCCCGCCTGGCGGATAAGCTCATCCACCCCGACGGGGACCGGTCCGAGCAAGCCCTCCACCACCCGCCGCTCGCTATCGCTGGCGTCTTCTGGCGGCGGGCCGCCCCAGCCGCTGGCCGGGGCGCGCACTGCCCGCGCGTCGATTGGGCGGATTGCCTCCAATATGTCGTCCACGCTCTGCACCAGGGTCGCGCCTTCGCGGATCAGCAGATTGCAGCCCTGCGCGCGCGGATCGAGCGGCGAACCGGGCACGGCCATCACGTCGCGCCCCGCCTCCGCCGCCAGCCGCGCGGTGATCAGCGAACCCGATCGCGGCGCAGCCTCGACCACCACCGTGCCCAGCGACAGCCCCGCGATGATCCGGTTGCGCGAAGGGAAGAAGCGCGCCAGCGGCTCGGTCCCCGGGGGCTGCTCGGCGATCAGCAGCCCTTCGTTGGCGACCCGCTCCTGAAGCTCGCGATTCTCGGGCGGAAAGCCGATATCGATCCCGCTGGCGATCACGCCCACGGTGCCCGGCAGCGATCCGACATGCGCCGCCGTGTCGATCCCGCGCGCCAGCCCCGACACTACAGTCGCCCCGGCATCCGCCAGCCCGAGCGCAAGCTGCCGGGCAAAGCGGCAGGCGGCAGCGCTGGCGTTGCGCGCGCCCACCATCGCCACGCAGCTTTTCGCCAGCAATTCCGCGCGCCCGCGCACGATCAGCGCAGGCGGCGCGCTGTCTGTTTCGGCCAGCAAGGCAGGATAATCCGGGTCGCCCAGGAACAGATAGCGCGCACCCAATTTCTCCACCGTCGCGATCTCACGCCGCACCGCGCCTGGATCGGCAATTGCCGGCACACGCCCGCCGCCCCGCGCCGCGAGCATCGGCACCGCCTCCAGCGCCGCCTCGGCGGTGCCGAAGCGGACGATCAACTGCCGATAGGTGACGGGTCCGATATTCGCCGAGCGCAGCAATTGCAGCCGCGCCTCGCGAATATCAGCCATGCTTCTTCCTGCCGCCGATGCGCGGCTCGGTGCCATTCAGCAGTCGGTCGATGTTGTCGCGATGCTTCCACAGCACGATCAGCGCCAGCCCGAGCAGCATGAGCACGATATCGATCCGCCCGAAATAGGCGGCGCTCACCGGCGCGCTCACCGCCGCCGCCATCCCCGCGACCGACGAGATGCGCAACGCCCCCAGCAACCCCAGCCAGACCGCCGCATAGACGAGTCCAGAGGGCCAGTGCAGCGCCAGCACGATCCCCATCAGCGTCGCGACGCCCTTGCCGCCCTTGAATTTGAGCCACACCGGATAGCAATGCCCCAGGAATGCGGCCATGCCGCCCAGCATCGCGGTTCCGGGGAACAGCCATCCCGCGAGCAGCACTGCCGCCGCGCCCTTGGCGAGGTCGAGCAGCAACGTCGCCGCCGCCAGCCCCTTGCGCCCGGTGCGCAGCACGTTGGTCGCGCCGATATTGCCCGATCCGATCGTGCGCAGGTCGCCCGCGCCCGCCATGCGCGTCAGCAAGACCCCAAACGGGATCGAACCGAGCAGATATCCCAGAATGATCGCAGCAGCCGGGGCCGCCCAAAGGATTTCGCTTTGCACCCTGCCCCCTTCTTGCGCGCAGGCTAGGCCCTCTCGTAAGCGGGTGCAATAATCTCTGTCAGCCGGATCCCATGCCAGACCGCCGCCCGATCCTCTTCTTCGATTCCGGTGTGGGCGGGCTGTCGGTGCTCGCGCCCACCGCCGCGCTGCTCCCCCGCGCCCCGATCGTCTATGTCGCCGATTCGGCGGGTTTCCCTTATGGCACGCGCAGCGAGGGCGAGATTGCGGCGCGCGTCCCCGCTTTGCTGGGGCGGCTGGCCGAGCGCTATGATCCGCGCCTGATCGTCATTGCCTGCAACACCGCGTCAACGATCGCGCTCCAGCATGTTCGCGCCGCGCTCGATATCCCGATCGTCGGCACGGTGCCCGCGATCAAGCCCGCCGCCGCACTGAGCCAGACCCGCGTGATCGGGGTTCTGGGCACCGAAGCCACCGTCCGCCAGCCTTATGTCGACGATCTTACCGCGCGCTTCGCTGCCGATTGCACCGTCCTGCGGCACGGATCGGCCGAACTGGTCGAGCTGGCCGAACGGGCATTAGGCGGGGAGTCGCCCAGCCCCGATCGTCTCCGCGCCGTGCTCGACGGGCTGTTTGCCCAGCCCAGCGGCGACCGGCTCGACGTGATCGTCAATGCCTGCACCCATTTCCCGCTTCTTGAGGGCGAGCTGGCTGCCGCCGCGCCGCATACGGTGCGGTTTGTGGACGGCGGTCCCGGCATCGCCCGCAGGGTCGCATACCTTACCCGGGATCAGGATTGGCCGGAGGTGCGGCCGGCGGGGCGGGCGGTGTTCACCCGGCTCGATGCCGCCGCCCAGGCGCTGGCGCCCGCCCTGGCGCGCCATGGCCTGGCCGTGATCGAGTCGCTCTAGCCGCCTGATTGTTGCTGGGCGGGCGCGATCTCGTTCAGCCGCGCGGCGTAGCGATCGGCCATTTCCCTGTGCACGCGCTTGGCGATGCTGTCTTCGGTGCGCTCGGCGCTGTCGCGCTCCTGCTGCGCACGTCTGGCAAAATAATCGAGATCATGACTGGTCATGGTAATGCTCCTTTTCACAAGCGGGAGCGCGCAAGTCTCTCAGCCGCGGCCGTGCCTGAAAGCGAATCGGACCGCGATGGAGCGAGCATAGCATATGGCGCGCGTAATGTGTTGATCCGGATCAAGGATGCGGTGAAGCGCCCGAATCGCGCGAGCTTGTCTGGAACATGTCTGTCGCACTGGTCGCAACTTGGACGATTTGTCCCATGTCCGGTGCTGGAAATTCGCCGGATTTGGGTTTACGGGCGAAAATATCATGCGTGATCAGCACTCCCCAGCCCCCGCCGTCGATTATTCGCGGGTCTTCTCCTCCGCGATCGACCGGCTCCACGCCGAGGGGCGCTACCGGGTGTTCATCGACATCCTGCGCAACAAGGGCGCTTTCCCCAATGCGCGCTGCTTCGCCGGGCATAACGGGCCGAAGCCGATCACCGTCTGGTGCTCGAACGACTATCTGGCGATGGGGCAGCATCCCAAGGTGATCGCCGCGATGGAGGAAGCGCTCCACGATGTTGGCGCCGGCTCGGGCGGCACGCGCAACATCGGCGGCAACACCCACTATCATATCGAGCTGGAGCAGGAGCTCGCCGATCTCCACGGCAAGGAAAACGCGCTGCTCTTCACCTCGGGCTATGTCTCGAACGAAGCGACGCTGGCGACCCTCGCCAAGGTGCTGCCGGGCTGCATCATCTATTCGGACGAGCTCAACCACGCATCGATGATCGCGGGCATCCGCAATTCGGGCTGCGAGAAGCGGATCTTCCGCCACAATGATTTGGCGCATCTGGAAGAATTGCTCGCCGCAGACGATGCGAGCGCGCCCAAGCTGATCGCGTTCGAGAGCGTCTATTCGATGGATGCCGATATCGCGCCGATCGCGGAGATCTGCGATCTGGCCGACAAGTATAACGCCATCACCTATTGCGACGAAGTTCATGCCGTCGGCATGTATGGCCCGCGCGGCGGCGGCATCACCGAGCGCGACGGCGTGGCCGACCGGGTCACCATCATCGAAGGCACGCTGGGCAAGGCCTTTGGCGTGATGGGCGGCTATATCGCAGCCGATCAGATGATCATCGACGTGATCCGCAGCTATGCGCCGGGCTTCATCTTCACCACTTCGCTTTCGCCGGTGCTGGTCGCCGGCGTGCTCGCCAGCGTCCGCCACCTCAAGAGCTCAAGCGTCGAGCGCGAGGGCCAGCAGGCCGCAGCGGCGAAGCTCAAGGAACTGATGGCGGAAGCGGGCCTCCCCGTCCTCCCCTCGACCACGCACATCGTGCCGCTGATGATCGGCGATCCGGTCAAGGCGAAGAAGATCAGCGACGTGCTGCTCGCCGAATATGGCGTGTACGTCCAGCCGATCAATTACCCCACCGTCCCGCGGGGCACCGAACGCCTGCGCTTTACCCCCGGCCCCGCGCATGACGAAACGATGATGCGCGAACTGGTCGATGCGCTGGTCGAGATCTGGGGCCGGCTGGAGCTGAAGCTGGCCGCCTGATCAGCGGGAGGGCCACGGTCGCCGCCCTCGGTCCCTGGCGGTGCGAAATGCCAGGTTGCACGCCGCATCTACCTTTTGCGTGAAAAGGACGGCACAAGCTGTCTCGCGCGGGCGTAAGCCTGCGGACGGAAAGCGAAGGGGGGATCATGTCGCAAACAGGCACCGTGAAGTGGTTCAACGCCGAAAAGGGCTTTGGCTTCATCACGCCAGAGGACGGCGGCAAGGACCTGTTCGTCCATCACACCGCGATTCAAGGGTCAGGCTTCAAGACCCTCGAAGAGGGCGAAGTAGTGCATTTTGACGTGCTGCAGGGCCCCAAGGGTCCTGCCGCCGGGAATGTAATCCGCGGCCTCTGACGCGGCATGGAGCCGCCCGGCCGGAAACCGGGCGAACCCATCGCCAGCATTTAGCGGGTCGTGTTCTCGATATCCCTGCCGACCTTCTCGGCGCGGTTGCCGATATCCTCGGCGGCTTTGTCGATAACCGCACCGGCGCGATCCGCGCCATTTCCGATCGCGTGACCCGCGCGATCCGCGCTGTTGCCGATCGCATCCTCCGCGTGATCCGCGCGGTTCCTGATCGCGTCACCCGTGTCGTCGGCGGCATTCGCGATCGAATCACCCGCGCGATCCAGCGAATTGCTGAGGTTGCTCTGCGAACTGTCGCTGCATGCGGCCAGGCCCAGCGCCAGGGCCGCAACAGGGATGATCTTCTTCATACTGGTTTCTCCGTAAGGGTCAGTCGCGGCAATACCCCTCGCCTTCCTTGACCATGAGGCAGTTCTTCTCGCCATCAAGGTACTTCAGGCCGATCGCGTCTCCGTCGCTCGCGCGCAGGACGTGCTTGCCGTCCGGCCGGGTAAAGGCGATCCCGTCAAACGTTCCGACCCCGTCAAACGATCCCTCGTCGTCGAGCGTATATGCCATCTCCAGCCGGTACTGCCCCGGCCCCGCGCCCTTGGAGATCTCGAGATACATGCCCTCCACGCCTCTCCAGCGGCCGATCCACGCATCATACCCTCGCGTCGCTTCTGCGACGGCATTTCCGGTAGCTTCGGCAACATTGCTGGAAGCCAAATCAAGCGCTTCACCCGCATTGGCGATCACATTGCCGGCCCCGTCGGCCACATTGCCGATCTCCGCAGTCGTATTCTCCGGGGTGCTGCACGCAGCCAGCGCCAGTGCGGCGGCCAGGGTCGGTAGGATCATTCGCATTTTGCTCTCCCTTTCACTCGTCATCTCTAGCCAGCGGCACCCGTTGGGCTTAGGGGACGCCGCATGTCGCGCCGCATCGCCATCGCCTCGGATCATGCCGCCTTCGCGCTGAAGGCAGAACTCATCGACTGGCTGCGCGAAAGCGGCCATGACGTGCTCGATCTTGGTACAAATGGCCCCGAAAGCGTTGATTACCCTGACTATGGCTTCGCGCTGGGCAAGGCAATCGAAGATGGCCGCGCCGAATTTGGCGTCGCGCTCTGCGGATCGGGCATCGGGATTTCGATCGCGGTAAATCGAGTCGCCGGCGCGCGCTGCGCCCTTGTCTCCGAACCGCTTTCGGCCAGCCTCGCGCGCCAGCACAATGATGCGAATGTCATCGCGCTTGGCGCGCGGCTGATCGGCGTGGAGATGGCCCGCGCCTGCATCACCGAGTTTCTGACCACCAAATTCCTCGGCGAGCGCCACCAGCGCCGCGTGGACAAATTGAGCAAGGGAGCCTGAACCATGAGCACCAACCCGCAAATGGCAGGGCTCCAGCCCGACGGCTTCTTCACCAAGAGCCTCGCCGAAGTTGATCCCGCCGTCTTCGCCGGCGTGCGCCATGAGCTGGAGCGTGAGCAGCACCAGATCGAGCTGATCGCGTCGGAGAACATCGTCTCCAAGGCGGTGCTCGAAGCCCAGGGCAGCGTGTTCACCAACAAATATGCCGAGGGCTATCCCGGCAAGCGCTATTACCAGGGCTGCCATCCCTCCGACGAAGTCGAGCAGCTTGCGATCGATCGCGCCAAGCAGCTGTTCAACTGCGGCTTCGCCAACGTCCAGCCCCACTCCGGCGCGCAGGCGAACGGCGCGGTGATGCTCGCGCTCACCAAGCCCGGCGACACGATCATGGGCCTCAGCCTCGATGCCGGCGGCCACCTTACCCACGGCGCAAAGGCCGCGATGTCGGGCAAATGGTTCAACGCGGTCCAGTACGGCGTCGATCCTGTCACCCACCTCATCGATTTCGACGAGGTCCGCGCAAAGGCGCTCGAACACCAGCCGAAGCTCATCATCACCGGCGGTTCGGCCTATCCGCGCATCATCGATTTCGCCAAGTTCCGCGAAATCGCCGATGAAGTCGGCGCGCTCTTCATGGTCGATATGGCGCACTTCGCCGGTCTCGTCGCGGGCGGCGCGCATCCCACCCCGTTCGATCACGCGCATGTCGTCACCACCACCACGCACAAGACGCTGCGTGGCCCCCGCGGCGGCATGGTGATGACCAATGACGAAGCGATCGCGAAGAAGATCAATTCGGCGGTGTTCCCCGGCCTTCAGGGCGGCCCGCTGATGCACGTCATCGCCGCCAAGGCGGTTGCGTTCGGCGAAGCCCTCCAGCCCGATTACAAGCGCTACATCGCCGCCGTGGTCGAGAATGCCAAGGTGCTGGCGGCCACGCTCAAGGAGCGCGGCGCGGCCGTCGTCTCGGGCGGCACCGATACGCATCTGGCGCTGATCGACCTCACCCCGCTGGGCGTCACCGGCAAGGACGCGGACGAAGCGCTCGAGCGCGCCGCGATCACCTGCAACAAGAACGGCATCCCCAATGATCCGCTGCCGCCGGTCAAGACCAGCGGCATCCGCGTCGGCTCGCCCGCCGGCACCACGCGCGGCTTCGGCCCGGGCGAGTTCCGCGAGATCGGTAACATGGTCGCCGATGTGCTCGACGGCCTGCGCAAGAATGGCGAGCAGGGCGACGCGCAGATCGAAGCCAATGTCCGCGAGCGCGTCCGCGCGCTGTGCGAGCGCTTCCCGATCTACCCGGATGCATAATCTCCCTCTCCCCTTCAGGGGAGAGGGTCGGGGAGAGGGGCCTGAAGGGGCGGCTCTTTCCGAACCGGCTG
>NZ_BCTZ01000014.1 GCF_001591025.1 Sphingomonas soli NBRC 100801
GGGGGGGGGTTATTCGCCCCAAGCGAGACGGTATCGCTGGTGGAGGCTACCCCTCCGTCAGCCTAACGGCTGCCACCTCCCCCTCCGGGGGAGGAATTATCCCGCCCTCACCCCGGAAACGAAACCTCCAGCCGCTTATCCAAAACCTCGGCAATCACTGCCTGCCCCGGCTGCACCGGCCCCACTCCCGCAGGTGTGCCGGTGAAGATCAGATCCCCCGGTGCCAGCCTGACATAGGTCGAAAGCGTTGCGATGATCTCGCTCACGTTCCAGATCATGTCCGAAAGGTCACCGGTCTGGCGCACCGCGCCGTCCACGGAGAGGGTGATCGCGCCTGCGGCCGGCACCGCGCCACGGCGGATCGCGCTCACCGGTGCGGACTGGTCGAAGCCCTTGGCCATGTCCCACGGACGCCCGGCCTTCTTCGCCGCTGCCTGCAAGTCGCGCCGCGTGAAATCGATCCCCACCGCCCAGCCGAACACGGAATCCAGCGCATCGCCTACCGAAATGTCCGCCCCGCCCGCGCCCAGCGCGATCACCAGCTCGACCTCATGGTGCAGATCCTGCGTGCGCGGCGGAAAGGCGAGCACGCTGCCATTCTCGACCACCGCATCGGCGGGCTTGGAGAAGAAGAACGGCGCTTCCCGCTCGGGATTGCTTCCCATCTCGCGGGCATGATCGGCATAATTCTGTCCGACGCAGAAGATCCGCCGCACCGGAAAGCGTTCGTCCGAGCCTTCGATGGCGACACTCGGGATGGTCAGCGTGGGAATCTGCATGCGCGGGCCCTTATAGGTTCGCCCCGGAAATAGCCCGAGCCGCGCCGCTGGCAAGCGCCCACCCCTCCAAAGAAGAACAACACCCCAAAACGAAGAAGGCCGCCGGAACCCATCTGGGCTCCGGCGACCTCCGACATGGTCAGCGGCCGGATTGTTCCAGCCCGGGAGACCAGGCGGACCGCTTTGCTTCAGCTTCCTGCCGTTGTTTGGAGGAGGATACCTCCCGGCACGATTACGGATGGAGGGCTTCCACCCGCGCTTCCGCTCAGCGGTGCGTCTCCCGAACGAACTGAACCGACCCCATTGCTGAACCATGAGACATCGGATCACCTCCTTTCGCTAGTTGAAACGGCGCACCCTTCTGGGCGCGCCAACATACTGAATCAGCGCGAGTCGCAGCACAAGGCTTGTATTAATTTAGTTTGCCGTCAGAATCAGAACTTCGGGCCTGTCGCGCTCAGCGGCAATCTTCCGCCACGCGCAATATCTCGGGCCATGCCGGCACCACCAGATCCGCCGCGCCGCCCCCTTGCACCACGAAGCGCCCGCGGCTGAATCCGATCGAATCCACCAGCGGATCGCGCGGGGCCAGTTCCACTGCGGCATAGGATGGCGTGCCCCCGGTCGGCAGCGCATTCAGCGTCTTGCGATCGGTCGAGGTGCGCACGGTCAGCGCTCCCGGCGCGTCGCTCCGGCGAGAGAGATACAGCCGCCCGCGCGCCTTGTCGCAGCGCAGGGTAAGCTCCGCCTCCGCGCCGGCCTGTCCATATAAGGCGATGCTGCCGCGATCGTCCTGCCGGTAGGCCCAGGTCCCCGGCGTCAGCGGCCAGTCGCGCCAGTCCCCGCTCAGGCTGGGCGTCGGCGAAGGCGTCGGTGCGGGCGCGGGGGCCGGTGCGGGCGTGGGCGCAGGGGCTGGCGGCGCAGGCTGGGGCACCACAGCCGGTTCTGCACAGGAAGCGAGCGCAAGCAGCGCAATCGAAGCGGAAAACAGGCGGCGCATTCCCCGGCTTATGCGGGAAGTCGCCCGCCGCCTCAACCCGCCCGGGTCATTGCGGCCCCATCATTGCAGCCCGCCCCTCACTGCAGTGTAGTCGTCGTCCGGATCGCCTCGACCATGCCCGGCACCCAGGCCCCGCCGTCGCGCAGGCGGAAGGTGTTGGTATAGGCCCAGGCGCAGCTCTGCACCCCGATCGATGCATAGGCCGCGCTAATCGTGCCGTAATATTTGATCCGCTCGGATACCGGCACGCCGCTCACATCGTTCGCGCCATATTCGCCGACGAACACGCTGCGCCCGGTTCGCGTCATGAAATCGCGCACCTTCTGCAGATTGGCGTCGAGCTCGGCATAGTCCGCCGCGCTGCCGAAGGTGCGGCCCAGCGGCGGCGTGGGCGTCACCCAGGTCGCGCCCTGATGGGTGAAGTTGAACGGGTCATAGGTGTGGATCGTCGGCACCACATAGGGGTCGGCGGGGATCGCCAGCGTGGCGAGCGAATTCACCCCGCTCCAATTCTGCCCGCCCACGATCACCGGGCGCGTCGGATTGGTCGCGCGCACATAAGCGAGCGCGGGCGCGAGGATCCCGGCCAGATTGCTGTCGTTCAGCGCGCCGTTCGGCTCGTTCATCAGCTCGAACCACAGGCTCGCCACCGGATAGCCCGCAAATTCCGCCGCGATCTGCTTCCACAATTCGGCAAAGCGCGTCGCATGCGCGGCGGGCGCGGTCGCCATTTCCTCATAATGGTGGAGGTTGAGCATGACGTTGAGGCCCGCCGCCCGCGCCGCGTCCACCACGTGGCGCACCCGCGCCATCCACGCCGCGTCGATCGTATAGGGCGCCACCGCCAGCGCATGCGCCGACCAGCGCACCGGCAGCCGGATCGTGTCGAATCCCGCCGCCTTGATGATCGCAAAGTCGCCATCCACGATCGCGCGGCCCCAATCGCCTTCGTTCGGCGGCTCCAGATGGTTGCCCATGTTCACGCATTTGCCGACGGGGATCGAGATGCCGGTGGTCGGGCGAAACGCGGCGACGGGCGTATAGCTGGGCGTCGGGCTGGCCGTTGCGGAGGGCGAGGGCGAGGGAGACGGCGATGCCGAAGCAGATGGCGCGGGCGTCGGCGAAACCACCGATCCTCCCGCGCTCGCGCCACCGCTGCACGCCACCAGCGCCAGCACCAACAGACTCGAAAATCCCGGATTGCGCATCACGCCCCTCCCCCAAAGCCCGCGCGCCCGGTCCACGCCGCCGCGTCAGTCAACGCTGACTGTTAGCGGTAACCACGGCACAAGGAAAGCCGCGCATTCCTCCCCCGGAAGGGGGGGCCGCGCCCGCAGGGCGTGGTGGAGGGGTAGGGGCGGCGGCTGCTCCTGCCAGAGGAGACGCCCCCACCGTCATCCCCGCGAAAGCGGGGACCCAGGGCTATAAAGCGACACCCCAAGGAGAAATGCGATCACCGCCCAAACCGCGTCCGGCTCTGCTTCCCGAACCGCCCCTTGCGCGTCCCCGGCTTGCCTTCGTTGCTGCGCCCCATCACCGGCGCCTTGTGCTCGCTCGCCGGGAGCCCCAGCTCCTCCGCCTCCAGCGCGCGGATCTCGTCGCGCAGGCGTCCGGCTTCCTCAAACTCCAGGTTCGCCGCGGCATCGCGCATTTTCTTCTCGAGGCTCTCGATATAGGCCCTGAGATTATGCCCCACCATGTGCGGCCGATCCGCGTCGATCTCGACGGTCACCTGATCCTTCGACGCGACATGCGCGATGATGTCGCCGATATTCTTCTTCACCGTCGCCGGGGTGATGCCGTGGAGCGCGTTATACTCCTCCTGCTTCGCCCGGCGGCGGTCGGTCTCGGCAATCGCGCGCTCCATGCTGCCGGTCATCCGGTCGGCATAAAGGATCACCCGCCCCTCCACGTTGCGCGCCGCGCGCCCGATCGTCTGGATGAGCGAGGTCTCGCTCCGCAGAAACCCTTCCTTGTCCGCATCGAGGATCGCGACCAGCCCGCACTCCGGGATATCCAGCCCCTCGCGCAGCAGGTTGATGCCGATCAGCACGTCGTACACGCCCAAACGAAGATCGCGGATCAGCTCGATGCGCTCCAGCGTCTCGGTATCCGAATGCATGTAGCGGCATTTGATCCCCGCCTCGTGCATATATTCGGTCAGGTCCTCGGCCATCCGCTTGGTCAGCGTCGTCACCAGCGTGCGATATCCCATCGCCGTCGTCTTGTTGCACTCCTGGATCAGGTCCTGCACCTGTTCCTCCACCGGGCGGATCTCGACCGGCGGATCGATCAGCCCGGTCGGGCGGATCACCTGCTCGACGAACACGCCGCCGGTCTGCTCCATCTCCCAATCGCCCGGCGTGGCCGAGACATAGGTGGTCTGCGGCCGCATCGCGTCCCATTCGTTGAAGCGAAGCGGGCGGTTGTCGATCGCGGAGGGCAGGCGAAAGCCATATTCGGCCAGCGTGATCTTCCGCTTGTGGTCACCGCGCGACATGCCGTTGATCTGGCCGATCGTCTGGTGGCTCTCATCGACGAAGAGCAGCGCGTTTTCCGGCAGATACTCGAACAAGGTGGGCGGCGGCTCGCCCGGCAGGCGCCCGGTCAGGAAGCGCGAATAATTCTCGATCCCCGCGCAGCTTCCCGTCGCCGCGATCATCTCCAGATCGAAGTTCGTCCGCTGCTCCAGCCGCTGCGCCTCCAGCAACTTGCCCTCGGCATGCAGCTCCTTCAGCCGCTCGGCCAGCTCGTGGCGGATCGCCTCGCCCGCCTGTTTCAGCGTCGGCCCCGGCGTCACATAATGCGAATTGGCGAACACGCGCACATAGTCCAGGCTCGCCACCTTGCTGCCCGTCAGCGGATCGAACTCGACAATCTCTTCAATGTCATCGCCAAAGAAGCTGATCCGCCACGCACTGTCTTCATAATGCGACGGGAAGATCTCCAGCGTGTCGCCCCGCACGCGGAAATTGCCGCGCTGAAACGCCGCATCGTTGCGCTTGTACTGGAGCGCCACCAGCTTGCGGATGATCTCGCGCTGGTCGACCGTCTGGCCCTTTTTCAGGTCGAATATCATCGCCGAGTAGGTCTCGACCGATCCGATGCCGTACAGGCACGAGACCGACGCGACGATGATCACATCGTCCCGCTCCAGCAGCGCGCGCGTCGCCGAATGCCGCATCCGGTCGATCGCCTCGTTCACCGAGCTTTCCTTCTCGATGTAGGTGTCGGAGCGCGGCACATAGGCCTCGGGCTGGTAATAATCGTAGTACGAGACGAAATATTCGACGGCGTTGTCGGGGAAGAAGCTCTTCATCTCCCCGTAAAGCTGCGCCGCCAGGATCTTGTTGGGCGCCAGGATCAGCGCCGGCCGCTGCGTCGCCTCGATCACCTGCGCCATGGTAAAGGTCTTGCCCGATCCGGTGACCCCCAGCAGCACCTGATCGCGCTCCCCCGCATTCACCTGCGCGACCAGCTCCGCGATCGCCTGGGGCTGGTCCCCGGAAGGCGTATAATCGCTGACGATCTTGAAACGCCTGCCCCCCTCCAACTTGTCGGGCCGATTGGGGCGATGCGGGATGAAGGACTGCCCGGTTTCCGGCTCGTCGAGGCTGGTGCGGATCTGGATGGCCATGGGAGAACATATGGGGGACGATTCGAGGGTGCGCAATTGGCGGCCGTCCAGCCTGTGGGGCTATTGCGGTCGCCGTCACGGGCCTGCATAAATCCCTCGCCCGTTCGCCCCCGCGACGGGGCCGCATGTTGGTGGAGCGAGCGCGTGACGACCGCTTGTCCATCCTTCGCGCGGACTGCCCAATCCCCTCCCTCGGAAGGTCTCCCCCATGCGTCTGATCGCTTGCTGCTTCCTGGCTTCCCTCCTCGCTGGCACGGCGACAGCGCAACAGCGCCCGGTAGTTACCGACGCCGATTACACGCGCGCCACGCACCAGCTGGGTCCCTGGACCGCGCCGCTGGTCGATCATGTGGTGCGCAATGCGCATTGGATCGATGCGCGGCGCTTCTGGTATGTCGATACGGACCGGGGCGTGCCGACGATCATGCTGGGCGACGCGGACAAGGGCACGAAGGCGCCGGCCTTTGAGACGGCGGCGCTGCTGGGATCGCTGAATGCGGCCGGGCTGAAGGAACGCGACGCGACCAAGCTCTATTTCGACCGTTTCGAGCCGGATTTCGACAAGAACCGCGCAACCCTGGGTGTTCGCGGCGAGCGATATGACTGCGCATTGGCGGCGCCCTATGCCTGCACGGGAGCGCCCGCGCCGCAGCGCGGCAAGGCCCAGGGCGTGCTCTCCCCGGATGGCAAGCGCGCGGCCTTCCTGCGCGACTGGAACCTGTGGATCCGCGATGTGGACACGGGGGCGGAGCGGCAGCTGACGACCGATGGCGTAAAGGATTTCGGCTACGCGACGGACAATGCCGGCTGGAAGCGTTCGGACCAGGCGATCGTGATCTGGTCGCCTGACTCGAAGAAGCTGGCGACCTTCCAGCAGGACCAGCGCGCGGTGGCCGACTTCACGACCACGACCACCCAGGTTGGCCACTCACGCACCGAAACCTGGAAATACCCGTTCGTCGGCGACGAGGAGATCTTCAAGATCCACCGCGTGATCGTCGACGTGGACAATGCGCAGGTGGTCCGCCTGAAAATGGCCGTGGACCTGCATCGGTCGTCGCTGTGCGACGACATCGTCTGCGATGGCGATGCGCAGGACATGCAATGGTCGAAGGACGGCAAGACGCTCGCCTTCGTCTCGACCTCGCGCGATCACAAGATCGAGACGGTGCGCATCGCCGATGCCGCCACCGGGGCCGTGCGCGACGTCTTTACCGAGACCGTGCCGACCTATTTCGACAGCGGCTACAATGACGAAGGCATCAACTGGCGCTATCTGTCCGAGCGCGGCGAGATCCTCTGGTGGTCGCAGCGCAGCGATTGGGGCCATTATTATCTCTACAGCGCCGCGACCGGCAAACTCATCCGGCAGGTGACGCAGGGGCAGTGGAACGTCGATCACCCCGTCCATATCGACGAACGCAGCGGCAAGATGCTGATCGCCGCCGTCGGCCGCGAACGGGGGGTCGATCCCTATTATCGCAGCATCTACGCGGTGAACCTGAATGGCGGCACGCCCAGGCTGCTGACGCCCGAGAAGCAGGATCACATCGCGATCCCGTCCAGCGACGGTCGCTATTTCGTCAACATCTATTCGACGCCGCAGGAGCCGCAGACCGCGGTGCTGCGCCGTGCGGACGGATCGGTGGTCCAGCAGCTGGCGAAGGGCGACATCACCCGGCTGCGGGCGGCGGGCTGGCAGGCGCCGGAGAACATCGCGGTCAAGTGCAGCGACGGCAAGACGCTGTGCTACGGCCTGCTGTTCAAGCCGGCGGGGCTCGATCCGCAGCGCAAATACCCGGTCATCGACTATATCTATCCGGGGCCGTTCATGGGAACCATCCCCTCCCGGCAGTTCTCGGCGGCGATGGGGGACATGGGTGCATTGGCACAGCTGGGCTTCGCCGCCGTGGCGATCGACGGGATGGGAACGCCGCGCCGGTCGAAGGCCTTCCAGGACTATTATTACCGCAACATGGGCGAGCAGGCCGTTCCCGATCAGATGACCGGCATCCAGGATCTCGCCACGCGCACCCCGTGGATCGATCTCGATCGCGTCGGCATCTGGGGCCATTCGGGCGGCGGCAATGCGACCGCCGCGGCGATGTTCCGCTATCCCGATTTCTTCAAGGTCGGCATCGCCGAGAGCGGCAACCACGACAACCGCAACTATGAGGACGATTATTACGAACGATATCTGGGGCTGCTGGAGCGTAATGGCGACAAGACCAATTACGATGTGCAGGCCAATCAGGACCTCGCCGGAAACCTGAAGGGCAAGCTCCTCCTGGCGCACGGGATGCTCGACGACAATGTGCCGGTCTCATCGACGCTGCTGGTGGTCGATGCGCTGCAAAAGGCGAACAAGGATTTCGACCTGATCCTGTTTCCGCGCGCGCGCCACGGCTTTGGCGACATGAGCGCTTACATGATGCGCCGCCGCTGGGACTATTTCGTCGAACATCTGATGGGCGCGACGCCGCCGAAGGAGTTCGCCATCAAGATGCCCGGGGCGCGATAGGCAAGTCTGCGCAACCCGCATGTGGAGGCCCGGACCGCATCAGCCGTGCGGTCCAGGCGGCACCCCACGCCGCCCTTGCAATGTAGGATTTCGCCTGCTTACGTCACCCGGCAAGGGGTCCATCCAGCCCCTGCCGGCTCTTTCAGATCGTCGATCTCCCGCCGCCGTTCCGCCCGCGCAAAACTACGCGAGCACGCCGCATGGACTCACACCCGGATCAAACGCCCGTCAATCAACGGTGTCCGCATCGCGCGCCGCAGCGCAAACGCCGTTCTTGGTGTCACCTTAGTGTCACCTTCCGCGCCACAAACCAGCCGGGAGCGGCCCTCGCCGCTCCCGGCCGCATCACCTGATCAAAGTCCGTCGACGCTCTTCGACACCAGCACGTTCACCGCGACACGGCGGTTCAGCGCCTTGCCTTCCTCGGTGTCGTTCGGGGCCAGCGGGTCCGCCGTCGCCATGCCGGTCGGCGTCAGCATGCGATAGGGCTTCCAGCCGCATTTCTGCTGGAGGAAGTTGATCACCCGGGCCGCGCGCTTCTCGCTCAGCGCCTGGTTGATGTCCTCATTGCCGGTCGAATCGGTATAGCCGACCACCAGCAGCAGCGCATTGTCGGTCGCCTCGGCCGATTGCGCGGCCTGGCACAAAGCGGCCTTGTCCTCGGACGAGATGTCCGCCTTGCCGGTGTCGAAATGCACGTTGGTCGTGTTCTTGATATTGTATTTGTCGATATCGCCCAGCCGGCTGCGCAGCCCTTCGGTCGCGGCGGTCTGTTCGGCAAAGCCCTGCGCGGTGCCGCTCCGGATCATGCCGGCCACCTTCAGGTCGGTCTTCTTGAAGCTGATCTGGGTCGCGACCAGATCGCCGCCGCCATCGGGCGCTTGCAGCGTCTTGGCGGTGATCGGCAGGCCGTTGAGCAGCGAATCGGTCGCCAGCTTGCTGCGGCTGCCGAACAGGCCGCCGCCCGCCTTGATCCGGGTGGCGTCGGTCAGCGCGATGATCACGCTGCGGCCATCGGCGGTGTTCACCTTGATCCGGTCGCCGCTCCGCGCGACGATCGTGCCCTTCACCTCGGGGCCGCGCACGGTTGCGGCGGCTTCGGGCGCGGGCACGCCGGTCACCAGGATGTTATTGTCCTGCGGGGATTGGTCCTGCGCCAGCGCGCTGCCGGTGGACAAGGCCATCGCGGCAAACAGGGCACCGATCGCCGGACTTCGGGATATGACACGCATAGGAAACTCCGAAATAGCCCGCCCCGGCCGCGGCATGCCTGTTCGGAAAAACCTGTCTGGCAGATGAACATGATGGGTGAAGCGGTGCCTGGGCCGGGTGGCCGGAGCCCCCCGCGCGGCGAAGCGATGCGGCCGGGCGCGGCATGCGCTGCCGATCCGGGCGATTGCCTCCCCGCCGGTTATCGTCTGTAAGGCGTTGAACGATAGGGAGATGGAATGTGCAGAGGCTGGTGCTGATCGCGGGGTTGGGTGTTGCCCTGGCAGGCTGCAACAAGGGTCCGTCGACCGAGGAGAGCGCACGTGCCAGCGGCGAGATCCGGCTGGAGAATGTCTCCGCCGAAGAGGTGATGAAGCAGGCCGCCGCGGCGCAGGACAAGAACCGGATCCAGGCGGGCGAGTGGGAAAATACCGTCCAGATCGTCGCCGCCGAGATGCCCGGCGCCCCCGAGCCGCTGCGCAAGCAGATCGAGGCGGAAGCGAAGAAGCCGCCCGAGTCGCGCACGGAGTGCAAGAAGGCTGACGACAAGGCGATCGACTTCTCGCAGCTCGGCTCTGTGACCAAGGACTGCAGCTTTGCCAAATATGTGCTGGCGGATGGCAAGATCGACGCGAGCATGGAGTGCAAGTCGCCGTTCGGCCCGGTCCGCATGACGATCAACGGTACGCAGAGCGCGACCGCCTATGACGTCACGATGAGCCAGGTGCAGACGCCGCCGGGGCAGACCCAGCCTTCCAAGCTCACGATCCGCGCCACCGGCAAGCGGCTGGGCGAGTGCAAGGCGGCGGCGGGCTAGGCTCGCTTGGGCGCTAACCCGATCAGCGGGCGGAACCAGCCGATCCGCCCGCCGATCAGATAGACCGCGATGCACGCCGCCATCGTGCCGCTGAGCAGCAGCGCGAACTCGGTGAACGGGCCCAGGTTCAGCGGCAGCGTGTACCAGGCGATCAGCACGATCGCCGTGTGGTGGATGATGTAGAAGGGAAACACCGCCTCGGCGAGCGGCTTGCGCCACTTATGGTCGCGGTTCCACCAGGTCTCGGCGATGTGGAACAGCGTCAGGATCATGGTCCAGGCCATGGTCACGCGGCATGCCCGGTCGATCGCCATGATCGCGTGCGGCGGCACGGCGCTGCCCGGCCAGATCATCTCGGTCGCCACCACCGGCAGCCCCGCCAGCGCCGCGATTGCCAGCGCGGCCTTCCAGTTGCGGTGGATCGTCGGCCATAGCCCCGGCGCGCCGGCCAGCGCGAAGCCGAACAGGAACATCAGCAGAAATTGCGCATGCCCCGCCCAGTCGCTGAACAGTCCCTGGCGCTCGGGCACGACGAACAGCAGCGCCAGCCGCATCGCCGCCAGCACGCCGATCGGCACCCATAGCAGCCGCCTGCCCGTCGCCAGCCACGCCACTGCGCGGTCCATCGCGGCCAGGATTCGCGCGCCACCCAGCGCCAGCGCTCCCGCCAGCAACAGGCTATAGGCCGCCAGATAGGCGACGAACCACAGATGCTCCCAGCTCGGGAATTCGCGGCCATAGAATGTGCCGGTGCGCCAATAGTCCACGGTCCAGAAACGGAGATAGCCGTGCGGGTAGCCGGTCTCCATCACCCGCACCCACATCTCCAGCGGCACGATCACCGCCATGCCAAAGGCGAGCGGCACTAGCAGCCGCTCGGCGCGTGACCGGCCGAACGCCACCGGCCCGGCGCTCCGATCATATAATTTGCGCGAGGCATAGCCCGATACGGCGAAGAGCAGGGGCAGCCGCCACGGCGTCAACAGCGCCATCGGCGGCACGAGCACGGCGTAGCTCTGCGGCGTGTGGATCACCCAATCCCAGGGCGCGAAGACCATCGCGACGTGATAGACGATGAGCAGCCCGAACGCGGCGATCCGCAGCCAGTCCATCCCGTAATGGCGCTGGGCAGCCCGCAGCGAAGCGACGGAAGCGGAGTCATGCTGCACGCGGAACGGTTGCTCTCTTACAGGGCCCGGCATGGTCATACCGCCCCAGCCTTAGCAACGCGTAAACCGCCAGAACCTCCGGAAAGTTACGCATTGTACCGCCGCCGGACGGTCGCCCTGCGAAATCCCCAATAAATCAACAACAAGCCTGCGATCGGCCGATTGCTGCTTCGTCGCTAAACTATAGCGAAGGGCTCAGGATCTGAATATATACGCTTTATGTCCGTACGTCCCTGGCGTGATATTGTCCGCCGTCCCAGCCGCCAGATCATGATAGGCAACGTCCCCGTCGGGGGCGATGCGCCCGTGACCGTGCAGACGATGACCAACACGGCGACCTCTGACGCGGTGGCGACGATCGACCAGATCCGCCGCTGCGAGGATGCGGGCGTCGACATCATCCGCGTTTCCTGCCCCGATGTGGAATCAACGGTCGCGCTGAAGCAGATCGTCCGGGCCGCGCGGGTGCCGATCGTGGCGGACATCCATTTTCATTATAAGCGTGCGCTGGAAGCCGCTGATGCCGGCGCGGCCTGCCTGCGCATCAACCCCGGCAATATCGGCTCCGCAGAGCGGGTGAACGAAGTCGTCAATGCGGCAAAGGCCAATGGCTGCGCGATTCGCATCGGGGTAAATGCGGGCAGTCTCGAAAAGGATCTGCTCGAAAAATATGGCGAGCCCTGCCCGGAGGCGCTGGTCGAATCCGCGCTCGATCACATCAAGCTGCTGCAGGATCGCGACTTCCACGAATTCAAGGTCGCGGTAAAGGCCAGCGATCTGTTCCTCGCCGTCGCCGCCTATCAGCAGCTCGCCGATCAGGTCGATTGTCCGCTCCATCTGGGGATTACGGAGGCGGGCGGCTTCGTCGGCGGCACGGTCAAGTCGGCGATCGGGATCGGGTCGCTGCTCTGGTACGGCATCGGCGACACGATCCGCGTCAGCCTTTCGGCTGAGCCGGAGGAGGAAGTCCGCGTCGGCTTCGAAATCCTCAAATCTCTTGGGATTCGCAATCGCGGCGTTCGTGTGGTTTCCTGCCCCAGCTGCGCGCGGCAGGGATTCGACGTGATTCGCACCGTGCAGGCACTGGAGGAGAGGCTCCAGCATATCCGTACGCCGATGTCGCTGTCGGTGCTCGGATGCGTAGTCAACGGGCCCGGCGAGGCTCGCGAAACCGACATAGGCATAACAGGTGGGGGTGCTGGAAAGCACATGGTTTATCTGTCGGGTGTTACCGACCATCATATTCAGGATGAAGGAATGATTGATCACATCGTCAAACTGGTAGAGGCCAAGGCCGCACAGATCGAAGCTGCAGGCGGTATCGCCGTGGGGGCCGCAGCATGATCGCGCTCGCTCTCATGCTCGCCGTTCCGGAAGACGTGCCCGTCGTGACGGAAGCGGTCACCAGCGCGCTTTCGCAGCTCGGCACCGTCGCGCGCGGCCAGGCCGAAGCCGGCGCCACGCGCTATTATGTCTCGATCGGCTGCGGCAATGGCTGGAACTCCTATTCGCTGCAGTGGCAGCGTCCAACCGACAAAGGCCCTCGCCGCTGGGGTCCACCGTCGAAGGCGCCGAAGCCCGATGCACCGCTGCCCGACGCCGTCATGCTCGCCGCAGTGGGCGATGTTTGCGACAGTTTCGAAGTATCGCTCACCGGCGATCAGTATTTCGAGGTAGATTGGTCGCTCAAGGACGGCGTCGTCAGCAGCGATGTCGAGCCGGTGAAGGACCTGAACAATGCAAGCTGGGACTATGACGCCCAGCAGCATACGCTGGCGTTCTTCGGCGGCCCCGCGACGGCAATCCCGCGCAAGAACAGCCGCTAAGGCCCTTGCCGGCCCGCACATCCTGAAGGCACGGGCGTCCGCGAATGGTGGACGCCCGGGCTTCGGGAGCGCGCGTCCTTGAGCGGCGTTGAAATTCCGCCGCCATCCGGCCAAGGCCGTGCCATGACCACGCCGCGCTCGACTCCCCTCCCGATCGCCTTCGCGGCCGGCACGCTTGGCATCGCGCTCTTCTCCGCCATGGACGCGGTAATGAAGGGCATGACCATCGCGATGGGCGTGTACAATGCGATGCTGTGGCGCTTTGGCGCGATCTTCGTGATGACCGGCATCCTCTATTTCGCCCGCCGGCCGCAAATGCCCGGCCGCGACGCGATGCGCTTTCACCTGGTCCGCGGACTCGTCACCGTGGTGATGGCATTGCTCTTCTTCTGGGGGCTCGCCCGCGTGCCGATGGCCCAGGCCATCGCGCTTTGCTACATCGCGCCGCTTCTCGCTTTGGGGCTCGCGGCGCTGCTGCTCAAGGAGAAGATCGGCCGCGGCGTGATCGGCGCATCCTTGCTGGCGATGGCCGGCGTCGCCGTGATCCTGCTGGGCCAAGCACGTGCGCAGATGGGCGAGCAGGCGCTTCTTGGCACCATCGCGATCATCGGTTCGGCGGTCTGCTATTCATACAACATCATCCTGATGCGCCAGCAGGCTCTGGTCGCGGGGCCTGCCGAGATCAGCTTCTTCCAGAGCCTGATCGTCGGCGGCGTGCTCTTGCTCGCCTCTCCCTGGCTCGGCGCGCTGCCGCCGGCGGGCCAGATCGCCCCGATCCTGCTCGCCGCAACGCTAGCCACCGCTTCGCTCTTCCTGCTTTCCTGGGCCTATGCCCGCGCCGAGGCGAACTATCTCGCGCCCACCGAATATACCTCGTTCGTCTGGGCGGCATTGTTCGGCTGGCTGGTGTTCGGCGAGCACGTCTCGCCCTATACGGTTGCAGGCGCCGCGCTGATCGTCGCGGCCTGCGTGCTTGCGGCTCGCCGCAAACCCGATTTCGTCGCCCATGATACCGAGGCCGCATTGCCATGATCACTATCCGCACCGCCACGCCGGCGGACGTTCCGCAGATTCTGTTCTTCGTCCACGAACTGGCCGAGTTCGAACGCGAAGCCGACAAGGTCGTCGCGACCGAGGAACTCCTCCACGCCGCAATGTTCGGCGGCAGCCGTCCAGACGCCGAAGCGATCATTGCGGAGATCGACGGCAAGCCGGTCGGCATGGCGCTGTTCTTCCACAATTTCTCGACCTGGACTGGCTGGCGCGGGCTCTATCTTGAGGATCTCTACGTCACGCCAGACGCACGCGGCCACGGCGTCGGCACCGCGTTGCTCAAGCATCTCGCGGGCATCGCGGTGGATCGCGGATGCACCCGCTTCGAATGGGCAGTGCTCGACTGGAACGTCAACGCGCAGAAATTCTATCAGTCGATGGGCGCGGTCCCGATGGACGATTGGACGGTCAACCGCGTCAGCGGCGACGCGCTCGCCCGGCTCGCCGGACGCGGCTGATGGCGTTTGATCGCGGCCTGGTCGATTGGACGATCGAGGCGTGCGAACCGATGGGCGGCGTCTCGATGCGCCACATGATGGGCTGCGCGATGCTCTATCTCGATGGCATGGTCTTCGGACTGGTCGATGAGAACGACATCTGGTTCAAGGCGGACGCGACGAGCAATGCCATGTGGGATGAAGCTGGCTGCGAACGCTTCACCTTCACCATGCGCGACGGCAGCACTGAGAGCCTGAACTATCGCCGCGGCCCGGCCGACGTCTATGACGATGCGGATGCGATGCGCGAATGGGCCGCAGTCGCCCTCGCCGCCAGCCAGCGCGCGCCGAAGAAGAAGAAGCCCAAGGCGAAGAAGCGCCAGCCGGCCCGATAAAGAACGCGCTAGCTTCCCAGCACGTTGATCGTGAACGCGATCACGCCCAGGTTGAACACGAAAGCCGCCAGGCAATGCAGCGTCACCGGCTTGCGCAGCCGGCCCTGCGTCACCTCCACATCGCTGGTCTGGAAGGTCATGCCGAGACAAAAGGCGAAATAGAGGAAGTCCCAGTAATCGGGCTCTTTCGTCTCCGGAAAGGTCAACCCGCCAGCATCCTTGCCCCGCCCGGCGGTATAGAAGAGATGCGCGTAGTGCAGGGCATATATCGTGTTGCTGAAGGTCCAGCTCAGCACCAGCGTGGCGATGACCAGCGGCATCGACCACCATTTTCCCGACTGCCCCTCCATCAATATGCTCGCCACCGCCGCCAGCACCACCAGCGACACCGCCAGCGTGATTAGCAGCAGCAACAGCCGATTGGCATCGTTGCGCCTGGCCGCCTTACGCATCGCCTCGGATTCGTCGCGGAGCATCGGCAGGCAGGACAGCAGGAAGACCATGGCTCCCGCGTCGAACCCGATCATCGCGCCGTAGCGCAGCCCGAGCAGCGGGACGGCGAGCGCCGCCACCGCGGCCGTAATCGCGATGAAAAGCAGGAAACGCGCCGGGGCGATCCGGTTGCCGATGCCCCGCGCCGCAGTCATTTCGCCGCCGATTCGCGCGCCACCAGATCGGGCCGCCATGCGCCGACCAGTGCCGCGATCAGCAAGGCGCCCCAGGCATAAGTGTGACCCTTCATCATTGCCGGCGCGTGCGGATCGTTGAGGAGGAAATAAAGCGAGGCCAGCCCGCCTGCGAGCAGCAGCCCCGACGCAACCTTGCCCGCAAGCGAGCCGCGCCACAGCAACGCCGCGAGCATGATTTCGCCTAGCCCAAGCAGCGCGAATTTGGGCCGCACCGTCCAGAACAACGAGTCATATATCGCCTGCGTGCCCGGCAGATTGGCCAGCAGCTTGAACAGGACAAGCCCTTCGATCTCGTCAAAGGCCCCGGCTGCCAGGAACACGCTCATCGCCGCCAGCGCGAGCACCAGCCCCGAGCACCGCAGCGCGAACGCGCCCAGCGCCAGGAACCCGGTATAGGCCGGAATGAACGCCAGCATGTCGAGCCACAGCGCCTCGCGCTGCGCCGCGATCAGCGTGCTGGTGCATGGCTCGCTGCCGAACAACGCGGTCACCTGGCCCGCGGTGCGCACCAATTCCAGCGCAATGATCGGCCCCGCCCCGTCGCTGGGACCGCAGGCGACGAGGCCCGGCACGCGCCCGAACATCGACGAGACGGCCAAAGTGGCCAGCCCCGCCAGCGCCGTCGCGCGCCAGGCGGCCGCCGCGTTCAGGCGGCAGCCTTTTCCCGCTTGGCGGCATCGATCGCCTCAATGACGATGCGCCGCGCTTCCTCGGCATCGCCCCACTCGCCGATCCGCACCCACTTTTCGGACTCGAGGTCCTTATAGTGCTTGAAGAAATGCTCGATCTGCTGGAGCACGATCGAAGGCAGATCCTGCCGCTCCCCTACATCCGAATAATAAGGGAAAGTCGTGTCGATCGGCACGCAGACCAGCTTCTCGTCGCCGCCAGCTTCGTCTTCCAGCTTGAGCACACCGATCGGACGCGCGCGCACGACGCAGCCCGGGATAAAGGGCGAGCGCGAGATCACCAGCGCGTCGAGCGGATCGCCGTCGGGCGACAGGGTATGGGGCACGAAGCCGTAATTGGCCGGATAGCGCATCGGCGTATGCAGGATACGATCGACAAACAACGCGCCGCTCGCCTTGTCGAACTCATACTTCACCGGCTCACCACCGGTCGGCACTTCGATGACGACGTTCAGGCTGTTCGGAACGTCGTCACCGGCCGGAATCAAATCAATACGCATGTCTTACCCTGTTGCGGATGCGCCATCCCGCCTCATTTAGGCTGGAGCAGCTTGTCGAGACCGGCCTCTCCTACGCCGATCTTTTCGAAGTGCGGATAGCGCAGCCCCTGATGATAGTCGATGGCGACTTCGCGGTAATGATCACCGCTCTTCAGCAGCAGCCGGATCGGGTCCATGCTGTCCTTCGCGGCCACCACTGCGGCCTTCAGCCGGTCGTTCGTGAAGCCCCGGCCGTTCACCGCCACGATCTCGTCGCTCAGTGACATTCCCGCCTTGAACGCCGGCCCGTCCCACATCACCTGCGTGATCCCCGACGCGCCCAGCGAAAGCCCCAGCGAATACATCAGGTCGAGCCCGGACTTGGGCGTCGTCTTGTTGGGCTTGTCGGTATAGACGAGCTTATAGCCGTTGCGCTCGAAGCCCTGGAGCGGCGCATGGTCTGCGGGCTTGCCCACCTGCTGATCGAACAGGCTGCGCCAATCATAGGGAACGATGCTGTTCAGCGTCTTGACGATGTCATCGATGGTAAAGGGCAGGACGCCATAATCGCCGTCGCGCATGCCATAGAAAGCGCGGTCATAATCGTCGATCGACTTCGTGCCGCCGCTCTTCTCGCGCAGGATCGAATCCACGTTCATCCAGGTGATCAGCCCGTCGACATAATAGTCTTCGGAGCGCTGATAGCTCAGCCAGCCCTTGGGCGCGCGGGCGGTGATGATCGGATCGTTGGTCGTATCGAGCATCGACCGCCATTTGCGCCCCGGGCGGGTATCCTGGAGCGCGGCGTAGCTCGCCAGCACTTCCAGCGTGTCCTCCTTGGTCATCAGCCCCGCGCGGGCACCCAGCACATAGCCGATGAACTGATCATGCCCCTCATAGGCCCACAGCATCGCGTTGCGCATCGGCTCGCGGAAATCCGCAGTGATCTGGTCGGCGCCGCGCCGGTACTTGCCCACCCAGCTATGGGCATATTCGTGCGCCAACAGGTTGCGCGACGTATTGCCTTCGTCCCACTTGGCGAAATAGCCGAGCCCGGTGCCGTTTTCCGAACTGCGATGATGCTCGACGCCGATGCCACCCATTTCCGCGGTGATCGCGAACAGGAATTCGTAGCGGTCATAATGCTCCGCCCCGAACAATTTGATTGCCTGGGTCACCAGATTGCGGTGCTTTTCGATCTGATCGGGCTTGGCGTCGAGTTCCTCGGGAGAATCGGCAAAGACGTTCAGGTCCACGCGCTCGCCCAGATTGAATTCGCGATAATAGCGCCCGGCGAATACCGGCGAATCGACCAGAACCTCATAGTCGACCTTGTCATAATTATAGGTCGATCCGTTGACCTTCGCGGGGATCGCCGAAGCCGCGCTCCAGCCTTCGGGATAGGTCGCGCTCGCCACCACCGGGATTCGCCGCGTATAATATCCCGCCGGGTACAGGCTCAGCGAATACCATTGCAGGTTCATCATCGACGGCGTCATCACGATGCGTCCCTGATCGCGCTTGGTCGCCGAAAGGAACTGGAACTCCACGTCCAGCGCCTTCGCGCCCTTGGGCGCGTTCACATGGAATGCGAAGACATCGACGGGATCACGTTTCCATTCCAGCAGCTCGCCATTCGCCCGGATCTGCAGGCCGGCCAGCTTCTCGATCTCTCCGCGGGGGCCATGCTTGCCGGGAATCCATTTCGGATAGAGCAGCACCATGGGTCCGCTCTTCACGACGGGAATGCTCTGCTTCATCCGGAAGATGCCCTGCTGCACGTTGGTCGCGTCGACATGCAGCGTCATCGTGCCCGGATAGGCCACGTCGCGCGCCTTCGGGATGGTGTCGTTGAACGGCACGGTCTTCGGGGCGCTGTTTCCGGCGGGGCTTTGCGCCAGAGCCGGGGTGGTGGTGGCGAGCAAAGCAGCGATGGAAAGCGCACGGAGCATGGTGATCAGCCTCGTAAATCGGGGAATGGCAGGCACATAAGCCCGGTGCTTGGCGGAGGTAAAGCACCGAAACGCGCTTAATCCTTCACCGCTCGCTAACCATTGCGGCCTAGATATTTCGGCCATGTATCACGACCCCGCTTTGGCAGAGGCTGCAGCCCGTGCCGATCCGCGCCCGAAATCGGCGGTAAGCGCTGGCGTCGGCTTTGCGGGGCTGGCGGGGATGACCGCGTGGATCGTCTTCGCGAACCTCCATCATCTCGACGGGCCCTATTCCGCATTGGTGAATGTCGCGGCCTGCACCGTGCCGATGGTCCTGTGGTCGGTCTTCGTCGACAAGGTCCATCGCAACCCTACGACCGGAATAGATTGGGCCAATGTTCGCCCCTGGCGCGACACGCTCGACATTTCGATCACCAAGCTTACCGGTCTCTGGCTCACCTGGGGCGGGATCGCCGCCATCTATGCGATCTTCCGCGTCTGGTCCGATACGCGCTTCGCCAATTTCCCGTTCGCCATGTGGTGTTTCGAGATGGTCGCGCCGGCGCTGTTTGCGCTCTCCATCCCCTATGTCCTCTGGCTTGACCGTCGCATGGCGGAGCCGCGCGACGGTGCATGGCACATGGGCGCATTGCTGATGGGCTTGGAAGGGGCAGACAAGCAGGCCGTCTATAACCATCTGCGCAGCTGGGCGGTGAAGGGTTTCTTCCTCGCCTTCATGCTTTCGATCGTGCCGCCCGGGTTCGGCGATTTCGTCGCGTGGAACACCGCTGGCCTGTTCCAGAACCCGGTCGCGCTGGCGAATTACTGCATCACCTTCATGTTCGTGATCGACGTGGCGTTCGCAACGGCGGGCTACATTCTCACCTTCCGCCCGCTCGATTCGCACATTCGCACCGCCAATCCCTATGCTGCGGGCTGGACCGCCGCCTTGATATGCTATCCGCCCTTCCTCCTCATGGGAGACGGCGGCCCGCTGGACTATCACCAAGGCACCGCCGACTGGACCTACTGGTTCGCGAACCATCCATGGGTGCTCGGCTCGATCGGCGCGGCGCTGGTCGCGCTCACCGCCATCTATGCCTGGGCGACAATCGCCTTCGGCATCCGCTTCTCGAACCTCACGCATCGCGGCATCCTGACCCACGGACCCTATGCCTTCAGCCGTCACCCGGCCTATCTGTCGAAGAACCTGTTCTGGTGGCTATCGACGCTGCCGTTCCTAGCTACGTCGAGCTGGACCGATGCGATCCGCAACACGGTGGTGATGGCATGCGTCAGCGGCGTCTATTACTGGCGCGCGCGCACCGAGGAGCGGCATCTGGGCGCCGACCCCGCTTATCAGGAATATGATGACTGGATGGCGCGCAACGGTGCGATCCCGCGCTTCTTCCAGCGCGTGTTCAAGACCACGCGCTGACCGTCATCCCGGCGGAAGCCGGGATCTCGCGCAACAAGTGCGGCGCCTCAGGCCTGAGACCCCGGCTTTCGCCGGGGGGACGCTTCGGGTCAGAATTTCGCCTCTTCATACACGCGCGAGATATCCCCCGCCCATTCGCCGTTGAACTGGTCGAGCAGTACCTGCGCGGGCACCTTGCCGGTCCGCACGACCTCGCGCAGCGGATCGAGGAAGCCGCTCTCATTGTCGCCCGACGAATTGAGCCGCGCCCGAGCGTTCAGCCCCGCCGCCGAAATGTCGAGCACTTCGCTGGCAATGTCCCTGAGCTTGCCGCCGCCCGGCAGCGGTGCGTCGAGCGCCAAGCGGGGCACCGCATCACGCAGCGCCTGCCGCTCGCTCATGTCCCAATCCTTGACCAGATCCCACGCCGCATCGAGGGCACCCTGATCGTATAGCAGGCCGACCCAGAGCGCCGGCAGCGCGCAGATGCGGCCCCAACGGCCACCGTCTGCACCGCGCATCTCCAGGAAGGTCTTGAGCCGCACTTCGGGAAACGCGGTGGAAAGATGATCGGCCCAATCATCCATTGTCGGCTTCTCGCCGGGGAGGACCGAGAGATTTCCTTTCAGGAAGTCGCGGAAGCTCAGGCCCGCGGCATCGATATACTTCCCGTCGCGGTAAACGAAGTACATCGGCACATCGAGCGCGTAATCGGCGTAGCGCTCATAGCCGAAGCCGTCTTCGAAGACGAAGGGCAGCATGCCGGTGCGCGCCGGATCGGTGTCCGACCAGATATGGCTACGATACGAAAGATAGCCGTTGGGCTTGCCCTCAAGGAACGGCGAATTGGCGAAAAGAGCAGTGGCCAGCGGCTGTAGCGCGAGGCCCACGCGAAACTTTTTCGCCATGTCCGCCTCGCTCGAATAATCGAGATTCACCTGGATCGTGCAGGTGCGCAGCATCATGTCGAGGCCCAGCGATCCCACGCGCGGCATGTGCCGCAGCATGATCTCGTAGCGTCCCTTGGGCATGATCGGCAGCTCGGCCCGCGTCTTGTCATGCCACATGCCAAGGCCGAGAAAGCCGATCCCGAGCTTGTCACCCACGGCCTTCACCTGCTCCAGATGCCGTCCGGTCTCGGCGCAGGTCTGGTGCAGATTGTCGAGCGGCGCGCCCGACAATTCGAACTGCCCCGCCGGCTCCAGGCTGATCGCCCCGTCCGGCCCGGAAAGCGCGATGATGTTCTCGCCTTCATAGACCGGTTTCCAGCCGAACTCGGTGAGTCCGATCAGCAGCGCATGGATGCCGCCCGGCTCTTCATAGCTGGGCGCGCGGTGATCCGGCGTCTTCCAATAGACGAACTTCTCGTGCTCGGTGCCGATCCGCCAGCGCTCCGCCGGCTTCTCCCCGCGTGCAAAATAGCCGATCAGCTGGTCACGGGTCTCGATGACCGGTGCGTTGCTGCTTGAAACGGTCTTCGTGCTCATTTGCGCCCCTTAGCTCTGCGCAACATGGGACGCCAGCGCAGAACTACCAGTCCCCTGCCGCCGCCATCCACAGCGAAATAGCCGCCGAGGCCGCCGTTTCGGCGCGCAGGATACGTGGGCCGAGCGATATGCCCACCGCCGCCGGATGCGCCCGGATCGCCTCGCGCTCCTTCGGATCGAAGCCGCCCTCGGGGCCGATCAGGATCGCGGCGGGACCTGGTCGCGCGCGCATCGCCTCCGCCGCAGGGGCGCCGCCGGTCTCGTCAGCGAAGAAGATCGTCCGCCCCGCATCCCAGTCACGCAGCAATGCGGGCAGCTTCACCGGCTCAGCGATCGACGGAAGCGCGGTCCGCCCGCATTGTTCCGCCGCCTCGATCATGTTCGCCCGCAGCCGATCGAGGTTCAGCCGGTCAACGACCGTCCGGTGGGTGATGACGGGGAGCAGGCGATCGGTGCCCAGCTCGCACGCTTTCTCCACCAGCCAGTCCACCGGCCCCTTCTTGATCGGCGCAAATGCGAGCCACAGATCGGGCACCGCCTCGCGCGAGCGCAGCATCCGGGTCACGTCCAGCGTCACGTCGCGCTTGCCCACGCTCGCCGCCACGCCCAGCCATTCGCCCGTAATGTCGTCGAACAGTTTCACCGGATCGCCCGGCTTCATCCGCATGACGCTCGCCAGATAATGCGCCTGTGGCCCATCGATCCTGCGCGGCCCGGGCGCGAGTTCGCCCTCGACAAACAGCCGGGGAGTGGATTGCGGCGGCCAGGCGGGCGTAGCGGGCATGCAACGGCTCTAGCCGCCGCATGGCCACGAACCAAGCCTGCCCGTCAGCGCGATGGGGTGAAGGCGGGAAGCTCGCTCTTCGGGATCTTGCCGTCGCCATTCTTGTCGAGCAGCGCGAAGCGCGCCTCAGCGGCCCGAACGAACTCGCGAATGTCCACGCCACGATTGAAATTGCGATCGGCCACCGTGATCGGTTGCGGATAATCGAGATAGCTGAAGCGCGCCGCGCCCTTCTTGGGCTCCTCGCGCTTTCTAGTGCTCACCTGCTTGGGCCCGCCCTCGCCGCCCCGCGGTCCGACCATACTATCGCCGACGCGATAGCCCTGCCGCTCACGCGGCGGGCGCATCCTGATCTCGGGCACGACCTCGGTCTCATACCGCTCCACGTCCTGCGGATCGATCTCGCCATCCTTGCGCACGTCCAGCGTCGCGAAGAAGCGCTCGGCGTCGGCAATCATTTCCTCCATGCTCAGCACGCCGTCATGATTGGCGTCGGCGCCATCGAACCACTGGTCGTGCGGCGCGGGTCCACGAAACGGTTCGCCCATCGGGCTGATGAACAGCGGACCGCGCGGGGCCTCCTGTGCCACGGCCTGTCCCGCCGCCACGCCAAGGATCATCGTCCCCAGGATCAACCCACGCATGTCCTACTCCACTAAAGCCAGCTCGAACGAACGGCCCCGCCGCTCAGCTGATACGGTGCCAGTGCTGCGTCCGGCACACCAGCCCCAACATCGCGCAGCCGGATACGCGGATCAGCACGTTGCTCAGCTGCGTGACCGATCCCGATGCATTGGTGTTGATGTCGGGAATGAATATCTTGCCGCGCCAGGTCGCCTCGCCGGTGACCTTCAGGTCGTGCAGGATCGTGCTGCCGATCAGTTCCTTGCCACTGCCCTTGCGCGCATCCGCGCGCTGGCGGTCGGCGGCCCAGATGACCTTGCCGCAGATCGCGTTACCACAGGGCTGCAGGCGCATATGCACATTGTTGTTGGTGTTGCGCCATTCGCCCACGATCCCCTGCGCCTGGGCAGGCGCAGGTGCAGGTGCAGGTGCAGGCGCAGGTGCTGCGGCGCCGAGCAGGAGCGGTGCGGCGAACAGGCTGATCAAGCGAATCGTCATAACATCCATTCCAGGCATGACTCGCCAGATCGTGAGCCATCACGCCGTTTCAAGGGCGCAATCATGGCGGGATGTGGCTGAACCGCAGCTTGCCGACATCGGGCGCGGCGCGATAGGGCTGCATATATGCACGAAACCGCCGTCCCCGATACCGAGCATCGCGGCCTTATGGGCCTGCTGCCCGAAGCCGCACGGCCTTATGCGCTGCTGGCCCGTTTCGATCGGCCGATCGGCTGGTGGCTCCTCTTCTGGCCCGGCGCATGGGCGATCGCGCTTTCGGGCAACGCGGTCCTGCGCTGGGATCTGCTGCTCTGGTTCCTGCTCGGCAGCATCGCGATGCGCGGCGCGGGCTGCGTCTATAACGACGTGGTCGATCGCGATCTCGATGCACAGGTCGCCCGCACCCGCAGCCGCCCGCTTCCCAGCGGCGCAGTCAGCGTCCGGCACGCCTGGATCTGGCTGGTGTCACTATGTCTGGTCGGACTGGTCGTATTGCTTCAGCTTAATCTGCGCGCCGCCGCCATCGCCGTGGCGAGCCTAGCATTGGTCGCGGCCTATCCCTTCATGAAGCGGATCACCTGGTGGCCGCAGGCATGGCTCGGCATGGTCTTCTCCTGGGCCGCGCTCGTCGCATGGGCCCAGGCTCCCGACATGCCATGGATGCCCGGCCTGCTCCTGTACGCTGGCAGCATCTTCTGGGTGATCGGCTACGATACGATCTATGCGCTTCAGGATATCGAGGATGATGCGCTGGTCGGCGTCCGATCGTCGGCGCGCGCGCTCGGTAAATGGGTGCGGCCCGGCGTCGCACTATTTTATGCGCTCACGCTCGCTTTCTGGGGCGCAGCGCTGTGGCAGCTCCGCCCCGATCCGCTCGCGCTCGCCACCCTGCTCCCGGTCGCGTTCCACCTTGTCTGGCAGACCGCCACGCTCGCGCCCGCCGATGGCGCGAACGCGCTCGCCCGCTTCCGCAGCAATCGCAATGCCGGCTTCCTGATGTTCGCCGCCTGTTTCGTCGTCGGCCAGACGCTTTGACCTTGCCAGACTTTGACGTTGGCGGTCCGGCTCCCTAGATCGCGCCGATGCTGACCACCGAACAAGCCTGCGAACGCGCCGCCGATATCGTCGCGCGCGCGCGCAAGGCAGGCGCCGACGCCGCCGACGCAGTCTTTGCCGCCGATCGCGCTCTCTCGGTCTCGGTCCGCATGGGGTCGCTCGAGGATGTCGAGCGCGCCGAGAGCGAGGAACTGGGCCTGCGCGTCTTCGCCGGGCGCCGCTCGGCCAGCGTTTCCACCTCCGATCTCAGCGATTCCGCGCTCGACGCGCTGGTCGAGCGCGCGCTGGCGATGGCCAAGGAAGCGCCCGAAGACCAATGGGCCGGTCTTGCGCCGCAGGATCGCCTGCTCCACGGCCAGCCCCCGCTCCTCGATCTTGACGACGGCGCGAATGATTCGCCCGAAACGCTCAGGGCGCGCGCGCTCGCGGCAGAGGATGCCGCCCGCGCCGTTCCCGGCGTCACCAACAGCGAAGGCGGCAGCGCCAGCCTGTCGCGCGCGGTGATGGCCATCGCGACCAGTCATGGCTTTGCCGCCGGATATGCCCAGACCAGCCACGGGCTGTCGGCCAGCGTGCTCGCGGGCTCGGGCGGCGGCATGGAGCGCGATTACGCGCATCACAGCGCCCGTCACGCCGCCTTGCTCGAAGCGCCCGAGGCGATCGGCCGCCTGGCCGGGGAGCGCGCCGTCGCCCGGCTCAACCCGCAAAAAATCTCCAGCGGCGCGACGCCGGTGGTGTTCGATCGCCGCGTCTCCTCCAGCATCATCGGCCATCTGCTTGGCGCGATCGCCGGTGCTTCGGTCACGCGCAAGACCAGCTTCCTGCTTGATGCACTCGGCACCCAGGTGTTCGCCAGAAACGTTACCATCTGCGACGATCCGCATCGCCCGCGCGGCCTGCGCTCGCGCCCCTTTGACGGCGAAGGGCTGCCCGTTCAGGCGATGAAGATCGTCGATTCCGGCATGCTGGAAACCTGGCTGCTCGACAGCGCCTCCGCGCGGCAGCTCGGCCTTGAGCCGACAGGCCATGCATCGCGCGGGATCGGCGGCGCGCCCGGCGTCGCCCCCGGCAATCTCTATATGCAGGCGGGCAGCATCCCGCCCGAAACACTGATCGGCGAGATCGATTATGGCGTGCTCGTCACCGAGCTGATCGGCCAGGGGGTCAACGGCATTACCGGCGATTACAGCCGGGGCGCGGCTGGATTTTTGATCGAGAAGGGCGAGATCACCCGGCCCGTCTCCGAGATCACCATCGCGGGCAATCTGAAGGACATGTTCCGCGCGCTCACGCCTGCGAACGATCTCGAGTTTCGCTACGGGATCAACGCGCCGACGCTCCGCATCGACGGCATGACCATCGCCGGTGACTGATCTCGCGCGCCAGATAGCGGCCATCGCCGCAGAGGCCGGCCAGCTGGCGATCGATCGCTGGGAAACGGAATTCAGGCGCTGGGAAAAGACCGCCGGCAGCCCAGTCTGCGAAGTCGATCTTGAGATTGATGCCATGCTCCGCCAGCGGCTCACCGCTCTGCTCCCCGATGCCGGCTGGCTCTCCGAAGAGACAGTCGACGATGCCGCCCGCCTCCAGGGCCGCCGCCTCTGGGTGGTCGATCCGATCGACGGCACCCGCGATTATCTGCGCCACCGCCCCGGCTGGGCCGTCTCGGTCGCGCTGATTCAGGACGGCCAGCCGCTGGTCGGCGTGCTCGACGCGCCCGCACGGGGAGAGAGATGGATCGCCGAGGCGGGCAAAGGCGCATGGCGCAATGGCGTCCGCCTCCAATGCGGCGCGCGTACCCGGCTGGCCGGTGCCCGCGTGCCCGCCGATCAATTGCCGCAAGTGGATGCAGACCTCGAAATGGTCGCCAAGCCCAATTCGATCGCGCTGCGCATCGCGATGGTCGCGGCCGATGAAGCCGATCTGCTGGCGTCGATCCGCTGGGGCAACGAATGGGATATCGCCGCCGCCGTGCTGATCGCGACCGAGGCTGGCGCAACCGCCAGCGATGCGCTGGGCCGCCCGCTCGATTTCAACACCCCAGACGCCGAAGCCTTTGGCGTCCTCGTGACGGTACCCGGTATCCACGCCGCCGCAGTTGAGCGTCTCGCGGAGCGCGCTTGCGCTCTGGTACGGCGCTAGATTTTCGGCTCAGTCCAGGGCGGGAGCTTCAACGTCGCCCGCATCTCGTTGATGTCCGACACCAGTCGCGTGCGATAGCTCGTCGCCTCGGGCGCGGGTTCGTCCCCCTCCGGCACCGGGTATTCCCAGATATCGTCGAGCGCCCAGCCCTTACCGGCGCGCCTGAACGCCAGCCGCAGGTCTGGGCCCTCGCCGCCGGTGAACCACAGGGTCGCCGCGCCGTCCGCGCCGGCGATCTTCACCTCCACCTTCATATGGGCGAAATCGATCCCCTCGAAATCTTGGCACTGGCACCACACGCCATAATCATTTGCGCAATAGCCATAGGAGGAGTCCGGCTCCTTCTTGTCGAGCAGCCGTGCAGTCTCGGCGCACTGCTTCTCGACCGCCGCGAAGCGCGCGGTTGCGCGGGGATCCCTGATGCTGGGAGAAGCCGCTTTGGTCTGATAGTCCGAATATAGATTGCGAACGATGCTGCGGATCGCCGCTTCGTCGCTCTGCGCCCGGGCGGGCGTGATGGCCAGCGCCAGCAGTACGACCAGCGCCGCCAGCAAGCGCTTCACTCGCCGTCACCCTGATATTTTATCTGCAGATAGCGCCCGCGCGTCGCCAGCAAATCCAGATCGCCCTGCGCCAGTTGCGCGCTCATCTCGGCAATCTCGTCGTCGATCACCTGCAAGCCCTGCGCCAGTTGCTGATCGGGTGTCAGCCCGTTGCGCTCGACCCGGCGCAGCGGCTCGGGCACGCGGGCATAGCCCTTCACCAGCTCGGGCAATTGCTCGCCGACCAGCTTGCGCACTTCCATCGCCGCCGGGCTCTGCTCGTCGAGCAGCGCCAGTTGCGGCGCAAGTATCTCCAGCTTTACCCCGATCGAATCGACCAGCCCCAGAACCGGTGCGGGCAGCGCCTTGCGCTGGGTGTCGAGCCAGGCCTCGGTCGTCCTTGGCAGCGCCTTGAGCGGCACCTGCGCCAGCTGCTCCACCTCGGGCGCGCCACCGGCGGGCAGCACCGCGAACAACAGCGTAGCTGCGATCAACAGCAACGCTACTAGGAACGCACCCATGATTCCGAGCGGCGCCACCGCGAGCGCAAACACGATCGCGCCCACCAGGATCGCGCCATCGGCAATCGCGATGCGCGCGACGCGGCGCACCACCTCGCTCTCGCGCCGCCGCCGCATCCGCTGCTCGGCGGGCGTGGCGGGGCGCTGCGCGCGGGTTCGCTCGATCAGTTCGCTCGCACGTGCACTCAGGCGATCGACGTCGGTCATCGGGGCTTACATCGCCTCCAGCTTGAAGGTTTCGGTCGCGCCGCCCAGCTGGTTCTGTGCCGCGCCCTCGGCCCGCGCGATATAGCCCTTGGACTTCTCGACTTCGTTCGAAAGCGTGGTGACGGTCGTCTTCATGCTGTCGAGCGCCTTGATCTTGAAGGTATCGATCGCATCCATCGTGTCATAGATGTTCTGGAACGCGCGCTGGAGCGTCTCGACCGGAATGGTGGACGACGCGGCCTGTTCGTGGATCGCGGCCGATTGGCTTTTGAGCAATTGTCCGGTCGAATCGATCAGCCCGGCAGTCGTGGTGTTCAGCGCAGTCACCTGATCGAGCACCAGCTTCTGGTTGGTCAGCGCCTGCGCCACCGTCACCGCCGTGCGCAGCGCCGCGACCGTCGTGGTGGACGCGCGGTCCACGCCCTTCACCAGTTCGACATTGTTCTTCTTGACCAGATCGAGCGCCAGATAGCCCTGCACCGTCACCGCCATCTGCGTCAGCAGATCCTGGGTGCGCTGGCGGACGTAGAAGAGCGCGGTTTCCTTGATCGCCTTGGCCTTGGCTGGGTCGGTCATCTCCAGCTCGGCGGCCTTGGCCTCGAGCTTCTCGTCCATGGCTTTGGACAGGTAGATCATCTGCTCCAGCCGGCCCATCGCGGCCCACAGATTCTCGCGCTCCGTCCCGATCGCGGCATTGTCCATCAGCAGCTCGTCCTTGCCGTTGGACAGCGCCTTGAGGATGCCGTTGATGTGGCTCTGCGACGATTGATATTTGCGGAAATATTGCGTCAGCCCGCCGCCCCCTCCGAAGAGCTTGGCGAAGAAACCATCCTTGCCGCTAATCAGCTTGCCGTTCTTGCTCGGATCGAGCCCCTCGACGGTCTTGCGCAGCGCCAGCAGGTCAGCGCCCACGCCGGTATCGTTGCTGATCGCGCGCACGGGGCGATCGAGGAAGCGGTTCGATTGCCCCGCCGCGTCGCGGATTTCCTTCTGGCCCATCGCCGCGATCGCATCGACGCGCTTGCCGAATTCGGGCGAGTTGACGTCCTGCGCCACCAGATCGTCGATGAAGCTGTCCACTCGCGCATCCAACTCGGTCTTCTTGGCGTCTTCGACCGGCACCAGGCCAGCGGCCTTTGCGGGCGCAATCACCTGCACCGGCTCGGGCGGAGTGAGCACCAGATCCTGTTCGGCAGTGATCGTCTCGGTCGCCATCGCGTCATTCTCCAAAGCTGTCCGCCTTCAATAGGCACTATGCCCCGGCGTTCCAACTGTATTGCACATATAGTACACTGTGCCTGCATAGCCAAGTGCGCGGCTACCCTGTTTACGGTCTTTGCTCGGGACGGGTCTGGTGCCAAGCTGCGCCGGGCTGCTGAAAGGGGAGGTTCGCATGCGTTATGACAGGTTTCTCATCGGATTGGCGCTGACCGCCGCATGTCCCGCCTTCGCGCAGGACGCCGCGCTCACCGCGAAGGAGCGGGCCGTCCAGGCCGCAACCGCGCGTCCCGCCACCTGGGCTGCCCGCGCGCAGGAATTCCGCAAATGGCTTGCGAACGCCACCGACGATCAGGGCAAGCCGCTCTCCGCCGCCGCCCGAAAGGGGCATATCAGCGATCAGGTCCATACGCTCGACAAGGAACTCGCCCGCGCCGCCAGCATCGCCCCCGCCGCCACCGCGCAGGCGATCCTCGGCGACAAGTGCCTCGCCAAATGGCTTGGGGTGGATTGCCAGGTGCCGCTGTCGGGCACGCTGCGGGATGCGGACGGCACGCGCATCCTCTGGCAGCTCCAGTCCGGCGCTTCGGAGGAAGACGGGCTCGGCATGGGCGCGATGCTGTGGGACGCGAGCGGCACGGGCGAGCCTCGCCTGATCGGCTGGACCTTCGAGGGCGTCTATATGGAGGCCCCGCGCTACAACCCCGAGCTTCAGTTGCTCTGGGTCAGCGGCCGGATGATGGGCACGGGCGACGGCAACGCCGACATTCTCTACCAGCGCCGCGACGGCAAATGGATCGAGATCGAGCTGGAAAGCTGGCGGGCCGATCTGGAGAAGCGCCTGCCCAAGGGGCTCGGCGCATGGAAAGGCGTGGATTACGACCTGACCAGCCTCTCCGCCGCAACCGAGCTGTGGAAGGACAGCGACGCAAATTGCTGCGCCACCGGGGGTCGCGCCACGATGGATTTCGAAATCGAAGGGTCGAGCCTCAAGCTCAAGACGATCTCCGCCCAGATCGGCGGTCCGGACACCGCATGGAAGGAATATTGATGCGCCCCGTCTTGCTGTTGGCAGCGCTCTGCCTCCCCTTCGCCGCTCACGCCCAGAAGCTCGACGCCCCCCAATGCGCGATCGACAAGGCGCGTTACGCGCTCAAGGGCGCGCCCGAATATACCGCCGGCTTCACCCGGCTCGCGCATGGCCGGGCGACCTCGGATCTGCTGTTCTGGATCAAGACCCCGAAACGCACCTTCTGGTTCGGCTTCGAATCGCCAAATGGCTATGGCGGCACGTGGCTCGCGCCCTCGGTGAGCGCAGAGCTGCTCGACGCGGAAGACGTGCGCGAGGGTGGCGAGCCGCCTCAGGCGATCCGGGATTGGGAAGCCTCCGTCGAGGAGGCTGGAGAACCCGATCCGCTCCAGAACATCACCTTCGATGCGTTCCGCCCCGATCTCGCCGCCTATGAAAGTCCGCCCCAGTCAAGTGATCCCGCCCCGGCGCGCATCTTCCTGCGCGGCATCGGTCAGGCTCTCTGGTATAGCTGGCGCTGGGCAGCCGCAGGCGATCCGAAGGCCGAGCAGGAATCGATCCCGACCGCAATGTGGGAACCCAGCGGCTGCGCGTGAGACCCCTGGGCGGGGGTTACATCGGATTGTTGAGGATGATCTCGCGATCGAGCTTGACCGCCGAAAAGCCTCCCGCCCAGTCCGGATCCTTCGCCAGGCCGTGCAGCTCGCTATTGATCTCGCGCGCCTGTTCGGTCTGGTCCGATGCGATCAGGTTGTTCTGCAGCGTGAACAAGGTGGCGACGGTGCGTCCCCGCGCCTGATTGAGGCACGCGGCAACCTCGGCCTCCGCCGCCGGCCGGTTGATGGCGACCGCGCTCTCGACGAACCATCGCTTCGCTTCTTCGGTCAGGTCCAGAAATTCGTGTGATTTGGCCAGGTCGCAATTGCGGGTGAAATAGACCTGCGCAGCGATCCGCTTCACCCAATTGGTGCATCCGGGGACCTGATACATGCGCCGCCCGCGCAGCATCACTTCCATCTTCTTCGCCGTAGATGACGCCGCCAGCGAATCGCGGCGCAGCTGCTCGGCAGAGCTACCCGCGCAATCGGTGGCCCGTGCGCGGAATACGCGCAGCGAAATCGGCTGCGTCGTGGGCGTGATGCGCAGCATCAGCGGCACATCGTCATCGGCGTAGCGCACGATCAGGAGATGCGATCGCGGCGCCGCTTGGCGCGTCCCGGTAAATTGCGTCCGCTCGGCATTGGGGGTCAGCGGAACCTCGGCCCCGTCATCGAAGAAAACGCCGCTGGGCGCATCGCTGCCGGTCCATGTCACGGTCACGGGGATGGTCGCCCCGGCATCGGGACTAGCGACCGGCGCAGCCGCCAGCGGGAGCGTCATTGCCAATAGGGAGCAGGCGCCAAGGATGCTTGGTTTCACGTCATTTCCCCTTGAGCGCGCCATTCGGCGCCTTCAGGCTGATCCCGAGTTGCGCGGCGATAAAGGCGGCGAACCAGCCGATCACCGATATCAGCAGCTTGTCAGCCGCAGGCTTGAACACCGCCGGCGTCGGATAGACGGTGGATTTGGAGCTCAGCGCCGCGCTGATCGTCTCGCTGTCTTGGCCGGGCATCGGGATGGCGGCGGTGAACCCGCGGTCGATCTGAAACATCACCACGCTGCTAAAGACGATTCCGGCGATGGCGATCGCCACGAGCAATGTCAGCGCCCGCTTGCTGGTGTAGAGCGTGCCGAGATAGGTCAGCCCGGTCGAGACGACGGCAAATAGCCCGCCATAGATCACGGCTAGAGCGGTACCTAGTTCAAGAAACCAGACGAATATGTTCCAGCTTGTCCGCAACACCGGCACATCGGCGTCTGGATTCTCGAAAACCATTCCCCGCATCGCCAGTATTGACAGGATCACGAGGACGATCACCACGACGCAAAGCGAAACTATCGCGACGGCGGAAGCGATTATCTTTCGGTTGTCATCGGGCGATCCTCCACCGGGCGGAGGATTAGGCGCATTAACCGCGGGATCGGCGTCAGGTGATTGCGCATTAGGCATGATAACTCCCCCGAATTAGGGAGAGTATACCGCACGCTTATTCAGCGTACAAACACAGTAACTGCCAAACTGGTCGCTTTTTCGGCGCACCGATTTCCCGGATCCTAGCCCTCGCGCCCGGCCTTTAGCGTGCGCCCCCACCAGGCGAGATCGTCAAACAATGCGGCCAGCGCCTTGTCGTCATAGGAATCAGCGTTGAACCGGTCGCCGTCGCGCTTGGCGCTCGGGCGAATGAGGTGGACCGAGGAATTGATCGGGGCCATCTCCAGCGCGATCGTCGTCAGCCGCAATTGCTCGATCGAGCGCGCCGCGCCCACGCTGCCATATCCCACGAAGCCAACGGGTTTGCGTCCCCATTCGGCGAAAACCGTGTCGAGCGCGTTCTTCAGTACCGCGCTGCCCGAATGATTATATTCGGGGCAGATCAGGACATAGCCGTCCGCGCTCGCGATCTTCTGCGCCCAGCGAATCTGGAGCGGGTCCTGATAATTGCCCGCTGCCGGCGGCTTGGGGTGGGGGAAGAACGGCAAATTCCACTCGGCGGGATCGACCAGTTCGAGGTTCAGGTCACCGCGCGCCGCGCCGCGCTCCATCACCCAGCGCCCCACGGGCGCGGCCATGCGCCCCTCGCGGACGCTGCCAAGTATAACGAGCATATTGAGCTGATTAGCCATCGTCGCATCCTATTGTTGCGCGGTCTTTCCGCAACGCACAAATTACGCTAAGGGCGCGGCGCGCGCCGTATCTCAGCGGCATCCAGGAATTTATATGAACCTACGTAACGTGGCGATTATCGCCCACGTCGACCACGGAAAGACGACGCTCGTCGATCAATTGTTCCGTCAGTCCGGCACCTTCCGTGACAATCAGCGCGTCGAAGAACGCGCAATGGATTCGAACGATCTCGAAAAAGAACGCGGCATCACCATCCTCGCCAAGGCCACTTCGGTTGAATGGGAAGGCACCCGCATCAACATCGTCGACACCCCCGGCCACGCCGATTTCGGCGGCGAGGTGGAACGCATCCTCTCGATGGTCGATGGCGTCATCCTGCTGGTCGATTCGTCGGAAGGCGCGATGCCGCAGACCAAGTTCGTGACCGGCAAGGCGCTGAAGCTCGGCCTTCGCCCGATCGTCGTGGTCAACAAGATCGACCGTCCCGACGAGCGCATCCAGGAAGTGCTCGACGAAGTGTTCGACCTGTTCGTGTCGCTTGAAGCCACCGACGAGCAGCTCGATTTCCCGGTTCTCTACGCATCGGGCCGCAATGGCTATGCCAATGAGACCCCGGACGCCCGCGAAGGCACGCTGGCGCCGCTGTTCAACAAGATCGTCGAGCACGTCCCCGCGCCGAACCTCGATCAGGACGCGGCGTTCAGCTTCCTCGTAACTTTGCTCGATCGCGACAACTTCCTCGGCCGTATCCTCACCGGGCGCGTCCAGTCGGGCGTGGTCAAGGTCAACCAGCCGATCCACGCGCTCGATATGGACGGCAAGGTCGTGGAGACCGGCCGCGCCTCGAAGCTGATGAGCTTCCGCGGTCTCGAGCGCGTTCCCGTCGAGGAAGCGCGCGCCGGTGACATCATCTCGCTCGCAGGCCTCGCCGTCGCCACCGTGTCGAACACGATCGCCGACACGTCGGTCACCGAAGCGATCCAGGCGCAGCCTATCGATCCGCCGACGCTGTCGATGCGCTTCGCCGTCAACGATTCGCCGATGGCGGGCCGTGAGGGTACCAAGGTCACCAGCCGCATGATCCGCGACCGCCTTGAGCGCGAAGCCGAATCGAACGTGGCGATCAAGGTCACCGAGAGCGAGGACAAGGATTCGTTCGAAGTCGCGGGTCGCGGCGAGCTTCAGCTCGGCGTGCTGATCGAAACGATGCGCCGCGAGGGCTTCGAACTCGGCATCAGCCGTCCGCGCGTGCTGTTCCGCGAGGACGAGAACGGCAACAAGACCGAGCCGTACGAAACCGTCGTGATCGACGTGGACGACGAATTCTCGGGCACGGTTGTCGACAAGATGGCGCAGCGCAAAGCCGAGCTGACCGATATGCGCCCTTCGGGCGGCGGCAAGACCCGCATCACCTTCTCGGCACCGTCGCGCGGGCTGATCGGCTATCACGGCGAGTTCCTGTCGGACACCCGCGGCACCGGCATCATGAACCGCCTGTTCGAGAAATACGGTCCCCACAAGGGCAAGATCGAAGGTCGCAAGAATGGCGTGCTGATCTCGAACGGCAATGGCGAGGCGCAGGCCTACGCGCTTGGCCCGCTCGAAGAACGCGGCATCCTGTTCGTCGGGCATGGCGAGGCGCTCTACGAGGGCATGATCATCGGCGAGAACGCCAAGACGGAAGACCTTGAAGTCAATCCGATGAAGGCGAAGCAGCTGACCAACTTCCGCGCATCGGGCGGCAAGGACGACGCCGTTCGCCTGACTCCGCCGAAGAAGATGACGCTCGAACAGGCCATCGCCTATGTCGACGACGACGAGATGGTCGAAGTGACGCCCACCAAGATCCGTCTGCGCAAGCGCCACCTCGATCCGCATGAGCGCAAAAAGGCCAGCCGCGCCAAGGTCGCCGCATAGGTCTTCCTGCAGCCATTATTTGGTGTTCAGCTCCGCCCGGTCCCTGGATCGGGCGGAGTTTTTCATGCTGCTGACGATGTTTGCCCTGATTGCCGCGCAGGATGTGCCGGGCACGCTCATGCAGCCCAGGCAGGAAAGTGACGGCAAGCAAAGCTGGTCGATCCTCGCCGATCCCTGCGCCGGCAGGCCTGCGGATGAAATCACTGTCTGCGGGCAGAGCGCACGGGCCGAACCGCGCCTGCCCCTGCCGGGCGAGCGCGGTCCGCCCGACCGGGCCTTGCCCAGCAACCCCGATATCAGCGGAACGGGGGCGCTCGCCGCGACTAGCGCTCCGTGCGCCACGCTGTCCAAAGGGTGCACCACCGGCGTGGACATATTCGGCGGCGCGACCTTCCTGGTCCGAGCGCTTGGCAAGGTGATCGACAAGGATAGCTGCTGCGAGGAACCGGGCGAGGCCACCAATATCGGCCTGCTGGTCCGCGACACCGTATCGGCGGCGAAGAAGATCGGGCGCAAGAAGCCGGACAAGTCCCGGCGCGTGCCCATTCCCCTCGACGATCCCGCCCCGGGCGACGGGGCCGCGCCGGTCAGCGGGCCCTGATCAACGGCCAGCGGCGGGCGGGTGCTTCCCGCGGCCTGCGCTCACTGTCCGGCCATCTCCATCAGCACCTTCCACTCCTCCTCGCGCACCGGGGTGACCGACAGGCGTGACTGGCGCAGCACCTCGATCGCCGCGAGCCGCTTCTCCGCCTTGATCGCCGCGAGCGGCACCGGCTTCCTGAGCTTCTCGACCGGCCTGACCGCGACGCTCGCCCATTTGCCGTCCTCGCCGTCCGGCTGCCAGGCGCGGGTGATCTCCATCACCCCCACTGCGGCCTTTTCGGTGTTCGAATGGTAGAAGATCGCCCGGTCGCCGGGTTGCATCTCCTTCAGGAAGTTGCGCGCGGTATAGTTTCGCACGCCGTTCCATTCAGTCGCGCCGTCGCGGATCAGGTCGTCCCAGCTATAGGCATCGGGTTCGGAGCGGAGGAGCCAGTATCGCATGCCGCGCGTTTACCCTTGTGGATGCCGGATGAACACTCAGTTCCGCACGGGTTCAGGCGCGGCTGCCTAGAAACGCACCTTCAGCCTTCGACTCGCGCTGATGAGAGACCGGGTCAGGGCAATATTGAATGAGGAGGAAATCATGGCCAATCTTATCACGAAGGCGGTGCTCGGCGTCACGCTCGGCGCCAGCGTGCTCGTCGCAGTCGCCCCCACCGCGGAGGCGCAGCGCTATCGCCGTCATCATCGCGACGACGGTGCAGCCGTGGTCGCGGGCATCGCCGGCATCGCCATCGGCGCTGCGCTCGCCAGCGACAGCCGCTACGATTACGACCGCCGTTATTATCGCGAGCGCGGCTATTACCCGACCGACGGCTATTATTACCGCGAGAATTACCGCCGGTATCGCGGCTACAGCCACTGCACCGTCCGCCGCCAGTATGACCCGTATCTGGGCCGCAGCGTGCGCGTGCGCTACTGCCGCTAAGGCACAGGCCCCCGGGGCTTGAGCGAAGGGCGCGGAGCTTCTGCTTCGCGCCCTTCGTGCTTTTCGCGCCGCCGCGCTAGAATGCGCCCGTGAACGATTCGCAGGCGCAGCGGCTCGACCCGGCCGACCCCTATCTCCGCGAGGCGCAGACCTTTCCGGTCCTCGCGCCCGAGATGGCGGCGCGCGTCGCCGCATTCGGCGAAGCGGAGCGCTTCGGCAAGGGATCCCTGCTGTTCCGCCGCGGCGAGCGCAACGTGGATTTCTTCCTCTGCCTCACCGGCGCGGTCGAGATTGTCGACAGCGATGCCGACGGACGCGAGCATGTCGTCCATGTCCATGCCGCCGGCCAGTTCACCGGCGAACTCGATCTGTTCAACGATCGCGCGATCCTGGTCACCGGCCGCGCGCGCGAGGAAAGCAGCGTGGTGCGCGTGCCCCGGCCCGCTTTCCGCCGGATGATCGCCGCCGAGCCGGATATCGGTGAGATCGTGATGCGCGCCTTCATCCTGCGCCGGGTCGGCATGCTGCTGCACGGGCAGGCCGGCGTGGCGCTGATCGGACCGGCGCACGGCGCAGACACGGTGCGGATCGAGACCTTCCTGTCGCGAAACGGCCTGCCCCATCGCAAGATCGATACGGAAATTGACGCGGATGCCGAGGGCTTTCTGGACTGTTTCGGGCTGACCGGAGCGGATCTGCCGGTGGTGGTCGCCGAGGGACAGGCGCTGCGAAACCCGAGCAACGCGCAGGTCGCCGATGCGCTGGGCCTGACGGCGGCACTCGATCCCGGCCATGTCCACGATCTCGCCGTGGTGGGCGGCGGGCCTGCGGGACTCGCGGCGGCGGTCTATGGCGCGTCGGAGGGGCTCGACACGATCGTGATCGAAGCCATCGCGCCGGGCGGCCAGGCAGGCACCAGTTCAAAGATCGAGAATTATCTCGGCTTCCCCACCGGCATTTCGGGCCAGGCGCTGGCCGGGCGGGCGCAGGTTCAGGCCCAGAAATTCGGCGCCCGCCTGCTGATATCGCGCTCCGCCGCGCATCTCGATTGCGATGGCACGCCCTATCGCATCCAGCTCGACGACGGCTCCGCGGTCCAGGCGCGCGCGGTGGTGGTCGCCACCGGCGCGCGATATCGCAAGCTGGATCTGCCGCGTTATGCGGAACTCGAAGGCAATGGCATCTATTATGCCGCCACCGCGATGGAGGCCGGGCTCTGCGCGGCGCAGGAAGCCGTGGTGATCGGCGGCGGCAATTCGGCCGGTCAGGCCGCGATCTTCCTCGCGCGCACCGCGGGCCATGTCCACATCCTGGTGCGCGGCGATGGGCTGGCCGCCACCATGTCGAGCTATTTGATCGAGCGGATCGAGGCTTCCGATCGCATCACCCTGCACCCCCATTGCGAAGTGACCGCGCTGGAAGGCGAAGGCCATTTGCGCGGCGTGAGCTGGACCCATCGCAAGACCGGCGCGATCGAGCGGCGCGAGATTGGCGGGCTTTTCGTCATGATCGGCGCACAGCCCAACACGGATTGGCTGGGCGATTGCCTCGAACTCGACGAACGCGGATTCGTCCTCACCGGCTGGGGCAATTCGCCTTATGCCGCATCCCGGCGCGGCATCTTCGCGGTCGGCGATGTCCGCTCGGGATCGGTCAAGCGCGTCGCCTCGGGCGTGGGCGAAGGATCGGTCGTGGTGGCGGCGATCCATGGTTACCTTGAACCCGGCGCGGAATAGCGGCAAAGGGCGCAGCCATGAGCGACACTCCTCCCGACCGGCTCTCGGTCAATCAGAACAGCCCCTATTTCGACCAGCCGACGCTGGAGCGCGGGATCGGCATCCGGTTCAAGGGCAATGAGCGCCGCGACGTCGAGGAATATTGCATCTCCGAAGGCTGGATCAAGGTCGCGCTCGGCAACAAGGTCGATCGCCGCGGCCAGCCGCTTACGATAACGCTCAAGGGCCCGGTCGAGGCATGGTTCGAGCGCCCTGCAGAGGGTGACGCGGAGTCCGAGTAAGCGGCTTGCCCGCCTGACGAAACCGGCTAGGCTCTCTCCCGGCATGTAGCGGGGGAATTCGGATATGAGCGGCCTGCAACTCAATCGGCGTCAGGCACTCGCATGGTCCGCTGGAGGTCTCGTCGCGGCCGGGCTTCCCGGAATGGCTTTCGCGGCCGGACAGGCGGCAGCCGATCCTGCGATCGACGATATGGTCGCGCGCTTCATGGCCGCGTTCGAAACCCCGGGCATCGCGGTGGCGCTGCTCCGGCCTGGCAAGCCCACCTATATCAAGGGCTATGGCGTGCTGACGATGGGCAAGCCGGCCCGCGTGGACGAACATAGCCGTTTCGGCATCGCTTCGAATTCCAAGAGCTTCACCGCCGCCGCACTCGCTTTGCTGGTCGATGAGGGCAAGATCGGCTGGGACGAGCCGGTCACCAGATATATCCCCGAATTTAGGATGCACGATCCGCGCACCACTGCCCTGATGACGGTGCGCGACCTGCTCGTCCACAATAGCGGCCTTGCTTTGGGCGCGGGCGATCTGATGCAGTTCCCGGCGACCGAGCGCCCGCCCGAAGACGCGCTAAAGGCGCTCCCCTTCCTCGCCGCGGAGCGCGGTTTCCGCACCGGCTATGCCTATGACAACATCCTCTACGTGGTCGCCGGGATTCTGATCGAGCGGATCGCGGGCAAGAGCTGGGCGCAATTCGTTGGCGAGCGCCTGCTGAAGCCGCTGGGCATGGCGGACGCCGTGCCCGCCCTGCGCTTCCTGAGCGGCGGCAACGTCGCCGGGCGGCATGCGCGTCTGGGGCCGCCGGTACGGGGCATGGGGCCGATGGAGGTCATCCCGCCCGATGAAGGCCCGATGACCGATGCTGCGGGCGGCATCAACGCCAGCGTCAGCGACATCGTGAAGTGGCTGGAGGTGCAGATCGCGGGCGGCAAGCTGGCCGACGGACGTGCGCTTTGGAGCGCCGCGCAACATGCCGAGCTGTGGAAGCCGCAGACGATCGTGGCTTCGTCGGACGGCCCCAGCAACCTCTGGCCCGCACGCGCCGTCACCCAGACCTATGCGCTGGGCTGGTTCGTGCAGGATTATCGGGGGGAGCGGTTGATCCACCATTCGGGCGGGCTCTCCGGGCAGGTGACGCAAACCGCGATCCTGCCCGGCCGGAAGGCCGCAGTGGCCGTCTTCTCGAACACCGAGGACGGCGTTTCGGCGGGGATCCGCAACGCATTGCTCGATCTGTGCGTAGGGGCGCCCGCTTTCGATTGGGTCGCCGCGCTGCAGGCGCGGGTCAAGGCGGGCAACGAAGCCGCGCTCAAGGAATTGGGCGGAGGGCTGGAAACCCCGCCGCCGGGTGGCCCCAGCCTCCCGCTCGACGCCTATGCCGGGCGTTACCGCGATCCCTGGTATGGCGACATTGCCGTCAGCCGACGCGGAAAGGGGCTGCACATCGATTTCCTGCCCACCCCGGCATTCAAGGGCATGCTGGAGCCCTGGGGCGCGGACAGCTTCCGGACGCGCTTCCCCAAGGGCGCGGGTGAGGATGCGGTCGTGAAGTTCGCGATCGATGGCGGCAAGGTCACCGGCGTTTCGATGAAGGCGCTCTCTCCGCTCGCCGACTTCAGCTACGATTTCCATCATCTGGCGTTTGTGCCCGTCCGCTAATCTTCCCCGTCCGGCACGCGCGCCGCCCGGCGCGGGAAGCCGCCGAAACACCGCCCCCGCAGCGCGTTCGTCGTGTCGGATTTGTTTACACTTCGCCGCTATGGCTGATCCGTCATGATCCGCCTGTTCAAGCATTATGTCCCCAATGCGGTGCTGCTGCTCTGCGCGCTGGACGTTCTCCTGCTGCTCGCCGCAGGCGAGATTGGCTGGACGATTCGCGTCCATCAGCTGGGCATGGCCACTTCGCCGATCGTCACGCGCTGGCCCGAACTGCTGAGCTACGCCTTCTTCCTCGAAATCTCGATGATCTCGGTCGGCGTCTATGGCACCGAATCGCTCCAGTCGCTGCGCTACGCCACTGCGCGCCTGATCGTCGCGATCTCGCTCGGCGTGATCGGGCTCAGCACGCTCTATTTCCTGATTCCCCAGATCGGCTTCTGGCGCTCGAACCTGCTCTACGCGATGGGCATCTCGATCGCGCTGCTGATCTTCCTGCGCATGCTGCTCGGCAAGGCGCTTGGCAGCCAGGCGTTCAAGCGCCGCATCGTCGTGCTCGGCGCGGGTGCGCGCGCCCAGCGGCTAAAGGATCTGTCGAAGACGCCCGGCGCCGGCTTTGTCGTCGTCGGCTATATTTCAATGAGCGAAGCGGCCCGCGTCATCCCCGAGGCGATTTCGCGCGACGCCATCTATAATCTCGCCGATCACGTCGTCCTGCTCAACGCCAGCGAAGTCGTCCTTGCGCTTGAGGAGCGCCGCAACGCGCTTCCGCTCAAGGATCTGCTGCGGATCAAGACCACCGGCGTCCATGTCAACGAGATCTCGACTTTCCTCGAGCGCGAGACTGGGCGCGTCGATCTGGCCAGCGTCAATCCAAGCTGGCTGATCTTCTCCGATGGCTTTTCGTCGGGGCGGATGCTCTCGAGCGCGTTCAAGCGCGTGTTCGACATTACCGCCAGCCTGATCCTGCTAGCCCTGATGCTGCCGGTCATCCTGCTCACCGCCATCGCGGTGAAGCTCGAAAGCCGCGGCCCCGCATTCTATCGCCAGCGCCGCGTTGGGCTGTTCGGCCAGGGTTTCGACGTCATCAAGCTGCGCTCGATGCGCCAGGACGCCGAAGTTGGCGGCAACGCCGTATGGGCAGAAAAGAACGATCCGCGCATCACCCGCGTGGGCCGGATCATCCGCAAGCTGCGCATCGACGAGCTGCCGCAATGCTGGAGCGTGCTGAAGGGAGAGATGAGCTTTGTCGGCCCGCGTCCCGAACGCCCCCAGTTCGTCGAGGATCTCGAAACCCAGCTTCCTTATTATGCCGAGCGGCACATGGTGAAGCCGGGGATCACCGGCTGGGCGCAGATCAACTATCCCTATGGCGCATCGATCGAGGACAGCCGCCAGAAGCTGGAATATGATCTTTATTACGCCAAGAACTACTCGCCCTTCCTCGATCTGCTGATCCTGCTCCAGACCGCGCGCGTGGTCCTGTTCCCGGATGGCGCGCGATGATCGGAACCGAGCTTATCGTCTGGACGCATGCTTTGACGGCATTGCTGTTCGGCGGCCTTGTCGTCGTCGCATGGCGCACGCCCGAACCACGCCTGCCGCGCCGCGCGCTCGTCATCGCACTGGCGTTCACGGCCTTGTGGGCGCTCGCGGTGGCGGGGATCGGCGGCGACGAGATGGTAACGCGCGTGGCGGAGACGCTGCGCAATCTGGCCTGGCTCGGATTCATGATCGCGGTCCATCGCCGTAGCGGCAATGTCAGCCCTCCTCTCGTGATCGGCACCGTCTATGGTGTGGTGGCGCTGGTCGCCCTCGCGGCGCTCGCGGTCCATGTCATCGGCGCGGCTGGCGGCCCCGAAGTGGCGAGCAGCGTCGAAGCCGGCGGATTGCTGCTGCGTATGCTCGTCGCGGTCGCTGCGCTGGTGCTGGTCCAGGCGCTCTATTCCTCTGTCCTCCCCTCGGCCGGCGGCGGTCTAAAATGGATCGTCTTCGCGCTTGCCGGGATCTGGGCGGCCGATCTCCTCATCTTCAGCACGGCTTATGTGACCGCAGCATGGGCGAATTGGGAAATCGCGCTTCGCGGTTTCGCGATGCTGATCGCCGCGCTCGCCATCGGCACCGGGCTCCAGCGCAAGGGGCAGTGGAACGTCCAGGTTTCGCGCGCCGTCGCCTATCAGTCGCTGTCGCTGGTCGCGATCGGCGCCTATTTCGCGCTGCTCGCGCTCGCCACCTGGGGCATCGCGGCGGTGGGCGGCGAGAATGCGCGCTTGCTCCAGACCGCCTTCGTCTTCGGCTCGACGGCGGCGATCCTCACGCTTGTCGCCAATTCCTGGCTGCGCGCCTGGATCAAGGTGAAGCTGGCCAAGCACCTCTTCCGCCATCGCTATGATTATCGCAGCGAATGGATGCGCTTTACCGAGACGCTGGGGGCGCCCGGCGATACCGCGCTCGACGAACGCATCGTCAAGGCGATTGCCGATCTCACCGATTCGCCGGGCGGCGTGCTGCTGGTCCCCGATGCGGGCGGACTTGGGGTTGGCGCGAGCTGGAACTGGGATCGCGCCACGCTGCCGCTCACCAGCGACACTGCGCTCGCGCTCCATCTGGAGAGCACCGGGCGCATTCTCGATCTCGATGCGATCCGCACCGATGATGGCAGCGGGCCCGATGCCGTCGCGGTGCCGCAATGGATGCTCGACGTGCCCGAGGCCTGGGTGCTCGTGCCGCTGCCGCATCTGGGCAGCCTCGCGGGGGCGATCCTGCTGGCGCGTCCGCCGGTCAGCCGTCCGCTCGATTGGGAGGATTTCGATCTGCTCAAGGTCGCGGGGCGTCAGGTCGCCTCGTATCTGGCCGAGGCCCGCGCGCAGGAATTACTCGCCGAATCCCAGCGTTTCGACGAGTTTAACCGCCGTTTCGCCTTCATCCTCCACGACATTAAGAATCTCGTCAGCCAACTAACCCTCACCGCCCGCAACGCCGAGCGCCATGCTGACAAGCCTGAGTTCCGCGCCGACATGGTCGCGACGCTAAAGGATTCGGCTGAGCGGATGAACGCGCTGCTTGCCCGATTATCACAAAATCATCGCGGTCGCGCCGAGACGCCCCATGCGTGCGAGATCATGCCGCTGGTCGAGCGCGTCGCCGCCGCGCGCCAGCAGCAACACCCCGTGATCACGTCGGGTACACACGCGGCAATCGCCCAAGCGGATCCGGCGGGTCTTGAGCAGTTGCTCGGACACCTTGTCCAGAACGCGATCGAAGCCAGTCCGTCCCATGAGACGGTCACGCTCGCGGTTGGCGCGGATGGGATGCAGGTGACCGTGGATGTCATTGACGCAGGTGCAGGCATGTCGCCCGCTTTCATACGCGACAAACTGTTCAAACCCTTCGTCTCCTCGAAGCCAGGCGGCTTCGGCATCGGCGCGTTCGAGGCGCTGCAACTCGCACAACAGATGGAGGCGCGTATCGAAGTCACTTCGCGCGAAGGCAGCGGCAGCCGATTCCGCGTGATCCTGAAGGCCGCGCACGCCGCCGATCTGGCGCAGGAGCGCGCCGCATGACCGACAAGCGCGCCTTGCCCAAATTGCTTATCGTGGAGGACGATGCCGGTCTTCAACGCCAGTTGCGCTGGGCCTATGACGGCTATGAGATCTTCACCGCCTCGACCCGCGAGGAAGCGATCGCGCTTCTCCGCGCCGAGGAGCCTCCCGTCGTCACGCTGGACCTGGGCCTGCCGCCCGATCCCGACGGCACCGCCGAAGGGTTCGCCACGCTTGACGCAATCCTGAAGCTCCGCCCCGACACCAAAGTCATCGTTGCCTCTGGGCACGGCGCGCGCGAATCAATGCTGCGCGCGATCGAAATGGGCGCATGGGATTTTTACCAGAAGCCGATCGATATCGATGCGCTCGGCCTGATCGTCGCGCGCGCCTTCCACGTCCACGCGCTGGAGGCCGAAAATCGCCGGCTTGCCGAGCGGGCCCAGGCCGACGCTGTGCTCGGCGGGATGATCACCAGCGCACCAGAAATGCTCAAGGTGACCCGCACGATCGAGCGTGTTGCGGGTGCCGACGTTTCGGTAATGCTGCTCGGCGCGAGCGGCACTGGCAAGGAACTGCTGGCCCGCGGCCTCCATGACACCAGCCGCCGCAAGGGCGCCTTCGTCGCGATCAACTGCGCGGCGATTCCGGAAACCCTGCTCGAATCCGAGCTCTTCGGCCACGAAAAGGGCGCGTTCACCGGCGCTGTGAAGACCACCGAAGGCAAGATCGAGATGGCACAGGGCGGCACCCTGTTCCTCGACGAGATCGGCGATGTGCCGCTCCCGCTCCAGGTCAAGCTGCTGCGCTTCCTGCAAGAGCGCGTGATCGAGCGTATCGGCGGGCGCAAGGCGATCCCGGTCGATGTCCGCGTCGTCTGCGCAACGCACCAGGATATCGACGCGATGGTTGCCGACGGGCGCTTCCGCGAAGACCTTTACTATCGCCTCGCCGAGATCGTCGTGCGCATCCCCTCTCTCGCCGAGCGTCCGGGTGACGCCGGGCTCGTCGCACGCCATTTCCTCCACAAATATGCCGATGCGATGAAGACCGGGGTACGCAGCTTCGCACCCGACGCGCTCGCCGCGATCGATGCATGGAGCTGGCCGGGCAACATCCGCGAGTTGGAAAACCGCGTGAAGCGCGCGGTGATCATGGCGGATGGCAAGCTCGTCACTGCCGCCGATCTCGATCTCGAGGCGCAAGGCGAGACCGGACCGGTCAATCTCAAGGCCGCGCGCGAAATGGCCGATCGCAAGGCTATCCGCCATGCGCTCGCCCGCGCCGAGGGCAATATCTCGGGCACCGCGCGCCTGCTCGGGATCAGCCGCCCGACCCTCTATGACCTGATGAAGGCCTATGACCTCCAGCCGTAAGCGCGCGCGCCGCGCCTTCCCTATCCGCCGGCTGCTGGTGATCGCGCTCGGCATCGGGGTCTTTGCGGTGATCGCCTGGCTGTTCCTGCGCCCGCAGGGGCTCGACCGCGCTGGGGCGGACGAAGCCATCGCCCGCAGCGTCGAGCTGCTCAAGGCCAGCAACGCCAATGGCGCCCGCGAACAGGCGCTGGCCGGGGTGCGTGGCAATCCGGACAATCCGCTCGGCCATATAGCACTTGCGCAGGCAATGCTTGCGCTCGAGGACGGCGTCGGTGCCGAAGCCGAAATCCAGCGCGCCGTAGATGCGGGGTATGATCCGAAACTTGTGCCGCATTTGCGGGCGCATGCTCTCCTCCTTCAAGGCGAGGAAGAAAAGGCGCTCGCCGAAGCCGACAAAGCCGATCCCCGCTTCCGCGCCTATGGCCTGCGCGTCCGCGGCCGCGCCTTCACAGCTCTCGGCAATTATGCGGCAGCGATGGAAGCGCTGGACGAGGCGGCGCGGATTGCCCCGGACGACGCCGACGTGTGGACCGACATCGGCCGCTTCCGATTCACCGCCGGCGACCTGCTCGGCGCAGCCGAAGCATCCGAAAAGGCCGTCAAGCTCGCGCCGGGCAATACCCAGGCGCTGATCCTGCGCGGGGAACTGGTTCGTAGCCAGTACGGGCTCGTCGCAGCGCTTCCCTGGTTCGAACGCGCGCTTGAACGCGACAATTACAACCACGCCGCGCTGATCGAATATGCCGCGACGCTCGGCGATGTCGGCCGCACCATCGACGCGCTCGCCGCCACGCGCCGCGCGCTCGAATCCCGCGCCGGCAGCCCGCAGGCGCTTTACCTTCAGGCAGTCATCGCTGCGCGCGCGGGCAAATTCGATCTCGCCCGCACGATCCTGGAAAAGACCGGCGGCGCGATCGACAGCCTGCCCGGCATGTTGCTGCTGGGAGGTACGCTCGATGTTCATGCGGGCCGTTACGAGCAGGCCCAGGCGAAGCTTCGCGAACTCGTCTCCCGCCAGCCGATGAATATCGCCGCGCGCAAACTGCTCGCGCTGGCATTGCTGCGCACCGACAGCGCCCGCAACGCGATCGACGCGCTGCGCCCCGTCGTCGCCCGCACCGATGCCGACAGCTATGCGCTCACTCTGGTCGCGCGCGGTTTCGAGCGGATCGGCGACCGCGCCGAGGCCGCCCGGCTACTTGACCGCGCAGCATATCCAGCCACGGGCGATTCGACTTCGTTCAGCGCCGATGATTCGCTGCCCGTCCTAGCCGCCGACGCCGCGCAGCGCCCCGGCGATCCCGCCGCGATGCTGCCGCTCGTCCGCGCCCTGCTGAGCGACGGCAACAAGGCAGGCGCACTGGCCAAGGCGCAGCAGATCGCCGCCCGGAACCCGGGTGCCCCGGCTGCGCACATCCTGTTGGGCGATATGCTGATGCTCACCGGCCGCCCCGCCGATGCAGCCGCCGCCTATAGCCGTGCCGGCGACCTTCGCTTCGACGAACCCGCGATGCTGCGCATGATCGAGGCGTTCGACGCAGCTGGACGCCGCGCGGATGCCGCGAACACGCTCGCGCTGTTCCTCGCGCAGAATCCCGCAAACGTCGCAGCGCTGCGCCTCTCCGCGCATTGGCAGCTCCTGGGGGGAGAATATGACGCCGCGATCGACAGCCTTGAGGATCTTCGCGCCCGCGTCGGCGACGGTGACGCCGCGCTCAATGCAGAGCTTGCTGCCGCCTATACCGGCGCGGGCGAATTCGTCACCGCGCTCGATTTCGGCGAAGCCGCCTATGGCCTGGCTCCATCCAACCCCGCCGTGGCAGACGCCTATGGCTGGGCGATGTTCCGCAGCGGCGACACCGATGGCGCGATCGAATTGCTGCAAAAGGCCGTGACATTGTCACCGCGCCACGCCGGGCTACGCTGGCACCTGGCCCAGGCCTATGCGGCTGCGAACCGGAAGGCGGAGGCAAAGGCCAACGCCCAGGCCGCGCTCGCCGAACCGAGCTTCGCGGACCGGACCGCGGCGCAGGCGCTGCTGACGAAGCTCAACTAGGTCCTGGGCAGCCGCCCGGCTCCTCTGTTGCGCGCGCCACCTCCCCCTGGGGCGGAGGATCATGTAAGCGGCGCCCATGACCGATCCTCTAGTCCGCATCGCTGACGCTCTCGAACGGCTCTCTCCGCCTCCCGCGCCGCCTGCCGACCTCCACGCGCATCCGGCCTATATCTGGCGCGGCGACGCGCTCACTCCAGCCCGCGCCTTCGCGCCATTGCCGCTCGACGTGCTGCGCGGGGTCGACAACCAACGCGACGCTCTGCTCGCCAATCTCCAGCGCCTGGCCGCAGGCCATGCCGCGCAGGACGTGTTGCTGTGGGGCGCGCGCGGCACGGGCAAATCGGCGCTCGTGAAGAGCGCCGTGGCGCGCGTGCAGGATGAAGGCGGCGCGATCGCGCTGATCGAGGCTGCGACGCATCATCTCGAAACCCTGCCTGCCCTGTTCGCGGCGATCGCCGTTTCGGGCCGCGCCTTCGCGATTTTCCTGGACGATCTGGGCTTCGACGCGGCAGGCGACGCCCGCGCGCTGCGCTCGCTCCTCGAAGGCGGCGCAGAGGCGCGCCCGGCCAATGCCCGGCTGATCGTCACGTCGAACCGGCGCCACCTGATCCCGCGCGACATTGCAGAGCAATCCAGCGCGATCAATCCGCGCGACAGCGTGGACGACAATCTCGCGCTGGCCGATCGCTTCGGGCTGAGCCTTGGCTTCCACGTGATGGATCAGGACACCTATGTCGACATCGTCCGAGGCTATGCCGACGCCCATGGCCTGACCTTAGATCCCGCCGAAGCAGTAGGCTGGGCGACGCGGCGCGGCAGCCGCTCGGGCCGGGTGGCATGGCAATATGTGGTCGATCTGGCCGGGCGATCGGGCAAATCGCTGTGATTACGTGTGATCTGGATCAAGTCCCGCGCAACGGCGCTTGACACAAACCGTACACATATTGCTCTCTTCGCGGATGGGCCGCATTGGAGAACTCGATCTGCCGGATCGGCTCGCGTCGGTAGTCCCGCGCTGGGTGACGTCGGTCGCTGTCGGACTGGCCGCCACAGGAAGCGCGGGCATCGTCCGATTTCTCCTCGATACCGTAGTGCCGGGCGCAGCGGTGTTCGCGCTGATCTTTCCCGCCGCGATGATCGCTACCTTGTTTGCGCGCTGGCTGGCCGGCGCGACCGCCGGCACATTATCAATCCTCTACGGCTGGTATTATCTGTTCCCGATCCGGAATTCGTGGCGCTTCGAAACTCCCGCGCAGGCGGTGACCATGGCATCGGTGGTCGTATCGTGCGTCCTGACGGTGGCGCTTGCAGAGATGTTTCGCCGCGCGGTGCGCCGCGCCGCCGACGAACGGGACCGCGAAGTCGCCGAGCGCGACCTGTTCCTTGAGGAATTCGACCACCGGGTGAAGAATAATTTCACGCTGGTCGCCAGCCTCCTCGATATGCAGCGAAGGCGGGCGGGAGAGGGCGAGACCGCCGAGGCGCTGGGCGCGGCATTGTCCCGCGTCGAGAGCATCGCCCGCGCGCATCGTCATCTCTATCGCGGCGGCAGCGCCGCGCCCGGCAGCGTCGATATCGCCGCCTATCTCCAGGAACTATGCTCGGCGCTGGCGGACGCGCTGTTCCTGCGCGATGCGATCACGCTCGATTGCCATTCGGACCATGCCACGATCCCGCGCGACCGCGCCGTTTCGATCGGCCTCGTCGTCAACGAGCTGGTCACCAACGCGGCGAAACACGCCTTTCCGGGCCGGGACGAGGGGCATATCAGCGTCCGCTTCGAAAAGGCCGAAAGCGGCTGGCGGCTGACGGTCAGCGACAATGGCGCCGGCATGTCTACCGCGGCAAAGCGCAAGCGTGCCGATGGCGGACTGGGGCAGCGGCTGATCGACGCTTTTGCGCGTCAGGCGCAGGGTACCGTCTCGGTAGGCAGCACGCCTTCTGGCACCACTGTCACGGTCGATTTCGAAAGCTAGGGCCCGGACCTCAGCCGAGCGCTTCGACCATCTCGGCCAGCTCGAGCCAGCGCATCTCCGCCGCGTCCTTTTCCTCCTGCAGCTTCGCAATCCCCTCGCTCAGCGCCGCGAACTTTTTCGGGTCGCGCGTGTAGAGCGCAGGGTCGGCGAGCGCCGCTTCGTCGCGGGCGATCGTCTTTTCGATCTCCTCGATCCGTGCGGGCAGCAAATCATAGTCGCGCTGGTCCTTGTAGCTGAGCTTGGTCGCCTTGGGCTTGGGTGCTTCCGCGACCGGCTTGGGAGCGGCGGGCTTTTTCGGCTCCGCCCGCAGCTTCCTTTTGGCTTCCCAATCGGCATAGCCACCCGGCACCACATCAACGTTTCCCGACCCGTCCAGCCCCAGAGTCACCGTCACCGTGCGATCGAGAAAGTCGCGGTCGTGGCTGACGATCAGCACCGTGCCTTCGTAATCGGCGATCACTTCCTGGAGCAGGTCCAGTGTCTCGAGATCGAGATCATTGGTCGGCTCATCAAGCACCAGCAGATTCGAGGGCCGAGCAAATTCGCGCGCGAGCAGCAGCCGCGAACGTTCGCCGCCCGAAAGCGTGCCGATCTTGGCGTCCGCGAGCGAAGGCTCGAAGAGGAACTCCTTGAGATAGCCGTGGATGTGCTTCTTGACGCCCAGCACCTCGATCCACTCGCCGCCCTGGGTCAGCACGTCGCGCACGCTCTTTGCCGGATCCATCAGCTTACGCTGCTGATCGATGATCACGCCGTCGAGCGTCTTGGCGAGCCGCACACTCCCTTCGTCGGGCGCGAGTTCGCCGGTGAGGATGCGCAGCAAGGTAGTCTTGCCTGCGCCGTTCGCGCCGACGATGCCGATCCGGTCGCCCTTGGTGACGCGGAGCGACAGGTCCTTGATGATCGTGCGGTCGCCAAAGCGCTTGGTCACGTGCTTGGCGTCGATCACCACCTTGGTCTGCGCATCGTCGCTGCCGATCTGGATCTTCGCAGCGCCCGCTGGCCCCATCATCGCGGCCCGCTCGGCACGCATTTCCTTGAGCTTGGAGAGGCGGCCCATGTTGCGGCGCCGCCGGCCAGTGACGCCGCGGAGCAGCCAATGCTCCTCGATCTTGAGCTTCGCATCGAGCCGCTGGGCGTTGCGCTCCTCCTCGGCATAGACCTGCTCGATCCAGGCGTCGAACCCGCCAAAGCCGATCTCCGCACGGCGGATCGCACCGCGATCCAGCCACAGGGTCTGGCGGGTCAGGCGAGTGAGGAAGGTGCGGTCGTGGCTGATCGCGACGAATGCGCCGGTATAGCGGCCAAGCCAGGATTCGAGCCAGTCGATCGCGGCGATGTCGAGATGGTTGGTCGGCTCGTCCATCAGCAGCACGTCCGGGTTCATCGCCAGCGCGCGAGCGATCGCTGCGCGGCGGCGCTCGCCGCCCGAAGCCGTCGCCGCCTCGCGGCTCAGGTCTACGCCCAATTGCCCGGCAATCGCCTCGACCTCGTAGCGCTGCGGAGCATTCTCGCCACCCGACGCGAAATCGAGCAAGGTGGCGAAGCCTTCGACCCGCGGATCCTGCTCCAGAATCACGACGTTCGTGCCCGGCACTATCACGCGGCGCCCTTCGTCCGCGTCGATCTGACCGGCGATCAGCCTGAGCAAGGTCGACTTGCCCGCGCCGTTGCGCCCGATCAGCGCGAGCCGGTCCCGCGCGCCGATATAGAGATCGAGCCCGCGGAACAGCCAGCCATGCCCCTGGACGAGTCCGAGGCCTTCATATGCGAGTACGGGTGCAGCCATGAAGCGGGCACCTAGTGGCGGCGCTCCGATCCCGCAACCTGACACCCGCCTGTCATGCCCGTTCAGGGGCTATTAAATGGGCGACCCGCATGGCAGACGCATGAAGATGCTGGCGAAACCGCTTTTGTGCGCGTGCCTGGCGGCGATGGCGCCTGCAGCCGTCGCCACGCATCTGCCGCACGTCGCCACATCGCAGGACGGGCAGGGAAGGCCCGGCGTTTCGGTCCGCGAGATCGAGCGGCGGGTGATTCCCCGCATGCCGGGCGCGCAATATCTGGGATTCGATTACGATCCGTCGACGAACATTTACACGCTCAAATTCCTGCGCAATGGATCGGTGATCTGGGTGGACGTCGATGGCCGCACCGGCAACATCGTGCGAAGCTCGGGCAATTGAGCGCGCTGAGGGGATAGAAGATGCGACTATTGATCGTCGAGGACGAGCCTAATCTCGGCCAGCAGCTCAAGAACGCGCTTGAGGGCGCGGGCTATGCCGTTGACCTCGCCACCGATGGCGAAGAGGGCCTCTATCTCGGCTCCAACGAGCAATATGACGCGATCATCCTCGATCTGGGGCTGCCGGAGATTGACGGGCTGACCGTGCTCGATCGCTGGCGCAAGGAAGGCAAGTCTACGCCGGTGCTGGTGCTGACCGCGCGCGACAGCTGGTCGGACAAGGTGGCAGGGCTCGATGCAGGCGCCGACGATTATGTCGCCAAGCCGTTCCAGACCGAAGAGCTGATTGCACGGCTGCGTGCGCTGATCCGCCGCTCCTCGGGCAACGCATCGGCCGAGCTGACCGCCGGCGACATCCGACTCGACACCCGCTCGGGCAAGGTCACCAAGGCGGGCGAGCCGGTGAAGCTCACCGCGCAGGAATATAAACTGCTCAGCTATCTGCTCCACCACAAGGGCAAGGTGGTCAGCCGCACCGAGCTGATCGACCATATCTACGATCAGGATTTCGATCGCGATTCGAACACGATCGAAGTGTTCGTGACGCGCATCCGCAAAAAGCTGGGCGCCGAAATCATCACCACGATCCGGGGCTTGGGCTACAGCCTGGACGAGCCTAGCTAAATCACGTGCACGCCGGCCATCAGGAAGAGGCGAACGATTCCCTGACGGCCGAGCCGCGTCCGCGCACCTATGTGCGCGCGACCGGATCGGTAAATCGGCGCATGCTGCTTATCGCGATGGCGTGGATCATGCTGCTGCTCGTCGGCGGCGGCTATGCGCTCGATCGCGTTCTGGTCACTACCGTCACCCGCAATTTCGACGACCAGCTCGATTACCTCCTCAAGGCGATGATCTTCTCCGCCGAGATCGATTCCAACGGCGACGTGATGAACAATCGCGAGCTCGCCGATCAGCGCTTCCTCGAATATAATTCAGGCGCGTACTGGCAGATCAGCGGCAAGGGGCATCAGCCCTATATCTCGCGGTCGCTATGGGACCAGAACCTGCGCGTCGACGAGCGGCACCAGGACAATGAAGTCCATGTCTATGACAGCCGCGAGATACCCGGCCAGCAGCTCCGCATCGCGGAACGCGACGTCAAGCTGCCCGGCTCCGAGGTCCGCTGGCGCTTTCAGGTGGCGCAGAGCCGCGAGACGCTGAACGCCCAGATCGCAACGCTGCGCACCACGCTGATCCGCAGCTTCGTGCTTCTCGGACTGGGGCTGATGATCATGGTTGGCCTCCAGACCTGGTACGGCCTGCTGCCGCTGCGCCGCGTCCGCACCGAGATCGCAAGGCTGCGCGCGGGCGAATCGGCGCGGATCGAGAAGCCGATGCCCGCGGAAGTCGCGCCGATGGTCGAGGAACTCAACGCGCTGGTCGAGCATAATGACCGCCAGGCCGAGGAAGCGCGGCGCCACGCGGGCAATCTGGCGCATGCGCTCAAGACCCCGCTCAGCGTCATCATGAACGCCGCCGCCGCCGGCCAGGCCGACCTCGCCCCGGCCGTGATCCGCGAGGCGCGCACGATGCGCCGCCAGATCGACCACCATCTCGCCCGCGCCCGTGCCGTGGGCCGCCGGGGCTCGGCGCACAGCCGCGCTGCGGTGTGGCCCGCTGTCCAGGCGGTCGAGCGCGCCGTCGCCCGCCTCTATCCCAATGTCCGCTTCGACATTGACGGCGTCCAGAACCTCACCGCGCATATTGAGCGGCAGGACCTTGAGGAGATGCTGGGCAACCTGGTCGAGAATGCCGCGAAATATGGCGGGGGCAGCGTCTTCATCACGGTCAAGGCGGAAGCGGGGTTCGCCGAGATCATGGTCGAAGACGACGGCGCCGGCATCCCCGAGGCGGACCGCATCCGCATCTTCGATCGCGGCGTGCGGCTCGACAGCGGCAAGCCCGGAACCGGCCTCGGCCTGGCCATCGTCCGCGACGTGGTCGAGATCTATGACGGCACGATCACGCTGGAAGAAAGCGACGACCTGGGAGGGCTGCTCGTCCGGCTGAGGCTGCCCGCCGCGAGCTGAGCGGTCAGAGCCCCCGCATCGCCTCCGCCGCCAGCGTCAGGCTCTTCTTGCGGGCACCGTGATCGAAGACCGCGCTGGCGATCATCAGCTCGTCGGCACCCGTCCGCGCGATGAAAGCGGCGATCTGCGCGCGGACCGTGTCCGGCCCGCCGATCGCGCTGGCCGAGAGCACCTGATCGAGCATCGCCATGCCCTGCGGCCCCAGGCTCTCGCGATAGCCGGGCAGCGGCGGGGGCAATTGGATGCCGCGCCCGGTGGTGCGGATCGCGACGAACGCCTGTTGCTGCGACGATGCGAGCAGTTCGGCCTCTTCATCGGTGTCGGCGGCGAAGACGTTATAGCCCAGCATCAGGTGCGGCCTGTCGAGCGCGGCGGAAGGCCGGAATGCGCGGCGATAGACATCCGCCGCCTCCATCATCATCGCGGGCGCGAAATGCGAGGCGAAGGCATAAGGCAGGCCGAGCATCGCGGCGAGCTGCGCGCCGAAGGTGCTGGAGCCGAGGATCCACAATTTGACGTCCGCCCCCGCGCCGGGCGTCGCGCGGATGCCGGTCTTGCCATCGTCGGCGAAGAAGCTCTGCAATTCGAGCACGTCCTGCGGGAAGGCATTGGCATCGGTTTCCAGATTGCGCCGGATCGCCTGCGCGACGCGCTGGTCCGATCCGGGCGCGCGACCCAGGCCCAGATCGATGCGTCCGGGAAACAGCGCATCGAGCGTACCGAACTGCTCGGCAATCTGGAGCGGCGCATGATTGGGCAGCATGATCCCGCCCGCGCCGATGCGGATCGTGGAGGTCGCCGCGCCGACATGGCCGATCACCACGGCGGTGGCGGCGCTGGCGATGCCCTCCATCCCGTGATGCTCGGCGACCCAATAGCGGGTATAGCCGAGCTGCTCGGCGTGCCGCGCCAGATCGGCGGCGTTGGCGAAAGCCTGGGAAGCGTTCCCGCCCTGGATGATGGGAACGAGATCGAGCAGCGAATATGCGGTCATGGACCGGGAGATGGGGAGCGCTGCCTGCGCTTGCTAGGCCAAGCGTGCGCCGTTGCGCGTCCAAAGGTGACACTAAGGTGACACCAAGAACGCGCTTCGCGGCGGCGAACCTTCCCAATTTTCGCGGTGACGAAGCACCAGCGGCTGACGATATCAAAGAGCGACCGGCAATGCCGACCGGCTGAGCCAAGCAGGTGAAATCCTACATTGCAAGCGGTGATGTTGGGCGGGCCATCGGGATGGGAATCGATACACCGTCATCCCGGACGTGTTCCGGGATCCACCGATCTGCGCGCGGCGGACAAGAGGATCCGGCCGCAGACCGGGCGGCCTGGTGGACCCCGAGACGAGCCCGGGGTGACGAAGATTGGAGTCATGCCGCACGAGCGACGCACCCGCCCCCGCAACGTCCTCGCTTGCAAGCCCCGGATAGCGCCCCTAACGCGCGGCCATGAAAGCCGCTCTATCGCATATCGAGAATTGGGTCTTCGATCTCGACAACACGCTGTATCCGGCGAGCGGGGATCTCTGGACGCAGATCGATGCGCTGATCGGGCAATATGTGCAAACGCTGCTGGGGGTGGGGCCCGAGGAAGCGTATCGCATCCAGAAATCCTATTTCCACAGCCATGGCACGACGCTGAACGGGCTGATGGCCGATCATGGCGTGGATCCGCACCACTATCTGGATGCCGTGCATCAGGTCGATCTGAGCGGGATCGAGGCCAATCTGATGCTGGCCGAGGCGCTGGTCCGCCTGCCCGGACGCAAGCTGATCTTCACCAACGCGAATGCGCCCTATGCGATGCAGGTGCTCGACCGGCTGGGGCTGAGCGACACGTTCGAGGGCGTGCACGATATCCACGCGACCCAATATCGCCCCAAGCCCGATCCGCTGGCCTATGACGGGCTGTGCCAGGCCTATGGCATCGATCCGGCACGCAGCCTGTTCGTCGAGGACATGGCGCGCAATCTGAAGCCCGCCAAGGCGATCGGCATGGCGACCGTGTGGATCGACAATGGATCGGAGCAGACCGACGATTCCGATCGCAGCTTCATCGACTATACCATCAGCGACCTCGGAGCGTGGCTCCACGAGATATTGGAGGACCAAGCGTGACTCTCGAAACCGCCATCGACGCAGCATGGGAAGCCCGCGCCGAGCTCAATACCGGCACGCAGGGCGAGGTCCGCGACGCGGTGAATGAGGCGCTGGCGCTGCTCGATGCGGGCAAGGCGCGTGTCGCCGAGCCGGCGGGCGAGGGCTGGCAGGTCAATCAGTGGCTGAAAAAGGCGGTGCTGCTGAGCTTCCGGCTGAACGACAATGCCGTGATGACCGGCGGGTTCGACAAGGTTCCGCTGAAGACCGCCGGATGGGACGATGCCCGTTTCCGGCAGGCAGGCTTCCGCCAGGTGCCGGGCAGCGTGGTGCGCCACGGCGCGCACATCGGCCGGAACGTGGTGCTGATGCCGAGCTTCGTGAACATCGGCGCGTTCGTCGATGAAGGCACGATGGTCGATACCTGGACGACGGTGGGAAGCTGCGCGCAGATCGGCAAGAACGTCCATCTTTCAGGCGGCGTCGGGATCGGCGGCGTGCTCGAGCCGCTGCAGGCCGATCCGGTGATCATCGGCGACGGTGCATTTATCGGCGCGCGTTCGGAAGTGGCCGAAGGCGTGCGTGTGGGCGAAGGCGCGGTGCTTTCGATGGGCGTGTATCTGGGCGCATCGACCAAGATCATCGACCGCGCGACGGGCGAAGTGCATCGCGGCTTCGTGCCGCCCTATTCGGTGGTGGTGCCGGGAACGCTTCCGAGCGCGGGCGGCAAGCCCGGGCTCTACTGCGCGGTGATCGTCAAGACGGTGGACGCGCAGACGCGCAGCAAGACCGGGATCAACGAGCTGCTGCGCGATTGATGTAACCGGCTCAGGCCGTCATCCCCGCGAAAGCGGGGACCCAGTGCCGAAAGCGGTGCCGCCTGTAATCCTGGGTCCCCGCTTCCGCGGGGATGACGTATAGGGTGTCCGTATGACCGAACCCACGAATCCGCCCATGACCTATGGCCGCTATCTCGCGCTCGATCAGTTGCTGAGCGCGCAGCATCCGATCTCGGATCGCGACGACGAGCTGCTGTTCATCATCATCCACCAGACCAAGGAGCTGTGGCTCAAGCAGATGCTGGTGGAGGTGCGCGACGCGATCCGGCTTGTGCGCGCGGACAAGGCCGTGGAGGCGTATAAATCGCTCGCGCGGGTGAGCCGCATCCAGGCGGTGATGACGCTGAGCTGGGACGTGCTCGCGACGATGACGCCGAGCGATTATACCCGCTTTCGCGAAGTGCTGGGCACCTCATCGGGCTTTCAATCGGATCAGTTCCGCGCGGTGGAGACATTGCTCGGCGTGCGCGGCGGCGGGGTGCCGGGGCCGCTTACCGATGCGGCGCTGGCCGCGCCGAGCCTGTGGGACGAAGCCAATGCCGCGCTGGCCCGCGCCGGGCTGGCCCAGCCGATGACGCGCGAGTGGAGCCAGCCCTATCAGCCGAGCAAGGCCGTGGAAGATGCATGGGCCGGAATCTATCGCGATCCGCACCATCACTGGGAATTGTATCAGCTCGCCGAAAAACTGGTCGATATCGACGATGCGCTCGCGACCTGGCGGCACAAGCATGTGCTGACGGTCAGCCGCGTGATCGGGATGAAGACCGGCACCGGCGGCACGGCGGGCGTGCCCTATCTCGAATCGACGCTGTCGAAACGGGCGTTTCCCGAGCTCTGGTCGCTCCGGACCCAGCTTTGACCTATAAGCACCTCTTCCAGCGCGCGCTGGCCGCGGCGCCCGAGCGGCTCCATTTCGCGGCGCACTCGCACCATCTGTGGCCCGACGCTTCCTATGTGGGGCAGATCGCCGCGTGGCAGGACGCGGCGCGGCTTGCCGACCGCAAATGGGAGCGGGTGATGGGCGAGGTCTGGCCTGCGGCGCAGGAGCATGTGGCGCGGGAGCTGGGCCTGCCCGATCCGGGCACGATCACCTTCGCGCCCAACACCCACGACCTGTTGCTGCGCATCGTATCGGCGATGCCGCAGCGCCCGTTGCGCATCCTGACCAGCGATGGCGAGTTCCACAGTTTCCGCCGGCAATCGCTGCGCTGGGAGGAAGCGGGCACCGCGATCGTCGAGCGGGTGACGCTGGAGCGGATCATCGATCGCGCCGGATCGGGCGAGCACGACCTGATCTTCGTCAGCCAGGTGCAGTTCAACAGCGGGCGCGTCTTTGAGGGGCTGGCCGAGCTGGCGGCGCTGGCGCGGCCCGAGGGGCCATGGGTGGTGATCGACGGCTATCACGCGTTCATGGCGATGCCAGTAGATTTGTCGGGGGTGGCTGACCGCGTCTTCTACCTCGCGGGCGGCTATAAATATGCGATGGCGGGCGAGGGCTGCGCCTTCCTCCACGCGCCGGCCGGCTTTGGCGCGCGGCCGGAGATTACGGGCTGGTATGCCGAGTTCGAGGATCTTTCCGCCGCGCCGGGCACGATCGGCTACGCGCCCGATGCGCGGCGCTATATGGGATCGACTTTCGATCCTTCGGGCATCTACCGCTTCGTCGCGGTGCGCGACATGCTGGCCGACGAAGGGCTGACCACGGCGGGGATTGCTGGCCATGTCGCCGGCCTGCGGGCGCGGCTGCTGAACGGGATGAAGCTGGACGCGGAATTGCTCAATCCGGGCTCGCCGGCGCGGTTCGTCGCGCTGCGCAGCCCGCACGCGGGAAGCTGGCAGGCGGCGCTGGAGGCGGAGGACATCATCACCGATGTGCGCGGCGACGTGCTGCGGATCGGGCTGGGCCTGTATCAGGACACGCGCGACGTGGACGCGCTGCTGGAGGCGCTGCACGACCTTTAATATCCCTCTCCCCTCGGGCGAGGGAGGGAGCAGCGAAGCCGCGCAAGGGTGAGGGCCACGCTGGATGGCGGCGAAGCACCCTCATCCTTCCCACCGCTTCGCGGCGGGCCCCTTCCTTCTCCCACCGGGAGAAGGACTTAAGCGATCGGCTTCACCCCCAGCCGGGGTATCTCGATCGCCGGGCAGCGGTCCATCACCACCTTGAGCCCCGCCGATTCGGCGCGATCGGCGGCTTCTTCGTTGACCACGCCCAATTGCATCCACACCGCCTTTGCGCCTGCTGCGATCGCTTCGTCCACCGCTTCGCCCGCGGCCTGGGGACGGCGGAAGATATCGACGAGATCGATGGGCTCGCCGATCTGGCTCAGCTCGCGGAACACGAACTCGCCATGGATGTGCTCGCCGGTGATCTGCGGGTTGACCGGGATCACGCGATAGCCGCGGCTCTGGAGATAGGCCATCACGCCATAGCTTGGCCGGTCGGGCCGGTCGGACGCGCCGATCATCGCGATCGTGCGGGTCTCTTCGAGCAGCGCCTTGATATCCTCGTCACGCGTCAACGGCATGCATCACCTCCACCCTTCGTCATCCCCGCGAACGCGGGGACCCAGAGCCAGGGACCGTGCGCGGTGAAACCCTGGATCCCCGCGTCCGCGGGGATGACGGGTTAGAGCGTGCGCAGCCAGTCACCGACCTTTCCGGCCAGATCTGCAAACACCTGCGCCTCGGGCCCGTTCCCTGCGGCGGGCGGCGTGCCCGCATCGGATGCCGCGCGAATCGCCATTTCGAGCGGGACGCGGCCGAGGAACGGAATCTCCAACGCCGCCGCCGCCGCCTCCGCGCCGCCCTTGCCAAAGGGGTCGCTGACCTCGCCGCAATGCGGGCAGGCATAGCCGCTCATATTCTCGATCAGGCCAATGATCGGGATGCCCGCCTTGCGGAACAGATCGATCGCGCGGGTGGCGTCGATCAGCGCCAGATCCTGTGGGGTGGAGACGATCACCGCGCCCGCCGGCTTGTGCTTCTGGATCATGGTGAGCTGCACGTCGCCGGTGCCCGGCGGCAGATCGAGGACGAGCGTGTCGCATGCACCCCAATCGCCATCGACCAATTGGCCGAGCGCTCCGCCCGCCATGGGCCCGCGCCATGCAATCGCCTGCCCCTCCGCCACCAATCCGCCCATCGAGAGCAAGGGCACGCCATAGGGGGTCTCGACCGGCAGCAGCGTCTTTTCGCGCGCCTTGGGGCGTACGCCTTCCACCCCCAGCAGGCGCGGCTGCGAGGGGCCGTAGATATCGGCATCGACCAGCCCGACCTTGCGCCCGCCCTGCTTGAGCGCGATCGCCAGATTGGCGGCGATGGTGGATTTGCCCACGCCCCCCTTGCCGCTGGCCACGGCGATCAGCCGCCGGGTGCGCCGTTCGCTGGTAAGCAGCACGCGGACCTCGCTGACGCCGTCCACGCCGGATGCGGCCCTCCGCACATCGGCTTCCAGCTCGGCGCGCGCGGCCTCACCCAAGCCGGTCACATCGAGCACGATGCTGGCCCGGCCATCTTCCAGACGGGCAGTTGCGCGGCCCGCCGCCAGCGCGTCCAGCGCCGCCTGAATCGTCACGTTATCGGTCATTGCCAGCCAGATAAGGACGTAATCGCCGCATGCCACTGTAAATTCGCGGCGGCAGCCCTATAAAGACGGCTATGGCAATTTTCACGGGCTGGCGATCATGGGCCGGCGCTCTCAAGAACGAACCTCCCAAGAGCCCCTGGGGCGGCGGCGCCGGTAGCGGCGGCGGCGACAAGGGCAGCGGCGGCGGCGATAACGGGAATGGCGGCGGCGGGCCGCGCAATCCCTGGTCGCTTCCCCCCGGCGGCGGCAGGCGCCCGGGACGCGGCGCGGCCGGCACCCTGGACGATCTGTTGCAGCGCGCGCGCAGCGGCGGCGGCCCGGGCATGCCCGGCATGCCGCAGGGCGCCCGCTTCTGGGGCGCCATCCTGGGCGCTCTGATCCTCGGCTGGATCGCGTTCACATCGATCCACTCGATCGGGCCGCAGGAGCGCGCCGTGGTGCAGACGCTGGGCCGCTTCGCCGGCACGCTGGAGCCCGGCTGGCGCTTCACCCTGCCCGCGCCGCTCTCGGTGGTCGAGACAGTCGACGTCCAGGCGATTCGCGACGAGAAATTCCCCGAATCCGACCGCGAAAACCTGATGCTGACCGGCGATCAGAACATTGTGGATCTCGCTTATCTGGTGCAGTGGCGCGTGCGCAGCCCATCGGACTTCGTCTTCCAGGTGCGAAGCCCGCGCGACACCGTGCGCGACACCGCCGAATCGGCGATGCGCGCCGTGGTCGCCAATGCGACGCTCAACGACACCATCACCTCCGGCCGCGCCAAGATCGAAGCCGAGGTCATCCAGCTGATGCAGAAGATCCTCGACGAATATGGTTCGGGGATCATCATCCAGAGCGTGTCGATCCAGAAGGCCGCCGCTCCGCAGGCGGTGGACGAAGAGTTCAAGCAGGTCACCGCCGCGCAGCAGCAGGCGCAGGCCGCGAAGAACAACGCCAATGCCTATGCGCAGCAGGTGCTCGCCGCCGCGCAGGGCGAGGCCGCCGAGTTCGACAAGATCTATGAGCAGTACAAGCTCGCCCCCGAAGTGACGCGCCGCCGCCTCTATTACGAGACCATGGAGCAGGTGCTGTCCAAGACGAACAAGACGATCGTCGAGGCGCCCGGCGTCACGCCCTATCTGGCGCTGCCCAGCCTCTCCAGAAGCGCCACTGCCGCGCCCGAAAAGCCCGCCCAGGGAGCACAACGATGAACGCCGTGTTTCGCCATCCCATCGCCCTGGCGGTGATCGCGCTGCTCGGGCTGATGCTGGTGTTCAGCTCCTTCTCGATCGTGCCCGAAACGCGCCAGGCAGTCGTGCTGCGGCTCAACGAGCCGTATCAGACGGTCAACGCCTATAAGCCCGGCGAGCAATTCGGCCGCACCGGATCGGGCGTGCTCTTCCACATACCGTTCGTCGACCGGGTCGTATGGGTGGACAAGCGCATCCTGTCGCTCGACCTGAGCAACCAGCCGGTGCTCTCGACCGACCAGCAGCGCATCGAAGTGGATGCGTTCGCGCGCTTCCGCGTGGTCAATCCGCTGCGCATGGCGATCAGCGTCGGATCGGTCGAGCGGCTGACCGAGCGGCTCCAGCCGCTGTTCAGCTCGGCGCTGCGCAACGAGCTGGGCAAGCAGCCTTTCTCTGCCCTGCTCAGCGCGGAACGCGGCCAGGTCATGGATAATATCCAGAAGAACCTGCAGGCCTTCGGCACCCAATATGGTGTCGAGATCGTCGACGTGCGCATCAAGCATGCCGATCTGCCGACCGGATCGCCGCTCGACAGCGCCTATGACCGGATGCGTACCGCGCGCCAGCAGGAAGCGGCGACGATCCGCGCCCAGGGCCTGAAGGAAGCACAGATCATCCGCGCGACCGCGCTTGCCGAAGCCGCGCAGATCTATGCCGCCGCCACCAACAAGGACCCGAAATTCTACGACTTCTTCCGCGCGATGCAGTCGTACCGGACGACCTTCATCCCGGCCGAAGGCAAGGGCGAGACCAACATCATCCTGAGCCCGCAGAACAGCTATCTCAAGGAGTTCATGGGACAGCGATAAGCCGGCAGCCAAAAAGCCTGTCAAAGCGTTCATATTCAAACGCCGTTCAGGAATCCGGCGCGAGAATATGTCCAGATAGTTGCGACTTTTAAGAGGATCTACGCCTGTGCGTTACGCCTATGCTCTTACCACTGCCATCCTGCTGGGTGGCGCCGCCACTGCCCTGACGCTCAACCAGCCCGCCGGCGCGCAGACCGCGCAGAATGAACCGGGCACGATCGCGGCCACCGCGCCGCGGCCCGGCGCGCCGATGAGCTTTGCGGACATGGTGGCGAAGCTCCAGCCCGCCGTGGTCAACATTTCGACCACGCAGCGGGTGAAGGTCGAGAGCATCAATCCGTTCGCGGGCACCCCGTTCGAGCAGTTCGGGCCGCGCGGCGGACCGACCACGCAGAAATCCGAATCGCTCGGCTCGGGCTTCATCATCTCTGCCGACGGCTATGTCGTCACCAACAACCATGTGATCTCGGCCGGCAACCAGAAGGGCGTGGTGGTCGAATCGATCACCGTGACCCTGCCTGACCGGCGCGAGTTCAAGGCGCGGCTGATCGGCAATGACACGCTTTCCGATCTCGCCGTGCTCAAGATCGACGGCCAGACCAACCTGCCCTTCGTCAAGTTCGGCGATTCCAACGCGACCCGCGTCGGCGACTGGGTGGTCGCGATCGGCAATCCGTTCGGCCTCGGCGGCTCCGTGACGGCGGGCATCGTATCGGCAGTCCACCGCGCGGCCGGACAGTTCGACCGCTTCATCCAGACCGACGCGTCGATCAATCGCGGCAATTCGGGCGGACCGATGTTCGACCTGAACGGCAACGTCATCGGCATCAATTCGCAGATCCTGTCGCCCACCGGCGGCAATGTGGGCATCGGCTTCGCGATTCCCGCCGATCAGGCCAAGCCGATCATCGCCACGCTGATGAAGGGCGATGCGGTCAAGCGCGGCTATCTGGGCGTCAGCATCCAGGCGCTCAGCCCGGATATCGCGGACGCGTTCGGCGTGCAGAAGGGCCTGGGCGAGCTGATCACCGACGTGCGATCGGGCGAGGCCGCCGAAAAGGCCGGGATCAAGCGCGGCGATATCGTCGTCAAGATCGGCGACAAGGATGTGACGCCGGATCAGACGCTGTCGCTGCTCACCTCCGCGATCGCGCCGGGCACGCGCGTGCCCTTCGTGGTGGTCCGCGATGGCCAGCGCCTGACGATTCCGGTGACGCTCGGCACGCGCCCGCCGGAAGACAAATTGCGCCAGCTGAGCCCGTCCGACTCGGATTCGAACCCCGGCGGCGGCGATCTGGACTCGATGGCCGCCGCATCGCTGGGCCTCAAGGTCGTGCCGATCACGCCCTCCGTCGCCTATGAAGTCGGCATCGATCCCTCGACCAAGGGCGTGATCGTCGCCGGTGTCGCGCCGAACAGCGACGCCGCCAGCAAGATCCAGCGGCTCGACGTGATCCTGTCGGTCAATCGCAAGCCCGTCACCAATGCGGCCGATATCGCAGCGATCGTCGCAGAGGCGAAGAAGGCCGGACGCAGCAGCGTTGCGCTGTACATCCAGCGCCGGATCGAGGGCCAGGTGATCAGCCAGTTCGTGCCGGTAGAGATCCCGCGCTGATCGCTTCGCGCTAGCAACCAGACCCGTTTCTCCCCTATTGCAGCACCTTGATATGGAGGTGCTGCAATGGCGGGCGAAACGGGTATTTTCATTGGAGCTGCCGGCGGCACGCGGATCGAGCTCAACCTGAAGCGCGCCAATCGCCACGGGCTGATCGCGGGCGCCACCGGCACCGGCAAGACCGTGACCATCCAGGGGATGATCGAGAGCCTTTCCAGGGTTGGCGTGCCCTGCTTCGTTTCCGACGTGAAGGGCGACCTGTCCGGCCTCGCCATGGCAGGTTCGCCGACAAGCAAGACGCACGAGATCTTCGCCGCGCGCGCCGCTGAGATCGGCCAGACCGACTGGGCCTATGCCGAAAGCCCGGTGCAGTTCTGGGACCTTTACGGCGAGCAAGGGCATCCGATCCGCACCACCGTAAGCGAGATGGGGCCGCTGCTTCTGGGGCGGCTGCTCAACCTCAACGACGTGCAGGAAGGCGTGCTCACCATCGCCTTTACGCTGGCCGACAAGGAGGGGCTGCTGCTCCTCGATCTCGACGATCTGCAATCCATGCTGGTCCATTGCGCGGAGCGGGCGGACGAGCTGACCGCGACCTATGGCAATGTTTCCAAGCAATCGGTGGGCGCGATCCAGCGGGCGCTGCTCCAGCTGCGTTCGCAGGGGGGCGAGAACTTCTTCGGCGAACCCGCACTGTCGATGGGCGACTTCCTGGGCCTCGACGATCAGGGGCGCGGGGTGGTCAACATCCTTGCGGCCGACAAATTGATGGCGAGTCCCAAGCTCTACGCCACCTTCCTGCTCTGGCTGCTCTCCTCGCTGTTCGAATCGCTTCCCGAGGTCGGCGATCCGGACAAGCCCAAGCTCGCTTTCTTCTTCGACGAGGCGCATCTGCTGTTCGACGATGCGCCCAAGGCATTGCTCGACAAGATCGAGCAGGTCGTGCGGCTGATCCGGTCGAAGGGCGTGGGCGTCTATTTCATCACGCAGAACCCGATCGACATTCCCGAGACCATCGCCGGGCAGCTGGGCAACCGCGTCCAGCACGCGCTGCGCGCCTATACCCCGCGCGATCAGGCCGCGGTCAAATCGGCGGCGACCACGTTCCGCGCCAATCCCGGCGTGGATGTCGCGACCGTGATCACCGAGCTCAAGGTCGGCGAGGCTTTGGTCTCGATGCTGCAGGCCGATGGCGCCCCCGCCCCGGTCGAACGCGCATTGATAAAGGCGCCGGTCAGCCGCGTCGCGCCGGTGACCGCGGTGGAGCGCGGCGTGCTGATCCAGACCGACGCGATCGGCGCCAAATATGACGAGGTGATCGACCGCGAATCCGCCGAGGAACTGCTGGCGGCCAAGGGCGCGGAGGCAGCCGCCGCCGCTGCCGAAGCCAAGGCCAATAGCGAGGCGGAAAAGGCCGCCGCGCACCAGGCGAAGGAAGACGCACGCCTCGCCAAGGAAGCCGAGCGCCAGCGCCTGGCCGAGCAGCGCGAAGCGGACCGCCAGGCGCGGCTGGAGCGGCAGGCCCAGCGCGACGCCGAGCGTGCGGCGGCGAACAATCCGCTCAACCGCGCAATCAACTCGGCGACCAAATCCGCAACGTCGGCAGCGGGCCGCGCGATCGCAGGCGAAGTCAGCAAGGCCGTGTTCGGCAAGAAGAGCGGCATCGGCGCGAGCGTGATCGGCGGGCTGGTGCGCGGCGTGCTGGGGGGATTGTTCAAGGGGCGATAGGAGCATTCGTCGCAAAAATTGCTGTCCTAGACCGCGGACAAGTGCCACGCTGGGACCATGACGGGGCTTTCGATGCGTGACGGAAACCACCTGGCGGATGCCGGGAGGGGGACACGCACGGGCCCGGACCGCAGCTAACCAATTTGCCGGAGCCGCAAGAATGGCAACCAAGCCCGCAGGCGCCATCGCCGAACTAACGATCCGGGGCATCATCCTCGGCGCGATCATCACCGTGCTGTTTACCGCAGCGAACGTCTATGCGGGGCTGAAGGTCGGCCTGACCTTTGCGACGTCGATCCCCGCCGCAGTGGTTTCGATGGCGATCCTGCGCTTCTTCAAGGGCAGCTCGATCCTGGAGAATAATATCGTCCAGACGATCGCGAGCGCCGCGGGCACGCTCGCCGCTATCGTGTTCGTGCTGCCTGGCCTGATCATGGTCGGCTGGTGGTCGGGCTTCCCTTATTGGGAGACGGTGGCGGTCTGCGTATGCGGCGGTGTGCTGGGCGTGATGTTTTCGGTGCCGCTGCGGCGTGCGCTGGTCACCGGCTCGACGCTTCCCTACCCCGAGGGCGTCGCTGCGGCGGAAGTGCTCAAGGTCGGCTCCAACTCCAGCGCGGGCGATGCCGAGAATGCGCGCGGGCTTCGCACCCTGATCACGGGCGCGCTTTTCTCGGGGCTGTTCGCCCTGCTCGCCAAGATGAAGTTCGTGACCGAGGAAGCGGGCAAGAATTTCGCGGTGGGGGGCACCGCCACAGGCTGGTCGGCAAGCTGGTCGATGCTGCTGATCGGCGTGGGCCATCTGGTCGGCATTTCGGTGGGTGTCGCGATGCTCTTTGGCATGCTGATCTCCTGGACGGTGCTCGTCCCCTATTTCGCGTCGAGCGCGGATTATGCCGCCGGCTCGATCGACGCGATCGTCGGCGGCACGTTCCGCGGGCAGGTGCGCTTTGTCGGCGCGGGCGCGATCGGCGTCGCGGCGATCTGGTCGCTGCTGCGGATCATCGGCCCGATCGTCAGCGGTCTGCGCTCGGCGCTCGCGGCGTCGCAGGCGCGCAAGGGCGGCGAAGCGCTCGACATCACCGAGCGGGACATGCCGATCGGCATCGTCGGCGCGGTGAGCGTGCTGATTCTCGCGCCGATAGCCTGGCTGCTATGGGACTTCTCGGTAGGCGGACCCGTCCACCAGAACACCGCGCTCGTGATCGGCGGTACGCTGCTGTACGTCTTCGTGGTCGGCATCCTGATCGCGGCGATCTGCGGCTATATGGCCGGGCTTATCGGCGCATCGAACTCGCCGGTATCGGGCGTGGGCATCCTTGCCGTGCTCGGCGCATCGCTGCTGCTGGTCGCGATCTTCGGCAATCAGAGCGATCCGGCGAGCACCAGCGCGCTGATCGCCTATGCGCTGTTCACCACCGCGATCATCTTTTCGATCGCGACGATCTCGAACGACAACCTCCAGGATCTGAAGACCGGCCAATTGGTGGGCGCTACGCCGTGGAAGCAGCAATTCGCGCTGATCCTGGGCGTGGGCTTTGGCGCGCTGGCGATCCCGGTGGTGCTCAACCTGCTCAACGACACTCTGGGCTTTGTCGGCACGCCGAACGCCGGGCCCGCCGCGCTGGCCGCGCCGCAAGCCGCATTGATCTCGTCGATCGCGCAGGGCGTTCTGGGCGGCGACCTCAACTGGAACCTGATCGGGCTTGGCGTGGCCATCGGGCTCGGCGTGGTGCTGCTCGACGAGCTGCTCGGGCGTTCGGGCAAGATGCGCCTGCCGCCGCTGGCGGTGGGCATGGGCATCTATCTGCCGATGGCGCTCACGCTGCTGATCCCGGTCGGCGCGGTGATCGGCTATCTCTACAATCGCTGGGCGAAGCGCCAGAGGAACCCCGAATTCGCCGAGCGTATGGGCGTGCTGGCGGCAACCGGCCTGATCGTGGGCGAGAGCCTGTTCGGCGTGGCCTATGCCGGCATCCTCGCCTGGGCCAATCGCGACAACCCGATCCCGCCGAACAACGAGCCGCTGGCGCTGATGGGCGCGGATTGGGAGCATCTGGCGCTGTGGATCGCGCCGCTGATGTTCTTCGGGCTGATCGCGATCGCCTATGCGCTCACCCGCCGGATGGTGCGCAGCGCCCCCGCGCAAAGCGAAGCGCCGGTGGATCAGGATATCGCGACCTTCCGCTGAGCGGACTGCGAACGCTTCCCCCTCCCCTGGCGGGAGGGGGAACGCTTCAGCCCATCTGATCGAGGATCGAGCGGATCGGCACGAAGGCGAAGGCGACCGAGCTGTCTGCCACGCCATATGGGATGAAGAGCTTGTCGCCGTGGCGGATGGCGCCGCAGGTATAGACGACGTTGGGCACATAGCCCTCGCGATCCTGGTCCGCGGCGGCGAGCAGGGGTTCGCGCGAGCGGGCGAGAACCTTTGACGGATCATGCTTGTCGAGCAACGCGGCGCCGATCGAATATTTGCGCATCGCGCCCACGCCATGGGTGAGCACCAGCCAACCCTCGTCGATCTCGATCGGCGGGCCGCAATTGCCCATCTGCACGAGCTCCCAGGGATATTGCGGCTTCATCAGCAGCTCGCCGCCTTCCCAGTCAGTCAGCGAGTCCGATGTGTGGAGGAAGATATTCTCGCCGTCCTGGCGGCCGAGCATCATATATTTGCCGCCCACCTTGCGGGGGAACAGCGCCATGCCCTTGTTGCGCGCGGCGCTGCCGGTCATCGGCACCAGATCGAAACTGCGCCAGTCGCGCGTCCGCATCAGCTCCGACTGGATCTGCGAGCCGTTATAGGCGGTGTAGGTGCCGATCCATTCCTCGGTGCCGTCGTCATGGAAGAAATGGCAGATGCGCAGATCCTCCAGCCCGTTCGACTGCGCCTTGGTGATCGGGAAGATGACCGTGCCCGAAAGCGTTGAATCACGGTGGCGGAAAACGGTCACCGGCCCCTCAGGCATGTGATCCTCTTCCTCCTCGCGCGCATCGGCAGCGGTGGCGAAGGGCGGCTCGGGCGCAAGCGTCAGTTCGTTCGCGTCGGTGATGATCCCCTCTCGAAACGCGACAGACGAGATATGCCCCTCACCCACCGCGCGCAGCGACACCAGGATGCGGAGCGACCCCCGGGGCATACCGGACTGGTCGTAATGCGGCACCGCGCTCGGGTTCATCAGCGCGGCGGCGGCATAGCTATATTCGTGGCAGAAATAGGCGCCGATCAACTGCCGCTTCTCATCGCCGATCTGCGCGCCGTCGAGGTTGAGCAGCCCCTCAATCTCGTCATAGCGCGTCATGAACACGCGGCGCGTCTGCCAGTGCCGCGCCTCGAAATCCTTGAGCACCACCTCCAACTGATGCCGCGCCTCGGCAGGCGTCATCCCGAGCACGTTGGCGACCAGCCGCTCGCTGCGGCTCGGGCCCGATCCGTTCGATTGCCACGCAATGTGGAACGGTCGCACCACTACCCGCGAGGGGTCAGCGCGCAATCGGAGATCATGATTGAACAGATCGAGCATCACACCCCCGGAAAGCCGACCGCCCCTTTGGCCAAAAGTCAGGCCACGGCGCGTTCCGGTCCTGCCACGACTTCCGCCGATTTTGAAAGAGCCGAAATCGCGCAATTGGCCAGCTGGAGCGCCAGAATCGATTCGGCGCCCTGATTCCGGTTGAGCCCATGCGGCATCAGGCCATCGAAGCAGCCGCCGTCCTGCGGGCTGGCCAGGGGCATTTCGAGATCGTTGGCGCCCAGATACCAACGATATGCGCGCTTCGCCTCCGCAACCCAGCGCGGTTCAAGGGTGATCTCATAAGCAGCCGCGCATGCCTCGACCGTTGCCTGCGCCTCCAATGGCTGCTGGTCGAAGATCAGCGGCTCGGCATAAGCGCGCCCGAAGCTCTCGGTCCCGACGGCACGGAAGCGTCCTTCCGGCGAAGTCTGACGCTCGACGATCCACTCCAAAGTCTCCAGCCCAACGCTCACAAATTCGCTTCGGCCGAGCGCCGCACCCGCGCGAAGCAGCGCCTCGGGCAGACGGGCATTGTCATAGGCGAGCACGATTTCGAACCAGCTCCATTCGGGACGGCGGGCGACATCGAGAAGCGCGATAAGTTCGGTGCCGAAGCGATCGAGGATCTCACGGCAAAGCGCATGGCCGGGATGCGCATCGAGCATCGCCGCAGCACCCAGCATCGCGAACGCCTTCGCGCGCGGACTGCCGAGTTCGAGCGCGATCGACGCGGTCGAATCGAACAGCGCGGATGCCCAGTCGCGGTGCTTTTGCGCACGCGCGTCCCGCGCCGTGACGCCGAGTGCCCAGAGCGCGCGCCCGTTCGAATCCTCCGAACCGGCATCCTCGCACCAGCTGCGATCGAAATTCATGAAGTTGCGGAAGCGCCGCTCTTCCGGGTTCCACGCATGCTGGACGAATGCGCCATAGATCGTGGTCCATTTGTCACGCAGCGTATCGTCCACATCGTCGATTTTCGACATGAGGATGAGCGCGCGGGCATTATCGTCGATGCAATAGCCGTGGCGACGATCGGGCACCGAATAGATCGAATGCTGGAGCATGCCGGTGGCGTCGCTCATGCGCTCCACCGCAGAGATATCGGGCTTGAGCGTGGCCAGCTCGCTGTTCTTCTTGGTCAGGCGCTGCGGCCGGGCGGCGACAACGTGCTTCAACTCGCGCATCGCGCGCTCGCTGAGCGCCGACCACAACATGGTACGGCCCCGCGCATAGGCCCGGCGGGACAGGGCGCGGAGCTCCGCCGGGTTCGCCAGCAATCCGCCGATCTCACGCGCGAACGCTGCGCTGTCGCCGAAATCAACCAATATGCCGTGCCCGTCGGCGAGGATTTCGGTGGCGTGGACATAGGGCGTCGAGATGACGGCCTTGCCTACGCCGACCGCATAAGAGAGCGTGCCCGAGGTGATCTGCGCCGGATTGCTGTAGGGCGTGGCATAGATATCCGCTGCCTGCAGATAATCGATCAGCCCATTATGCTCGACGAAGACGTCGATGAACTCGACATTTCCGGCAACGCCCTTCTCGGCAGCCAGCGCCTTGAGGCGATCGCGATAAGCCTCTCCCTCATGCGCCACGAGATTAGGGTGCGTCGCCCCGAGCACGACATAGAGCGCCTGCGGGTGCTTCTCGACGACCGCCGGCATCGCCTCGATCATCGTCTCGATGCCCTTGTTCGGCGCGAGCAGGCCAAAGGTGAGGACGACGTCGCGTCCCTCCCAGCCGAACTGCGGCTTGAAATCGTCGGGATCGGCAAAGCTGCGATCCGGCACGCCATGCGGGATCATCACAACCTTGTTGTCCTCGATCCCATGGACCCGCTTCAGGATATCGCGGCCGCGCTCGGCCATCACAATCACGCGCGAGGAGCGGCGCAGCAACGCTTCCATCACGCGGCGCTCATCGGCGTTGGGGCGTTCGAGAACCGTATGTAGCGTTGCGATGACCGGGATCGACAGACGGTTGATCAGCGCGATCAGGAATTCGCCGGCGGGGCCGCCATAGATGCCATATTCGTGCTGGACCCACAGCGCCTGCGCGCCGCTGGCCTCGATCGCGCGCGCGGCACTCAGATAGGCATCGCGATCATTTTGCGGGATCGCGGCCGTGACTGCCCTGGGATATTCGTAACGTCCGGGATGGTCGTCCATCGCATAGACATCGACCTGAAGCTCGGGGTAGCGCAGCTTGAGCGCATTATAGGTGTCGGTGGTGAACGTCGCGATCCCGCACTTCCGCGGCAGGAAGTTACCGATAAGGGCCAGATGCTGGATTGGCGGACGGTTCATTGTCGAATCTCGCTCCTTCGCTAATGCACATCAATAAATCGGCAGGATTGGCGCGGACGCCTGCTTTCCCCTTCTCAACACTCTGTTTTAAGTATGGTTGCACCCATGCTGCATTGCAACATGATTCAACGCGACGAGTCGTTGTAAATCTGGCGTTCAGCCGCGACCGCGATATCCTGGCACATCCTGCCCAGGTATCCAGACACCGGCAGGAGGCTCGCCGGACTGCCAGAACACGTCGATCGGGATGCCGCCGCGCGGATACCAATAGCCGCCGATCCGCAGCCATACCGGCTTCATCTCGTCGAACAGGCGCTGGCCGATGCCGACCGTGCAATCCTCGTGAAAAGCGCCGTGATTGCGGAAGCTGCTGAGGAAAAGCTTGAGCGACTTGCTCTCGACGATGGTATCACCGGGTACATAATCGATCACCAGATGCGCGAAATCGGGCTGGCCGGTAATCGGGCAGAGCGAGGTGAATTCGGGCGCGGCGAAGCGGATCAGATAGCGCGTACCCAGCCGCGGATTCGGCACATAGTCGAGTTCGGCCTCTTCCGGCGTGGCGGGGAGATGCGATGTCTTTCCGAGATGCTTGGCTTCCATCGCCGCCATGTAGCGATTTGCCCCGCGCTTTGCATCCCACTAGACCGATTGCGATGGACGAACTGGTAACGACCGAGTGGCTGGAAGCCGCGCCGCACGCATTGGTGCTCGACGCAACCTATACTTCCACCATCCCGGGATCGCCGACAAGGAACCCGCGCGCGGAATTTGAAGCCGAACATATCGCGGGCGCGCGCTTTCTCGATCTCGACAGCCTGATCGATGAGACGAGCCCCTTGCCTTCCACCATGCCCAGGGTCGCGAAGATTGCCGAACGGCTCCGCGAGCTGGGCGCCGACACCGAGACGCAGATCGTGCTCTACGATAACAGCCCGCACCACACCGCGTGCCGGGCATGGTGGGTGCTGCGGCTCGCGGGAGTCGATGCAGCATTGCTCGATGGCGGGATGGCGAAGTGGAAAGCCGAAGGCCGCCCGATCGAAAGCGGCCCGCACCGCGCCGCGCCCGGCAACTTCGAGCTGCGCGCGGCGAAATCTCAGGCACGCACACTCGATGCAATGAAGACGACGCGTGAGCAGATCGCCGATGCACGCTCCGCAGCGCGCTTCACCGGCGAGGAAGCCGATCCGCGCGGCGACGTCGCCGCCGGCCATATCCCGGGATCGAAGAACATTCCCTATCCGCGCTTCTTCAATCCGGACGGCACATGGAAGCAGCCCGAGGATATCCGCGCGGTGTTTGAAACAAGCGGGATCGACCTTGCGCGGCCTCTGGTCACCACCTGCGGATCGGGCATCACCGCCGCGATCCTCGCTTTTGGTGCGCATCTGCTTGGCAACGAAGCGGCCCTGTATGACGGAAGCTGGACCGAATGGGGTAGCCGCCCGGAGACGGCCAAGGCATTGGGGCCGGCATGAGCCAAGACAAGAAGCCCGCTACCCGCGTCGTCACCGCCGGCCGCCGCAAGGAATGGACGCAGGGGATCGTCAATCCGCCGGTGTGGCGGGCATCGACGATCCTGTACGACGATGTCGCGGCGCTGCGCGCGAACAACAAGGCCGATACGCACCACACGCTGTTCTACGGCCGCCGCGGTACGCCGACGCAGTGGTCGCTCTCCGACGCGCTGACCGAGCTGGAACCGGGTGCCGAGGCGACCTTGCTCTATCCCTCCGGCGTGGCGGCGATCGCGTCGGCATTGCTCGCGGTGCTTTCGCCCGGCGATCATCTGCTGATCCCGGACAGCGCCTATGATCCGACCCGCAACCTGGCCAACGGGCTGCTGCGCAAGTTCGGGGTTTCGACCAGCTTTTACGATCCGCTGATCGGCGGCGGCATCGCCGCGCTCTGCCAGGAGAATACCCGCGCGATCCTGCTCGAAAGCCCGGGCAGCCTGACCTTCGAAGTACAGGATGTCCCAGCGATCGTCGCGGTCGCCAAGGCGCGCGGCATCACCACGCTGATCGACAATACCTGGGCGACCCCCTTGCTCTTCCCGGTGATCGCGCTGGGCGTCGATTATTCGATCCTGGCCTGCACCAAATATATCGTCGGCCATTCGGACGTGATGCTGGGATCGGTGACGGCGGCGAAGGGCAAATATGACACGCTTCGCAATGCCACCTATCAGCTCGGCCAGATGGCCAGCCCCGACGATGCATGGCTGGGCGCGCGGGGATTGCGCACCATGGCAGTGCGGCTGGAGCAGCATGGGCGATCGGCGCTGGCTATTGCCGAATGGCTGAAGTCGCGGCCCGAGGTGGCGCGGGTGCTGCATCCGGCACTGCCGGATTGCCCGGGCCACGAGATATTCCTGCGCGACTTCAAGGGCGCGTCGGGACTGTTCTCGTTCGTGCTGAACGGCGGAGACGAAGCCGCGCGCGCAGCGCTGATCGACGGACTCGAGCATTTCGGGATCGGCTATAGCTGGGGCGGCTATGAGAGCCTCGCCATCCCCGTGGACCCCGAGAAGATCCGCACGGCTACAAAGTGGCAGGCCGACGGGCCTACGGTGCGGCTCCAGATCGGGCTGGAGGATCCGGGCGACCTGATCGCCGATCTCGAGGCCGGGCTCGCCCGCTTCGCACGGGCGCGGGGTTGATGCAGCAGATCGGCGCGTGGCTTGCGGGGCATGGCCTGCCCACCACCGCCGAACTGACCGAAGCGGCCGTCGCGGGCGTGCTCGTCCTGATCGCGCTGGCGATCGGCTGGCTGGCCGGACGGCATCTGGGCACGCGGATCGCCGATCTGCTCGGGCGGCGGACCAGCGGGCTGGGCGAAGGATTGGGCCCGCGCACCTGCACCATCGTCCGCTACGGCACCGCAGCCTTGTTGCTCTCGATCGTCACCGTGGCGTGGCCGTGGCAACCGCTCGCGGCGCTGGTGCTCGGTCTGGCGGGCGGCACGACAACGGCGCTTTGCGCGGTCGCAGTGCTGCGCGGGCTCAACCTTCCGCGCAGCGCGGCCTGGGCGCTGGCTGCGCTGGCCTTCACCTTCATCTTCAGCCAGGCGCTGGGTGGCTTCGCGATGGTGGAGACCACGCTCGACCGGGTGGGCGTCCAGATCGGCGCGCGACGGTTCACCCTGCTCTCGGCGATCACCGTCACGGTCACGATCCTGCTGCTCTTCGCCGCGGTCCGGCTGGTAAACCGGATGCTGGCGCACTCGATCAGCGAGGCGCGCGGCTTCGACCCCACGCAGAAGCTGCTGATCCAGAAGCTGGCGGGAATCGCAGCGGTGATCGTCGCCTTCTTCATCGGCGTCGATCTGCTGGCGATCGACCTGACCGCCTTTGCAGTATTCTCCGGCGCATTCGGCCTCGCCATCGGCTTCGGCATGCAAAAGACGATCGGCAATCTGATCGCCGGGATCATCCTGTTGATGGATCGATCGATCAAGCCGGGTGACGTGATCGTGGTGGGGGACAGCTTCGGCTGGGTGAACAAGATCGGCGTACGCGCCGTCAGCGTCATCACCCGCGACGGCAAGGAGCATCTGATCCCCAACGAAATCCTGATGACGCAGGAAGTGGAGAACTGGTCGTACACCGATCGCAACGTCCGCGTCCGCATCCCGGTGACCGTCGCCTATGACAGCGACCTGACGCTGGCGCAGGACCTGATGATGCGCGCCGTGGTGGAAAGCCCGCGCGCGCTGATCGATCCCCAGCCGACCGTCCGCCTGGCGGCGTTTGGCGAGAACGGCGTGGAGCATGAGATCTTCTGCTGGATCAGCGACCCCGAAGGCGGCGTCGGCAACGTGAAGAGCGACGTGCTCAACCGGCTATGGGTGATGTTCAAGGAAGCCGGGATCCGGATACCGGTGGCGCAGCGCGAAATTCGGATGGCGAAGGACGCGCCGAAGACTCCCTGAGATTCGCGGCAGGGCATTCTACGCGGTCCATTGCGGAATGCCCTGTCCTGTCCCTAACTAGGCGTCGTGCAGCCCTCCATCACCGCCCGCATCGCCCAAGGAGTCACCGCGATTCCCGCAGCCGAATGGGATGCGTGCGCTGGCACGGGCAACCCGTTCCTGAGCCATAATTTCCTGTCGATACTCGAACGTTCGGGATCGGTTTCGCCGCATGCAGGGTGGCAGGCGCTGCCCATCATCATCGACGGTGCGGACGGTGCCCCCGTCGCGATCGCGCCAGCCTATGCCAAGAGCCACAGCCAGGGCGAATATGTGTTCGATCACGCCTGGGCTGACGCATGGGAGCGGGCGGGCGGGAGTTATTATCCGAAATTGCAGGTCGCGGTGCCGTTTACGCCCGTGCCGGGACCGCGGCTGCTGCTGCGCGATGAAGCGCTGGCACCCGCGCTGATCGGCGCGATCGAGGCGGTAACGCAGCAGAACCAGCTGTCTTCGGCGCACGTCACCTTTCTAGACGAGCGCCAGTTGCACTGGTTCGAGGCGGCGGGATGGCTGGTGCGGGCGGGGACGCAGTTTCACTGGCATAACCGGGGCTATGCCACGTTCGACGCGTTTCTGGCCGCCCTGTCCAGCCGCAAGCGCAAGGCGATCCGCAAGGAGCGCGCCGCTGCGCTGGAGGGGCTGAGCGTCCGGCACCTGACCGGCGGCGAGATCAGCGAGGAGCATTGGGACGCGCTCTGGGAATTCTATCAGGATACCGGCAGCCGGAAATGGGGGCGTCCCTATCTGACGCGCGCATTCTTCTCGCTGCTGGGCGCGGAGATGGCGGACAAGGTGCTGCTGATCTTCGCAGAGCGCGACGGCGTGCCGATCGCGGGCGCGCTCAACCTGATCGGGGAAGACGCGCTCTATGGCCGATATTGGGGATGCAGCGAGGACGTGCCGTTCCTCCATTTCGAGCTTTGCTATTATCAGGCGATCGACGCCGCGATCGCGCGCGGGCTGGCGCGCGTGGAAGCCGGGGCGCAGGGCGAGCACAAATTGGCGCGTGGCTATGCCCCCACCACGACCTGGTCTGCGCATTTCATTCCGGATCCGGGCTTTCGCCGGGCGGTGGCGGATTTCCTCGTTCGCGAGCGCGCGGCGGTGGCGGAGGAGCAGGAATTCCTGGGCGAGCTGATGCCGTTCAGGAAAGGCTGATTATTCGACGGGCGACATGGAATTGCGCACCTCGTCCTCGGGCGTGGCGGCGAGCGGCTTGGGCGGCGGGAGATCGCGGACGGTGGGCTTTGCCGGATCGACGCTGTGATCGACCCGGAACAGGCTGCTCGTGCCGCTGCGCCAGACGGGCACCAGTCCCTGCTCCAGCCGCCGGTCATAAGCGGGCGGGCGGATCACCCAGACATAATCGAAGATGTCGCGCGGGAAATTGGCGAGCATGAACGCCACGGGCCGCCAATATTCGCGCGGGCATTGCACGTCGGTGACGATCTGCGACGGATCGTGGACGAAGCGGCGGCGGATATCGCCGCGCGGCCGATCGCTCTGATAGCGCACCGTGAGCAACTGCCCGCCCGCCATCGACCATTGATCATTGGTGTAGGAGAGCTTTCTTTCCAGCGCGAGGCCAGGGATGTGCTGGAGCCGCGTCATCCGCCACTCATTATAGCAGGTCTCGCCCACCAGGCTGAGCAGACGCGAACCTTCGGGTAGATGTTCGAGCGCCTTCAATTCGCGATCGTAGCTGCGATCGTAGAGGAAGAAGCTCCACGTCGTCGCGGCGATGCGAACGGTGAAGAAGGCCATGCCAAGCATCGCCACCGTCGCCGCGCCCCGGATGGAAAGGCCGGGCTTGGGCCGGATCGCGACGATCGCGATGGCGAGCATGAACGGCACCAGCCGCATGTCCGCATAGGCGGAGCCGAAGACGATGCGGGGGAGGAGGATGTACACCGCGAGGAGGAAGAGGGCGGAAAGGCCCAGATTTCGCGAATATTGGATGTTCGGATCGCGGACTGCCTTCAGCAAAAGCAGGAAAAGCACGCCGACCGAGGCGATGTCGAACAATTGCCAGCGATCGCGGAACACCTGGACCACCCAGAGGATCTTGGCCCGCCAGTTGAACATGTCCGCCGTTTCGCCGCCGACATGCCCGCCGCTGCGCCACAGCACCATCAGCAAGGCTGGCGGCGTGAGCGGCAGGCAGTGGAGCCCGGCATAGAAGCCCGGCTTGGCCCAGCCATTGAACAGATCGCGGTACCAGGGCCGCGACGTATCGCGCGCCAGATCATGCTGACGGATCAGCTCGGCGGAAAATGCCAGCACGCCCAGCACACCCCAGCCAAAGGTGTGCGCCACCCAGATCAGGCACGATACCGGCACGAACACGATCGCGCGGAACACCAGCCTGCCCTGCCGCGCGAGGCAGAGCCACCAGCCGAACGCCAGCAGCGCGAGCGCCATCGACAGCGCGAAATTGACGAAGCCGAAATGGAAGGGGAAGGAATAAGCCAGCGGCAGCGCGAACAATGCCGTCGCCGGGATGCGGCCATGCACTTCGCGCGCGATCCACAGCAGTCCCGCGACCGTCATCGCCGGGATCGAAATGACGATCAGCTTTACCGCGAATTCGAGCCCGAAGACCTTGGCCAGCGGGATGATGAGCAGATCCACGCCCAGATTGCCCATCAGGCTCCACTGGAAATTATACCATTGCTGGAGATGCGGATATTGATCGTAGACCAGCTGAACCCGGTAGCGCCCCATATGGCCGGGCAGATCGACGAGCGGGGGGATTTCGGGCCACAGCAAAGGCACCGTCGCAAGAACGGTGCACAGCGCCACAAACCACCGTGTTTGCCACCAATGCGGCACTTCGCCCCTGTCCATTACCGGCTTCTAAGCGCGTGCCGGGCGCGGCTGCAAGCAGATGCTTAGCGGACGACCCGCCAGACCATGACCGGCGACCCCGGAATGGGAACGGGCTGGAGCCAGGCGAAATGTTCGCCGCGTTCGAGCCGCGCCCAGAAACCATCGGGAGCGGTCGCCTTGTACAGCTCGGTCTCGTTCGTTCCGGGGCAGCCGACGACATAATCGGCATGCGAGGCCAGCACCGCAGCATGCGCAGCTTCGGGCGTGGCGAGGAAGGTGGCGAGCACGCGGCGCATCGCTTCGGAATTGCGGTGATAGCCCGCGCCGATCGCGCTGTGCGGGGTCCAGGCGAGCAGATGCGGGCTGACATCGACCGGTGCGAACATGGTGGCGGCGGGAAGCGCGGCGAGATCGGCGATCTCATGCCCCTGATTGCAGGTCGGCACGCCGGGCGCAGTGGGTGACGCGGCGTCGCCGCCGGCCATTCCGAACAAGGCGCTGGCGGCGAGGCCGGGCGTTGCCGCGAGCAAGGCGGCGGCAGTGGCAAGCGTGCGCTTCGGGATCGAAGGCACGGCGCGCGCGCTGGTGAGTAGCCGGTAAAGCAGCCATGCGCCGCCCGGCAGCGCCAGCGCGTTGGCGGTCGCGCCGGTGCGCATGACGAGGATCGAGAGCGCAAAGGACAGCCCGGCAAGCGCGAGCATCATCGCCCAGCGGGTGCGCGCCTCGCCCCGGCTTTCGCGCCAGGCAAGCACGCCACCGACAAGACCGGCGATGGGAAAGCCGATCGTCATCAGCGCCCAGGCAGGCACCTGTTCCCAGACCGGAAGCCCTTCGGAGACGTTCCTGTACCAGAGCGTATAGGTGAGCGGATCGAGCGTGGCGAAAGGCCCCTGGGTGCAGGAAGGCGCCTTGCTGACGATGATCGCAAGCGCGGCTGCACCGGCGATGGCGAGCATCGCGAGGCGCGCGGGAAGATTGGCGCGGGGCGCGAACATGGCGGCGCATGCGCCGAGCGCGCCGGTGGCCAGCGCGGCGATCCAGACGGGGGCGATCGCATCGCAGGCGAACGCCATCATCGCCGGACCGCGCGTTACTACATGCAGCAGCGCGACCCCCGCTACCAGCGTGGCGAGCGCTGCGACGGCCTGTTCGCGGCGGCCGGGATCGAACACCCAGGCGAGCAGCATCACGCCGATTATCGCGACGGTGATCGGCAATCCTTCGAGCGAGACGGTGAGCAAGGCGGCGAGCGACAGCCCCGTGACCGCGCCCGAGCGCGCATTGGGCCTGCCGAACAACGCGACCACAGCAGCGAGCGCGAGCGCGATCTGCCAGCCATGATGATCGATGCGCATCGGGCGGAGCTGATAGAGGAGCGGCACCGAGAGCGGCGCGAGGAGCACCGCCATCCTGGCGCGCTCCAGCCCGGCGATGCGGCGCGTGAGTTCGGCACCAAGCGCGATCACGACGAGCAAAGTGAGCAGCGGGACTGCGGTGAGCGCGATGCGATCGGCCCACCACGGCCCGACGATCTGCGTGAAAAGCGCGATGACGAATGCGAGCGGGATATCGACGAGGCGCGACCAGTGCATCTCGAACTGGCCGCCCCACAGGCGATGCTGGCTGACGTCCCACCAGCTTTGCCCGCCAAGCCAGTCGCGCACTTCGTTGAGGCGCATCGCGTCATCGGGATCGGGAAACCACAGGTTCACGATCTGCGGCAGGGAGATCGCAGTCAGGACGCAGGCGGCGACGCCCCAGCCGATCAGCACGGTCGGCCAGAGGCGCGCGCCGGCATCCGGCTGGGCCTGCGCGCGGATCATGCCGCCCTCAATTTCTCCGGAACGAGGCGTTCGGACGCGAGCGCTGCCTGTTCGCCCTCGGTGCCGCTCTCGTGATATTCGGCGTCTTCGTTGACGTTCCAGACGTCATAAACGCGCGCACCCGCCTCGATATTCCTGACCGTGAGCATCGCGGTCATCATCGCGTGATCCTGATTGTTGTAGCGATGCATGCCGTTGCGGCCGATCATGTGGAGCGTGGGATAGCGCGTCTCCAGCTCACGGCGCAGCACATCGACATTGTCGCGATAGGTCTCGTCATAGACCGGATAGGCCTTTTCCTGACGAACCACCGCGCCGCCGACGACCGTGGCGGGATCGGCGAGGCCAAGCTTGTGCAGCTCCGCCGTGGCGAGCGCGATCAGATCCTCGTCGGAAGACGACCAGAGGCCATCGCCTTCGAAGCAGAAATATTCGAGGCCGACACAGGCGAGGTTCTCGTCGGGCACCATTTCGGGCGACCAGCTGCGGAAATTCTGGACGCGGCCAACCTTCACGCCCTCTTCGTGGATATAGATCCAGTTATCGGGGAACAGGTCTTTGGAACGGATCATCAGCGCGACGGTGAGGAAGTCGCGGTAATGCAAGTCCATCGCCGCCGGGATGTTTGCGGGCAGCGGCTGGATGCGCCCGGCAAGCTCACGCATCGGTGCCGACGAGATGACATGGCCGGCATTGATCGTGACGATATCGTCGCCATGGCTGGCCTGCACGTTCCATCGGCCGGTCATGTCGTTGTGCGACATCGCCTTGAGGCTATGCCCCATCAGCACGCGATTGCCGCCTTCGACCACCCGATCGCGCGCGGCTTCCCACATCATGCCGGGGCCCTTGCGCGGATAGCGGAAACTTTCCAACAGCGTCTTGGTTTCCATGCCGTCATTGGGCTTGCGATTGAGGTGGAGCGAGCGCTTCAGGCCGTCCATCACGGCCCTCCCGAGGCTGAGCCCCTTGATGCGCTGCGCGGCCCAATCCGCCGACATCTCGTCGCACGGCATGCCCCACACCTTCTCGGTATAGGTCTTGAAGAAGATCGAATAGAGCCGTCGCCCGAACTGGTTGACCACCCAATCCTCGAAGCTCTTCACGTCCTTTTTGGGGAAGAGCTTTGCCCTGGCATAGCTCGCCATGCACAGCGTGGAGGTCCAGATGCCGAGATTGAACAAGGCTTCGAACGCGCGCAGCGGATAGCTGTAGAATTTGCCGCCATAGAAGATGCGGCTCATCCGAGGGCGCTCGATGAAATCGTCCGGCAGGATCTCGTTCCAGAGATCGACCACTTCCTTCGACTTGGAGAAAAAGCGGTGGCCGCCGATATCGAAGCGGAACCCCTGATGCTCGACCGTGCGGCTGATCCCGCCGACATAGACGGGGTCCTTCTCGATCACGGCGACCGAATAACCCGCCTTGGTGAGCAGATATGCCGAAGTCAGCCCCGCGGGACCCGCGCCGATGATGGCCACGTCAACGGCATTCGTGGAAGCGGGCATCCTGGCAATTCCCCCGGCGGTGTGCACCAAAGGGAAATGAAGAGAGAAGGATAATGTTGGGTTAACGAGGGGCGGCCGCCGCGGCGGCGCTGCGGCTATTCCTGAAGGAAGAACAACGCCTCGACCGGCACCCCGAGCGCGCGGGCGAGCTGAAGCGCCAGCGTGGCCGAAGGCGTGAACACGCCGTTCTCGACGGTGTTCACGGTCTTTCGCGACACGCCGACGCGCTCGGCGAGCTCGGCCTGGGTGAGGCCGGCCTGAACCCGCATGCTCTTGAGGTGATTGCCGAGCGTCGCCCTAGCCATCGCCATCGTCTCCCTGCCGCTCGAACCACGTGAAGCTGGCGGCATGGGCGACGACCGCGACGATGACCAGTGCCGTGAGCAGCGGCGTGGCGGGCAGGGACAGCCACGCCGCGACGGGGAGCGACAGGCCCGCCACCGCGAGCGCCGCGACATAGCCGATCGCCATGGCGCGCACCGTGTTGCGCGTCGAAAGCTCGTCATAGAGCATCTCGGCTTCGCGGGGTCGCGCCAGCGCGCCGAGCTGGAGCGCGCTCAGGCCGAGGCTCGCCAGCGCGGCCAGCGCCGCGCCGGACACCGCTCCGGCGAGCAGCGGCGTTCGCGGGCCCGCCCCCGACTGGAGCGCCAGCGCGCAGGGGAGGACGAGGATCAGGCCGAGCGCGAGCGCCGCCATCAGCCGGCGCCGCGTGCGTGCAGGATTCGAAGACATTCCCACCTCCTTCAGTTGATGTAGCCAGGGAACGGCACGCCCGCATAGATCAGCGTCAGCGAGATCGTGTCGGTCGCGCCGTGCGCGAGGATCGGCGCCCAGAGGTTGCGGCCCGAAGCGAGCCAGATTCCGGCGAAGACGAGCCCCGCCCACGCGGTGAGCACGATGCCGGTGGGGCCTTGCAGCGCGTGAAGCCAGCCGAACAAGGCGGCCTGAAGCAGCATCGCCAGGCCGAGCGCGACGCGCCCGCCGCCACAGGCGATCCGCAGCCGATCCAGCACGAAACCGCGCGACAGCAGCTCTTCGCCGAACGCGGCGCTGCCCCACACCACCAACGCGAGCCAGACGATCCAGGCAAGCGTGTCGCCTTGGATCGCGCCGCGAATATAAGCGAGGTCGAGCGGCGGCCAACCGGTGTGGATGCGGATCACCGCGCCGATCGCGAGCGCGCCGAGCCAGGAGATTGCAAGGCCAAGCGCCGCCCAGCCGAGCGTCGCGCGCCAGGAGGCCGGGGCACGCAGGCCGAGCGCGACATAGCCCTGCCCCGATCGCCGGAGCAGCAACGCCCCCGCCCCGACCGCGCCCCACATGCCGAGCGCCATAGCGGGCGTCGAATAGGCCGGGGGCAGCGGGGCGGCGGCTGCGCCCAATATCGCCGCCGAGACGAACAAGGCAGCCAGAACCAGCAGAATCTGGGCAAGCGCGCCGAGCCGCTGCCGCCATCCGATATGCATGACCACCTCCCATGAGCGTGTCACCCATGGGTTACATACGAGGCTATGCAGGTAACGTCAAGGTTACATTCTGACGGGCCTAGCCCTGGCGGCGGCCCAGCAGGCGGAGGCGGAGCGCGTTGAGCTTGATGAAGCCTGCGGCGTCGCGCTGATCGTAGGCGCCCTGATCGTCTTCGAAGGTCACGACCTTTTCGCTGTAGAGCGAGTAAGGCGATTTGCGGCCGGTGACGATCACGCTGCCCTTGTAGAGCTTGAGGCGGACGGTGCCCGTCACCTTTTCCTGGCTGTAATCGATCGCGGCCTGGAGCATCTCGCGCTCGGGAGCAAACCAGAAGCCGTTATAGATCAGCTCGGCATAGCGCGGGGCCAGCTCGTCCTTCAGATGCGCCGCGCCGCGATCGAGCGTGATCTGTTCGATGCCGCGATGCGCGAGGTGATAGATGGTGCCGCCGGGCGTCTCATACATGCCGCGCGACTTCATGCCGACGAAGCGGTTCTCGACCAGATCGAGGCGGCCGATGCCGTGCTTGCGGCCGAGATCGTTGAGGGCTGCCAGCAAGGTTGCAGGCGACATGGCCTGACCGTTGAGCGCGACGCCGTCGCCGCGTTCGAAATCGATCGTGATGACTTCGGGCACGTCCGGCGCGTCTTCCGGATTGACGGTGCGCGAATAGACGTAATCGGGGACTTCCTGCCACGGATCCTCGAGCACCTTGCCCTCCGACGAGGTGTGCAGGAGGTTCGCGTCGGTGGAGAAGGGCGATTCACCGCGCTTGTCCTTGGCGATCGGGATCTGGTGCTTCTCGGCGAACTCGATCAGGCGCTCACGGCTGGTGAGATCCCATTCGCGCCAGGGGGCGATGACCTTGATATCGGGGTTCAGCGCGTAATAGCCGAGCTCGAAGCGGACCTGATCATTGCCCTTGCCGGTCGCGCCATGGCTGACGGCATCGGCGTTCACCAGCTTCGCGATCTCGATCTGGCGCTTGGCGATCAGCGGGCGCGCGATCGAGGTGCCGAGCAGATACAGCCCCTCGTACAGCGCGTTCGAGCGCATCATCGGGAAGACGAAGTCGCGGACGAACTCCTCGCGCAGATCGTCGATGAAGATATGCTCGGGCTTCACGCCGGCCATCTGCGCCTTGCCGCGCACCGGCTCTAGCTCTTCGCCCTGGCCGAGATCGGCGGTGAAGGTCACGACTTCGCACTGATATTCCTGCTGGAGCCATTTCAGGATCACGCTGGTGTCCAGCCCGCCCGAATAAGCGAGGACGACACGGTTGATCTGATCGGACATGAAACGACTCCGGAACGTATTTTGGGGAACCGGCGCGCTCTAAGGTCAGCGGCCCCGGCGTGCAAGCAGCGCGCCTGTCAGGATTTGTAACTTGCTGGTGCCACCCCTTGCTGCAAGGTCGTGCAGGTTGACGGCGAAGGGGGCGGGTGATGCGGATCGGCGGGATTTTGTTTGCGCTGGCGCTGACAGCGGCGGGGACTTTGGGGGCGCTGGCCCAGGGAAAGGGCGTGCCGCTGCCCGATGCGACGCGGCAATATTACCAGCGGCAGAATTGCCACCAGGTCTATGACATGCTCGTCGCGCAGGACCGCGGGGGCAGCCGGCTGAACGACGCCGACGCCGCCTGGGCCAAGGTCTATGAGGAGAATTCGGGGACCGGCAAGCCGTGCCCCGCACCCCCCGAGGCGCTGGCGAAGCGCGCGTCGAACCGCACCGTCGCCACCGCGCAGGGCATCGACAAGATCGCGGGCTATGCCGAGAAGGACGACCCCGCCGCCTTGTACGAGATCGCGCTGGTCGCGATCCAGGGCGGCACCAAGGAAGTCACCCCGCAACAGGGCCTGAACATCCTGAGAAAGGCCGCGGAGATGGGCGACCCTTCCGCCAACTACCAGCTTTCGCAGCAATATTTCGTCGGCAATATGGGCAAGCCGCAGGATTATGCCGGGGGGTTGCCCTGGCTGCTCAAGGCGGCGGAGGCGAACCATGTCGACGCGATCTTCCAGGCCGGCGCGCTCTACGCCAACGGCTTGGGCGTGAAGAAGGACATGGCGAAGGCGTTCGGCTTCTTCCGCCGGGCCGCCGAGCAGGGGCATGTCTTTGGCACCTATCTCGCCGCGCAGATGGCGAATGAAGGCGCGGGCGTGAAGAAGGACCATGCGCTCGCCTATCGGCTGGGCCGCAACCTGGCCGAGGCAGGCGAGACATCGGGCGCGATCTTCGCGGCGAGCGCGCTACTCCAGATGAAGGACGTCAAGAAGCACCAGGACGAGATCCTCTACTGGATGGATCGCGCGCACCGCGAAGGCGCCGACGACATCAAGGCGCATATCAACAAGCTGCGCCCGCAGGTCGTCGCGGTGTTCAACAAGATGAACGCGCCGCCCGAATATCGCCCGCGCGAGCGCAAGGCGTGCCCGATGAAGACGGTTTGCTACGTCAACCAGTTCACGCGCGTGCAGCAATGCACGACCAACAAGGATTATTGGAGCGACTGCGACGGGTGACGGACTGGCTCAGACCTCGCGCCGCTGCATCGGAATCAGGCTGCGTACCACGGGACTTCTGAGCCAGATCGAGCCCCACAGGATCACACCGGCATAGCTGCCGAACAATATGTGACTGAATAGCGGGCTGTTCTGCTGCGCCTGTATCGCGATCGCGCCGCCGAAATATCCGGTCAGAAGGATGGCGCCCAGCACGCGGGTGACCGGGACCAGATAGGCCAGCATCGCGAGCGCGAGCACCCCGCCGAGCAGCCGCGTGGCAGGCGCGGAGAAACCAAGCTCCGCGGTGGCCGAAATCGCCACCTCGGCGCCAGCAAGCTTCAGCCCGGCATCGAGCATGAGAAACGCTGCGAGGAGCGCCATCAGCACGCCGCCGATATGGTTCGATCGGATTTCCTGCATTCTATCCCCCCAATGATGCGACGCCCGTCGTGTCAGGCCATTGTTCCGCCACCGGCGAGCGGCACGCGGGACAATGGCCAGTCCGCGACGCGGCACCGCCTCGGCGTCATCAGGCTCATGATCGGGCTCATCCGCAGCATCATTCGCCCGCCGAACGTCGGCCGCCCGGTCTCGACCACGGCCTTCAGATTATCGACGATATACTGGCCGCTCTTCGACATCTTGGCGGTCTTAGTGCCAGCCAGCGCCTGCGACGTGAGCGTCAATTCGGTGCCGCCCGCTACCTCGACAAGCTCATAGGTCGTCCGAGCAGGTGGCTCATCGGATACCATCGCGAAATTGATCGCGTGGGAAAAGCGATGCGGCGGCGAGAATTCCAGCACCTCGCCATAGGCGATGACATGCTTGCCGTCCTTTGACACCATCCGCATGGGCTTGCCAACGTGAAGGCCATCCTCGGTCTGGCAGGTGGCCCCGAACAGGAAGGGCAGCACCTCATCGGTTTGGACCAAGATATTCCACACGGTCTCGATCGGCGCGGCGATCACCACCCGCCACATCTGGCGATCAAACTCATCCATCGGGTCGTCCTTTCCCGGCAGCGCTTTCCGCCGCCTGCTTGATGCGAGGGAGATGCCCCGCCCAGTGGCCGCTGAACTCGTCGGTCCAGCGCTCGTAGATCATCCGGATGGGCGTAGCGTTGAGGTACAGCTGGCGGGTGGTTCCCGCCTTCTTACTGATGATCAGCCCAGCCCGCTCCAGAACCGTGAGGTGGTTCATGATCGCGATTCTGGTGACGTCGAAATTCGCCGCGAGCAGGCCCACCGCAATGCCCGGCTTCTGCCCGACCAAGTCGAGAATCCGCCGCCGATGCGCGTGCGAGAGCGCATGAAACACGCCATCCATTTCGTCATCCGTCATAATGTAATTACTATCTTACATATGGCGTGAGTCAATGGGCTTCGCGCTTGCGCATAGGTGCATCACTGATAAGCCAAGCGTGGCGCCGGATTGATCAACGAGCCGGCCGCGAAGCGATCGGAGAAACCGCGATGGCTGAAACCAAGACGCTGCCGACCGATGCCAGCGTGGACGGATTCCTCCAAAGCGTTGCCCATCCAGTGCGGCGGGCGGACGGCACGGCCCTGCTGGCGCTGATGGAGCGCGTGACCGGCGAGCGGGCCGTGATGTGGGGGCCAAGCATCGTGGGCTTTGGCAGCTATCACTACCGATATGCCAGCGGGCATGAGGGCGACATGTGCAAAATCGGCTACAGCCCGCGCGCAGCCGAGCTGGTGCTCTATGTCGGCGGATTTGCCGAATATGACTCGCTGCTCGACCGGCTGGGGAAGCACCGCCGCTCCAAGGCGTGCCTCTATGTAAAGAAGCTCGCCGACGTGGACATAAGCGTGCTGGAGGAGATCGTCCGCCGATCGTTCGAGACCGACACGCCGGGCTGCTGAACCCTCAGGCGAACAGCTTCTCGCGCACCGGCGCATCGCCACGCAACGCCTCCTCCGCATCGCGCATATAATCGCGGGTCAGCGGCAGCGCGTCGCGCGAACGCGAGAATTGCAGCTGATAATTGACCAGCCCGCCATGCCGGAAGCTGACGATGCAGCCGGCGAGATAGAAGCACCACATGCGGAAGAAGCGTGCGTCATACAGCGCGGTGATCTCACGCTCGGCGGCAAGCGTGCGCGCGTACCAATGCTCGAGCGTCATCGCATAATGGAGGCGCAGCACCTCCACATCGGTGAGGAAGAAGCGCAGCCCTTCATAGCCGCGCGCAATCTCGCTGAGCGCGGGAATATAGCCGCCGGGGAAGATATATTTCTGGGTGAAGGCGTCGGTGACGCCCGGCGGGCCGGCGCGCCCGATCGTGTGGAGCAGCATCACGCCTTCCGGGGTGAGCAATTCGCGGCATTTGCGGAAGAAGGTGCGGAAATAATGCGTGCCGACATGCTCGAACATGCCGACCGATACGATCCGGTCGAACTGGCCGGTGACATGGCGATAGTCGATCAGCTCGAACCGGACCTTGTCCGCGACGCCCGCATCGGCTGCGCGCTGGCGGGCAACCGCGAGCTGCTCTTCGGACAAGGTGATGCCGAGCACTTCCGCGCCCGTCTTTTCGTGGAGGTAGAGCGCCATGCCGCCCCAGCCGCAGCCGATATCGAGGACGCGCATCCCCGGCTCCAGTGCCAGCTTGGCGGCGATATGCGCCTTTTTGTCGGCCTGGGCCTGTTCAAGGCTGTTGGCGGGATCGGTGAAATAGGCGCAGCTATATTGGCGATCCTTGTCGAGCAAGAGATCGTAGAGCCGCCCCGACAGATCATAATGATGCGCGACATTGCGCTTCGAGCGGCGCGCCATGTTCACCCGCCCGATGCGGTGCGCGACCCAGCCGAGCGCGCGGCTGGCCAGTCCGGCGCGGAGCGCGGCATCGCCTTCCTCCCAGCGATTATTGGCGGCGAAGAGCGTGACCAGCGCGAGGATATCGCCGCGCTCGATCGTCAGGCCACCATCCATAAAGGCCTCGGCCGCGCCGAGCGCGGGATCGCGCAGGATCCGCCCGGCCACGCCAGGCGCGAGACGCATCGTTACGCCGGGGAATTCGGGATCGGGGGCACCGAAGCGCCGCACCGTGCCATCGGCATGGATTACTTCAAGTTCGCCGCGCCGGATCGCGCGCTCAAAAAACCGGTCAATCAACGCCATAAGCAGCCGTAGCTCCCAACCAGCGCCCCCCGGCTCACAGAGACATAGGCCGGTTATGTGTCGGCGCAATATCCCGGATCAGATCCCGGCATACCATTCATAGCCGTTGGTATCTTCCCAGAACCCGCCCTTGCCCTGGCCGACGCCAGCGAGCGAGGCGACGGCTTCGATGCGCATCAGATATTTGGCGTGCTTGTAGCCGAGCTGGCGCTCGACGCGCAGGCGCAGCGGCGCGCCATGGCCGATATTGAGAGTGCGATCGTTGAGCGCCCAGGCGAGGATCGTCTGGGGATGGAAGGCATCCACGAGATCGATCGATTCATAATAAGGCAGCGCGCCGAAGCGATCGGCGCAGTGGAAGACCAGGTAGCGCGCAGTGTCTCGCAGGCCCGCCAGGCGGAGCAAGGTTGCCAGTTGCGGCCCCTGCCATTTGCCGATCGCGCTCCACCCCTCGACGCAATCGTGCCGGGTGATCTGCGCGCGCTGGGGAAGCGACTGGATCTGGGGAAGGCTGAGGCTGAGCGGCCGCGCGACGAGGCCGTCGACCCGCAGCCTCCAATCGGCGAAGCGGTTTGCGGCGAGCGCATAATATTCGGGTGTATTGGGGTTCGCGGTGCCGTTCACCCGGAAGATCGGGCTGCGTTGATCGGGGCGATATTGCTTCGCCAGCGCCGCGCGCCCCGTGATCGATCGCTGGAGGAACCGGTTTGCATCATCGGCGCTGAGCAGCACCGGGCTGTCGGTGAACGAATCGCATCCGGCGAGCATCACCGTGCCGGTGCCGAGGATAAGTGTGCGCCGGGTGATCATTCCGGCACCTTCCACCAGCCGGTGATCATCGAGCGGATCTCGTTGATCGTGCCGGCGAGGAAGACGAGCGCGAGGTGGATAACGATGAATCCGCTCATCGCCGCCATCGCGATGAAATGCACCGATCGCGCCGATTGGCGGCCGCCGAACAGGTCGATCAGCCAGGGCCACATGCCGGGCGCCATGGCGAGGCCGGAAAGGATAAGCAGCGGCAGCAGGACGAAGATGACGCCCGCATAAGCGATCTTCTGGAAGATATTATAGGCGCGCGGATTTTCGGGATCGTGGAAGCGCAGGCCCCAATGCGCCCTCGCGTCCCCGGCCAGATTGGCGGGCGAAAGCTCGGCGGCCCGGATGCGCAGGTCGCGCTGGAAATGGCGGTTGGCGAGGCTCCAGATCATGAAGATCAGCAGCCCGAAGGCGAGCACCAGCGCGAAGAAGAGATGCCAGTGCCGCGCGCCTGCCAGGCTGTAATAAGAGGGGATCGTCATCCAGCCCGGCCAGCGCGGCAATTCGAGCCAGGCGGGATCGAAATTCGCGCCATATTGCCCCCAATAGAGCCGGGGATGCGCGTTGAAGATCATCAGGCCGGATCCGATCAGCACCATCACGGAAAAGGCGTTCAGCCAGTGCCAGATGCGCGTGATCAGCCGGTGGCGATAGACCTGCATTCGGCCATCTATCGCATTATCCGTAGGCGCGCACAAAGAATACCAAGGTAGTAGCCCCGGTGACGAGCAGGGTCCATGCGCGCACCAGCCAGTGGGGCAGCGTCTTGCCCACCCGCGCGCCGAGCCAGCCGCCGATGATGCCGCCCGCGAGCATCGGCAGGCACGCCCACCATTTGACCAGTCCCGTGGCGATGAAGACGAAAGCGGCGGCAAGGTTTGCAGTGGCGAGCATCAGCGTGCGGATCGCGAAGAGCGAGCGGGGGTGCGCACCGGCGAGAAGGCCATATACCGCGGTGGTGATCAGCCCGACGCCGCCGCCGAAATAGCCGCCATAGATGCCGAGCATGCTCTGCGCGGCGATCAGCGTGCGCCGCCCGATGGTGACGCGCGCGTGCAGCCAATCCGATGCGCTCTTGCCGAAGCACATCACGGCGAAAGCGAAGAGCAGCAGCCAGGGGATGATGAGATCGAAGGCTCGGCTGGGGGTGACCGCGAGCAACACGCTGCCGATGAGCCCCCCGGCAAAGGTGATGATCGCGAGCGTTTTGACCGAAAGGCCGCTGATCGGCGCGAGTTCGTCGCGATAGGCCAGCGCGCTCGCCCCCGCGCCGGGGAGCAAGGCGACGTTCGACGTGGCGTTCGCGACATTGGAGGGAAGGCCCAGTGCGATCAAGGCGGGCAAGGTCGCGAAGGTGCCCCCTCCCGCCAGCGCGTTCATCGCACCGCCGACCATGCCGGCAGCAAAAGCGAGGAAGAGCAACTCCATCAGATCGTCGCCCCGGCGAACGCCAGGGTCTCAGGCCGCGCGTGCGAACCGTGTGGCACGAGATCCCGGCTCTCGCCGGGACGACGGTTGCTCATCCGAGCGCCGCCAGCTTCTCTTCCGCCTGACGATCGAGCTCGGCGCGGCTCTTCTTCTCGGCAGCGGTCTTGAGCTGGCCGCAGGCGGCGTCGATATCGCGGCCACGCGGCGTGCGCGTGGGGGCCGAGATGCCGGCTTCGAAGATGATGTTCGAGAAAGCGCGGATCCGCTCCGGCGTGGAGCATTCATAGGGTGCGCCGGGCCAGGGGTTGAACGGGATCAAATTCACCTTGGCGGGCAGATCGTAAAGCTTGAGCAGGCGGACGAGCTCGCGCGCGTCTTCGTCGCTGTCATTCTTGTCCTTGAGCATCACATATTCGAACGTGATGCGCCGGGCATTGTTGGCACCGGGATAATCGGCGCAGGCCTGAAGCAACTCCTCGATCCCGTATTTGCGGTTGAGCGGCACGATCTCATCGCGGACTTCCTTGGTGATCGCGTGGAGCGACACCGCGAGATTGACGCCGATCTCTTCGCCCGCGCGGGCCATCATCGGGACGACCCCCGAGGTGGAAAGCGTGATGCGGCGCTTGGAGAGCGCGAGGCCATCACCATCCATGACGAGCTTCAGCGCATCGCGGACATTGTCGAAATTATAGAGCGGCTCGCCCATGCCCATCATCACGATATTGGTGAGCATGCGGCCCTCGGGCTGCGAAGGCCATTCGCCGAGCGCATCGCGCGCCAGCATCACCTGACCGACAATTTCAGACGGCTCAAGGTTGCGGACAAGGCGCATCGTGCCGGTGTGGCAGAAACGGCAGTTGAGCGTGCAGCCCACCTGCGACGACACACATAACGTGCCGCGATCCGCATCGGGGATGAACACCATCTCGTAATCCTGCCCGTCGGGCGAGCGGAGCAGCCATTTGCGCGTACCGTCGGTCGAGACCTGCGCCTCGACCACCTGCGGGCGCGAGATCACGAAGCGATTGGCCAGCCAGGGCTGCATCGTCTTCGAGATATCGGTCATCAGCGAGAAATCGGTGACGCCGCGATTATAGATCCAGTGGAAGAGCTGCTTGGCGCGCAGCTTGGCCTGCTTGGGCTCAAGCTGCGACGTTTCCAGCGCCATGCGCAATTCGAGCTTGGACAGGCCGAGCAGGTCGATCCGGCCATCGGGACGTGCGACGCGTGCCCGCGGAACGGGCACGGGATCGATGTGCCCGGGAATGGGCATAAGGGCGGCCGACTCTGTTTGCATGGCCGCCACATAGGGGATTTCGCCCGGCTTTTCCACCCATTGGCAAGGAGCCGCGCTGCCAGACAAGGGACTGCGTCCATCGCGCGAATGCCACGGGGCAACGCCTTGGCGGTTGCCCTGCCTGACGCGCCGCCCCCAGCTTATGCGCGGGGGCACCCCAATTGGAGTAGGATATGCAGTTTCTTTCATCGATAGCGCTGGCAGCGGCGCTGATATCGGCGCCCGTCGCGTTCGCGCAGACGGCACCCCAGGCAGCGCCGGCCACCACGCCATCCGCAGCACAGGCAGCCCCGGTGACCGATGCCGAAGTCTCGCAATTCGCCACCGCAGCGGTGGCGGCGGGCAAGATCAACGCGGATGCCGCCGTTCCCGCTGCGGACAAGACCGCCAAGATCGTCGAGGCGATCACCGCCACGGGCCTGACCGCCGAGCGCTTCAACGAGATTGCGAAGGCGGTGCAGGCCGATCCGGCGCTGGAGAAGCGCGTCCAGGACGCTGCGAAGCAATTGCCCGCAGGCTGACCGATCGGGCGGCGGTGCGATCGCCGCCCTGCTTCCCGGCTAGCGCCCGGCGCACCCCAGCGCAGCCGCGTCGATCGCGGTGGCCGCGCCCTTGAGGGCATAGGTGTCGGCAAAGGGTGCGCCATTGGCCGCCACCGTCTCGACGCTCATGCTGCGGCCCGATCGGATCGCGGCGACCACTGCGGCATCGGTGCGCGCGTCGGGGGCCCAGGCATCGGCATCGCCCGCCTTCAGCTCGAACCGGCGCTCGCCGATCGACAGCGTCACCCGCGCATTCGCTGCGCGGGCACGGCTGAGGCGGATGTGGAGCTGATTGCGCACGCCGTCGCGCGGCCAATTGGCGATGCTGGCGAAGGGCTGCGACGCGCTGTGCCTCTCCACCGGCTTGGCGATCGCATAGCAGCGAAGCGGCGGAGCATCGCGGAACGCGCCCCAGCCGCCATAGGTGCCGAGCGCATCGCGGGGGAGCAGCGCAAGGATCAGCGCGAGTGCGATCATGCCGGTGCGGAGTTCCGGCCGCTGCCGGTATGCACGATAGTCTCCACCCCCTTCTCGATCATCACGACCGAACCCTGCGGCAGATCGCGCGCGACCGGCGCGTCGAATCGCGGCGAAACTTCCAGCCCCGTCATCACGCCGCGCAGCACCCGCGAAGACATTCCGTGCATGATCACCAGCCGGTCTCCTGGATCGTCATCGGTGTCTACCAGCCAGGAAGTGACGCGGACCGCAATCTCGTCATACCATTCGCCGCCGGGCGGGCGGCGCGTGTAAAGGCCCTGCGCCATATCGAGGAAGCCGTTCTCCTCGCTCGCCAGATCGGCATAATAGCGCCCGCTATACTCGCCCATGCCGATCTCGATCAGCCGATCGTCGTGCCGCGCCTGATGCCAGTCGAGCTCGAGATGCTCCGCGATGATCGCCAGCGTCTGCAGCGCGCGGCCGGCGCTGGACGACCATAGGGTGAGCTTTGGGCGAGGTCCGAGAATCGCGCGGAGCCCCTCGCCCATCGCATCGGCCTGGGCGAATCCGGCGCGGGTGAGCGGCGTATGCGGATGATGGCCCTGCATTCTTCTGGCGAAATTGAAAACGGTCTCGCCGTGGCGTGCGATAAAATCGCGGCCGCGCCTCTGGGACGGATCACGGGGCAGGGCTGGCTTGGAATCCATCGCCGCTGTTTCAAGCCCCTGTTGCGGGAATGCAACGCTTTTCCTTGTTGTCTGAGGTTCATGAAACATGGGCCGGAGAGTGCCTATTTATGCCCCGACCCGTGCAGTTTGGCGGGCCAGTTTGAGTACCCAAGGAGTTAGTTATGCGTACGAAGTTTATCGCCGCCGCCCTCATCGCATCGTCGGCCGTGGCAGCCCCCGCCTTCGCACAGGACGCCGCGCCGTTCACCGGTCCGCGCGCCGAAGCGATCGTCGGCTGGGATCATGTCAGCGACGATTCGCTCAATGGCGGTTCGCGCGATGGCGTCGTCTATGGCGGCCAGATCGGCTATGATTTCCAGGCCGGCAACGCCGTGATCGGCGTCGAGGGCGAAGCCACCGGCGCGACCACCAAGAACACCGCGAACGGCGTGCTGGTCGCAGGCGACACGCTGCGCACCAAGGCAGGCCGCGATCTGTATGTCGGCGCGCGCGTCGGCTTCACGGTTGGCGAGAATGCGCTGATCTACGCAAAGGGCGGCTACACCAATGCGCAGTTCAAGAACGAGTATCGCTCGGCCGTGACCAACCTTGACGACCGCGACAATGTCGACGGCTGGCGTCTCGGCGCGGGCGCCGAAGTCAAGCTGAACGACAAGGTCTATGCCAAGGCCGAATATCGTTACTCCAAGTATGATTCGGACTCGGCCAATGTCGATGCGAAGCGCCACCAGGTGCTCGCAGGCGTCGGCGTTCGCTTCTAAAGCGCAAAACACGGCAAATATGCTGTGAACAGAAGGGCCGGGGCGCTTGCTCCGGCCCTTTTTGCCGTTAATGTCGTCCCCCAAATCTAGGCCCAGCCAAGCTGGATTCGGGCAGTTTCGGCCCCGGGGGTTTACACATGAAGGCGACGATCGAACGCGCAACTCTGTTGAGGGGCCTCAGCCACGTCCAGTCCGTGGTCGAGCGGCGCAACACGATCCCGATCCTCTCCAACGTGCTGATCGAGGCGCAGGCTTCGGGCGCGCTGCGGCTGATGGCGACCGATCTGGACCTGCAGATCGACGAGACGATCCCGGCGGCGGTGGACCAGCCGGGCGCTACTACCATTTCGGCGCACACTTTGTTCGACATCGTCCGCAAGCTGCCCGAGGGCTCACAGGTCGAACTGAGCGCCGCAGAAGGCCGCATCACGGTCAATGCCGGGCGCGCCAAGTTCACGCTGGCGACGCTGCCGCGCGACGATTTCCCGATGATCGCCGAGGGCGAGCTGCCGACGACGTTCGAGCTGCCGGCCGAAACGCTGAAGCAGATCATCGACAAGACGCGCTTCGCAATCTCGACCGAAGAGACGCGCTATTATCTGAACGGCATCTTCCTGCACGTGGCGGACGAGGCGACTCCGATGCTGCGCGCCGCCGCGACGGACGGGCACCGCCTGGCGCGCGTGACCGTGGCGCGCCCCGATGGTGCCGAATCGATGCCCGACGTGATCATTCCGCGCAAATGCGTCGCGGAGCTGCGCAAGCTGCTCGACGAAGTGGACGGATCGGTCGGCGTATCGCTCTCAGCCTCCAAGATCCGCTTCGACATGGGGCAGGCGATCCTGACCTCGAAGCTGATCGACGGCACCTTCCCCGATTACAGCCGCGTCATCCCGACCGGCAATGACAAGATCCTGAAGATCGACCCAAAGAGCCTGATGGAGGGCGTGGATCGCGTATCGACCATCGCCACCGAAAAGACCCGCGCGGTCAAGATGGCGCTGGATCGCGACAAGGTGGTCCTGTCGGTCACCAGTCCCGAAAACGGCGCGGCGGCGGAAGAAGTGCCGGGCGATTATATCGCGGCAGGCTTCGAGATCGGCTTCAACAGCCGCTATCTGATGGACATTCTCGCCCAGATCGAAGGCGACATGGTGGAAGTCCATCTGGCCGACGCCGCCGCTCCGACGCTGATCCGCGAGAACGACGCCTCGCCCGCGCTGTACGTGCTGATGCCGATGCGGGTGTAATCGCTCACTATTGACATTAATGTAAGTAGCCGTATTTTATCTGCATGGCTACGCAACTGGCACCTGTACCGTTCAATCCCGGCGTTCCGATGAAGCGCGAATGGGGCACTGCCCTGAGCGCGCTCAGGCGGCTGCTCGCCAATGGCGATGATACCGAGCAGGTCTTCAAGATCATGCGCGCGCTGAACGGCGACGTGACGCAGCGCAATTATCGCAAGCTGCTGACCGTGCCGGGCGGCGGGGCGATCGCGTACAAGCGCGTCGAATTGGCCGAGCGGCTGACCGACCGCGCCTGGATCGACAGCTTTGCCGAGGGCACCGTTGGTGCGGCCTATCGCAACTTCCTCGATTCGACCGGCTATTCGGCGGACGGACTCGTCGAGCTGAGCATGGGCGAGTTCGGCGACGCCGATGCCGAGCATCCCTATACCTGGATGGGACGCCGCGAGCGCGACATCCATGACCTGTGGCACGTGCTCACCGGCTATCAGGCCGACGAGCATCTGGGCGAGGCATGCCTCGTCGCCTTTTCCTATGCGCAAACCGGCGGTCTTGGCTGGGGCTTCATCGCGCTCGGCGCGGCGCTCAAGAGCCTGCGTGTTACCGGCAGGGCCGATTTCCTCAAGGCGGTGACCGAAGGCTATCGCCGCGGCAAGCAGGCCAAGTGGCTGCACGGCGAGGATTATGAGGCGTTGATGGCGGAGCCGCTGGACGCGGCGCGCCGCCGCCTGAATATCGCAGAGCCGGTGCGGTATCAGATCGCGCAGGCGAGCCTGGCTGCGGCGGGGCTGAAGGGTATCTGAGCGCTCAGGGGAGCGGGGCTATGTCCGTTCCCGTCACCGGCATGCCCGACGCCGCCATGAACTCGGCAGCGCTGACGGGCGGCGCGGGCAGATCGAAGCGCTTGGGGTCGATTTTGGCGTAGCTGACCGACTGAAGCTCGGTCTTACCGATCCCCAACGGCGCGCCCTTGGCCGCGAGATCGAGCGCCAACAGATGAAATCCACTACCCGGCGGCGCAAACACACTCATCGCCGGCTCTGCCAACCCAACGATCCGCTGAAACAGCACGCCGATCGGCTCCAACTTTGGGTCTGCACTCAGGACCAACTCAAGCATCTCGCCGGGCCGCCCATCGGCTTCCCGCTCCGGCCCGAACGCCCACCGGGTTCCGGCGAAACCGGCGATCGATGCATCGCCCCGGGATGTGAGGACGAACTTATCCGGAGTCTGTCCCTCCGGCATTGCCACTCCGCTGAACATACCCGAAACCAGCGACATCAAATCCGCAAGGTTGACGACCTTGGTGTCACCCGTCGCCTCTTTGATAACGGCATAGTCCACACCGCCACGGCGGATGATGCTGAACTTGTCAGCGAAATCGATTCGCGCATTCCCGCCATCGTCTATCGCGACAATCAACTCCGTCTTGCCCGCCGCATAGCGGGCGGTGACGTCCGCCAGCGCCGGCAAGGGCAGCAGCGCGAGGAGCAGGGCAAAAAGCAGGCGCATGATCATTCCTTTGGCTGCACGCGGAGCCGGGAGCGGAGCGCATCGCGGCCGAGAAGGGGCTGGGGAAGCGCGAACATCGCGGCAGGGATCGGCGCCCTGTCGATCGTCTCGAGCTTCAGTATCTGGTTGAATCGCAGCACCGCGCCTTTCTCGAACAGCGCGATCATCGCTTTCCCGAAATTGCCGGGGCCGCCCGTGGCGGTGCTGTTTCGGACTATCGCGAAACGGGTCTGCATCGCGAGTGCGCGGCCGAGCGGAGCGAGCGCGGGATCGCTGCTGACGACTCCTTCGAACGACGCAAGCGACGGCACTTCGCGGGGATGCCCCATCCAGAGCCGGCCCTTCACGCCGGCAACCGACTCCGTGCCCGCTTCGCTAAGGGCATATTCGGGCTGCGTGGGCGGGCCGGTGATCGCGGGCTGATCCTCGCCGAACAGCGCCAGCGCGTCCTCGATCGTCGCGCTGAAATTGCCCGCGGCATCGTGGAGCACGACATATTCCCGATCGCCCTTGCGCAGGAACAGCGTGTCGCCCGCCGATACGCGCGCATCGCCATTGGCGGCGCTCATCACGACCAGCGCGGGCTGCCCCTCGCGCAGATAGCGCGCGGTCATGTCCTCCGGCGCGGCGGGCGCGCAGGCCGCGAGCAGCAAAAGGGCGAGGAGCGCGCGGATCACGAGCGCGATCATCCGCGAAGCGCTGTCCGGCGGCAAGAGGCTGCGCTAGGGAGGGCCACAATGGCCATCACCCGCCTCGTCCTGACCGATTTCCGCAACCATGCCGATGCCGTGCTGACGCCGGGGCCGGGCTTCGTGGTGCTGACCGGCGAGAATGGCGCGGGGAAGACCAACATATTGGAGGCCGTGTCGCTGCTCGCGCCGGGCCGGGGGCTGCGCCGCGCGGCGCTGGGCGAGATGCCGCGCCAGGGCGGCGGTGGCGGGTTCGGTGTGGCGGCCGAACTGGGCGCGGGTGTCGCGATCGGCACCGGCGTGCAGCCGAGCGCGCCCGAGCGGCGGCTGGTGCGTATCAACGGCGCGGCAGCCTCTGCCACCGCGCTGGCCGAATGGCTGACGGTGCTGTGGCTGACGCCCGCAATGGACCGGCTGTTCGTCGAAGGGCCGGGCGAGCGCCGCCGTTTCCTCGACCGGCTGACGCTGGCGCTGGCGCCCGGCCATGCGCATCATTCGGCGCGCTATGAAGCAGCGATGCGCCAGCGCAACCGGCTGCTTGCCGGTGACGCGCCCCCCGACGCTGACTGGCTCGCCGCGCTGGAGGCGCGCATGGCCGAGCATGGCGCGGCGATCGATGCGGCACGGCGCGAGGCGGTGAGCCTGCTCGGCGAGCGGCTGGCCGATCAGCCCGAGGGTGCCTTTGCCCGGGCCGCGCTGATGCTCGAAGGCTGGCAGGGCGATGCAACGCAACTGGCGCGCGAGCTGGGCGAAGGCCGCCGACGGGATGCGGCGGCGGGCCGGGCGCTGGCCGGGCCGCACCGCGCCGATTTGATCGTCACTCATGTGGCGAAGAACCAGCCGGCGAATCTCTGCTCGACCGGCGAGCAAAAGGCGCTGCTGCTGGGACTCGTCCTCGCCCATGCCGAACTGGTGGGGGAGCGGATCGGGCGCGCGCCGATCCTGCTGCTCGACGAGGTGGCGGCGCATCTTGATCCGCTCCGCCGCGCCGCGCTGTTCGAGCGGCTGGCGGGCGCGGGACAGGTGTGGATGACGGGCACCGAGCCCGAATTGTTCAACGCGGTTCCGGGCGATGCGACGCGATACCGGGTCGCGGACGGAAAGCTGGGCTGAAAGGGCCTGAAACACCCATTTTGCTTTCGTTTTGCCCTCTGCGACCCTATATGCTCGGCATGGCAAATCCCGACGACCAGACCCCCGAAAACACCCCCAATTCGAACAGCTACGGCGCCGACTCGATCAAGGTCCTGAAGGGCCTCGACGCGGTCCGCAAACGGCCGGGCATGTATATCGGCGACACCGACGATGGATCGGGCCTGCACCACATGGTGTTCGAGGTCTCGGACAATGCCATCGACGAGGCGCTGGCCGGGCATTGCGACAAGATCATCATCCAGCTCAACGCCGACGGATCGGTCTCGGTCGAGGATAATGGCCGCGGCATCCCCACCGGCATCCATGCCGAGGAGGGCGTTTCGGCGGCCGAGGTCATCATGACCCAGCTCCATGCCGGCGGTAAGTTCGAGAATACCAGCGACGACAATGCCTATAAGGTCTCGGGCGGCCTCCACGGCGTGGGCGTTTCGGTGGTCAACGCGTTGTCCGAATGGCTCGATCTCAACATCTGGCGCGACGGCGAGGAGCATTACATGCGCTTCGCTTATGGCGACGCGACCGCGCCGCTCAAGGTGATCGGCAAGGCGCCCGAGGGCAAGAAGGGCACGCGCGTGACCTTCCTCGCCTCGACCGAGAAGACACCCGGCGATGGCGGCACCTTCAAGAACCAGATCGAATATGATTTCGACAAGCTCGAGCATCGCTATCGCGAGCTGGCTTTCCTCAATTCGGGCGTGCGCCTGTTCCTGCGCGACGCGCGGCATGAGGAAGTGAAGGAAGTCGAGCTATATTATGAAGGCGGCATCGCCGCGTTCGTGAAGTGGCTCGATCGCAACAAGACGCCGCTTATGCCCGATCCGGTGGCGATCGCCGGCACGCGAGACGATGTGACGATCGACGTCGCGCTGGAGTGGAACGACTCCTATTACGAGAACGTCCTGTGCTTCACCAACAACATCCCGCAGCGCGACGGCGGCACGCATCTGGCGGCGTTCCGCGCAGCGCTGACCCGCACGATCAACAATTATGCCGACAAGTCGGGCCTGCTCAAGAAGGAGAAGGTGACGCTCACCGGCGACGATATGCGCGAGGGGCTCACCGCGATCGTCTCGGTCAAGCTGCCCGATCCGAAGTTCAGCTCGCAGACCAAGGACAAGCTCGTCTCGTCCGAGGTGCGCCAGCCGCTCGAAAGCCTGATGGCCGACAAGCTCGCGGAATGGCTTGAGGAAAACCCGCAAAATGCGCGCCTGATCATCCAGAAGGTGATCGACGCCGCCGCTGCGCGCGAGGCCGCCAAGAAGGCGCGCGAGCTGACCCGGCGCAAGGGCGTGATGGATATCGCCAGCCTGCCCGGCAAGCTGGCCGATTGCCAGGAGCGCGATCCGGCCAAGTCCGAACTGTTCCTGGTCGAGGGTGACTCCGCAGGCGGATCGGCCAAGCAGGGCCGCGACCGCCATTTCCAGGCGATCCTTCCCCTGCGCGGCAAGATCCTGAACGTCGAGCGCGCCCGCTTCGACCGGATGCTGTCGAGCCGCGAGATCGGCACATTGATCCAGGCCATGGGCACCGGCATCGGGCGCGACGACTTCAACCTCGAAAAGCTGCGCTACCACAAGATCGTCATCATGACCGACGCCGACGTGGACGGCGCGCATATCCGCACGCTGCTGCTCACCTTCTTCTATCGCCAGATGCCCGAGATCATCGAGGCCGGGCATCTCTATATCGCGCAGCCGCCGCTCTATAAGGCAACCAAGGGCCGCAGCGAGGTGTATCTGAAGGACGATGGTGCGCTCGATCAGTATCTGGTCGATGCCGGTGTCGGCGGGACGCTGCTCGATACGCAGGGAACGCAGCGTTCGGGCGAGGATCTGCGCACGCTGGTGGAGCATGCGCGCCGGATGCGCACGCTGATGCGCTATGTGCCGCGCCGCTATTCGGCCGACATCATCGAAGTGCTGGCGCTCGGCGGCGGGCTCGATCCCGCGGCATCGCGCGAACAGCGCGGCGAAAGCCTCAAGACCACGATCACCCGGCTCGATGCGGCGGACCCCGAAGCGCGCTGGTCGGCACGGATTACCGAGGACGGCGGCTATCATTTCGAGCGTCGCTGGCGCGGCGTGAGCGACCATCATATCGTGGAAGCGGCATTCCTGGCCTCGGCGGAAGCGCGCAAGCTCCATGCGCTGGCCGCGGAACAGGCTGCGGCCTATCTCGTGCCGTCGAAGCTGGTCTCGGCCAAGACCGCGCTGACCGAGACCGAAGCCGCGCTCGCCGCCGAAGCGGTGGCTGCCGACGAGGGCGAAGAAGCCGAAGCACCGGTGACCGCCGCCAAGGGCGAGACGTTGGTTTCGCGCCCGAGCCAGTTGCTCGATGCGATCCTGGCGTTCGGGCGCAAGGGGCTCGCGATCCAGCGCTACAAGGGCCTTGGCGAAATGAACGCCGAGCAGCTCTGGGAAACCACGCTCGATCCGACGAACCGCTCGATGCTGGTGGTCCAGGTCGATCAGGCCGACGTCGCCGACGAGATCTTCACCCGCCTGATGGGCGATGTGGTCGAGCCGCGCCGCGAGTTCATCCAGGAGAATGCGCTCAGCGTCGCGAATCTCGACGTCTGACAGGGACGCGCGCCGAACCCCGGTTCGGCGCTGCTTTCCGTTCCAAAATCGTCGGCTCGTCGCCTCGCCTGCACCGCGTGTCGCGGTTCGGGCGGTCGCGGCTTGGGACTTTCGGCCGTTCTGCTGCATGAGCGCCCCGGGAGGCGGAGATGGGGCGTTTGGCATTTCGACTGACGATGCTGGCAGCGGCCGCGCTTTGCGCCGGAACCGCTTCGCACGCACGCGCGCCCGGTCTTGAAAGCCCCGACCTCGCTATCAGCACCGGCACGGCGAGCTATTATGCCGACCGTTTTAGCGGCAAGCGCACCGCGAGCGGCGAGGCCTATGATCCGGAGGACTTCACCGCCGCGCACCGTTCGCTGCCCTTTGGCACGCGCGTGCGCGTCACCGACATGGCGAGCGGGCGCAGCGTGGTCGTGCGGGTCAATGATCGCGGGCCATGGGGCAAGGGCCGGCTGATCGATCTGTCGCGCGCCGCCGCGCGCGAACTGGGCTTGATTCAGCGCGGCCATGCACAGGTGCAACTCGATCCCGCGACATCCGGCGGCATCGACGATCCCACCGACTGACTAGCGGAACGCCCAGCGAAACACCCCGGCCATGCCCGCAGTGCCGGTGCGCACCATCGGTCGGGTGAGCAAGGGCGCGGACAGGCCGTGCATCGCGCGCGCCCAGGGCGGCAGCAGATCGACCGCAGCCTGGAAGATCATCTTCTGCGCAGGCCGGGCCGCCAGGCTGGGCGCGGGCTGCTCCAGCACCAGCCGGGCGACTTCGCGGGTGCGCGAATCGGCGCGAAGCTCGGGCCGCATCCCGCAGATCAGCGCCTCCGCCTCGGCACGGCTGCGGGGGACCGGATCGGCACCAAGCTTCTCGGCGATGATCGCGAACTCCGCAAAATAGCGATCCTGATCCGCCATCGTCATGCGCGGCTCAGCATAGCGGATCCACGCATCAAGGAAGCACATCGCCTCTGTGACATGCACCCAGGCGAGCAGGCGCGGATCATCCGCAGCATAAGGAGTGCCATCTGGTAGCACGCCCTTCACGCGGGTGTGCACTTCGCGAACCTTCTGGATCGCGGATTCGGCGGCTTCGCGCGAATCATAGCCGGTGACGGCGATGAACCGCGCGGTGCGCCGGAGCCGGCCCAGCATGTCCTGGCGAAACGCCGAATGATCCCAGACTCCGGCGAGCACCGCCGGATGGAGCATCTGGAGCAGCAGCGCCGAAACCCCGCCGACCATCATCGTCACCACATCGCCATGGACACGCCAGCACACCGATTGCGGGCCGAACAGGCCATCGGGCTGGCGCACCACCGGGGTCTCGCCCCTCGCCTGATCGTTGAAGGTCTTGCGAACCTGCGCGATCAGCATGCGCTTGATGGGATTGGGCGGCATCGCCCCTTAACCTAGCGCCTCCCAGATCGTCCACAAGCCGAGCACGAAGAACAGCAAGGCGGCCGCGCGGCGGACCCAGTCGAAATTGACCTTCGCCAGCAAGCGATTGCCGAGCAGGACGACCGGCGCGTTTGCGATCATCATGCCGAGCGTCGTTCCCGCCGTCACCGCAACCACATCGTCGAAGCGCGCACCCAGCGCGATCGTCGCGATCTGGGTCTTGTCGCCCATTTCCACGAGGAAGAAGACGACCAGCGTAGTGAGGAAGGCACCGTAACGCGGGGTATCCTGCTCCTTCTCGTCGAGCTTGTCGGGCACCAGGGTCCACGCCGCCATGGCGATGAAGGAGAGGCCGACCGAGGCGCGGAACCAGGGGCTCGCCAGCCAACCTGCGGCAACCGTGCCAAGCAACGCAGCCAGGAAATGGTTGGCGAGCGTCGCCACCAGAATGCCCACGATGATCGGCCCCGGCTTGCGAAAGCGCAGCGCGAGGACGGCCGCGAGCAGCTGCGTCTTGTCGCCCATTTCGGCGAGCGCAACCAAGCCGAGCGAAGAGAGAAAGGCTTCCATGTGAATTCCCGGGTCAGGCAAATGGACACGACGGCACCGCTCTCCCCGCCCGACCCGAACGCGAAAGCCAATGCCATCGGTCTCGCCTGAAAGCGGTTCCCGCTTCCCGCGCGCGCCACGGTGTCTCCACCGAGTATGTTGACGCTGCGCTCCGCCGAAAGTCGGCGGCGGCTACTCCCCGAAGGACAAGGGGCCTCTAGGGGCGGCATCCGGCACCGTCAATCCACGCGCTTTGATTCCACACCCGCAATGGTTAATGTTCGGCACACGCAACGGGGGATTCGCCATGCTCAGGTCCAGACGTAGCCGTGCGTTGATCCTTGCCGCGTCGGTGACGCTGCTGGCAACTGCCGGCGCAGCGCAGATGCAGCCGCTCGATGCGGGCAATGTCATGGACGCCGTCGCACGGCTGAAGCCCGGCCAATATATCTGGGCGCCCGATATCGCGCCGGAGGGGCCGATGCTCGTGGTGGTCAATATCGCGACCCAGCGCCTGATCGCCTATCGCAACGGCGTCCCGATCGCCGTATCGACCGTATCGACCGGCAAGCCGGGCCACCGCACGCCGCTGGGCGTGTTCCCGATCCTGCAAAAGGCGAAGCATCACCGTTCGAGCAAATATTCGAACGCGCCCATGCCCTATATGCAGCGGCTGACCTGGTACGGGATCGCGCTGCACGGCGGCCCCCTGCCCGGCTATCCCGCCTCGCACGGCTGCATCCGATTGCCGCACGATTTCGCGCCTTTGCTGTTCGGCGCGACCGAGCTCGGCATGACCGTGGTAATCGTGAACCAGCCCGCCGAATTGCGCATCGCGCCGACGCCGCAACTGACGCGGCAGGCCCCGCCGGGACCGGCAGTGTGGCATCCCGAGCGCTCGCCCAGCGGGCCGGTATCGATCGTGGTGAGCGCGGCGGACCGCCGCATGGTGGTGCTGCGCAACGGGATCGAGATCGGATCGGCCCCCGTGACGTTCGAAGGGGTGATCGACCGGGTGCAGGCCTATGTGCTGCGCGATGTGGTGGGCAGCGATTATCGCTGGGCGAAAGTGCCGCTGCCCGGCCAGTCTTCCGCCGTGGCCCATGACATGTCCGCCCAGGCCGCCGGTCGCTTCCAGGGCAGTGATCCGTTTCGCCGCGCGCTCGCTGCCGTGGTCGGCCCCGGCACGACGATGGTGGTGATCCCAGATACCCTTGGCATGAACGATAAAGCAGGAATTGCGCCGCAGCAGATGGCGGTGATCGAAGACGAGCCGGGCGTTGTCGGATGGCTGGACGATGAAGAATTGAGCCCGGGTTCGCCCGTTCGCTAGGAACCAAGGACCGCATAACTTTGTTGACCCGCGTTCCTATTGCGGTGCAGCAATCGATTATGGCCAGTCTCGCGATCGCAAATAATCCTGACGTCCGCTTTCTGGGCAAGCTGCTCGGTGACGTCATTCGCGCTTATGGCGGCGAGGAACTGTTCAAGCGCATCGAATATATCCGTGCGACATCGGTGGACCGCGCGCGTGGCGTGGCGGGGGCTGGCGCGATCGATCGCGGACTCGACCGGTTGAGCCTCGACGAGACGCTCGATTTCACCCGCGGCTTCATGCTCTTCTCGATGCTCGCCAACCTTGCCGAGGATCGGCAGGGCGTGGCGGCCGAGGCGGACGCGGACCTGGGGGGCGCGCTGGCCCGGCTGGCGAGCGAAGGCATCGGGCACAATGCGGTGATGCAATTGCTCGAACAGGCGCTGGTGGTGCCGGTTTTGACGGCGCACCCCACCGAAGTGCGCCGCAAATCGATGATCGACCACAAGAACCGGATCGCCGAGCTGATGCAGCTCAAGGATCTGGGGATGGAAGAAACCGAGGATGGCGACCGGATAGACGAAGCGATCACCCGCCAGATCGCCCTGCTCTGGCAGACGCGTGTGCTGCGGCGCGAAAAGCTGGGCGTCGCCGACGAGGTCGAGACCGCGCTTTCCTATCTGCGCGACATATTCCTGCCGGTGATGCCCGCGCTCTACGCGCGCTGGGACCGGGCGCTAGGGGAACGTGCGCCGAGCTTCCTCAAGGCCGGAAGCTGGATCGGCGGCGACCGCGACGGCAATCCCTTCGTCACCGCCGAATCGATGCGGCTGGCGCTGGCCCGGTCGGCGGAGGCGGTGCTCGGCTATTATCTGGGCGCGGTGCATGCGCTGGGGGCGGAGCTGTCGATCTCCACCGAGCATGTGACGGTGAGCGACGCGGTGCTGGCGCTGGCGGATGCCAGCCATGACGAGGCAAAGAGCCGCGCCGACGAACCCTATCGCCGCGCGCTTTCGGGCATCTATGCAAGGCTATCAGCGACGCACCAGGCGCTGACCGGCAAGCCTGCGCCGCGCCCCGCGCCGCTTGCCGCGGAGCCCTATCCCAGCCCGGCCGCGTTTCGCGACGAGCTGGTTATCGTGGCGCGGGCGCTTGCCGACGAGGGCAATGGCCCGCTCGCCACCGGGGGCGCGCTGGGGCGGCTGATCCGCGCGGTCGAGACCTTCGGCTTCCATCTCGCCACGCTCGACATGCGCCAGAACAGCGCGGTGCATGAGCGCGTGGTCGCGGAATTGCTCAAGGCGGGCGGGGTCTGCGCAGATTATGCGTCGCTGGATGAGGACACCCGCGTCGCGCTGCTGCGCAAGGAACTGGAGAGCCCGCGCCTGCTGACCAGCCCCTATGCCGAATATAGCGAGGAAACCGCCAGCGAACTGGCGATCGTCCGCGAGGCAGCCGCGAGCCATGCCAAGTATGGCCGCGCCTGCATCACCCATTATATCGTCTCGATGGCGCAGTCGGTTTCCGACCTGCTCGAGGTCCATCTGCTGCTCAAGGAAGCCGGGCTCTATGTGCCGGGCGCCGAGCCGCGTGCAGACGTGATGGCGATCCCGCTGTTCGAGACGATCGCCGATCTGGAGGGCGCGCCGGCGATCATGGAAGGCTGGCTGGGCATCCCCGAAGTCGCACATATCGCCGCCGAACGTGGGCATCAGGAAGTGATGATCGGCTATTCGGATTCGAACAAGGACGGCGGATACCTGACCTCGACCTGGCAGCTTTCGCGCGGATCGACCGCGCTTAAGCCGGTGTTCGAAAAGGCGCATCTGGGAATGCAGCTCTTCCATGGCCGCGGCGGCGCGGTGGGGCGGGGGGGCGGATCATCGTTCGCGGCGATCCTCGCCCAGCCCAAGGGCACCGTGCAGGGCCGCATCCGCATCACCGAACAGGGCGAGGTGATCGCCGCCAAATACGGCACCCGCGAAAGCGCGATGACCAATCTGGAAGCCATGGCATCGGCCACATTGCTCGCGAGCCTCGAGCCCGAAAAGCTCGCCCCCGCCGATGCCGCGCGCTTCGGCGCGGCGATGGACCAGCTCTCGGACAGCGCGTTCAAGGCCTATCGCGGGCTGGTCTATGAGACCGAGGGATTCCGCCGGTTCTTTCGCCAGGCGACGCCGATCGCCGAGATCGCCGGGCTCAAGATCGGATCGCGCCCGGCGAGCCGCAAGAAATCCGACGCGATCGAGGATCTGCGCGCCATCCCCTGGGTGTTCAGCTGGGCACAGGCGCGGATCATGCTGCCGGGCTGGTACGGCGTGGGCGCGGCTTTCGACGCATTCGAGGACAAGGGGCTGCTCCGCGAGATGGCGAGCGCCTGGCCGCTCTTCGCCTCGACGCTCGCCAATATGGAGATGGTGCTCGCCAAGTCCGACATGGAGATTGCCGGCCATTATGCCGCGTTGGTCGAGGATGCCGGGCTGCGCGACGCGATCTTCGGCCAGATCCTGAGCGGCTGGCGGGCGACGCATGACGGGCTGCTCCAGATCACGCGCCAGACGCGATTGCTGGAAAAGCATCCCGGGCTGGAGACGTCGATCCGCCTGCGGCTGCCTTATATCGAGCCGCTGAACCTGCTCCAGATCGAGCTGCTCAAGCGCCACCGCGCGGGCGAGGACGATCCGCGCATCGGCGAGGGGATTTTGCTCTCGATCAACGCGATCGCGACCGCGCTGCGCAATAGCGGCTGATCGCGCTCCCCTCCCTCTGAAGCTCCCCTCCCTGGAAGGGAGGGGAATAAGGGGAAGGCGAAGTGCGCCCGCTCAGGCCGTGCGGTGCTCCGCCTTGACCCAGCGCACCGTGCCCGAGCTGGCGCGCATCACCACGCTTTCGGTGGTCATCTTGCCCTTGAGGCGCTTGACGCCTTCGAGCAGCGAACCGTCGGTCACGCCGGTCGCTGCGAAGATGCAGTCGCCCTTGGCCAGCTCGGTCAGGTCATATTGCTTGTCGAGATCCTCGATACCCCATTTGCGGGCGCGGGCGCGCTCGTCCTCGTTGCGGAACACCAGCCGGCCCTTGAACTGGCCGCCGACGCAGCGCAGCGCCGCGCAGGCGAGCACACCCTCGGGCGCGCCGCCCTGGCCCATATAGACGTCGATCGTCGTGTCGGGATTGGTGGTGGCGATCACGCCCGCCACGTCGCCGTCGCCGATCAGCACCACGCCGCAGCCCAGCGAGCGCAGCTCGGCGATCAGCTTTTCGTGGCGCGGGCGATCGAGCACGCAGGCGATGATCTCATTGGGCTTCACACCCTTGGCGGCGGCGATCGCTTGGATATTCTCGGTCACCGACTTGTCGAGATCGATCACCCCCTGGGGATAGCCCGGGCCGACCGCAATCTTGTCCATATAGACGTCGGGCGCGTTGAGCAGGCCGCCCTCTTCGGCGACCGCGAGCACCGCCAGCGCGTTCGGGCCGGCCTTGGCGCAGATCGTCGTGCCTTCCAGCGGATCGAGCGCGATGTCGATCTTGGGACCGCTGCCCTGCGCCGCGCCGACCTTTTCGCCGATATAGAGCATCGGCGCTTCGTCGCGCTCGCCCTCGCCGATCACCACGGTGCCGTCGAGCGGCAGCTTGTTGAGCGCGTCGCGCATCGCCTCGACCGCTTCATGGTCCGCCGCCTTCTCGTCGCCGCGGCCGATCAGCGTGGACGCGGCGATGGCTGCCGCTTCGGTGACGCGCACCATTTCGAGGACGAGGACGCGATCCAGATTATGACTGGCGGGATGCTGCATGGCGATGTGGATTCCCCTAGAACTTTGGCGACGCGATAGGAGCGGTGGGCCGCGATGTCGATGCCGATACCGTTGTCAGGGCGCGATTCGGCTACATCTTTTGGAGCCCCGCCCCGCCGGACGGATGGAAACATCGCGCACCCGGCACGTTTGATTGCGGGAGCGGATCCGCCGCCCTGAGGTCGCCGTCCATGTTCCTTCTCGCTTTCGCCCTTTCCGTCGCCACTGTCGGCCCCGCGCCCGATCTTCAACGCGCGCAGCAGACCCGGCGCGTGCGTCACACCGCCCGGCGTGCGAAAGTGGTGCGTGTGGCGAAACGCGCCCGGCCCGGCGTTACGCGAATCCCGATCGTGGCGGTCTCGGCGGACCCCAATCAGCGCTACCGCCTGACCGATGTCCGCTCGGAGCGGGCCGATGGCAAGGAGCTCGCGGTGCGCGATACGGGCATGCCGTGCGGGCAGACCGGCGCCCCGGTCTGTCCGAGCAACGGCGTGACCGTCGTGAAGGCGCCGCTCCAGCCCTAATTGCCGAGGATGTGCATCCACATCGGCTCGCCGGCCAGCGCCTGGCTGCCGCGCAGCTTTTCGAGCGCATGGGCGATCGAGCGCTCCGGCGCTTCGTGCGTGACGATCGCGACGAGCACGCTTCCGTCGGGATTAGCGCCGCGCTGGATCAGGCTTTCGATCGAGACGCCCGCGTCGCGCATCGCCGCAGCGATCTCGGCGAGCACGCCTACCTTGTCGGCGACCGTGAAGCGCAGATAGGCCCGACCGCGCCGCTCGCCGCTGTCCGCTGCACCCTGCGCCGCCAGCGCATCGGCTGGCATGGCGTAAGGCGGGCCGAATTCGCCGCGGGCGATATCGATGAGATCGGCGACCACCGCCGATGCGGTCGGCCCGTCACCGGCGCCTGCGCCCTGGAACAGCAGCCGCCCGACGAAATTGCCCTCGGCGACCACCGCATTGGTCGAGCCCAGGACGTGCGCCAGCGGATGGCTGACCGGCACGAGGTGCGGGTGGACGCGCTGGAACAGGCCCTGCGGCCCGGCGTCCGCCACACCGAGCAAGCGGACGCGGTAACCCAGTGCCGCAGCCTCGGCGATGTCGGCGGCGATGACGTGACGCACCCCGTTGATCGCGACATCGTCGAACGCCGGCCGGGTGCCGAAGGCAAGGCTGGCGAGGATCGAAAGCTTGTGCGCGGCGTCGACGCCATCGATGTCGAAGCTCGGATCGGCCTCGGCATAGCCGAGCTGCTGCGCTTCGGAGAGGATATCAGCGAAGTCGCGGCCCTCGGCCTCCATCTTCGACAGGATGAAATTGCAGGTGCCGTTGAGGATGCCATAAACGCGACCGATCGCGTTCGCCGCAGCGCCTTCGCGCAGCCCCTTGATCACCGGAACGCCGCCCGCGACCGCCGCTTCGAACTTGAGCGCCAGGTTTGCGGCCTCGGCCGCGCGCGCGAGCTCCAGACCGTGATGCGCGATCATCGCCTTGTTCGCGGTGACGAGGCTCTTGCCCGCTGCGAGCGTGCCGCGCGCCAGCGCGAGCGCCGGGCCGTCCGATCCGCCGATCAGCTCGACAACGACATCGGCATTGGCATGCCGCGCCAGCTCGGCGGGATCGTCGATCCACTCGAACCGCGCGATATCGACGCCGCGATCCTTGGTCCGGTCGCGCGCAGAGACGGCGACCACTTCGATAGCCCGCCCCGCGCGCCGCGCAATCAGGTCGCCATTGGTGTCGAGCAGGCGGATCACGCCCGCGCCAACGGTGCCAAGGCCGGCCAATGCGATACGAAGCGGTCGGGTCATGCTTTCAAATTCTCCGTCATGCCGGACTCGTTCCGGCATCCAACGCGCCGCAAGGCGCGCAGCCCTGGCTCTAGCGGCACCTTGGACCCCGAAACAAGTTCAGGGTGACGGTAGAATTTCTGTCGCGCCGCCTATTTCTTGATCAGGCCGATCTCGACCAGGCGCTGCTGGAGATAGTCGTGCGAGCTGATCGGCTCCGGATAGAGATTGGGCCGGTCTTCCATGCAGCCGGGCAGCGTCTCGATGACGAAATCGGGCGCAGGATGCAGGAAGAACGGCATCGAATAGCGCGGATGGGCGCGGCGTTCGGGGGGGGGATTTACAACGCGGTGGGTGGTTGAGGGGAGAACGTGGTTGGTGAGGCGCTGAAGCATGTCGCCGACGTTCACGACCATCGCGCCTTCGGGCGGTTTCACCGCAAGCCAGCTGCCATCCTTGTCGAGCAACTCCAGCCCGGCTTCCTCGGCGCCGAGCAGCAGGGTGATGAGGTTGATATCCTCATGCGCACCCGCGCGGACTTCGGGGGCATCGGCGGGCACCGGAGGATAGTGAAGCAGGCGCAGCACCGAATTGCCGTCCTTCACCGCAGGATCGAACCAGTCGGGTGCCAGCTTCAGATAGCGCGCGATCGCCGAGAGCAGCCGGTCGCCCGCATCGTCCAATGCCTGGAACAAGGCGAGGAAGGTCTCCCTGAAACCCTCCGGCCGATCGGGCCAGATATTGGCGGGCATGAACTCCTCGAAGCGGTGCCCCTTGGGCAGCTCGCGCCCGACATGCCAGAATTCCTTCAAATCGACATGGGTCGCGCCCTTGGCGATCTCGGTCTTGAACGGCGTCAGGCCGCGCGCACCGCCCTGGCCGGGCACGAAATATTTGCGCTTCTCGTCCTCGGGCAGCGCGAAGAACGCCTTGGTCGTCGCCCAGGCGCGATCGACGATATCCTGCGGCACACCATGATCCGAGACCATGGCGAAGCCGAAGCGCTGGAAGGATTCGCCGAGCTTCTGCGCGAAGCCTTCGGGATCATCGGCCTGTTCGGCCATCGAGACGAGCGGGACCTGCTCGAGAATATTGGTGGACATGCGAGTCTCCTGATTAAGACCCGGATAGACCCGCAAGCCATGCGCGGACAAGCGCCGCGCACATGGACAAATTGTCCGCCCTCAGCCCTTTACCTGGATCTTGCCCTTGGCCTTGTCCTCGCCATCGGCGGTCAGCTCCAGAGTGAAGGGATCTCCATCCTTGGTCGTGCCGGAAAAGCCATTGCCCTGTGGCTCGACCTTGAAGCCCTGCTTGGCGAGATTGTCACGGAACCATGCCTGAACCGTGGCGAGCGGCGCGGGCGCATCGAACGCGACGGTGACATGGCTGTTCTTCTTCTCGCCGATCTTGTCATTGCCCACCGCGTTCAACTCGCGGATCGATGAGTTGGGGTAGAGCTTCAACCCGTTCACGTCGAAATCCTCGGACGTGAGATTGATCTTGGGAAGCCTGGTGTTGATCGACACGCCCGGCGCTTCGATCGAGACGCCGCCATCGGGCCCGGTCTTGATCGATACATTGCCTTCGCCGCTATCGCTGTTGCCGGTGAGCGAGATCGACGTGCCGCCGTTACAGGCGGCCAGAGCAAGCGGCGCGAGCAGCATGGCGAAGCGGATCATGGGCACCCTCCAGATGTGTATCATTCGAGCAACACAGTATTGTTTGCCGCATTTTGGGTCAAGCCGGGGGTGACGGCGCCGCGCTGATCGGCCATTGGGCCGCTATGGACAGCGAGCCCCATCTCAGCGCAACGAGCGCCAACAAGGCACCGCTGGGGTTTCGCGAATTCGTCGCGCTCGTCGCCGCAATGATGGGGCTGACCGCGCTCGGGATCGATTCGATGCTCCCCGCCTTGCCCGTGATCGGCGAGGAGCTGGGCGTAGCCGAACCCAATCATCGCCAATATGTGGTCACGGCGTTCCTGCTGGGATTCGCCTTCGCGCAGCTAGCATATGGCCCGCTGTCCGACCGGTTCGGCCGCCGGCCAGTGCTGGCGCTGGCGCTGGCCTCCTATGTGCTGACCAGCGCGCTCGCGGCGATATCGGACAGCTTTTCGATCCTCCTGATCTCCCGCGCGCTGATGGGCGCCGCGGCCGCAGGCGCGCGCGTCGTTTCGGTCGCCATGGTCCGCGATTGCTATGCCGGCCGCGCGATGGCCCGGGTGATGAGCCTGGCCTTCATCGTATTCATGGCCGCGCCGATCATCGCCCCCAGCCTGGGCCAGCTTGTGATGTTCATCGGCAGCTGGCGGCTGATCTTCTGGGCCGTGGCGATCGTGGGCGCGATGGTGCTGCTGTGGTTCTGGCTGCGCCTGCCCGAGACGCTGCCCCCGGACGGGCGACTGTCGCTAACGCCGCGTCGCGTGGCGAACGACCTTATGCTCATGCTGCGCGATCGCTGCGCCGTGGGCTATACGATCGCGATCACCCTGATCTCGGGGGCCATGTTCGGCTTTATCGGATCGATCCAGCAAGTGATGGCTGACACGTTCCACCGTGCCGATCTGCTTGCCGTGATCTTCCCCTGCGTCGCGGGTGCGATGGCGGTCGGTTCGTTCTTCAACTCCCGGCTGGTGATGACGATCGGAATGCGGCGCATCTCCCACACCGCGCTCAGCGGGGTGATCCTGTTCACCGCGATCCACCTGGCGATCAGCTGGACCGGCTATGAAACGCTGTGGACCTTCACGATCCTCCAGTCGCTGATGACGGGGTGCATGGGCCTGGCCAATGCCAATTTCTCGGCGATGGCGATGGAGCGGATGGGCGAGATTGCGGGGACGGCATCGAGCCTGCAGGGATTCGTCACCACATTGGGCGGTGCCGTGATCGGCGCGGCGATCGGCCAGGCCTTTGATGGCACCACCGTTCCCCTGTATATGGGCTTCCTGCTCATGGGCATATTGTCGTTCATCGTCATCGCCGTCACCGAGCGCGGCCGCATGTTCAGAACCGCCTGAGGGAACGACTCCGCCCGCCCGCGGTTAGCGCTTGTGAGGCCCGGCCTTTCCCGGGTGCGCAAGGATGAGGACAGGCAATGGGCGGCATTCAGGTTCCGGCGCAGGGCTCCGGCGACGACGGTTTCGATGAAGAGGGCTATGACGAGAGCCAGCGCGCCGAGATACTCGAAGCGACCAGCGGCGGCCCGTCCAACGGCGCGATCCTGACCGATCTGCTGCCCGATCTCGGCCAGGATGCCGACGCTGACGAAGACGATCTTCGCATGGCCGACGACGAAGCCGGCGAAGAGGATGACGATGCCGGGCAGACCCTAACGGCTCAGTCGGAAGACGAACTCCAGGAGGATTTCGACGAAGACCAGCTGGAAGACGATGGAGACCTGGACGACGCGGATGGGGATTCGCTGCAACCCTGACATTCCGCAGCCTTGACGCCCGGGGAATGGCGCGACAGCATCGCTTCATGCCCCATGATATTCGTATCGACGATTATATTGCGGGCCGCGCGGCCTTTGCCCAGCCGATCCTGGCCTGGCTGCGCGAACGCGTTCATGCGGCATGCCCCGATGTGGAGGAAACGATCAAATGGTCGGTCCCCGCCTTCGTCTACAAGGGCAAGCCGCTGGCCAACATGGCCGCGTTCAAGGCGCATGCCACGTTCGGATTCTGGCACCGGCAGGAGCTGAAGACGGGCAAGGAAGGCTCCGCGATGGGGCAATATGGCCGGATCGAATCGCTAGACGATCTGCCCGGTGCCGCGGCGCTGGAACGCCAGATCAGGGAGGCGATGGCGCTGACCGATTCGGGGACCGCCCCGAAACGCGCGGCAAAGCCCCCGAAGCCCGAATTGCCGGTGCCGCCGGAACTGGCGGAGGCGCTTGCGCGCGATGATGCCGCAGCAAGCCACTTCGCCGATTTCCCGCCCGGTGCCCGCCGCGAATATTGCGAGTGGATCGCCGATGCCAAGCGCCCCGAGACCCGGACGAAGCGCGTCGCGGATGCGGTAATCTGGATTCGCGAAGGCAAGCGCCGGAACTGGAAGTACGAAAATTGTTGATGCCGCGGTGAGCGCCGCATTCGCCCGCGTACCGGACCTGCTGGCCCAGCATCTGCTGCTGGCGTTCGCAGCGCTGCTGCTGGGACTTGCGGTCAGCCTGCCGCTGGTGGTGCTTTCCTCCCGCAACCGCATCGTCGCGCGCGTCGCGCTCGGCTTTGCCAGCCTGGTCCAGACGATCCCGTCGCTGGCCTTGCTCGCGCTTTTCTATCCGATCCTTTTGTGGCTCTCCAACCTTGTCGGCGGGGGCATTCCCGCACTCGGCTTCCTGCCCTCGCTGCTCGCGCTCTCGCTTTACGCATTGCTGCCGATCCTGCGGAACGGCGTCACCGGGCTCGCCAATCTCGATCCGGCGGTGATCGAGGCGGCGGACGGCGTGGGGATGACGCGCAACCAGCGGCTCTGGCTGGTCGAAGCGCCGCTCGTGGCGCCGGTCCTGATGGCCGGGGTGCGCACGGCGGCGGTGTGGACGATCGGGGCGGCGACGCTCTCCACCACCGTCGGCCAGCCCAGCCTGGGCGACCTGATCTTCGCGGGGCTCCAGACGCAGAACTGGACCCTGGTGCTTGCCGGCTGCGTGGCGGCGGCGGGTCTGGCCCTGGCCGCCGATGCGCTGCTGGGGATCGCCGAATATGGCATTGCCAGGCGCAGGCGCGCTCTGGTCTGGGCGAGCCTGGGCACGCTATTGCTCGCCGTGATCGTGGCGCTCGCCCCGGCCTGGCCCTCCGCCAAGGGCAGGATCACGATCGGCGCCAAGGGCTTTTCCGAGCAATATATCCTGATCCGCGTGATCGGGCACCGGCTGGAGGAGGCCGGATATGACGTGCGCTACCGCGAGGGCCTGGGCTCCGCAGTCGCGTTCAGCGCGCTAGCGGGCGGCGATATCGACATACTGGTCGATTATTCGGGCACCGTCTGGGCGAACCAGATGAAGCGCACCGACGTGCCGAGCCGCGAAGCGATCGTGGCGGGCGTGGGCGAATGGGTGCAGCGCCAGCACCGGGTGACGATGCTCGGTTCGCTGGGATTCGAGAACACCTATGCCTTTGCGATGCGCGGGGAGGACGCGGCGAAACGCCGCATCACCAGCCTGGAGGATCTTGCGCGCGAGGCAGGCCAGCTCAACTTCGCAACCGATCCCGAATTTCTGGAGCGCCCCGAATGGGCGGCGGTGCGCGACACCTATGGCATCAGGTTCAAGTCTGCCCGGCCGTATCAGCCGACCTTCATGTATCGCGCGCTCTCCAGCGGCGCGGCGGACGTGATCTCGGCCTATAGCTCGGACGGGCGCATCGCGGCCGACAAGCTTACCGTGCTGAGCGACCCGCGCGGCGCGATCCCCGGCTATGACGCCATACTGTTATTGTCGCCGACGCATGCCGATGATGCCAAGCTCAAGGGGCTGCTGAGCGGCCTTGTTGGCGCGATTCCGGTCGAGCGGATGCGCGAGGCCAATTATAGGGTCGATCGCGATATCGACAAAAAGAGCCCCGATCAGGCAGCGCGCTGGCTGGAAAGTGGACTCGCGCCCTGATCCTCTGATAACGCTGTCAGAAAGCAAGATATTGGGAGAGTGAAATGCGCCTGAGCCTGAGCATGCTGTTGTCGACGTCCTGCCTGTTAGCGCTACCGGCCATGGCCCAGCAGGCGCCTGCCGGCCCGACCGTCGCCAATCCCGCAAACTGGCCGGTGGCGAAAAGCGAGGGCCTGATCGATCCGGCGACCGAGAAGTTCGTCGGCGAGCTGATGGCGAAGATGAGCGTGGAGCAGAAGGTCGGCCAGATGATCCAGGGCGACATCGGCAGCGTGAAGCCCGAGGATCTGCGCAAATATCCGCTCGGATCGATCCTGGCGGGGGGCAATTCGCCGCCGCTTTCGGGCGATGACCGTTCGCCCCGCAAGGACTGGATCGACACCTCGCGCGCCTTTGAAAAGGTGGCGATGGAAGAGCGCGCGGGCAATCTGAAGATCCCGCTGATCTTCGGCATCGATTCGGTGCACGGCAACGCGAACGTGATCGGCGCGACCATCTTTCCGCACAATATCGGCCTGGGCGCGGCGCGCGATCCGGCGCTGATCCGCAAGATCGGCGAGATCACCGCGATCGAGACGGCGGCGAGCGGCATCCACTGGGCGTTCGGGCCCACCGTGGCCGCGCCGCAGAACGATCGCTGGGGCCGCACCTATGAAGGCTATTCGGAGGATGGCGCGCTGATCGCCAGCTATTCGGGCGAGATGGTGAAAGGGTTGCAGGGGCCGCCCGGCACCGAGCGCCGCATCCAGAGCGGCTATGTCGCCGCGAGCATCAAGCATTTCCTGGGCGATGGCGGCACCACCGACGGGATCGACCAGGGCGATACCCAAGTGGACGAAGCCACGCTCGCCCGCGTCCATGGCGCAGGCTATCCGCCCGCGATCAACGCCGGCGCGATGACCGCGATGGCTTCGTACAACAGCTGGAACGGCGTGAAGATGCACGGCAACAAATCGCTGCTGACCGGCGTGCTGAAAGGGCGGATGGGCTTTGACGGGTTCATCGTCGGCGACTGGAACGGCCATGGCCAGATCCCCGGCTGCACCCCCACCGATTGCGCCGCGACGTTCAACGCCGGGCTCGACATGGCGATGGCGCCGGACAGCTGGAAGGGGCTGTTCGAATCCACCGTGCGCGATGTGAAATCGGGCAAGCTGCCGATGGCGCGCGTGGATGACGCGGTGCGCCGCATCCTGCGCGTCAAGGTCAAGCTGGGCCTGTTCGATCCCGCTCGCCCGATCGAGGACAAGGCCGATGCGATGGGCTCGCCCGAGCATCGCGCGGTGGCGCGCGAGGCGGTGGCGAAGAGCCTGGTGCTGCTCAAGAATAATGGCGTGCTGCCGCTCAAGGCATCGGCCAATGTGCTGGTCGCCGGGCCGGGCGCGGATTCGCTCCAGATGCAGACCGGCGGCTGGACGCTGAGCTGGCAGGGCGACGGCAATCCGAACAGCCTGTTTCCCGGCGCGACCTCTATCTATGGCGGGCTCAAGCAGGCGATCGAAGCGGGCGGCGGCAAGGCGATCCTGTCCGAAGACGGCAGCTTCACCGCGAAGCCCGATGTCGCGATCGTCGTGTTCGGCGAGCAGCCTTATGCCGAAATGCGCGGCGACACCCGCACGCTGGAATTCCAGCCCGGCGACAAGCAGGCGCTGGCGCTGCTCCGGAAATTGAAGGCTGCGGGCGTGCCGACGGTGTCGGTGTTCCTCTCGGGCCGTCCGCTCTGGGTCAATCCCGAGCTCAACCAGTCCGACGCGTTCGTCGCGGCGTGGCTGCCGGGGAGCGAAGGGCAGGGCGTTGCCGACGTGCTGGTCGGCGATGCGGCCGGCAAGCCTCGCCGCGATTTCCACGGCACGCTCTCGTTCAGCTGGCCCAAGACCGCGGGCCAGTTCGTGCTGAACAAGGGCGATGCGAATTACGATCCGCTCTTCGCGTTCGGCTATGGCCTGACCTACGCCAAACCGGCCAGCGTCGCGGCGCTAAGCGAGGATGCGGGCGTCGATGCCTCGCTCGCCAACACCACCATCTATTTCACCAAGGGCGTGACCCCCGCCCCCTTCTCCTTCGCGACCGACAGCAAGATCGCGCGCCGCGCGGTCGACGGACCGGCCACGCAGGAAGGCGCGCAACTGCTGACCTGGCCTGCCGGTGCGGCCACGCTGCGTATCGGCGGCGGCGAGCTTGATCTGACGCGCGAGGCGAATGCCGACCTGTCGATCCAGATCAGCTACAAGCTCGTCACCTCCGCCACCGGCAAGGTCGAGCTGCTGATGGAGGGCGGCACGAACAAGGGTGCGATCGACGCGACCAGCCTGTTCACCGGCCAGACCGATAGCTGGCGGACCGCCAAGATCCTGCTCAAATGCTATGTCCAGAACGGCGTGGACCTGAGCAAGGTGACCGCACCGTTCGCTGTGCGGGCAAGCGGTCCGCTGAGCTTCGCGGTGGCGGATATCCGGATCATCTCGGATCCCAACAATTCGACCTGCCCCGGCGGACAATGAACTGGCTGGTTGAAGGCGGCCGGATCGAGACGGTCGAGATCGCGCACGGGGCGTTTCGCGCCGAACTGCTCAATCTCGGCGCATCGCTCCGCCGCCTCGACGTGCCAGGGCGCGACGGCGGCATCGCCAATGTCACGCTCGGCTATCAGGATCTGGAGGAATATCGCGGCCATCCCCGCTTCTACGGCGCAGTCGCGGGGCGCTACGCCAACCGGATCGGCGGCGCGACGTTCAGCCTTGATGGCCGCGAGTACCGCCTGACCGCAAACAACGGCCCGAACAGCCTTCATTCGGGGCCATTGGGCTTCGATCAGCAATTCTGGACGCTCAGCCATCACGACGCGCATTCGGCGGTGTTCACCCTGCTCAGCCCCGCCGGGTTCAACGGCTTCCCCGGCAATCTGCAGGTGGAGACGCGCTACACGATGGAGGAAGATGGCCTCGTCCTATCCTTCACCGCCACCACCGATGCGCCCACCGTCGTCAATCTAACCCAACACGCTTATTTCAATCTGGCTGGTGAGGGGCGTGGCACGATCCTCGATCACCTGCTCCAGATCCCCGCGAGCCGGATAACACCATCCGACGCCGGGCAGATCCCAACCGGGCAGTTTCTGGACGTGACCGGCACGCCCTTCGATTTCCGCACGCCAAAGCCCGTAGGGCGCGATATCGCGATGGAGGACGTGCAGCTGAAGATCGGGCGCGGCTACGATCATAATTTCGTGCTCGATACGCCGGGCGGAAAGCAGCGGCGCGTCGCGACCTTGTACGATCCCGGCTCGGGGCGCGTGCTCGATGTGCTATCGACCGCGCCGGGCGTCCAGCTCTACACCGGCAACCATCTTGCGGACGGGGCGCCCGGCACGGGGGGTGCCGTCTATCAAGCGCGCGGCGGCCTGTGCCTTGAGCCGCAGAATTTCCCCGATGCGCCGAACAAGCCCGGCTTCCCCTCTGCGCGGCTCGATCCGGGCGCGACCTATCGCCACGACATGGCGTTTCGGTTTCGCACCGCAGACACCATGGAAAAGGCCTTCCCCGGCTGATCCCAGGAAAGGCCCAATCCTCTTCACAGGGATTGCCGCTTACAGCGTCGGCTTGCCGTCGACGCGGCGCGGGATGCCCGCATCGCCGTCCTGCAGATCGGCCGGCAGTAGCGCGGCGGGCAGGTCCTGATACGCCACCGGGCGCAGGAAGCGGTCGATCGCCAGCGTACCCACAGACGTGCTGCGGCCATCCGAGGTCGATGGATAGGGACCGCCATGCACCTGCGCGTCGGTCACTTCGACGCCCGTCGGCCAGCCATTGGCGAGGATGCGCCCGGCCAGGCGCTCCAGCGTCGGCAACAGCCGCTTCGCCAGTTCGACATCACCGTCATCGACATGCAACGTCGCGGTAAGCTGGCCTTCGAGCAGGCCCACCACCGCCAGCAGTTCGTCGAGATCGGCACAACGCACGAGCAGCGAAGCCGCACCGAACACTTCCTCGGCATGGCTCGGATCGGCGATGAAGTCCTTGCCGCTCATCGTGAAGAGCGCGGCCTGCCCACAGGTCGGTCCGGTGGCTTCCTGGCCCTGCGCCACCTGGCTGAGCGCGGGCGCGGAGGCCCAGCGCGCAACGCCGCTGGCATAGGCCCTTTGGATGCCCGGGGTAAGCATCACCTGCGACGGCGCACCTGCCATCGCATCGCTGGCAGCCGTCACGAAGCGGCTGAGCGCAGGGCTCTCGATCGCCAGCACCAGCCCGGGATTGGTGCAGAACTGCCCCGCGCCCATCGTCACGCTCGCGACAAACGCCGCGCCCAAAGCCTCCGCACGCGCTTCGAGCGCGGCGGGAAGCAGGAACACCGGATTGACGCTGCTCATCTCGGCATAGACCGGGATCGGCACGGGGCGATTGGCCGCCAACTTCATCAGCTGGGTGCCGCCGCCGCGCGAACCGGTGAAGCCCACCGCCTTGATGCGCGGATCGGTGACGAGCGCCGCGCCCACTGAGTTTCCGGGGCCGTTGATCAGCGAGAATACGCCCTCTGGCATGCCGGTCTTTGCCGCCGCGCGGGTGATCGCGCCTGCCACCAGTTCGGCCGTGCCCGGATGCGCCGAATGCCCCTTCACGACGACGGGGCAGCCTGCGGCAAGCGCAGAAGCCGTGTCGCCGCCGCCCACCGAGAAAGCGAGCGGGAAATTGCTGGCGCCGAATACCGTCACGGGGCCGAGCGGCACCATGCGCAGGCGCAGATCGGGCTTGGGCGCGGGCGCGCGATCGGGAATGGCATGATCGATTCGCGCGCGCAGATATTCGCCCAGCCGAAGCTCGCGCGCGAAGAGGCGCATCTGGCCCGAGGTGCGGCCCCGCTCGCCATTCAGCCGCGCGGCGGGAAGGCCGCTTTCGGCATGCGCGCGTTCGGTCAGCGTATCGCCCAGCGCATCGATCTCGTCTGCGATCGCTTCGAGGAATTCGGCGCGCTTCTCGCGCGGCAGTTGCGAATAGACCGGAAAGGCCGCTTCGGCGGCAGCAACGGCGGTGTCGACGTCATCGGTGGTCGCGACGCTGAATGCGGGCTCGATCTCCTGGCCAGTGGCCGCGGCCACTGCGCGAAAACCCGCGCCGTCCCGCTTCACGCGCCTGGAAGCAATGAACAATTCCCCTGTCAGCGCCATTCTATCTCTCCTGGACTCGCTAAAGTTAGCGGTAACATCAGTCCAGCGATGTAGGCATCGTTCCGCCTGGGATCAACAGCAGACCGCGATGGGGCCCTTCCGTCCGCCTGCGGGATCGCGCGCTTCCATCGTGTCGGTCAGCCCGCGATCGACCAGCTTCGCCATCGCGTCATGCGCGCCCTGCGCATCGCGCGCCTCGATCGCCTCCAGCACGCGCAGATGCACGGGCAGCGCATCATGCGGCGCGGGCAGGCGATGCTGCTTGAAGGCCGTGGTGATCGCGATAGCCGCAGCAACGCCGCTGGTCAGCGATACGATGAAATCGTTGCCCGACGCTTCGAGCAGGGCGGAATGGAAGCTCTGGTCGCAGCGCCGCCCTTCTTCCGAATGGAAGCCATGCCTGGCCACGCCGTCCAGCCCGGCCTTCATCCGCGCCAGTTGATCCTCGCTCCGGCGAATCGCCGCCAGCCGCGCCGCATCGGGCTCCACGATCCGGCGCAGTTCGAACAGGCTCTCGATCAGCCCCTCATCGGGCTCGCCCACGAAGATCCAGCCCAGCACATCGGGATCGAGCAAATGCCATTCGCTACGCGGAGAGACCTGCGTGCCGATCTTGGGCCGCGAATGCACCAGCCCCTTGGCAGCCAGGATACGGATCGCCTCGCGATAGGCGGTGCGGGAAACCTTGAACTGTTCGCTCGCCGCGATCTCGCCTTCCAGTATCTCGCCCGGCGTGAGCACGCCCGAGACGATCCGGATCCCCAGTTCCCGCGCTACCGTGCCGTGCAGCCGCAAGGAGCGCGGCCGCGGAGGCCGCTTCCGGGCTTTCTTCGGAACTGGGAGGGACTGGGCTTTCGGCATCCAGCTTTCTGCAGGAGTGGCGGAGACGGAGGGATTCGAACCCTCGGTAGGAGTAATCCCCCTACGGCGGTTTAGCAAACCGCTGGTTTCAGCCACTCACCCACGTCTCCGGAAGAAGGCCAGAAGGCGGCCCTATAGCGGCGGCTTTCGCAGCTATCAACCGATAGAAACCCCCGGGCGCGAAATCGACTCGTGTCGTCGTGTGTTCATTGCGGGGTCAGGCGCACGGGAATAGCGTTCGCTGCATTATTTTTGGGTGGGGAATGAAGATGCGCGTGCGAACTGGGATGCTGTGGGCGATGGCCGCCCTGCTCGGCATGAGCGCGGCGCCTGTCGCGGCCCAGGAAATGACCAAGATCGATCCGAACACCGCGATCGATTCGGATCTGGCTCCCCCGCCGCCTGCGCCGGATTCGCCGCGGGTCCAGGATTATAACCAGCCCCCGCTCGATCCGGCTGCGCCGCCCGCGCAACCGCCGGCGCAGCCGCCCGCGAGCGATGCCCGCGCGCTGGCCAAGGAGCGCGTCAAATCACCCGACACCTTCGACCAGCAGGAGCTCATCGTCGCGGCGGAAGGCGTGTTCGGGAAGGGCGCGTCCGGCCTTGCCGGGATCATCGAGGATATTCTGAAGGATCAGGGCCGCCCCAATGCCTATATCGCCGGTGGTGAAGGCGGCGCGGCGGTCGGCGTCGGGCTGCGCTATGGCCGCGGGGACCTGTTCCACAAGATCGAGGGGCAACGGAAGGTTTACTGGACCGGCCCATCGGTCGGGTTCGATCTCGGCGGCGACGCGAGCAAGGTCTTCGTGCTCGTCTATAATCTCTACGACAGCCAGGACCTGTACAAGCGCTTCCCCGCCGGTGAGGGTCGGGCCTATTTCGTCGGAGGCTTCTCGGCGGCCTATATGCGGCGGGGGGATGTCGTGCTCATCCCGGTCCGCCTGGGTGTCGGCTGGCGCGTCGGCATCAACGCCGGCTATATGAAGTTCACCGAAAAGCGGCGCATCGTTCCGTTCTGATCGGGCGTGATCGTCGCTGCGGCGCTTGCGCTGCTGATCGTGAATCTGTGGACGGTCTGGCGGTTCGCCGATGACAAAAGCCGCGCGATCAGGGGCCAAAGGCGGGTACCCGAAGCCAATTTACTTGCGCTTGCGCTTATCGGTGGCACCCCCGGGGCATTCTTCGCCCGCGCGCGCTTCCGCCACAAGACGCGCAAGCAGCCTTTCTCCACCTGGCTCTGGCTGATCGCGATGATTCAGGCCGGCACCTTGATCGGCTTCGCCTGGCCCCGTTGACTATTCGGCGAAGGCCGCCAGGTTCGCCAGCGTGGAGCGCAATCCGTCGAGATGATCCTTGCGGCGGATACCGGGCGGCACGCCCTCGGCAGTCACCGTCACGCGCGTACCCCCGTCGACCGGGTCGAAGCGCCAGGTGAAGGTCATCGTACCCGCCATCGACGGGTCTTCCGATTCGAATGTGCCGCGCTGCACCACGCGCACATTCTGTACCAGCTCGACGAATTCGCCTGCGCTCACATCGCTGTCGTCATCGGTCTTGCCTTCCGCCGCGCCCGGCGCGTCATAGGTCAGGCGGATCCGGTAGATACCGCCGGGCCGTGGATCGAACGCCTCGATCCGGCCGCTCATTCCCTCGGGCGGCAGCCATTGCACCAGCGCATCCGGATCGATCAGCGCGGCATAGAGCCTGTCGGCCGGTGCCGCGATCACGCGGAAGGCAGCGTCGGTGCGGCTCATTGCGGCGGGACGAGGCCGACGCGCACGAGCTCGTTATAATAGACGTCCGCCATATTCAGATATTGGTGCGGCGCCTCACCGTTGAGGAACATGCGCCCCTGCGCTCCCGGCTCGGCATCGCCAAGACCGCATGCCGGTCCTTCCGCGGTCCATATCCGAAGCACCGCACCCACGCGCGTGGTGCGCTTATAGGATCGCGTCACCCGGATCGCGCCCAGCCGATCACGCGTTGCGCGCCGCACCACGACATAATCGATCAGGTCCTTAGCGTTCGCAAAGGTCGCGCGAAGGGCGCCGTCTATCTCCTCCTGCGTGGGCGGAGTCTCTGGCGGGGTTGCCGGGGAGCAGGCAAAAGCCGGCACGGGGATGCCCAGCGTCAGCGCCAATCCAATCGCCCAGCCCCGCGTCATTCGAAGTCCACGCTCTCGAACCGGATCGGCTCGCCGATCGCCTGGGCCGCGAGCGCGCCCTCCCACATCACCCGATTCCCACGTACGACGGTGCCCACCGGCTTGCCGGTCAGCGTCATTCCGGTGAAGGGCGACCAGCCGCAGCGCGAGGCGAGCCAGCTTTCCTCGATCGCCCACTGCTTCTTCAAGTCCACCACGGTGAAATCGGCATCGTATCCCACTGCGATCCGCCCCTTGCCGGTAATGCCGAACACGCGCTGCGGGCCGGCGCTGGTCAGGTCGATCAGACGCTGCAGGGTGAGGCGCCCCTCGGCGACATGGTTGAGCATCAGCGGCAGAAGCGTCTGCACGCCGGGCATGCCGCTCGGCGAATCGGGATAAGGCTTGGCCTTTTCCTCCTTCGTATGCGGCGCATGATCCGATCCGATCACGTCGGGCACCCCCTGGCGCAGCCAGTCCCACAATCCGTCGCGGTGCGCGCCCGATCGGATCGGAGGGTTCATCTGCGCATAGCTGCCGAGGCGCGGATAGGCGTTCTCGCCCGCCAGCGTCAGGTGCTGCGGCGTCACCTCGCAGGTGGCGATGTCCTTGTTCCGCCCGATGACTTCGAGTTCGGCGGGCGTCGTGACGTGGAGGATATGGATGCGGCGCTTCGCCGCCCGCGCCAGACCCAGGATGCGCCGCGTCGCCAGCATCGCGCTCTCATCGTCGCGCCACACCGGGTGGGAGGAGGGATCGCCGGCCACGCGCTCGCCCAGCCGGTCCTGCATGCGGAACTCGTCCTCGGCATGGATCGCCACGCGGCGATGCCCGCTCGCCAGCACCCGCGCGAGATTCGCGTCGTCGGAGACCAGCAAATCCCCGGTCGACGCGCCCATGAAGATCTTGACGCCCGCCGTGCCCGGCATCCGCTCGAGATCGGCCAGGCTTTCGGCATTATGATTGGTCGCGCCGACATAGAATGCGTGATCGCACCACATCCGGTGGCGCGCACGGGCGAGCTTGTCGTTCACCGCTTCGGCCGAATCGGTGTTGGGCTTGGTGTTCGGCATCTCGAACACTGCGGTCACGCCGCCCAGCACCGCCGATCGCGCGCCGCTCTCCAGATCTTCCTTTGCCTCGAGCCCCGGCTCGCGGAAATGCACCTGGCTGTCGATCACGCCGGGCAGCACGTCGAGCCCCGCGCAGTCGATGGTCTCGCCCGCATCGCCCACCCGGCCGATCGCCACGATCTTGCCGCCGCTTACGCCGACATCCACCTGTGCGGGGCCACCGGGCAGATGCACGGTTCCGCCCGTCAGCTTCAGATCCACGTTCATGGGGCCGCCTCTTCCGTTGTGCGATGCAGACCCCTACCTCTTCACCATGTCCGATGCCACCCCAGCCACCGCCCTCCACGATCGCGCGCTTGTCCGCCTCAGCGGGGAGGACGTCCGCGGCTTCCTGCAAGGGCTGGTGACGCAGGATATCGGCAGCGTCGCGCCCGGCGCGCCGCAATATGGCGGGCTGCTGACGCCGCAGGGCAAGGCGTTGTTCGACTTCATCATCTGGGATGACGGCGCGAATCTGCTGCTCGACTGCGAGGATCGCGAAGTCGAGTCGCTGATCCGCCGCCTAACGATCTACCGGCTGCGGAGGCCGGTGCAGATCATGCTCGAACCCTATCTGAAGGTGCACTGGTCGGCGGCGAAGCGCGAAGGCGCCGCCCGCGATCCGCGCCTGCCCGAGCTCGGCTGGCGCTGGCTGAGCGAGTCCGATACCGCCGACGCGAGCGCCGCCTGGCGTGCCCACCGCCTCGCGCTCGGCGTCACCGAAGGCGCAGCCGAGCTGGGTCAAGACAAGACTTTGTGGCTGGAGGCCAATACCGCCGAGCTGAACGGCGTGAGCTTCGCCAAAGGCTGCTATGTCGGCCAGGAAAACACCGCGCGCATGCATTATCGCGCGAAGGTCAACCGTCGGCTGGTCGTCGTGCCGCTCGGCGAGCCGGGCGAGCGCACCCGCGCGCGCTATCCGGAACTTGGCCTGATGGTGGAGTTGCGCCGGGTCGAGGCGCTGGGGGACGCGATCCTCCCCGATTGGCTCGCACCCGCACTCTAGGCGAGCCCGCCACTCCGCCTCGCTCGAAAGGGGCTCTCAAATCGGCAAAGAAAAAGGGAGGCCGGTCGCCCGGCCTCCCTTAATCTTGTCAGTCCGTCTGGACCGGCCTGGCTCAGTAGCCCGAGCCGGGGCCGTACATGACTTCCACGCGACGGTTCTGCAGTTCGCGAACGCCGTCGGCGGTGTCGACACGCGGGCGGCTCTCGCCGAACGCTTCGGTACCGATGACGCCACCCGGGATGCCGCGCGAGGTGAGGTAAGCCTTCACCGAGTCCGCACGACGCTGCGAGAGACCAACGTTGTAGCTGGCCGAACCCGAACGGTCGGCGTGGCCTGCCAGCATCACCTGTGCGTTGCCGCAATTCTGGTAGTTGCTGATGGCGTTGTCGAGGATCGAGGCCGCTTCCGGCGTGATGTCCGACTTATCCCAGTCGAAGAACACGATGTACGGTCCGGGCGTGCACTGCACGATCACCGGGGCCGGGGTCGGTTCGGGAGTCGGGGTCCAGGTCGGGGTCGGGGTCGGTTCCGGCGTCGGGATCGGCTCCGGTTCCGGCGCACGTCCGCCGAAGTTGAAGGTCAGACCGCCCAGGATGCTGTGCGAGCGGAAACGGCCTTCGTGGCGGCGACCGAACGAATCAACCGTGGTCACGCCATCGGCGTTGAAGAAGCGATACTTCAGCGACACGTCGATCGAGTCGGAGATCGGCGCGCGGATGCCGGCGATTGCCTGCCATGCGAACACGGTGTCCGAATCGTTCATGAAGCCGGCGCGCGACGAGGCGAGACCATACTTCTCCTTGACGCGAGCGACACCGACGCCGCCGCCCAGGAAGCCCTGCACGCCGTCATCGTCGCCGAAGTCGAACATGCCGTTGACCATGAAGCTGAGCGCCGAGGTACGGCCGCCAGCACGCGGATAATTGCCTGCTGCAACGAGTACGTTGCCGTTGCCAATCGTGGTGGTCGACTGAATGCCGGTCACGTCAGCCTGACGATAGCCCACTTCGGCTTCGGCGCGGAAACCGCCGAAGTCGTAGCCGACCGTCGCATCGACGTCCCAGCCTGCACGGTGATCGATCGTGGCGGCGTCCTTCAGCACACCAACGTCGAACCGAATATCCTCAACCAGCATGGCGCCGCCTTCGATACCCACATACCACGCGTCGTCGCGGGCGAGAGCGGGCGTGCTGAGCGCGGTGGTCGCAAGTGCCAGAGTAATGGCGAGCTTCCGCATCTAAAATCCCCTTTCAAAGTTGTCCGTTAGGACAGCGACAAACTCAGTACCGAAACGATGGTTTCCACGCAAGCGCACAAATCCCGCCACTGTTGCATGAACGTCACAGATTCAGCCAGGATCGACCAGTCCATGTCCGCGCATTACATCCAGCATCGCCAGGATCGCGGCGCGTGCTTCGGCATCAACCACCGCGCCGCCGCTAGGTTCCGCGATTGCATCCGCGCGCGGCCCGATGATCTGCCGGCCTTCCACGAACAGCCGTCCATGCGCCTCCCCGATCCGCCATTCGCCACCGGAAAACAGTGCGAATCCAGTATCTAGGCCCAGCCATAGCTGCATTCCCTCACATGGGGCCACAAAGCGCCATCCCCCGCCCGTCCATCCCGCCACTTCACCCGCATGCCCCGCCCAGTCCCCATCGGGGGCATCGCCGAGCAACCAGCATTGGCCCGGTTCCGGATCTTCGGGCGGCGTTGCGGCGCCCGTCGCGATAATGTTTCCGTGAAGTGTCAGGTCGATCCGCGCCAGCGCCTCATTATGAGACATCTCCTTTTGCGCCTGACCCGCCCAAAGCATCGGCAGGGCCAGTCGGGGCGTGAGAGAATCGGTCATCAAACTTCTCCAATCGCTGAAAGTGTCAGAGTCGCAGGTGGCGACAGACCATGGCTCCCGATCTGGCGCAGCGTGATCGTGACCGCTGCGGCACGGTCCGCCGGGGAGAGCAGGAAGCTCGCCTCCGTCACTTCCTCGAACCTCTCCGGCCCCTCCTCGGGGGCGATGCGGAGTTGATAGCGTTCAGCTTCCTCGCCCATCGGCGCGTCCATTCCGTCGATCCAGCGCCAGCCGCTTCTGCTGCGCCGCACCCAGGTCAGTTGCGTCTCCCCCTCGCCCGTTTCCGCAGCTGCGAAGTGAACCGGCGAGGGTGGCACCAAAGCCACACCTGTGATCAGCGCATCCGCAACTGCTGACTCGCTGCCGTCGCCCGCGCCCTGGGCCAGCACCAGGGCAGAGGCGCCGATCGCGGAAAGCGGCAGGTCGCGCACCGCCAGCGTGTCGGCGTCGATCAGCACGAATCGATCGCCCCCCGCCTGCGTGCCGATCGCCCCCTCGCTTCCGCGCCGCCCGCGCCATAACCGGGTCAGCCGCCAGATTCCGTCCCCGAGCGATTCGGCTCGCCCGAACTGGATCAGCTCATCCCCCGCGATCGCCAGATTTGCACCCGCGTCGAGCGCCGCGAAGCTTGCGTCCTCCAGCACCATCGCATCATGCGCCAGCTCGATCACGATGCTCGCCTGCAGATCTTCGATTCCCGCAGGTCCATCCCCCGGCGGCACCAGGATGGTTCCCAGCACTGCCGGCGCAGCAGTGCCTCCTGCCTCCGCCCAGCGCGCTCCGCCGTCCAGGCTGGTCAGCAGCGCCGCGCTCCGCCAGCCGGGCGCACTGCCCGCCGCAGCGATCGCCAGCCGGGACACGCTGGAAAGCGGCTCGTCGAGCATCGGCAATTCGAACGCGTGAAGTCTTGTGCTCCCGATCGCGATGTCGGTGGCAGCCAGCACCCGCCCGGCGCTGGCTGCCACCGGGCGTGCGCCGGGTGACACGGCGACGCAATCGAGCGTCACCACCATGCCCTCCAGCGACCAGCGATCGACCCGCCACAATCCCGGTGCGCCTGCGATGGTCACGCGTTCTCCGGGCCGGATGCCCAGCCGGTCCCAGCCGAGCGCCACGCCGCGCCGCTCGCGCTCGCTGTCGAAGCGCGCCAGCGCGGCTTCGGCGATGCCCTTTGCCGCGTTCGCGCCGATCGCAGCGGGCAGCTCCAGCCGCGCCTCGCGGTTTCCCGCGCCGGGCCGCGCCGCGCGCTGTATCCCCGCCTGATAATCGCGCGCCGGATCATAATAGGTCAGCGTCAGCGTGCGCGGCGCCGAATCGGCTGCGGCAATCGCCCGTTTCGCGCCGGCGCCCTCGCGCGCGTGCGCGCGCGTTCCTTTGTCCTCCAGCGCCACCGCGGCTCCCGGCCCTCCGATCAGCGTGGGCCCGCCATCGCTCAGAAACCATCCGCCGCTCGCCCCGGCCAGCGTCTCGGCCACCGCGCGCACGCTGGCCCCATGCGCCGAAAAGCCATCGAGCGCCGCCGTCGCCTCGCTGCATCCGATCCCGATCTCGCGCAGGATCGCACCCGCCTCCACCGGCCCGGCATCGGCGGTGACTTCGAAGGTCAGCGACGGAATCCGGTTGCCGAAATCACCCAGCTCCAGGTCTTCGAACACGGCATAGGCGATGCCGCGATGCGCGGGTGCCGCGCCCGCCCCCTCAGCCGCGGCAATCAACGGATCGGGCGTCTGCTCCTCGCTCCCCGGATGCACGCGGAAGCCCGTTCGCGCCTTCCAGTCACCGGCCGCCCCGCGCAGCAATTTGCCGTCGGCCCAGATTCGCCCGATGCCCAGGATCGGCCGCATCGAAAGCGCCACTGCAAAGCTCGCCGTGTACGAATAGCTTGTCGTGCTCGCCCGACCCTTGCCCCCGCCGGACGTGCTGCGATGCTCGATCAGGTCGGTCGCCCAGATCACCGATCCCGCGACGCGCATCGTTCCAAACAGTTTCGGGATCTGCGTGCCATAGGCGCTGGTCTGCAATTTGAGTTCGCTCAGCCGCGGCCCTTCTCGCCCCTTGGGTTTGAACAGCACTTCGCGGTCGATCACATTGCCGGCCGCCGATCCGATCGCCGCGCCCACCGGCCCGCCGATCAGCCCGCCCGCGACCGTAAGCACCAACGTCGCCATGCTGCTTCCCCTTTCTCCAGCGCGCGATCACCGCGCCCGGTATCGCCCCGGGTCGCTCGACCACGCGGCGGAGCATCGCATCGGCGTGGATCACGCCGGTCCCGCTATCGATTGCCAGATGGAGCTGCCCCGGCCCCATGCGCAGCAGCAGCAGGTCCCCCGCGTGTCGCGCGTCCACCGGCACCAGCCCGAGCGCGTCAGCGACTGCCCGTACCCGCTCCACATCGCCGCTGCGCAGCGCATAATCGCGCGGCGCTTCCGCTTCGAACGCCCATGCGGCCAGCCCCACACAATCCAGCCCCGTCGCCGGATCGCGCCCGTGTAGCCGGAAGCGCGCGCCGATCGCGGCACGCGCGCGTTCGACGATCATCCTCCCGGATAGCGCGTCAGCAGATCGGTGCCCGGCAGATAGGGCTCGCCGCGAAAGTTCAGGACATTGCCGAAGCGCCCCATGCACGTTGCCAGGCTCTTGTCGCACCCCTCGATCAGCTCGACCCGACCCATGCTTTCGAAACGCGGCGGCCGCCGCAGCGTCACCGTCGCGCCCTCCGAATGGGCGATTGCATCCTCCAGTCCCGCATTCGCGCCACCGAACCAGCGCAACCGCCCCCCGCCATAGCAATTGGCAGAAGACTCCTCGCTATCCAGCGTCAGCGCCGCGCCCTCGATAGCGGTCACCACGGCGAAGCGCCGCCGTCCCGCCATCGCGACCCGGCATCTCTTGTCGCCCAGCTCGGCGCGACATTCGGGGGACGTCTCCTCCACCACTGCGCCTTCCAGCGCCGCCGCCACACCCTTCAGCTCGGCAGTCAGCATGCCCTCGGCGGTTTCCACCGCCCCGATCACGCCCTCGCCCAGCGCCACGCGCGCGGTCGGCATTGTCCAGTCCGTGGCGAACACCTCCACCCGCGCGCCGTCCCAGCGCCCCGCCAGCAGGTCCGCCTCGCTGATCGCGGCGCTGCTCAACGCGCCTGTCACGTCCATGCTGTCGGCGTCGAGCGCGGCGCTGCGCGTGATTGCGCTGGGCGTCATTCCGGGCGCCGCGCGATACACCAGCCCCTCGATCACCAGGTCGCGGTCATGCGCGGTCAGCCCGATTGTCACGCCATCCCGCCGCTCGATCCGCCAGCACAGGGCCACGGTCGTGACTTCGCCGTCGAGCCAGCTCATTCGCGTATCTCCACCAGCGGCACGCTAGCCGCAGCCCCCGCCAGAAAAGTCGCGCGGCTCACCGTCAGCCGGTCCTCGGCAAAGCGCACCGGCACGTCGAACACGAAGCTCGCACGCACCTCGGATCCTTCCGCGGGCGGCTCATCAAGCGTCACCATACCGGCTTCGCCCAGCACGAAATCCTCGGTCTCCTCGCCATCCACAGATACGCGAACTGTGCCACTCACCGGCCGCGTGATCCGCCGCGTCGCGCCGCCATAGTTCCGCACCAGCGGGAACGTGGTCGTCACGCCGTCGCCCACCCCGATCAGCTCACCCTCGCCTTCCCAATCGAACGGATCGCGCAGGCGAAAGCCGCGCGCGGGGCCCATCCTTGCGCGAAAGAATCCCAGCAGTTCCGCGATGTCCGCCTCGCTGCGCACACCCGGCCCCACGTCATAATGCGTGCGCGCCTCGGCCCATTCCACGTTGCGCGTTTCCGCGCCGCCCGCGCTCGTCACGATGGCGGTCCGCGTCTCCGGCGCCACCTCCGCGTCGCGGCCCAGCGCGATCGGAAACAGCACGTCGTCAAAGGCGTCCACTGCATTCTCCTTGTTCTCGAAATGCACAAAGCCGTCGCGCAGCACCTGCGGCAGCGCCCAGATAAAGGTCTGCCCCACGCCCCGCCTCCGCGCGCGCTCTGCTGCCGCGTCGATGTGCCGCCACTGATCGCGATCCTCGGGCGCGAGCACAAAGCCGCTCAGATAATGCTGCTCGGCCACCGCATAGCCCAACCGCGCCTCGGCCAGCGCCAGCCCGCGCGCGCTCGCCGCTTCGTTCCCCGCCGCCGCCCAGTCATAATCCTCGAGCTGCAGCACATCGAAGGCCGGGCTTGCCCAGCCCTCCGGCATGTTCACCTCCGGATTGCGCTCGACGGTCGGCAGATAGACGAGCAGCATCACCTCGGCCCCGGGATGTGCGGCTTTGACGGCATCGCGCAGATCGAGCGTCGAATCCGCCAGCCACGCCCCCGGATCGCCCTCGCCGACCGAGGCGTCGTGGACGCACAGGCTCCCATCGGGCAAAGTCCACCACCAGGGCTCGCCGATCTGGAACCGAACCGCCAGCCCCGCCTCCGCCGCGATTCCGCAAAACGCCAGCGCCACCGCCTGCAGATAGGCCATCGCTCCCGAATGCGCGGGAGAGAGCAAAGTCGAGGGCGGCTCCCATCCCGTCAGCGCCGGCGATCCGTCCGCCGCGCGCTGCTTCCAGTCGCCCCAACTATGCTGGTCGAGCAACTCATAGCTCAGCGACCAGATCACGCCATATCCCAGCGCCTTGGCCCTGGCCGCAAAGTCCGCATGCCAGGCCGCGCACGCAGTGTTGAGCGCGCTGTCCCCGATCGCGACAAACCCGCCGCTCAACCGGAAATAATGGCTCATCCCCACATAATGGAGGATGCTCCCGCGATACCCCAGTTGCGCGATGTTCCGCAGCACGCGCGCGGGCGTCAGGTGGTAGCAATCGTCATATCCGTTCGCGATTGCCAGCCCGTGCTCGGGCACCACCACGTCGCCGATCGCGAGCACGCTCCCCGGCCCTTCGCACGCGATTTCCGAAAGCTCGGCCCAGCCCTCCACCGGCCCGATCGCTTCATCCTCGCCGGTATAGCCATCGGGCACCAGCGATACGAACATCCGGTCGACATCCCCGGCCCAGACCGGATCCGCCTCGCCGGGCAGCAGAAACCCGCCTGCGACGCTGGCAAAGTCGATCGAGACCAGCGCATCCCCGGGCGTGCCCGTCGCATAATTCCACAGCCGCACATACCAGGCGCGCGCCTCCCCGGCGGGCCCGCGGCCCTCGATCGTCAGCACCGGGCCGTTGACCGCATCCAGCCCGCGCAGCCCCGAAGACCGCCAGCGGAAGCGCAGGCTGCACCCGCGAAAATCCCTGCTCGTCTCGTATCGCAGCAGCGGATGATCGTGCCGGTCCTCCGCTTCCCAGATCAGCCCGCCCATCTGGTCGGCGCGATAGAAGACCGCATCCACCCGCAGCGCATCCGGCGCGGTAGTGGTGACCGACGCCATCATCGGCCGCGGAAAATCCACCGTCCAATATGCAGGATCGAAACGCGACAGCACGCCCTCGATCTGCCCCTTCCGCTCGGAAGCCAGCCACCAGCCCATAACCCCTCCTGAACATTCTCCTCCCCTTCAGGGGAGGGGCAAGGGGAGGGGATGTTTCACCGAGTCCCCCCTCCCCGCCGAGCATCACTCCACGCCCGCCAGCGCCGCCTTCACCGCCCGAGCCACCTGTCGGCTCGATTGCGCCAGCGCATGCGGGGCATCCTGTCCCCGCGCATTCACGGTGATCGCCACGCGCACCTCGCGCGCGCCGCCGCTCGCGGGCGGCACCACCTGTCCCGCGCTCGCTGGCACGAACAATTCGGGCCCACGCTCGCCCACCCAATAGGGTCGCATCGGGCTCACCGGGCCGCCGGTCGCCCGCCCCGGGGCACCCGCAAGTCCGCCGATCAGCCCCGCCAGCACGCCGCCCAGCCCGCCCGCCTGCCCGGTCATCGCCGCGATGCCGCCACGCATCGATGCCCGGGCGATCTCGTCCATCACGCTCAGCGCCACCTTGGCCAGATCGTCAAAGCCCAATTTGCCGGTGCGCACCGCCCGCAGCAGCGCGCCTTCGATCGCCCGCCCGGCGCGGTGCGCGCCCGCTTCCATCGGCCCCTCCAGCGTGCCGCGCATCTCCGCCACGTCGCGCGCAAAGCCGGCCGTGTCGGCGCGCACCGACACGATCAGCCGCTCGATTTCTTCATCCATCGGGAAATTGCTCCTTGAGCCGCGCCAGCAGCGCGCCATTCACCGGCTCGGCCGCTTCGCCGCCCAGCGCGCTCACCAGCGCGCCCAGCTCCCCCGGCGTCGCCTGCCAGAACTCCTCTGGGCGCCAGCCGAACGCCAGCCCCGCCGCGCCCGCCAGCCGCGCGGCACATTCCGAAAAGGTCACCGCCCCGCCAATATCTGGCCGATCAGCAGCTTCAGCGCCGGCGTGTTCGCCGCCAGCCCGCGCGTCGCCACCACATCGGCAAAGGCCGCGCGGGTCAGCCCCTCGGGCCTGTCGCGCAGGCAATGCCAGAACAACGCCACCATCTCGGAAAGCGTCAGCCGCCCGTCCGCCGCGCGCTCGATCATCGCGAACAGCGGGCCCACTTCCTGCTCCGCCGCCACCAGCGCCTGAAAGCTGGGACGCAGCACCAGCGTCTCGCCGCCCACGCGCAGCTCCGCCTCGCCCCGCGCAGGATTGCCGGATGATGCCGCGCTCATGCGCTCACCACCGCGCCCGAGCTTTCCAGGCTCAGCGTGTACGAACGCTCGCCGTTGAAATCCCCGGCATAATCCAGCCGCGTGACCAGGAACTTGCCCGTCATCGTCTCGCCGCTTTCGAAGCTCAGCCGGTAATCGTCGAGCACGCCCGACAGCGCATTCGCCTTCAACCGCGCCTCCGCCGCCGATCCGGTGAACACCCCCGCACCGGTCACGCTCACCGAACGCACCCCTGCGCCGGACAGCAGTTCGCGCCACCCGCCGCTGTCCTTCGACGTGATCGTCACCGCTTCACCGTTCACGCTCAGCTGCGTGGTCCTGAGCCCCGCCACGGTCGCATAGACCACCGGCGATGCCCCGTTGCCGACCTTCAACAGGAACGCGCTACCCTTTTCCGCCGCCATGTCCTTGTCTCCCTCAAAGCTCGGTGCGCAGCATCCGCACCCGGAATTCCGAAACCGAAGTCCAACCCTCGCCGTCGCGGCTGATCCGCGCGCGCAGGAAGATCAGGCTCGCCACCGCCCAGCCCTCGCCCAGCATGCGCGGCATCGCCTCCACGGCATCCTCCACCGCGCCCGCCAATGCCCGCAGCCGCACCGGGCGCTCGCCCGAATCGAGCACGCGCACTGCGAACCGGCCCTCGCGCCCGGCAAGATCCTTGGTTCCCCAATCGGCCAGCACGGCTTCCTCGATCACCGCAAAGGGCCGCGCAGCGCGCACCGGCGGGCAATCGAACACGCCCGTCACCGGCAGCTCCGCCAGCGCGCCCGCCACGGCCGCCTGCAACAACGCCTGCACGCTCATCGCAGCAGCCCTCCGATCCAGCGCAGCCGTTCGTCGGCGGAAAGCCGCCGACCCTCGATCCGCACATCGCCGCCTTCCACCGAAACCCGCAGGCCCGGTGCCGCCTCGCGCACCGCCGCCGCCACGCGTCCCGCCAGCGCGTCGGCGCGGCGCTCTGCTTGCCGCTCGATCCGCGCGTTCATGCCGCCCGCTCCGGCCCCGCCAGCCTCAGCCTGCGCCAGGGCCGCCACAATGCGCTCACCGCAGCCGGCGGGCTCGCCCCCTCGCGCGCTTCAAACAGATGCGCGATCAGCAGCACCACGCCTTGCGCGATCGGCGCGGGAAGCTCGGCCCATTCCTCGGCCATGCCGGCGCTGAACGTCACCGATATCCGCCCCGCCACGCCCGGCGCGATCGTCCGCACCCAGCCGATTCCCCCGGCATCGACATCCACGGCATAGGCGTCGGATGAAAACGCGATCGTATCGCCATCCGCCGAAAGCCCGGCCACCCCGGTGATCGCGGAAACCCCCGCCACCTCCAATGCCTGCCAGGCGCGGCTCACGGGCATCACGTCGCGCCATTCGCGCAGTATCGTTGCCCGGCCGGTAAAGGCTTCGCATAGCGCCAGTGCGCTCGCCGCATAGCCCTGGATCAGCGCATCCTCGGCATCGCCCGCGATGCGCAGCTGCGCCTTGGCTGCGTCGCGCGCAGCCTCCAGCGCCGCCGCCGGAATAGGCGGAGCATCCATGTCTCTCTCCCAGAATTGAGTTCAGGCCGCGCCGAGCGCCGCCAGATAGGCGCGGAGCGTCCGGTGCAGCGCCGACTGCTCGTCCGCATTCAGCGCCGCGCCGATCGTCGCCGCCGCGATCATCGTGCCGTTATAGGCCGGCGTGCCCGCCGCATTGCGCCCGCAAATATATACCGGGTGCACCCCGCCAAACTCGCTCGACGCCGCAGCCGGCGCATCGGCCAATATGCCGTTATGGTACCGGCTATAGCCGCTCCCCGATGCGCGCGAGATCAGCCACATGCCGCGCCCGTCCAGGCTCGGGCCGGGATCGACTCCCACGCTGGCAGACCGCGTCGCTAGGGTGTCGATCGGGGTTCGCGAGGCGATCGAGAGCGTATCGGTGGCGATCTGCGCGATGCTGTCGCGCGCTTCGCTCAGGCACCACACGCTCAGATGATGGTTATTGGTTAGCGTCATGCCGGCCCCGGGAACGAAGCCGGTATCCAGCAATTGCGTCGCGCCGTCGCCCTGATAGCCGCGATCCGCAGTGAAGGCGGGCATGGCGCCCAGCGCCGCCAGCATATTGCCCGCGCCCTTCCAGTTGAGCAGCCCCGCCTGGGCATGGTGCGCCGCCATCACCCAGCAGCAGTCCATCTTGTCCCAGACGCCGCTCGCCTTCAGCGCGCGCACCGCCGTGTCGATCAGCGATGCCCGCGCCGCGCCGGGCGCTTCGCTCATCCGTCCGATCAGCGCCGCCGCCGCCGGATCGGGCGGTCGCCCGATCCGGTCCATCAGCCCCAGCCCCAGCATCAGTACAGCGCCAGGATGTCGTCAGCGGTCGTGCCCGTCGCACGCACATATTCCGCACGCAGCGGCACGATCGTTCCGCTCGCCACATTCTTCCACACCGCATCGTCTCCGCCGCCCACGCCACGCAGCGTCAGGTCGCCTCCGGTGCCGACGAACAGCGCCTTGGGAATATCGCCCAGCGCGTCCTCGTCATGCGGCGTCACGTGCACCGCACGCGTCGCCGGTGCAGACACATGGTCCGCCGCATTTGCAAATTGATCCGCCATAAATCCTCCCCGGCACGGGGAGGGGGACCGCCGAAGGCGGTGGAGGGGGCGCGCCCCACATCCCTCGCTCGCGGCCCTCCCCCTCCGTCGTACTTCGCATGCCACCTCCCCGCCCCGGGGGAGGATCGAGATCGCTGCGCCTCAGTCCGCACTGAACTTCAGCAGCGTGCCGCCGCCTCCGTCACGTGGCGCTGAACTTGAGCAGCTTGATCGCCTCGGAGTTGCTCACCATCCCGCCCACGCGCTTGGTCGCGTAGAAGTGCACGAACGGCTTGTTGCTGTACGGGTCGCGAAGGATCTGCGTCTCGCCGCGCTCGGCGATCAGATAGCCCGCCTTGAAATTGCCGAACGCGATCGACAGCGCATTGGCCCCGATGTCCGGCATGTCCTCGGCCTCGACCACCGGATAGCCAAGCAAGGTCGCGGGCTGGCCCGCTGCCAGCGAAGGCGACCACAGCAACGCACCGTCGCTCGTCTTGAACTTGCGGATCTTCGCCAGCGTCGCCGAATTCATCACCCAGCTCGCACCCTGGCGATAGGGCGAACGCAGGGTCTGGACCAGGTCGATCAGTTTCTCCTCGGGGTTCGCGGCAAACGCGCCGGCCGCGCCCGTCGGCACATATTGCAGTTGGCCGAACGTCCGCGAGGAATCGCCCAGCGACGACGTGGTCGCCTGAAGAAAGCCCTTGGGCTTGTTCGTCCCGTTGCCGTTCACGAACGCCGATCCCTCGGCCACTGCAAACTCGCGCGCGATCTCGTCCGCCAGCCATTGCTCCACGTCGAACGCGGCGTCGTCGAGCATCGCCTGGCTCGCCGCCGGATTGGCGAAGAGATCGCCCATCGGCGGCGCGACTTCGTGGAACGCGGGCGTCTCGGTCTCGTCGCGCTCCGCCGTCTCGGATGCCCAGCCGCTTTCGAAGCCACCGCTGGTCACCAGCTTGCGATAGCCGCTCGTCCCCACCTGAACGACATTGGCGATTGCGCGGATCGGCGAGATGCTTTTCAACGTCGCGTCCACCAGCTGGTCGATCTCGCGCGGCACGGCATAGCCGCCATCGCCGCCGCTAGTGCCTTCGATCGCCTTCATCTCCAGGCCGCCGCCGCCCGATCGCAGGAACGTCTCGAACGCCGCACTCGCCATCGGGCGTCCGCCCATCAGCATCGGGCGCGCCGCCGGCAGCCCCGATTTCTCCACCGCCTCGAAGCTCGCTTCGAGACTGTCCGCCTTCACTTCGATCATTCACCTTCTCCCGCTCAGAAACGAAAAGGCCCTCCCCGGAAAGCCGGGAAGGGCCATGCAATTCTCAAAACTTCTCGGGCGGGCCGGGCCCGCGCGTCGTCGCGCTTACAGCGCCTCGGGTGCGCTCCCGCGCGAACAGGCCGCGATCGCCTCGGCCAGCACGGTGGTGAAGACATCGTCGTCATCCACCACTTCGCGGCCGATCGCCTCCAGCATCGGCAGCAGCGACGGATCGGCGACATAGGCCGCCGCCTCCAGCGCCATCGAATCCACCGTGTCTCCGTCCAGCAATTCGAGCACCCGGGGCAGCGCCTTTTCCGGCGCGCGCATCGCCACGCCGATCACGGCTTCCAGCGCCGCTTCATGCTCCGGATCGTCCATGCCCGCCACCAGCGCGGCCAGTGCCTCGTCCGTCTCCAGCTCGGATTGGCCCAGGAGCAGCAGCGCCCAGTCGCGATTGGCGGGATCCGCATCCCGCGTCAGCGCGATCAGCTCGGCCGCCCGGGCATCTGCCTCGGCGCTGCCGCTCAGTTCGGGTTCCTCGTCGATCAGCATCTGCAGAAACGGCGAGGGCGGGCGATATTCTTCGATTTCGTCGGTCATGCGTCTGCGTTGCGCCTTCCCTGCGCCGAGCGCAATCCGTCCCGGGCACCGGCGGCTTCAGCGCGCCACCGCATGCACCCTGGCCAGCGGCTGCATCGGGCTCGCGACCAGGCTCACCTCCACCAGGTCGAGCGCCGTGATCTCGCGGTGCCTCCCCCGTGTCGCCGCCAGCACCCGGTATCCGAACGAAAGCCCCCGCACCGTTCCTGCCTCGACCAGCCCGGCAAGCGTCGCATCCGCCACCCGCCCGATCACCCGCAGCCCGCGGCTATCCTCCGCCAGCGCCTCGATCTCGCCCACCGGCTTGCCCGAATGCTGCCAGAGCAGCGGCACCCGGCCCGTCGCGCGGAACGCCCCGCGCCGCACCACATCGCCGCCCCGATCCACCGCGTCGAACACCGCCGCATAGCCGGCAAAGCGCACGCTCATTTCAGCCATCCCGGAAAGCCCAGCTTCACCGCCAGCCCGACCAGCACCAACGCCGCGAGCATCCGCCCGCCCCACGCGAAGGCCGCCTTCAGCGCCGATCGCTTGGCGTCGCGCCACGCGCCCAGCAGCTCGCGCAGTTCCGCCATGTCCTTGCCCGCGCCTGCATCCTCCAGCCCCAGCCGCGCCAGCGCCCGCCTGGCCCCCAGCTCGCCCGCTTCCTCGACGATCGCGCGCAGCGTCACCAGATCGGCGCCTTCCTCCCCGGCCTGCCCGATCAGTTGCGCGAGCACCATGTCCCCGCTCATGCCAGCCCCACCATCGCGCGCTTTTCCTCGGGCGTCAGGAAATCCGCCGCGCTCACCTGCCGCCACAGCCGCTCGCGATCCTCGGCCAGTGCCGTCACCCGATCCACGTCGATCGCCAGGCTCGCCCCGGGAAACCAGGGCAGCAGCGCCTGGCACAGCCCGCCCAGGATATTCTCCGCCAGCGGCAGGATCGCGAGCCGCCAGAGAGCGCGATTGGCCTCGCGGTAATTGGCATAGCCATTGTCGCCCGGCAGCCCCAGCAGCATCGGCGGCACGCCGAACGCCAGCGCAATCTCCCGCGCCGCCGCCGCCTTCAGCCCCACGAAATCCATGTCCGCGGGTGACAGGCTCATCGCCTGCCATTTCAGGCCGCCTTCCAGCAGCATCGGCCGCCCGGCATTGCCCGCGCCGCCAAACCCCGCCTCCATCTCGCGCTTCAGCCGCTCGAACTGCTCACCCGAAAGCGCCGCGCCGTCGCCCGTCTCATAGACCAGAGCCCCGCTCGGGCGCGCCGCATTGTCGAGCAGCGCCTTGTTCCACCGCGACGCCGCGTTGTGGATCGCCACCGCCCCCGCCGCGGCGCTCAGGCACCCCAGCCCATAATGGTCGTCGCTGGGCGAGAAGGCGCGGATATGCGCCACCGCCGCGCGCCCCGTACCGTCTTCGGAGGCCAGCCGCGAGACATGCCTGCCCGTCCGATAGGCATAGGCCACCGGCCAGCCATTGGCGTCGAGCTCGACCGTCACCCGCTCGGGCCGCAGCGCATATAGCTCGCGCACCCGCCCGGCATCGTCGCACAGCAATTCGACATAGGCGTTGCCGTGCAGCAGCAGGTGCGCGGCCACCGTCTCGATCAGCCGCTGTCCGCCCGATCGTGCCTGCACCAGCGCCGCCAGCGCCGGATCGGATGCGGTCAGCGGCGCGCCGCTTACGCCTTCGGAAACCAGCTTCACCGCGCGCTGCGCCACCGGATTGTGGCAATAGGCGTCGCGCACCATCGTTTCATAGCGTTGCGGCCATTCGCCCGCCGCGCCCATCCCCGCGCCACGCGCCATCGCCAGCCGCACGCCCCAAATGCCATTGGCGCGCGCGGACTTTCGTCCGAACCATTTCATCCTGAAATCTCCCGAAAACCCGTTCTGGGGCGACGCGCGCTTTTCCGTCAGGCGGGCGCCGGGGTCAGCGTCGCTGAAACGCCCCTAGCGCTTCGTCCCGAACCAGATCACATGGCGCGGCCCCTTGCCGTTGCTGCGCGCGCGCACCCCCACTTCATCCACCTGATAGCCCGCATCCTTGAAGCGCCGGGCAAAGCGCGGATCGGGCGCGGCAGACCAGACCGCCAATATCCCGCCGGGCCGCAGCGCAGTCCGCGCCTGCGCCAGGCCCCGGTCCGAATAGAGCCCGTCATTGCCCGCGCGGGTCAGCCCGTCCGGGCCGTTATCCACGTCGAGCAATATGCCGTCATAGCCGCCCGGGCTCTCGCGGATCACGCGCCCCACATCGTCGATCACCACATCGACGCGCGGATCGTCCAGCGCCTCGCCGGTCAGCTCCGCCATCGGCCCCGTCGCCCAGTCGATGATCTTGGGCACCAGTTCGGCCACCGTCACCAGCGCGTCCTTCTTCAGCATCGGCAGCGCCGCGCGCAGCGTGAATCCCATGCCATAGCCGCCGATCAGCAGGCGCAGCCCGGCCCGCGCGCCCAGCCGCTCGATCGTCATCACCGCCAATTGTTCTTCCGAACCGCTCATCCGGCTGTTCATCAGCTCGTTGCGCTCGAGCACGATCATATGGTCCGCGCCGCGGCGAAACAGCCGCAGCGGCTCGCCGCCGGGTACCTCTGCGGTGTCGATCAGTTCGCGTGGGGTCATGCCGCGCGCCTTACACGCGCGCCCGCGCCTTGTCCCCTATCGCTCGCCCGTCGCGATCAGATTCAGAAAGCGCTCGCGCACCGGCTCGGATGCATTTTCCAGCAGCCGCCGCATCTGCGCGTCATAGGCGTCGGCCGGCGCGTCGGCACGCCGATGCACCATGGACCATTCGCCGAATTCGCGCGCCGCCACCGCTTCGTCGCGCAGCACCACGATCGCGCTGTGCCGGTGATCGGACAGGATCCGCCCCATCGTCGCGCCGACATGGTCATGCTCGCCTTCCAGCACCTGCAGGAAATGCGTCCCGTCCGACCAGAGCAGCCCGGTGATCCCGTCCGCAGCGTTGTGGCGCTGCGATTCCTCCAATATCTCTTCGATATCGGCCATGTTGCCGGGCAGCGTGCTCGAGCTGATGTACAAAAGCTGCCGCACCGGGGCCTCGCGATCTTGGGGCATGGCGGACAAGCTATGGCGAGTTCCGGCGCGGATCAATTCCCCAGCGCGTTGGCCGGCACCATATCCGGCCCTTCCGGCGCAGGCAGCATCCCCGCCGGGCATCGCCCGATGCTGGCCGCCGCCTCCACGTCCGAGAGCATGCCGTCGCCGTCCAGATCACCGCACACCGCCGATCCGCCCTTCAGCAATTCGCCCAGCGTCAGCCGCCCGTCTCCGTTCGTGTCCTGCGCCATATATCCCGCGATCAGCCAGGCTCGCAGCGTCCCCCAGCTCTTCCCGCTGCGCTGCTCGGGCGGAAAGGCGCGCTCGACCATCCCCGCCACTTCGCCGCGATCGAGCGCACCGTCGCCGTTCAGGTCCTGCGTCGTCAGTACCGCGGCATAGCCCGCGCGCAGCATCTGGTTCGCCCCCAGCCCCGCGCACCCGCTCGTCGCCAGCCCCACCACGGTCAGCAACCCCCCGCCCATCGCCACGCACAACGCCGCCATCCCGTGGCGCATGTCCATGCGCCCCGCCCAAGGCCAATTGACCATCTTCGCTCTCCTATTTGGTTATCCGAATTCCTCCCCCGCAGGGGGAGGGGGACCGCCGCAGGCGGTGGAGGGGGCACGCCCCAGGCGACACGCCATCAACCACGCGCACCCCCGCTCCCCCTCGCCCGCAAGCCACCCAGCCATCAACGCGCTCGTCGCCCGCGCTTCGGTCCACCCATGTTCGTCATCCCCGCGAAAGCGGGGACCCAGAGCCACGCAGGGTGTCGGCTGGTGACCCTGGATCCCCGCTTTCGCGGGGATGACGATTGAACCCACCCGATCACCCCCCATTCCTCCCCCGCAGGGGGAGGGGGACCGCCGCAGGCGGTGGAGGTGGCACGCCCCAGGCGACACGCCATCAACCACGCGAACCCCCGTTATTCGCCCCTTCAAACCAGCCGCAGCATCGGCTTCGCGCGCCTGCGCAGCATCAGCTCGCTCATCGCCCATACCAGCGCATCGGCGCGGTCGGGCGAGCGTCCCGGCCCCTGATAGCCGCCGCCCGTCAGCAAGCCGCAAAGCTCGTCCTCGAGCGCGGGGAAGCGCCCGGCATGATGCACCTTGCCCGCTTCGTACAGCGTCGATACCGGCTCGGCGCGCGCGCTCTTGCCCCGGCTGGCATGCACCAGCCGCACCGGCAGCACCGCGTCCGCCGCCCGCAGCACGCTCTCCACCATCGAACCACCCTGGTTCTTTTCCGCCACCACGCGATCCGCCTTATGCCGCGCCGCGCAGGCCGCCACGGCGCGCGCCCAGCCCTCTGGTGCCAGCCCGCGCACGCTCGCATCCTCGATCACATAGCCCATGCCGTCCGCGCCCAGCCCGGCGGCAACGATCCCGCAGGCATCGCCCCCGGTTCCCGCCGGCGGATCGACGCCCACCACGACGCGCACAAGCTCGGGCGCGGCCTCCACGCGCTGCCGCTCGATCAGCGCGCGCGACCACAAGGCGCCCTCCAGCTCCTCGATCAGCTCGCCGTCCAGCTCCTGCCGCCCGGTCAGCGTGCCGCCATATTCGGCGATCATCGCCTCGACGAAGCTGGCGGGCAGATGCGGGTTGTCTTTGGTCCTGCCCAGCGTCTGCACGCTGCTCGGCAGCGCCATCACCCGGCGCATCAGCGCGGTCGGGCGCGGCGTGGTGGTGATCACGATCTGCGGCTGGTCGCCCCGCCGCATCGTCATCACCAGATTGTCCCACACCGTCTCGCCGTTGCGCCATTTGCCCAGTTCGTCGCACCATGCCGCGTGATGCTCGGGCCCGCGCAGCCGCTCGGGCGCTTCGGCCGAATAGACGGTGGCGATCGCGCCATTGGGCCATCGCACTTCGCCCGCGCTCCTGCTCCAGCGCGGGCGCTCGTCGGATCGGGCTACCTCCACCACGCCGCTCGGCCCCTCGATCATCACCTGGCGCACATCATCGGCATTGGCGCCCACCAGCGCGATCCGCGCCTCGTGTACGGTGCGCGCCACTTCGCACACCCATTCGGCGCCCGCCCGCGTCTTGCCGAATCCGCGCCCGGCGCGAATCAGCCACACGCGCCATTCGCCGGGCGGCATCAATTGTCCCGAATGCGCCCAGGCATCCCAGCGCCCGATAAACTCGCGGCGCTGCGCGGCGGTCATCGCGCGCACCGCCCCCAGTCGTTCGTCCACCGGGAGCGCCAGCAGTCGCTGGATCAGCGCATCGGCTGCCGCCTGCGCGCTGCTCATGGTTCCTGCCCCTTCTCTTGCCCCTCGCCCTGGCCTTGGCCCTGCGGGTCCTCGCGTGCAGCTTCGCCGTCCGCGCTCGCCGCCTCCGCCTTTTCGCGGGCCAGCCGCCCCTCGATCTGCGCCAGCTTCTTCATCAGCACCGCGTCGGTCTCGTCGCGCGGCGCGAACTGCGGCTTCGGGCCGCCGCGCCGCGGCTTGCCCTCGGCATGGCGATGCGCCGACAATAGCCGCATGGCGAGGTCGACCGTCACCGGCCCGGCGCGCGTCTCCACCCCGCAATTGAGCACATCGCCGGTGTCGCCGGACAGCGCATGGCCGACCAGCAGCGTCTCCAGCATCTCATAGCCGAGCGCCAGCGCCTCGCCCCAATCGTCGGCGAACTTCGCGTCGCGCCGCCGCAGCGCATAGACCGATACCGGGTCCACCCCGATGAACTCGGCCGATGCCCTGACGTTGCAGGTGGCCGCCAGGTGATCGAGGAAGCTCGCGCGCATCTTCGCGGTCCACCGCACCCATTTGCGCCCCGTAAACGCGCCATAGCCCTCGGCAATCACTGCCCGGTGCGTCCCCATCATCCTCTCCCGTGAAAGCAACAGGGGCCGGTCAGCCCGCAGACCGGCCCCCGGACGCCGCAAACGCGAAAAGGGCCGGCGCACCCATCGGTGTTCCAGCCCGTTCAAGAAGCCCAAGGGCCCCGACTCGCAATTCTGCAGCGTGCCTATCTAGTGCCAGATTAGCGTCACGTTGTCAAGACAAAAGTACCATATAGGTTATCTTGTTCCGTCGGCTGCCGAGGCGGCAGGGCAGGATGGGGGCGCGCAATCATAAGGAAAATCGCGTCGCGATTCGCCGAAGATATGTCACTATCGAGAGGGGGAAGGCCCTTTCCGGGCCTGTCGAAAATGGGGGTAATCATGAAGTCACTGTTCGCCGCGTCGGCATTGCTGTTCGCGACCATGGCCGCGCCTGCGCTCGCCAGCGACGAGACGCTGCACGTCACCAATCGCACCGGCTACACCATCTCCGAAATCTATATCGCGCCCAGCAGCACCACTGACTGGGAAGAGGATATCATGGGCGGCGACGAGCTGGAGCCCAACACCTCGGTCGATATCGACTTCAGCCGTTCGGAAGATACCTGCAAATGGGATCTGAAGGCGGTGTATGACGATGGCACCAGCGCGGTCTGGTACAATATCGATCTGTGCAAGATCTCGTCGATCACGATGTTCTATAACGCGAACACCAACGTGACGAGCGCCAAGTACGAATGATCCGGATGGCGGGTCCGGCTCCGGCCGGGCCCGTCGCCACGCGCCTCGCCGGGTCAGGCCAGCACGGCGTCCCACGCGGCGATCTCGTCATCGCGGCGGCGCGTGATGGTCAGGTCGGTGCCGTCGGCGTTGATCTCGCCGTCATATTCGAACGTGGCGTTGCCGGTGATGGTCACGTCCGCGCCCTGTTCGGGCGATGCGGCGCTGCCCAGCACCAGCCCGCCTTTGTTGAAGATGCGGATTTCGCGGCCCCAGGGCACGGCTCGGGCGAGGCCGGCGGCGAATACCGACGCCGCCATCGCGCTGCCGCAGGCGTTGGTCAGGCCCACGCCGCGCTCGAAGGTGCGCACGTACAGGTCGTCGCCGCGCTTTTCCACGAACGAGACGTTGGCGCGTTCGGGCAATAGCGGCGGGGCGGCTTCGCACCACGTGCCCAGCGCGACCAGCTCGTCCTCGTCCACCGCGTCGACAAAGGTGATCAGGTGCGGGTTGGGCATGGATACGGGGATGAAGTCGCGGTTGCTGGGCAGGCCGCTCAGCGGTCCGGTGGCGGCGATGCCCATGGTCGCACGCGCCTGGGTGCGCACGCTATATACGCCGGGCGCGATGTCGGGCGCGCGCGATACCTGCGCGGTGCTCGCCTTCAGCGCCACCTCCGCCGCCTCGATCCCCAGCGCCTCAAACCCCGCCCGCGCCACGCACCGCAGCCCATTCAGACAAGTCTCCGCCTCCGACCCGTCCGAATTGAACATCCGCATCCCAAACCCACAATTTCTTCTCCTATCACATTGATATAACAGAAGAATACCGTCCCCCCCAATCGAGCCGCCGCGATCCGAAAGTATACGCGCGATCGCCGCCCATTCCGGGTCGGGAAGACGGAGTCGGCGTGCGTCGACCAGCGGGAAATCATTCCCGGAGCCATGGCATTTGGTAAAGGCTATCCGCATCGCCGCGGCATCTAGCTCTTCTTGCCTCCGTTTCCAACGCGTGGTGCGTCCTGAGCTGGCACCGGACCGCCCATTGCCGAAATTAGCTCCTGATCCTTCTGGAGCGCGCCAGCGAAACTGGGCCGAGCGAGGATCGTCGCTGCCCAGGCGGTCAGTCTCGGATGACGCTCCGGGCAACTCTCGACACCAATGCATCCCAGCGTCGCCATCGGGCTGGCGATAGCAATGTCCGCGAGGGTGATACGGTCCTCGACCAGGAAGCCGCTCACCGGGATCACCCCTTCCAGATAATCGAAGATTGGGGGGAGGAGGTCGCGTTGGGCGGTTTCGGCGGCGACGGGGTCGGCTTCCACTTTCAGGACGCGGGGACGGATGAAGCGGTTGACGAAGATTGCACCGCCCGCCGCCATCATCAGCGTGTCTGCCAACTCTTCATACCAGATTGTACGAGCGCGGGCACGCGGCTCTGCGGGAATCAGATTCGGCTCGGGGAATTTGGCTTCGAGATAGGTGATGATCGCCGATGAATCGGAGATCAGAAAGTCATCGTCCTTGAAACCCGGCATCTTGCGGAACGGGCTCGCCGCCTCGAAATCGGGCCCGCCGCGCCCCATACCGGCAGGCTGCAGCTCCAGGCTCAGCCCCTTCTCCGCGCCAAATGCCATGACCTTGCGCACATAAGGCGACAGCGTCGATCCAAAGACAATCATTTCGGCCTCTCCCAGCTATCCGCGCAATCTGGAACAGGCGCCGCGCCAAGTCGAATCGCGGCTAGAAAACCCGCAGGAGCCTCCTGCGCAGCTTCCTGCGCTCCCTCGCTCACGTGCCAGAGTCGCTAAGCCCGTGTTTACGTTTCAAGGCGCATATGGATTGACCGATCCAGGAGAGTTGCATGAAGCCGCTTCCTCTGCCGCACCAGGCCCCGATTACCGCATATTCCGACGCGCCCGCGCTCAATCGCACCGGCGTCGCCATCGTGCTGGGTGGATCGATGCTGTTCTGGGGGCTGGTCGCCGTCTTCATGATCTGACGGCCCCGCCGTCTCCGGTTGCATCGCGGCGCGACTCTCGCTATGCGCCCCGCTTTCCTCGAGCACATCAGGAACACGCCCGGCCATCAAGGGCTGCCGCGGCTGTTCGCGCGCTCGAGCTGTTAAGGAGACCAAAATGCCCAAGCTCAAGACGAAGAGCGGCGTGAAGAAGCGCTTCAAGTTCACCGCCACTGGCAAGGTGAAGCACGGAGTTGCCGGCAAGCGCCACCGCCTGATCTCGCACAACGCGAAGTATATCCGCCAGAATCGCGGCACCTCGGTGCTCGCCGATGCCGATGTTGCCCACGTGCGCCAGTGGGCGCCGTACGGCCTGAAGTAAGGAGGGCCTGACACATGGCACGAGTGAAGCGTGGCACGACCACCAAGGCGAAGCACAAGCGGATTCTGGAACAGGCGAAGGGCTATTATGGCCGTCGCAAGAACACCATCCGCATCGCGCGCCAGGCCGTCGAAAAGGCCGGCCAGTACGCCTATCGCGACCGCAAGGTTAAGAAGCGCACGTTCCGCGGTCTGTGGATCCAGCGCATCAACGCCGGCGTTCGCGCCGAAGGCCTGACCTATTCGCAGTTCATGCATGGCCTGAAGCTGGCCGGCATCGAACTCGACCGGAAGGTGCTGGCCGACATCGCAATGCACGAAGGTGAAGCGTTTACCGCCATCGTCGCGCAGGCGAAGGCGGCTCTGCCCCAGGCCGCCTAAAGCGACCTGTTGCAGAACATGAATTGGGGCGCCGGTGGCAACACCGGCGCCCTTTTCATTTGACCCGGCCAAACGTCCGGGGATTGGAAGGCAGATTATGGCGCTCCACACCTGGTGGCTCTATGTCACCGCCGTGTTCCTGATCTCGGCAACGCCGGGACCCAATATGCTTCATGTGACGGTGCAGAGCATCCATCACGGCGCACGCCGCGCGCTCGCTTCGATGGCCGGGCTGATGAGCGCCAATTTCCTGTGCCTGGTCGCGTCCGCCGCCGGGCTCGGCGCGCTGCTAAAGGCATCGCCTGCGCTCTATGACATGCTGCGCTATGCGGGCGTCGCCTATCTGATCTGGCTGGGCATCAAGGCGTGGCGTGCGCCGGTGCGCGAGGGCGAGCAGGAGCTGAGCGGCAAGCCCGCACGATCGCTTGGCGCGCTCTATCTGATCGGGCTGGGCACCGGCCTGTCCAACCCCAAGCTGATCATCTTCGCCGCCGCATTGTTCCCGCAATTCATCGATGTCTCGCGCCCATTCTGGGTGCAGGTTGCGATCCTCACCGCGACCTTTGCGGTGATCGAGGGCTTCTGGTTCGGCATGTATGCGGTAGGCGGCCGGGGCATGGCGCGCTGGCTGGCGCCCGCCAATCGCCAGCGCTGGTTCAACCGCGCGACGGGCGGCTTGTTCGTCGCCTTTGGCGCTGCGCTGCTCGGCAGCAGAGTTTAGAAGGCTTGACCTGAGGCCGGGACTGCGGTTCGGCCACAGAAAATGAAGAACGGAAAGCGATGACCACCGATCTCGACCAACTTCGCACGGATCTGCTCGGCTCGATTGAAGCCGCCACCGCACTCGACGCCATCGAAGCCGTGCGCGTTTCCACGCTCGGCAAGCAGGGCAGCGTCACCGGCCTGCTCAAGACCTTGGGCGGCATGAGCCCCGAAGAACGCCAGCAGACCGGCCCGCGCATCCATGCGCTCCGCGAAGCCGTCAGCGAAGCCCTCGGCGCGCGCAAGGCGAGCCTTGAGGCGGAAGCGCTCAACGCCAAGCTCGCCAGCGAAACGCTCGACATGACCCTGCCGGTCGATGGCGTGCCCGCGGGCAGCGTCCACCCGGTCAGCCAGGTGATGGACGAACTGGCCGAGATCTTCGCCGATCTGGGCTTCGCGGTCGCCACCGGCCCCGAGATCGAGGACGATTGGCACAATTTCAGCGCACTCAACATTCCGGAGACCCATCCGGCGCGCGCGATGCACGACACCTTCTATCTGGCGGGCGACCACGCCACGCCGATGGTGCTGCGCACCCACACCTCGCCGGTGCAGATCCGCGCGATGAAGGCGGCGGGCGGCAACAAGCCGGTGCGCATCATCGCCCCCGGCCGCACCTATCGTTCGGATTCCGACGCGACCCACACCCCGATGTTCCATCAGGTCGAAGGGCTGGTGATCGACAAGGGTATCACCCTTGGCCATCTGAAGTGGACGCTGGAGACCTTCCTCAAGGCCTTCTTCGAGCGCGACGATATCGTGCTGCGCCTGCGCCCGTCCTATTTCCCCTTCACCGAGCCTTCGGCAGAGGTCGATATCGGCTTCACCGTCATCAACGGTAAGCGCGTCATCGGCGGCGATCCGACCAAGGGCGAAGGCGGCTGGATGGAAGTGCTGGGCAGCGGCATGGTCCATAGCAAGGTGATCGAGGCCGGCGGCTTCGATCCCAACGAATGGCAGGGCTTTGCCTTTGGCTGCGGGATCGATCGTCTCGCGATGCTCAAATATGGAATGGATGACTTGCGCGCTTTCTTCGACGGCGATCTGCGCTGGCTCAAGCATTATGGCTTCTCGGCGCTCGACGTACCCACGCTGAGCGGGGGAGTCGGCGCATGAAGTTCACGCTTAGCTGGCTCCACGAGCATCTCGACACCGAAGCATCGCTCGATGCGATCCTCGAAGCGCTGACCCGCGTCGGCCTTGAGGTCGAAGGCGTCGAAAATCCCGGCGAGAAGCTCAACGGCTTCCGCGTCGCCAAGGTGCTGACCGCGGAACCTCACCCGCAGGCCGACAAGCTGCAGGTGCTCACCGTCGATACCGGCGCCGAAGTGCTGCAGGTGGTTTGCGGCGCGCCCAATGCGCGCGCGGGCCTGGTCGGCGTGCTCGGCACCCCCGGCGCGGTCGTCCCCGCCAACGGCATGCAGCTCAAGGTTGCAGCGGTGCGCGGCGTCGAATCGAACGGCATGATGTGCTCGACGCGCGAACTCGAGCTGGGCGAAGACCATGAGGGTATCATCGAGCTTCCCGCCGATGCGCCGGTTGGTACCGCTTTCTCGGAATATGCCGGTCTCAACGATCCGGTTATCGACGTGTCGATCACGCCGAACCGGCAGGACTGCATGGGCGTGCGCGGCATCGCGCGCGATCTCGCCGCAGCAGGCCTCGGCACGCTCAAGCCTTTGGACGTCACGCCGGTAGCAGGCGAGGGCGCAGGCCCCGATGTGCGCACCGACGATGCAGAAGGCTGCCCGGCATTCTTCGGCCAGTCGGTCTCGGGCGTGACGAACGGCGAAGCGCCCGAATGGATGCGCAACCGCCTGACCGCGATCGGCCAGAAGCCGATCTCGGCTTTGGTCGACATCACCAATTATGTGATGATCGATCTTGGCCGTCCGCTGCACGTCTATGACCGCGCCAAGCTTTCGGGCGGCCTCGTCGCGCGCAAGGCGAAGGATGGCGAAGAGGTGCTGGCCCTCAACGGCAAGACCTACGCGCTCACCTCGACCATGACCGTGATCGCCGACGATGCGGCAGTGCACGACATTGGCGGCATCATGGGCGGCGAGCATTCGGGCTGTTCCGAAACGACGACCGACGTGCTCATCGAATGCGCCTATTTCGATCCCGAGCATATCGCCCGCACCGGCCAGAAATTGCTGCTGACCAGCGACGCACGCACCCGTTTCGAGCGCGGCGTCGATCCGGCTTTCCTGGAGGATGGTCTTGCGATCGCGACCCGTCTCGTCACGCAGATTTGCGGTGGCAAGGCCAGCGGTATCACCCGTTCGGGCGCAGCGCCCACCGATCGCCGGATCATCGGCTATGATCCGAACCTTGCGGAAACGCTGGGCGGTCTCGCCGTGCCTGTCTCGCGGCAGGAGGAAATCCTCGAATCGCTCGGCTTCACCGTCGAGCCGCTCGACAATAATGGCGATCCCTGCGATCTCGACGCCGTCGATGCGCTGCGCGTCACCGTGCCAAGCTGGCGCGGCGACGTGGAGGGCGCGCCCGATCTGGTCGAGGAAGTGATCCGCATCGAGGGCATCGACAATGTCCCCTCGACGCCGCTGCCCCGCGTCCCCGGCGTCGCCCGCCCGACCGCGACCGCCGAGCAGAAGCTCGAGCGCAAGGTGCGCCGCACCGCCGCCGCGCGCGGCCTGCACGAAGCGGTCACCTGGAGCTTCATTTCCGAATCCGAAGCCGCGCCCTTCGGTGGCGGCGCCTGGACGCTGGCCAACCCGATCAGCGAGGACATGAAGGTGATGCGCCCGTCGCTGCTGCCGGGCCTGCTCGCCGCTGCGGAACGCAACCTCAAGCGAGGCGCATCGTCCGTCCGCCTGTTCGAACTCGGCCGCCGCTATCTGGCGGACAAGGAGCGGCTGACCCTCGGCATCGTCCTCGCCGGTTCGCGCTCCCCGCGTGGTTGGCAGGCCGGCAAGGCGCAGGGCTTCGACGCTTTCGATGCCAAGGCCGAAGCACTCGCTTTGCTCGAAGCCGCCGGCGCCCCCGTCGCGAACCTTCAGGTGATGGGTGAGGCGGGTGACGTCTATCATCCCGGTCAGTCGGCCACGCTCCGCCTCGGCCCCAAGAATGTCGTCGCCGCCTTCGGCAAGGTCCACCCGAGCGTCCTCAAGGCGTTCGATCTCGACGGCGATGTCGTCGCGCTCGAGCTCTATCTCGATGCCCTCCCGGCCAGGAAGGCCAGCGGCTTCATGCGCGTGCCCTATACGCCCCCGGCGCTCCAGGCCGTGACCCGCGACTTCGCCTTCCTCGTCGGCAACGACGTGGCGGCGGGCGATCTCGTCCGCGCGGTAAAGGGCGCGGACAAGGCGCTGATCGTCGATGCCCGCCTGTTCGACGTCTTCACCGGCCAGGGCGTGCCCGAAGGCCAGAAGTCGCTCGCGATCGAAGTGACGCTCCAGCCGGGTGAAAAGAGCTTCACCGACGCGGACTTGAAGGCCCTCGCCGACAAGGTCGTCGCCGCCGCCGCCAAGCAGGGCGCAACCCTGCGCGGCTAGGCCCCGGCACCCCGGCCTTGTGTCGGGGTCCCCCGGGCGGCAAGAAATACGCATTAGCGCCGCGCGCAGGTGCTCGCGGCTCAGTGGATCCCGGCACAAGGCCGGGATGACGGATCGGAGTTTGGACGATGCCCACCGCACTCATCACCGGCGCAACCTCGGGGATCGGCGAGGCCGCGGCGCGCGCGTTCGTGGATGCGGGCTGGCACGTCATCGGCACCGGCCGCCGCGCCGAGCGACTGGAGGCGCTCAAGGCCGAACTGGGCGATCGCTTCCACGCCGCGGTGTTCGATGTGCGCGACGAGGCCGCCCGCGATGCCGCGCTCGATGCGCTGCCTGCTACGTTTCGCGGCATCGATCTGCTGATCAACAATGCCGGGCTCGCGCTGGGTCTTGAGCCCGCGCAAAAGGCGTCGCTTTCCAACTGGAAGACGATGATCGACACCAATGTCACCGCTTTGGCTTCGATCACCCACAAGCTTCTGCCGATGCTGGTCGAGCGCAAGGGCGCGATCATCAATCTGTCGTCGGTGGCGGCGACCTATCCCTATCCGGGCGGCAATGTGTATGCGGCGACCAAGGCGTTCGTCCGCCAGCTCAGCCTCGATCTGCGCGCCGACCTCCACGGCACGGGCGTGCGCGTCACCTCGATCGAGCCGGGCATGGCGGAGACCGAGTTCACGCTGGTGCGCACCGGCAGCCAGGAGACATCGGACAAGCTGTATGGCGGCATGAATCCGATGACCGCCGAGGATATCGCCGAGACCCTGCTCTGGGTCGCGACGCTGCCGCCGCATCTCAACATCAACACGCTCGAGCTGATGCCGGTCAACCAGAGCTGGCAGGCATTCGCCGTTCACCGCGAATGATCGAGATTTCCAGCGGCGCGCTGTCCGCGAGCATCGATCCGCTCGGGGCCGAACTTTCCTCTCTGCGCACTGCCGACGGCGCAGAGCTGATGACCGACGCCGATCCCGCTTTCTGGGCCGGCCGCGCGCCCCTGCTCTTCCCGATCGTCGGCGCGCTGAACGGCGGCGTCTATCGGCTCGATGGCCGCGAATATCCCCTTCCCCAGCACGGCTTCGCCCGGCGGCAGCCCTTCGCCTGCGTCGATCACACCCCGGACCGCGCCGTCTTCCGCCTTACCGACAATGAAGAGACCCGCGCGGTCTATCCCTTCGCCTTTGCGCTCGACGCGGCATTCACGCTGAGAGGCCCGACACTCACGATGGACGTGACCGTCACCAACAGAGGCGCTGGCGACATGCCGGCCAGCTTCGGCTTCCACCCGGCCTTTGCCTGGGAAGGCGGCGGCAGCGTGGAATTCGAGAAGCCCGAACCCTCGCCGCTCGCAGGCCTGGGCACAAACGGCCTGATCGGTCCCGACGCCCCTAGCCCGCTCGATGGCCGGACGCTCCCGCTCAGTCATGCGCTGTTCGAAAGCGGCGCGCTGATCTGGCCGCGCGTCGAGAGCCGATCAGTGCGCTTCGGCGATCTCGACATCGGCTTCGACTGCCCGATGCTCGGCATCTGGACCAAGCCCGGCGCGCGCTTCGTCTGCATCGAGCCGTGGCACGGCATCGCCGACCCAGAGGGGTTCGAGGGCGAGATCTGGGACAAGCCGGGCATGATGCGCTTCGCGCCCGGCGCGGCGAGGACCTTCAGCATGCAGGTGACGCTAAGCGATTGAGTCGCTAGAGGGCCGCGATGCCTTCCAACGACCGTAGAACTTTCGCGATCATCTCGCACCCCGATGCGGGCAAGACCACGCTGACCGAAAAGCTGCTGCTGTTCGGCGGCGCGATCCATCTTGCCGGCGAAGTGAAGGCGCGTGGCCAGGCGCGCCGCGCCCGCTCTGACTGGATGAAGATCGAGCAGCAGCGCGGCATCTCGGTCACATCTTCGGTGATGACCTTCGAGCGGGACGGAGTGACCTTCAACCTGCTCGACACGCCGGGCCACGAGGATTTCTCCGAAGACACCTATCGCACGCTCACCGCCGTCGATTCGGCGGTGATGGTGATCGACGTCGCCAAGGGCATCGAGAGCCAGACGCGCAAGCTGTTCGAGGTCTGCCGCCTGCGCAACGTGCCGATCATCACCTTCGTCAACAAGGTGGATCGCGAGGGCCGCGAGGTCTTCGACATTCTCGATGAGGTGGCGAACCTGCTCGCGCTCGACGTTACCCCGATGACCTGGCCGGTCGGCATGGGCGGGAGCTTCGAGGGCATCTACGATCTCGCCACCAATCGCCTGCTGCTACCCGAGGGGGACAGCCGCGAGTTCCACGGCAAGGTCGTCCAGTGCACCGGCACCGACGATCCGCAGCTCGATGCGATCGTCTCGGCCGACAACCTCGCCAAGCTGCGCGAAGAGGTCGAGCTGGCGAGCGTCGGCTATCCCGAATTCGATGCGGAAGCCTACCGCAACGGCGATCTGACGCCCGTCTATTTCGGATCGGCGCTCAAGGAGTTCGGCGTCGATTCGCTGATCGACGCGATTGCCCGTTTCGCGCCACCGCCACACGCGCTGCCGGCCGAACCCGCGCCCGTCTCGCCCGACGAGCCGCAGGTCACCGGTTTCGTGTTCAAGGTGCAGGCGAACATGGACCCCAATCACCGCGATCGCATCGCGTTCATGCGATTGGTCTCGGGCACCTTCAAGCGCGGCATGAAGCTGACCCCTACCGGGCATGGCAAGCCGATCGCGATCCACTCGCCGATCCTGTTCTTCGCCCGCGAGCGCGAACTGGCTGACGAAGCGTTCCCCGGCGACATCATCGGCATCCCGAATCACGGCGTGCTGCGCGTCGGCGATACGCTGAGCGAAAAGGCCGATGTCCGTTTCACCGGCCTGCCCAATTTCGCCCCCGAAATCCTGCGCCGCGTCGCGCTCAAGGATCCGACCAAGACCAAGCAGCTCCGCAAGGCGCTGGACGACATGGCCGAAGAGGGCGTGACCCAGGTCTTCTATCCCGAGATCGGCTCCAACTGGATCATCGGCGTGGTCGGCCAGCTCCAGTTGGAGGTGCTGCTCAGCCGGCTCGAGGTGGAATATAAGGTCGCGGCCGGGCTCGAGATGGCACCGTTCGAAACCGCGCGCTGGGTAAGTTCGGAAGACCCCAAGGACCTGGCCGACTTCGCCGCGCTCCATCGCGGCGCGATGGCGAAGGACCGCGACGGCAATCTGGTCTTCCTCGCCAAATCGGCCTGGGAAGTCGGCTATATTGCCGATCGCTATGCCAAGGTTAAGTTCGCCGCCACGCGCGAACGCTGATCAGGAAACGGACCGGACGCCTTCAAGACGAGGAGAGCGCCCGGCCCGCCGATAACCCGTAAGGTGCGCCCCTCGGGTTGACACTCTTATCGGCCGGCTGGGGCGCGCTGGCGATTCAGGAAAAGCGCGACTCGGTGAACTACCTAGAGACGCGTTAAGTCGGGGCGCAGCCCGAGTCCCCACCTCACCGGTCATGCCAGCGGCTGGTATCTTCTGCGGCTTCGGCGGCGCGCTGTCGCGGGGGACCCCAGCTTTCGCTGGGGTGACGGCGGGGGTGCGGCCGGGGTTGGGAGGCGCGCCATCGCCACCAGCCATCATGCCCGCGAAGACTGGCATCTTTGGCGGCTCTGGCAGCACGCTGTCGCAGAAGACCCCAGCTTTCGCTGGGGTGACGGCGGAGGTGCGGCCGGGGTTGAGAGTTGGGCCATTGCCACCAGCCGTCATGCCAGCGGACGCTGGCATCTCTTGCGGCTCCGGCGGCGCGCTGTCGCGGGAGACCCCAGCTTTCGCTGGGGTGACGGGTGGGGCGGGGTGACGGCCGGGCTCTGTCGATCCCGACCGCCGAAGTCGCGTAACCGCTAGTCGACCCATTCCTCGCGCAGCGGCTTGGCCGCCAGCCACATCAGCAATGCGGCGAGCAGATAGCAGCTGAGGCTGAACAGCATCGCATAGCGCAGCGCCTCGCCCCCATAGACGGGTGCCAGCGCATCGGCGAGCCCGCCCAGCACATAGATGCCCACCCCGATCCCGATCAGGTTGTTGATCAGCAGGAAGCTGGCCGAGGCGGTCGCGCGCATATGCGGCGGGACGAGATGCTGGATCGCGGCGATCACCGGGGCGAGCCAGATATAGGCCAGCGCCTGCGGCACGACGAAGAACAGGAAGGCCGCCATCACCGTTGACGACATGACGCCACCGGCGAAAAGCGGCACGGCGAGGACAAAGGCGATCGCGGGCAGGCGGGCATAATTGCCCCGGTCGCCGCGCGCGACGCGGTCACCGATAAAGCCACCCGCAAGCACGCCGGCGATTCCGCCGAGCAACAGGATCGCGCCATAGAAATTACCCGTCTCTGCCGGATCGAGCCCGAAGCTCTCCTTCATCAGCGTCGGCAGCCAGAAAGCGAGGCCATAGCCCAGCATCGAACTGGCAGAGGCGCCGAACGAGAGCAGCCAGAAGCTCTTCTTGCGCGCGAGGATGGCAAAGACCTGGCTCACCGGGGTCGCGGCTTCGGCGCTGCGCTCGCGCGGGGCCTCACGAACGATCAGCCGGAACAGCGGCGCGATCAGCACGCCCAGCACGCCGACGACGATGAAGGCGGTGCGCCAGTCGATCGATTTGGCGATATGCCCGCCCAGCATCACACCCGCCGCCGAACCCAGCGGAATGCCCAGCGAATAGATTGCGAGCGCCCGCGCGCGGCTGCCCGCCGGGAAATAATCGGCGATCACGGCATAGGAGGGCGCGACGCCCCCCGCCTCGCCGACACCGACGCCGAGCCGGAACAGGAACAATTGGGTAAAGCTCGTCGCCATGCCGCAAAGCGCGGTGAATCCGCTCCACACCGCAAGGCTGCCGGTGATCACCCAGGTCCGGCTGGTGCGATCGGCGAGCATCGAAAGCGGTATCGCCAGCGTCGAGTAGACCGAGGCAAAGGCAATGCCGCCCAGCAGGCCCATCTGGCTTTTGGTCAGGTTCATGTCCTCCATGATCCCGGGCGCCAGGATGCTGAGGATCTGCCGGTCGACGAAGTTGAAGGTGTAAACCAGCAACAGCATCGCCAGCACGACTCCGCGATAGGCGGGGCTGGCGGGCGCGGAAGTTTCGGCAGAGGTCATTCGCGGGCATCCTGAAACAAAAGAGCCGGACGTCTGGAGTGGACGTCCGGCTCGCGAAGTTGAAGCTCTTGGGAGAGAGCGGATCAGAACTTGAGGCTGAACGTGCCGAACACCTGGCGCGGATTGCCGTAGAAGGCGGTTGCGACGCCCTCAAGCCCCAGCGTCGAGGCATAGGTCTTCGTCACCGGGTTGTACGTCAGATAGTTATAGCCCGACGTGATATAGCGCTGGTTGGCCAGGTTCTTGCCATGCACGCCGATCGTGTAGCGCCCGTCCTCGCCAAAGCTGTAGGTCAGGTTGGCGTCCCACAGCGCATAGCCGTCCTGATCGAGCCAGGGGATCGCGGTTTCGAACTGATAGGTCTTGCTGCGATAGGAGACGCTGGTCGAGACGTTGAGACGGCCGTCACCCACCGGCAGATAGGTGCCGAGCGTGCCCGACAGCGTCCATTCCGGCGTATTCTGGATATGGCGCTGGCCGGCGACGTTCACGCCGTTGACGTAGAATTCCTTGTACCTGGCATCGATATAGCCAAGCGAACCGTCGAGCGTGAAGGCCGAGCCGGGGCCGGCATAATCGCGGGCCAGGCGGGCATTGAACTCTGCTTCGATACCCTTGAAATCGGCACGCGCGGCGTTGGTGGTGACGCCGGCGAAGCTTTCGAAGATGCCGTCCTTGTTGGCATCGACACCCACCGATCCCGGGATCTGCACGTTGTTATACTTCGCGTAGAAGCCGTTGATCGCGAAGTTCAGGCTGCGATCGAACAGCGAGCCCTTCCAGCCGATTTCATAGCTGTCGACGGTTTCCGGATCGAAGCCGATGAAATTGTAGATTTCGTCATACTGGATGCCGGGCGTGCCGTTGGTCTCCGGCGCGATATTGGCGCTGCCGCGCGGATCGAAGCCGCCGCCCTTGAAGCCCTTCGAATAGGAGGCATAGAGCGTGTGATCGGGGCTCGGCTTGAAGCTGAGCGAGGCGCGCGGCGTGAACTTCTGGAAGTTGGCCTTGCCGTTGAAGTTGGTGGAGGGGGCGCCCAGCACCGTGGCCGTGCCGCCGAATTCGGGCGAAGTGCCGCCCAGCTTGCTCGCCTTGTAAACCCAGGCGTCGCGCTTGTCCCAGGTGTAGCGGCCGCCCACCGAGATACTGAACTGCGGAGTCAGATCATAGGTGAAGTCGCCATAGATCGACGGCGTCTGGGTCTTCACCCGGCCGGCGGTATAGGCGTTGAAGCCGGGCAGGCTGAGCGCTGCGCCGGTGGTGCCCAGGATCACGTCGAACGCGGTCGATGCCTCGGCGTCGAGATAATAGAAGCCCAGGATGCCGTTCAGCTTCTCGCTCGAATAAGCGAGCTGGAATTCCTGGCTGATCTGCTCGTTGCGATAGACCGCGGGCACGTCGACATCGACGCTGGGCAGCGAATCGAAATCGATCGGCGCGTAGCTGCGGTCCTTGCGCCATGCGCTGATCGACTTGATCGTGATATTGTCGCTGAGCTCCGCGCGCGCGGTCATGGCGAGGCCGCCGCCCTGCACGTCCTGCTTCGGATTGTTGAGCCCGGCGCGGGTATCGAACACGTTGGAGAGCACCGGCGCGTTGGTCAGCATCGACGGGAACAGGCGGTGGCCGTTGCGCGGGTTCGACTTGTCCCAGCTATAATCGCCAGCGACGCGGATCGACATGCGGTTGTCGGGCGATTCGAACTCGAGCGTGCCGCGCGTCGCCCACACGTCCTTGTTGTAGTTCTCGAGCCCGTTGTGGAGGTTCTTGCCGAAGCCGTCGCGGGTCAGCCGCGCGACCGAGCCGCCGAACTTGAAGCCTGCGCCGACCGGACCGCTGACAGTGAGCACGCCGTCGAGCTGGTTGTACGAGCCATAGGTGCCGCGCGCGCTGACGGTCAGCTGGTCGGGCAGCGCCTTGGTGACATACTTCAGCGCACCGCCGATCGTGTTGCGGCCATAGAGCGTGCCCTGCGGGCCGCGCAGCACTTCGATGCGCTCGACTTCATAGATGTCGAGCACCGCGGCCTGCGGACGGTTGAGATAGATGTCGTCGAGATAGATGCCGACGCCGGCTTCGAAGCCCGGCACCGGATCCTGCTGGCCGACGCCGCGGATGAAGGCAGTGAGCGTCGAATTGGTGCCGCGCGAATTCTCGAAGGTGACGTTCGGGGCGAGGTTCGAAATGTCGGTGACGTCGATCGCGCCCTGCGCTTCGAGCTTGGCGCCGGAGATTGCGGTGACGGCACCCGGAACGTCGAGCAGGCGTTCCTCGCGGCGGCGCGCGGTGACGACGATATCGCCATCATATTCGGTCGCTTCCTCGGTCTGGCTGGGGGCGGCAGGCGTGCTATCCTGCGCAAAGGCGGGCGCAGCGACGAGCCCGGCAAAGGCGGCTCCGGCGAAAAGCGCGGTACGAACGGACGGGCTATAGCGTGACATCAGGTCTTCCTCCCCAATTGGACCCGTTCTCAAAGACGGGTTGTATGCGGTTGCCGGACGCTATACTGAAACATGAACCGGGTTTCAACTTGGGATTATTGGGGGAGGATGTAGAATGGCGAGAGGGCGTGGCATGACGGCCACACACCCGCTGGACGCCGCCGAGGTGGCGAGCGCCGGAAAGGCGCCTCGCACCGAGCGCGGACGCCGCACGCTGCGCGCCATCCTTGATGCCGCGGCAGAGGAATTCGGGGAAAAGGGCTTCCACGAGGGATCGATCAGCGGGATCACGCGCCGCGCCGGCGTCGCGCTGGGCAGCTTCTATACCTATTTCGATTCGAAGGACGCGGTGTTCCGCGCGCTGGTGCGCGACATGAGCGAGCAGGTGAAGGAACATGTCGGCCCCGCGATCCGCGCCGCCCAGGGCCAGATCGAAGCCGAGCGCGCCGGCCTCCTCCACTTCATCAAGTTCGCACGCGCGCACAAGGAGATCTACCGGATCATCGATGAAGCGGAATTCGTCGATCCGGAGAGCTTCCGGATGCACTACGCCACCACCGCCGAACGCATCCACACGCGCCTGCGCGCCGCCGCCGCGCGCGGCGAGATTCGCGGCGACATTTCCGAGGTCCATGCCTGGGCGATCATGGGGATGAACGTGTTCCTGGGGCTGCGCTACAGCGTATGGGCCGATGAAGAGGATGCCGAGGACATCGCCGACACGATCGCATCGATGCTGGCGCGGGGGATCGCTGCAGACTAATCGCGCCGCCATGGAATTGGGCCCTGACCTGCGCCGCGCCTTTGCGATGACCGCCCGCGCGATGGCGGATGCACGGGAGGACTGGTGGATCATCGGCAGCGCTGCGGCAGTGCTGCACGGGGCCGGCCTGGATGAGATTGCCGACATAGACGTGATGCTCAGCGTCGCGGACGCCCGCCGCATCCTGCCCGGCCTCGGTGTTCCGCTGACCCCCGGCGTCGCGGACCGGCGCTTCCATTCGCAATTCTACTGCCAGTGGACCAGCCCGCCTGTCGCGGTCGACTTCATGGCTGGCTTCACAGCGCATGGCGCGCCGCTTCGCATCACTACGCGTGAAGCGATCATGATCGGGGAGCATGGCCTGTACACCCCCGCCCGCGACGAGCTGATCGCGATCCTCCACTATTTCGGACGCCCCCAGGATCTGGAGAGCGCCCGCCTGCTGGCCGCACGGAGCAGTTCTCGACGAAACTGAATCCGCACCTTCGTCGTGGAACCGGCATTTTCATCGTGCGGGCGGGATGCGTGATCGTATCGTGATGGCAGGGCGAGCAGGAATGAGCTGGGAGGCATTCTGGACAGTCACCCATACGACCCAAGGAGCGCCCATGACTTCGACGCATCTCAAGCTTGCAGCTGTGGCGATCGCATTCGCCGCGACCGGCCTTGCCGCGACGCCTGCTTATGCCGGCACCGGCTGCAACGGGGTGGTGAACATCTTCGTGTGGGGCTGCGCGCCCTGGGACAATAATAACGGACCGAAATATCCCTATTACAAGAAGCGCGCGACCGCCGTCCAAGCGCCGCGTGGGAGCAAGATCACCATCAAGGACGGCCACGCGATGGTGAACATTAACGGCAAGGAATATCCGGTCGTGGGCGGGGCGGCCAGCGTGGTCTCGGCCGGCGGAGCAAATGTCGTCTCCGCGGGCGGCGGCAACGTCGTTGCGGCCGGCGGGCTGAACCTGCGCGTCTGGGTCGAATAGACCCCGGAAGTGCGGATGCCGGGCAAGCGCCTGCGGTGGCCCGCACGGGCGGCGAGGATCGCCATATTCGTGCTTGTCGAGCTGCTCGGCATCGCCGCCGCCTTCGGCATAGCCGCCATACGATGCTGCGGAGCAGGCGGCCCGGTGGTCCCCCAGGATGCGGGGGAGTGGATCGGCCTCGCCTTGCTTGTCATCGGCCTACTCTTGCTGGGGCTGGCACTTGCCGCGCTCGTCGCGCTGCTAGTCGAAGGCGTGCAGCGCATAGCCGAACGGAGCGCGCGCCGGTGACGGCAGCGCTGGGCGACGGTTCGATGGCCGTCCTGGCCGGCATGCCGATGGGAGTCAGCAATGGACATATTCATCACGATCGGGCTGGGGCTGGCGCTCGTCGGGGCGCCACTCGCCTGGTATGGAATCCACAGCTACCGCAAGCATGGCAGGCGCTACGCCAGCGCCCTGTCCGGCTGGACAAAGACCGCCGCCACGGTGATCGACGCCCGGTTGATCGACCGCGAGATGCGCGACAGCCAAGGCGATAGCAGCCTGTGCTACGAACCGCGCCTCCACTATCGCTATTCGGTGAGCGGCGCGGAGCTTGAGGGCAAGGCAACGGCGCTCTGCGTCACGCCCCTGTTCACGCTGTTCGATACCGCGCAGCAATGGTTGCTGGCGCATGCGCCGGGAAAGCAGATCGATCTCTGGTACGATCCAGCGCGCCCGGAAGACAGCACGCCATTGCTCGACAAGCCCAGCGCGCTGCGTACCACCGCCATGGTTGCCGTCGGCATCGTCTTCATGGTCTTTGGCGGCGCGCTGATGCTCACGCTCTGACCGGTCAGCCTGTTGCGATCGCCTCCAGCGCCGCCGTGCGATAATTGGGACCCACGACCACGTCGCCACCATCGGCGAGCGACAGCACCAGCACCTTGCCGCGGCGGATCGTGCCGGTGACGCGCTCGATGCGGACAAAGGCCGAGCGATGGATGCGGATCAGCCCCGTGCGGTGCAGCCGCTTCTCCAGATCCGCCATGGTGCTGCGATAGAGATAGGCGCGCTCCGCAGTATGTAGATAGACATGGTCCCCGGCAGCCTCGACGCGGACGATATCCGCGATCGGCACCCGCGCCGTACCCCCCATCACCGGTACCCAGAACGCATCGGCGACAGGAACCGGCGTCTGCGGCGGCTGCGGCGACGGAGGCTCGGCCCGCGCGCGGTGCCTCAGGCGCGCACGCTCCATGGCCTTGGCCAGGCGCGGCCGGCGCACGGGTTTGAGCACATAATCGATGGCACCGATCTCGAACGCGTCGATCGCATGCTCCTCATGCGCCGTGACGAAGATCACCTCCACCCCGTCTCCGGCGAGTTCGATCGCCGCCTGGATACCGTTGCGGTGCGGCATGTCGATATCGAGAATGACGAGATCGGGCCGATGCTCGCGCACCACGGTGATTGCGCTGGCAACATCCTCCGCCTCGCCCATAACTTCCACGCCGGGCAATTCCAGCAACAGCGCACGAAGCAACTCGCGGGCCAGCGGCTCGTCATCAGCAATCACGACCTTCATGCAGCATCCGCCATGCCATTGAGGGGAAGGCCGATCTCGGCACGATAGCCATCGGCGAGCGGCCGGCATTCGAGCCAGGCGCGCTGGCCATATTCGCCGGCCAGCCGAAGCCGGGTATTGGTGAGGCCGATGCCGCGCCGTACCTCGGCCTCTACCGGCTGCTCGCTGGAGAGGGGCGCGCCGCCACGATGGCCGCTGCGATTGACGACGCTCAGCAGAGCACCGCCTTCGCCCCGGCGGGCCGCGATGCTGATCGTGACCGCACCGCGCACCTGTGCCGCGCCATGCTTTATCGCGTTTTCCACCAGCGGCTGGAGGATGAAGTTGGGGACTTCGAGGCGGCGCAGTTCGGGATCGATCGCATAATCCACCTGCAGCCGCTCCCCAAAGCGCGCTTCCTCGATCGTCAGATAGGCTCGGATCGTCGCCAGTTCCTGATCGAGTGGCACCAGCGCCGACGGGTTCGACGAAAGCGAGGAGCGCAGAAAGTCGGCAAGGCGGCCGATCATCTCCTCGGCCTGATCGTGCCGTCCCCGCACCACCAGGCTGGCGATCCCGTTGAGCGTGTTGAACAGGAAATGCGGGTTGAGCTGCAGCCGCAGCGCAGCCGCTTCGGCGCGCGAGGCCGCTGCTTCGAACGCAGAGGCGCGGGCAGCGTTCATCCGCGCGGAATCGGCGCTCCGCGAGGCCCAGAGCAACGCCACCGAGAGGAACATCGTCCAGGTATAGAGGATCAGCACCAGCAACAGGCGCTGCGGCTGGAAATCCAGCGCCCATGCCTGCAGGCTCGGCAACAGCATGCGCGCAAGCATGCGCAGCCAGGCCGCATCGGCCAGCGTCTGGACGGCGCCCGCGACGAGCCCCGCAATCGCCATCAGCCCCCAGCGCTGCCACCCTGGACGGGATTCGAGATGATCGAGCAGCAGCCCCAGCCCCACCGATTGCACGATCCCGAGTGCCAGCAGCGGGAGATAGGCGAGGAACATTACGCCATAAGGCGTGCGGCCCTGAACCTGGGCGCCAAGCTCCACCAGGATATAGCCGAACACCCACACCACCGCGCACAGGCGCAGCGCGGTTCCCCGCATGGTTTGGCGCAATAATGCTTCCAAGCCGCTCTCCCCTCACCCCGCATCTGTTTACGGCGGGTGCGGGCGCAACCCAAGCCCCGTTCACCGTACGCCGGGAATATTCGTCGCAGGATCGCGCACTTCGGTGGCGTTCCTCGACATTTCATCGCGCGCCGCTGGGGCAGATGCAACCAGGCGCGCATGATGCCGCCATCATTCGGGAGGGAGCACAGCGCATGAAGACGGCTGCATTGGGAACGGCTGCACTGGGAATCGCGATGGCGCTCACCCTCGCCGCCTGCACCGAACGCGACTATGGAGACCTGCCCAAGGATCCGAAGGAACGCGCCCAGGCCTGCCTCCGCGCATCGATCCTCCACGTCGGCACCCGCACTGAGGCCGGGGACAAAGCGGGCACCGAAGCGGCCACCGCCAAGATGCGGGAGCTCATGGAGGCGATCGACTTTGCCCGGCACTTCCCCGATGCGAAAAGCGATCCCGCCAAGGCATTCGGCACCAATGAGGAGATCGCCAACGCCGCGCAGGCCGATTGGCTGACGACTCTCAATCGGTGTTTCGCCGCTTATGAAATCGCCCTGGAGCCCGAACCGTCGCTGCCCGCTGCGCCGTATGAGCAGGCGCTGACTTGTGCCGCCGCGACTTCGCTAGACAATTCGCGCGGCAAGGCGATTAACCCCAATTCGCGCACCGTGAGCGATCCCGAAGGTTATTACTTCGTCCACAAGGCAGCGAAACTGAAGGGTGGGGCAGACGGCGTGGTGGCGGCGTCGGACGCCGCGATCGAAGCGCTCAAACAGTTGCTAGGAACAGGCGCCGGGCATCTTCTCGCCAAACGCTGCCGCGAGACGGACCCCAAGGCCGTCAAGGGCTCGGCCGCCGCACTCCCGGCGGATCCGCTGACCGCCGGCGCGGTCTGCTCGCCGTTGCTCGGGCAGCTCAAGCAGGGCGGACTGGCCGTAGGGGCCGGAGACACCGAACTGGGCGGCCGCTACGCCGCAGCCGAGGCCAAATGGGATGCCGAGCTCAATACGATAGCGGCAAGCGACGCGCAGATCGCCGCGGCACAGGGCGCGGCTCTGGATTATGTGGTCGCATCGGGGCGTTCGGACGCGGTCGCGGGGCTTTGCGTGAAAAAATGATTGTGGCCGCGGCGTGGCTTGCGCGCTGAGCTTCACAGTGGACGGATAGCCGTGCTCCTGTAATCTTGGCCGGATGCATCCCAATCCCATCCGACGCGCAGTGCCGCGCGATGCGACGATTTCCTATTGGGCGGCGCGCGACGGATGGCCGATCCGGCGCTTCGACTGGCCTGCGGACGCGGCGCGCGGATCGATCCTGTTGATCGGCGGGCGCGGCGACATTTTCGAAAAATATCTCGAAGCCTTTGAGCATTGGCGGCTTCAGGGCTGGTCGGTCACCGCGCTCGACCTGCGCGGCCATGGCGGTTCGGGCCGGGCAAGCGAGAGCGAACTGGTCGGCCATACCGAATCCTTCGCGGCGCTGGTCGATGATCTGGCGGACTTCTGGCGGGATTGGCGGGGCGGCGGCCCGCGTGTCGCCATGGGCCATTCGATGGGCGGCCATGTGCTGCTGCGCGCGCTGACCGAACGCCGCCTCGATCCGGAAGCGGCGGTTCTGCTCTCACCGATGGTTCGGATACGCAGCCCACTGGGGTCGTGGCTCAGCGGGCGGATCGCGCGGAACATGTGCAAGCGCGGCGATCCGGCGCGCGCCGCGTGGCGCCCCAAATCCTCCGCGGGCGCCCGCGCCGATGCCGATGCGATGCTGACGAGCGATTATGGCCGCCTGCTCGACGAGCAATGGTGGCACGCGCGCATGCCCGGCACCCAGATGGGGCCGCCAAGCTGGTCCTGGCTCGCCGAGGCATTTGCATCAAGCGACTTGCTGTGGCGGCGTCGCGATCTGTCGCACCTGACCACGCCCTTGCTGTTCCTGCTGGCAGAGCAGGACCGGCTCACCGTGTCGCGAGCATCGTCGGCCCTGGCACGGCGGCTTCCGAACGCCCGCGTCGCGCAGTTCAAGAGCGCCGGCCACGAACTGCTTCGCGAAGTCGATCCGGTCCGCGACGCCGCCTTGCACGCGATCGACAGCTTCCTCGGCTCCGCCACCGCCAGGGCGCGCGGCGCAAGCGGATAGCGGTTCGCTACGCGATATGGACCGCCTTGGTGATCATATGCGCGGCGATGCCCTCCGGCCCGTCCTCGGACCCGAATCCCGATTCCTTCACCCCGCCAAACGGCGCATCAGGCCAGGTCGCGCGGACCTGGTTGATCATGAGCATCCCTGACTCGACCTGCTCGGCCAGCACATTCTGACGCCGGCCATTTTCGGTGAAACAATAGGCCGCCAGGCCGAACGGCAGGCGATTGGCCTGCGCGATCGCATCCTCCAGCGTGCCGAACGGCGCGAACAGCGCGACCGGCCCGAACGGCTCGTCGTTCATCGCCTTCGCGGCGAGCGGCACATCGGCGAGCACGGTCGGCTGGTAGAAGAAGCCGTCGCTATCCGCCCGCGCCCCGCCGGCCAGCACCCGCGCCCCCGCATCGCGCGCATCCTCGACCAGCGCCTCGATCGATTCGGGCCGCCGTGCATTCGCCATCGGCCCCATGTTGCTCGCGGCATCCAGCCCGCTGCCGATCCGCATCCGCTTCGTCCGCTCGGCAAAGCCCCGCGCGAACGCTTCGTAGATCCCTTCCTGCACATGGAAGCGCGTCGGCGCGACGCAGACCTGGCCTGCGTTGCGGAACTTGTGCGCCACCAGGATATCGAGCGTCTTTTCAAGATCGCAATCGTCGAACACCAGCACCGGCGCGTGCCCGCCCAGCTCCATCGTCATCTTCATGACCGAATCGGCGGCCAGCTTCATCAGGTGCTTGCCCACCGGCACCGATCCGGTGAAGCTCAGCTTGCGCGTGACGGGCGAGGAAAGCAGCCTGCGCGAGACCAAGTCCGGCACGCCGAACACGATCTGCGCGACATCGCCCGGCAGCCCCGCATCCTGGAAGCAGCGCATGACCTCGACAGCGCTGCCCGGCGTCTCCTCGCTCGGCTTGAGGACGATCGAGCACCCCGCCGCCACCGCCGGTGCGATCTTGCGCACCACGTTGAGCGCGGGAAAATTCCATGCGCAGAAGGCCGCTACCGGCCCCACCGGCTGGTGCAGCACCATGCTGCGCATTCCCGCCGGGCGCATCAGCACGCGGCCATATACGCGCACCGCCTCGCCCGCATGGAAATCGATCAGCCCCGCCGCGCCGATCACTTCGCCGCGCGCCTCGGCCAGCGGCTTGCCCTGCTCAAGCGTCGCCACGCGCGCGATATGATCGGCGCGCTCGCGCAGCAGTTCGGCCGTCTTGCGGAGCACCGCCGCGCGCTGCTCGGGCGCCACGGCGCGCCAGGCGACAAAGCCCCGCTGCGCCGCATCCAGCGCGCGATCCAGGTCCTCCTCGCTCGCCAGCGGCAGTTCGGCCTGCCCCGCCCCGGTCGCGGGATTGAGCAGCGTGTGCGTGTCCCGCCCGCCACCGCGCACCCATTCGCCGTCGATGTACATGGCCAAGGTCGCGGGGAAGTCGGTGCTCATTTCAATACTCCGGAATTCGTTCGTGATCGCTCGATCGCTCCCCCCTGTTTAGGGAGCCGCCAGGCCGATTCACAGAGCGCATTACGCGGAAATCATGCGCCCGTCGCCGCGACCGGGCCGCATGGCTTGCCCGATGCCTGCGCACGCGCGTAGCTGTGAGCCAGATGCCATCCGATCCCGATATCCCGCGCCGATCCGATCAGGCGCTGGTCGCCACGCTGCGCGGCATTGTCGGCCGCCGCCATGTCCTGACCTCGGTATCCGCGACGCGGGGCTATCGCACCGGTTACCGCACGCAGCCCGGCGAAGCGCTTGCGGTGGTCCGCCCGGGCTCGCTGGTGGAGCAATGGCGCGTGGTGCAGGCCTGCGTCGCGGCTGACGTCATCCTGATCCTCCAGGCGGCGAATACCGGCCTCACCGGCGGCTCCACGCCGCAAGGCGCATATGACCGCCCGGTGGTGATCCTCAGCACCCGACGGCTCAAGGGCGTGCATCTGCTGGACGGCGGCAGGCAGGTCGTGTGCCTGCCCGGCGCGACGCTGTACGAACTGGAACGCCTGCTCAAGCCGCTCGGGCGCGAGCCGCATTCGGTGATCGGATCGTCGTGCATCGGCGCATCGGTTATCGGCGGCGTCTGCAACAATTCGGGCGGCGCGCTCGTCCGGCGCGGTCCCGCTTTCACCCAGCTCGCTCTATATGCCCGGCTGGAGGCCGATGGCGCGCTCCGTCTGGTCAACCATCTCGGCATCGCGCTGGCGGGCGACGCCGAAGCGATCCTTGCCCGGGTCGAGCAGGGCGACTTCCCCGCAGTCGATCACGATCCCGCACGCGCCGCATCCGACGCGCATTACGCCAGCCGCGTCCGCGACGTCGATGCCGACACGCCCGCGCGCTTCAATGCCGATCCCAACGGCCTGTTCGAAGCATCGGGCAGCGCCGGCAGGCTGGTGCTGTTCGCGGTGCGGCTCGATACCTTCCCGCGCGACGACGCAACCGCGACTTTCTATATCGGCGCGAACGACGCGCAGGCGCTGGGGCGGCTCCGCCGCGACATCCTCTCGGGCTTCGAAGCACTGCCGGTCGCGGGCGAATATATCCACCGCGAAGCGTTCGACGTGGCGGCGCTCTATGGCAAGGACATGTTCGTCGCGATCCAGCGGCTGGGCACCGATCGCCTGCCGCTGCTGTTTGCGATGAAGAACCGCATCGATGCGCTGCTCCGCCGTCCCGGCCTCTCCGATCGCCTGCTCCAGCGCGCCGCCAGCCTCCTGCCCGGCCATCTTCCGCCCCGGATGCGCGAATGGCGCGACCGGTACGAGCATCATCTGCTGCTCAAGATGGCCGGCCCGGGGATCGACGAGGCGCGGTCCTATCTGTCACAAAGGCTGCCCGCCGGTAGCGGCTGGTTCGAGTGCACTCCGGACGAAGCGACCGCGGCTTTTCTCCACCGCTTCGCCGTGGCCGGCGCCGCGGTGCGCTACCGCGAAATCCACCGCGACCGGGTCGAGGATATCCTCGCGCTCGACATCGCATTGCCGCGCAACGATCGCGACTGGTTCGAACGGCTCCCGCCCGAGATCGACCGGCAGATCGTCGCCAGGCTCTATTACGGCCATTTCTTCTGCCACGTCTTCCACCAGGATTATGTCGTCGCGAAAGGCGCGGACCCGCAGGCGCTCAAGGACCGGATGCTCGCTTTGCTCGACGCCCGGGGCGCGGAATATCCCGCCGAGCATAATGTCGGGCATCAATATGCCGCCAAGCCCGCGCTCGCGGATCATTATCGCGCGCTCGATCCCACCAACCGGCTCAATCCCGGCATCGGCAAGACCTCGCGGGCGAAGCACTGGGCGTAGAGTCGCGTTCATTCCGACGGCACCGACGCCGATGCAGCACTGCTGAAAGGACTGTAAGCGGGCCCATGCCGCGCCTAGGCTGCGCGCATGACCGAAGCGCAACCGATCCATATCGCCTTCCTGCTTTTCCCCGGCATCACACAGCTCGACATGACCGGCCCTGCCCAGGTGCTCTCGCGCCTGCCGCATGCGCGCATCCATCTGGTCTCCCGCACGCTTGATCCCGTCCCCACCGACGCGCAATTCGCGCTGTTGCCCACCGCCACCTTCGCCGATGTGCCCCGCGCCGATATCCTCTGCGTGCCGGGCGGCTTCGGCACGGTTGCGGCGATGGAGGATGAAGCGACCCTGGCCTGGCTGCGGCAGGTAGGGACCGAGGCCGAGTGGGTGACCAGCGTATGCACGGGATCGCTGCTGCTCGCGGCCGCCGGACTGCTGACCGGATACCGCGCGGCATGCCATTGGGCCTCGCGCGAGCAACTGACCTTTTTCGGCGTCGAGCCGGTCGCCAAGCGCGTGGTGTTTGATCGCAACCGGGTATCGGGCGGCGGCGTGACTGCGGGGATCGATTTCGCGCTCGCGCTGGTCGCCGCGATCGCGGGCGAGGAACACGCCAAATTCGTTCAGCTGAGCCTCGAATATGACCCGCACCCGCCGTTCGACAGCGGCTCCCCCGAACGCGCCGACGCGGCGACCCTGGCGCGGTATCGGGCGATGGTCGAGAAGTACGCGCCCGGCCGCACCGAGAAGGTTAAGGAGATCGCCGGAAAGCTTGCAATGTGAGACCAGCGGTGTTCGGCGCGCTCAAACGATGGCCTGGTCGGCATGCGGTTCATGGGCCTCGCGCGAAACACTGCAGGTCTCACATTGCAAGCAGATCAGGCAAACGCTGCGCCGACTGGTCCGGCGGACGATTCATCGCCGCGCGAATAGGTGCCGGTGAGCAGCCCGGCGGCGAGGACGCGGCCCGCCATCGCCTCGATCACCGCCGCGCGGCCAGGGCTCTCGGGCAGATCAGGCCCATCCGAAAGCGCGAAAAGCTGGAAGGCGTAATGATGCTCGCCATGCCCGGTAGGCGGATCGGGCGGGAGCCAGCCTTCGCCCAGGAACGAGTTTCGCCCGACATCGCTGCCGTCGGCGCCGCCCGCCCCATCGCGCGCGATCGCACCTTCCTTAAGGTCGCCATCGGGAGGCAGATCCCAGACCAGCGCATGGACCAGAGGCTGGGGCGACGGCGCATCGGGATCCTCGACGATCAGCGCGAGCCGCACGGTCCCTTCCGGCACCCCGGTCCAGAACAAGGGTGGCGAGACGCCCGCGCCATCCGCGGTGAAGCGCTCGGGCAGTCGCGCACCATTGGCGAAGGCCGGGCTGACGAGATGGAGCGTTTCGAAACTACCGAGCTGCGGCTGGACGATCGCCAGCTTGCCGCTGCCCGCGCGCAGGCCGCTCAGCGCCCTTCCGAGCCAATGGGGGACGTGTTCGAGCATCGCCTTGTGGCTATCAGAATGTCCGGGCGGGTGGAAAGCTCCGGGAGGGCTCGGCGTTTGCCATCGGCCGCGTCGCTGGGGGTGCCCCGTCCACCGCTTCGCGGTCCCCTTCCCCCTAAGGGAGAGGAATGAGGGAGTCGCTTTCCCTCTCTCCGCTTGCGGGGAGAGGGTGATTAGAGGTCGAGCTTTTCGTAATCGGCGGGGGGCGGGATGCCTTCCATCCGCTCCGACAGCAAAGGACGGAAGCTCGGACGGCTCTTCATCCGGACATACCAGCCCTTGGCCTGTTCGTGGCTCTTCCAGTCGATCCCGCCGAGATAGTCCGCGATCGAGATGTGCGCGGCTGCCGCCAGATCGGCGAGGCTCATCGTCGCGCCCGCCAGCCAGGTGCGGTGATCGAGCAGATAATCGATATAATCGAGATGCTGGACCGCCGCCTTCATCGCGGTGCGCAGCGCCGTGCCGTCGGGCGACTGCTTATAGACGATCCGCTTGAGCATCCGCTCATGGAGCAGGGGCGCGGTGATCTCGGCATAGAAATTGGTGTCGAACCAGATCGTCAGGCGGCGGATCTCGGCGCGGTCGGTGGCGGTGCCGTTGAGCATCGCGGCCTTGCCCACCGTCTCCTCGAAAAACTCGCAGATCACCGAGGAATCGATCAGCGTCACCCCGCGCTCGGTATCGACCATCACCGGCACCTGCCCGGTGGGGTTCAGATCGAGGAACTCGTCGCGGCGATTCCACGGCGACTCGCGCACCGGCTCATAGCCCACGCCCTTCTCGCCGAGCAGCAAGCGGACTTTCCGCGAAAAGGGGCAGAGGGGGAACTGATACAATTGCCACATGGCCCATGCTTTAGGCCGCTGTTGGCGGATGCGTAAAGCGGGCTTCGCCGCAATCACGGCGATAGCCCGCGTCCCCCGCCGTCATGCCAGCGGAAGCTGGCATCGCTTGCGGCTCCGGCGCACCGTCGCGGGGGACCCCAGCTTTCGCTGGGGTGACGGGCAGGGGCGGCGACGGGTTAGGGCTGGCCTATTCCGCCGCCACCGCTTCCTCCGTGTCGTCGAGCGGATGCGCCAGGCGCGTCAGCATTTCTTTCGGCACGACCTGCCAGAAATGGCCGAGCGCGCGGTTCCAGTCCTCCAGCAGGCCCTTTGACCATTTGCTGTCGGTAGCCTCGGCATGGGCCTCGACCAATGCACGGAGCTTGTCCTCCCAATGGGCGGACGCAAGGCGCTGCCAGACGATGCTCTCGGGATTGGCGCGTGTGGCAAACGTGCCGACCTCGTCATAGACGAACGCCATGCCCCCGGTCATGCCCGCGCCGAAATTGGCACCGACTTCGCCGAGCACAACCGCCGTGCCGTTGGTCATATATTCGCAGCCGTTGGCGCCACAGCCCTCGACCACCACTTCGGCACCCGAGTTACGCACGGCAAAGCGCTCGCCCGCCTGACCCGCTGCGAACAGGCGGCCCGAGGTTGCGCCGTAGAGCACGGTGTTTCCGATGATCGTGTTCTTCCACGATTCGATGGGCGAGCTGACCATCGGACGCACCACGATCGTACCGCCCGACAGACCCTTGCCGACATAATCGTTCGAATCGCCGAACACTTCGAGCGTGATCCCCTTGCACAGGAACGCGCCGAGCGACTGACCGGCCGAACCGCGCAGGCGGACACGGATATGCCCGTCCGAGAGCGCGGACATGCCGAAGGTGCGCGTGACCTCGCTCGACAACCGCGTGCCGACGGCGCGGTGCGTGTTGCGCACGGTATAGGTGAGCTGCATCTTTTCGCGGCGCGAGAAGACCGCTGCGGCATCCTTGATCATCTGCGCATCGAGGCTGTCCGGCACTTCGTTGCGGAAGGTGCTCAGGCTGAAGCGGCGCTCGGCGTCGCTCGCATCGACCTTTGCCAGGATCGGATTGAGATCGAGATCGTCTAGATGCTCCGCGCCGCGGCTGACCTGGCGCAGCAATTCGGTGCGCCCGATCACGTCGTCGAGGCTCTTCACGCCGAGACGCGCGAGGATCTCCCGCACTTCCTCTGCGATGAAGGTCATCAGGTTGATGACCTTTTCGGGCGTGCCGACGAACTTCTGGCGAAGTTTCTCGTCCTGCGTGCAGACGCCCACGGGACAAGTGTTCGAATGGCACTGACGCACCATGATGCAGCCCATCGCGACGAGGCTGAGCGTGCCGATGCCGAATTCCTCGGCACCCAGGATCGCGGCGATGACGATGTCGCGCCCGGTCTTGAGCCCGCCATCGGTGCGCAGCTTCACGCGGCCGCGCAGGCCGTTGAGCGTGAGCGTCTGGTTGACTTCACTGAGGCCCATTTCCCACGGCGTGCCGGCGTACTTCACCGAGGTTTGCGGGCTGGCACCAGTGCCGCCGACATGGCCGGCGATCAGGATGACATCCGCATGCGCCTTTGCCACGCCCGCCGCGACCGTGCCGATGCCGGCCGAGGAGACCAGTTTCACGCATACCCGCGCCTTGGGATTGATCATCTTCAGATCGTAGATGAGCTGGGCCAGATCCTCGATCGAATAGATATCATGGTGCGGCGGCGGCGAGATGAGCGTAACGCCCGGAGTGGCGTGGCGCAGCTTCGCGATGAACTCGGTCACCTTGAAGCCGGGAAGCTGGCCGCCCTCGCCGGGCTTTGCACCCTGCGCCACCTTGATCTCGATCTCGTCGCACGCGTTCAGATACTCCGCCGTGACGCCGAAGCGCCCGCTGGCGATCTGCTTGATGACCGAATTGGCGTTGTCGCCATTCTCGCGCGGGCGATAGCGCTCGCTATCCTCGCCGCCTTCACCCGACACCGCCTTTGCGCCGATGCGGTTCATCGCGATCGAAAGTGTCTCATGCGCCTCCTTGCTGAGAGCGCCCAGCGACATGCCCGGCGTGACGAAGCGCTTGCGGATCTCGGTGATCGCTTCGACCTGGTCGATCGCGATGCCTTCGCTCGGGAAGTTGAATTCGAGCAGATCGCGCAGATAGACCGGCGGCAGATCGCGGACCCCGCGCGAGAAAGCGAGATAGGAGGAATAGCTGTCATTCCCCACCGCCGTCTGCAGCAGGTGCATGAGCTGCGCCGAATAGGCATGCGTCTCACCGCCGAAGCGCTGGCGGTAAAAGCCACCGATCGGCAGCGTCGCGACTTCGGTATCGAACGCCGCTTCGTGGCGCATCGTCGCGTTGAGATGGAGCGAGGCATAGCCTTCGCCCGAAATCTTGGCCGGCATGCCGGGGAAGAGATCGTTGACCAACGCGCGGCTGAGCCCGACGGCTTCGAAATTATAGCCGCCGCGATAGGAGGAAATGACCGCGATTCCCATCTTCGACAGGATCTTGAGCAGCCCTTCGTCGATCGCCTTGCGATGGCGCTTCAAGCATTCCTCGAGCGAGAGATCGCCGAACAGGCAGCGCGCGTGGCGATCCGCGATCGCCGCCTCGGTCAGATAGGCGTTCACCGTGGTCGCGCCGACACCGATCAGCACGGCATAATAATGCGTGTCGAGACATTCGGCGGTGCGGATGTTGACGCTGGCATAAGAGCGCAGGCCGCGGCGCACGAGATGGGTGTGGACCGCAGCGGCGGCGAGCACGCCGGCGATCGCGATCCGGTCCGGCCCGAGATGCTCGTCGGTGAGGAACAATTCGGTGCAGCCGGCGCGGACGGCCTGTTCGGCTTCGTAGCGGATGCGGGCGATGGCGGCGCGTAGCGTATCCGCGCCGCTTTCCTTGGGCGCTCCGGCCTCGAAGGTGCAGTCGATCTCGGCGGCCTGACCGCCGAAATGCGCGCGCAGCCGGTCCCAGTCGCTGTTGGTCAGCACCGGGCTTTCGAGCACGAGCACCTTGGACCCGCCACCCTCGGTATCGAGGATGTTGGCGAGGTTTCCGAAGCGTGTCTTAAGCGTCATCACCTGGCGCTCGCGCAGCGAATCGATCGGCGGGTTGGTGACCTGCGAGAAATTCTGGCGGAAGAACTGGCTGATCGAACGCGGCTTGTCAGAGATCACGGCGAGCGGCGTATCATCGCCCATCGATCCGATCGCTTCCTTCGCGGTCTCGACCATCGGCGAGAGGATCAACTCCATATCCTCTAGCGTTTGCCCGGCAGCGACCTGGCGGCGGGTAAGCTCGGCGCGATCGAAGCGGAGTGGCGGCGCGGTCGGGGCGGCGAGATCGTTGATCGTCAGGAATTCGCCGATCATGGCGGCATAATCGGCCTCCCCCGCGATCCGGTCCTTGATCGCGCGGTCGTCGAACAGGACGCCCGAATCGAGATCAACCGCGATCATCTGGCCAGGACCCATCCGGCCCTTGGCAACCACGTTGGTCTCCGGGATCTGGACCATGCCGGTCTCGGAGCCGACGATCAGCAATCCATCGCTGGTCTGCGTGTAGCGCAAGGGGCGCAGCGCATTACGATCCACGCCGGCAACCGCCCAGCGGCCATCGGTCATCGCCAGCGCGGCGGGGCCGTCCCACGGCTCCATCACCGATGCGAGATATTTGTACATCGCCAGATGATCGGCAGGGGTTTCCTCTATCGACCATGCCTCCGGCACCAGCATCAGCTTGGCGGTCGGCGCGTCGCGGCCCGAGCGGCAGATCGCCTCGAACACCGCATCGAGCGCCGCCGTGTCCGACGCGCCGGCCGGGATCACCGGCTTGATGTCTTCCGACTGCTCACCGAATGCGAGGCTCGCCATCTTGATCTCGTGGCTGAGCATCCAGTTCTTGTTGCCGCGAATCGTGTTGATCTCACCGTTGTGCGCGAGACAGCGGAACGGCTGGGCCAGCCACCATTGCGGGAAGGTGTTGGTCGAATAACGCTGGTGGAAGATCGCCACGCGGCTGGTGAAGCGATCGTCGCGCAGGTCCGGATAGAAGTCACTCAGCGATTCGGCGAGGAACAGCCCCTTGTAGATGACCGAGCGGCACGAGAGCGAGCAGATGTAGAAGCCCTGCACCTGCGCCGCGATGATGCGCTTCTCGATCCGGCGGCGGACAAGATAAAGGTTCTTCTCAAATTCGGCGGCGTCGACATCGCCCGGCATCGGGCCGGCGATCATGATCTGCTCGATCTCCGGTCGGGTCGCCTGCGCCTTCAGGCCGATCACCGAGACGTCGACCGGCACCTGGCGCCAGCCATAGATGGTGTAGCCCGCCTCGATGATCTCGGATTCGACGATCGTGCGGCATGCCTCCTGCGCCCCCAGATCGGTGCGCGGCAGGAAGATCATGCCAACGGCGAGCCGGTTCGGCCGCACGCGATGCCCGCCCGCCGAGATCGCATCATCGAAGAAGCGAACGGGCAGATCGACATGGATGCCCGCACCGTCGCCGGTCTTGCCATCGGCATCGACCGCGCCGCGATGCCACACCGCGCGCAGCGCATCGATCGCCGACTGGACGACGCGGCGCGAAGGCTGGCCGTCGATCGCGGCGACGAGCCCGACGCCGCAGGCATCGCCTTCGAATTCGGGGCGGTACATGCCCTCACGGGCAAGGCGATCGCGCTCTGCCTGGTTCATTCCGAAATTCCTTCCTTGGCGAACGCAGCAGTCAATGCCGCGTCGCACGCTTCCTCTGCGGCGAAGATCTGCTCGATGAAGCCCCCGCCCAATTGCGCATTCATCGCTTCGCCGAACCGAATCAGGGGATAGCGCCCGGTAAGCGCCTTCCATTCGGGCGTACCCTCGCTCGCCTTTTCCGCCACCGCGCGATCGGGCCCGGTATAAAAGGCGATCATCGCGCGCAGATCATCGTCGCTTAGCGACATGGCCACCGCGAGCATAACGCGCGACACTTGCTCGCTGCGGCTGGTGTCCGAACATTTCGCGCGATCGGCAAAGGCCGCTGCGATCTCGGCCGATTTGGCGGGATAGCGCTTGCCGAGACCGGCGGCGCGCTCGGCGGCGAAGGGGTCGGGCTCATCCGGTTCCGCACCCGATGGCGGCAATACCGAAACCAGCCGGGCGGCAAGCTCCGCATGCGCGTCCTGCGATGCGCGGGCGCCGGCGGAAGTCCCGGCGAGAGCAAGGCCGAGCAAGGCAGCGGCGGGAAGGAGCAAACGAACGATCACTGCGCCTTCGGCTTTCCGGGCGTTGCAAGCTTCTCCTTTTCAGGCGGCAGATGCGCGGTCTCGGCGATGAAGCGCTGCATCACCTTCGGCATGATCTTGACCATTTCGGGCGTCATCACGGCCATTTCCTTCATCATGTCAGGATCCATGAAGGCGGCCATGAGCTCCTGCCCGAACGCGATGCCCGTGGGCGTCGTGAAAAACGTCTCAAGGTCGCTGAGCTGGGGAAGCGTAAAGCGACGTGCAAAGGCGCGCCCCAGCGCCGCGCGGACGCCCGGCTCGATCGCGTCCATCAGTGGAGTCATTTCCTCGCCCATGATCCGCATCATGATCGTCATGCGCTCGCGAAAGGCGGGATCGCTCTCCGCCATCGCCTGCGAGAAGGTCTTGCCGTCCTTGTCCGGCACGCCGAAATCGGCACCGGTAAGACCGCCCATGCCATCGAACATGGCTTCCATCATGCCGGGGAACATGTCGCGCATGACACGGCGATAGGTGCCGGCGGGAAGAAGGCTGGCCGCCACGCGCTGGGCGACCGCTTCGCGCGCAGGATCGGCGGGCGCGGGCGTCGCCTGCGCACCTGGCGCGTTCTGGGCCAGTGCGGTTCCGGGCAGCGCGCTCGCGAGCGCCAGTGCAACCATCCATCGGGTCATGCTGCTATCCTCCCCTTTTCGCGCATCCAGGCGTGCATATGCGCCGCGACATCGCGGCCGTCGCGGATCGCCCAGACGACAAGGCTGGCGCCGCGCACGATATCGCCGGCGGCGAACACGCCATCGAGGCTGGTCATCATCGTCTTGCCATCGGCGCGGACGGTGCCCCAGCGCGTGACGCCCAGTTCGGGCGCGCCGAAGAGCGTGGGGAGGTCTTCGGCCTCGAAGCCCAACGCCTTGATCACCAGATCGGCGGGGAGCTGGAACTCGGCACCGGGATCGATCTCGGGCGAGCGGCGGCCGCTGGCGTCAGGCGCGCCGAGGCGCATCTTCGCGGCGCGGACCCCGGTGACCGTGTCGCCACCCTCGAACGCTTCCGGCGCAGAGAGCCAGACGAACTCCACGCCCTCCTCTTCGGCATTGGCAGTCTCGCGCTGCGAACCGGGCATGTTGGCGCGGTCGCGGCGATAGAGGCACTTCACCGACGCTGCGCCTTGGCGAACCGCAGTGCGGACGCAATCCATCGCGGTATCGCCGCCGCCCACTACGACGACATGCTTGCCCGCGGCATTTAGCGAGCCATCGTCATATTCGGGAACCGCGTCGCCAAAGCCCTTGCGATTCGGGGCGGTGAGATAATCCAGCGCCTCGACCACACCCGCGGCCCCGACGCCGGGCGCCTTGATCCCGCGCGCCTTATAGACGCCGGTGGCGATCAGGACGCTGTCATGCTTCGCGCGCAGATCATCGAGGCTGGCATCGCGACCAACCTCAAAGCTGTGGTGGAAGGTGATCCCGGCTTCGCGCAGACGCTCAACGCGGCGCATGACGACGTGCTTCTCGAGCTTGAAGCCCGGAATGCCATAGGTCAGCAGCCCGCCCGCGCGGTCGTGCCGGTCATAGACATGCACCTCATAGCCACGCTCGCGCAGATATTCGGCGGCGGAAAGCCCGGCAGGCCCCGCGCCGATGATGCCGACCGACTGGCCGCGCGCCGGACCGACGCGAACCGGCTCGACCCAGCCTTCTTCCCAGGCGGTGTCGGTGATGAACTTCTCGACCGAGCCGATCGTGACCGCGCCGTGCCCGGAAAACTCGATGACGCAATTGCCCTCGCACAAACGATCCTGCGGGCAGATGCGGCCGCAGATCTCGGGCATGGTCGAGGTGCTGTTCGACAGCTCATAGGCCTCGCGCAGCCGCCCCTCGGCAGTCAGGCGGAGCCAATCGGGGATGTGATTGTGCAAGGGGCAATGCACCGTACAATATGGCACGCCGCATTGCGAGCAGCGCCCGGCCTGCTCCTCGGCGGCGGGCACGCCATAGCGTTCCGCGATCTCACGGAAATCCTCCGCGCGCAGTTCGGCGTCGCGCTTGGCCGGGTATTGTTGCCCCGTACGGACGAATTTGAGCATGCGTTCTTCTGCCATGGCGCCTCCGCTATCGCAGGGCGCGCCGATATAAAAGGCAGTGTGGCTGTCCTAGTTTGTGATTATGCGCCGTTGACGTAATATAAACACAAAATTTGACGTGTATTTAGGGCCGTTTTGCGACTATCGCATCCCCAGCCATATCAAGGCTGCACCGCCGGCCACGATTCGGTACCAAGCAAAAGGCGCGAAACCGTGCTTGGTGACCACGGCCAGGAACGCCTTTACCACCGCCAGCGCCACCACGAACGACACGACGAAGCCGATCGCGATCAGCCCCATGCTGTCCGCCGTGACCGCGTCGCGATGCTTGTAAAGCTGAAGCACGGTGGCACCGGTGAGCGTGGGCAGCGCTAGGAAGAAGCTGAAATCAGCGGCCGTCCGGCGATCGATGCCGAACGCCATCGCGCCCATGATCGTGGCACCCGAGCGGCTGACACCCGGGATCATCGCGATACACTGGACAAGGCCGATCTTGACCGACTGGCTGAGCGAGACGCCGGAGATGCCCAACACATTCTCGGTCTTGGCCAGCCGCTCGATCACGAGGATGGCGACGCCACCGATGATCAGCGCCCATGCGACCACCACTGCATTCTCGAGCAGCGCGTCGATCTGGTCCGCCAGCACCAGGCCCAGCGCCACAGCGGGAATGAAGGCGATCAGCAGGTTGCGGACGAACGCCACCGAGCTTGCCTCCCAACGTAGTAGCCCTTTGAACACCGCGAGGAAGGTGCGCCAATAGAGCACGACGATCGCGAGGATCGCGCCGGGCTGGATCGCGATGTTGAACACCGCCCATTTCGCCGCATCATAGCCCATCAGCTCGGTCGCGAGGATGAGATGGCCGGTCGAAGAAACCGGCAGGAACTCGGTGATACCCTCGACAATGCCGAGCAGGATCGCGACGAGATAATCGCTCATTGAATACGCCCCCTATGCCCGCGCCCCGTTCAGGCCGCAGCGCGCGTCTTGCCGAAACGGCCCGCCTTGCGGAAGCGCACCATCCAGGACGGCGCGACGCTCGCCAGCGGGGCAGGCACGATCCCGAAAGCCTCGAAGCCAACGCCGGTGGGCGGCACGACATTATCGGCCTCCAGCATCCGCCACTGATCCAGCGTGATCGGGGCGAAGGGCAGGAACGGCACCACGCCGCCGATCGCATCGGGCAGATCGACGAACGGCACGTCGCGGCCGATCGCGCCGCCGATCCATTTGAACAGCTCGGCCATCGAAATCACATCGGGCCCGCCCAGCGTATATAGCCGCCCGGCATGCGCCGCAGGGTCGCCGAGCGCCTGGACGATCGCGCGCGCGACATCGACGACATAGACCGGCTGGAACTTGGCTTCGCCGCGCAGCACGGGCACAGCCAGCGGCATGCTGGCGATCATGCCGGCAAAGCGGTTCACGAACTGATCTTCGCGGCCGAACAGGATCGAGGGACGGACGATCACGGCATCGGGGAATGCCTTGCGGACAGCTGCTTCGCCTTCGCCCTTGCTGCGCCCATAGCCCGAGGGCGATGCAGGATCAGCGCCGATCGCGGAGACATGAACGAGCGAGGTTACGCCCGCAGCGGCGGCGGCTTCGGCCACATTGCGGGCGCCATCCGCATGGATGCCTTCAAAATCCCCGGCGAGCACGCCCGCCAGATTGACCACCGCGTCGGACCCTTGAAGCGCGCGCGCCAGGCTATCGGGCTTGCGGACATCCGCGGCCGCGAACTGCGCCTGGCCGAGCCCGCCGAGCGGCTTGAGGAACCAGGCGTCGCGCGGGCGCGGCTGCGCGATGCGGATGCGCGCTCCGGCGGCGAACAGCTCCTGCGCGACATAGCGGCCGAGAAACCCGCCTCCGCCGATCAGCGTAACCAGCCTGTCCTTCATGCGCCTCAACCTCCTGCGAACAAGCCGCCTCCCATGCCGTGCGTCGCGGGAAACGGCAAGCGTTCGGAGGAATGTGCTGGCTTGGGCGCGCAGGACACGGACAGCCCGCCCGCTCGATCGCTGAGGATAAGTCGCACCTGCCTTTCATGGGGCGCGGCAGAATGCAGGCGCTGCCCCGAATGCACCGCACCAGAGTTTAAGCGATTGGCGCCGATCGCTATTTCCGCCGGCGCGGCCCGAAATTGAGCCTGCGCGTGACGTTATAATCGAGCACGGCCATCACGAAATAAGCGCCAGCCTGCTTGATGCGGGTCCATAGCCCGGTGCGCGCCTTATAGACGTCGCCGGTGATCCGCTCCGAATCGGCGATCTCGCCCTCGACATAGGCGCGGACATGCGCGGCAAAGGCTGGGTCCTCGATCCGCAGCATCAGCTCCAGATTGAGATACATCGAGCGGATATCGAAATTTGCCGAGCCGATATGGACGACATCGTCGATCACGAAGAGCTTGGTGTGCAGCTTGGTCGGCTGATATTCGTAGATCTGGACGCGCTTGCGCAGCAGCCCGGCATAAGTGAAGCGCGCCGCCCAGATCGCCGCGCCATGATCGAGCTTGGAAGGCAGGACGAGGCGGACCTGGCCGCGCTTGCCCGCTTTGTCCAGGCGGCGGAGCATTGCCGGGCTGGGGGCGAAATAAGCTGCGATGATGTCGATCATCGAACTGCGATCCATGTCGCGCTTGACCACGCGCGCCCAGGGCGACAGCCGCCGCATCGGGCCGCCGAGGAGCCAGCGGGTCGCGCCCTCGGGCTCGCTCCACGTCCGCAGCGTCTTGCCGAGCTTGCGCATCGACGCCCGGGGCCGCTTCGCCCAGCGCGACAGCGCATCGAAATAGCCGGTGAGCCGCGCAGCCGCAGGCCCCTCCACCAGCAGCCCAAGATCGCGCCACGCCGCTTCATCGGGCGTGCCGAAATAGCTGTCCTCGATATTGAAGCCGCCGATGATCACGCGCTCTTCGTCGGCGAGCGCGAGCTTTTGGTGGTTGCGCAGCAGATAGCGGCGGCCCCAGCGGGGCACGAAGCGGCATATGTCGACGCCCGCATCGTGCAGCGGATCGAAGAATCCCTTGGCCTGCGCCGTCTCGCTGCCCAGGCCATCGACGATCAGATGCACCTCCACGCCGCGCCAGGCCGCCGCGATCAGCGCGTCGCGCACGGCCTCGCCCGCTTCGTCGGCGACATAGATGTAATAAAGCACGCGCAGCGACCGCTTCGCCGATTTGATCAGCTCGAGCAGCGCATGCATCCGGTCCGGCCCTTCGGTGATGAGGGTCAGCCGGTTGCCATCTACGGTGAAGCTGGCGGGCATGGGCATTGCCCGGATGTGCGGAGCATCGGCGGGGTTGGCAAGCGCATGCATGAGGATGAGACGGCCTTTCGTTACACGTGCGGCGCTGAACGCACGGCCGTGCGATTCGGTTCGCGGGGGCGCGGGAGCCGGGATTTCCTTGACAATTCGGCGTCTGCCGCCTAGGTGCCACGCCTTTCCCGGACACCTTAACTCCAAGGAAGCGCTGCATGGCACGCGTCACTGTCGAAGATTGCGTCGACAAGATTCCCAATCGTTTCGATCTCGTGCTGTTCGCAGCCCAGCGCGCCCGCCAGATTTCGGGCGGCGCCGAGCTGACGATCGATCGCGATCGCGATAAAAACCCGGTCGTCGCGCTACGCGAGATCGCCGAAGAGACCGTGCATCCTGCGCACCTCCAGGAATCGGTGGTGGCGAGCATGCAGCGCGTCCAGATCGACGACGAGGAAGCGCCGGACGAGATCGGCAGCCTCGCAGCATCGGCAGAGGCGCTCCGCCTCACCGCGGCTGCGCCGCCCCGCAACCAGAATCTGGGCGGTGATTACGACGGTTGAGGCCCGGGATTAGCGCAGCTAATCCCGGATACAGCCGAAACCCCGACCGGCGGG